>JBDTUT010000014.1:0-77249 GCA_040007515.1 Acidobacteriota bacterium | reverse complement strand
TGCGGCGGCCAACAATACGAAAGCGAGCGTGGGTGAAAAGCGAAACATCGATGAATTAACTCCGTGGCGGCTGATTGCGAACGGCGATAATTTTAACTTGCACGGACGCGTTTTGGAAATCAATTTTCGTGCGGCGATCAATCCAGCGAGGCGATCTTCGAACGTTTATCTGCCGCATGCTATGATTTTCTGACGGGCACCGGCAAAATCCGGCTAAGATCCGGCATCTAATTATCCGGGAGTAGTTCTTAATTCAATGCGTTTCAAAATATTCTATTTTCTATCCGCGATCGTTTTTTCAATGGCTGTTTTCACCGTCGGCTGCGCGGCGCAGCAGACCGAGGAGCAGGCCTTGCAGTCTCTGCGTGAGATGAGCAAGGCAGGCAAATCGCCGACCGAGGCGTATGTGGCGTCGATCGAATCACGGTTTTCGGGTAAACGAACCGGCGTTCTCGCAAAGCTTTTGCGTGCGAAGGTGCGGTACGACAACAAGGATTTTGCGGGCGCGGCGGCGCTGCTGTCCGGCGACGAATTTAGAACAAAGACGACTGTGGCAGATCACGCGTTGTATCTTCGCGGACTAGCTTTGCAGCAGGTGGGAAATAATACCGAGGCGATAGGTGTCTTTCAAAGACTGATCACGGAATTTCCCGATTCCGTACGCGCTCGACAGGCTCGGTTGGCTATGGCAGACTCGGCGGTAAAATCGGGGCAGTTCGGAAATATTCCGTCGGTGCTCGCCGCGCTCGCCGACAAGAATGATCCGGACGCTCTGCTCTCACTTGGCAGATCGGCCGAGGCACAGGGCCGTCAGCCGGACGCGATCGCGTTTTACCGACGGACGTACTTTTACGGCGCCGGCACGGACGCCGCCAAGGAAGCCGAAACCAAACTCACCTCGCTCGCCCAGCCGCTGATGCCGCAGAACATCGACGAGGCACGTGTTCGTGCTGAAAAACTTTTCACGGCGAAAAATTATTCTCTTGCCGAAAAGGCGTATGCGGATATGCTGACGGGCTTTCCGACATCCGTTTCAACCGATGTCCAGCTCAAACGTTTGACCGTTTATTCGAACCTGAGAAGAGCGTCCGAAGCTCAAAGCGCGTTCAACTCGATACCCGCGGCCGCAAAGGAACGCGAGGAAGGTTATTACCAACTAGCTCTCGCGTATGCACGGGCTAAGCAGTGGCCGGCCGCACGCCAGACTGTTGCCGAAATGCGAACCAAGTACCCGAGCGGAAAGCTCACCGCAAAGGCCTGGGTCGACGCGGGAATGGCCGCCCGCGAGGCAAAGAACAAGGGCGAAGAGCAGTACTTTTTGCGAACGGCCGTCACCGCTTTCCCGACGGCGGTCGAGGTTGCCGGAGCCCAGTTCGAGCTCGCGTGGCTGGAACACGAGAGCGGCGATTTTGCGAACTCCTCGCAGATGTTGACCGAACACCTCGCGCTTTATGCCGCACGCGACACGACCAATCGCGGCAAGGCCGGATACTGGGCGGCACGCGACTCGGAACGAGCCGGCAAAACGGCCGAGGCGTGCGCTCTTTACGAAGGCGTCAATTACCGATACTCGGCGAACTGGTACGGTTATATCGCCCAGCAGCGTCTGGCGAATTTGAAAAACGAGGGCAAATGCGCATCGACGACCGCACCGCCCGGGTCGCTTGCCGCTCTGGCTGTCGCAGCATTGCGATCGGTTACCGTCGCGCCGGAAACCGCGACCGCACACGACCTGGCACATGCCGAAAAGGGCGACGAACTCGGCTCGGTCGGTTTGTTCGATTGGGCGATCAGCGAATTTGAAGAAGCGCGAAAGACAGCACCGACGAGCCCGAAGGTCAATCTCGCACTCGCCAAACATTACCGCTACAAAGGCGACAACGTGAACGCGTTCCTCGCACTCGCGAAAAGCTATCCCGATTATTCGCAGATGTTCCCCGAGGAAATGGGACGCGAGGAATGGGACATTTTCTACCCGCTCACCAATTGGGCCGACATTAAAAAATGGGCGGCGGCGCGCAGCCTCGACCGCTATCAGGTCGCCGGCTTCATACGTCAGGAGTCGGTCTTTGACCCGCGCGCCCGCTCCGGTGCGAACGCGTATGGAATGATGCAGCTTTTGCTGCCGACAGCCCGCTCGGTCGCGCGCAAGTACGGGTCGTCCGCGAGCGTGAATTCGCCTGAAGATCTATTTTACGCGCCGACGAATATCGAGCTCGGCACCGGTTACATCCGAGACCAGTTCGACAAGTTCGGCCGCGTCGAGTACGTCGCGATCGCCTACAACGCCGGCCCCGGACGCGTCGGCCCGTGGCGTGCGAGCCTGCCGGTCGAGATCGACGAATTTGTCGAGGAAATTCCCTTCCGCGAAACAAAAGCATACGTCCAGGGCATCATCCGCAACTCCGCCCAATACCGCCGCCTGTACGACGACAACGGCCAATTCAAACCGAATGTCGGATCCCGAGCCGTGCGTGCCGAGATCGACGCCGCACCGCCCGATGAATTCACAGCCGCCCACCCCGAAATCATTCTCGGCTCGGACGCAAATAATTAGACTCGATCGAGATTCTAGCGATTTTTCCCAGGTACCCGATCGAAACGGGCAACATGAACGTCCGCGGAGCCCCCAAGCCGTAAGCGAAAAGTGATCACCATCATTTCGCAACCTGAGCCGCGAGTTCGTATGCTTGCGGCTTCTGATATTCATCGCCTGACACAAATTCTGTATTGCGGTGTACATAATGCCCACACGCAAGCGGTATAATACTGCGTATGAGCAATCCATTAAGTGTGGGCGAACAGGCGCCCGATTTTACGCTGCCGAGCGAAGCACCCGAGTCCGCCGGCGAAGCGGCGAAAAAATCCGTTTCCCTACACGATCTACGGGGCAAAAATGTGATCCTCGCCTTTTATCCCGCTGACTGGAGCTCGGTCTGCGGCGATCAGTTGACGGTTTACAACCAGATGCTGGGGCTGTTTCAAAAAAAGAACGCCGAGCTGCTCGGGATCTCGGTCGACGGTCCGTTTTGCCACAAGGCGTTCAAAGAGGACCGGAATCTCGGGATGAAACTGCTCGCCGATTTCGAACCTAAAGGTGAGGTTTCGAAACTCTACGGCGTGTACAACGCCGAAGAAGGCGTCTCGGAACGTGCGCTTTTCGTTATCGATAAGGACGGCGTGATACGGTACAGCTACGTTTCGCCGATGGAGGTAAATCCCGGAGCGAACGAGATACTTAAAACATTGAACGAGATCGAAGAAAACAAAGGAGCGGCATCACATGGCTGAGGCAACACTTACCGTCGAGGTTGGCGAAGACGATCATATTCAGGGGCCGGCGGACGCGCCCGTGACGCTGGTCGAGTACGGCGACTATGAATGCTCGCACTGCGGCGAGGCGTACGGGATCGTCAAGGACATTCAGAGACGGCTCGGCGACCGTATGCGTTTTGCGTTCCGCAACTTTCCGCTGACGCAAGTGCACCCGCACGCGGAATCGGCGGCGGTGGCTGCGGAAGCTGCAGCGGCACAGGGCAAATTCTGGGAAATGCACGACACGCTGTTCGAAAACCAGCAAGATCTATCCGAACGAGCGTTGCTGAGTTACGCCGCCGAGCTCGGCCTTGACGAAGATCAATTCGCAAGCGATATCGAAAACGAGACGTACCGCGAAAAGATCGAGGCTGATTTTATGAGCGGCGCTGAAAGCGGCGTCAACGGCACACCGACATTTTTCATCAACGGCGTGCGCTACGACGGCAACTGGCGAAGCGGAGATTTTTTCGAAGCTCTGCAAAGCGGGCAGTCGCGGGCGAGCGCAACCTAGGCCTTCGGGTGCGCTTTGTCGTACACCTCGATCATTTTTTCCATCGATACCTGTGTATATATCTGCGTGGTCGAAAGGCGGGCGTGGCCGAGGAGTTCCTGGATGTCGCGAAGGTCGGCACCGGAATCTAGCAAATGTGTCGCAAATGTGTGACGCAAACTGTGCGGCGAGATCGCGTGGATGTCGGCGCATTGCTTGATGTATTTATCGATCATCCGGCCGACACTTCGCGTGGTAATTCGCGTGCCCTGATAGTTGAGAAAACAGGCCTGCAGGTCGCGGGCGGCTTCCGGGCAGTTGTTGAGAAATACGGGACGCGTTTCTTCTAAATAATGAACAAGCGCGTACAGTGCGGGTTCCCCGAACGGGACGATGCGCTGCTTTTTTCGTTTGCCGGTGACGCGGACCAGCTTTTCGCGAAAGTCGATGTCTTTTAAGTCAATGTTGGTAAGCTCGCCAACGCGGATTCCCGTCGCGTAAAGGAACTCGATGATCGCGCGGTCGCGTCGGCCGAGATCGGTGTTGAGGTCGGGCGTCTCGATGAACCGGACGGCGTCCTCCATCGACAGATGATTGGGCAGCTTCCGCTCGATGCGCGGCGTCGCCACCATCTTCGCCGGGTTCGACTCAACAGTTCCTTCGCGTATCAAAAACTGAAAGAATGTCCTCAAACTCGCCAGCTTTCTCGCGATCGACGTCTTTTTCTTTTCCGCCGCGTGCAGCGTCGCCATCCACTCGCGGATGGTCAGACGGTCGATCTCTGCAACGGGCACGTCCTCGCGCTTTTCGATCTTGAGTAAGTGGTCACGAAACTGCTCAAGATCGCTCGCATAGTTCCGCAAAGTATGCGGACTCAGATTGCGCTCGTACTTGAGGTGCTGCAGAAATTGTTCGAGCGATTCGTTAAACATTTTTCTTCGCCGCATAGCGGCAATAGTGAAATCACTTTCTTGGAACATAATACCCGTTCCGCGTTCGCACGTTAAGATTTGGTTTGCCTTTGACGGTGAGTGAGATGTTGCGGAACTGGCCGCGTTTGTCGGATTCGTTTTCGGGGTAGTAACTGAGGATGTATTGTTGCGAGAGCTCGGCGGATATCTGGCGAAAGGCTTCGTCGAGTTCGCGTTCGTCGAGGGGCGAATAGACGGCGCCACCGGTCTGGCGGGCGATCTCGGCCATGCGGCGTTCGGCCGCGAGTTGGCGAAGGTTGGCGTTGCCGGCGCGCTGACCCGTGCGTTTGTAATTTTCGAAATCGGTCGTCTTGACGACGTAAACCTGAGCGTTCGCGATCTGCAGTTCTTTCATCACCGCTTCGATCGTGCTTTCGCTGGCGGTGTCGTCGCCGTCGGAAACTATCACGATCACGCGGCGTCCCGGAACTTCGCGCAGATACGTTGCCGAATCGATCAAACCGTCGAGCAAAGCGGTCGCGCCGATCGGCATCGGGAACGCTTCGATCGACCGCGTCAGCGCCGAGACGTCCGATGTAAATCCCTGCTCGAGCCGCGTAACGGTCGCGACGCTGTAAAGTGCCGCGAGGTCTTTTTCCGGCCGGATGATCCGGCGGAAAAATTTCATCGCCGCGTCCTTTTCAAATTCGCGGGCGATCAGCACGCTCGACGAGTTATCGAACAGCATCGCCAGCCGTATCGGCGTTTGCGACCGTGAGAGCTCGCTTATCTCAGCCGTTTTGCCGTCGATCTGAAGCTCGAAATCGGCAAGCGAGAGCGTACTCACAGCTCGCCCCGAATTGTCGACGACCGACACCGGGATCGGCACAAGTGTCGAGTCTACGGTGATGACTTCGTCCGCGTCGTCCGGTTTCTTCGGCGTTGGCGAGATCGTAGGAAGCGAGGCCGGGAGGGTGCGTTCCTGAGTCGGAACATATTTAACGTTGGGCCGCGGCGCGGAAAGCTTGGGCGTCGGCGTCTCGACCTGCTTGATCCGGCCGGATTGGGCCGACACGTTCAACACGAGTGCGAGCAAAAATGTGAGCAAAACGCCGAGCTTCATAAAGGCAAACTATATATTCCGCTCATTTGATTAGCAAAGCCGTTTGGCGGTTGCTTTGCCGGTAAGCCGACAGGTCAGTACCACCTCGCGTGAGCGGATGGGTTCTTAGAAAGTCGCGAGGCGAGAGTCAAGAGTCGAGAGCATAACGGCGATTTCCTGCTCTCGCCTCTCGACTACCCGGAACCCACCCGCTTACGCGAGGTGGTTCTGACTTAGACGATCAGCTTGACGCCGGCGAATAAAAGCACCACGGCGAGGACGCGGCGGAGCGTGAGCGAGTCGAAACGCTTTGCTCCGAGCGTCGACCCGATCACGCCGCCGATCACGGCCGCAGCGATCCAGAACCAGACGTTGGCCGGCAGTTTCAGAACGTTGGCGTAATTTCCGGCGATGCCGGAGATAGAATTGACAAGAATGAACATCGCCGAAACGCCGGCCGCCTTTTTCGTTTCGGACCAGTTCATCAGCAGCAGCACGGGCGTCAAAAAAATTCCGCCGCCGACGCCGACAAGTCCGGAGAGCAGGCCGATCACCGCTCCTATTGCTAACGCGACGGCAATGTTCGGATCTCGCGGTTCGATAGACGCTTTCAGGTTCCATGCAAGCCTGATGGCGGCGAGTACGAGAACGACGCCAAGCACGACCTTGTACACGTTCGTCGGCAGCGTGATCATTCCGCCGACAAACGCGAAAGGGATCGACGTGGCCGCGAACGGCAAAAACGTCCGCCACGAAAAATAACCCGACCGGTAAAACTGAAACGCCGCGATCGACGCGACGAATACATTCAAAACCAACGCCGCCGGTCGCGTAACCTCAGGCCCGACCGCCACCAAAGCCATCACCGCCAAATACCCCGACGCCCCGCCGTGCCCGACGGACGAGTAAAGTATCGCGACGACGAAGATAGCGCTCAAGATCAGCAATTGCGACTCCATAATTTTCGGCCAGATCAGAATATTGCCGTTAGCTTTAGCGATGGCAGTTTCAGAATATTGCCGTTCGCTTTAGCGAACGGAATTAGTCTGCCATCAATGTTCGGGCTTTAGCCCAAACATTCCGTCCAGCGTTGCTACTTCACGCTCGAACAGCACAGCTTTATGGTGTATTTCCTGACGGGCAATATACGCCCTCACCTCCGCAACCTGAGATTCTGAAACCGAGATCGCGTAATAATCATCCTGCCAGCGAAACTTGCCGCGTAACCATCCCTGCTGATTTATCCAATGAGCGGATTCGCCTTTAATCAGCATCACGACCTTCGCGATGTTCTGTTCACGGCCGAGCGAAATTAGCACATGAAGATGATCGGACCAGCCGCCGATCGAATCGAGGAAGATCTCTTTGGACCGGCAGTTCTCTTTTATGTGAGCGTAAAGCTGCGACCGAGCGGATGCGTCGAGAAGAGGATCCCGATTGTAGACGCTGAAAACGACATGTACCCAGATGCGGACGTAGGACATAGGCGATTTGGGCTAAAGCCCGATTATTGATGAATATTCTTGCCTGTTGCCTGAAGGCAACGGCAATGTATCCGAGGGCGACAGCGAGTGGTTTGAGGGCAACGGCAATGACTTGATCCATTCATCCCAATCCACCAACGCTAGCTCGACTTGCACCATGTGGCGTTCACGTTTGTTTCGGTGCTTTTTCCGGAGCTCGACGGGGAGCTGTTCGAGCAGGCCGAAGGTTATGTTTACCGGTTGAAAGTTCTTCGTTTCGACGTTTGAGACGTAGCGGCAGAGTGCTCCGATAGCGGATGTTGTCGGTGCGGTCAGCAGCGGTTGACCGCGCAGAGTACGAACTGCGTTGATGCCGGCGAGCCAGCCGATTGCGACCGATTCAACGTAGCCTTCGACGCCGGTGATCTGGCCGGCGAAGAAGAGTTTCGGGTTTTTGCGCGTCGAGAGATCTTCGTTGAGGATCGTGGGCGAATTGATGAACGTGTTTCGGTGGATCTGGCCATACTGCAGAAACTCGGCGTTCTCGAGACCCGGAATCAGCCGCAAAACTCTCGCCTGTTCACCGTACTTCAAATGATTTTGAAAACCGACCATTCCGTACGCGTCCGCCATCAGATTTTCCTGGCGGAGCTGCACGCAGGCGTACGGTTCCTCGCCGGTTTTCGGGTGGCGCAGGCCTTTCGGCTTCATCGGGCCGAACCGCAAGGTTTCGGGACCTCGTCGGGCGATCTCTTCGATCGGCAGACACGATTCGAACCACTGCGTGTCTTCGAAACGCTTGATCGGCACGGGTTTAGCCGCCAGCACTTCCGCGACGAACGTCTCATATTGCTCCCGGTCCATCGGGCAATTGATGTAATCGTCGCCGCCCTTGTCATAGCGTGCGGCCTTGAACGCGATCGACATATCTATCGAATCGGCTGCGATGATCGGTGCGATCGCGTCGTAAAAATAAAGCTGATCGTCGCCCGTGAACTTCATTATCTCCCGGGTGAGCGCGTCCGACGTTAGCGGCCCGGTACATATGATCGTGACCTCGTTCGGGTCGATCGTCGTGAATTCCTCGCGGACGATCTCGATGTTCGGGTGTGCCTCGACGCGTTGTGTTATCAGCTCGGCGAACTTGCCGCGGTCGACCGACAACGCGGCACCGGCCGGAACTTTTGTCGCCGCCGCGGCTTCCAAAACAAGCGAGTTTCCGCGACGCAATTCTTCCTTCAACAGATAAGGAGCACTTCCTGGCTCGTCCGTTTTCAGTGAGTTAGAGCACACGATCTCGGCCAATTTGTCCGTCCGGTGCGCAGGCGTCTGCATCACGGGACGCATCTCGTAAAGCCTCACTTTAGCGCCCAATTCCGCCGCCTGCCACGCCGCTTCCACACCGGCGAGACCGCCGCCGACTACATTTATAAATTCCTGCATCGGTTTCGATTATAAGTGCAATAAAGTTTTAAGTCAGGTCAGCCCGTTCGGTCGCGACGCGCTATGATGGGCGCTCCCAATAAATTAGATCAGAGGTAGGAGAACAGATGACATTTAAATTATTAGTCTTGTACCCGCCGCCAGCGAACGCCGCCGAATTTGAAAGGGCGTACACCGAAGACCATGCGCCGATGGTCACATCCGAGGCGTTCCCGGGAATCACCAAGTTTGTTCAGGTCAAAGTCGTCGGAACGCCGGACGGAAGTTCTCCGCAATACGCGCGTATCGCGGAACTCCATTTCGACTCGATCAGCGATCTGCAAAAAGCCGCCGGCGGCGAAGGCGCGTCCGCAACTGTCGCCCACGCCAACGAAATATCGACCGGCGGAGCTCCGCTGATCCTGGTTTGCGAGGAAACCAAGACTGGTTTCTAGAAGCTGTCAGCGAGAATGGTGACGGGCGGAAGTGCATCTTTTTTGAATGCACATCTGCCCTTTTTGTTCAGAGGAACGCCAATTGCGACTATCCATTTTTTCTCAACCAAGCGCAATAAAACAGCGCAGTACATTCACGGAGGGAGTTATGCCGAAAGATATCAATGGACTGAAGGTGGCAATTTTGGTAGCTGACGGGTTCGAGCAGCAGGAGTTGACCGGGCCACGCGAGGCCCTTGATGCTGCGGGTGCGAATACGATGATCGTGTCGCCGGTCGAGGGCGGCGAGGTCGAGGGATGGAATCATTACGATAAGGGAGACAAGTTTCCGGTGGACGTGAAGCTTGCCGAGGCGAGCTCGGAGGATTTCGACGCTTTGCTGCTGCCAGGCGGCGTGGCCAATCCCGACCAGCTTCGGATGAAGCCGGAGGCAGTAAAATTCGTCAAAGACTTTTTCGACGCCGGCAAGCCCGTCGCGGTTATCTGTCACGGCCCGTGGACGCTGATCGAGGCGGGCGTCGTCAAAGGCAGAAAGATGACCTCGTGGCCGTCGGTGAAGACCGATCTGGTAAACGCCGGCGCCGATTGGGTTGATGAAGAGGTCGTCGTCGACAACGGCCTCGTCTCAAGCCGCAAACCCGACGACATCCCGGCGTTCAATAAACGAATGATAGAGGAATTTGCCGAAGGAGCGCACAACCGCGGCCGAGGTGCCGGAACGCGATGATCCCGAACGGCCTGAAGAAGCGTTCGATCTAGGTGACAGAGCAAAACAACGAGCGGCTGCCGCCCTGCCGAAACGCTATCTGTCTGCCTCGTGGCAGCCGCCGCTCGACCCGTGAAAAGGACTTCGCTAATACAGGCATCAAAATTGCTTATATGTAGCGGGGTCACTAAATGTTAAAAATCGGAACACAGCTGCAGGGTCGGTACGAGATCGAGGAACAGATCGGGCAAGGCGGAATGGGAGCGGTCTATCTCGCCGTGGATCATAAGTTCAGCACCAGTAACCGCGTCGCTATTAAAGAGACCTTTTACGAGACGCCGGAACTTGCCGACGCTTTCGAGCGCGAGGCGCGCCTGCTCAACAGCCTGCACCACCCGATTTTGCCGCACGTTTCTGATTATTTCACCGAAAACGGCGGCAGTTTCCTCGTGATGGAGTACATCGAGGGCGACGACCTCTCCGAGATACTAAAACGGGACGGAACGTTCCCTATGGCCGACGTGATGCGCTGGACGCACGATATTCTGGACGGGCTCGACTACCTGCATTCCCAGGAGCCGCCGGTTATACACCGCGACATTAAGCCGAACAATTTAAAGCTCACTTCGCGCGGATTTATTGTGCTTCTGGATTTCGGTTTGGCTAAAGAGAACGACGACGCAACTCTAGGCGAACGCAGCATTTTCGGCTATTCGCGTCGCTATTCGCCGCTCGAGCAGATCGAAGGTGTCGGCTCGGATGCGCGTTCCGACATTTTTTCGCTCGGCGCGACCGTTTATCAATTGCTGACGGGCCGGCCGCCGGTCGACGCACTCGCACGTGCTTCGGCGATCGTCGCTGAGAAGCCCGATCCGCTCGTTCTGGCCAGCGAGATAAACAATGAGATACCGGAAAGCATCGCCGCGGTCATCAACTCGGCACTTGCGTTGAACGCGGACCAGAGGTTTGCCTCTGCAAAAGCAATGAGCACCGCACTCCATTATGCGACCGACCCGGAGGCCGGTGCTGCGGCTAAAGAAGACGCCGTTCTCGACGCGAACGAAGCTCCCGTACCGCCGGTCGAAGTGGCGGCGTTCCCTGCTCTCCAAGCATTCAAAGCCGGTATCGAGCACGACACAACCGAAATGGTTCACCAAGAACCGACTCCTTACATCGAGCAGGAGGTTGCCGAGACGGGATCGACGGTTGAACCGCACGATTTCGAGCCTGCAGCTGATCTGCCGATCGAAGACGGATCCGTGCATGAACTGGGTCCCGTCGACGAGGCACCGGTGCATGTATTCGCTGAGGCGGACGAGACTCCCTTTGCCGAATATCCCGCCGTTGAGGACGTCGCAATTTCGATCGATGATGAAGCGGCTGTCAACACTGTAGCGGATCATCCCGGCAAAATAGAGTACGCAAATGCGGGGACGAATTGGCAAAAGGGATCAATTTGGCTCGCTTTGATAGCGGCTTCGGTCTTTGCATTGGTTTACGGAATTTCGCGTTTCGGATCGGCCGACAGCGTAGCGGTTCGAGAGACAGATGCCGCCGTTGTGAGCGAGCAGCAGCCGCAGACAGAAGTTATTGAGGCACCGGCCGTCGAACCCGCGAAAGACGAGGCCCCGGCCGAGCAAAAAGCGGCCGCGGCGAAATCGACCGCCAAGCCGCGCCCCGTCGCAAGCGATGACGCCGCGATCGCTGAGATCGACCAGCCCGTCTCGCCGGCCCGCGTTCAGAATTCTCCGGTCGCCGACACGCCTGAACCGGCTCGCCAGAATGTCCGAAATTCCGGACCCGTCCGAAAGCAGAATCCTGCGCGGCAGTCGCCCCAGTACAACGAACAAAGAACACCGGCCTCAAGCATCGAGGACGTATTCACCGGCATGACGCCCGACGAGGTGCGCCGTGAGGCACGCCGGCGGTGGCAGTTGCAGAACGACCAAAACGACGAGGAATTACGCCGCGAACGGCGCCGCCAACGCCGGTTGCAGCGGCAGGAGAACTGGCCGTTCTAACGCAGCACTTTTACGTCTCGCTCGCTGTAAATTCGCCAGCCATCGCCCGTCCGGCGCCAGCGCAGTTCCTGCACGACCTCGCCGCTCTTCGTCCGGCCTTTATCGGCAATTCGGTATTTTTTGTTGAACCGCATCACGGCCGTTCGCCCGCCGTCCTGAAAGACGATCTCCGGCTCTTCCGCACGTATATCTATCGATCGAGCCGTTGAAAAGACGCGGCGTTTCTCCGACATAACTGCGCTTCGCGGTGTGTTCCTCGACAAATAGTACGCGTCGAGCCGCGGCAGGTAAAACCGCATCTGCGTCTCGATGTCGCGTTTGTTGGTCGCGCCGATCCATTCGTCCAGTGCGTTGCGGAGCTCGGCCGCCTCTCCGCTGCCGCTTCGCTGGCGGGAACGTGGTGCGGACGCCGACATTCCTGCTGTCGCCCTAACATCGTCACTCGTGTCAGGTGTTCCGGCGATATCGCCGCGAGCGTCCCACGTGGCACCGCCGGCGACGCGGTCGTAAACGCTGCGAATCACGATCGGCTCGCTCAGCTGCGTCGCACCTATCCGCCGGATGACCTCGAGGCGCCGGCCGCCGTCCAGCGAGCGGAAGGCAACGTTGACACTGTCCTCGGCCCGGCCCGATGACGTGAAGGTCAAAGTATCAGCCGCCATCGACACCTTAGATCGAACGACGCCGCCCGACGCGGAACGCCCCGTACGCGAAGCGCCGTCGGCAACAAAGGTGATCTTCCTTGCCCGCGACGACCCAATACTGACGCGCGTGCCGCGACATTCGATCGCGAGTATGTCCGGCGGCGTAAGCCGGACCGAAAGGTCCATAAAAAACTGCTGCTGCTCGCTGAACGGCACGCTGCTCGTCGCCTCGCGGACCACGGAATAGAGCCGGTCGCTCTCGTCCACGTCGATCCGGTACGTCCCGTCAAATATGCAAGGCTGCCCGGCGCTCTCGGCCGACACCATCCCTGTAATTACAAAAACCGACAATGCCGAAATGACGGCCGTCGCAAACACGATTCTTCTCATCGATCTCCCCCTTATAATTCCCCGCGTTCATTGGTATGGGAACCGGCAGGCACGGTTCCCGTTCACACTTCAATAATACCGTTCAGTTCCGCGATCGGGCAAAAAATTACGCGTTTGGGATGGAGCGTCGGTCGTTCAGGTTGAACATTTATCGCTGACGGCCGCCTGCTTCAAAAGCAGCAAAAACTTGACATTAAACATTGTTTAATTCAAAATAATCTCGGTTTAGAGTTTCACGGCGCTCGTTTTCTCTCACCTGACTGAAGCTGCCGGATCCATTATCTTCAAGCCGATACCTCAACATTCAAGTTCGCCTACCTCGCGCCGTCTACACCGCACGCGTGGCGGATTCACACCTCAATGGAACAAATAATTCAAGATGGCGAGCAGTATCATGCTTCGGCCGACGATTTTCCGGCAAGAGTTGCTCCGGGCGGCGAAACTACTCAATTGGTGACCGACCAGTTCCCCGTCGGCGACACCCTGGAGGCGTCGATGCAGAGTTTTGGCGACAGCATTCTCCGTTCGATAAAGGACGCCGTATTCGTCGTCAACGCCGACTCGACGATCGAGCGCGTCAATCCGGCGACGCTCCAGATGACCGGCTACACCGAGAACGAACTCGTCGGGCAGCCGATCGGGATACTGTCGAAGCACAAAAGGCTGTTCGGGAAGATACTCGCCAAAACGGTAACCAGCGACGGCAATGCACGGCGGATCGAGACGCGGTGCCTGAGAAAAGACGGCAGTGAAATGCCGGTGGCCGTTTCGGCGTCCGAAATATACGATCCGCAGAGCGCCACGTTTAAGATCGTCTGCGTCGCGCAGGACATAACAAAACGGAAACGCCTCGAGGCGGAGTCGCGGGCCATCTCGACGATCATCCGCGGCGTCACGACCACCGAGAACCTCGACGAACTGCTCGAGCTCATCCACGGCACGATAAAGACTATCGTCTATGCCGAGAACTGCTTTGTCGCGCTGTACGACGCGGATTCCGAGATGCTGACGATGCAGTTCTGGGTGGACAAATACGACCCGAAGCCGGCTCCGCTGAAGCTCGGCCGCAGCCTGAGCGCCTACGTGTTTCGGCAAGGCAGGTCGATGCTCGTCACCGACGCGGCCGCCAAGGAGTTTTTCGCCCGTGGCGAGATCGAGAACGTCGGCACCGATTCGCCAATCTGGCTCGGCGTACCACTGAAAACACCGGCCGGCGTCATCGGCGTGCTCGTCGTCCAGGATTACGAGAATTCCGACACGTACACCTACCAGGACCTCGAACTCCTTTCGTCGGTCGCCGATCAGATCGCGATCGCGATCGAACGTAAACGTGTCGAGAAAAAACTGCGCTTGAGTCAGGAACGATTCGAATTGATCACGCGGGCGACCAGTGATGCGATCTGGGATTGGAACCTGGTGACGAGCGAGCTCTGGTGGAACGAGGGTTTTCAAAAACTGTTCGGCTACACTACCGACGAGATCGGCAATGACATCGATTCGTGGGAGGCGCGCGTCCACCCGGCCGACGCCGAACGCGTCACCCACGATATCCACCGCCACATCGAAAGCGGCAACCACAATTGGACGGACGAATACCGCTTCCGCCGCAGCGACGGCTCGTATGCCTCGGTCATCGACCGAGGCTATGTCGTTTACGATGCGGCGAACAAGCCCGTTCGTATGCTCGGCTCGATGATGGACGTGACCGACCGCAAGTCGCTGGAAGAGCAGTTGACGCATCAGGCCCTGCACGATCCGCTGACCAAGATCGCCAACCGTGTCCTGTTCCGCGACCGTGTCGACCACGCTCTCGCAAAGCTCGTGCGTTCGAACGGTTCGCTCGCGGTCCTGTTTCTGGATCTCGATAATTTCAAGGCGATAAACGATTCGCTCGGCCACGCGGCGGGCGACAAGCTGTTGATCGCGGTCGCCGAACGCCTGCAGGACTGCCTGCGAAATTCGGACACAGCCGCACGCCTCGGCGGTGACGAGTTCGCCGTGCTTGTCGAATATATGCACCACGCCGAGGAAGCCGAGATGATCGCCGAGCGGATCCTCGCCGTCTTTCGCCAGCCGTTCATAATCGAAGGAAAAGAGGTCCACGTCCAAACCAGCATAGGTATCGCGTCGAACTCACAGGCGGCGAAAAACTCCGACGAGCTGCTGCGAAACGCCGATCTCGCGATGTACCTTGCAAAGAATAAGGGCAAGGGCCAGTTCGTGATATTCGAGCCGAAAATGCACGAGGCGCTGATGGAACGCATCGAATTGGAAGAGGACCTCAGGCGCGGCATCGCCAATAAGGAATTTACGATCCACTATCAGCCGATCGTCGCTCTGCACTCGAGCGACATGCTCGGAATGGAAGCTCTCGTCCGCTGGCAGCATCCCAAATTCGGCTTGCTGCCGCCTATGAAATTCATCCCGCTTGCCGAAGAGACGAATCTCATCGTCCCGCTCGGCGAATGGATTCTGGGCGAAGCGTGCCGCCAGGCGCAGAAATGGCGTGACGATTATTCGGGCGAGTACGACATCTCGATCACGGTGAATATCTCGATCAGGCAATTCCAGCAGAATGAGCTCGTCGAGATAGTTTCAAAGGCGCTGCAGGCATCGGGGTTGCCGCCGCGTTCGCTCATTCTCGAGATCACCGAAAGTTTCATGATGCAGGATACCGAAGCGACGATCGCAAAGCTCGACGGGCTGAAGCAGCTCGGCATCCGGCTCGCGATCGACGATTTCGGCACCGGCTATTCCAGCCTCAGCTATCTGCAGCGGTTCCCGATCGACATTTTGAAGATCGACAAATCCTTCATCGACAAACTCGGCCAGGGCCGCGAAGGCAATGCCGTAGCCCGGGCGATCATCATGATGGGCGACTCGCTAAATCTCAAAACGATAGCCGAGGGCATCGAACATCCGGAACAGATCGCGGCGCTGCAAATGCTCGGCTGCGAGGCCGGCCAGGGCTTTCATTTCGCGCATCCGCTCACGGTCGAGGACATGGACGCATTTCTATCGAGCCACCAGCCCGCCGAAAATATAGCGAACATGCTCTCGCATCCCGAGCAAGTGTCTCAGTAGGTCACTTCCGGCGGATATTCCGGAATTGGTTCCGGAGGCGTCGGGAACGGCTCGGGATTCGGGTTCGGGTCGGTGATCGGATCGGTCACCGGATAAGGATCCGGTTCGGGCGACGGCTCAGGGAACGTTGGTCCCGGATTTCCCGGTTCGATCGGCGGATTTGTCTGCATTCGGTACATGTTTTCCATATCAAGTTCCCACGCAAGTTCCAAGCCTAAGACATTTGCGCAAAAAGAACTCCGGCAGTTATCACCGGAGTTCTTTTCATTTACAGGTTATTCGAGTTGCGTTAGGCCGACGGCTTTATCGGGACGGCCATCGCGCACCTTGATCGGTAGCGCTTTGCCATCGCGCGGCAGTTGTCGAATATTTTCGAGGTCATGATCCCCGATCCGGGCGGATCGACCTCGGTCAGGCAGCTCGCCTTTCCGGCTTTGATCAGCCAGCCGGCGGCCGCAGCCGAATTCATGTCGTACGTCGGCGTCCAAAGATCGTCGCCGGGTGCGAAACCGGCAGCGTCGACGAGGCTGTTCGCGGCCAGCAGTTCATCGATATCGCCTTCGGCCAACGCGGGCTCCATGTCCCACGCGGTCATTTTCTTTAGTTTTTCTTGCGGTGTTTCGGGCATTTTGTGTATTGCGGCGGAGGTCTGTGTCCGCCGCGTTCTATTCGGGAAAAGAGGAACAGGCTAACAGCCTGTTCTACGTTTTGTTGGCGATCAGCATTGCGAGAGCGGCCGGCCTTACGACTTTTGCTCCGTAAACGTGCAGGCCTTTTACCGCGTCGCCGAAGCGTTTTTCCGGTTTGTAGGTCTGCAGGTCGACGATCTGATCGACGTACGTCGTCGCGATCGGGTGTCCGGCGATGATCTTGTACTTCGCGCCGGTGGTGTTCGGGACGTTGTTGGATTTGAGTATCCGGAAACCGGCCGCGTCGCCGACCTCGCCGTTCGCAAGCGCGTCGTCGGACCGCGTCGTGCCGGCCTTGACGAACCGCTCGTCCTTGAGCAAAAGGCCGTGATACCACGCCGGCACGATCACGAAACGGCCGTCGATCGGCACGTTCGACTCGTCGAGCAGCACGCCGAGGTCGACGAGATATTCGTACGCGTCGTCCTTTGTCGGCACCTCGGGCGTGGTGAGCGAGCCGATCTTGTTGCCGGCGTCGACGGCGGCTTCCATTATGCCGGCGAGATACGTGTCCGCCTTTTCGCGAAGCGCCCACGCCGAACGCCGCATCGCTTCGTCCAGAACGTTGACGTTCTGCTGCGCACGGTCGACGCTGTCGACGTAAAAGTTGAAATATTTCGCCTGGTCGATGAGCAGCGTCTGCTCGGTATCGGTAAGGGCTTCCGGGTCGTCGATGTTGGTGTCCTTTATGTAATCGCCGATCGCGACATCGCCGACAGACGCGATCTTTACAGTGTTTCCGGCTTCGCGGATCTGGCCTTCGTAGTCGCGCGAGCAGACGTCTCGCTGGCCGTAAACAAGAGCTTTTTCAAGGGCGACGAGTAGCCTCGAAGCCCAAACGGTCGGGATAAAATCAAGTGACATAGTTCTCCTAAACTAATTTGTGAATGGTGAATTGGGAGGCAGACCTACCCCTGCGACAGGACCTGCCGGACGGCGGCCCAATCGAGGCGTGAGATCTGTTCGGGTGACATTTTGGCGAGCGCTTCTTTGGTAAGCGGCCGCGCGTTCGCCGATCCGCCGCTGCCAGCGTCGATCGATGTCGCGTGCGGCGTCTGGCCGAACTGTTCCGGCAGCTCGCGTTTGAGAAGCTCGACTAGGGCCGCGACGTTCTCGACCGAACCGTCGTCCGCGAACTGCAGTTTGTCCGCGACGCTTCCGAAAAGAAGTTCGGGCGAGCGGGCACCGGCGGTTTCGAGTCGGCGGACGACGCTTTCGCGTGCGCCGCGCCGCCGCAGCTCGCCGATCTCGGCACGGAGTTTGGTGATCGTTTCCGTGTCCGTCGGCACCGCATTTTCGGCGGATTCGACGGACGTTTCTTGGGGTTGTTGTGTGTTCATCGTCATACAGATCAAGGCTAACGCCAGCCGATCTTTTTTTGTATGACGGTTTCCAAGCTATCGACGATCTGCGAGATTTGGATGATTACGATGGTCTGTAAGGCTGAGATCACAGGCGCAAAAAAAGGAAACGCCTGCTGGAGCGTTTCCTTTTTCGGGACTTTATTTAAACGTAACTGTGCCAGGTCCTGTGCCGGTACGGCCAAAGGACTAAGATAAGTACTGGCTCAAAAGCGGTTCGAGACGGTTAAAATCCATCGGCTTTTCGACCACTTCGTTGCAGCCGGAAGCGATGGCGACCTCCTGCGCGGCGTTGCCGAGCGCGGTCAGTGCGATTATCGGCACCTCCGTCTGGTTTTCGCGGATCAGCCGCGTCGCCGTCAAACCATCCATTTTCGGCATCATCAGGTCCATCAGGATCAGATCGGGATGATACTGCTGGGTCTTTCTTACCGCTTCGTCACCGTCGCACGCTTCGAGAACCTTATACCCGTAAAACTCGAGCAGAAACTTCATCATTTCACGAGCGTCCCGGTAATCTTCTGCAATCAATACTGTCTTATTCATAAAATCCGTCGGCTAAAAACGCCTTTCGGCAAGCCTTTTCTTTTATTAAACCTGATAAATCTGTTTCAGGTTGACAGTTTGTAACGCAAAGACCGTGCCAGCTTTAGTTAGACGCATAATGTCTGATTGCTTACATAAGTGTTCCCGCATGTTACAAAATTGCGACACGTAACGTTACACATCGTAAAAAACCAGCAATAATCCGTTCGAAAAACGGCCGTCCGCTCATTTTACGGCCTGTTCCGCCATCCGTCGCGCGTCCTCTGCCCCGTAACCGGCCTCGATCAGCGCTTGTTCGGGCGAAATGCCGACCTGTTTTTTGAGGATGATATTCTCGAGAATTTCACGTTCGGACTGTGACGCGGCGTCTTCCCACTCGGTGATCAGCCGCAGGTCACCGCTGCCCGAAACACGCGCCGCGAACGCCATAACATCCGCCCAGACCTGGCCGAACGACTCCTGGCGGTCGCGCACCTTCGCCAAAAAGCGTGTTTCCGCCTTTCGCAGCGACTCGCCGCTCGGAAAGCCGCGAAGCTGCGGCATTAGATAGTAAAGCGGCGTCCCCGTAACCGACGCTATGTCCGTGCGAAAGCTGTCTTTAACCTTTAGGAACTGCTCGAGATTCGCCGAGTCAAAATCACCGAACCGTGTCTCGGGACTGTTCGAAACCCACAGCCGGTCGATCCCGGCCTGATACGGCGCGATCGCCTTTCCGTCGTCGTCGTACTCGATCTCGATCCCGGCCGCCCAACGCTGACGAAACGCGCTGAATTCCATCGCCACCAGCATATCGAGCACCGATTTGTTCAGGCCGTCCTGGATGGGCAATGCCGCCTCGAGCTCGCTGCTTCCGGGCATGCCGATGTCCGCGTTGTTGGCGAAATGAAAGACCGGAACGACGCCGAACGGATTCGATACGACCGGTTCATCCGCTAGCGGCACGAACTCCTTCGCGTCCGGCAGCCAGCCTTCGTTCTGTTTTGTGGTGACGTATTTTTCGATACGGTCGGGATAGAAGAGATTCAGACGCGTGAGACGGTCGGGCGTCCGCCAGTATTTCGCAGCTCGAATAACGGTTCCGGGCGACTCGTCGTAAAACGCCGTACAGTTCGCGGCACGGTTAGGATGGATCGCCGCCCGGCCGGCAGCGTCGGGCCAGACGATCGCGTATGCGTCACCGTTTTTCAGCACTTCCTTGTGCACCTCGGCGGCACGCAGCGACATGCGGTTCGCTTGCCAGATCCGCCGGATGTTGGCGTCAACGGATCGGCCGCCGCTCGAATCTTCGACACTGAAACCGGTGATCTTCAACTTGTCGCGAACGGCATCGCATACGGCCGGGCACAGATTGAGCGCGAACTCGCGAAAGAGCGAGCCGAACGTGTTCTTGAATTTTTCGGTCGCAAACGACAGATCGTGCTCGCCGCGATAGTAACGCTCATACCGCGTATATCGCGCGGCTCCGACGCGTAAGTTGTTCAATGATTCTTCGATATCGATATTCATATTTTTGTTTTTCTCCTAAAATCCGGCGGCGGTTGTTTTCGTCGAAAGCATCTTGACGGCGAGGCTGACGGCGTCGATCTGGTCGTCGTGCCGGCCGCCGGGAAAGCTGCACGCCTCCTCGATAAACGCGTCGACCCAGCCGCCGCGGACGATGATCACTTTGCCGTCCTCGGCCAGATTCGCCCACGTCAGCGCCCGCGTATATTTGTCGCCCTCGGTCCGCACGGCTTTTAGCGGCGCCCGCAGACCACCCGCTCCGCGGCGTATGTCCTGGACGAGAGCGTCACCGTGCAGCGCCTTTTCGATGGCGTGTGTCGTGCGCTTTTCCGACTTCATCCGGTCCAGAACGTACCGTCGCTGTTCCGGATACTCGATGCGTTCGCGGAAACCGTCGGCGAGAAACAAATTCCCATCCCGGTCGAAGGCACAGCGAATCGACGCCGTAAAATCGGCGGACGTCTTGATCGAAACCGCGAGGTCGTAACCGCGCACCCACGACAAATTCCGCGGGATCGCATTTACAAATTTCGTAAACCAAGCGCGTTTGAACAATCCGCCCTCGGACGGCACCGGCGTCTGCTGATACAGCGCGGCGAACGAATAGGAACCGAGCTGCTGTTTGATACGCAAAAGTGCCTCGCGATCGAACCGCTCCGGACACAACGCCTCACCCTCAGCTCGTCCGATCGGATCTGTCGAATGCGGAATGCGGATCGCGGAATGCGAAATTTGCTGATGCGTTTTCTCCGTCACGGTTTCGATCTCGACTTCAGATCTCTCCTCTTCTTCATTCCGCATTCCGCATTCCGCAATCCGCATTCGACCCGCTTCGGCGAGTGCGGGCAGGCACACGACCTCCCATCGTTCGCCGCCGTTTTTCATTGACGCGAGAAGTCGCCCGGCGAGGTCGTCCTCGTGCCAGCGTGTCTGGATCAGTACGATCGCTCCGCCCGGTTCGAGCCGCGTGTAAATGTCGTCATTGAACCAATCCCACACACGTTCGCGAAACGTCGAGGATTCGGCCTCGGCACGGTTTTTTACCGGATCGTCGATCACGATCAGCCCGGCACCGAAACCCGTCACGCCCGCACCCGCACCGACCGCACGCACGCCGCCGCCCGCGTCCGTTTCCCACTCGTCCGCCGCCTTTCGCGTCGTCGAAAGCTCGATCCGAGCCTCGGCGATACGCCTGATCTTTCGCGAAAATCGGTTAGCTAGTTTTTGGTTGTAACTTCCGAGAATGATGTTCATCTTAGGCTCCTTTTCGAGCCGCCACGCCGAGTATCGGACCGTGACCGTCTCGCTTTTCGAATGCCGCGGCGGCAAAAAGATCATCAGCCGTTTTTGCTCGCCGCTCGTGACGGCGGCCAGCTTTTCGTAAATGAATAACTGGTGACGCCAGTCCCAGGTCCACTGCGGCTCCGTGATTTTGAGCCAGTCGGGAAAATCAGGTACTTTGCCGCACTTCGACGATTTTCTTGTCGTTCGCTTCTTCAAGGCGGGTTATTTTATGACGGCGAATATTGCGGCACCGATGAGAATGTCCGTTATGCGTTTGAGCGGTGAACGCGGCTTTTTCTTGAGCGCCTCGATCATCTCGCGGCGGTTTTCGATGACCGCGTCTTTAGCGGCGATCGTCTCGTCTTTTGCCGCAAGAGCGACGCGAAGCGCCGCCGCCTCCGCCCCGCGTGCCTCGTTCGCCTTTGTCAAAAGCGATGAAATGCTCCGCTCGGTTTCCAGCCGCTCCGAAAGCGCACTGTTCTCGGTTTCGAGCGCGCCAACAAGCCGACGAGACTCCAAGAGCTCGTCCGCTGTGGCAGAACACGCGTTTACGATACTTCCTTCCGACCGCTGACGGCCGACCGCTGACTGCTTACTGCTAACTGCTGACTGCTCACTCTCCACACCCGTGCCCGAGACTCTCGAGCTTTTCGCAGAGTTCGGCGGTGGTTGTTGCGATTGACCGTACACGGCGGGTACGGTCGACGCGGCCGCGAGCAGTATTAGTATCGGAATTAAGCTTTTTGATCTCATCATCTTGTTTGTCCGCGATCGCGCGGATCTCCTGTATTTGTTGTTCGAGGTACGCGGCCCGCTCCGATTGGCGCTCGGCATTCTTTTGCGCGGCATCAGCTTTACGTTCGCTTGCCTTTGCTGTTTCGGTGAAGGCGGCGGCCTCGCGCTCGAGCCGGTTTATCTCGATCTGCGACCGTATCGAGTGCATGACCGCGGCCAGGACGATCAGGCCGGCAAGCGCCGCCGCGATATAGAATTTTTGACGAAGCGTTATTTGGATCATTTGTTTGATCGCGAACCTCCGGGATCGCGTTTCGCCTCGGTCCGCCGAAAATGGATCTGTAGGCACACGTCGACCGTTTTCCCGATCGCGAAAAACACGATCGGCAGCACAACGGCGGAGATGATCGTGATGACGGTCCTGGCTTCGATCGCCGTAAATACCGACGTCACCGTGCTCAACCATGCGATGGAAATATTTTTTATGTCGTTCATATTTTTGAATTTGTGGATTCGCGGATCTTCGCGAGTGTTATCTGCCGGTAAAGGTAAAGTGCGGCGAGCGTGCCCATGATGACGGCCGCCGCGAGCCAGATCGGACGCGGGATGCCGTAGACGAAACCGGCGACGGCCCAGGCGAGCTGCCAGACGGATCCGATGACGGTCGTCCACAGAGACTTGGCCGCGTCCTTTCGCGTGATGACGGTCTTGACGACCGCCTCGACGCGGTCGTACCGGCGTGCGGCACGATACAAACTGTCCTCTACCGTTGCGAGCGTTGTCGCAAGTTCGGACGGATAATTCGGCGGCTGAGTGTTTTGGTGAGAGTCGGCCGTTCGGCCTTCCCTTGTGGAAGCTTCAGACGTGATTTCGATATTCGCCGGTGCAATGTCCGGCAAAATTTCTGAAGAATTTACGGCAGGCTCAGCCGCCGAAGGTGTTCCCGCCGCCGGGAAATTCAAGAGCGATCTGGTCAGCAGCACGCCGTTCACCCTGAGCGGCAGCTCGAGTTCCCAACGCCCCTGTGCGATCTGGTCGAGAAAAAATCTGGTGCGGTACGCCGTCTTTGCCAGTCGCGGCGACGCGGTCAGCCACGCGTGGCGTTTACGAACATAGGCAGTGACCCATGCTTTTTCGTTTCCGCCTTTCGATGGAGGCGGAACATTTACAAGATCGCGCAGCCGCGGCCACGAACCGTGTACGACCGAGTCGTAAACGACCGCGAGCGAAAGCGGAAACTGAAGTCCGATCGCCTCGCATTGCTTCACCGCCGGTGCGAAATACAGCCGGTATGCGACCGAGCTTTGTGCCGCCCGCATCTCATGCGAAATGGCTGCGGCCTTTAATGCTTTCGCAAAAGTTTTGTCGCCGGCGAGCGATTTGATCGCGGCGGAATCGCGACGCGCGAGCAACGGCCCGGCTTCAACAAAAACTTTCCGGCCGATCGCTCCGCCCGCCGCGAGATATTCGTCGATCACCGCCGCCAGCGAACCCGACCGGTGTGTGAATTGGCTGATTCCATACGACACGCCGGCACCGTCGTCGAGCACCGCGTACGCCGCAAAATCGCCGAACGGCCGCGACGTCTCAAAAATGCTGACGATCGCAACACACGCCGTCTTTATTTCATTCGTGATCTTCATAGAAATTTTTTTCTAAAACGAGAGCGGGCCGCGTGTTTCATCTATGCAACACACTCTTGTAAATAATACAATTGTTTGATACTATAAAACGATCGGGCGATGCTGGATGGACCTCCTGACGACTTCCTCCGTCGCTTACGCACCGCCCGGCCATTTGCAGAATATCGAAACTAGACGCCCGTGAACATCGTGGTTTCGATGATTGACAGCCATTTGGAAGATCTTCTCAATATCGATGATTTGGAAGGAACAATATATAGCCGCATCGCCCGAGGCAGAACAAAACTTTAAATATATGGAACGATCGTTAGATACAATTTCGCGGACAAAGCTCCGCCTGACCGAGATCGAAAGGCTCATCAAAAAACACCGCATCATCGTGCCGCCGCTGTCGCGTTCGACGCTCGTCAACATGTGCGAAGACGGAACATTCGAGACCGCGGGCACGCGGCCGACGACTATCGGCTGGCTCGTTTTCGAAGATTCTTTTTGGAAATGGGTGAAGGACCTTGACGGGTGAAAGGCGCTCGATCCGGCCGGCGTTGGTCGCTGGAATGCAATTTGCAATAGACGTCTTCACTGACCGTATTGCATATTTTTCGGATTAAAGGAGTACATTGTATGAACCAGGGAAGAACACTTTTCTCACTATTTTGCTTTTTATTTGCCCTTACCGCGCTTGGCGCATCAACCGCAAACGCACAGATCTACAGCGGACGAGCCACCGGCATCAACTCGACCGTCACCGTTAGCGGTAACCCGACAACCACGACCGTCGCCGACACCTGCCCGCTCTCGCCGACTGGCGGTTCACATATAGCGACCACGCCGCTCGGAATAGTTTCGGGCCTTTTGCGGACGGGGCCGATCACATCAACGACTTCCGGTGCGGGTAATTCGAGCCAGTCGTCGTCGACGGTCCAGGACCTGAACCTGGCCGCGGGCGGATACACTATCCGCGCGACCTCGGTCGGCTCGACGGCCCAGTGCAACTGCTGCACGCCGACGATGCCGACGTGCGGCGGCCGAACGACGATCGCCGGACTGACGGTCACCGACCCAGCCGGTGCACCGGTGACAATCGTTCCGAACGGCACCGTAAATCAGACAGTCTCGCTCGGTACGGCCGGCAGCATTATTATCAACGAACAGACGACCGCCGCTGGCTCGATCACTGTCAACGCTTTGCATATCAACATCACCGGAACGAACGGTACTAACTCGAATGTGATCGTCGCATCGTCGCACTCTGATATCGAATGTCAGGTGACCTCGCCGACTCCGGCGAACGTCAGCGTCTCCGGCCGCGTTGTCGACGCGAACGGCCGCGCTATCGGCCGCGTAACGGTCACGCTGACGAACGGAGCGGACGTCTTGAAGTCCCAATCGAACGCAATGGGCAACTTCAGTTTTGCCGAGGTCGAGGCCGGCCCGACGTACATTCTGGAAGCGTCGAGCCCGTTTTACACGTTCTCGCCGGTCGTGCTCCGCGTGTTGGATGAGGTATCTGACGCCGAAATTCGAGCAACATCTGGCGCTTCGGGATTGAAATAATTTCCGCGAATTACGAGAAAAAGGGCCGCCGCATGATCATGCAGCGGCCCTTTTTCTCGTTTAGCTCGCTTTTTCCCTTTGGCCTTACCAGACCTTTACCCTTTCCTCAGGTGCGAGGTAGAGTTTCTTGCCGGGCTTGACGTTGAATGCGTCGTACCATGCGTCGAGATTGCGGACCGTGTCCGCACGAAATTCCTCGGGCGAGTGGCCGTCGGTCCGGACGATCACGCGTAGCGTTTCGGGCCGCATCTTTCCGCGCCAGCTCTGTCCGAACGCGACAAAAAAGCGTTGGTCGCCGGTCAGCCCTTGTGCGTCCGGCGCCTGTTTGCCGCCGTACGCGGCGCGATAACCGTCGTATGCAGCAGCGAGCCCCGCTACATCGGCGATGTTCTCGCCGAGTGTCAGCTTGCCGTTGACGTGCACGCCGGGCAGCGGCTCGTACTCGTCGTACTGTGCCGCGAGCTTCGCCGATGCCGCCTGAAAGTGCTCGAGATCGGTCGGCGTCCACCAGTTCAAAAGCCGCCCCTGCGCGTCGAACTGGCTGCCCGTGTCGTCGAAACTATGACTGATCTCGTGCCCGATCACCGCTCCGATGCTGCCGTAATTCTGGACGGGATCGGCGTTCATATCAAAGAACGGCGGGCTCAGTATCGCGGCCGGAAAATTCAGAGCGTTCTGCAGCGGCAGGTTGACTGCATTGACGGTCTGCGGCGTCATCCACCATTCGCCTTTGTCGACGGGTTTTTTGAGTTTAGACAGGCTCCATTTGTAGTTGAACAGGCCTACACGCTGCGAATTGCCGAGCGCATCGCCGCGGACGATCTTCAATCCGTTGTAGCTGCGCCACGAGTCGGGATAACCGACGCCGACGTACAGCGTATCGAGTTTCGCCTTTGCCTTCGCACGCGTCGCCGGCGTCATCCATGAAAGGTTGTCGATGCGCTTGCCGAACGCCGTGACGATGTTTTTGACCAGCGTCTGAATATCGGATTTTGCCTTTGGCGGAAAGTATTTCTGCACGTACATCTTCCCGACGACATCGCCGAGAGCGTTGCTCGTCGCGTTGATCGCACGGTCGTTGCGGGCACGCTGCTGCGGAACGCCGTAAAGCGTCTTTCTATAAAAACTGAAATTCTCGTCCGCGAACGCCTTTGGCAGCAGCCCGGCCGAGCGGTCGATCGAACGGAACGTCAGGTATTCCTTCCAAAGATCGATCGGCTGGTTGGCGACAAGTGATGAGATGCCGGTCACCGCGTGCGGATGCCAGACCATGATCATCGGCTGTGCCGAAATGCCGGCCGCCTTAAAATAGCTGTTCCAATCAATCCCGGGAGCCTTTGCCGCGAATTCGCTCAATTTCCACGGGTTATTGGCCTTGTGGACGTCGCTCGATTCCTCGCGGGTGGCGTGCGACTCGGCGATCTTGTGTTCGAGATCGTAAATGCGTGCCGCTTTTGCCTCGGCGTCGGCGACGTTCGCGAGTTTGAGGATCGTCGCGATGTGCTGTTTGTATTTGTTCTGAAGCTCGACGCTGCGCTCGTCCGTCGCGAGATAGTTGTCGCGGTCGGGCATCCCGAGTCCACCCTGGAGCAGGTAAGGAACATTTTCCGTCGGATTGTTGAAATCGGCCGAGATGAACACGCCAAAAAGCCGGTCGGTGTAATAGTTGGTCGCGTTCAGCGGATCGACGTCCGCCCGCAGCTGCGAACCCAAAATCTGCGACAACTGCGCCTTCGTCTTGATGCCGCTGATCTGTGCAAGATCGGCCTTGATCGGTTCGATCCCGCGAGATTCGATCGCCGCTTCGTCGAGGTACGACGCGTAGTAATCACCGACCATCTTTGCTTCCGGATCGGAAGATTTCGCCGCGGCGGTTATTATCTCGGCGGTCCGCTTATTGACCACGTCGAAAACGACGTCGAAATTACCGAATGACGAGCGGTCGGGCGGGATCTCGGTCGATTTCATCCAGCCGCCGTTCGTGTAGGCGAAAAAGTCGTCGCCCGGGTCGACCGATCGGTCCATCCCGGCAACATCGATGCTACCCGCTGCGTTGAAAGCACCGGCCGGCACCGTCCAGAAAACGCTGGCGGCGAGCATTACTGCAACGACGATCTTGTTTAGATAAGGTCTGCTCATAATATTTTTTTGTCCTGAAGTCGATTCGATGATTTTCAGTTATATACGGAAAACGCCGGCTGTGGTTTCAAACAACGGCGATTGTCGCTTTTGTCCCTGGTTTTGGATGACGGTGGACGGCACTTTGGATCGCGCTTATTTCGCCGTCCGTAACGTATCATATTGATCGGAAACGTATCTTCGGAACAAATGAGCAACGACACAGCCAATACAAACCGCGGGCCATCGTCGCGAACGCCTGTCGTGCGGGCGTGGCCGCTGGCTGTCGGCCTTTTATTCGCGGTCGCGTTGGTGCTGCTTTTCCGCTGGTTTGGAAGCGAGGTGCTCGAGGGCGAGACTCTCGCGTTTGACCACAGCGTCCGTGATGCGGTGCACGACGCCTCGTCGCCGGCGCTTACGTCTCTAATCAAAGTAATTTCGTTCACCGGAAAGGTGGCTTTTCTGTCGGGCTTGGGCGTGATTGTTGCGGCGACGATCGCTTACCTGCGACAATGGCGCGCTCTCATGCTTTTTCTCGTGACGATGGCCGGTGAGATCGTGCTCGAGGTCGTACTGAAATTATCGTACGGTCGCGCGCGGCCCGACCCTTTTTTCGATCTGCCCTCGCCGTCGTCATACTCGTTCCCCAGCGGCCATGCTCTCGGGTCGCTGTGTTTTTACGGGATAATTGCGTTCATTTTTGTACGCCATGCAAACTCGCGTTCGGTACGCATTGCCGTCGCCACCGCGGCCGCGGTCTGGGCCGCAGCCATCGGATTTTCCCGCATCTATCTTGGCGTCCATTATCCGAGCGACGTACTCGGCGGCTTTTTTGTCGGGCTTATCTGGCTGGCAACCGTTATTCTCACCGACAGGCTGCTCGGCTCCGCAAGCAAAGACTGATCGATACGATCTTATATTTTCAAATACGAACGCAGCGACTTTTCGTCCGGCAACGTTACCGTCTTGCCGTCGAGCATGATCAGCCCCTGTTCCTGTAGGCGATTCAGCGCGCGTGTGACTACTTCCCTGACTGTTCCGATCCGTGCCGCGAGCTGATTGTGAGTCAGCGTCAGGTCGAACTCGATCCCGTTTTCTGTACTGACGCCTCGGCGCTGGCCTTCGTCGAGCAGCAGCTTTGCGACGCGCTGGCCGACCTCTTGAAGCGAGAGCGATTCGACAAGCTCGGCACAGCGGCGAAGGCGTGCGGCGAGCAGCTTTGTTGCGGCCAACGCGAGCTGCGGATGCTGCAGGCATGCGGCACGGATGTCTTTCTTGCCGATGAAAAGAACGCGCGTCGGTTCTTCGGCGGCGACGGACGACGGATAATTTCCGTCGTCGAAAACAGGAACCTCGGCGATCGTCGTCACGGCCCGCTCGACGTGAATGACCTGTTCGCGGCCATCGAGCCCCGAACGGAACGCCCGCACCGAACCCTTCGCGATCACGTAAAGCCCCGACGCTTCCTCACCGGCCAAAAAGAGCAGTTCGCCGCGGGCTAAATTTCGTTCCACCGCGTGTGCCGCGAGAACCTGCAGGACCTCGTCGTCGAGGCTGCGAAAGAGTTCCGTCTTCTTGAGGATCGATACTGTATGAAGGTTCACACACCAATCTTATGCAAGTTTCAAAGCGCGGACAACGGCGGGCGGCGATTTATTACAGGCGGTCAGTCGTCGAGTTTTTCGATCGCCGCAGCCAGTTCCTCGGGCGTGTTGACGTTAAAGAGCAGCCTCCCGGACTTGTCGAGATCGCTGTAATCTACCGGCGGCACGATGTGCGTATTTACGCGGTTCAGAAATTCGGTTAGCCGGAAATTATTTTCGCTTAGCATCGCCTCGACCGCATTTAGACATTCGTCCCGGCGGTACAACGCAGCCAGGGGCTGAAGTTTGCCGTCGGGCTGGGCCGGAACGATCGCATCAAAATTTTCGCCCGAGGCTTCGGCGATCGCCGCGAGCCGGCGAAAGAATTCCGCGCTGACGAACGGAAGGTCGCACGCGAGAACGGCGGCCCATTCGGTACGCGCGTGAAACAGAGCTGAATGCAGTCCGATGATCGACGCCCGCGTTCCGGCCCGCTCGGAAAAGAATACGTCCGCGACGCCCGGAATGCCGCCGATGCTTTCGCCGACGACGCGAACGTTCACCGCGACGTGACCCAAAACTTCGAACGCGCGGCCGGCGAGCGTCGTCTCACCAAAGGGCAGCGTCGCCTTATCGCGGCCCATCCGGCTGCTCGCGCCTCCGGTCAATATGAACCCTTCGATCCTCATCACCGCTCGGTTCCCTGATCCGCGGCGAAGCGGTGCGGAAGGTTGTCCAATTCTTTCCTGACCGTTCGGGACAGTTCGTCAAGATCCTCGGTCCGCAGTAGTTTACCCGAGGCGAGCGGGTAGATCTGGTCCTCTTCGATGCGGTTGTGCGGCACGAGTCGGCCCTGGACGCCTTCGAGCATTTCGCGAACGATCGCCAGAGTTTCCTTTTCGTTGCCGAAGTCAAAGACGAGCCGCATCGCCTTTATCGCACGGGCGAGCGAGCGCATAAAGAAGTCGTGATCGTCGTGAAGGCCGTCGATAATTTTCACGAGATCGGCCGGAACTTCGCCGGAGCCGGCGTCTTGCAAATGCGAGTCGCCGATCTGCAGTACGGCGGGGAACAGCCGCAGATGTTCGGCACGTATATGCATCGCCAGACGGGCCCAGAAAAAATCGAGCCGACGATACGTCTCGGTGCAATCTTCGCCGTCGATCGCCTCGAAAATGTTTTCAAGTAAGCGGTCAAGTTCGGTGTGGTCCGATTCGAGCTGATCGTGTGCGTTCATTCGTAGATCGAAGCCTCGCCTACGCCTTCCTGAACGTGATGACGGTGTGCAGCAGCCCCGCCGCCGCGGCGAGCCACGCCGCGAACGCGAGAAAGATGAAAAACTTCGGGATAACCATCAGAGGTTCGAAATCGAGCGCTTTAGAAAGTTGGAAGGTGCAGACCGTGTACATCCCGAGCGGAAAGACCAAACCCCAATACTGCGGATCGTACCGCAGCGGATAGCGTTTATAGACGTGCCGCCAGAAGCCCAAAATGAAAAGCAGCGGTATCCACCAGCTCCCCACCGACCAAAAGAACAATGTGAAGCCTTTCAGGAACGGCAGCGTGTCCGTCAGGATCCGTGACTCGCCGGCGGCGATGATCAGTCTGGCACCGGCGAGCGTGGTGATCGCTACGGCACCCATGTTTATCCAATATGGCGGCGTCATCCGCTCGCTCGTCAGGTCAACGAACGTGAAGCGGTAAAATATCAGCGTGATCAGCATCAGATAAAGCATGCAGCCGACGAGAAACATGCACAACGTAAAAAACAGAAGCGTTTCCTGATGCTCCCGAAAATGTCCGGCGAGGAGCGTGCCGAGCACCGAGATCGACTGCGTCGAGACCGCCGATATCAGCCACGTACCGCTCAATCCCTTTTCCAGCGGCGGCTTGGTTTCGCGGGTGGTGACGGCGGCGAAAAAGGTGTACATCGTCACCGCCCAGATGCCCAGCCCCACGAACCAAAGCACGGCGGCCGCGGCTAAGCTCTGCGAGACGATGACGAGTTGGCTGCCGAGAACGCACGTGCCCGCCGCGACTGTAAAAAAACCGGGGCCGCGGACGTGGTCACAGATATCGGCTCGGACGCGCGGGAAAAAGCGGACGAGCCGCACTATCAAGAGCAGGCAAAGTACCGCGTACGAGATGATGTTGACGACGAGGAGTGCCGAGGCGATGACGCGCATCTCGAGCAGATACGCCGCTATCGAAACGATGCCGGTCGCCATGATGAGAGCAAAATAGCCCGGAAAAAGATCGGCGATCGCGGCGCTCACGCGGCCGGTTTGGGTGTTGTCTTGTTCCACAAATCTGGGTGATCGAACGCCGCTCTCGACGGTTTCAGAAATCCGCGGGCGCGCCGTCGACGCACTTTTTACATTCCAACTCCTGCCCTACGCGGGACGAGCGTCCCTCTTCGCTGAGCACCCATTCGCGGACGCGCAGCGGCGGGTCGTGGCGGACGTGCTGGTAATGGCCGCACTCGAGCTTTGCACGCCATGCGTTCTCGTCGTCGAGGTCAAAGCCGGTGATGGAACGCTTCATTTTCCGGCAAGATAACCGGTGCTCGTCCGACGCGCCGACGCGGGTTTCCACCAGAGGAATATCGTCAGGCCGATGGCCCAGCAAACGGCCGAGCCGCCAACCAGCGGGAGCAGCCGTCCGTACTCGCGTGCGAGCGCCGCCTCGATCGTGGCGGACAGCATCCAGAGCTGTGCGACATTTATCATCACGAACAACACGAGCCGCGCCTGAAAGACAGCGGTGCGTCCCGGCTCTGACGGCCGCCGCGCACCGGTGAACGCCTGCGGTTGGTCTGGGCCGTACGCCTCCAATGCTTTTTGACGCGCCTGTGCATCGCTGCGCTGGTTAAACTTCTCCATGTTCGCTGCCTCCGCCGCGGATCACCCCGATCGCCCAAACCTCGCCGCCCCTAACCTCGACCTCGACACGATCGAGCGGCCGCGGCGGCGGGCCGTAAAGTACGTTCCCGGTACGCTCGTCAAAGCCGCCTTCGTGGCAAGGACACTCGAGCCTGCTGTTGCCTTTCGAATAGTAAACCGGGCATGTCAGGTGCGTGCATTTCTGGTCGTAGGCGTAATACTCGCCGTCGCGAGTGCGGATCAATATCGCCGAGTCGTGTTCGCCGGGATAAAAGAAATTCAGGGCATTTCCCGGTGCGAGCTCCGCGGCACCGTCGATCTTCAACGGCGCAAACTGTTCGATCTTTGAACGGTCGTACAAGGACTTGCCCGCGAACGCACCGGTGCTGACGAGCAGTGCCCCCGAAGTTATAAATAAAAAGTTGCAGAACTCGCGCCGTGTAACCTCCGCCTCGTCCGCCCGCTCATACGGAAACTCCGCCTGGTACGGTGCCGTCGCCTCGCGAACGTCACGCTCGTCGGAGAGAACATTGTCGATGGTTTTTGCCAGATCTGAAGTCATAATCGGTGGTCGGTGGTCGGTGGTCAGTGGTCAGTGGTCGGTTATCGGTTACTGGTTTCTGGTTACCGGTTTCTAGTGATGAGTGGTCGTCCTACTCTTACTGACAACTGACAACTGGCAACCGACAACTGTTCCTCAAAATTCATTGCGCTTGTCAGATTCCTCGACCTGCGTGTCGATCCACGACTCGCCGGATGCCCCGTCGGAAATCACGTGTCCTTCGAATACGCCGCAGCCGTCGACGACCACCTCATCGGCGTCAGTCGGCAGCATCAGATAAACCTTGGTCTCGACATGTTGGTTTCCGAACACGTGCGCGTTGACCGGTTTTGTGCGCCGCAGCGGGACGATCTGCTCATAAGTACCAAACGATATCGCGCCCGTCGGACAGACGCTCGCGCACATCGGTTTCAGGCCCTCGCTCGTGCGGTCGAAGCACATGTCGCACTTCATCTGCAGGTGCATCTGCGTGTTGTATTTCGGTACGCCGAACGGGCACGCGTTGACGCAGTTGCGGCAGTCGAGGCAACGCGGTTTGAGCGCCGACATAACAACGCCGTCCTCGTTCTGCTTGATCGCGTCGGCGGGGCAAACGAGAGCACAGGTCGGTTCGGTACAGTGCATGCACAACGTCGGCATCGTCGCGGTCGTCTCGGCGCGATCGATGTAATCGACAAAGATCATCGAATAACCTTTATGTGTCGAACACTCTCGGCACGCCGCCACACACGAACGGCACCCGATGCACCGCTGCGGATCGATGAACATTGTTTCTTTCATTTTGTCCCCGTACCGCCAGCGTCCCGCTGGCTGTCTTGTGGGCGTCTCGCCCGCACTTGCCGGCCGGAGGCCGCGATACAGCCGCCGGGACGGCGGCGTTACTTCCCTCTCTGCACCTCGCTCAGGCTCGCTCCGCGGCGGTCTTTGCCGAGGATGGGCAGTTCGCGCGAGTGGATCTTTTCAATGCGTGCGGAGCATGCCTTATACTCCGGAATTTTCGACGTCGGGTCGAGTTTCGGATTGGTCAACTGATTTGCCGCGAGCTGTTCGCCCCAGTGGTAAGGGATAAAAATAGTGTCCGGACGGATCGTTTTTACGACGAGCGCGGGGAACACGCCTTCGCCACGCCGCGAAACGACCTTCACACGTTCGCCATCGTTTATCTTCAGCTTCATCGCCGTTTCCGGATGCACCTCGACGTACGGCTCCGGACACTGCTGCACCAGAAACCCGATACGCCGCGTCTGGTTGCCGGAGAGATACTGGTAAACTACCCGCCCGCTTGTAAGGATCAGCGGATATTCGTCGTCCGGTATTTCGTCGGCGCCTTTATATTCGATCGGGTGAAATTTCGCCTTGCCGTCCGGGTGGTAGAACTTTTCTTCGAACAGCCGCGGCGTTCCGGGGTGATCCATCGTCGGGCACGGCCAGAATATCCCGTTGTTCGCGTCGATCTTTTCGTAACTGATCCCGTAATAGTCCGCTTTGCCGCCCTTGGAAGCGACCCGCATCTCGTCGAAGATCTCGCGCGGCGATTCAAACGGGAAATACTGGCCGCGGCCGTAGCGGCGGGCGATCTCGTTGATGATCTGCCAGTCCACTTTGGCCTCGCCGGGCGTGTCATTAGCCTTGTTGATCTTTATCACGCGGCCCTCGGCGCTGCAGGTAACTCCCTCGTCCTCGCTCCAGGCCGATCCGGGCAAGACGACGTCGGCATACCTCGCACTTTCGGACATAAAGAAATCAATACAGACGTTAAAGTCCAGCCCTTCCAGTGACTTGCGGACGCTATTGATGTCCGGCAGGCTTACCATCACGTTATTGCAGATCGAGAGCAGACCGCGGATCTCGCCCTCGCGCATCTTGTCGAACATCTCGACGACCGAAACACCCGCCTGCGGCAGCTCGTCTTCCGGCAGACCCCAAACACCGCAAACGTATTTCCGGTGCTCAGGATCGAACATCGAACGCTGGCCCGGCAATTGGTCCGCCTTTTGCCCGTGCTCGCGTCCGCCCTGCCCGTTGCCCTGGCCCGTGATCGTGCCGTAGCCTTTTCCGGGAGCGCCGATCTTTCCGGTTGCCAGCACGAGGTTTATGTAGCTCAAAACATTATCGACGCCGTTCGTGTGATGCTCGATCCCGCGGGCGTGCATCATCATTCCGGTCTTCGCACGCCCGTACATTAGCGCGGCCCTAACGATCTTTTCCGCCGGAACGCCCGAGATCTGCGACGCGATGTCGGGTGTGTATTTAAGAGCGTTTTCCTTTGTCGCTTCCCAATCGTTCGTACGGGCATTTATGAATTGCTCGTCGTATAGCTTCTCGTTGATGATGACGTTGAGCATGCCGTTCGCGATCGCGACGTCCGTGCCCGGTTTTAGCTGAAGGTGCAGATCGCCCTGTCTCGCCGTGGGCGTTTGGCGCGGGTCGACGATTATCCACACCCCGCCGTTGTCACGCTGCTGCCAGAGGTATTTATTAAAGACCGGAAACGTCTCGGCACAATTGGCCCCGGCGATCAGCATCACTTCCGCAAGAGGAATGTCCGTCCACGGATTCGCCGAGCGGTCGATGCCGAACGCCTTGTTATTGCCCGCCGCGGCGGACACCATGCAAAGCCGGCCATTGTAATCGACGTACCTCGTCCCGATCGCCGCACGGGCGAATTTGCCCATGAGATACGTCTTTTCAGTAGTCAGCGACGAGCCCGAGTAAATGCCGATCGAATCCTTTCCGTACTGTTCCTGCAAGCCCTTGAATTTCGAGACCACAAGGTCGAGAGCTTCGTCCCAGCTCGCACGCTCGAAATTCCCGTTACGTTTTATAAGCGGGTAAAGCAGCCGGTCAGGATGATGCGTCTGTAAATAGGCGGTCACTCCCTTCGGGCAAAGGCGTCCCTCGTTCACCGGAAAATCGTAACGCGGCTCGAAGCCGACAAGGTGGTTGTCCGCGACCAGCAGGTTCATTCCGCACTGTACGCCGCAAAACGGGCAGTGCGTCGGAACGATCTTGTCTATCACACGGTCGGACTGCCAGCCGCCGTACGGCGCGTCGTGCAGGTGCGGGCCGTACTGTTCGATTATCCTGTCGAGATGCTCTACTTTGCTCATTAATAAAGTTTTGCCGGCGTCTCGTCGCTTTCCGCGGCGGCCCGTGTTCCCTTAAATACCGGTTCGTTCACCTGCGGCAGCTTTGCGTACGCGAGGCCGCGCATTATTCGTTTGCATCGCGGGCAATAATCCTGCAGCGTGTGGCCGTTCTCCATCCGGTAATCGAAACCGAGCTCGTCGACGACCTTTTTCAGATCATCGATCCACAACTTACCTATGAACTCCGTTCCGCACCGCGGGCAGACGGCCTGTTCCATTTCTCGCGACCGCTCCTGATAGAGCTCGACGCCGATCGATGCCGGACGCTGTACGATGTGAAACAGCTTTCCGAACGGTATGTAAAAGAGCGTCATTATCACGACTGCCTGGTGGGAAAGCGAGATGAACGAATACATATATCCGCCCAGCAACAAACTCGAAGCCGTCAGCATCAGTCCCGATACCGACACGGCGATCAGCAGCAGATGCGGCGTAAAATCGAGCAGAAACGTCTGCGTGGCGATCGCCCCGCGGTCCTTAAGCCGCCGCTGGATCGCGATCGCGCAACCGGCGAGAACCATCAGCGCCGTGAAATCGAGCGCGTGAAATTGTATCCAGGCAAGCACGCTGCGGCCGTCCATCACCGCGGTCGGAAAACCGAAAACATATGCCCGGTAACCTCGGTCGCCCTCAAGTTTGAAATGAACCCAACCGAACGACAGTGGAAACGTGATCAGCGCCGACAAAATGCAGCCCCACATTATCAGGAAATGCATCAGCCACCGCTTGAATCCGCGTTTGGCGATAAAACGCTGCTCGATCAGATTTTTCCCGATCGTGCCGGCAGCGCTCGTCGTGTTCTTGAATAACTTCTCGCGGTCGCGAAATAGTTGCCAGCCGCGCAGCCAATACGCACGTGTTGCCGGACGCTGAAGCCAGATCGCGTAGCGAAAGACGATCGCGCCCAGTGCGACAATGCTAGCGACCGTGTAACCGAACAACGCCGGGTCAAAATGCTGAAGGTTGCGCGAACCGACGACGACGAGAACCGTGAGAATCGCCGAAGCGAGCACACCAAGGTACGTCGGACGCCCGTAATTTACGTCTCTGTTGAAGTTGTTTTTTAGCGAGGCAGCGTTAGTAACCATTGGTCGACTCGTTTCGCCTGCGGATCAACTGTGTGGGTATCGTTGGATATTTAACTTATAACAAACGCCGGACATAAGGCAACATTTGCCGGAAAGTTTCTGTTTTATGCCGCGTGGCAATTGGCGGGTTCGGGGTTCGGAAAAGCATCCTCGTTCGTTTCGCCGGGGCGTTCCTGCAGACATGCAAAATCCTTTTCGACCAGCACGCGAAGGCGGCTGCCCTCGACCGATTCGACACCGACCTGTTCGGAACCGACCCAGTTCCTTGCCTGCTCTTGCGGGACGAAAACGCGGATGGTGCCGCCGCTAAACTCGGCCGAGACGTTCGGGACGTCCGAGGCCTCGAGAGCATATGTAAATTTGGATCCGCCGTCACCGAAATCGACAGTTTCCTCGACCTTCCCGGCCGTGCTGAAGATGTCCACTTCGCTCCTTGTTAGCCGCAATCTGACGGAGTTCCCGCGTATTCGCAACTTCATATTTAGAACTTATCCGAAAATAAAACTCGATTCGGTGATTTTAGTCACCGATACGGGCAGTTTATAAGACTAATCTCCAAATAGAAAGAACGCCCGGCGTTCGTATCGGAGGTATTATTTTATATGCAGGAATTTGCAACCAAGACGATTCGTGAAATAGCTCTCGAGGCTCCGCTGACGACGCGTGTGTTCGAGGAATTCAAAATTGATTTTTGCTGCGGCGGCCGCGTCCCGTTCGCTGAGGCGTGCGAAATTGCGGGCGTCGACCCCACCGTAATGATGTCCAAACTCGAAGCCGTTATCAACACGGCACGCAGTGAAGGCGTCGTCGCCGGCGACCAGAGATCGCCGTCGGAACTGATCGAGTTCATCGTGTCGACGCACCACGAGTTCACCCGTGACGAGTTTTCGCGGCTGTTGCCGTTGATGGATAAAGTGGCGGGAAAGCACGGTGAAAACCACCCCGAGCTATTCGAGATAAAGCGGCTTTTCCAGGAACTCGCCGCCGACCTTATGCCGCACATGCAAAAGGAAGAGCGTGTTCTTTTCCCGTACATCGAAAAGGTCGAGGCTGCGACGGAGGGCCGCTCGCCGGTGCCTATGGCTTCGTTCGGCACAGTGGAAAACCCCGTTCGTATGATGATGTTCGAGCACGAGGCCGCCGGCGACCTTCTGCGTCAGATGCGTTCGCTGTCATCGGATTACACAACGCCCGACGGCGCATGCCCGAGCTATAAAGGCCTGTACGCCGGTATCGAAGATCTCGAACGAGACCTCCACCAGCACATTCATCTCGAGAACAACGTACTGTTCCCGCAGGCTATCGAACTAGAAAATAAGCTGCTTTCGGAAACGAAAATGGCGCAAATGTCGCAGGCTCTGCTTTAGGTCGAGTCTATTGAATTTTTAGCGTGCCCCACAGCGCGAAAAAAAGAAAGAAAGGCGGCTCGGGTAACCGCCTTTCTTTCTTTTTTTGCGTAATTCAATTTTGAGCGATACCTCTATTTTACGGCTTTCGGTCGGCTATTCGTGTCACACCTGATTCCCTGCGAAAGTCGGCGAAGTCGGTCCAGACGCGGCTCTTTATCAATTCGGGCACTACCGACGTTATCGGCTGCTCGATATTCTCTTCCGAAAAGACCTGCAGCTTCATTTCGCGGCACCGGCCGGGAGCGAATAATTCGTACGGATAGGTGTACACGCCCGCGTAGGTGTAACGTTTTTTCGTTTTGTAATAACTCTGCAGATCGCGGTCGATCTCGGTCTTGTTGCGTCGCAGCGGCGTCACTTCCGTGCCGTCGCAGAATAGTTTCATCTCCGCAAAGTCCGCCTTGTACTTCAGGTCGAACGGTGTCGAAAAGCCGATCGTGGCGTTCGTGATGGCACTCAGTGCCATCGATTTAGCCGTCGCCGTCGTTTCGGGAAGCGCCAGAATATCGACGACCGGCAGCAGTTCGCCGGCGTACTCGTTCCAATAACGCAGATCGCGGAACATGTCGGCCGCCGCACCTTTTTGCTTGTTGCGTTTGTTCCGTATTTTCAGCGATTCGATGCGGTCTTTTTCGATCGCGTAAAACTTATAGACCGGCGTCATGTACTTTATCTGGTAATCCTTGACGTCGGCCAAATATTGCTTTGTCGGAAAGTTAACGGCGCCGAGAGCGGTTTTGATCGTCTCGACGGGGAACGTTCCGTTCGGGATGTTCGGCATCAGTTCGCCGGACGGCGTGCCTTTGGACGCGGATATCTCGCGTGACTTTGCGATCAACGCGGCACCTTCCTCGATGCGCACGATACCGGCGAGGCCCGATCCGTCCTTGCCTTTTATGTTGAATGTCGTCACACCGACGACCTCACCGAGCGAATTGAACAACGGCCCGCCGGAATTTCCCGTGCTGAAATTTATATCCGAAATGATCGCCCGATCTTCGAGCTTGCTGACGATGCCCGTGGTCAGGATCTTTTCCTGGTACAGCGGACTGCCGATCGTGAAAACGTTCTCGCCTTCGAACAGCGGCGGTTCACCCGAATTTGCTTCTGCGATCTTTAGCACGCCGTAAGTCGGAAAGGCAGCGAGGTTGATCTGCAGCACGGCGAGATCGCGCTCGGCGTCCACCGCAATGAGGCGTGCCTTGACCGCGGTGTTCTTATCAAAACGGACACGGATCTCGGTGGTCTCGCTGATCACGTGCTGATTTGTCAGCACCAAACCGTTTTTGTCGATTATGAATCCTGTGCCCGCACCAAGCACGCCCTCTACCGTGACGACACCGTTTCGAAGCGACTTGAACAGCTCGGCCGCTTCGCTGACGCGGCGCCTCGGAGCCGCTGGAGCCGTCGAGGCACTGATGATCGCGTTGTCGTTGCTTAGCTCGACCGTGACGTCGCGGCCCGGTTCGATTTTGAACGGCCGTTCCCACGTGAAACTCCTGTTCTCCAAAACGACAGGCTCCGCCGAGCTGACGACGTAGTCGCCCGCCGGCAGGAGGAGCGTCGCCGTCCCGTCGAACGACGTCACAACTTTTTGAGCCGGTAATGACGCGTCATTCGCCTTGCGAACATCGAGTGCATATTTCGGCACATTCTTCAGGTTCAAACCCTGATCGACGATCGTGACCCGGATGTTGAGATTACTGACAGACTGAGAGCGGGCCGCATTCGCGAATGAGGCGACAACGAGCAGTAGAAGAACAAAGTTCGTCTTCGACATGTAAAACTCCTGGACTGGTTTTGTATATTGTTGCGGAGACTGAGAATTGGCGAAAGAACTTCGCCGTCTCCCAAGGACAGTCAATATCTAAACATTTTTCGGCGATGGAATCAATGAAATTCCGAACCGGCCGGCGGACTGAATGGTTACGGCGTACCAAGCCGCGACAAAATGAGGGAGAGATATTAGCAATTCGCGTGTACCACGCCTATGTCCGCGTTAATGTACCTGGCCCTGCCGCGATTTCTGCCACTCCGCGCGGAGCATGAAGCTGCCGGTCGTAACGACGCGGTCGCCGACGTTCAGACCTTCGATGACCGGATAGCGGCCGTCCGTCTCAGCACCGAGACGCACCGGGCGAAGCTCGAACACGCTCGGGTCGGCCGTCGAAACGAATACGATCTGTTGTTCATTTACGGTCTGTACGGCAGACGCCGGCACAACCGGCATCGTTCGCTCGGCATTTCCCAAAGCGCCGAAAGCTGCCCGGACGTACATTCCTAATTTCAGCAAGCGTTCCGGATTTGCCAGCTCGATGCGCACTTTCGCAGTTCGCGTGGCCGCGTCCAACTGCGGATCGATGTAAGTGATATGGCCGCGGAAAAGCCGGTTTGGAAACGCGTCCGACGTCACGCTCGCTCCGCTGCCGACGCGCATCTGCCCGATGTCCTTTTCGAAGACCTGCGCGATCACCCACACATTAGTGAGGTCGGTCACGCTCATCAATTCTTTATTAGCCTCGACGACTTCGCCGGTGTTGACCGTGCGGGCGGTCACCGTCCCCGAGATCGGAGCCGGAACGGAGAGCTCGGCAGCTATCTGAGACGCCACGCGGAGCGAATCTACGCGGCCGGCGGACACGCCGTAAAGGATCAGGCGCTGGCGCGTCGCGGCGAGCTCGGTTTCTGCGGTGCGAAGTTTGTTGAGCGCTTCTTCGCTTGCGCCGCGGACCTCGGAACTGATCGGCAGCAGTTGGCCGGCACGCGTTTCGCGCAGTCGCGATTCGTCGAGTTCGGCTTCGGCGGTGCGGAGCTTTGTCGTGTCCTGTTCGAGCTCTTCGCGGCTCGCGGCTCCTATTCGAATTAATTTGGTCGTGCGCTCGTGCCGGTTTCGCATTTCATTTAGCGATGCCTCGGCGGCCCGGCGCTGTTTTGTCGCCTGCTCGAGCTCGCTGCGGCCGGGCTGGTTTATGGCAACGAGGCGCTGCGCTCGGTCGTAATTGCGGCGGGCGTTTTCCGCCTCGGTCCGCAGCGAAATGTATTTCGATTGCGTCTGCGCGAATTCGTCACTGAATATAACAGCGACGGTTTGGCCCGCGGACACGTTCTCGCCAAGCTGCGGCACAACGCGGCGCACAACGCCGCCGACCAGCGTTACGACAGGCGTTTGGCGGTACGCATTTGCTTCGACGGTGCCGGTCGCGGACGTTTCCGTGCTCGCGGCCGACAACTGTTCGCCGACGGTCTCGACCGTGATGCCGGCGTTCTGCATCTGCTCCGGCGAAAGCGTCAATGTCTGATTCGCTATGGATTCGGACGGCATTTCGCCCGCCGACATTCGCGGTGCAGGAACGGGCCGGCCGGCATCACCACGCGAACGCGCGACCAGCCAATAGATCAGCGTAAACGCGAGAACCACGGCGACAAGCGATGCGGCGATGATGCCGGGATGGACGCGTCGGCGTTTCGCGGGAGAGACGTCTTCGTGCGGAGTAGTGTTGTTGTCTGGCTCTTCTGTTTCGTTCATCTGTTTGTTAACTCCGGCTCGTTCGCGGACCGCATTATTTCGACGCGGGCGAGATATGTCTCGAGCTGTGCGTCGATATAGCCGCTTTCGGTTTCGATAAATCGTCTCTGCTCGGCGATGTAGTCGAGCAGCGTTTTCGACCCGAGTTCATACGTTTGGCGGACGACGCTGAGATTCGCGGCCGACTGTTCACGGACGCCGACGCGAAAGATCTCTTTCGCACGCGCCGCACGGTTGAACCGCACGTACGCGACGGCGACCTCACGTTTGATCGTCAACTCACCGAACTCACGCCTGCTGCGGGCCGCTTCTCCTTCCAAAATTGCCGCGGCGATCGTTCCCTGATTTCGGTTTCGGACCGGTAGATTGAGAGTCACGCCGAATGTGAAAAATTGAAATTTGCTGTCGATCGGCAGCAGGGCTCCCGTTCCTTCCTGAATGCCGAACAGCGGAAAGCCCGACCGCATACGCTGATAACCGAGCATGACATCGGCGTCGATACGGCCGCCGGCGCGTGCCTGCTCGACCCGCGCCGCCGAGAGCAATTCGACGGCCCGCGCGCCTAACAGATCGGGCCGCATTTGAAGCGCTCGTGCGGTCGCTGCGTCGAGCGGCGGCAGCGACGCAGGCAAGTCGTCGAGGTCGCCTCGAAGCCGCAGCGGTTCGTCGGGACTTTTGCCGATAAGGTTGCGCAGTTCCAGCAGACGCATTTCGGCGGCGCCTTCGTTCGTTTCGCGCATCGCTCGAATGCGGTTGAGCTCGACCGTTTCCATGCTCTGTTCGAGCGGCGGTCGGCGGCCCTCGTTCACCTGAGCGGTGACGAGGCCGAGATTTTCGGTCGCGACGGCGATCGTTTCTTCTGTGAACGTGAGCTTCAGGATCGCCGCAATGCATTCGCCGAATTTGGCTCGCACCTCGGCCGCGAGCTGGCGTTCGCGTTCGGCAATTCCCTGGGTATGTATCTCGTGCTCGCGTTCCGCAACCAGAATGCGTGCGGCACGCCGTCCGCCGAGTTCGAGCGGCAGAGAGCCTTGCGCCATCAAGCTGTTGTCCGCACCGCCGATCTGCCGCGTTCCGCTGAGCGCCAGCGACGGGTTCGCCCGCAGACGTGCCTGCCGGATCAAAGCTTCGCCCGCTTCGGCCTCTTTCCTCATCGCGTCGAGTTCGCCGTTGTGCTGGAGCGCATAGGCGACAGCTTCGTCGCTCGTCATTCCCTGCTGCGGGTCGTGATATTGCGAAGTCGCGGTCTTCGGCGGATCCATTTTCATATGATCAGTCGATTGGCCACGAACAATCGCCGCCGCCCCGAGGCATAACACGGCGGCCACGCAAAAGTTGAGCAAAGCGCCGTTGTGACGTGTCACTTTCATATCGGCTGCTCCGTCGGCTCGTTCGCAACGTCCGCCGCACGTTCGGACCGTGTCAGTTCCCGCTCGCGCAGCCATGAAAAGATCACCGGAGTCACGATCAGCACATGCAGCAGACTCGAAACCATACCGCCGAGAACCGGAGCCGCGAGCGGCTTCATGACTTCCGCTCCGGCACTCGTGCTCCACATTATCGGCAAGAGCCCGGCGACAACGGTCGAGACCGTCATCACTTTCGGCCTCAGCCGCAGCAGCGCGCCTTCTTTGACGGCGTCCATCAAGCCCTGCCGATCATAGTTGTCGCCTTGTTCCAATTTTTTCTTGGCGACGGCTTCCTCAAGATAAATGACCATCACGACGCCGGTCTGCACCGCCGTCCCGAACAGAGCGATAAACCCGACCCAAACCGCGACCGAAAAGTTGTATCCCAAAAGCCATACAAGATAGACACCGCCCGTCAGAGCGAACGGCACCGCCATCAGCACGTGGGCCGCCTCGATCGCCGAGTGATAGGTTATGTACAGCAGCCCGAAGATCACCAGCAGCACGATCGGCACGACCAGCATCAGGCGATTTTTTGCGCGTATCTGATTCTCGTATTGGCCGCTCCACGACAGGTAATATCCGGCCGGCAGCTGCACCTGTTTGGAAAGCGTTTCCTTTGCCTCATCGACGAACGACCCGACATCGCGTCCGCGGACGTTGAGCAAAACGGTCCCGCGAAGCAGTCCATTCTCGCTCGAGATCATCGTCGGCCCGGTGACCGTTCTAATATTCGCGACGCTGCCGAGCGGTACCGTCGCACCCGACGGCGCCGCGATCGGTATCTGCCGCAGAGCGTCCGGCGACGAGCGAAACTCGGGAGCGTAACGAACGCGTATCGGGAACCGCCGACGACCCTCGATCGTCGTGCTCAGATTTGTTTCGCCGATTCCTTTCTCGATCACGTCCTGGATCAGCGACACATCGATGCCGTAACGCGCCGCGGCCTGCCGGTCGATGTCGATATCGATGTAAGGCGCGCCGCCGATCTCTTCTGGATAGACGTCGGCCGCACCGGGAATTTCTTTTATTATTGCGGCGACATGGCGGGACATTTCTTCCAGTGTTTTGAGATCGTTTCCGAAGATCTTGACGCCGACCTGCGAACGCATCCCGGTCGACAGCATCTCGATACGGTTGATGATCGGCTGCGTCCAAATGTTCGTCACGCCCGGCATTCTAAGAGCGGCGTCCATCTCGGCGACAAGTTTTTCGCGCGTCATTCCGGGCCGCCAATCGCCTTCGTCCTTCAGATGGATGATCGTTTCGTTCATGTTGATCGGCGACGGGTCGGTCGAGCTCTCGGCCCGCCCCGCCTTGCCGACGGCCCATTTGACCTCGGGGAAAGTCTTCAGTATCTCGTCCTGTCTTCCCATTATCCGTACGGCCTCATCGAGCGAGATCGCCGGATCGGTCACCGGCATGTACATCAGATCGCCTTCGTTCAGCGGCGGCATGAACTCGCTGCCGATACCGCTCGCCAAAAATACCGCGCCGGCGAACAGAACGAGAGCAGTCGCGAGCGTGATCATTCTGTGTTTCAGCGCGAGCCCGAGCACCGGTTCGTACAACCGCCGAAGGAAACGCATCACCGGATTGGACTCTTCCGAGTGCATTTTCCCGCCGAGTAGAAACGTGCACAGCACGGGAACCAGCGACACCGCCATGATCGTCGCCGCAACCATCGCGAACGTCTTGGTGAACGCCAGCGGGTGGAACATCTTTCCTTCCTGGCCCGTTAACGCGAAGACAGGAATAAAGGCGAGAATGATGATCGCCATCGAAAAGAACACCGGCCGCCCGACAAGCTTTGTCGACTCGAGTATCGTTTCCCAGACGAGCTTACGGTCGTTCGTATCGACCTTGCGCAATTCGATATACCGGAACGCATTTTCGGTAACGACGATCCCGGCATCGACGAGAACGCCGATCGCGATCGCGATGCCCGCCAGCGACATCAGGTTCGACGTTATGCCCATGAAATACATGAACAAAAACGACGTCAGAACGGCCAGAGGCAGCGGAGCCGTGACGATCAAGATCGATCTGAAATGCGCGAGAAAGATGATGTGCGCCAGCGTCACGAGGATTAGTTCCTCGATCAGTGCGCGCTTCAGCGTGCCGGTCGCGCGGTTGATCAGCTGCGTGCGGTCGTAGAACGGCACGACGCTCACGCCGCTCGGCAGTCCTGCCTTTAGTTCCTCGATCTTTTGCTTTACCGCGTCGATGACCTCGAGCGTGTTGACGCCGTACCGCGCGATGACGACGCCGCCGACCGCCGCCTTTCCATCCTTATCCAGCGCGCCGGTGCGGAACGCGTTGCCGAGCTTTACCTCGGCAACGTTCTTTACATAAATGGGCGTTCCGCCGCTCGAACCGATAACAACATTCTCGACATCCGCCGCTGATTCGACCAGACCGACGCCGCGGACGATCGCCCACTGGCCGCTCTGTTCGACGACGTTCCCGCCGACATTATTATTCGAACGCTGTACGGCTTCGACGACCGCCGAAAGCGGAATGTTGAGCCCGCGAAGCTTATTCGGATCGACATCGACCTGATACTGCTGAACGTAGCCGCCGACGCTCGCAACCTCGGCCACGCCCGGCACCGAGTTGAGCTGATAACGGACGAACCAATCCTGCAAGCTTCTCAAATCGCGCAAATTCATCTGGTCCGATTCGAGCGTGTACCAGAATATCTGGCCGACGCCGGTCGCGTCCGGGCCGAGCGTCGGCGTCACGCCTTCGGGCAGTTGTGTCGCGACAAGATTCAGGCGTTCGAGGACGCGGGTGCGCGCCGCGTAAAGGTCGATACTATCTTCGAAAATAATATTGACCATCGAAAAGCTGAACGCCGAACTCGCCCGCACGACGCGGACGCCGGGCAATCCCTGCAGACTCGTGACCAGCGGGTACGTAACCTGGTCCTCGACCTCCTGCGGCGATCGGCCGGCCCAATCCGTGAACACGATCACTTGCGTATCGGAAAGGTCCGGGATCGCATCGATCGGTGTTTTCACGAGCGCCCAGTATCCGGCCGCCGCCAACGCCGCATAAAGGGCGATGACGACGAACCGGTTTTTCATCGACCATTCGATCAGTTTGTGGATCATTTGAGGCTATTTATCCCAGGCTGCCTGCCATTTCTTCATCTTGTCGATCTCGGGCCCCTGCGCCTTGGTGATTCGTTCGGCGAGTTGCTTGATCTCAGGGTGTTCGGCCTTTTGCTCAGCCTCCTTAGACATGGTCACGGCGCCTTCGTGATGTGCGATCATCATCTTCAGAAAATGGTTGTCAAAATGGCTCGGTTCCATATCGTCCATTTCCTTCATGTGTTCGCCGTTCATCATCTTCATTCCGCCGACCATTCCGGGCATCTCCATATTTACCGCGGCTGGCTTCCCCGGATACCACTGATCCCTCAACTGCTGCATAGAGGTATTCTCTTTCGTTTGGTCGTCGATGATCTTTTGCGCAAACGCTTTTAGCTCGGGACGCTCGGTTTTGCCCAGTACCATTTTCGCCATCGCTATCGCGCCGTTGTGATGGTGCATCATCGAATCCAGAAATTGCAGGTCGAATGGCTGTTGTGCGGCATTCGGGTCGGAATTCATGTTCATCATGTCGTGTCCCTGCATATTGGACATATCGTGATCCATGCCCGGCATGTTGTGATTCATGTTGGACATGTCATGAGACGCGTTCGCGTTAGCGGCGATGTTTGCGGCTGCATTATTGGACGTATCCTTCACGCAAGCGGCCGAGAAAACGGCGATCGTCGCTGCGAGCGCCAATATCAGCATCATAGAATTTTTCATAGCTTCCTCCATCAGGTCATTGTGCAGTAACCGACAACGTGGCTTTCCCTTTCCCGGCCGGGCCGTCGTATGTGATCTGTGCCTGCCATTCGCCTGTCATCTCTATGTCGGTCGAGCCGGAATAAACGCCCGGCGTACTCGTCGTTTTGAACGTCGACGCGGCATTCATCGCCGCCATCGAGCCCATCGCGGGCATAAAGAAATTGAGAGCCACCGCACCCACATCGACCGGCTTGCCTGATGCGTCGGCGAATGTGAGCGAGAAATCCTGCTGGCCTTTCCGCAGGACTCCGTCTGAGTTGGATAAGGTCACCGTCAGGTTGTTTCCAGCCGGGCCGCTTTTTAGTGTTTTCCCGGCGTTTCCGGTCGAGGTGCCGCCCGAACCGCAAGCGGCGGCGGATAAGGCGAGTGAGCCGATCAATAAAAAGATGAACAATTTAGACATATATTTCTCCAGTAAAATGAATAAGATTCTTGAATAAAAGTCGCCGGGCGAGGCGCCGTCCGGACACACGAATGCGCAAAAACAGGCGCGTCGATGCATGCGCCGGTTTGTCGCAAATTTAATAAATTAGATCAGGAAAGAACTGTGCAGCAGGTATAAATCGGGTGGCCTCGCGTACAAATTCGGCGGCCTTTCGAACACGACTTCAATTGCGTCGGACTCGATCGCCGGCGGAGCGAAGACCGGCCATACGACGGCGGTATTTATTAGCACCTGCTGTTTGAGCAGTAGATTACCGGTCGTACTTTCGGATTTGTTCTGAGGGAAACTTTCGTTTGCGAACTTGCAGGCTTCGGCGTCGCAGCAGCTTTTCGCGGCGATCGAGGCGGCGGCGTTCTTGCTCTTTTTGCAGCACGAGTGGCGAGGAGCCGGGCTGCTCTCTAAACAATTACACACGCCCGCCATCGCCTGGGCGGCGATCGCGAGAATAAAAAATAGAGTTGTGATCGATCTGAACATCTGCCAATTCGGAATATGAACGCGGACAGCGACTTTGTCAAGGCATTCGGCTACAATCGCACGGGCCCAAAAGTTCCGCTTGCACCGCCGGCTTGATGCTGTGTCGTTGTTCAATTAACTTCCCGTATCCTCAAAACCAAAACGGTCGCGATTAGAAACACTACAAGCATCGCGATCAACACCGCCTGATTGAGCGACTTGTCCATCCACGGGTTTAGGAAACTGACCATGTTGCCCATCGCCTTTTTTTCCAGACGGACGGCATCGGCCGGCTTCGGCGGCTCGTCGAGCTGCGGCTTGGCCGGGCTTTTTCCCGCCTTCAGGTCGGCTTCGAAGTCGTCTATCTTCGTTTCCGCGTCGGTTTTGTATTCCTCGATCTGCCGTTTCGCGTCGGCGATAATTTTGTTGTTCTGCGTCTCGATGTACTTGTAATAGCCGCGGCCGCCGATATTGCTGTTCGGGTCCGCACCTTCCTCTTCGAGCGTGTCGAGGGCCGAGTAGCGCTTCATCGAATCGTACGCCCACGCCGCCGGCATCAGCAGGCCAACCGCACGGTTGACGCCCGTCGGAACGCCCAGCAGACCGGAGAAAAGGATTTGCGGGATAAGGATGAGCGGGACGAGGCTCGTCGCCAGTTCGGACGTTTTGACGACCGCCGAGATCAAAAGCCCGATCGCGACGCCGACCAACGCGGTGGCGAACATTACCCAGAATTGCGGTATTCCGTACAACTCGCCCGGCATCGGCATGACGCCCGCCATATCCATCAGCTTTAGCGGAAGGAAAAGCAGCAGGCACTGAATTCCGACAATGATCCCCAGCACGAACAGCTTCGAAAACAGATACGGCGCGATGCCGACATTAACCATCCGCTCGCGGTCGTAAACCGGTCGCTCGCGAACTATCTCGCGCGCCGCGACCGACGTGCCGAACCACACCGCGACGAGCGACAAGATAAAAAACGCAAAGTCACGCGGCTGATTTTCGCCGATCACGATATAAGTAAGTGCGGCGATGATCGGCGCCTGCGCGAACAAGATCAGAAGGTTAAGCTTGTCACGCGACAGCACCTCCCAATACCTTCGCGACAGCAGCGACCATTGGCGTATCGATGCGGAAATCCCGAGGCGCTTCTTCGACGCCTTTTCCTTTTCGGCGGGCCGCTGGATACCGACGAGCGGTTCGTAGACGTTTTTTTGATACTGTTTGGTTGCGGCAAATTTCTTCTTCCAGTCTTCCGCGACTTCTTCCATCGCGTGCTGGCGGCTCGCACCCGATTTCACTTTCGCTTCGGCCGGTTCCTCGAGTTTGTCGTACAGCTCTTTGTAGCTCGCGGCGCCGAAATGCCGCAGTGCTTCGTCCGGAGCTCCGTAAAAAACCAGCTTCCCGCGCATCATCACGACGATCTTGTCGAAGAGCTTTACGTTCTCCATAGCGTGCGTCGTCAGGATTATCGTTCTGCCCGATTCCGCGATCTCGCGGAAAAGCTTCATTATTTTTTCTTCGGTCGCCGGGTCGAGGCCCGACGTGGGTTCGTCGAGAAAAATGACCGACGGTTTTGTCAGCAGCTCGACGGCGATCGACACACGCTTTCGCTGTCCGCCCGACAGTTGATTTATCGGAACGTCGCCGCGTTCGGATAAACCGGTCGTATCCAAAACCTCAGCGATGATCTTTTCGATCTCGGCGGTCAAGACATCCGCCGGCAGCCGCAGTTTCGCGACGTAAAAAAGCGTGCGGTAAACACTCAACTCGCGATGGATTATGTCGTCCTGCGGGACGTAGCCGATCGACTGTTTGAGCAGATCGAGGTGCTCGTAGAGATTCAGATTGTTGACAAGAATAGCGCCACTCGATGCGGGACGCATGCCGTTCATCGCGTCCATCAGCGTCGATTTTCCGGCGCCGGACGGGCCGAGCAGTCCGACAAATTCGTTAGGCTGTATCGAAAGCGAAACATCGTCGAGCAGCCGTATCGAACCTGAGCCGCTGCGGTCCTTGACCTCTTTCGTGATCTGGACCGCGTCGATCCGCGTACTCGCCCGACTGTCGAAAACATCGACATGCCCCGACGCATCGACCTTGATGATAAAAGGCCCGATCTGAACCGCGTCGTTTGCGGCGAGAACCTGTCCGGCCGCCCGATCGCCGTTGACGTATGTGCCGTTGGTCGAGCCGAGGTCTTCGATATAAAAGCCGAGGTTCGTCTTTGAAAGTTTGGCGTGGCGGTTCGAAATTTTGGGGTCGGCAAATACGATGTCGTTCGCGGCGTCGCGCCCGATCGTCAATTCGGTCTTCGTCCCAAGATCGACCGATCGTAATAGGTTGGGCCTGGATTTCCCTTGCGTCTGGGGCGGGAGTTGATTGGCAACGACGGTGCGTGCGGAATGATCTTCCGCGGACCTTGGCTCATCGCCGTTTTTGAACGCCGGTGCGTTCACCCGCAGCCGCGGCCCGCCTTCGCCCAATTGAATTTCGTCGTTGTGTGCTATCCCGGTCTCGCCGCTTATGCGGACGCCGTTGACGTACGTCCCGTTGAAACTTTTATTGTCCGATATCGAAAGTGCTGAGCCCGTCTGGCGGATCTCTGCATGACGCCGAGAGACAACCGAGACCGACGGATCGAACACGATGCCGCAGCCCGGATCGCGGCCGAGCCAGAGACTGTCGTTCTGCAGTTTGAACGAGGCGGCCGGGCCGACGGTGTTTATGATCTCGATCTGCGCTGCGGCGAGATCGCCGCCGTTGTTTGCGGGGTGTGACATCCCTTGATTTCTCCGGTTGGTGAGGTACGAATGTGCGGGCGATCAACGGCCGCCCGCACAGCGTTAATTTGAGGATTTATCTATCGCTGTTATCGCGCGGTCTTCAGTTCGATCACGGCGGCGGCCGGTTTTCCGGATGCGGTTTTGACGCGATAGATCGACTGCGGCAGCGGCTCTTCGCGTGTGAGCTGTCGCGACGCGGGGCCGCACGGCTGAGCGGTCGATTGTTCACGCTCGAGCTGCCGCGTTTTGGCACCGCACGTCGCCTGCGATTCGGCTTTCGAATAGATCTTGTCCCTCGCGTCCGTACGCGAAAACACTTCCGTTTCGGCGAGCGGGATAAGTTCGTCGAGGTTCTCGACGTCTTCGATCTTGCCGTTTTTGTCCGTCTTTATCTTGAGCGGCACCGGCGAGACGACGACGGCGATCGCTTCACCCGCGTAGTTTCCCTTTTTCGGGTTCATGACGAAATACGGCAGTTCCTCACGCTGATCGGGAATGTCGACGAGCATACCCGGGGCGATCATGTTTTCCTGATTCCCCGAATCGGGAAAGATCAGGCTCGGATGCCCGAGCGTGCCGTCGGCACCGATCTCGCTGTTGAGAACGTACAGATATCCTTTCACCGGCGATTCGACCGCCAGCCTGATGCGGTCGCCCGCCCGGAATGGCGAATCGGTCGTGACGCGTTCCGCCGTCCACATCTGCAGAGCACCGCTGACTCGGACCGGCAGTTTGAACCCCGCGTCAGCACGCAAAGCCGGCCGCATTTTCCAGATCGTCACGCCGATCTCGGTGACCTTGGCGGAGGCATCTTGTATCGCAGGCTTGATAACGCCTTTCCCTTTCGACGCCCAACGCGAGGAACGGCCCTTGCGCGAAAATTTGTAAGTCGCCTTCGCCGCCTTCCGCCTGCGGACACTGACGCCCGCCGAAACACCCAACGAAACCGAAGGCCGCTGGCTGGCAAAGTCATCCGACGTTATCGAACGCGTCTGAGCGCCGTTCTGCCCAACCGCGACGGCGGCCGTACCGAATACGAAGATAAGTGCTGCAAGTAAATAAGTTTTCATATTTAAACGGTTTTGGGGACGAGACCGAACAGCGCTCCCGATTATTTTTTGCCGTCCTTCCAGCTTGCAAAGGCCGCGTTGTTCGCTGTCGCCATTTTCCGCTGTGCGATGTCGAGTTTCATGGCCACATAATCGACTTCGTCCTCACGCGGAATGTCCGCGTCGACCGGGATGAGATAATTTCGCCCGCTCACCTGTATGCCGTGACCGGCGTAATAAAACAATCCGACACCGCCGCCCGTCTTCAAACTGTCGCCGAACTCGCGGACCTTGTCGTTCATCTGCTTCAAGCTAAGGTTCGTCCCCGAGATCACCTCAAACCCAAGCCCCGACAAAGTCGCCGCCACATCCGTCGCATCATTCGCCGGATTAGCCAACGACCGCGCCTTCAAATACGACCCATTCCCAATAACAAGCGCAAGCCGCTTCTCGGCCATTGCACTCGTCGTTTTTTCGCGTTCGAGGCTGCGCGTACCTTGAGCCGGTACAAAAATAGTAGTCAAAAGTACGATCGCAAAAACTAAAAATAATTTAGTCACCAAGTTGATACCCATAATTTCGAGGAGTTTCCTTACACCACCGCAGGTAACATCGACAAGATAAATCTAATAATGTTCAGCTCGACAATTAGGGTCTAAGCCCGTTAAGGATCGCAGTTAGGATCCGCACTCTGGTCTCGGCCCGCCGGGCGGATCCCTTGCCGTACCAATAGTAATAAAAGTGCATTCTTGTATCGTTTTTGCTTCCTTTAACAATTTTATCGATACCCGGTTTCATAGAGACCGTCAGATATCGTTCCTTGTTTATCGTAATATCCATTTCAGCCAAATCCGCTTCATACGTCTTCTTGCCTTCAAAAGTGAGGGTCGATTTTGTAAATTTTAGCTGACCGCTTTCTACCGAGCCGCCCATCCCTGTTGGATCTTTCATTACGCCCTTAAAAGCCAATGTTGCGCCGTTCTTCAAGGCCGCCGTCATAGTCGGAACAGCATTGGCTTCATCCAATTGATCAAAATAGATATTTCCGAGTTTTTCATAGGCGCCCGCCTTGCTGTTGTCGGCGGCAATCGCTTTTTTCAAAAGCTCGATCGCAGTGGCCGTATCCTCCTTATTGATGGCTTCATCCGCTTTAACGAGCCAATCGGCGTAACTGCCTGTAGAGACTTCTCGATCTGCTTCATCAGGTTGAGAATCGGTTTTCGGTTCGCTCAGCTTTCGCAGTTTCAAACGGGCTGTAGGGGCATACACCCCGCCGGGGTAGTTGGTCAGGTATTCTTCGAAATCGCGGGCGTCGGTGCTGTTTTTCATTGACTCCCAAAACTCCTTTTCATAGGTGACCGTGTCTGTGGAAACTACATTTGCCGAAGCATTCGAGCGTTCGCCGCCGCTAAAGAAAAACTTGCCGGTCAGCGACGACGATTCCCAAGGGGTCTGTTTGTCGGTTGTCGCGCTTCGGACCGTTATGCGAACGCGCTTGAACACGTCTTCGATACTCAATCCTGTCATGCGTATAGCTTTCAATAATTCCTGTGTATAGAGCCCGTTTCGTCCGACTCCGTCGGAGGCAACTGAACCCGGAGCCGTCGAATAAGCGAGCAGCGTTCCCGCAGGGGCGTCGATAGATGCCAATCCTTTATCGGCCGATCGGAAGGAACGCGCGAACGGGTTGTTGCGGCATGCATCGAGGATAACAATATTCATCTGATTCTTGGCCGATTCCATTTGGGCGATGGCGAGGCCGGCTTCGACCGATTCATATTCGACCTCTTCCTCGGTGTTGACGTTCGCGCCGACAGGGATCAGATAATTTGTCCCTTTTACCTGCACGCCGTGGCCGGCGTAATAAAACAGGCCTACGCCGCCTTTTGCCCGCAGCTTTGTACCGAATTCGCGGATCGCACGTTTCATCCCGGTCTGGTCGAGATTGGTGTACGACATCACCTCGAAACCGAGCGTCTTTAAGGCCGCCGCGATATCGTTCGCATCGTTTGGCGGATTCTTGAGCGGCGCATCTGCGTACGCGCCGTTGCCGATGACCAACGCGGTCCGCTTTTCGGAGGCCGCGAGGTTTTTATCCCGCTGCAGCTCGCGATTTGTCTGGGCGGAAACACTTGCAACGACAAGAACCGCGGCAATTACGATCAGGTTGAGTATTTTCATAACGCGTCCAAGCTCTGCCGATCTACGGCTGCTGCAGTCCGATCAAAACGTTCTTGATGATCTCGCCTTTTGCCTTGAAGCTTCTCATCGAATTTTTTCGGTGTTTCATGTACTCGTCCTGGCTGAATATGGAAAGGTACATTCGCGTGTCGTCTTTGCTGCCTTTGACGATCTTGTCCACACTCGGCTTCATCTTGAGATGGACGAACCAGTCGTTGTACATCGAGATGTCAAAATCGGCGATTTCCGCCTCATACGTTTTCTTCTCGGCGTAAAACGTGATCGTCGTTTTGGTAAGCTTTAGCTTGCCGAAATCAGCGTTATACCGCGCGTCCTGCAAGAGCAGCGTTCCGCCGTTTTTCAACGCAGCTATCATGGCCGGCGGCGCGTTGACCGGATCGACCTGCTCGTAGTAGATATTGGCTAACTTTTCGTACGCCCCGGTCTTTGTCGGGTCGGCGGCGATCGCTTTTTTCAAAAGGTCGATCGCCGTAACCGAATCGTTTTTCTGCAGAGCCTCGTCCGCTTTTGTGAACAACTCACTGTAGCCGCCGGACGTACCTTCCGATCGGGTCGTTTCCCCGGTCGGCGGGGCTTGATTTTCGCTGAGCTTCCTCAGTTTCAAACGTGCCGTCGGGGCGAAGACGCCGCCCGGGTAGTTGGTCAGGTATTCTTCGAAATCTCGGGCGTCGGTGCTGTTTTTCATCGACTCCCAGAACTCTTTTTCGTACGCGACGGTGTCGGCGCTAGTTGCCGGTGCGGCAACAGTCGCAGCGTCGCCGCCGGTGAAGTAAAACTTGCCTGTCAGCGACGACGATTCCCACGGCGTCTGTTTGTCGGTCGTCGCGCTTCGGACCGAGATGCGGACACGTTTGAACACGTCCTCGATACTTAGGCCGGTCGTTCGCATCGCCTTTAACAGCTCTTGCGTGTACAGGCCGTTTCGCCCGACGCCGTCCGAGGCAACCGATCCGGGAGCGGTCGAATATGCGAGCATAGTTCCGGCCGGAGCGTCGATCGACGCCAACCCTTTATCAGCCGAGCGGAACGAACGTGCGAACGGGTTGTTGCGGCACGCGTCGAGGATGACGATGTTCATCTGGTTTTTCGCCGCCTCCATCTGCGCCATCGCGAGGCCCGCTTCGACTGCCTCATACTCGACCTCTTCTTCGTTGTTTACGGTGGCTCCGACCGGTATCAGATAGTTCGTTCCCTTGACCTGCACGCCGTGGCCCGCGTAATAAAACAGCCCGACGCCGCCCTTCGCCCGCAGCTTCGTACCGAACTCGCGAATGGCGCGTTTCATGCCCGTCTGGTCGAGGTTCGTGTACGCCATCACTTCAAAGCCCATCAGCCTCAACGCCGCGGCGATGTCCGTCGCGTCATTCGGCGGATTCTTCAGCGGCGCGTCGCTGTACGTGCCGTTGCCGATGACGAGCGCCGTGCGGCTCGCCGCTTTTGCGGCCGGCTTATCGCGCACAAGGTTGCGGTCAGCCTGCGGAAACACGAGCGAAGCGAAAAGCAATCCGACCGAGACGGCCGCGAGAGACACTTTTTTCATAGTTTTATATGTCGGGTTTATTTTAGTTCGGCAGCCTTGGCCCGATCGGCTGCCGCGGCGGCCGTATTTCCCATTCGTTCGTAACAATTCGCCCGGTTGTTCCAAAGCACGGAACTCTTCGGATTCAACTCGATCGCTTTTGTGAAATCGACGATAGCTTTCGCGTATTCCTTCTTATCGTCGTATGCGATGCCGCGAACGTTGTGGTAATTAGAAGCGTCCGGAGACAACTCGATCGCTTTTGTGTGGTCGGCGATCGCTTTGTCGAGGTCAGCTAAATTTTTTCTGTAGATTTCGCCACGCTCATAATAGAGCCAGCCGTACTTCGGCTGCAGTGCGATCGCCCGCGTATATTCCGCTATCGCTCGGGGAAAATCGCCCTTGTCTTTGTAATATGACGCCCGCGAAGAGTACGGATAAGTCGAGTCCGGTTCGAGTTCCGCATACTTGTCATAATCCGCCAGAGCCTTTGTAATGTCGTTCAACTTTATATATGCGTCGCCGCGGGCGATGTAACCGTAGTGGTACTTCGGGTCCAGGCTGATAGCTCGCGAATAATCGTCCACAGCACTCTGAAATTCGCCCTTCTTAAAATAAATATCGGCACGCGCGCTAGTGTATCGGACCGGATCCGCCTCGACTGCCTTGCCGATATCGGTTAAAGCCTTCTCATAATTGGGTTTGTCGCCGTATGTATTCCAGCTTGACCTCGTCCTGAAATAGTAGGCGGATAGTTTTGGAGCGAGTTCGAGAGCTTTATAAAAATCAAGATCGGACTTTAATATCTGGTCACGTTCGTGATAATAATACGCGCGAGCTAGGTAAGCCTCGGCAGATCTGGGATCTGACTCGATAGCTTTATCGTAATTTGCGAGTGCCTGTATATAATCTTTCTCTCGGTTTTTGTAAAAGTTCGCGATCGCGATGTAAGACTTCGCCCTCGACGGATCGACCTGGATCGCTTTGGTTAGATCGGCCAAACCCGATTCCTTTTCGCCGGCACTTATGAACACCTGCCCGCGGGCAATGTAGTACGCCGCATTGCTTGGCTCGAGTTCGATCGCCTTTGTATAGTCCAATATCCGCCGGGCACGCTCGTTGGAACCGTCCAGGCCCCGAGTATAGTACGCCGGTGCGTATTTCGGATCGACCTCGATCGCTTTTGCGCACCAATCCTGTTTTTCCTTTTCCGCTTTCGGCAAGAATTTCTGAACAAAGCAGCGCGCGGTATATTCCTCAGCGGTTTTAGGCGTCGCAAGCAATTTCAACACGGCACGGGCGTCCTGCTCGTCGCGGTCCGTTTCCTGTATAGGGTCGATCGCAACGGTCCGTAACCAATATGCGGCAAAGTTGTCCGGGTTGGCCTTGATCTCCGCGGTCGTCTCCGCGACCAGCGCCATGTCTTCGCCGCGAAAACTCATCTGCTGCCAGCGTTCTACCTTAGTCAAATTCCTCGAGCCGCCTGTCGACGCGGCCGGCAGATTGACCGATGGCGACGTCGACGGAACACGGCCGCCGAGTGCGGAAGCCGTGACGGCGCCGGCAAAATAAAAATCGCCCTCGACCGAGCTCGATTCCCACGGCACCTGTTTGCTTTCCGACTTTCGGCGGACTTCGGAGCGGACGTTCTTGAAAACGTCCTCAAGCGAGGTGTCGGGCTTTGCGATCTGCTTTAGCAGTTCACCGGTATAAAGGCCGTTGCGTCCGCCGCCGTCCGAGGCCACTTCGCCCGGGGCGGTCGAGTACGCGATCATGGTGCCGGTCGGCGCCTTTGTGATGCCGGCCAGGCCGCCCTGCGTGCTGATGTCGCGGACGCTGCGCCATTTTTTGGCGAACGGATTGTTGCGGCAGGCGTCGAGGATGACGATGTTCAGCGGGTTACCGGCGACAGCCATTTTGTTGAGAACAAAATTTAGATTTACCGCCGCGTACTCGATCTCGTCCTCGGCCGGAATGTCGGCGTCGACCGGCGCGAGAAAATTCTGCCCGCTCGACTGAAAGCCGTGGCCCGCGTAATAAAACAGCCCGACGGCTTTTGTATCGGAAAGGCGCTCGCCAAACTGTCGGATCAGCGTCTCCATCTGCCGCTTGTTTTGGTCGGTCCCGGAAATGACTTCAAAACCGAGTTTCCTGAGCGTCGCGGCCATGTCCGACGCGTCGTTGACCGGATTGGCGAGCGGCCCGACGAACTTATATCCGCCGTTCCCGATGACGAGAGCGAGACGCTTTTGTGAGACTGCGCTTGCGCCCGTTCGCTCACGTTCAAGCTGGCGGGTCGGCTGCGCCGATGCCGTCATGCCGATGCAGGCTATCAATAGAATAAGTGAGAATATTTGAGCTTTCATTTTTGAGGTATTAGACAATTTAATGTCTATTCGGTCTGCATTTCCAATTTTTTCGCACTAGCGTCGCTCAACGATGTTTCAATTCGAATCTGTGCGCGATCGCGTCGCCTTTCGCCTTGATCACCGTCATGTGTTCCGACGGATCGTTATCTTCGTCCGCGCCGTCGGCTTTGTATTTCGCCAGGAAACTCTGCAGTGCAGTCGCTTTTTCCGGCGTTACGCCACCCGAATTTCGAATTGCCGAATCTGTAGCGGCATCGAGATCAGCGTTCGGATTGGCGGTCCATACGATCCACATGATCTCGGTGCCGGGCGTGCCGCTAAATGTATTTCGGGCCGTTTCGATCTGCTGACCGGCGGCCACTTTTGCCAGGCCGCCGTTTATGCTCGGCGTCGGGAAAAGCAGGTAGTAGCCCAATTTTCCCTGGGTGTCGTTGCCCTCGTTGAATATGTACATATAGCCGTCGGCATCGGGCCGGAAGACCATGCTGAACTTATACCCGGATTCGAACACCTGGCGGCCCGACGACTTGAACGGCGCCTCGAACGGTTTTCCGTCACGCATCTTTTGAACGTTCAGGAAGTATGAAACTTGCCGCTCGGTACCGGCCGCGGTCGAATTTTCCGCAGCTGGCTGCGTTTTTGCATCGTTCGCCGCCGTGTCGCCCGTCTTTGAGTCGCTGTTCCGGTAGGCGATGATCGCCGGAATGGCGAGCGCCGCGAGAACCAGAAACGCGAGGCCGATCCATAACGGAGCCTTTGATTTTTTTGGCGACAAAGTTTGAAATCCTAATGCCGGGATCGCGGACTCGGCCGCGGCTGCGGGTTTCGCCATCGTCGGAACGCTGATCTGATTGGCTGCCTGCGTTTGAGCAAGTTCGGCGGTCGCGGCGGTCGCCGTGGCGTTCGGGTCGGATTCCTTTAACGCACTCGCCAGATCGCGGCCGAACTGCCGAGCGTCCTGCGGCCGGTCTGCCGCGTCGAACGCGAGCCCGGAAAGCAAGATCTCGTCGGCACGCGGCGAGAGTCCGGGACGCAGCGCCGTCGGCCGAACCTGCACGCCCTGCTTTTGCATCTCGTACATCTCGACCACCGATTGCGGCTTGAACGGCAGCTCGCCGGTCAGCATTTCGTAAACGACGATCGAGAACGCGTAGATGTCCGCGGCCGGCGTCTGGTTCAGATTCGCGCTCAACTGTTCGGGGGCGATGTACCGCAGAGTTCCCGCTCCGTGGCCGACGGTCGTCACCGGCGCGAGCTGCGACTCTTCGACACGCGAGATGCCGAAATCGATCAGCCGAACGTGATCGAACCCGTCGCCCTGCGGCGAGAGCATGATGTTCTCGGGCTTGATGTCGCGGTGCAGGATCTTTTTCGCATGCGCGGCGGCGAGCGCGGCCGTCACCGATTCTGTAATGTGTGCGACGAGATCGAACGGCAGCGTCCGCTTTTCACGCAGCAGTTTCCGCAGCGAACTTCCGGCAATGTACTCCATCACCATGAACGGATTGCCGTCCGAAAGCGCGCCGGAATCAAGAATACGTACGATATTCGGATGCTCGAGCCTGATCAGAGCTTCTTTTTCGTGCTCAAACTTGCGAATGATCTCCGAATTCTCAAGCGCCGCCTTCTGCAGGATTTTGACCACCACCTCGCGGCCCATCAACTTCATGTCCTTCGCCAAATAAACCAGCCCGATCCCTCCAGCGTCCGCGCCGCTGTCGGTCAGGTTCTCCTCGATCTGAAACCTTCCGTCGAGAAGCTCCCCGACCAGCGTTGCGGACTGCTGAAAATTGGCGGTCGGAACGTCGTGAACGGTCGGAGTGTGAGTTTTGAATGGATCTACTGATCCAGTTTTTTCGTTACTGTCGTTCATTATCTATCGGTTCATGTCAGCTATGAGGAAGCTCATCCCGATCCTATTCCCCCAATCGGCCGCGCAGAGCGTTTCTCATGCGCTCACTTGGCGCACCGGAGCCGTTCGGCGCTCCAACGTCAGGTTTGCTTGCGAAGTGATCGATGGCTGGACGAATATGAGGAGCGAAACGGCCAAAACGCCGTCGCACAGATGTATTGGGAGCGTTGCACATACAACCACCTGAGTGAATCCTAAATACTAAATTGTTTAATTCTTAAGGGACACTTGCCGGTCGGTGACAAATACGGCATATGCTATACGAAAACCCTTTAGTTGTAAAGGATTTATGCGGAAAAGCCTCGGTCGCGATAGAATAGCCGAGCATCAAGCCAACGCTCCTCGGCCGCCGGCTAATTCGTGCTTAAACCGATATGTTTCTCGCCATCAATATGATCTCAACACGATTTACCTTCGCTGTTCTCCTGGCCTTGACCTGTTCGTTATTCGTCGTCGCCGGTGACCGCCACGGTGTCGGCACTTCATTTCGGACAAGTACTTCGACGGACGTCCGCATCGATAAACTGGAGATCGATCGGTCCGTGATCGTTCGGCCGTGCCGACCGGGAATTCGCACGCCAGCCGGATGCAACGAGGATCCGACGATCAAATTAACGGTAACATTATCGGGCAAGCATGCTGATCAGGCGAAGGTCGAAACGGTCGTTTCAGGCGGAAAAATTGATGCCGTCGGCCGTGAGCAATTTTCGTGGGACCTGGCTGGCGTGCCGGCCGGCACTTACACATTGACGGTGTCGGCCGCCGACGACAAAGGCAATTACACCAAATTGAAGACCGCGACAGTGACCGTCGAAGAATGCCCGCGGTGCGTACACGGAGACTTTTGCCCCGCCGTTTCGATCAACGGGCCGGCCGCGCCTATTCCGCCGGGCGAGACTATTATCTTCACTGCAATACTGGCCGGCGGCGCGGGCGGCGGGACAACGTACAACTGGACCGTGTCGGCCGGCACGATCGTCGACGGCCAGGGCACGCCGCAGATAAAGGTTGAGACGGATCCGTTGCTTGCCGGTTCGTCCTTCACCGCGACGCTGTCGGTCTCGAATCCGAGTTGGATGATGGCCTGCACGACGACGTTTTCGGAGACGGCCGCGATCGAGGAAATACCGAGGCCGCTAGCCAGAATGGGCGACGAATTTCGCACCCGCGGATCGAACTGCGAAGAAGGATTCGCGCGGATGGACGCGTTTCTGACCGAACTCGCCAACGACCCAGGTGCCCGCGGCGTGGTCGCGATATACGGCGACACAGACGCGCCGCGTGCCGCGCGGCAACGCCGGCAGCAACTGATCAATTTTCTGAAAATCCGCAAATTCGACCGGGACCGCATCGAGTTCGTGGAGGGCCGACCGGAACGCGACGGCAAGACGCAATTTTGGCTGATACCTGCCGGAGCGGAACCGCCCGCGATCGTTCTCGACGAGGGCACCGCGCAGCCGCCCGCGGAAACGGTGATTCCGGTGATCGAAGAGCCGTACCTCTACGCCGAGCAACACTCCGACGGCATTCCCGGTTGCGGCGGAAATCTGTACGACCTCGGTGAATATGCCGCAGCTCTAAAAGCAGATCCCGCAAGCCGCGGCCGGATCGTGATCGGCGAGTCTTCTCGCTCAAAGTTTGCTTCGGCCGGCCGCGAGATTTTAAGCGAGCTTGCGAATTACGGGATCAAACGCAGCCGGATGTCTCTCGTGTACAAATTTGTCCGCCCGTTGCGTGCGGCCGAGTCGACCGAACTCTGGATCATGCCGCCGCTCGGGCGAAAATAGCTTGACCTAGCCAAACCCGATCGAAATGTTCCGGAGCATAATCACCTCCATGAATAAACTAATAAAATTCTTGACTTATTGTGTATAAGGTGTATCTTTGAACAAACGGCCGCGGCCAAAACGAAGCGCTATTTTCATGGAGCAAACGGAACACCTATTTAACGGAGCTAAAGCGAGATCGGTTCCGGTCAGCCACACTCCCGCTCTCGAACCGGGGAATATCAATTTAGAGGAAGCACGATATGTTTGAAAGCACTGTATTTACCACATCCACCGCACCGGAATTCGATCAATCATCCCCTTCGAAGCCGCCGAGTACCGTTTTGCTTGCGGCTGAAGCGACATTGCCGACGGAATGGGGCGATTTTCGAATTTTGGGATTCCAATCGCTGATCTCCGGAGAACAGTTCGTCGTCCTCGCTCGCGGCGACCTTCGGCCCGAGGTCGCGACGTTGGTCAGAATACATTCCCAGTGCCTGACGGGCGACGTATTCGGATCAACCAAGTGCGATTGCGGGCAGCAGCTCCAGGCCGCGATGAAGCTTGTGGCCGAGGCGGGCAGCGGCGTTATCGTGTACCAACAGCAGGAAGGCCGCGGCATCGGCATTATCAACAAGATCCGTGCTTACGCGCTGCAGGATCAAGGTGCGGACACGATCCAGGCAAACGAAAAGCTTGGCCTGCCGGTCGATTCGCGGCTCTACGGCCAATGCTGCGAGATCTTGCGCGAGTTGGGACTGCGACGCGTGCGTTTAATGTCGAACAACCCTGAAAAGGTGCGGGCGGTGCGAAACGGCGGGCTCGATGTGGTCGAGCGGATCGCGCTGCCCGTTACGCTGCACCGCAGCATGCGACGATATCTCAAAACCAAACAGGAACAGATGGGGCATTTGATAGATCTGCCAAAGGAGGCTTATGAGCACGCAGCAAGTTAAAGTTGCCAGCTTTTCGGATATACAAAGCGGCGAAATGAAGGAAGTGGCGGTCGGGGAGACGAAGATCCTTTTGGCCCGCGTCGGAGACGAATGCTTCGCGGTCGGAGCGAACTGTCCGCATTACGGCGCCCCGCTCGTCGAGGGGACGCTCAGCGGCACTCGGGTGGTATGCCCGTGGCACCAATCCTGTTTCGATCTAAAGACCGGCAATTTCGAAGAACCTCCGGCGTTCGATTCCCTTCCTAAATATGACGTGACGATCGAAAACGGCGGGATCTTTTTGCAGATGCCCGAGAAACCGACGGACCGGCGGCTGCCGGCAATGTCTAAGCGAAACCCGGCTGACGAAAGAGTGTTCGTAATATTAGGCGGAGGTGCGGCCGGTTATATGGCTGCCCAAACCTTGCGGGAAGAGGGATTCACCGGCCGTGTCCTGATGGTTTCGAGCGACGATCGTCTGCCGTACGACCGGCCAAATCTGAGTAAGGATTATTTGCAGGGCCATGCCGAGCCCGCATGGATGCCGCTTCGCCCGGAAGAGTTTTACGACGAGCACGATATCGAATTTCGGCTGGGCGAAGCTGCGGCCGATGTCAACGTTGAGGCTAAAGAACTCACCCTAAAAAGCGGCGAGGTCTTGAAGTACGATTCGCTGTTGATCGCCACCGGCGGAGTGCCCCGCACTCTTCCATTTTCGTCACCAGATTACGAGAACGTCTTCCTGCTGCGTTCATTTGCCGATACCGACCGCATAATCGCTGCGGCCGGCGACGCAGCGAACGTGGTTGTGATCGGGGCAAGCTTTATCGGAATGGAGGCAGCCAGCAGTCTCAGGATTCGCGGATGCCAGGTCACCGTCGTTTCGCCCGACCGCGTGCCGTTCGAAAAAACGCTCGGGGCCGAAATAGGAACGTTGCTTCAGACGATCCACGAACAGCACAGTGTGAAGTTCGAACTCGGCTCTCACGTAAAAGCGTTCGACGCGAGCGACACCAAGGTCAACGCGGTCGTCCTGGAAAACGGAGAGAGTATCGACGCCGACGTCGTGATCGTCGGGATCGGCGTGTCGCCGTCGACGGAATTCCTTAGCGGATTTGAACTGCACAAAGACGGCGGCGTAATTGCGGACGCGCATTTGCAGATCGCACCGGACGTCTATGCAGCGGGCGATATCGCCCATTTCCCCGATTCGCGAACGGGCGAGCTGACACGGATCGAGCATTGGCGCACAGCCATGCAGCAAGGTCGAATAGCCGCCCGCAACATGGCGGGACGCGCGACTCCGTTCACGGCGGTACCTTTCTTCTGGACGACGCATTTCGGTTCCACGCTGAACTACGTCGGCCACGCGGTCGATTGGGACAGGTTAATTTTTCAGGGAGACGTGAGTAAACAGGATTTCCTTGCTTTCTACATCAAGGACCACCGGATCTTGGCCGTCGCCGGTATGAACCGCGACCGCGATGTCGCGTTTTGGGGAGAGCTGATCAGGCTCAACCGAGTGCCTCCGCCGTCTCAGTTGGACGCTGTCGATGCGAATAGATCTAAACTGTTCGCGAGCCTGCCTGCCTCGCTCGTCGCCAGTTTGCTGTAAGAACCGGAGATGTCTTTTCAAGTTCATTTCTTCCCGAATCTAGCGTTTGGTGGTAGGTTTGAACTGCACCTCCTGCTTGAAACAGTCCTCCGGACTCGCGAAGTGTATGTCAAAGGTATCGGGCAAAGAGATCGCAAAGTACTGGTCGCCGACCGGCATCGACGGGGTCGAGTGTCTATACGGCAACTATTATACTTTCGCGTTCGCGCCGCACTTTCACACGGGTTTCATGGTCGGCGTGATTGAACGCGGTGCGAACGTTTTCGCCTGCCGCGGGAAAGAACAGACCGCCTCCCGCGGCGATGTCATTCTCCTGAATCCGGAAGAAGTTCACACGGGCCGTGCCCGGGATGAAGAAACGGGAATGGCGGTCCGGATGTTGTTCATCAACCCCGAGATCCTCAATTACGTTCGGCACGCCGTCCACGGCAGGTCCGCCCGCGCTCCGGCATTTGCGAAAACGATCGCACACGACGAGGCCGCGGCGTCCGCTCTCGTCCGACTGCATCGGGCCTTGGAATCGCCGGAGTCGGTGCTCGAACAGGAATGTCTGTTCCTGTCCGTCCTAGCTCAACTTTTGATGAGACATTCAGACTCGTCGGGCAGCGATCAAAAGACTGGAAATGAAAACGCCGGTATCGCACGCGTTTGCGATTATATAGTTGAACACGCCTCGGAGAACGTCACTCTCGACGATCTCGCGAAAGTCGCATACTTGAGCCCTTTTCATCTCCTCAGAGTCTTCGGCAAAAAGACCGGACTGCCTCCGCACGCCTATCAAACCCAGGTCCGCATTCATAAAGCAAAGCGTCTTTTGCGCCATGATTCCACCATTGCGCAGGTCGCTCTTGCTACCGGTTTCTTCGACCAGGCCCACTTCTCGAAGCAATTCAAACGCTACGTCGGCATTACGCCCGGCCAATTTCTCGCCCGCCTGTAGGTCATCCGCCAACGAACGCCTGACGGTTCTTTCGCCGGCATTCGCGGCGCCCGATCACCTAAATATTCGGCGGAGAGGGATACGATGCCGCATGCCCGGGGAGTGCCGGCCGATTGAGCAATTTTATACAAGACTATCGTCCGACGGTCTTATCTAATTAGTATTAGATACGTTCGCGCTAATGAAATAAAGATCCTCCCGGTAGAACAACGACCATTGTTCACGCTTCCGGGACTTGGCTGTCTTTACTCTCGCGATCACGGTGCTATCAGAATTCAAACGCCGCGTGAATCGGTAAACAGAGATTCAAAATGCCGCAAGAAATTACAAGTGGAATACCGACCGCGTACGACTACAGGCCGAAAATAAATTATTTAAACGCTGATTCGAGTTTGCGGTCCTGGCTGCTTACCAAGGACCACAAGCGCATCGCCATCCTCTATCTGATAGGCGTGACGTTCTTTTTTACCGTTGGGGGAACTTACGCCGCGCTTATCAGGTTGGAACTGCTGACCCCGGCAAGCGACCTGCTCCAAACCGGAACGTACAACAAGGTATTTACCCAGCACGGGATAATGATGGTCTTCTTTTTCCTGATACCGTCGATCCCGGCGGTAATGGGAAACTTTCTGATACCGCTCATGATCGGGGCAAAGGACCTCGCCTTACCGCGCATCAACCTGCTTAGCTGGTACCTTTACATGATCGGCGCGTCGTTCACCTTGTGGGCGATGCTGCAGGGCGGAGTCGATACCGGCTGGACGTTCTATACGCCGTATTCGACAACATTTTCGAACGGTTACGTAGTGGCGACCGGGCTGGGAATTTTCATAACGGGATTTTCGTCGATACTGACCGGGCTGAATTTTATCGTCACTATCCACACGATGCGCGCCAAAGGAATGACGTGGTTTCGGCTGCCGCTCTTCGTTTGGTCACACTACGCGACGTCGCTCGTGATGGTATTGGGCACTCCGGTCATTGCGATAACGATACTTTTGGTCGCAGTCGAACGCGTCGCCAGGATCGGAATTTTCGACCCTTCTATCGGCGGAGATCCGATTCTCTTTCAGCACCTGTTTTGGTTCTATTCACATCCGGCCGTATACATCATGGTCCTGCCCGCGATGGGCATCGTTTCCGAATTAATATCGAGTTTCTCGCGCAAGCGGATATTCGGATACGAAATGGTCGCATTCAGCTCGATCGGCATCGCGGTCTTTGGGTTTCTCGTTTGGGGACACCATTTGTTCGTCAGCGGGCAATCAATTTACGCGAGTTTTGTGTTTTCATTTCTTTCAATGGTCGTGGCCATACCGTCGGCGATTAAGGTATTCAACTGGACGGCGACCCTGTACCAAGGTTCCATAAGTTACACGACGCCGATGCTCTACGGATTGTTCTTCATCGGCTTGTTTTTGATCGGCGGACTGACGGGCCTGTTTCTGGGTTCCGTCGGGTTGGATGTCCATCTGACCGACACATATTTCATCATCGCTCATTTCCACTACGTAATGGTCGGCGGCAGTGTCTCGGCCTATTTGGGCGGATTGCATTTCTGGTTTCCGAAAATGTTCGGGCGAATGTATTCGGAATTTTGGAGCAAGGTGTCGGCGATGTTGGTCTTTGTCGGTTTTAATTTAACCTTTTTTCCGCAGTTCATTTTGGGCTATATGGGAATGCCGCGTCGATACGCCTCTTATCCGCCGGAGTTTCAGGTCCTTAATATTTTTTCGACGTTGGGAGCGTCAATACTTGCCGTAGGTGTGATCATGCCCGCGTTCTATTTGACTTACGCCCTGTTCAAAGGCGAGATCGCGAGCAGTAACCCGTGGCTTTTGCCTGGACTTGAGTGGCGAACGTCATCGCCGCCGCCGACCGAGAATTTCACGGAAACGCCGGTCGTCACGTGGGAAGCGTACGATTACAGCAGCGTCCCCGGCGTAAATGAATTTCCGAATACGCTGGAACCGGCTGGAAATCTCGCTCCGGCAAACTAAAGCAAAAATGGTCAGTCGATAACGCGACCATTGAATCTCAACATAGCAAATGACAGAAATCATCGGATGGATCGGAACGGCATTGGTGATCGTCGCGTACTATCCGCAAATTCAGCATCTATTCGTGGAAAAATGCGCCTGGGGTATCAGCGTTGCGACGTGGATGATCTGGCTCGTATCAAGTGTTTTGCTTCTTACTTACGCATGGATGCAGCGTGAAATGCTCTTTATTCTCGTGCAGATCGCGAACATATTAGCCATTGTGACCACGATCATTCTCGTCCGAAGGAGTAATCGGATCTGCCCGTTTCACGCATCGATGGCGGCCGCCGCAGCAAAACAGGCTCCGGTGTAAAAGCAGCTCGAGATCGCCCCGTGACACGGAAATGCGAACGCGCTCAGCAATAATTTCCGGTCCGATTCGGTCGATCGCGTCAACAGCGATCCGGATCGAAACCATAACCAATACGATCAAATTTATGGAGATCACCACTTTGGTCAACGAAATCGAAAACCCGGCAAGTCACGCGGAGAGGGCGAAGGAGCCGCCTAAGCGCGTGTCGATGGGCAGCGAAGCTACGCTGCACCTCATAATCGAAAACGTCCGCGATTTTGCCATCTTTGCGCAAGACACGCACGGGTTCATCGTAAGTTGGAATCCGGGCGTCGAACGCATCCTCGGGTACGCGGAAAACGAATTTGTGGGAATGCACGTGTCCGCCATTTTCACACCGCGTGACGTCCGGCTCGGCAAGGTCGAGCGCGAGATGGCGAAAGCCGCCGACGACGGCAAGGCGGAAGATCTGAAATGCCACGTTCGGCGTGACGGTTCGCTTTTTTGGGCGGCAGGACTGTTAATGCCTTTGCTCGATGACGACGGCAAGCTGACCGGTTTCGCGAAGATCCTGCGGGACAACACGCGGCAGAAAAAACATCAGCAGGAACGCGAAGCCGTTCTCCGCCGCGAACGCGAGGCGCGTATACAAGCCGAACTTTTACGCAAAGAGGTCGAGCAGGCCGAAAAAGCAAAAGACGACTTTCTGGCGCTTCTGGCCCATGAGTTGAGGAATCCGTTAAATGCAATTCTCGGGTGGGTAAAAATACTGCAAAGCGGCAAAACTGACGATCTCCTGATGGCGAAAGCCCTGACCGTTATTGAAGAAAACGCGAGGTCGCAAAACCGGCTGATCGAAGATGTTTTTGACATTGCCCGGATCCGGTCAGGAAATTTGTATCTGAACCTTCAGGCGATATCGCTGGACGATGCCGTCGAGGGTGCGGTCGAATCGCTTCGGCCCGAAGCGGCAGCGAAAAACCTCGCGCTCGAAACGTATTTTACGTCTGAGGCCGTCATTATCAACGGCGACGCCGGGAGGATGCAGCAGGTCGTCACGAATATACTTTCGAACTCTATCAAATTTACACCGGCGGAGGGAAAGATCAGGGTGTCCCTAAAATGTTCCGCCGAACATGCGTACATTGTCGTCGAAGATACAGGCCAGGGTATAAGCGCTGAACTGTTTCCGCATTTATTCGACCGCTATGCTCAGGCGAATAAGGAGTCGAAGCGCGGCAAATCGGGACTCGGTTTGGGGCTGCCGCTCGTCCACAAACTGGTGGAACAACATTTCGGGGAGGTGACGGTGGAGAGTGCCGGCGAGGGACTCGGCACCCGTTTCACGGTCAGACTCCCGCTAATTTCGGCCCGGTGAACGATCGCCTTAAAATATGGACGGTCGGGCACTCGACGCGGACTCTTGACGAGTTTCGACGATTGCTTTCAGCCTTTGAGATCAAGGTCCTCGCCGATGTGAGGCGGTTTCCGGGCTCGCGAAAATACCCGCATTTCAACGCCGACGCATTACGTATTTCACTCACCGAAATTGGCGTGCGGTACGAACCGTTCACCGAGTTGGGCGGACGGCGCCGGCCCAGCCCGGATTCGCATAACACGGTTTGGCGCAACGAGTCATTTCGCGGATATGCCGATTACATGGAAACGGACGAATTTCGATCGGGGATAATTCGGCTGACCGACACTGCACGAACCGGTCGGACTGCGATAATGTGCGCGGAAACTCTGTGGTGGAGGTGCCACCGCTCGCTCATCTCCGACTATCTGACATCACAGGGCCTCGAGATTTGCCATATATTCGATCAGCAAAAGAGCGAACTTCACCGTTACACTTCGGCCGCGAGAATAGTGGACGGAAGATTGACGTACTCGCCCATCGCATAGATCCGGATCAATCGCTCTTTTTACGCTCCGCGACGTGCAGGGCGAGTTCCACGCGGTTGTTTAAATTCTTTTTGTCGAGAATACGGCTGATATGACCTTCGACAGTTCGAAGACTTAGGTTGAGCTCGGCGGCGATCTCTTTATTGCTCAGGCCTCGGGCGACGGCTTCGGCAACTCGCCATTCCGCGTCGCTCAACTCCTCGTCACGCACAAAGTCGTGGGCGTCCGGCGAACCCTCGCTGAACATTCTTGCGAGATCGGAATGCGTCCGCTGCACGCGCTCGAGAATCGACGCGACCACGGCGACCAGTTCGTCCGGTTCGAACGGCTTTGTAATGTACGCGTCCACACCGCTGCGGAATCCGGTGATCCGGTCGCTGATCTCGTCCTTTGCCGTTAGAAATATGATCGGGACAAGCCGCGATCTCGGACTGGAACGAACTTTCTGCACCAGTTGGTAGCCGTCCATTCCCGGCATTCGGATATCGCTGATTATCAGGTCGGGTAAGTTCTCGGCAACACGAATTAGTGCCTCGCCGGCGCGTCTGGCGGTCACCACGTTGTAGCCCTCGGAACGCAAAGTTTCCGAAACCGCTAAGAGCAATCCGGGGTCGTCGTCGACGACCAAAAGCCGCTTCGGCATTATCGATCTCCTTTGCTTCTGAGCTTCTCTCTGCAATATTCACCATCCCAAATTGGCAGATGCAGGGTGAATGTACTGCCGCGTCCGACCTTTGTATCGACGTCAATGGTGCCGCCCATTTGGGTTATGACATTTCGTGCAAGATACAATCCTAATCCCACCCCGGAAACTTCCGCGTCGTCCAGGAACTCCTCATCCGTCGCGTCGACACCGGTTGCCGCCGTGCCCGGCGAGGGCCGCCCGCGGTGAAACTTGTCGAAGAGTATCGGAAGATCCTCCGCCGGAATTCCGCGTCCGTTGTCGGTCACGCTTATCGCGACGAACTCGCCCTCGTTGTCCGCCGACAGCCTGATCGAACCGCCGTCCGGCGTGTACTTTATCGCGTTCTCGATCAGATTGCTGAGCACGCGGCGCAGAGCCTTCGAATCGCCGCACACCGACCGCAACTCCGGGAGCGGCTCGACCCGCAGCGAATGCCGCCGCTTTTCCGCCGACGCGGCCTCCGCCTTGATGCAGGATTCGATGACCGACGGCACGTCGACGGGTTCCGTGCCGATGCGGAAAACGCCGCCCTCGATCCGCGACAGGTCCAGCAGATTGAGCACTAGATCGATCTGGCGGTCGCACTCGACCGAGATCGTTTCCAGATATTCCCGCCGTTTCGCTTCGGTCAGCTCGCTGCGCATCAATAGTCGCGTGAGCGCTTTTATTGTGGTCAGCGGCGTCCGAAGTTCGTGCGAAACGCTGCTCACAAACTCCGATTTCACACGGTCGATCTCGTCAAATCGCTCGGCCCGCTTTGCGAGTTCATGGGCCATCGAATTGAAGGATTTCCCCAACCGAGCGATCTCGTCCGAACCGTCGGCCGGGACCCGAACCTCGAATGTCCGATCCGCAAATTGCTCCGCCGCGAGTTCCAATTGCCTTATGCGTCGAACCACATTGTTGCCGATCGACCAGGCCGTCACGCCGGCGCACAAGGTGACCGCGAAACCGATCAACAGGTACGCCGACAGCGATTCACGCGCTCCCGTAAAAAAGAGCCCGGTCAGTAAAACCGCAACTGCGCTGCCCATCGACAGTGCCAATAATCGACCGCGGATTCCCAAAATATTCCCTTCCAGATACGTGTGCTCCGCCAAGTATACCAAATCGCTTCGAGAATATTTTCGCGAGTAAACACCTGCATCGTCGAGTGTTAACACGGTCGAAAACAGAGTCCGCAACCGGCGATAATAGTAATAGAAAGAGTTCGCCGGCTGAGAGCCCGTGCGTATATTAAGGGAGGTAATTATTTTGAGAAACGAAGATAGAAAAACGACCAGGTGGGAAGAGTTATATAGAACCGCGGCGCAGCCGTCCGGCGACACCTATGCGGTCATATTGGCCGGCGAGGACGCTCCGCCCGACGGCCGGCGGGTTCCGGCAATCCATCGCGGTCAGCGGCCGCTTCAATACTTGCGCACCGGCGGAAACGATTTCGTTCTACGCGAAACATTCGAACACGTGTCCAAATGGTTCCCGCCGGAAAATATATTTTTCGTTGTCACGGAGAGTCATTTGAGCTTCTTCGAAGACGTGCTGGCCGACGTACCGCGAACAAATCTTTTCATCCAACCGCAGGACGACGGTAGCGCTTTTGCCATTCAATATGCGGCAATGCGCATATCCATGAAAAACCCGTTCGCGCCCGTCGCTTTCTTTCCATCTGACTTGAACGTTCCGAATATTAGAAGTTTTATGGAGAGCGTTCAGTCAGCTCTCGATTTCGCCCGCCGGCAGCTGAGATTGGTGCTCTTGGGTTTTCAGCCCGACGCGAATACGAAACGAGGCGAAGTGATAGAACCTGAATTAAACGCTTCGCTGGATAGTCGGCTCGGAATAATGCACGTCCGGCGCGTGTCCGCTAACGCCGGCCAAATACACGCTTCAAGTCTGATCGAGCAAGGATCTCTCGTAAACAGCCCGGTCATTGTGGGTACTGCCGCCGCGTTCCTGCGGAGTATCCGCGACGCCGCACCGCAGGAGTACAACAAGCTGATCTCCGCTGGGACTAAGATCGGTACGAGGGACGAAGAACAAGCGGTGAGAACTGCCTATTACTCGAACTACGAATACACCGACTTTCATCGCGACATTTTGCCGAAGATCAGCGAAGGGCTCGCCGTTCTGCCGGTTCCGGTTTCGCTGACGGCCGGTGCACGAAGGAATTTGCCGAGTTTATTGGCACCTCCGGCAATGATAGCGGCCCCGCGATTCGCCGTCGCCGGCACGGGCTGGCAATGACCGTTTTTCCGGCAAGTCTTGGATGGGACAGCGATGATAGTTTTTATTACAAAGACAAGGGAATATCGCGGTGCCACCGCGCTCGAGATCGTTCGCGGCCTAAAATCCGACGCGAAAAGCTACGAGCACAAGCGTCAGCCGATCCGTCATTTTCTGCTCTGGTCTCTCAACCAGATGGGCGACCGCATTCCGCCGAGAGAGCTGGACATGAGCACGCATGTGGACGACGAAACTCTGGCTCTGACGTACCTGTTCCTCTGCGACGAATACGACCAGGGCCGGGTTATCGAGCCGGCGTCCGCGGCGGCGGTTCGCCGCGAGTAGGATGCATAAGTCCGCCGATCGGTCGGGCCTCGATCGTTAGCAGTCGAGGCCCCATGCGTGATAACACCCGTCAGAATCGAGGGTTATTACTCTATTGATCAACTTCTGCGAAATTTAAAATCAAATTGGTCGCGCGTTTCTACATCGCTCGTCCAATTAGAAACGGCGCGCATATAGCGAGAAATTTTACAAACGATAACGTAACTCCGATGGAGTCATATATGAATACACCAAGTTTTTTTCAAACAGTGCTGGTCCATTTCGATCGGGCCGCCGAGTTTACAAAACACCCGAAGGGATTGCTTGAGCAGATCAAGGAATGCAACAGCGTTTATTCGTTCCAATTTCCCGTACGCACAAGCCGAGGGCTTGAGGTTATTTCCGGGTGGCGCGTACAGCACAGTCATCATAAGCTGCCGGTGAAGGGCGGCATCAGATTTTCGGAAGACGTAAACGAAGACGAGATCAAAGCACTCGCTGCGCTTATGACCTTCAAATGTGCAGTGACGGATGTTCCGTTCGGCGGAGCCAAAGGCGGCATACAGATCGATCCGAAGAACTACACGGTCGAGGAGCTCGAGAGAATAACCCGCCGTTATACGGCCGAATTGATCAAGAAGAACTTCATCGGCCCCGGCGTCGATGTCCCAGCTCCTGACTACGGAACCGGGGCACGCGAGATGTCGTGGATCGCTGATACATATGCTGCGTTTCACCCGGGGCAGATCGACGCTCTTGGGTGCGTCACCGGGAAACCCGTTTCACAGGGCGGCGTTCGCGGCCGTGCCGAAGCTACCGGCCGAGGCGTTTTCTACGGGCTGCTCGAAGCATGCAGTTACGAGGATGACATGCGCGAGATCGGCTTAACGAAAGGCCTTGCCGGAAAACGCATCGTCGTCCAGGGCCTCGGGAACGTCGGCTATCACGCCGCTCTCTTTTGCCAGCAGCACGGCGCGGTGATCACCGGATTGTCCGAATACGAAGGCGCGATCCACGACCCGAACGGCCTCGACGTCGAAGCGGTGATGAAACACCGCAAAGAGACGGGCTCGATAATGAGTTTCGGGAACGCGAGGAATCTCGCGAACCGCGAGGAAGCGCTCGAGATCGATTGCGATATCCTGATCCCCGCGGCGCTCGAAAATCAGATCACGGAAAACAGGGCGAGCCGCGTAAAGGCAAAGATCGTCGCCGAAGCGGCGAACGGGCCGACCACGCTTGCCGCCGAAGAAATTCTCCTAAAGAAGAACGTCATGGTCATACCGGATATTTATCTGAACGCTGGCGGCGTGACGGTTTCGTATTTCGAATGGCTCAAAAACCTTTCCCACGTGCGCTTTGGCCGCATGGGCAAACGGTTCGAACAGACGACTTACGAAAACCTGATGCAGCTCGTCCAGGACGCTACCGGCAGGCAATTGTCGAAGGATGAACTGCGAAGCGTAGCACGCGGGGCCGACGAGATCGACCTCGTCAATTCGGGACTGCAGGAGACGATGATCACCGCCTACGGCCAGATTCGCGAAACGCTGAAGTCCGACCCGAAGATCCCGGACCTGCGCACGGCGGCGTTCGTCAACGCTATCAACAAGGTCGCGCACTGTTACGACGAACTGGGAGTTTTCCCCTGATCGCGGCGAGCAGGTATACCGGCGTCCGGTCCATTTATTAACAATTCGAAACGGAGGTGATAACACCAATGGAAAACCAGGAACGAAATAACATAGATACGTGGCAAATGAAAAATGGAGTGCATGTCGAAGAAGTCGACATTCTCGAATCCGGGCCGAGCGACACCGAGGCACTCGAAAAGGAGTTGGCCGACGAACGTGATGCACGGCTGCGGTTGGCTGCGGAGTACGACAATTTCCGCAGGCGTGTCCGCGGCGTACGGACGGAATCCGCCGACGAGGGGAAACGGTACGTTCTCATGCAGATGTTGTCCATCGCCGACGACCTCGACCGGGCCGCCGAACACTCCGACCAGGACCCGGACGCCGTCGCCAAAGGACTAAGCGCGATCCGCAGCCGGATCACCCAGATGCTGCAGGTCAACGAAGTGCGAAAGTTCGATAGCGAAGGTGAGCCTTTCGACCCGGAGTACCACGAGGCCTTCGACGTGATCGAGGGCAGTGAGGGTAAGGAAGGCTCGGTTCACAAAGAGGTTAGGGCCGGCTATCTGATGCGTGACAAACTCCTGCGTCCTTCGCTCGTTGTCGTCTGCAAGTAGGCGTTTATGAACTGAAATAACGGACAATAACAAAAAGGGCGAACTATTTCAATTCGCCCTTTTTTGTCGTCGACCTGGGACGATATCGTCATTCCGCTTCGGGAATATCGAAGCTGCGGGCAACTTCGACCGAGCACGCGGCGTTCGCGACGATGCTCGCCGAAACGCTCCCCAGCCTGAATCTCTCGAACGAATCCTTGAAATCGCGCGTCCCTACGAAAATGGTGTGGGCGTTCGATTTTTGAGCTTCCTTCAAAATAATTCGCTTCGCGTCGCCCTTCTGAATAGAGATCGACACGTTCAAATCTATCGAATTAAGCTCGCGTCTCGCCCACTCGATCATGCGGTTCTTTTGCAAAATCGATTCGGCGTTATGGTCGGTAACGAGTGCGGCCGCGTTCGGCAGCCGTGCGGCGATCCGTGCCGGGCTGACGTGGTCGTGAACGGCCACGAGGCGTACGTCAGTCTCCCCGCTCCACGCGCGGCGGCCGCACGCGAGGACGGCTTGCTTTGACGCCTCTGAACCGTCGATCGCCACGACGACGGTCGTCGGCGGCTTGGCGGAATTATTGCCCGCCGGCCGGGAAACGCGAACCGATCGGTTAGAGCCGGTCACTACCGATCTCGACACGCTGCCGAGAAGAAACCGCCCGACGGCGTTCCGCTTTTGCGAGCCGACAATTATCAGATCGGCGTCCCAATCTTCCGCGGCGGCGATCAGTTCCAGGTCCGGCGTTCCGGTCAGCACTTCCGCCGTCACGTTCCAATTCGGAAATTGTTTTCTGATCCGCTCCGCGCCGATCTCGGCGAATGCTCTCGCCTCACCGGTGACGTCCTCCGCGTGTGTCACCGCGGTCGCGAGCGCGGTGTCGACTCTCGAAAAGGCGAGAGCCTTTGGAGCAATATGTTTCAGTTGCGGTGTGCTCATCAATAGATCAGCGACCGTCACGACCTTTACGGTCGCGTCGTTCGGTAGTCCCGCGTCCGCCAGATCTTTAAAAATTGCCTCGGAACTTTCCGAGCCGTCGTAACCAATAAGTATTCGCATTCTTTTTCACCTCACATTTTTATAGGAAACAGGCGAGTTGGAGTTTCGGGCTGTCACGATTCGACGCTGAACTTTTGCCGCCGTTTTTTCCTTCTATTACAGAATGCCAGTTAAACGGCACCGAAAGTAGAGAGTTAACACCCGTAAACGCTAGGTGTTTACACCGGCGTTCGTTGAATGCGGCGACGATCCGCCCGCATAGAATTTCGCTAACGCCGTGCGGGTGTAAACACGCGCCGGCTTCGCGTGTTAATACTCTGTTTTACGCACTCCGGAACCGGTAAATTAGAGGTATCGAGCGATCTCGGAGATACGGATCGACGATATTCCGGGGCGGAGTTTGAGAACCGTTGGAAGAGCTTTTTGTGAGGAGGTACGTCTGAATGGTGGGCAAAATTATCGTGAGACTGGAGGCGTGGCGGCGAGCCAGGCGAATAGCGAATTTGAGGGCGGAATTTGCACGCCACGGACGTCCGCTCGACGACTTCGACGATGCCGAGGTCGAAGAAGCCATGTCGCACGCCGGCCATTCGTTGACCGACGCCGAGCTGAGTGCCAAACCGATATTTCTGATGACTCGACGCCTGTCATCCAGGAAGCGCGAACGTCTCAAGAAACGTACTGCCGCAGCGGCCGTTCCGCTCAACCGCAAAGCTGCGGAACTGCCCGCAAATGAAAGGAGGTAAGGTATGGATCTGACTACTGTAATTATCGTCATTTTGCTCATCGCACTTCCGCTCGTCGCGGTCGTATGGATGGAGCTGCATTCGCGCCGGAATGCACGGCGAAACGGCTCGCGGCCGAGCGGGCCTCGAGAATCCGTTAGCGAATAACCTATCTCATACTTTTTAGAGGAGCAGATGTCGGCCGCGTCGCCCGCGGCCGCTCTCCCGTTTTCTTTTTTATCGTCAGTCACGAGCGAATCCGCATCTTGGCTGTCTTTGCGGAGTATTTATGTCAAAGTCCAAAACAATTTACATCACCAAAACAGACGAGCAGCGCCTCACCAATTTGATCCAGTTGGTCCGCGATCAAAACGAGCCGACACAACGCGGATATGTAAATATTCTCGAAGAAGGATTGGAAGTCGCGGAGATCGTAGCGCCCGAAGAAATACCGCCGGACGTGGTCACGATGCGTTCCAAATTGCAACTGAAGGACCTGCAGACCAACGAGAAAAGTACTTACTCGATCGTCTTCCCGACCGAAGCGGACCTCGACGCGGGAAAGATCTCGATCCTGGCGCCGCTCGCAACCGCACTGCTCGGTCATCGAAGCGGTGATATCGTCGAGTTTCAGGCGCCGTCGCGTTTGCGAAAGCTTCTGATCCAGGAAATTATCTATCAACCGGAATCGGCCGGCGAATACGACCTTTAACATCGATCCGCTGAGCGTGAACTTTCGGAAAACCGCGAGTGTCTCTTTTTGAGATTGCAACCCAACACGGCGACCAGGTTGCTCTGCAAAACAGAAGCACCGCAAAAGGTTGCGGTGCTAACTTATCGATCTAAATGGAGCCGCCCAAGAGATTCGAACTCTCGACCTTTCGATTACGAATCGAATGCTCTACCA
>JBDTUT010000013.1:0-85424 GCA_040007515.1 Acidobacteriota bacterium | reverse complement strand
AAGAGCACGAACGAGAACACGAAATAGTTTGAAAACGAAAGCAAGGAAGTGTGTTCGTTACACCTCAACGCGCTTAAAACGCACGCAAGGCAGAAACCGAACATATAATATAAGCCTAAACGGAAGAATAAACTAATAATGTGAAGCTACTTATCGCAAGTAACTAATACTACTCATTCAATTAATTTATCCAAACCATTAAAATAGGTTATTAACAGATAACCTCACAATTTCGCGAGGCATCGAAAGTATGAAAGGAGCCGCGACCATGCTTACAGAAACAGCCTCAGCCACAACGGACGAACCTACTTTTACCGTCGATAATTTTCAGGTCCGCGACGAGGACCTGCCCGAATTTCGCGATATGAAATTCGAGGACATCAACGAGCTCCATCTCGACCATCCCGGCGCCAATGATGCCGAATACCGCAAACGCCGTGATTATATAGCGAGCCTCGCAAAAAAGTTTCGCGAGACGGGTGTGATCACCGACGTCGATTACAACGACGGCGAGCAGAACATCTGGCGTGTGGTGGCGAACCGGTTAGGGGAAATACAGTCGCGGCGGGCGAGCAAGTTTTACCTGCAGGCGAAAAAGGATCTCGGTATTTCCAACGACCGGATTCCGCAGCTCACGGAGATGAATCGCCGTTTGAAGGAGCTTTCAAATTTTCGCCTCGCACCGATCGAGGGGCTCGTAGAAACGCGTTCGTTTCTGAGTTGGCTGTCGTGGCGGACGATGCTTTCGACGCAGTACATCCGGCATCATTCGCGGCCGGAATACACGCCGGAACCCGACATCGTGCATGAATCGATCGGGCACATTCCGATGTTCACCAACCGGGCGTTCGCGGATTTCTCGCAGTTCATCGGCCACGGTGCACGCGTTGCGACGGACGATCAGCTTGAAGAATTGGGCAGGCTTTACTGGTTCACGGTCGAGTTCGGCTTGATCGAGGAGGACGGCGAGACCAAGGCATACGGCGCCGGGCTGCTTTCGTCATTCGGTGAGTTGGAAAACGCATTCACCGACAACGTCGAGCGGCGGCCTTTCGTCCTTAAAGAGGTGATAAGTATGCCGTACGATTATTCCGAAATGCAGCCCTTACTGTATGTGATCCCGTCGTATGGATATTTGAAAGATGAAACGAGACGTTACATCGAGAGTTTTTAGGCGGCGACCCCGAGAAGTTCTTTGACAATATTTCGGAGGTTGTCGGGCTCGACCGGTTTTAGAATGTAACGGTCGGCACCGGCGGCCATCGCCTGTTCGACATCGTTTTTCATACCGACGGCCGAGGTAAAGATGATAGGTACGTCGGGGTTTTTAGCCCTGATCTTTTTACAAAGCTCGATGCCTGATCCGTCGGGCAGCCAGTTGTCGAGCATAAATAGGTCAAACTCCTCATTCTCGATATGCGGTGCGGCGTCCTCAACGCTCCCCGCAAACACCATTTCGAATTCGCGGAAAATAAATCCGACGACCTCGCACGTGTCCTGGTTATCTTCGACGCACAGAATGCGCCGGCTTGAATGCTGGTTATTCGCTATCACTTAAATTAAGAATCCGCAGGATGAACTTTAAGGGCCGGAATTAATTGTGGACTAAGTTAACACGCGTGTCTGTCGGGCGTCCGACATTTTGGCGTAATTTTTAATGTTCATGTACTCGGTCATTTCGTTCTCGATCACGAAATAACATTCGCAAGAGGAATTTCGCATGCGGTCAAAATCGAGTATCTCGACCTTTCCGCGGCGGTAGCGAATTAGACCGTCGGCCTGCATCGCGGTCGCGATCATTCCGACGCTGGTCCGCTGTACGCCGAGCATGTGAGCTATAAATTCCTGCGTCAGCGTCAGGTTGCGTTTACCCGAACGTTCGCTCATCACCGTCATCCAACGGCAGAGGCGGGCCTGGATGGTGTGGAAGTGGTTGCAGACGGCTGTTTGCGAGATCTGGCGCAGTACGACGTAAGCGTAACGCAGGACGGCGTCGTGGAAAACGCCGCATCGGCCAAACAGCTCGGCGACAACATCGGCGTCAATGAAAAAACCGTCCGAGCCGGCCTGTACGAGCGCCTGGTAGGGCATTTCGCGCTTGCCGAGCACGGCGGTGAGGCCGACCATGCCCTCGCGGCCGGTGTAGCCGACCTCGACGGCCTTTCCGGTCTCTGTTACGGAAAGCAGCGATATCATCCCGCTGTTGGGGAAATAGCAACGGCACAATGTGTCGCCGGCGTTCGCGATCATGGTTCCATTTGCGAGGGTCACCGGTTCCATCCGGGCGACCAAAAAGTCGAACTCGGCAGCCGGCAAAGACGACAGAATATTATTCCCGATCGTCATGCGTGTCTTGGACGGATCTTTCATAGGTAAAACTTATATATTATATAAAACGGGCTCTTGAGCGAACAAAATGTAAAATACCACAAAGCCGCGTTGCAAGCGACGAAAATCGACATAGCGAAGGCGATTTAACGTAAATATTTAGAAGTGGCATAAATGGTTTGCTCTTACTATCATATTGATTCCGATCGCTTAAATCAGCACAGGGTCGAGTGCCGGTCTCGAAATATACTTTAATGAAGATTTGCTGCTACTTGTTCCCGATACTACTTTTTTTCGGGCAAACTGCATCGGGGCAGGAGATACGTGACCAAAAGGAGGCCGAGCGTCTCTACCGCGAGTCGCTGCGAGAGGCTAAGTACTACAAACTATATTATGACGATGACGAAAAGTGCCGAGGGCTGATAAGGGATCAGCGATTTCAGGCTGCTGAGGCGGCTTGCAGGCTTGCGATTTCGCATTCGGATAAGCTCTCAAAAGAACGCTACCTCGAACGAAGCTCGGGTCGCATTGGGCTGGGTGTGGCGCTGCTTCGATTACGGCGTGAGCGCGAGGCGACCGTGCAATTCCAAAGTGCGTATGAGGTGACCCGCCCGGCTCTCGACGACACTAACTCGGAAACCGGCGAGATCTATTTTCTATTGGGCCAGGCTTACCATTTGCTCGACGACCGACCAAACGCCGAGCTTTATTACGAAAAGGCGGAAAAAACCTACCGTGCCGCGTTCGTCGCGATAGGCGATGAGGAGATGAGGCGCCCGTACGCACGGGCGGTCCGCAGTATTGTCGAGGCGCACTTCATTCTTTTAGAAAACGCCGAAATGGCGCAAGACGCGGCGAAAATGCGCGAGCATTTTGAAAAGGTCCGTCAGGAATACTCGAAATACCTGGATTAGGTAATCATATCTATGAACCCAAAATACGAAACAGGTTTTGGAAATGAGTTTGCCACCGAAGCGGTCGACGGAGCGCTGCCGCTGGGGCGGAATTCGCCGCAGAAGGCGCCGTTGGGGCTTTACGCTGAGCAGTTTTCCGGGACGGCGTTTACGGTGCCGCGTGCAGGGAACAAGCGGACGTGGACTTATCGGATAAGGCCGAGCGTTATGCACAGGCCGTTCGAGCGGATCGATAACGGTCGGTTCAGGTCGTCGCCGTTCAACGAGATTGAGACGCCGCCGAACCAGCTTCGATGGGACCCGCTGCCGATCCCGGACGAACCGACCGATTTTATCGACGGCATCACGACAATCGCGGGTAATGGCGATGTGTTTTCGCAAACGGGCATCGCCGTCCACATCTATGCCTTTAACAAAGGCATGGGCGACAGATATTTTTATAACGCCGACGGCGAGATGCTGATCGTTCCCGAAAAGGGACGCATCGGATTTTGCACAGAGCTCGGATATTTGCAGGCCGGGGCGGGCGAGGTCGTCTGCATTCCTCGCGGCTTGAAATTCAAGATCGAGCCCCACCCCGACGACAAAGAGCTTCGCGGTTACATTTGCGAAAACTACGGATCGCAGTTTCGCCTGCCCGAACTCGGCCCGATCGGCGCCAACGGCCTGGCGAACGCGCGCGATTTCAAAACGCCCGTGGCATGGTACGAGGACCGCGACGTGAAATGCGAGATCGTCGCGAAATTTGGCGGCAATTTGTGGGCTTGCGAGTCCGACCATTCGCCGCTCGATGTGGTCGCGTGGCACGGCAATTACGCCCCGTACCTATACGACCTCACGAAATTCAACACGATCGGCTCGATCTCGTTCGATCATCCCGACCCGTCGATCTTTACGGTTCTGACAAGCCCTAGCGGCGAAGCGGGCGTGGCGAACTGCGACTTTGTGATCTTCCCCGACCGCTGGCTTGTCGGCGAGGACACATTCCGCCCGCCGTGGTACCACCGCAACGTTATGAGCGAGTACATGGGCCTCATCTACGGCGCGTACGAAGCTAAAGAAGAAGGATTTGTCTCGGGCGGCGGTTCGCTCCACAACCAAATGTCCGCCCACGGCCCCGACCTCGACGCATTCGAAAAAGCCTCGAACGCCGAGCTAAAACCGCAAAAACTCTCAGGCACGATGGCGTTCATGTTCGAATCGAGATACATCATCCGCCCGACAAAATTCGCAATGGAAACATCGCAGCTCCAGCACGAGTATTTCGAGGTGTGGCAGCGGCTGAAGAAGAATTTCGATCGCGATGACGATATAAAGAGATGAAATTTGAGTTGTCCAAGAGAGAAATTGTAGGTGCATTTGGATCGAAATCGTCCGACTATTTTCAGGAATTTAATCAAAAGCTGTCCTCAGAGTTGGAAGCAAAGATACATCCCACTGCCGAGCTCGAGAATCTCCGATTGAATTCGACGTGGAAAGACACTGGTGGCAATATCCACGCAAGCTTGAAAGGTGAGATCAAATTTCTAGGGCAGTGTGGCGAGGTTGGGGGTGAGTTTGTCTGGCTGAACAATATCAAGAAATTCCGTGGTAAAGCATGGTCATCGTTAGAGATAGCGTCCGACGGACGACTTTTGGAAGATGCAAGACGCGCTTTACGTTTAAGACGCTACACGGAAGCTCGCGATATTCTAGACGCAATTTCGAACTTCGAATTTGTTCCTCGTTCTGCACGTTTTCTGAAGAAATTAATTGCCAAGAAACTGAGGTGATCAGTGTGGATTTGTTTTTGTTGCCATAGGATAATAAGGAATTCGTATTCTCGAGACTTCGAGATTTATGGACATGACCGTGTTATGATTCGTAGCGGAGCATGAAGGCATGAATCTGTCAAAAAGAATCACGATCGACCCCGATATTTCTCACGGAAAACCCACGATTCGCGGGCTCCGATATACCGTCGAGATGATCCTTGAGCTTCTAAGCTCGGGAATGACTTCAGAGGAAATCCTCGCCGATTATGAGGACCTCGAAAACGATGACATTTTGGCTGTGCTGGAATATGCGACCCGGATCAGCCAGATCAAGCGCGTTGAGTTGGCTGCATGAACTTTCTCGTCGACGCTCAGCTACCGAAAAGGTTGGCTCTTTGGCTGAATAAGCACGGGTTCGACACCGTCCATACCCTTGACCTTCCGCTCCAAAACCGCACTCCTGATTCGGAGATCAACCGCATGTCTATCGACGAAGATCGGGTCGTCATCACGAAAGACGCTGATTTTGTCGATTCATTCCTCGTTCAAGGAGTGCCATGGAAGCTTCTTTTGGTTTCAACAGGAAACATTCGCAACTCAGAGCTCGAAGTTTTATTCCAATCGAACGTTAGGAATATCGCTAATGAGTTTGAATCAGGGTCTTCGTTTATCGAGTTGACCACCACCGCCGTGATCGTTCACAGCTAGATCTTACATGAGTTAATTTTGCTCTCGATTCCGATCAGTTTTTTGGCTACGCCCGAAAAAGGCGAAGTGTCAGCTCTACTGATGCTGCCGCATAATGCGACGCATTTGCTTGTGCTTGGGCACGGGGCGAGTTCGAATATGCGCCACCCGATGATGACGGCGATAGCGGAGGCGTTGGCGGCGGAGAATATCGCGACGTTTCGGTATAACTTTCCGTATTCGGAGAAAGGCGGCGGGCGTAATTCTAAGGATGTTTGTGTGGCGACTATAAGGTCGGCTGTCGCGGCAGCACGCGAGGCGGCACCCGATTTGCCGATCCTTGCGGGCGGACATTCGTTCAGCGGGCGGATGACGTCGACATCGGCTGCAGAGTCGCCGCTGGACGGGATTTCGGGGCTCGTGTTCTTGTCATTTCCGCTGCACCCGGCGGGCGAATCGACTGCCACTCGCGCCGACCATCTCGAGGATGTCGGCATACCGATGCTATTCCTTAGCGGTAGCCGCGACGCTTTAGCGGAACTTGAGCTTCTAAAGTCCGTCGTGAAAAAGCTCGGAAGATCGGCGAAACTGCATCTGCTCGAAACGGCCGATCACAGTTTCAAGATACTGAAGAAAACACGGCTATCAGACGAAGATGTTTTAGCCGAGGCCGCCCGCGTCGTCCGAGAATGGGCCTCCGGCCTTGGATAGCCGCCCCGCCAGCATCGCAACGCAAAACCGATAACCCGTGACCTCCGCATTTTGCTAAACTGGGACAAATCAGGTTTTGTCGCTTCGGGAGGTTAAATGTGATGTTGTTAATGGCCACGGGAAAGCTCGTCATCGATTGGACGCAGATGCCGACGTACAACACGATAATGTCAGTCGCGGCCGGTGCCGGACTGATCTCGATCGTCTATTTCGCGCGCGAGATAGTTCGCGGGGCCGGCGTCCCGCTCGATGCGTGGGCGATAGCGTTCGCGGTGCCCGGCTTTATACTGACCGTGACCGGCGCCCATATGACGCTCACGTGGCCGCTCGCAAAATACTTTCCGTTCGACAACATCGTGTTCGGCGAGACGAGCCTCGCATTCGGCGTGCTGTTGTTGGCCACTGCGTTTTATCTGTGGAAACGCGGAGACGCCATTATGGATAGCGGCAATCCTGCGAAATACCTCGCACGGCTCAGCCAGCCGATATCAATATTCGCGTTCGGCATGGGCCTCGGGCTGATCGGCATCGCGGCCGCCGGAATTAGGTACCAGCTTTTCGCCGCTCCGCCCGAGGAGCCGATTACGGGCCTATTTGCACCTTACCCGTGGTTGGAAGCGACCGGTATGTCGGCGATGTTCGGCATCGTGGGTATTGGCGCCGTGCTCCTCCCGTTCGCGGTGCGTAGTTTCACAGGTGATCTCGGGCGTTTGCAGAAAGCGGTCGGGTGGGCTTGGGGGCTCACGGGAGCTGGGTTTTTGTTGTTCGGAGCGCTGAATTTTTTTACGCATATTGGCTTGATCGTCAATACGATGGGGCCGCAGTAGACCGTGACCGCACCAACACAACAGGAGTTTTGCGATTCGCTCGCGGACGGCTAAAATATTTGTCGACAAGGAGAATTTTTATATGGCGATCAGCCCCGAATTGTTGGAGATCTTACGCTGCCCGAAATGTAAATCCGAGGTCGAGCTAAAACCGGACCAAAGCGGTTTGAAATGCGTCAACCCTGAGTGCCGGCTCGTTTACCCGATCAAGGAAGACATCCCCGTGATGCTTATCGACGAGGCAAAGGTCGAAGGTTAAAAAATGGATGAGGTGGGTAGATACAACCAAAACCGCTGGGATGCTCTCGCTGCCGCGGACGCGTTGTTCACGAGCCCGAATCTTGCCCTCACTCCCGAATCGGCACAGCACTTAGTCGATCCGGACGGCCGTCTAGGCGAGATCGCAGGGAAGGACGTGCTGTGTCTAGCGTCGGGAGGCGGTCAGCAATCGGCGGCCTTTGCGATACTTGGAGCCAGGGTAACAGTACTCGACCTGTCGCTCGAACAGGTAAAGCGGGACAGAGAGGCAGCCGAACACTACGGGTTACAGATAAAGGCGTTTCATGGCGACATGCGAGACATGTCGTGCTTCGGCGAGGCAAGCTTCGATATTGTGTTTCAGCCTTACTCGATCAATTTTGTGCCCGGTCCGGGCGATGTGTTCCGCGGTGTTGCTCGGCTTATGCGCGTCGGCGGCCGCTACCAAGTCACTTTCGCGAATCCATTCGTGGCCGGTATTCAACAGGCCGGTTGGAACGGCAACGGGTACTCGCTCAACTCACCCTACATTGAAGGGGCGGTGATCAGCTATGATGATCAGGAATGGGTGTATCGTCGAGACAAAACTGGTTCAGTGCCCCCGCCGATCGAATACAGACATACCTTAGGTGCGGTTCTTAACGGACTGATCGATTCCGGTTTTAGTCTCCTTCACCTCTCGGACAATTTGAACATGCATCCCGACCCGAACGCCGCTCCCGGTTCCTGGGAACATCAGGTAGCGTATGCTCCACCGTGGCTTAGCGTTTGGGCTCTTTACCGGCCCGACCTTCTAGAAATTGAATAAAGAGATCGACTGGAAAAACGTTCGCAGAGTGCTGATCGTTCGGCTGCGGTCGATAGGCGATACCGTCCTCGCGACGCCTTCGCTGATCGCGCTCAAGCGTTTTATTCCGGACTCGCAGGTCGATATTTTGCTCGAAGACTGGGTTGCACCGGTGCTCGACGGGTTTGACGCGGTCGATAATATTATTAAGGTCGGAAAGACGGCTGCTTCGAGGTTCGCAACCGCGCGCCAGATCAGGCATGCGGGTTACGATGTCGTATTTAATTTGCACGGCGGGACGACCGGCACGTTTTTCTCGTATGCGGCCGGAGCACCACACCGCGTCGGATACAGCCATTACCAGTACAAATTCCTTTTTAACCACATCCTGTCCTCCTCGGCTGATTTCTGGCAGCGGCCGATCACTCATTCCGCCGAACAGCAACTGGCGATGCTCGGTTCCGCCGGCGTGCCGGTCGACGATCAGATCAAAACCCGGCTTGTTGTGACTGGAAAAGCGGCAGCGTCACTTGATGAAAAATTCCGGGCAAAAGCGAAAAAACCGCTTGCGGATCTTGGCGGCTTTGCGTTGATACATCCGGCGGCGGCCTTTGAGTCTAAGCAGTGGCGGGCCGAGAACTTCGCACGCACGGCGGAACTGCTTGCGGCAATAGGTTTGCGGACAGTCGCCGTCGCATCGGGCGGCGAGCGCGCCGTTCTGGAACGTTTGCAGGCAGAATCCGAAATCGAAATCGCATGTTTCGATAACCTAACGCTGCCCGAGATAACGGCGCTGGCGTCACGGGCGGATCTATTCGTCGGCAACGACTCGGGCATCGCGCATATCGCAGCAGCCGTACAGACTCCGACGGTCGTAATTTTCGGTTCGTCGAACGTCGATCACTGGCGGCCGTGGACGGACGCACCGAACGAGATCGTTCGCGACGAAACGGGCAGAGACATCAGAAAAATTGATGTTGAAACGGTGGCCGGTGCTATCTGGCGGATAATGGAACAAACAAAAAAGCGGCGGGATGCGATACCCGCCGCTATTCAGACTTTCGAACGAGAAGGTTAATTACTTCTTGTTCGAATTGCTGTTGTTCGAGCTTCCGCCCGTGTTGGTCATCGAATCGTTGGCGGAGACCTTGAGGTCGTTCTTGACGCTCTTGACGCCGTCGATTCCTTTAGCAACCTGCTCGGCTTTGGTTTTCTCGGCGGCTGACCCGACCGTTCCGCGAAGCGTAACGACGTCGTTCGTGACATCAACGTCAACCGTCGATTCGCGAAGGTCGTTCGTCGTCATAAGTGCCGCGCGCGTCTTGAACCAGATCCAGCTGTCGTTGGCGCCGGTGCCGATCGTGCTGGTGCCTTTTTCTTTCTCATAATCGGCACGGTTCTTATTGTAATCCTCGCGGGTGACGCTGTTTGTATTTGCCCAGCGGTTGGAGTTCGCCATTGCCGAGTTGTTGTTAACGAGAACGGCAACGTTGCTGTTGGCGTTCATTACATTAGCGTTTGTACGCGTGGCGTTAACGTTTACGTTCGCCGCGGGCGAGCCGCATGCCGAAAAAATTGCCGCAGCAGCGATAGTTCCTGCCGTAAGTGTAAATAATTTGAATTTCATTTTATTCTCCTGTCTTCTCAAGTGGACACAGCTATACTGTAATAAATAACTACATCCGTTTTAGGTCAGGTACCTAAACAGCAAACTACGTACCAATTTGGTATTTATTAGGTTTTCCGCCGGGTTCAAGAAAGTCGGCCGCTCGCGTGTATCGAAAGAGTTCATTTTAGATAGCGATATCGACGTCGGTTTTAGGGCCGGCTTACGAGTGTTTCGTGTTTTCGGTTTATGGAATTCGAGATGCCAACCGCCAAATACGAAAGTGGCGAATCGACTAGAACCGAGTGCCGCTAAATATCCCGCCGATTCTTGACACATTTGGGCTAAACACTTAGTATTTATAGTTTCGACTTCATTAGCCGAAGTGTGCCTGTATGTTCGAGTCTTTATCCGATAAACTCAAGAAATCGCTGAAAAATCTGCGCGGCCAGGGCAAATTGACGCCCGAGCACGTGGACGCTGCGCTTCGCGAGATCCGGATGGCGCTGCTTGAGGCGGACGTTAACTATAAGGTAGCTAAGGATTTCGTCGATTCGATACGGGCAAAAGCCGAGGGCCAGGAAGTTTGGCAGGGCTTAAATCCGCACGAACAGGTCGTCAAGATCGTATACGACGAACTGTCCGAATTGATGGGCGGAACGTCGTCGCGACTTGTCTTTACGAAGCAGATACCGAACGTCGTTATGATCGTCGGCTTGCAGGGTTCGGGTAAGACGACATCTACGGGTAAGATCGCGAAATGGCTCGCCGCTAATCAGGAGCGAAAGCCGCTGCTGGTTTCTGTCGACGTTTATCGTCCGGCGGCACGCGAGCAACTGCGGGTTGTCGGTGGTGCGGTCGGGCAAGCGGTCTATCAGGATCGCGAAACCAACGACCCGCTAACTCTTGTCCGCGGTGCCATCAAGCACGCGCAAGAGGTCGGCTACGACACGCTGCTTATCGACACGGCCGGACGCCTTCATATTGACGACGAGCTGATGGTCGAGCTCGAAAAGATCAAGGCCGAGACCAAGCCCGTCGAGGTCCTGTTCGTCGCCGACGCGATGACGGGACAGGACGCGGTCCGATCGGCCGAGGCGTTCCACGAACGTGTCGGTATCACCGGCGTGGTTCTGACCAAGATGGACGGCGACGCACGCGGCGGTGCGGCACTTTCGATCAAACAGGTTATCGGGCAGCCGGTGAAATTTGTCGGCGTCGGCGAAAAATACGACGCGATCGAGCCTTTTTATCCCGATCGAATCGCCCAGCGAATCTTGGGCATGGGCGACGTGCTGTCGCTGATCGAGGAAGTCCAGGGCAAGATCAGCGAGGATGACGCAAAGGCGCAGCTCGAGAAAATGACGCGTAACCAGTTTACGCTCGAAGATTTTCGCTCGCAGCTCGGACAATTTAAGAAGCTCGGCTCAATGTCCAAGCTGATGAAGATGCTCCCGGAACAAATGACCGGCGGCTTGCAGATATCGGATGAACAATCGGTCGAGGTCGATCAGCAAATGCGAAAGACCGAGGCGATCATCGATTCGATGACGAAGGCCGAGCGTAACGACCACAAGGTCATCGACGCGAGCCGAAAGACACGCATTGCAAAAGGCTCGGGTTCGACCATCGCCGAGGTCAACCAGCTTATCCGCCAGTACGAGCAGATGCGCAAAATGATGGCGCAGATGAACAAAGGCGGCGGACTGCTCGGCGGCTTGGGCAAGAAGATGATGGGCGGCCTCGCCGGCGGTTTGGGCGGAATGCTCGGCGGCGGCGGAATGGCGGGCGGCGGACTCGGCGGCCTGTTGGGCGGCGGATCGGACATGGGAATGGACAGCGGCGGCGAATCTAACGGATCGCCGGCCCGCTCGTCGATAAAGAAAAAGAAACGGCACAAGAAGAAAAGATAAAGAGTCGAGAGGAGAGAGTCATGAGCCGGAGATTTTGGCTCATGCCTTATGCCTCACGACTCACGATTATAAAATTATGTTAGCAATCAGCTTGATGAGAATGGGCGCGAAAGGTAAACCTTTCTACCGCCTGGTGGTAAAGGAAAAGCGTTCCAAACGTGACGGGAAGTACCTCGAGAATGTCGGCACCTACAATCCGATGCTCAACCCGGCGGAGGTTAATTTGAAGCACGACCGCATCCAGTACTGGATCGGCGTGGGCGCTCAGCCGACCGAAACGGTAAAGAGCCTGATCAAAAACAATCCGGCAGAAGCCGCCGCAGCAGCGGAATAGTTCGCCGAGTTGCAGAGTTTACAGAGTTGCAGAGTTTATGAAAACTCGGTCAACTCCGGTACTCTGCTAACTCTGCCAACTTTTATTCTTATGAAAGAAGCGGTCGAAAGAATGGTTAAATCACTCGTCGGCAACGCCGATGCGGTCGACGTCGCCGAATCGGGCGACGGCGGTAAAACCGTAAAGTTCAGCGTGCGCGTGGCACCCGAAGATTACGGCCGCGTGATCGGCCGCGAAGGCCGCACGATCAAGGCGATCCGCAGCATTCTGTTCTTTGCCGGTGTAAAGCACGGCAAGCGCTTTCATATCGATCTGATCGAAGGGTAAGACGCCGGTTCGTAATGGATGAGCTCGTCGTAATTGCGCGGATCGTGAAAACACGCGGCTTGCGCGGCGAGGTCGTCGCGGACATGCTGACCGATTTTCCCGAGCGGTTCGAGGGCTTGGACGACGTTATCGTCCGGTCTGTAGCCAGCGGCGATCAGCGGGAATTGAAAATTGAAAAGTTCTGGTTCCAAAAGGGACGCGTAATTCTCAAGTTCGCCGGCCTGGATACGATCGAGGCTGCCGAGACGTTGAGAGATACGGACGTATGTGTTCCGGAAGCGGACGCGGTCGAACTCGAAGATGATGAGTTCTTCGACTGGCAACTAGCGGGCTGCAAGGTCGAATCGATCGACGGAACACCGATAGGCGAAGTCGCCGAAGTGATGCGGACCGGTGGCACCGAGATTTTGGTCGTCAAAGGCGACGAAAAGGAATATCTGATTCCGTTCGCCGAATCGATATGTACCGAGGTCGATATTGAAAACAAGCTGATCCGCATCGATCCGCCGGAAGGACTTTTAGAATTTTAGATTTTGGATTTTAGATTTTAGATTGAATTAGATCGAAAATCGAAAATCGTAAATGCTTAAAATTGACGTCCTGACAATTTTTCCCGAGTTTTTCGGGGAGGTCTTTGATTTTGGGATCATCCGCCGGGCAAGGCTCGCGGAGATAGTCGCTATTAACGTTTACGACATTCGCGAGTTTACGGTCGACAAACATCGAATGGTGGACGACAGGCCGTTCGGCGGCGGGGACGGGATGGTCCTGAAACCGGAACCGATCTTTGCCGCGATCGAGAATCTGCTCGGAACGAGCGACCGCGACGAATATCCCGCGGGAACAAAGGTCATATTGCTTTCGCCGCAGGGACGGCAGTTAAAGCAGGCGGTGGCGCAGGAATTTGCGGCCGAGACCGAACATGCGGTCATCATCTGCGGGCGTTACGAGGGCGTGGACGAACGAGTGAACGAGACGCTCGTGACCGACGAGATATCGATCGGCGACTACGTTTTATCCGGCGGCGAGCCGGCGGCGGTGGTTTTGGTCGACGCGATGGTGCGGCTGCTGCCGAATGCTTTGGGCAGCGACACATCGGCGGAGAACGATTCGTTCTCGGACGGATTATTGGATTACCCGCACTACACACGTCCTGCGGAATTTCGCGGAATGAAAGTTCCGGAAACACTTTTGAACGGCAATCATGCCGAGATAGCAAAATGGCGTCGCGAAAAGGCGCTCGAGAAAACAAGGTCAGTGAGACACGACCTTTTGAAAGGAGAAAATGGTGATATGTGAGTTGGGTGGTGATCGCCACCCGCTGACCTCTGGCCGACAAATAAAATGAATCGTTTAGACAACGTCGAACAAACACAGTTGCGGGACAACATCCCGGGTTTTCAATCGGGCGACACCGTCAAGGTGCACGTCCGCATTAAGGAAGGAAACAAGGAACGTCTTCAGATCTTCGAAGGCATCGTGATCGCCAAAAAACACGGCGGCCCGCGCGAGACCATCACTGTCCGCAAGGTCAGCTTCGGCGTCGGCGTCGAGCGTATTTTCCCGCTGCACGCGACGGTGATCGACCACATCGACGTCATCCGCCGCGGACGTGTCCGCCGTGCGAAGCTTTATTACCTGCGCGACCTGCGCGGAAAGGCTGCTCGTATCAAGGAACTCGATACACGCACCAAAGGCGCAAAGCACACCGCTAAATAACCTTCGCTTTCAGGAGCGTTTACCGAAATGAGAGACGCGGAGAATTTCGATAAGCCAATCAAGGCCGAATCGATGCTCCGCGTTTCTTTATTTGCCGATCTTAAAATAAATAAGATCGGGCTCGATTTCGAAAATCAGGCGCGCGACGCCGGTTACAGCTTTGTCGCCGGCGTCGACGAGGTGGGGCGCGGATGCCTCGCCGGCCCGGTCGTCGCGGCGGCGTGCATTCTCGACCCGGCAAAACCGCTGCCGAAAGGCCTCAACGATTCTAAAAAACTTTCGAAAGCACGCCGGGGCGATATCGCTGCGGAATTAAAGGAACACGTTCTCGCTTACGGCGTGGGCCAGGTCGAGGCCGACGAGATCGACCGCATCAACATTCTCGAAGCGACTAAAAAAGCGATGCTTATCGCAATCTCTCGGCTCGAGCCGGCCGCCGAATTCCTGCTCATCGACGCTCTCGCGTTAAAGCAAAATCCGCTGCCGCAAAAAGCAATCATCAAGGGCGATTCGATCTCGGCTTCGATCGCCGCGGCGTCCGTTTTGGCGAAGACCTTCCGCGACGCACTCATGACGGATTACGACGCCGTCTATCCGGTCTACGGCTATGCCGCGCACTTCGGCTACGGCACTCCCGTTCATCTCGACGCTCTCAGGAAACACGGCCCGTGCCCGCTGCACCGCCTATCGTTTCGCGGTGTCCTAGACTGACATTAAAGAAAAATTAAGTTTGGCTTCACAACCGGAATTTGAATGTTATAAACTGAATTTCCGGCCGGTTAGGTCCCAGCCATGTTCGTCTTGCCGGTAGCGTTCAGCTTTTCCGGTCTTTAAGGCGTGCTCACCAGGTGGTGACTCCTGGTTGCGGCGGATTTTAATCTCTTCGGATCATATGCAAAAGTTTTGGCAAGGGGAAATTAGGTCGACTTGGCTTCGATATGGGCTGGCACTGCTGCTATTCAGCCTTACCATCAGTCTAGCGCTGCTGCTGCAGTATGCCGGAATCAAGATCAACCTGACCATTCCGGTCGTCCTTGCTCTTGTAGTTACCTGCTGGTACGGCGGCCGCGGCCCCGGGTTCCTGATTTCGATCCTGTTTCAAGCGACCACCATTTACTTCACACAGATACCGGCCGAATCATCGATCGCGAGGGCGGCTTTCGGCTACTTCAGCGTCTTCTCGCTGTACATATTTCTCGTCCTGCTCATCAGTGGCCTCAGAAATATTCAGTTTCGCCTGCGGGACCAGGGCGAGCTGCTGCAGGTGACGCTGACGAGCATCGGGGACGCAGTGATCGCGACGGATATCGACGGCCGCATCAGCTTTCTAAACCCTACCGCGGAGAACCTCACCGGATGGCTGCTAGACGATGCCTGCGGCAAACCGCTCGAGGACATTTTCAAGATAATTGATCAGGAATCGCGGGCCACCGTAGAAAGTCCTTTTAATAAGATCAAACGCGACGGAGCGGTCGTCAGTCTGGCCAACCACACTATCCTGGTCAGAAAAGACGGTAGCGAATTGCACATCGACGACAGCGGAGCTCCGATACGCGACAGCTCTCGCAATATAATCGGAGCCGTTATTGTTTTCCACGACGTGTCCGAACGGCGGCAGGTGGAACAGGAACGCGAACGGCTGTTGAGAAACGAGCAGTCGGCACGCGCGGATGCGGAAACAGCCAACCGTTTGAAAGACGAGTTCCTCGCGACTGTGTCGCATGAGCTTCGGACGCCGTTGAACGCTATCGTCGGATGGTCGTCGATGCTGCAACAGGGCGAGCCGACGGCCGAGCAGATCAAGAAAGCTCTGTCGGTAATCGAGCGGAACGCCAAAATTCAGAACGAGCTGATCGGCGACATTCTGGACGTTTCGCAGATCGTTTCCGGCAAAGTCCGGCTCGACCGCAAATCGGTAGATCTGGTCCCCATCATCCGCGGTGCCGTCGATACGCTTTACCCGGCGGCATCGGACCGGTCGATCACGATCGAAACGTCGTTCGAGGCAGCAAACACGGTGATTGACGGCGACGCGGAACGACTTCAACAGATTTTCTCGAATCTGTTGTCGAATGCGATCAAATTCACCGATGCCGGCGGTTCGATAAACGTCAGGCTCTTCCAACAGTCCGACGAGATCGTCGCTGAGTTCGCGGACACTGGAGTTGGCATCAGTGCGGCCTTTCTGCCTTTTGTATTTGATCGGTTCAGCCAGATAGACACCTCGACCCGGCGAACGTATGGCGGGCTTGGACTCGGTTTGGCGATCGTCCGGCATCTGGTCGAACTTCACGGCGGTCATGCGAGTGTTGTGAGCGACGGTTCGGGCAAAGGCTCAACATTCTCGGTGGCCTTTCCGATGACACCGGCGGCAGCCGATAACAGCGTAAAAACTGTGAGCGGTGATGGTGGCGCACCGGACCTTTCCGGCCTGCGCGTGCTCATTGTTGACGATCATGAGGACACCCTCGAGATGTTCACCATAGCGCTCGAACATCATGGAGCCACGACACGGTCCGCCCACTCGTGCTCGGACGCGCTCGAAAAGTTTAGACAATGGCGTCCCGACGTTCTCATCTCGGATCTCGGAATGCCCGGAGAAGACGGGTATGACCTGATCAACCAGATCCGTTCGCTTGGCCCCGAAAGCGGCGGCAGCGTGCCCGCTGCGGCCGTAAGCGCGTATACCCGCGAGGAAGATTGTAAACGCGCACTCGCCGCGGGCTTTCACCTGCACCTTTCAAAACCGATCGCCGGCGAAGACTTGGCGGCAGCCGTGCTGCTGCTTTCCCGGAACAAGTACGAGAGTTCCGCCCCCGGCTAACTGACCTGGGCGTGAAAAAAAATTATCCTCTTCCGCAAAAAGCAGGATTTCGCCCGTCTGTATATTGAGGTTCACTCTCCGACCGGACTTCAAAAATTATTAAATTCAATTTCAGGCAGGCCGAACGCAGTATTTACGGCCGTTAATGCCGCGGGTTTTGTCTGGGTCATACCTCACATGCCCGCTTTTTTTGTTTCACTAGATCGAAGCTGGTTGGAAACGAGGCTTGGCGAAAGGCGACGATCAGAATCGGAACCAATCGGTCGGCACTTTGCAATGCGACAGGTGCACCTCGGTTTCGGCGGCGAATAGCGGTGCACGCATGCGAAGGGCGGTTTCGGCGGTGAGTCGAGCGAGGTGCGGTTCGTTCGCGCGTTGGGACAAGTGTGACAAGACGATGTGTCGGGCCGAGCCGTCGAAGTCGTTGGTCAGCCAATCTGCAAGATCCTCATTTGAAAGATGCCCGGTTTTTGAGAAGATGCGCTGCTTCAGGTCCCAGGTATAGACGGCACAGGCGCGCAGCATGTCGCGGCTGTGATTCGATTCGATAACGATCGCGTCACAGCCATTCAGTTTTTCCTTTATCAGCTCCGTGATGCAGCCGAAATCCATCAAGGTGGCGACCTTGACGCCGTCTTTTTTGGCGACGAAACCGAAATTGTCCGCAGCATCGTGCGGCACAGTGAACGGTTCGAAATCGATATCGCCGATGCGAAACTCGCGGGTCGATTCGATCTCGACGCACTTCTCTTTTAACGCTGCCCGGCGTTTGACCGATTCGCTTTCACCGTTCTGCACGCCTTTTCGCGTGCCGTAATAGGCGTCCTCGGTGCATTTCGAAACGTAAACCGGACAACCCAGCGAGCGCATCAGCACACGCAGCCCGCCGGCATGATCGCTGTGTTCGTGTGTAAGCAAAACGCCGTCGAGGTCGTCGCAGTCGAGGCCGACGAGGGCGAGCCTGCGAACGATCTCGCGGGCGCTCAGGCCGGCGTCGACGAGGACGTTCGTATTTTCGCTCGAGATGAGGACGGCGTTGCCGGTCGAGCCGCTGCCGAGAACTGTAAACTTCATAAACCACAAGGATCGCGGACATCTTGTCCGCAATTCCGAAGCTGCGGACACGATGTCCGCGATCCGGGAGTTGCGGACAAGATGTCCGCGGTCCGGTCGTTAGCCTTTCTGATATTTCGAACGCAATGCTTTTCCGACGACGCGCGTGATCAGTTTGTTAGGTACAAAATTCGTCGACAGCGATGCCAGGTAATTCGCCCAACCTGAAACTACTTTCGATCTTGAGCCGTTCAGAGCCTTCATTGCGGTCTCGATCACGTCGTCGACCGTTTGCTGGCCCTTGACCTGGACCGGCCGATCGATGCCCGAAGCGGCGAAAAAATTCGTCTTCGTCGAACCCGGACAAAGCGCCATCACGTGAATCCCGAACGGTCGATTTTCTTCCGCAACGGCCTCAGTGAACGAGGTGACGAACGCCTTGGTAGCCGCATACGTCGCCATGAACGGCAGCGGCTGAAAGCCTGCGGCCGACGAAACATTGATGATCGTCCCGCCTTTACGCTCGCGCATCTGTTTGAGGTAGCGGTGCGTCAACGCGACGAGTGCGCAGATGTTCAGGTTGATCATCTCGAGCTCGCGTTCGAGGTCGAGCGCCGCAAAATCGCCGGCCGATCCGAAACCGGCGTTGTTGATGAGAAGATCGACCTCGAGGCCGTGCTTTTCGGTTTCGGCGAACAGTCGTTCGTCGGCTTCGAACTCGATGAGGTCGATAGCGACGAAATGCGCCGTGATCTTATACTCGCGTTTAAGCTCGTCACATAGATCGCGCAGTTTTTGCTCCGATCGCGCAACGAGCAGAAGGTTATGGCCTTCGGCGGCGAGGCGTCGTGCAAATGCTTCGCCGATGCCGCTCGAGGCTCCTGTGATTAGCGTAACCTTCATTCGATCTCTTCGGACGTCGGGTAGAACGAGTAGTAAGCTGAAAAAACTCCTGCAGCGATTATAACGAACGTGCCCGCCATCCGAATAATTCCCGCAACTGTTTTTGTCGAATTGATCAGGCCGGTCTCGGTCAGCAGGTAATTCCAGTCATGAAAACTGCCCTCGCTGCCGGTCAGTCCGCTGGTCAGAACGAGCTGCATCACGACGGCGTCCGCCGCGTAAACGAAAATGTTCAGGACGCTCTGCCCGACCCAGAACAAAACGATCGCCGCCGAGTAATATTTCTCGTGCCAGATAAAATATCCGACGAAAACGGCCGGAAATATCACCTGAAAAAGCGATCCGCCGGCAATTCCCATAAATTCGCCCAGCGGCCGGAACAGCAGATGCCCCGTCTCATGTATCGGCAGGTCGACGTTGTCGAGAAAGCTCCCCGACATCGGCGCGTACGCGATGGATAGAAAATAGACGGAAAGCAGTGCGGCGAAGATCAGCTTTGGGTAATTTAGCTGCATACGGACAAGGTGAACGAGCGGACGCGGCCGACGATCGATGTCAGTCCATCGGCTGCGAGAGATAAGCGTCGCGAGTGATCTCATAGACGACGCAAGGGAATCCGTAATGTTCCTCAGTCGCGACGTATGTCATCCCGCATTTTTCCATTATTCGCCACGATCCAGTGTTCGCCGGGTCGGCGACGGCGACGATGCGTTCGAGGCCAAGAGTTTCGAATCCGTATTTTAACCAGCCGCGTGCGCACTCCTCGCCGTAGCCTTGCCGCCAAAACTTTTTCGACAGGTTATACCCGACCTCGATCTCGCCGGTGTCCTCCAGCGGCTGCAGGCCGCTGCATCCGATGCGTTCGCCGGTCGATTTCAGCTCCATCAAACATTGAGCGAAGCCGACGGTCCTATAATATTCCTGATAAACCTCAAAGCGCTTCGTAACCGCCTCGGGATTTTGCTTTTCCCAACCGCCGAGATATTTGTAAACGTCGGGGTCCGAGCGCATCTCTATCAGCCACGGCAGATCGTCGGCTGTAAGCTTTCGCATTTTGAGGCGTTCGGTTTCGATCATACGGGAACTGGGGCACTCTCCGTCTGCGTGTGGGACACGGTGGGACAGTGGGACATGGGACAATGGGGTCAGGGATAAAGCCGTTCGATCTTCCAGGTGTCGCCGTTCACATTGTAGCAGATGCGGTCGTGGAGGCGGCTCGGACGGCCCTGCCAGAATTCGAACCGGAAAGGGGTGACGCGAAATCCGCCCCAGAACGGCGGCAGCGGAACATTGCCGTCGGCGTACTGTGTCCGCAGCTCTTCCACACGGTTTTCGAGCTCCTCGCGTGATCGGAGCACGGAGCTCTGGCTCGATGCCCAGGCGCCGATGCGGCTCTCGAACGGCCGCGACTTGAAATAGGCTTCGGACTCCTCGCGAGACGTTTTCGCGGCGGCTCCGCTGATGTTTATCTGGCGTTCGAGCTCGGGCCAGAAGAAATGAAGGACGATGTTTTGATTCGCCGCCAGATCGCGGCCCTTTTGACTTTCGTAGTTGGTAAAAAAGGTGAAGCCGGACTCGTCAAAATCCTTGAGCAACACGACGCGTGACGACGGTCGGCATTGGGCATCGACGGTCGAGACCATCATCGCATTCGGATCTATGATCTGGGACGTAAGTACCTCATCCATCCATTTTGAAAACTGGACGAACGGGCTGTGCGCAACCGACGAACGCGAAAGCGTTTCGCGGGCGTAGTCGCGTCGCAGATCGGTCAGCTCACCGTCGCTCATATAGTGTGAATGAGAAGCCCGTCCTTTAGTTTAGGCTCGAACCACGTCGATTTCGGCGGCATTATCTCATCCGCGTCCGACACTGAAAGCAGGTCCGCCATCGTCGTCGGGAACATCGAGAACGCAACGCGAGCGTCACCGCGGTCGACCAGGCTTACCAGTTCTTTTGTGCCGCGCGAGCCGCCGATAAAGCCGATCCGTTCGTCGGTTCGCGGGTCACCGACACCGAGAATGGGAGCGAGAATATAATTCTGCAAAATGCTCACGTCGAGGCGTTCGATGGGGTCCGGTTCGCGGATGTAATCGACCGCGAATTTCAAAGTGTGCCACGCGCCGCTGAGGTAAACGCAAATCTCGCCGTGATTTTCCGGAGTGTCTTTGCCGGTTCCCGTGACCACGAAATTTTCGGAAAGGCGCGCCATGAATTCGTCGTCCGAGAGGCCGTTCAGATCGCGAACGACGCGGTTGTAGGGCAATATCTTAAGGTCTTCGGCCGGAAAGATGCCGGCGATGACAAAGTTATATTCTTCGTCGCCGGTGTGATCAGGATTCTTTGCCCGCAACACTTCGCGGGCTCGCAAAGCGCTTTCCGCCCGGTGGTGCCCGTCGGCGATGTAGATCGTCGGGACCTCGCTGAACGCGGCCACAAGTTCGTCGGTTTTGTGCACTTTCCAGACTGTTTGGCGTACGCCTTTTTCGCACTTGAAATCGTAAAGTGGCTCGCGAGTCACCTCAGCCGCAACGATCTCGCGAATCGCCGCCGTGCCGCGGTGAGCGAGAAAGATAAGGCCCGTCTGGGCACCGACCGCGATCATATGGTGGGTGCGGTCCTCGACCTTATCGGGGCGAGTCTTTTCGTGGCGCTTGATGTTTCCGCTTGCATACTCGTCGAGGGAGCAACAGGCGACGATACCGGTCTGCGAATGCGAGCCGGTATCGAGCCGGTAGATATAAACGGAAGGTTCCGATTCGGTGATCAACACGCCGTCGGCGATAAGCCGTTCGAGGTGTTGGAGCGCGGCGGCGTTGAATTGTTCCGCGGTCGAGCCGTCGACTGAGCTGTCGCCTTCGGGACGTGTTACACGTAAAAAGCTGAGCGGGTTGTGCTCAATGATCTCGCGGGCCTCGTCGACGGATATCACGTCGTACGGCACACAGGAAACCTGTTCCGCCTTTTCCGGTACGGGCCGCAATGCACGGAATGGTTTGATAACTGCCACGAAATTCTCCTGAAAAAGTTGATGGCGATCTAAAGGTGCGTAGGCGGTGATGCTTTACGGCTGCACGCGGTCGCGGTTTATCTGGTCTTCGGTCTGCTGGTTTTCCTGCTCGATGTCCTGCAGCATGCGGTCGCGATATCCTTTCTTGTCTATCTTCCAAACGCCGTCCTCGCGGACGAATGGCACCGTTTCCCAACGGTCATCCGACGTTTTGACCTCGAGCGTGGCGTTATCGCCATCGATCTTTTCGTTACGAAACTCGAGCTTTCGCTGGCCCTCGCGAAAAAGTGTTTCGCGTTTAACTATCTCGTCGACGGTGACGTTCTGCGCCTTGGCTTCCTGCTCGTGCATCTTCATCGATTCGGAAGAAAGCAGCAGCTTCATCGTCGTCGTGTCTTTCTTGTTTATCGCCTTCGTGTATGTCGCGAACGTCTCGTATGGCGTCGCGGGTTTGGCGTCACGCGAGCACGACGCCGCAAACATCGCAAAAACTGTAAATATAATTAATAAACAAAAACGCATCTTTACCAGTGCCGGCCGCTCCGGTGTATCATGTTGAAACTACAAAGTATAAACCAAAATCGGAGAGCAAAAAACACGTGGAGCGTAAAAAGCTGGAAAATGACGAGATCGAAGCGCGGTTAGGCAGTTTGAACGGTTGGCGTGCGGCGGACGCTAAACTGCACAAAAGGTTCGAGTTCGCCAATTTTGCCGAGAGCCTCGCGTTCGTGAACCGGGCGGGCGAACTCGCCGAGGCAGCCGACCATCATCCGGACGTCAAACTCGGCTGGGGTTATGCCGAGTTTGAGATCACGACGCACGACCGCGGCGGGATCACGGACTTTGACTTCGCCCTCGCCGAAAAGATCGAGCGCCTGGGCCCGCCGGCTTAACGATCTTTCTATTTCGCGCAGGGAAGGGCGAGGTCCTTTGTAAGACTTATTTCAGACGGGCCGAATTTGTCAGCCGAGTAGTCGTAATTTTGAACGATGGCCGCCAGCCCGTAAAAACAGTCCGCCGCTTTTTTATATGTATAGACGGCGAATACTTTTCGCTCGCGTTTCATCGCCATCGTCGAGCCCATATATTCCGACCAGGCGTCACCCGCAAAGTAAAAGCTCTCCGCCGTCAATCCCTCGGCCTTTAGTCTGTTAACTACCGCATCTCTCGTCGCAGCGTCATAAAACGTTCCGGCGATTGGCATTATCGAGAGATCGGTCGTTCCCCGCAAAACCATCGAGTCGTAATCTGCGTCCATTTTTCGGTACTTCGCGTTTCCGCCCTTTAGGTCAAGCACAACGGAAGCCGTAGCAAGATGCCCGCTCAGGCCGCGCGGCACAGCCACCATGTTGGAGACGCGGATCTCGTTCGTCCACAAACCGGGCTTGGCGGAACCCGCCGCGGTCAAAAAAAGCGGGATCGACCGGTTTCGGCCCGTGAGGCCGGGTGCGAGATTGATCTTTAACTCGGTCGCGGCCAGGTCTTCCTTGGTGAACTGCAGCAAATATTGATTAAGAGCCGTAATGTCGCCTTTCGGCCCGATCTCGGCAAAAAGCGAGTAATGCAGCTTCGTCGGGTCGTCTGCGTCGCGGGTAGTCAAGACATAGTCGCCGAGCTTGGTCTTGAATTTCAGATAGAGCCACAAATTTTCGCCGTCGGTGATCCGGCTGATCGTGCGAAGCCGGGCATCGGCAAAACTCTTAAGGTCCTGTGCCGATAAGATGCCCTGCACGTCCACATTCATCACGGCCGCACGCGGCACAGGCAAGGCAGCGCCGTATAACTCCTCATTTCGCTTACGTTCCTTTTCGTCTTCGGCGCGGATCGACGCGTCCATGCGCACGCGCGACCGTCGCAGCTGATCAATTTGTGAGTAGGCCGGAACGTATGCCGCGACTACTATCAGGCTCAAAAATGCCGCAATTATTAACTTCTTCATACCTTATTCCACTATGACTTTTTAGAGATGCACGCGAGGAGCAGATCTCATAATTAAATGAGGACGTGTACATATTTTATCACACTCGATTCAGCACATTTCTAGTGTAATCGCCGGCGCGTCGAACGAAACGCACGGTCTGCCCCCTGATTGCCTGCAAAGCGTAAGTTCGATACAATTTACGGTTCGGTCTTTATATAAATTTCGTTAAGGAAACTATTAAGGTATGTCTAATGTTCCTATTACCGTCGCTAACGGTGACGGCATCGGCCCCGAGATCATGGACGCGACGCTGTACATTCTGAAGGAAGCAGGCGCCCGCATCGACATTGAAACCATCGAGATCGGAGAGAAAGTTTATCTTTCCGGCAATGCGGCCGGCATCGCACCGGAAAGCTGGGAAAGCCTTCGCCGCACAAAGGTGTTTCTCAAGGCCCCGATTACCACTCCGCAGGGCGGCGGCTACAGCAGCCTGAACGTCGCGGTCCGCAAGACACTCGGTCTTTACGCCAACGTTCGCCCGTGCGTGTCATATCACCCGTTCGTCAAGACAAAGCATCCGGTGATGGACGTCGTTATCGTCCGCGAAAACGAAGAAGACACGTACGCCGGGATCGAGTACCGTCAGACCGGGCAGGTCGAGGAATGCTTAAAGCTTATCTCGCGTCCGGGTTCGGAAAAGATCGTCCGCTACGCGTTCGAGTACGCAAAGAAGTTCAACCGCAAAAAGGTCACATGCTTCATCAAGGACAACATCATGAAGCGGACGGACGGCCTGTTCCACCGCGTTTTTGACGAGATCGCACCGGAATATCCCGGCATCGAGGCGGACCATTGGATCGTCGACATCGGTGCCGCCAAAATGGCCGACACGCCGGAGAATTTTGACGTGATCGTGATGCCGAACCTTTACGGCGACGTTCTCTCGGATGTCGCAGCACAGATCGCGGGCTCCGTCGGACTCGCCGGATCGTCGAATATCGGCGAGAACGTCTCGATGTTCGAAGCGATCCACGGTTCGGCTCCGCGTCGTGCGGGACAGAACCTCGCGAACCCGTCCGGCTTGTTCCTCGGCTCGATCCTGATGCTCGTGCATATCAACCAGCCCGACATCGCGGAACGAGCGCATAACGCGTGGCTGCGCACTATCGAGGATGGCGTGCACACGTATGACATGTTCAAGGAAGGCATTTCGAAGGAAAAGGTCGGCACGAAAGAATTTGCACAGGCCGTAGTCGACCGCATGGGCCAGAAACCCGAAACGCTGAACCCCGTGACCTATACGGCAAATGTTGTCGAGTCGGACCCGAAACCAATCTTCAGCACGCCGACTCCGCAGAAGAAAGATCTCGTCGGTGTCGACGTGTTCCTCGACTGGTGGAAAGGATCTTTCTACGGCGTCGCCGACGAACTCGGCGCACTTGTCGAAAAGGTCAACGGCGACGGCCTCAAACTGCAGACAATCGCGAACCGCGGCGTCAAGGTTTATCCGGGCGGATTTTCCGACACGTTCACAGTCGACCACTGGCGCTGCCGCTTCGTCGCAGAAGCCGGCGAAGGCACAGGCGTCACGCACTCGCAGCTCATCTCGCTGCTCCAGCGTTTCGACGAAGCCGGCCTCGACGTAATCAAAACCGAAAACCTCTACAACTTTGATGGTGCGAAAGGGTACTCCGCCTAGCGGCAAAAGTTGAGCGGTGACTGCACAAGTCAAAAGGACGAAGTTTCGGCTTCGTCCTTTTTTCTTTGTCTACTACTTAGTCGGCGCGTACAAATCTCCCGCATCAAGCCGCGGCCGCAGGATATAGTCGCTCGAACTCCGGGTCGCCGTGAAGAATAGCGAGGTCGGGGTCTTGCCGCGTCCAGATCGGGTTACGGTAACCGGCCTCCCACGCTTTCTTAAGTGCGGCGATCGCATCCTTTGTGTTGTTCATCTCGCACAAAGTGCACGCGATGTTGTAGAGGATCATCGTGTCATCGGGGCGGAGCGCCATCGCGAGATCGACCTCGCGTTTTGCATCGTCGTATCTGCCCTGTGAGGCATAGTTTGCCGAAAGCAGAACGCGAACGCGCGCGTCCTCGGGAGTCTTTTTCAACTGCGACTCGAAGATAGCGATCTCGCGGAACGTGTAGTTGGCTAGCGCGTCTTTCTTACCGAGAGCCCCGAGCGCGTTATGTATCGGAATGGTCGTGTTGTAGTTCTCGCCCGAGTGCGCGAGAGCGTCTTCCATTATGTCAACGACTTCTTGATAATGACCGGCCTCGAAGAGCGCTCGGCCAAGGAGGTGATAGCCGCCGTCGATGTCGGGATCTCGTTCCAGCGCCGAACGGATCTTCTCCACCGCGGAATCGTATCGGCCCTCGGCAAAATCGAGCCACGCCTCGGCGCAGCGTATTTCAGGCGAATCCTGTCCTGTCGCGCTTGCCCTGCGAGTTGCCGCGTGCACTCTTTCGATCCACTCCTGCTTGCGTTCGAAATAATAATAGAACTGTGCACAGACGTTCGCGACGGCAGCGTGGGCGACCGCAAAATTCGGATCAAGCGCGACGGCGTTCTCGTACATCTGCAGCGCGAACTGCATGTCTTGACGGCCGACGCGCCGGGCGAAATTCCTCCCCCGCAGGTAAAGATCGTAGGCGTGAAGGTTCTCGGTCGGCTTTGCCGCGAGCGCCTGCTGCTCTTGCGGCGAAAGCGTGATACGAAGTGCAGCGGCGATCTTCGACGCGATCTCGTCCTGGACCTCGAAGACGTCCTGCATTTCCCGGTCGTATCGTTCCGACCACAGCGGAAAATCCGTCGACGCATCGACGAGCTGTGCGTTGATGCGAAGCCGCGCTCCGGCCCGGCGGAGGCTTCCGGTCAGCACATACGACGCACCGAGTTCCTTTCCAACTTGGCCCGCCGTGACGGATCGGTCGCGATAACCCAAGACTCTTGCACGGGAAAAGGTCTTTACGCGCTTGATCTTGGACAGCTCGGTCGTGATGTCTTCCGTGATGCCGTCGCGCAGATACTCGTCCTCTTTCATGCCGCTCAGATTTTCGAAATACAAAACGGCGATCGAATGTTCGTGCGCCGGTATCGCCGGCGTGCTCGTCAGCATCGCGCTTGTTTTGCCGGAATGATTTCCCGAGTCGAGATCGCGCTTCAGCCGCTTTAACGCGGTCTTCAGATCGGTCGCGCTCTGATATCGCAGGTCGCGATCTTTTTCTAGTGCCTGGCCGATAATGCGGTCGAGCTCAGGCGGGAGCCCCGGGTTGAGTTGGTTCAACGGCATCGGGTCGCGATTCAATATCGAATCGAACACGACGGCCGACGTTTCGCCTTGAAACGGAAGAACGGCCGTCGCCATTTGGTAAAGCACCGTGCCGAACGAAAAAAGATCTGTTCGTGAGTCGGTGATCTCGCCGCGCGCCTGTTCGGGCGACATATAAGCAATGGTTCCCATGGCTGCACCTGCGGACGTCAGGTGCTCCACGATCGCCGTCGCGATCGCTGAGGAGGTATTTGGTCTTTGGTTATCGATCTTGGCAAGGCCGAAATCGAGGATCTTTGCCTGGCCGCGCGAGGTGATGAACATGTTGGCGGGCTTCAGATCGCGATGAATGATCCCCTTTGAGTGCGCCGATTCGAGTGCATCAACGATCTGCACGCTGAGCCTTAATACCGATTCGACGTCGAGCGGGCCGCGATCTATCCGGTCGGCGAGCGGTTCGCCGTCGAGCAGTTCCATTACGATGAAATGCTCGGACTCGAACTGTTCGATACTGTGGATCGTGCAGATGTTCGGATGATTGAGCGACGAAGCGGCACGGGCCTCACGCTGAAATCGCTGCAGCAGATTTTCATCTCCCGCCATCGCTGGCGTCAGAAATTTCAGCGCGACGTGGCGTCCCAGACTCGTGTCCTCGGCCTCGTAGACGACGCCCATCCCGCCCTCGCCGAGTTGGGCAGTAATATGATAGTGAGAGATGGTCCTGCCAATCATTGGAGTACCTCCGAAACACTGTAAAGCTGACGTGGGTGGAGCGCCAATAGTAGTATAGGTATTTAGGGGCGTCAAGCACTTTAATATCGGGCTCGGTCGATCGACTTTATTCCGCCGAACGCTTAACGGACCCGCCCGCAAGACGATCTGTAAGTAGCAGTCATCGGACAGGTTGCGGGCGGCCGAGGTTTCGCGAGTTCAGCCGGCGCAAATGTGACCGAACGACTTGTTCGCGACATCTCGGGCGGTTACGCATTGATTTCGTTACTCATCTCTTTTACCTTTAGATAGATGCGGTTCTCTTTCGTCATTTTGGTCTTTGGAATATTCGCCGTCCTGCTGACGTTTGGTGCAGGTCCAACGTCGGCACAATCGGAAAATGCGGTAAAGCCGCTTGCCAAAACGATCTTTCGCGACTCGGACGGGAACCTGATTCCGAACGATGAGTTTGTCGACATTCGGATGGCGAACTTTCATGTGCCGGACCGGACGCTTGTGCATACGCTCGACGACGGCACTATCGAGTTCAGACTTCAGAAGATCCCGCAGGAGGGTGCGGTGGCTCCCGAGTTCGCTACCCATTTCGTGGACGGATCGCCGGTCAAGTTCAGTGAGTTACGCGGCAAGGTCGTCGTGCTGAATTTTTGGTTCATCGGCTGCCCGGCGTGCCTGTACGAAACGCCGAAGCTCAACGAGCTCGCCGCAAAGTTCGCCGGCGACCCGAATATCGAGTTCGTCGCCATGACGAACGATCCGGCCGCCGCTGTCAGAAAGTACGTGGCCGCACACCCGTTCGATTACAAACTGATCGCGGACGCCAAGCCGATATTGGCCTCGTTCGTGGTCGGCGGCTACCCGAAAAATATCGTCATCGGAAAGGACGGCCGCATCGTGTATTGGCGAAGCAACATTCACGCCTGGGACAAATTCGAATCGGTCATTCGTGCCGAGCTCGCCAAATAATTTTATGGCCGAAAAACCGCTCGTAGCAGTGATCATGGGCAGCAAATCCGATTGGGCGACGATGAAGGCGGCCGCCGATACGCTCGAAGAATTTGGCGTGCCGTTCGAAACAAAGATCGTCTCGGCCCACCGCACGCCCGACCTGCTTTTCGAATTCGCGAAATCGGCCGAGTCGCGCGGCCTCGAGGTGATCATCGCCGGCGCCGGCGGTGCCGCTCATTTGCCGGGAATGTGCGCCTCGCAAACGGTCCTTCCTGTTCTCGGCGTACCCGTCGAAAGCAAAGCCCTGAAAGGTCTCGATTCGCTCCTTTCCATCGCCCAAATGCCCGCCGGCGTTCCAGTCGGCACGCTCGCGATCGGCGAGGCCGGAGCTAAAAACGCTGCGTTGCTCGCGATCTCGATCCTCGCTATTTCGCGTAGTGAACTGAATGCGAAGCTGCATCAATTCAGACGATCGCAGACGTCCACGGTTCTGGAAACGAAGCTCTAGCACGCCATTAAAATTTAGAAAGCCGTAATGTTTTGTGCCTTTCGTATCCGCTAGGGGTTTCGTCGTCACGTCATAAAGACCTATAACCACGAAATACACGAAACACACAAATAAGGAACGAAACTGAAAACTACCGATAGTGTTTAAACTTGTTGACAGGTCCGGCAGTTTCGATCTACTCTGCATTGAGGTCAGTCCTACCAAATACTCTGATTCCAGAGGTCACACGCGATGAATCCTATCAAGTGCAAAAATTGCGGACTTTCAAATTTTGGTTCCGAAGCCGAGTGCCGACGGTGCGGAAACGCCCTTTCCGGGAAGCAAAAGTTGAAAAATAAAGACGGGAAACGGCCGGGGATGTCCGCGCTGACGTCAGTATTGTTGTACGTCGCTCTCGCGGGCGGCGTGTATTTGCTCTATACGTCGCTCCAGCGATCGGTAGCTGACGTAGACAACAACGAGGCGTTCCGCGTCGGCACGCAGGCCCCACAAAAAGCGCCGCCGCCCGGGCTTTCCCGCAACGAAGCGGATCGTCAGCACGCTAACGGCGTAGGAGCCGCGATCAAAGAAAACCCCAATCTCGCCGCGCAAAGGCAGCACGACGAAGATACGCGAAAGCTGATGCAGGAAGCATCACGCTGATTTCGTCGGCCGCTAAATTCGCCAATTCGACGGACTCAGGTTAATCTATCGGTTCTAAGCCTGAACGTATTTATTGCGAATCGGTGACGCGGACAATACTTCCAAATTCGACTATCGGTGTATTCGGCAGCGGCCAGCTTGGCCGAATGTTCGCTATCGAGGCGCGCAAAATAGGTTACCGCGTGCATACGTTCTCGCCCGACCGCGATACGCCGACCGGGCAGGTCGCGGACATCGAGACCGTCGCCGATTACAGCGATCTCGACGCTGTCAAGAAGTTTGCACAGAGCGTCGACGTCGTTACTTTCGAGTTCGAGAACGTTCCGTCGGCGACCGTGGACGCGGCAGCGGAATTTGTTAGCGTTCATCCGAGAGGCGAGGTGCTGCACACAACGCAGAGCCGCATTCGCGAAAAAACTTTCCTTTCCGAAAACGGTTTTCCGCTCGCAAATTTCAAACACATCAGATCGATCGACGATCTTTACCGCGGCGTCGAAGAGATCGGCGTGCCGGCGGTTTTGAAAACGGCCGGTTTCGGCTATGACGGAAAGGGCCAATCGAAAATAATGGCAGTCGGCGAGGTGGACGCGGCATTTGCGAGCCTCGATCGACAGGAGGCCGTGCTCGAGGCCTTCGTCGATTTTGCGAAAGAAGTGTCCGTGGTTTGCGCCCGTGGCCGGAAAGGGAATTTCGCGCATTTCGGCGTGATCGAGAACGCCCACGAAAATCACATTCTCGACATCTCGTTCGCACCGGCAGTCGTTTCGGAAACGGTCTATCGCGAGGCTGTCGAGATCGCGCGAAGCGTGGCCGAAACGCTCGAGTATGTCGGGACGCTTTGCATCGAGTTCTTTTTGACCGGTGATGAGAAATTGTTGGTGAATGAGCTCGCTCCGCGGCCGCACAATTCCGGCCATCTCACGTTCGATGCGTGCGTTACGTCGCAGTTCGAACAGCAGCTGCGTGCGGTTTGCGGTCTGCCGCTCGGGTCGACGGAGTTTTACGGGTCGGCGGCGATGGCGAATCTTTTAGGAGATATTTGGGAAAGCGGTGAGCCGAATTGGGCGGCCGCAGTGAGCGATCCGGACCTGAAACTGCACCTGTATGGCAAGGCCGATCCGAGGCCGGGCAGGAAAATGGGGCATCTGACAGCGACCGCCGAATCGGCGGAAAAGGCCGTCGAGATCGTGCGGTACGCTCGTGCCGCTCTCTGACCTTACACGCGTCTGCCGGCTAAAATTCCCGCCGCAACGCCGACGAATCCCGCCGCCACACTCAAAAACAAATAAGCGAACGCGGTCAAGAACGAGCCTTCCTTTACCAGCCCATACAATTCGAGCTCGAACGTCGAAAACGTAGTAAACGCACCGAGAAATCCGACGATCAGTGCGAGTCGCAGATCATCGTGCACCTGGAATCGATCGTTCAAGAGAATGAACAAGAAACCGATCAAAAACGAGCCGGTCACGTTTATAAAAAATGTAGGAAACGGGAATTTTTCGAAAAGGTTCGCGAGCGGCGAAATGTTGACGAGATATCGGGCGACGGCTCCTGCGGCACCGCCGACAGCGATCGAGAGTATCTTTGTGAATGCTTCCATGATCCAGGTTAACTCTTGACGAGAAATCGCTCGATTATACACGTATCGGCGTTTTTTAAGTCATTTGCACGCCCTGTTTCAACGCGATAAACTCTCACCTTATGGCCGAAAGCATCGCATTTTCCAAGACCGCGGACCGGTCAGTTATCTATCGCGAGATCGCACCTCAGATCGCCGCGTTGATAGAGGGCGAGACGGACCTGACTGCTAATCTCGCAAATGTCGCCGCCGTTCTCAAGGAGGCATTCGGGTTTTATTGGGTAGGTTTTTATCTCGCCAAAGAGGGCCAACTCGTACTCGGCCCGTTTCAGGGGCCGCTCGCGTGCACGCGGATCGATTTTGGCAAAGGCGTCTGCGGGCATGTTTACACACAGCGGATCACCGAGATCGTCCCGGACGTTGACCAATTTCCGGGCCATATCGCCTGCAGTTCCGCTTCCAGGTCCGAGATCGTCGTGCCTTTATTTGATTCCTTTGGTGAGATCCGGGGCGTCCTCGACGTCGATAGCGACGGGCTTGATGATTTCGGCCCGGCCGACCGCGAAGGCCTCGAGGAGGTCGCGTCGCTGCTTCGGGCAAAGTTTTGATCGTTAACTTATGAACCCAGTCGAATACCCATTGTGGGTGTGGTTGTCGTTTTTCGGTGTCGTCCTCGTCGCACTTTTTGTGGACGTGGGCATCGTGAACCGCCGTTCGCACGCACCAACGCGAAAGGAAACGTTCGCCTGGAGCGCCGTCTGGGTGTCGCTTGCCTTGTTGTTCAACGGCTTTATTTTTTACCAGTTCGGGGCGTTCAAGGCGAAAGAATTTCTCACGGGCTATCTGATCGAGATGTCGCTGTCGATCGATAACCTGTTCGTGTTCCTGCTCATTTTTCGGTTCTTTAAGGTGCCCAAAAAATATCAGCATCGCGTGCTGTTTTGGGGAATTTTCATGGCGCTCGTGATGCGCCTTGCGATGATACTCGCGGGCGCGGAGCTGGTCGAGCAGTTCGACTGGGTGTTGTATATTTTCGGCGCGTTCCTTATCTACACGGGCATCAAGATGTTCGGCGAGGACGAAGCTTTCGAGCCGGAAGACAGCACGATCGTTAAATTGACCACGCGCTTTATCAGGATCAAGAAGGATTATGACGGCGAGAGTTTCTTCATTCGCGAAAATGGCGTTTTGACCGGGACACTTCTGCTGTTGGTATTGGTCGTCATAAACGTGGCCGATCTGGTCTTCGCCGTTGATTCGATTCCGGCGATATTCGGCATCACGACGGACCGGTTCATCGTCTATACGTCAAATATCTTTGCCATACTCGGACTGCGTACGTTCTTTTTCCTTTTAGCCGATCTCGCCGAGAAATTTCACTTCCTAAAATATGGACTAGCGTTCGTTTTGAGTTTTATCGGCGTTAAAATGCTGTTGCCACTTCTGGGTCTAGGTCTGCTAAAATTGATAGGCGAGGGCGGCACGTCGGCATTCGCTGTTTTCCTGCAGCGATATCACGATCATCAATTCGAACAGGCAGTGATAAATCTCTCGCTCGGTATCGTCGTTGCCGCGCTGCTCATTTCGGTAATTCTCTCACTGATATTTCCGCCGCGGCATACCGAATTGGAAACCGGCGCCGAATGACCAGGCCGTCCCAGCCCGCTGATTTTAGATGCCGGGTGCCAATGGAAAATAAATTCCGCAAATTTTACGTCGACTGGTGGAAGATCAGAAAAAGCACGATCTACGGCGTTGCTGCCTTCGTGGTCGTGATATCGACGGTCGCATTCGGCGGATGGTGGGCGATCAAGTACAACTGGTTCGCCGCGGCTCAGGTCTCCGAAATTCCAAAAGACACGGCCCGCATTATTTCTTTCGAAGGCGAGGTTCGCATTACGCGTGCCGCGACCCGCGAGACGATAGTCGTCACCAAAGAGACGTATGTGGCCGCGGGCGATACCGTCCAGACGCAAGCCGACGGCCGTGCGATCGTGCAGATGATCGACGGCTCATCATATTCGATACGGCCGAATAGTACGGTCGTGATCCGCGACAACTCGTCGCTTTTCGGCGGTACCAACGTGCGTGTCGCGCTCGACGACGGACAGTTGAACGTCCGCACGAACCAGCAGCTGGAAAACACCGAAAACGTCGTCGAAATGGCACAGTCGGAAACAAAGCTCAAGTCACAGACCGACGCGAGTTTTAATGCCGACGCTGCCGTGGGCGGCGGCGAGATACGCATCAGCCGCGGCAGTGTCGAAACATCGATCGGCGGCGAACAATCGACCCTGAATGCCGACGAATACGCGGCTTTGAGCAACGGAAAGATCACATCGCGTGAACGTCTGCTCGGCCCGCCGCGTCCGACGTCACCTGCGAATATGTCGCAGATAGTGGATTCAAGCGGCTCGGGCGTGGGCGTCACTTTTGTATGGGGCGACGAGGACGGGCTGGCGACGTATTACATCCAGATCTCAAAATCGCCGACATTCGCTTCCGACGCGATACTCGTCGACCGCGGTGGTTTGACCGGCAGGGATTTTCGCCTTGCGGGCCTGATGCCCGGAAATTATTACTGGCGGGTGAAATCGACAGCCAGATCGGGACAGGCCAGCGATTGGAATGACGCGTGGCGGTTCAGCATCGTACGCCGCCAGTCGAGCAGCGCCATTGACGCCGGCGAATGGAACGCCGAACGTGTCGGCGGAAATGTCTATATAATTTCAGGCAGGACGCAGTCGGGGATCGTCGTGCGTTCGCAGGGACGCGAGGTTTACGCCGGGTCTGACGGGGCGTTCCGTCTGCAGATCGCGACGCCGCTGCCGGAGATAGCTGTCGAATTGGCCGACGACGCGGGCAACCGCACAGGATTCGTGCTGTCGCTGCGAAATTCACGCGTCCTTCGGCGGTTTTAGAAAGATTCAGGAGACGAATACGGGCGCTCATCATCACGATCACGGGCATTCACGGGTCACGGCTAAAGGGCTGAAGCGGCTGAAGATCGCGCTCGCTCTGACGTTCGTCTACATGCTGGCAGAAGCCGTTGGCGGGTGCCTCTCGAATTCGCTCGCGCTGCTAGCAGACGCCGGCCACATGCTGACCGATGTCGCCGCGCTCACTCTTACGCTTTTCGCCTTTTCCTTCGCTTCGCGGCCCGCGACCTCAAAAAAGACATACGGCTATTATCGCCTTGAGATCCTGGCCGCGTTCGTTAACGGCATCGCTCTCGCGCTTATCTCGGTCTGGATACTGATCGAGGCGTTCGGCCGTCTGCAGACGCCTCCGCAGGTCGAGGGCGGCATGCTCACCGCGATCGCGGCCGGCGGCCTGGCCGTCAACATCGCAGCTGCGTACCTGTTGCATTCCGAACGCGACAACGACCTCAATATGCACGGCGCGTGGCTGCACGTGATCGGCGATCTGCTGGGCTCGGTCGCGGCGATCATCGCGGGCGTGGCGATTCTCGCATTTGGATGGACATGGGCGGACGCGGTCGGCAGTGCACTCATCAGTTTTATAATCATTTTCGGGGCGTGGCGCCTGATCATCGATTCGGTGAACGTACTGCTCGAAGGTACGCCGCGGCACATCAACCTCGCGGCGGTCGAAGAAGCGATAATCGAAACCGACGGCGTCGGCGGCGTTCACGACCTGCACGTTTGGACAATATCGTCCGGCATCGATGCACTGTCGGCGCACATCAGCCACGATGCGAGCATTCGGCATTCCGAACTGTTGTCGGTCGTTCGCGGTAAATTGCACGACCGTTTCGGCATTGACCATCTGACCATCCAGATGGAAACGCTCAACCACGAAGCCGAAGCCGTGTATATCTGTGAAACCGGGACGAAGTGCTTCGAACCCACGATTAAGAAACATTTTACGGCTAATTGAGCGGTCCGCCGATCGTAAGTAGACCTAATATATCGTGCCCTTTGCGTCCCTCGCATGTTTGCGGGAAACTGTTTTTCGATGCCGCAAATACAACTAAAATACGGACGCACATCGATCCCGTTCGATTACGACGAAGATCGATTTGAGGTATTGCGCGGGAGTGCGGATCCGCCGCCTCTTACAGACGTCGAGATCGGCCGAAAGCTCGACCACGCGATCGGTTCTTTACCTCTCGAAGAACGCATAAACCCGGACGAAAGCGTTCTGCTTGTGGTGCCGGACGCGACCCGTCAGACGGGCAGCGGGCAGATCGTCAATCTGCTGGTCCGGCGTCTGATCGCGGCAGGAGTTGCGCCGTTCGACATTACGATAATTTTCGCGACCGGAATTCACCGGCAGGTGACCAACGCCGAAAAGGAATCGATCCTGACGCCGTTCATCGTGCAACGTATAAAGACGATCGATCACGGTCCGCGAGACCTGATGCAGATCGTAAATGTCGGCGAAACGTCCGGCGGCATTCCGGTCCAGCTAAACCGCGCACTCGTGGAACACGATCATGTGATCCTCGGCGGCGGCATCGGCTTTCATTATTTTGCGGGCTTTACCGGCGGGCGAAAGCTGATCTGTCCCGGCCTCGCATCGTCGAAAACCATTTCGGCGACACACAAGCTGGCATTTGACTGCGAAACGCTTGATCGTCGTGCAGGTGTCGGCACCGGCCTATTGGACGGAAACGCGGTCCACGAGGCATTTGTCGAAGCCGCGTCGAAGATAGAATCGGTCTTTTGCATCAGTACGCACGTGAACGACGCCGGCGAAGTTACCGACCTGTTCTGCGGCGATCTCGACACTTCGCACCGTGCGGCCTGTGACGCGTACGCTGCCGCCCACACGATCGAGATCGCGGAAAAACGCGACGTGGTCATCGTCAGCTGCGGCGGTCTTCCGCACGACATGAACATGATCCAAGCGCACAAGGCGCTCGACGCAGCCGCAAACGCCTGCAACGACGGGGGCACGATCATCCTGCTCGCCGAATGTGCGGACGGCCTCGGCCGAGCCGACTTTCTCGACTGGTTCAATGCCGCTGACAGTCATAAATTAGCCGAGAAGCTCTGCCAAAAATACCAGGTCAATGGACAGACGGCGTGGAGTTTGCTGCGCAAGGCGGAGAATTTCAAGATAAGTGTGATGGCGTCTCTGCCGTCTGAAACGCTTGCGGCGATGCGGCTTACAAAGATCGACGGTCAAAACCAAATAGCCGCGAGGATCGCAAAGACCTCACACGGCTATTTTATTACGAACGGGGCGAAATTTATGATCGCCTGAGCGTTATCCCGCCTTTTTTATCGAAAATGTACGCGCGATCGAATCGGTTTGATTTCTGATCGTCTTTAGTTTGTCCCGAAATCCCGTGAAGCGCAGCAGATAAACGGAGCCGTCCGCCGCTTTGAGAAAGTAAAAGCGTCCGCTCATCGGCCGGCCCGCGCGGACAAATTCAAAGTTGAACACGGTTCCCTTCAGAAATCCGCCGAAATTCTCTTCCTTGCCGGCGACATAACCAGGCAAAAATTGCAGTTTTTGCTCTTCGTCGCGGATAATGTCCGACATGAATGCGTCTTTTGGCGGCGTGAGCTTGCGGACCTCGAGATGTCCCTCGTTCCGCTCGATAAAGACGTACTCTACATTTGGGCTCGTCATCGACGGCTTGACCGTCATTTTCCACCGGGCGTCGGGAATATCGAATATGTAATCGACGTTCGCGTCGCTGAATGACCGATCGTCCTGAGCAAAAACGGAAACGGCAGCCAATAGGAAGATAAACGCCAATGATGATGTGCGGGCTATATTCTGTTTCATTTTGTGAACGTTCGGGTCGGAACGTTTATTTTAGCCTAAAATGACGGGATCTGCGATGAGTTAGATGTGCCGCGTGCACCGTCTGTTGCATTCGGCGGCCGTTCGCTTGCGCCGTCCGATAAAAAGTTTCGCCCAACGGCCGATCACGGGCGTCTAACTCTATGTCCGCATTTGTAAGCTTATAATGTATTTTGAGGTTATTGAGTATGTTTCGAAACGTTAAGTTTGTTCAGAAAATATCTGCTTGTGTGTTGATATACGGCATGATTTTGCCGGCAGTCGCGCTTGCCGCAAGGCCCGGTGAAAGCAAAAAGCCGCTCACCGAAGACCAAAAGATACTGCACGTTTTGAACCGACTCGGCTTTGGCGCACGTCCCGGCGATCTCGAACGAGTCAAAGCGATGGGTCTGCAGAAATACATTGACCAGCAGCTCAACCCGGCAGCTATCGACGATTCGGTCGCGGAAACAAAAGTAAAGAAACTCGAAATATTCGATATGTCGACCGCCGAGGTGTTTGCAAAGTATCCGAGTCCGGCAGCTCTACTGCGTCAACTCGACGGCGGGCGTAGGGCCGCAGCCAATGCGAACCAGCAAGACCAAGCCGCCGTGAAAACGGTCGACGACCCGCAGGCCGGAAACGCCACTAGCGACGAGCAGCAGCGTGAGCGCCGCCAAAAGCTGCAGGCGCTTTATAAGGAATACGACCTACGGCCGGCCGGCCAACTCGTGCCGCAAATAGTCGCGAACCGCGTATTGCGCGCAGTTTATTCCGAACGGCAACTGCAGGAAGTGATGGTCGATTTCTGGCAAAACCACTTTAACGTTTTTGCCGGTAAAGCGGCTGTCCGGTGGTACATCCCGAGCTACGAACGCGACGTTCTGAGAAAGAATGCACTAGGGAACTTCAAGGACCTTGTCATCGGCACCGCGCAGCATCCGGCGATGTTGTTTTATCTCGACAACTTTCAATCGATGTCGCCAGATTCTCCGCTGGCCGGTGGAAACGGCGCGTTGCAGAAGCTTCTGGCTCGAGGCGGAACCGTTCCGCCGAGAATGCGCGACCGCCTGAAAAAGCAGTACGGCGTCAATGACGAACAGCTCGATCAGCGCCTGAAGCAGATGAGCGACAGCTCCAAACAAAAGGCCAAGCAGCAGCGTGGAATCAACGAAAACTACGCACGCGAGCTGATGGAACTTCACACGCTCGGCGTCGACGGCGGATATACGCAAAGGGACATCATCGAGGTCGCCAAGGCATTTACGGGCTGGACGATCGCCGACCCGCGCGGTTACCGCCGGGCGGCCGCTGCCTCGATCCAGGGCAAGGACGACCGCAGACTCGCCAGGCTTCAGCGAATGCCGGGCGTCCCGGACGACATCGAAAGCGGCGAATTTTATTTCAACCAAAATTGGCACGAAAAAGGGCCGAAAACCGTACTCGGCCAAAAGGTGGACGAAGGCGGCGTGAATGACGGACTTAAGGTGATCGACATTCTGGTCAACAGTCCCGCGACGGCGAAATTTATCGCTAAAAAGCTCGCGGTAAAATTTGTCAGCGACAACCCGAGCGAGGCGTTGGTCGGCCGGGTCGCCGCCGCATTCTCTAAATCGAAAGGAGACATCAAAACGACGCTGCGGGCACTGTTCACCGACAAAGAGTTTTTCGCACCGGAAAATTATCGTGCAAAGGTCAAAACTCCTTTCGAGCTCGCCGTCAGTTCGATCCGCACCCTCGGCGGGCAGACGAACGCGAATCCGGCCATGGTCGGCATGCTGACGAAACTTGGCGAAGTGCCGTACGGCTACCAGGCACCGACCGGATATCCCGACACGGCCGAAGACTGGGTAAACACGGGAGCTCTGCTCGAACGGTTGAATTTTGCCGTCGCGATCTCGAGCAACCGCATCCCTGGCACGCGCGTCGACCTTTCGTCCTTCGATGCAAAGGACAATTCGAAAATACTCGATCGGGCGATCGCTATGGTTCTCGATAACGACGTCTCACCCGCGACAAGGGCGACGCTGGCAAAGCAGATGAAGATGCCGCTCCCCGAGGTAAAAGCGGCGAGCGAACCGGACGAGATGATGCCGGAATCGAATATGCCCACGGGCGCAAAAGGCCGGGCGGCGAACAGGCGGGCACGGCTGCTGGAGCCGAGCGGAAATCCCGAAGTGTTCAAGGCGGTCAGCCTTGTACTCGGCACGCCGGAGTTTCAGCGTCAGTAGACATTTTTTTTCTTGTCAGTACCACCTCGCGTAAGCGGGTGGGTTCCAGAAAGTCGCGAGGGGAGAGTCATGAGGCGAGAGCAGGAGGCTACGGTTCCGCTCTCGCCTCTCGACTGTTTAAGAGCCCACCCGCTGACGCGAGGCGGTACTGACCTGTGTCAGAACGAGATGAGGCGATCGTAGAGATCGGCGAGCGAGCGCAGGTGCGAATCGATGCTGAAATTCTCTTCGGCAAACTGTTTTGCCGATTGCGCGAGTTCGTGACGGCGGCCGGCGTCGCTTAACAGGCCGATGATCTTCCCGCTCAAAGCGTGTTCATCGCCGACCGGAAACACTTCGGCGTATTTTCCGTTGTCGGTTGCCTCGATGAGCGGTTCGATATCCGAGACGACCATCGGCACGCCGGCGAGCATCGCTTCGGAAACGGCGACGGGCAGGCCTTCCTGCAGCGACGAAAAGACGAACAGGTCGAGGTCCGCGAGAATGTCCGGGACGTCGGCCCGTGCACCGAGAAAGTGGACGCGATCGGTGATGCCTTTTTCGACGCAGAAATTTATACAGTCTGCGAACTTACCTTCGGCTCCGTCCTCGATGCCGCCGGCGAAGACGCAGTGTGCGGCTGGCAATTTCTTGAACGCGCCCGGCAGAGACTTGCAAACCGTCAGCTGGTCCTTTCGCGGGTCGCGGTAAAAACCGGCGATCATTCCGAAGAGCTGTGAACTATCGGCCAGGCCGAGCTCACGCTTGAGCGATCTTCCGGACGGCCGCAACCGTTCCGGATCGGCGCCATTGTAAATGACGGCGAAGTTTTTTGTGTTGAGCTTGTCGGTCCTGGCGAGCCATTTTTGCAGGCCACGGCTCGCGACGACGTTGGCGTCCATACGCGGGATCAAAAATTTCGAAACAACGCGGTTGCGGCGGTCAGCGATAAAGCCCTGAAAGCTCAATATGTTCTTGATGCCGCTAATTCCGCGGGTCGCGAGATACATATGCAGGCCGTCGACCGCCTGATAACCGTGAGCGATCTGTATGCCGCGTTCGCGAATGATCTTTCGGACCTGTGACGCGAGATAAATATCGACGGGCAGTTTGCGGCTGAGACGGATAAATTCGACGCCCGATTCGCGAAAATCGGTCTCCAGCGCTCCGCCGCCGAACGTGACGACGGTCATCTCGATGCCGAAGCGATGTGCGTTGCGGCAAACGTCGAGCGCCTGCATTTCGGCGCCGCCGCGATTTACCGAGTCGAGAATATAAAGTACCCTCATTTCATTGATCGGCGTGCACGCATGCCCGCCGCAATCCCAAAATAACTACCTATATGTCTTCGGAAGTCTCGGTCGTTGTCCCGTCATACAATCACGCACGGTTTGTCGAGCGGACGCTGCGGTCGATCTTTGCACAAACCAGACGGCCCAAAAAGCTGATTGTAATTGACGACGGCTCGAAAGACGAATCGGCCGCGATCATCGAGAGCGTGTTGAAAGACAGCCCGGTCGATACGGAATTTCGTGTGCGGCCGAACCGCGGACTGAGCTCGACGCTGAACGAAGCTTTCGCATTGACCGACACCGAATTTTTCGCCTATATCGGTTCCGACGACGTGTGGATGCCCGAATTTCTCGAGAAGCAAGTTGCACTTTTGGAATCGCGGCCGAAAGCGGTACTCGCGTTTTCGCACGCGTACCTGATCGACGCGGACGACCGCATCATCGACCGCACCGACAACTGGACCGAGTTTGCCGACGGCGAGATGTTGCCGCTGCTGCTGCGCGGACAGATATTTTCGAGTCCGGGAGTGCTGTATCGTCGCTCGGCGATTGAACGTCATCGATGGAACGACGATTCGATACTCGAAGATTATGAATTATACTTAAAGCTTTCAGCGGGCGGCGAGTTTGCCCGAAACCGAAACGTTCTCTGCGGATGGCGGCAGCACGGGTCAAACGTCAGTGGCGACTTTCCGCAGATGATGGACGAATGGATCGCCGCGCAAAACCGAGTTGCGGACAGCCTGAACATCACCCGAGAAGAACTGGACGAAATTCAAAAGCGGCTCCGGTTCGAGTCGGTCGCCGGCTTCGTCCGCAGCGGCAACCGGGCAAAGGCTTTCAAACTTTTTCGGGAGAACCTCGGCGGTGCGGTGTCGGTACAGGATGCTGCCTCGATGCTTTTCCGCCTCGCTGTTCCGCGGGTGCTTTTTGATTGGAACCGTCGCCGCAAGTTGAACGCCGCCGTTGCGAAATACGGCCGTCTGGAATTGTAGTTCGCCACGATGCACACCGAAATAACGAGAATAAAACCCGCGGGCCGCGTCGGCTGGGACCTGAAAGAGCTGTGGGCGTACCGCGAGCTTTTGTACTTTTTGACGTGGCGGGACGTCAAGGTCCGTTACAAACAGACGGCGGTCGGCGTGCTGTGGGCCGTGCTGCAGCCGGTGATCACGACGGCGATCTTTACGCTTATCTTCAGCAATTTCGCACGGTTCGACACGAGCGGAATCCCGTATCCGCTTTTTGCATTGAGCGGCCTGATGATCTGGCTGTACGTGCACACGGCCGTGACGATGGCGAGCGGCAGTTTTGTCAGTAACACAAATCTGGTCACAAAGGTATATTTTCCGCGATTGATAGTTCCGCTTGCCGCGGTTATCGCCGGACTGATCGATCTGATCTTCAGCTTTGTGATCCTTGTGGGTCTGATGTTGTATTACCGCACGTGGCCGACGCCGGCGATGTTGCTGGTGCCTGTCTTTATTGCCCTTTCGAGTCTGCTCGCCGCCGCCTTGGGCATATTGTTTTCGGCGCTGAACGTTAAATTTCGCGACGTAAAATTTGCACTGCCTTTCCTGTTGCAGGTTTGGATGATCGCGTCGCCGATCTTTTATCCGCTATCGCTTTTGTCCGAAAAGTGGAAACTCGTTTTCGCCATAAACCCGCTGACCGGCATTCTCGAAGGTTTCAGAAGCTCGCTGTTCGGCGGTGCGTTCGATTGGCCGGTGATCGGCATCTCGTCTGCGTCGCTTGTCGTATTGCTGACGCTGTCGATCTTCGTATTCAAATGGATGGAGGACGATTTCGCGGACCTGATCTGATGAGTGCAATCAAGGTCGAAAATTTGTCCAAGCTTTACCACATCGGCGAAAGCGAGCACGACTCGCTTCGCGATGTGATAGTGGGCCTGTTCAAGCGTTCCGCGAATAAACGCGACGCGACCGAGCTGTGGGCTCTCAAAGATGTGAGCTTTGAGGTTAAGCAGGGCGAGACGCTCGGCATCATCGGCCGCAACGGCGCCGGCAAATCGACGCTGCTCAAGATTCTATCGCGTATCACAAAACCGACGAGCGGAACCGCGGAGATACACGGCCGCGTCGGCAGCCTGCTCGAGGTCGGGACCGGCTTTCACAACGAGCTCACGGGCCGCGAAAACATCTATCTTAACGGTGCGATCCTCGGTATGAAACGGACAGAGATCGACACCCGTTTCGACGAGATCGTCGCGTTTTCAGAGATCGAAAAATTTCTCGATACGCCCGTCAAGCATTACTCGAGCGGGATGTACATGCGGCTCGCGTTCTCGGTTGCGGCGCATCTTGAACCCGAGGTCCTGATCGTCGACGAAGTGCTCGCCGTCGGCGACGTCGGCTTTCAGCGAAAGTGCCTGAAGAAAATGCGTGAGGTCGGCGAATCGGGCCGGACGGTCCTTTTCGTCTCGCACGATATGCAGTCGATGGTGCGGCTCTGCGATCGAGTGATATGGCTCCGCGACGGGTCGGTCGTGCGCGACGGAGCAACGCTCGACGTCGTCGGCGATTACCTGCACGCACAGTCGCAGGTCGGAGCCGAGCGGAGTTGGGACAATCTCGAAGATGCGCCAGGCGATGAATATACAAAACTCCGCCACGTTCGTGTATGCGACGAGGCCGGTGCGACCGTTTCGTCGATCGACATAAGGCGGCCGGTGACCGTCGAGATGACATACGACGTCGTAAAACCCGGCATCGTGATCGTGCCGAATTTTCATTTTTATAACGCCGAAGGCACATGCATGTTCGTGTCGCACGACTGGGCCGGCGGTTGGCGTGACCGCCCGCGCTCGACGGGAACGTATCTGAGCCGGATGGAGATACCGGGCAATTTTCTCGCCGAGGGGCCGGTGTTTGTGACGGTCGCGGCGACGACCTACGCGCCGCTTGCGGTCCATTTTGTCGAGCGCGACGTCGTGACATTCAACGTCGCTGATACCGCCGACGGCGACTCGGCACGCGGCGATTACACCGGAAAAATTCCGGGCATCGTGCGGCCCGTGCTCGATTGGAAAACGGAGATGATCGGCGACCGGATCAACGACGGGTGAGAATAAAACACGCCTGGTCGCCCCGACCTTCGGCATTGAGTTTTGCGGTCAGGACTTGCCATTCGTCGATCTGAGATTGTGTGAAGATGCTTTTGGCGATGACGCCGCGATAAGACCTCGGATCATTCAGCGGAATGTCGGCCAGGTATTGCTCGCTGCCGAAAAACTGAAAAATCTCCGAATCGTACGTGACACTCTCGACCGCAAAGCCCGTCTCGTCGGCCATGCGGCGAAACGCCCGCTCGGTGTACAAAAACAGATGCCGCGGCGGGTCGAGCTGAACCCAATTGACACCGTATTTTTCCCACGCGAAACTGACGACCGGAATGCGGATAAGCGCGACTCCGCCAGGTGCGAGTATACGGTGAACTTCCGCGAGTGCGTTTTGCGGGTCGGGCAGATGCTCGAACGAATGGTGAAGCATGACGAGATCAAAGCCGGGCTCGAGCTCGTCGAGGCCGCGTTTATAGATATTTACGCCGCCGTAGGTTAGGTCGGATTTGATGAACTTGTCCGCCCCGGTCAGATCGCGAAAGCCGAAAACGCGTAACGTCCGCAGCAGATCGCCGCGGCCGCAGCCGTAATCCAAAATGTGAGAATCAAAATTTATGCGGCCGACGAGTGTGCGGATGTATTCGGGGAATTGAGCGGTGATCCACGGCCGCCGCTTCGCAAGCCGGGCGCCGAGCCGAGATGGCAGGCCCATCAAGTAACGGCTGATCGCACGTGCGGCGATGCGGCGTTTCCAGCCGCGTTCAATTTCGAGCAGCGGAGCGTCGTTGTGGGCATAATAGTCCTCCGGATAAAAGCGCGAGAGATCGGGCACGTCGATAAGCTGAATGGTGCCGCAGAGCGCGCATTCTAAATACTCGAACTGCTCGCGCGTGCCGAACATCATTTCGCGTGCGGTGTGCCTGCGGTTATTCTCAGAGTTTCCGCATATGCGGCAGGATTCGGACATATCGGTTCAATCGGCTGGCCAAAAAAAATGATAACTTGTGAAGCTGAATTTAACGACCGTCCGCATGCGGTTTGCGCAATTTAAATGAGCCTGAAGAGCAAACTCAGCGAAGCGTTCAAAATCTGGAACCGGAGCGGTGTAGCCGGTATCAGGGCGCGCATTGCTTGGAACAAAAAGAAATCCCGGGAACGAGCGGCGTATGCACGATGGCTGAAAGTACACGGCTCGCCGACCGGTGACGACCGGGCCGAAATGCGGCGAAGGATCGCGGGCTTTTCCAAACTGCCGCTGATCTCCGTCGTGCTTCCGGTCTATAACGTCGACGAAAAATGGCTGCGTCTGTGCCTCGATTCGGTCCTCGATCAAATATACGAAAACTGGGAATTGTGCATCGCCGACGACTGTTCGCCGAAACCGCACATACGGCGTGTCCTCGACGAATACGCCGCAGGCGACGCGCGTGTAAAGGTCGTATACCGTCCCGAGAACGGCCACATCTCGGCCGCCTCGAATTCGGCGCTCGAGATTGCCGCGGGCGAGTTTGTCGTGCTGCTCGATCATGACGACGAACTCTCGCCCGACGCGTTGTTTTGGGTGGCGAACGAGCTGAACGATTTCCCGGGAACCGCGATGATCTACAGCGACGAGGACATGATCGACACACGTGGGCGGCGGTCCGAGCCGAAATTCAAGCCCGACTTCAGCCGCGACCTGCTCTATTCGCTAAACCTCGTTACGCACCTTTCAGCCTATAAGACCGATCTGATCCGGTCGATCCGGGGCTTTCGTTTGGGTTTCGAAGGCAGTCAGGATTATGACCTTGCCCTCCGGATCGTCGAACGGATCGACGAACATCAGATCCGCCATATTCCACGCGTCCTTTATCACTGGCGCGCTATCGCCGGTTCCGTAGCGTTGAGCTCGGACGAAAAACCGTACGCCCACGAACGAGCCCGGTCGGCTATCCGCGAACATCTCGAACGCGGCGGCATTTCTGCTTCGGTCGGTGCGACGCATTACAACCTTCATCGCGTTAAGTACGAGATGCCCGGCCCGGCGCCCGCGGTTTCCATTGTCGTCGTGGTTGATGGTCACATGGAAAACGCAGATCAACTCGTCGCTAACACGCGATTTAAACCGATCGAAGTAGTGTTGGTAAACCCGAAAACTAAAACGGTCGGTGCCGCCACGAACGAAAATCTGAAAACGCTCGCGTGCCGGGATATGAGCCGCGCTGCCCGGCTAAATCTTGCGGTTCGGGAATCGACGGGCGAAATTATTGTTTTCCTTGGCGGTGGTGTGGTGCCGCTGACCGAGGATTGGCTAGACGAGTTGGTGCGGTTCGCGGCGAGAACGGAGATTGGCGCCGTTGGGGGCAGGATATTGTCGGCGGACGAGACGGTAATTGACGGCGGTCTCGTCCTTGGGGCCGGCACAGGGGTTGCGGTCGCCCATTATGGGTTCCCTTGGAATATTGTCGGGAACATGGGACGGAATCAGTTCATTGGGAATTTTTCGGCCGTGTCGGAAACCTGCATGGCCGTCAAGCGCGTTGATTTTGAGCGTGCAGGTGGATTTGATGAAACGAATCTGCCGAACGATCTTTTCGCCGCTGACTTTTGCCTGAAGCTCGGCCAGTTCGGACTTCGGATCGTTTTCACGCCGTACGCCGAGCTTATTCGAAAAAAAATGCTGCCCGCCGCCGATCCTACCGAGGCCGAATTCAAATACTTCGAAAAAAGATGGCTGCGGCATTTTGTCCACGATCCGTTCTACAACCCAAATCTGTCAAAGCGTGACGGAACGTTTTCCATCAAGGTCTAGACACGGCGTCCGATGGCGAAAAGCTTGACCAAAGCGAGGCCGGCAACGAAGCCGCCGATGTGCGCGGCATAGGCGACGCCGCCGGTTCCCGCGGGTGTCATATAACCTAACACTGCCTGATACAAGATCCAGATACCGATCGCCACGTACGCCGGGACGGTCGTCAGGAAGTTGAAGATCAGCGCACGTACTTCCCGCTTCGGAAACAACAGAACATACCCGCCCAAAACGCCCGAGATCGCGCCTGATGCGCCCAGCATCGGGATGATCGAACCGGTGTCCATTATTACCTGAGCGAGAGCGGCAGCAAATCCGCATGCGATGTAAAATATGGCATAACGGACGTGGCCGAGCAGGTTTTCGAGGTTGTCGCCGAATATCCACAAAAACAGCATGTTGCCGAAAATATGAGCAAAACCGCCGTGCATGAACATCGAGCTCAGGAAGTTGAAATAGACGGGCAGCGGCGTCGAATACAAATCGATGCGGCCGGTGTTACCAAGCGAGTCGCGGAGGACCTGAACGCCCGAAAGGTCGACGCCCGTCGTCACCTCTTTTGGAACGAGAGAGAATGCGTAGGTGAAAGCGTCGTTACTGCCGAGCTGCTGAAAAAAGGCGAACACTAGTATGTTAATGCCGATGAACGCGTAATTGACGTACGGTGTGATCGTCCTGTCAGAATTATCATCGCCGATTGGAAACACTTGGTTGCCCTCCTAATGAGCCTGCGTCTGCGCTAACCGATCCCGGCAGTTTCCGGAGTTTTTAAAAGTTCATAACCCTCGCTGCGTGCAACGAATGTGGCGGCCGTTAGGTCGCCCACGACGTTCAGCGTCGTTCGGCACATATCGAGAAGTCGGTCGACGCCGAGGATGATCGCGATCAGCGCCGGATCTATCCCGATCATAGCCAAAATGCCGATGATGAACGGTATCGAACCCGACGGTACGCCGGCCGTGCCGATGCCGCCGAGGATCGCCATGTAAACGACCATCAACTGGACGCCGAGCGAAAGATCGACGCCGGCGAGCTGGGCGAGAAACAGAACCGTCACGCCCTCGTACAGAGCCGTCCCGTTCTGGTTAGCTGTCGCCCCGACCGTCAGCACGAAACTGTTTATTTCCTTCGGCACGCCGAGGTTTTCATGCGAAACACGAAGAGCGGTGGGCAGCGTGGCGTTCGACGACGAAGTTGAAAACGCGGTGACGATCACCGTGCGAATGCGTTTGAAAAAATCGAGCGGATTGATCTTCGAAAGAAACCAGATCGACAGCGAATAGACACCGAAAAAGTGAATTGAAAGGCCGAGCAAAACGGTCACGACGAACCATGCGAGCGAGGCGAGCAGATCGAGACCGAACTGCGCGATGTTGTTGAACAGAAGACACGCGACCGCATACGGTGCGAACTTCATGATAATGTCGATTATCTTTGTCGTGATCGCGAAGATCGAATCCATCACGGCAACGAACGGCTCCGAAACCGGCGCCGGCAAAAGCGTGATCGCGACGCCGATGATCAGGGCAAAGAACATGATGTGCAGCATGTTCGGACTCGCGCCTGAGATGGAGTTGAACACATTGCTCGGGACGATCGTTTTTACGGCCTGCATGAGCGGCGAATCAGCTTTGGCCGTTTCGGCGGCTTTCTGCTGTGCATCTTTGGCGGTTGCCGCTCCGCTGCTGAATTTTTCTTTTAGCTGCGTCGCGATCTCGGGGCTGATCCGCTCGCCCGGACGTATCGTGTTCGCCAAACCGAGACCGATGACGACCGAGATCGCCGAGATCACGAGGCAATACGCGAACGATTTAAGCCCGATGCGGCCGAGCTTGCGAATATCGCCGATACCGGCGATGCCGACGACCAGTGACGAAAACACCAGCGGCACGACGATCATCAAAAGCAGATTGAGAAAGACCGTCCCGACCGGCTGAGAAATGTTCGTGACTATCCAGATGACGCGCGGGTCGCTGCCGCCGAATACGTAGTTAGCGACGAGGCCGCCGATCACGCCGACAAGCAGGCCGATGAGTATCTTGGTGTGCAACGCCATGCCTTTCGGCCGATCATCTGTATCGTCGTCAAGATCGGTCGCAAGTTCACGCTCGTAGTCGTCAGTCGGAATCTTTTGATTTTCCGGTTCGCTCATATTCGATTTATCTGTTCAATGCCTGAGTAGATCGGTAAATTATCTGTGTAACGACGGGCACGCCGGACTTGAGATTTCGTGCGTAAACGCCTGTCGGTGCTGTGGTTTTTGAGAGTTTAGCAAATCTGTATCGATTTGGGTATTATCTAGTCCGAGGTATTACATCATCAAATGAAGTTAAAGTTCATTGCCCGTGCACTGGCCGCCGTCGTGGTTTTCGCTGCCGCAGCCGTTGCCCAGCAGCGATATGTTGCCAATCTGTCCGGCCTGCAGACCGTACCGCCGAATGCGTCGCAGCGCAGCGTCGTGTGCGTCGGCGATCTGACGCCCTCGGTGCTCTTCCCGGGCCAGTGGCAACTCAGCATCCGCAGCACGATCCAGAGCGCGTTTCCGGCAGGCTCGACGTTTTCGATACATAAGGACGCCGCCGTTGGCCAGACGGTGCCGCCGATCTTCAGCACGCCGCTCGGCCAAGCGCCCGGTTCGTGGGTTGTCGGAATGACCTTGACCGATCAGGAACTAGCGCTGGTGCGGGCCAATCGGTATTATTTGTCGATCTCGACACCGGATTTTCCCAACGGCGAAGTTCGCGGACAAATAAAACTCGCCAACGGAACATACAACGATTACGACGGCGACGGGCGCACCGACCTTCAGGTGTATCGCGGTTCGAACAACACGTTTTATGCCCTGCAAAGCACTGTCGGCAATCTCCTGCAGACGCCGCTCGGCCAGCCGGGCGATTCGGTTTCGCTGACGGTCGATTTCGACGGCGACGGCCGTTCGGACTTTTCCACCGCAAGATACAACGCCGAGGTTTTGTGGCGGATCATTCCGTCGACGACGGGCGTGCTGCAGGAAACGCGATGGGGCAGCTCGAGCCTGGGCGATTTTTTTGCGTCGGCCGATTACGACGGCGACGGCAAGTTCGACATCGTCGTATTTCGTTCCGGCGTGTGGTACATAATCGAAAGCTCGACGGGGAATTACCGTTACGAGTATTTCGGCCAGAGCGGCGACGTGCCGGCCCCGAACGATTTCGACCGCGACGGCAAGGCTGATCTCGCGATCGGCCGAAGCGTGGGCGGCCAGCGGGTCTGGTATTGGCGGCTAAGTTCGACCGGTGAGGTGAGGTCCGCGACCTTCGGGCTGAGTTCCGACGGCTTTTTCACGGGCCACGCGGATTTTGACGGCGACAGCGCGCAGGACCTGCTGGTGATCAGGAACGAGAACGGCCAACGTGTCTTTTACATACTTCGCAGCTCCGACTCGCAGCTGCAGGTGATCACGTGGGGCCTGTCGTCCGACGTCGTGAAGCTCGGCGATTACGACGGAGACGGCCGCACCGACGCTGCGGTGACGCGGGCAATCGGCGGGCAGCGTGTGTTTTTAATTTTGCAAAGCTCGAACGGGCAGCCGCGGTACGAGACGTTCGGGCTCGCGGGCGACTTTTGATCCTCAACAGCACATGTTCGAATCGATCCATTTCAATTCAAAAGGCCGTGCGACGACGAACGCGTCCCAGCCGGAAGTCATCGAGCGACTCATGCAGATCGTCGGCGGTGAAAATGTCATCGTCGATCCGGAACGCGTCGAACCTTACGGTGCCGACGCCGTGAAGGAAAAGTTTCCGCCCGAGGCCGTCGTGTTTCCGGAATCGACCGCGGAAATGGTCGAGATCTTAAAGCTCGCAAATGAGTTCTTGTTTCCCGTGACTGCCCGCGGCGGCGGCGTCGGGTACACGGGCGGAGCGGTACCGGTGGACGGCGGCATCGTGATCGGCACCGACCGGATGAACAAGATCATCGAGATCAGCGTCGACGACCTGTACGCGGTATGCCAGCCGGGAATTACGACGTACGAACTGCAGCAGGCGGTCGAGAAACAAGGGCTGATGTTCGCCCCCGATCCGGCCAGCTACAAAGATTCGTTCATAGGCGGCAACATCGCCGAAAACGCCGGCGGCATGCGTACGCCGAAATACGGTGTGATGAAACACCACGTACTCGGTTTGGAAGTCGTGACGGCGACCGGCGAGATCATTCGAACCGGCGGCAAGACGGTCAAAAACGTCGTCGGTTTCGACCTGACGGGCCTGATGTGCGGATCGGAAGGAATGCTCGGGATAATCACTGAAGCAACGCTAAAGCTTTTGCCGATGCCCGAGGCAACGTCGACCGTGCGTGCAAATTTTCACTCAATGGAAGCGGCGTGCAAAGTTCTGACGAAATTCACGCCCGAGGGATTGCTGCCGATGGCGATGGAGGTGATCGACAAGTTTTGCGTCGCGGCGGTCGAGGAGAATTTCGCCTTCGGTTTGTCGAAGGAAGCCGAGGCCATTTTGCTGGTCGCCGTGGACGGATCGAAAGAAGAGGTCGCGAAAAATGCCGAGACGATCGAGCGTATCATCGGCGAGAACGGCGGCTTTGATATTTTACGGGCGAAGTCGAAGGAAGAGGAAGATAAGCTCTGGGACGTCCGCCGTGCGATCTCGCCCAGCCTAATGAAATACGGCACGCTGAAGATAAACGAGGACGTTGTGGTTCCGCGGTCAAAGGTTCCGGAACTCGTTGCAAAGATCGAACAGATCGGCAAAAAGCACAACACCTTCGTCGCAAACTTCGGCCACGCCGGCGACGGCAACATTCACGTCAACTTCGTCGTCGACCGCGACAACCCAGAAGAGATCGCACGTGCCCGCGAGTGCGTTTCCGAAACCTTCCGACTCTCGGTCGACCTCGGCGGCACCATCTCCGGCGAACACGGCATCGGCTACGTAAAATCGCAGTACATGCACTACGCAATCGACCAACCGACGCTGGAAGTGATGAAGCGAATCAAAAGAGTCTTCGACCCGAACGGCATCTTGAATCCGGGCAAGATGTTCGTATAGTTCCGCCGCAGAAGCGTAAGAACAAATCTGCGGATTTTCTAAGAAAGCACGTCGAATTCCGTGTTTTTATGCCATAATTGGTGAGTTATGAAGAATATCACGCTGCAGATATCCGAAGAAGAACTCGTTGAAGTGACGAACGCCTATCGCGTCTTGCAGGGCTTTCTGGAAAAGATCGTTTCTCCGAACGAACTCTACGCCGAAGAATTTTTGGAAGGTTTGGCTCAATCTCAGGCCGAGCTGGAAAATAAAGAGTTTGTCGAGGTTAAAGATTTTGCCGACTTTATCCGGTAGGCGGCAGATTCAACGTACCAAACGCTTCGGACGCGACGTGCGCAAGCTGCCGGAACATATTCAGAAAGAAGCGTTTCATCTATCCAACCAACTCGCCGAAGACATTTTTGACCGGAATCTCAACCTGAAACAATTGACTGGTTTTCGCGGCGTATTCCGTGTCGTCGTAGTTCGTGATTACCGCATGATATTTTCATTTGACGACGAGAATATATATCTGCTAAAAATCGCACACCGGCGGGAAATATACCGGAATTTGGAATTATGAGAATTATAGTTTCGCTGTTACTTGCGGTTTTAATTGGAGCGTTTGCCACAATTAATAGTTTCGCGCAGAGGAAAACGATCATTCTCGTCCGTCATGCGGAAAAGGATGTGAGCGAATCGGCTGACAAAAATGATCCGGTGCTTTCGGGCGAAGGTGTGCAGCGAGCGGAGCGGCTGCGAAAGTTGATTTCGAAATATCGACCGGGTGCGGTTTATTCTTCGGATTATAAGCGGACTCGGGCGACGGTCGAGCCGATAGCGAAAAAGCGGCGTGTCGAGATACAGACGTACGATCCGAAAAACAACGCCGAGCTGATCGACCGGATAATGAAAAGCAAGACGAAACGTTTCATCGTCGCCGGGCACAGCAATACGATTCCCGGACTTGCCAATCAGATCACGAAAAAAGAGCTGTTCAAGAATCTCGACGACGCGGAATACGGCACGATTTGGGTGATCAGGATGAAGGACGGCCGGGTAAGGAAAACCGAAATTCTGCCGTATTGACGCGAAAGACAGGAGAAGCAGACATGCTAATTCCGAAAGGCCACCAGACGGTGATGCCGTACCTGATGCTCGAGGACGCGGTGAATTTCTTTGACTTCACACAAGCGGTATTCGATGCCGAAACAACGCATCGCACGCTGCACGAAAGCGGCATGCTGCAGCACGGCGAAATTCGGATCGGCGGCAGCACGATAATGTTTTCGAACAGCCGCGATGAGTGGAAACCGGCGACCGCGAATATGTTCGTTTACGTCGAGGACGCCGACGCGGTATACGTAAAAGCGTTGGCCAACGGAGCGGAATCCGTCATGTCGCCGGCTGATCAGGAATACGGCAGAAGCTGCGGCGTCACCGACCCGTTCGGCAATGTTTGGTGGATAACTTCCTCGCCGCCGCTCGAATAATCGAACTACTTCACGCTGTGCCGCCGGATGAATTCGGCGGCATCTTTCATTGCCGCGTCGGCTTCGGGCAAGAGGCCGACGCCCATCTGCCAGCTGTGAAATACGTCGTCGTAGATCTGGAGTTCGCTCTCGCCGCCGGCCGCCTGTATCTTTTCGTGGATACGGCGTGAGTCATCTACGAGAACTTCGGTCGAGCCGACCTGGAACAGGATCGGCGGCATCGCCGCAAAGTCGCCGAACACGGGCGACGCGTAGACGTTCTCGCGTTCGTCGCGGCTTACATAAGCGTCAGCGAACGACGAGATCGTCGACGCGTAAAACATCCTGTCGCTCTTCTCGTTGGCCTTGACCGACTCGCCGCTGCCCGTCAGATCTGTCCATGCGGAAAAACAGACCGCGCACGACGGCAGATCAATGCCGTCATTTTTCAGCTTCAACAACAGGCTCAGGGTCAGGCCGCCGCCTGCGGAGTCGCCGGCGACCGCGATCCGGACTTCGGGATTCTCTTTCCGCAATCGGTGGTAGGCCGCGACGACGTCCTCGAACGCTGCGGGGAATGGATGCTCCGGTGCGAGCCGATAATCAAGACTGAAAACGCGAAGCCGCGTCAACCTCGCCAACCCGGCCGAGATCGGGCGGTGAGTGGCGGGCGAACAGGCAACAAAACCTCCGCCGTGTATGTAAAGTACGATCGCCTGCGCATCGGGTTCTTCAACTGACAGCCACTCGCCGCGCACTGATGCGTCGTTGACGGGCTGCACGCCCAGGTCGCGGATGCTCAGCCACCGTGAGACAAGCGGCGCGCCGAAAAGCCGCCGTGCCCGCCGTGCAAGTGCGTACTTGTCCGGCCCCCAATCGCGGCGTTTTATCAGCAGCCTGACGTAGGCGTTAAAGATCCTGGCCCGAATACTCGGCATAGTGTCGGTGAAAACCTGGGTGGCACAAAGATTCTATTATAGAATTTATCAGTGCGAAAACCCTTTGTAATTCACGAGCATCACGCGACGAGGCTGCACTTCGACCTGCGGCTCGAGATTGCCGGCGTGCTCAAGTCCTGGGCGGTGCCGAAAGGCGTTTCGATGAACCCGAAGGACAAGCGGCTCGCGGTCGCCGTGCCCGATCATTCGTTGAGTTACATCGATTATGAGGGACGGATCAGCGAAGGAAGTTACGGCGCCGGCGAGGTCCGTATTTGGGACAGCGGCTCGTACGAAACAAAGACCGACCCGGAGACACAGCTCGAAAAAGGAAAACTTATCTTCGAACTTTTCGGCCTCAAACTTCGCGGTGAGTTCGCTCTCGTCAAAATGGCACGCGACGAAAAGAATTGGCTGATAATAAAAGCCGCCGACCATTTTGCCGACCCGGACTGGAAACTTGAGACGGTATTGCAGCCAAAACGCACGCACGGGAAGACGAAAAAATAGCGAACAAGACGACGTCCCATTCGCTATTTTCGCGACGCCATTATTAACTACTATTTCTTTGCAGGTTTCTCGGTCTTGGCAAAATAGCCCTGGCGGTGCGTGATGCGAACTTTTTCCTTTTGCATCGCGGGATCCGCAAGCTGGATCTCGATCTTTCGGTACGAACCGTCGAGCACCTGATTGCTCGGCTCGTACGCTATCAGATATTGCGATCGCATCTCTTCCTGGATCTGCTTGAACGCCTGCCTTAACTCCGACTCGTCACGCGGAAAATAAGCACGGCCACCGGTGCTTTCCGAGATCTTTTTGAGTGCTCCCTCGTTAACACGATATTGATAATTGTCGCCGATGCCGATCGAGTAGATGATCGCTTCGGCCTTAAGCGCGGCTTGAATGGCTTCGTCGAGCTTTTTGCGGCTAAACGTGTCGTCGCCGTCGGTGAGGAGAATTATCGCTCTGCGGGTCTTTTCCGGTGCCGGCCCGAGTACCTCGTCGGCGGTGACCCAAACCGCATCCCAAAGAGCCGTCGAAGCCGCGGTGCGTTGATTGTCGCCGGAGATCGGAGGCGTTCCGGGAACGCCTCCGCCGCCGTTAGCGACGACGCCTCCGCCGATATAACTGGACGGCGGAATGAACTGTACACGGTCGACCGCACGCCTGAGCCGCGTCATGTTATTCGTCATGCCCTGCTCGAGCGTCGATTCACCGGTAAACGAAATTATCGAGACCTCGTCCTTGGTCGGCCGTACGACCGACTCGAGAAACGACATAGCAGCAGCCTTTTCTTCAGGCAGCGTACGTTCCTGTGAAAGGCTCGTGTCGATCAGGATCGCAAGGCTCAGCGGCAGATCGATCTGCTTTGTGAAGGACGTTATCGCCTGCGGCTGGCCATTTTCGAGAACGCGGATGTTTTCCGGTTTTAGACCGAGCAAGAGGCGACGGCTTTTGTCCTGAGCGGTGAACAGAACGTTTACGGTCTCGGTGTCGACGTTTATGACTCCTTCTTCTTCGTCGATCACGGGTGTTGGCGTCGGGACGGCCGTCTTTGTGTCGGCCGCCGGCGTCGCCTGCTGGGCGCTGGCGTGTCGTCCCCAAAAGAAAAGACTCGGGGCGAAAAACAAGGCAAGTGGCAAAACTAACAGTGTCCGTTTGGTCATCATTTCAATTCGTCCGGTAATTCAACGGCAGCGAACCGTTCGCCGCCGACCATTTTATTTGAGGCTGTCGCGGACCGCACGATAACTCGACTTCGTGCGGATCTTATAATTCTTGGTCTTTTCGTTATCGGTAAAACGGACCTCGATCTTGCGTTCGCGCCCGTCGTAATTTTGATTTGCCGGCCTGTACGTCACGATATATTGGCCGCGAAGCTCTTCCGATATTTTCTTAAATGCCTTTTCAAGCGCGGTCATGTCGCCGCTAAAAAACGCCTCACCGCCGGTTTGTTCGCAAAGCTGCATCAAATACTTATCGCCCTGGTCCTTGACAGTTCCCGCCTCGACGCCCGGGACCGAGCCGAGAAATCCGGCCTTGGTCGAAATGCCGAATATCGTCGTTTCCGTCCGCTGTGCAATGTCGATCGCGTCTTTGAGATCAGCACGGCTGAACGTATCGTCGCCGTCCGTGATGATAACGATCACGCGGCGTCCCGGCACGTTTCGCAGCTTTTCGTCGGAAAACTGCCACACCGCATCGTAAAGTGCCGTTTGCGAGCCCGTCTTTTTCACCTTATCGACCGCACGTTGGAGCAGGTCAAGCTTATCCGTGAAATCCTGCCGCAGGTTGACCTCGTGGTCGAAGGTCATGAACGCCGCCTTGTCTTTTCGAAGCTGAACGACGGTGTATAGAAAGTTCGCCGCGGCTTCTTTCGAAAAGGCGAGTTTACCGGCAGCCGAGGGCGACGTGTCCATCAGAACGCCGACAAAAACGGGCGGATTGGTCTTGTCGCTGGTGAAAAATGTTACTTCCTGCGGGACGCCGTCCTCGAGCACCTGAAAATCGCCGCGCTGCAGGCCGGAGATGAGCTCCTTTTTCTTACCCGTCACCGTGACCGGCAGCCGTACCTCAAATGTCTTGATCTGGCCTCCGGTTTCCTCGGGAACAGGCGTCGGTGTCGGCTTTGCGGTCTGTGCCGCGACACCGGCGGCCATGAACATGGCTGCGAAAACAGCAGAAACTAAGCTGGCTCGAAACGATACTTTCATAAAGTGTTTTATTGATCCAAGGCGGCCGATAGACGCAATTCTTCGATGCGCGGCGGTCGAGGCTTGTTGCCTAAGGGCAAACCGGAAGTATAACAAAATACGGCACTGAGGCACGAGGTTCGCGGCGGCTTACTGCACATCTCGCTTCCGCGAGCGGCGTTAATCCCGTAATATAGAGAACTTTATGGACGAGAACATCTTCAGGGAATACGACATTCGCGGCATCGTCGGACCGCAGCAGCTATCGGACGAGACGGTCGAAAAGATCGGCCTCGCCGCGGGAACTTTCTTTGCCCGCAACGGGGCAAAACGCATCGCCGTCGGCTTTGACGCGCGTGAAAGCTCGCCGCGGTTTTGCGAGATGCTGACACAGGCATTCCACAAAACCGGCTGCGATACGGTGCTGATCGGAATGGTCCCGACACCGGTGCTTTATCACACGGTCTTTACAAAACCGGTCGACGGCGGCGTGATGATCACCGGCTCGCACAACCCGGCCGACCACAACGGCTTCAAAATTTGTTTGGGTAAGTCGACACTTTTCGGTTCGCAGATACAGGAGATAAAGCAGATCGCACTGTCGGGTGAGTATTCGAGCGGCGAAGGTGCGGTCGAAGTTCTCGAGGTCCTCGACGATTACTGCCGTGACATTGTATCGCGGATCGAAATGGGCGGCCGCCGTTTAAAGGTCGTGGCCGACGGCGGCAACGGCATGGGCGGCGTCACGGCTGTTCCGGTTTATAAAGAGCTCGGCGTCGATCTGATCGAACTCTTTACAGAGCCCGATTCCGCGTTTCCCAATCATCATCCCGACCCGACCGTCACCGAAAATCTTCAGGACCTGATCGCCGCCGTCCGCGAGCACAAGGCCGATATCGGCATCGCGTTTGACGGAGACGGAGACCGCGTCGGTATTGTCGACGAGAACGGACGGATCATCTGGGGCGATGAATTGATGGTGCTGCTTTCCCGTTCGATACTGGAAAAGCGGCCCGGCTCGACGATCATCGCCGAGGTCAAGTGCTCGCAGACGCTTTTCGACGATATCGAAAAACACGGCGGCGTTCCGATAATGTGGAAGGCGGGACACTCGCTGATCAAAGCAAAAATGAAGGAGACGCACGCGGCGCTCGCGGGCGAAATGAGCGGACACATTTTCTTTGCCGACAGGTTTTATGGCTTCGACGACGCGACGTACGCCGGTGCTCGCGTACTGGAAATTCTCTCAAAAACCGACTCGCCGCTTTCGGAAATGCTGTCAGATCTGCCGCGGACGTTCTCGACACCGGAGCTTCGCGTGGACTGTCCTGACGAACGCAAATTCGATGTCGTAGCAAGGATCGCGGAATATTTCTCGGCTACGAATAAAGTGATAACTATCGACGGCGCGCGAATTTTGTTCGAATACGGTTGGGGCCTGGTGAGGGCATCGAATACACAGGCGATACTCGTATTGCGGTTTGAAGCCGACTCCGAGACTCATCTGAACGAGATCCGATCGATCGTCGAGTCAAAAGTGTCCGAAATGATCGCAACATAAGACCAGAGCTTACCGACCTAGACGGGCCTTTCAATTGTAGATGGTTTTATGAGCGGATCAGTTCATTCCGCCGATGAGAGTGTTGAGCGGCGACAATAAGCCGAGCGTTTCATAAACGTCCCGGCGGATACGCATGAGCATGCGGATCTGGCGGGCCGTGCCTTCGTGAATACCGGCTAACTGCGGCTCGTCGCGCAGGCGGTCGAATATTCGACCGACGGCTTTCAAAACGGCATTGAGAAAGCGTTCACGTGAGATGACCGTCCCGAGCCGGACCTTGCCGCTGCAATATTCGAACAGTCCGCGGTTGGGGTCGATAAACGGACATTCCTCGGCGACGAGCGCGCATGCGTTCGCAAACAATTCATCAAAATGCAGTCCAGCGGTTTCGAGAGCCAAGTCGACGGATCCCAGCAGCTCGGCTGTCAGATTCAGCAGTACGTCCCAGTCCCGAAATGCTTCGGGCTTGTTCTTTGTCTTCGGCATCAGATGAGCTGCCGGGGTGTCGCCCATGCCGGAAAACGTGAGCCGTGCCCGGGCCGCGATAATCGCGTCGACCTGGACCTTTCGGACCGTGTCTGCGATACGCGAAACCGACTGGTATACGTGCAGGCGGCCGTTCGGCTCGCGTGCTCTGAGCAAGATCCGGCGAAAGGCGTCCGACCCCTGCGAGGTTATGCCGGCGGCGTGATCGCGTTCGCGAGCCTGAAGGCGTTTGGTGGGCGTAAAGATGATATCGGCTTCGTAGCTGCACAGTTCGATATGGACGACGCCGACGAATTGCAGATCGCGCAGGTGCCGGACGAGGCCGTCGATGTCGACGAAAGTGGTACTAAGGTTCCTGTGGATCAGCCGTTTGTTCATTTCTGGTTCTTGCCGTGCAGCGATCTGCACGTCCCGCCGTATTTGCTTTTATCGATTCGCAGTGAGAAAACGACCAATGCATCACAGTTTCCATTGCAAGTTTCAAAATTTTCGTTCAAAATTCGCTAATCATAATCGTTCGAACGATATTTCCTCGAAAACATTCCTTACAATGAGTCCGACAAACGTGAATTCGTCCGTCTGAAAACACTATGAGCACATCGCTATTTCGAAAAAAGTCCATCGCCCAGATCCAGGCCGACGCCGCCGCGGGCTTTGCCGATGCCGAGGCATCGGGCACCGGCCTTCGCCGAACGCTGACGACATTTGATCTGACAATGATGGGCATCGCCGCGATCATCGGTGCGGGCATCTTCGCCCTTGTGGGCGAGGCGTCGTTCCGCGGCGGGCCGGGCGTGATATTTCTGTTCATCTTCGCCGCGATAGCGTGCGGTTTTTCGGCGTTGTGCTATGCGGAGTTCGCGTCGAAAATACCGATCGCCGGCTCGGCGTACACGTACGCTTACGCGAGTTTCGGGGAGCTGGTCGCGTGGATAATCGGATGGGATCTGCTCGTCGAATACGCGATCGGGAACATCGCCGTTGCTATCTCGTGGAGCGATTACTTTACGCGGCTGCTCAAATCGAACGGCATCGATATCCCGGCTTACCTGACGACCGACTACCTTAGTGCCTCACGCGGGTTCGCCGACAATCACGAGGCAATTGAGGGCGTTCTCGCGAGCGGCCAGACGATCGACGCCCTCGGCAGGATGAGCGTGGATCAGCTAAAAGCGGTTTCCGACACTCTCAGCCCGACCAGTATCGAAGCGTTCGCGGCATGGAGCTCAGCGCCGCTCATTGGCAGCATGCGATTGATCCTCGATTTGCCGGCACTTGGGATCGTAGTGCTCATAACTGCACTCGTTTATGTCGGAATTCGCGAATCGAAAACGGCCGGAAACATAATGGTCGCTATTAAACTCGCGATCATTTTTCTCGTTATTATCGTTGGTGCATTTTATGTAAAAACGGAAAATTGGAGTCCGTTTTTGCCGAATGGTTTCGGCGGCGTGATGAGCGGCGTCGCTGCTGTGTTTTTCGCGTATATCGGCTTTGACGCCCTGTCAACGACGGCGGAAGAGTGCAAAGATCCCTACAAGACACTGCCCCGGGGCATGATCTACAGCCTGCTGATCTGTACGGTTCTATACATCGTCATCGCGCTCGTTCTGACCGGAATGGTGAGCTACAAGAGCTTTGAGGGCGTCGGCGATCCGCTCGCATTCGTGTTCGGGCCGAACGGTGTGAACATTCCGTGGCTTTCGGGAATAATCGCAGTCGGCGCTATCGTCGCGATCGCGACCGTCTTGCTCGTGTTCCAGCTCGGCCAGCCACGACTTTGGATGGCGATGAGCCGCGACGGACTGCTGCCAAAAGTGTTTTCGTCGATCCACCCGAAATTCCGCACGCCGTGGTTTTCGACGCTGCTGACCGGATTTATGGTCGCGATACCGGCGTTATTCATGAACCTGTCGGAAGTCACCGACCTATCGGTCATCGGTACATTGTTCGCATTCACGATCGTCTGTGCCGGCGTGCTGGTCAAGGATAAAGAGTTCGCCGGGCAGAAAAGGTTCGTACCGTATATAAGCTCGCGTTACATCGCACCGGCGCTGTTCATAATCGTGTGGGTTGCCTTGTTGTACCTTAACGGCGAGGCGGTGAACAGGTTCTTCACCGACTTTACGTCGACGGAGGAAAGTGCCTTTTACCACAAGATACCGCACTTTGTTTTCATTGTGTTTTCTCTCGGGCTTACGGTCCTGTGTTTCGTAAAACGGCTTTCACTTATACCGGTCCTGGGCGTTATTTTCTGTACGTATCTGATGACCGAATTGGGAATGACGAACTGGATCCGCTTCGGCGTGTGGCTGCTGATCGGGCTGGTCGTTTACTTCCTCTACAGCTACAAGCACAGCAAATTGCACTTGCGTGAGGAAGCGGCGGCCGAGGGTTCGGCTTAATGGTTGCCTAATGGTTTACAAACCTTTACAAAACTAGTCGAACATTGAAAAGATTCCGTGCGTCTAAGACTCCGGAATCTTTTCAATTTATTAGGAGACGACATGAAAAAGACACTTTTTGCGGCAGCGCTTTGCTGCATGCTCTCGATCGCGGCTTTTGCGCAGGCGAAGACGGCTGACTTTTCCGGAACCTGGACGCTCGACGTGAGCAAATCTAAACTGGACGAACGCGCGCGTATAGAATCGATGACGCTGACCGTCAATCAGACGGCGAAGGACATTAAGGTAGATTCGAAAACGGCTCGGACACCGCGACCTGAAGGAGCGCCCGGCGGCATGGGCGGCGGAAACGGAATGGGTCGCGGCGGCAACTTCGGTAACGGCGATGCAACAACGACCTATACGCTCGACGGTAAAGCGATGACGATCCAACAGGAAACCCAAATGGGTTCGATTCCCGTCAACCTGATCGGCAAACTGGACGGCGGAACGCTCAACCTCTCGTCGTCGCGCACCTTCAACGGCGCGAACGGCGAAGTCACTGCTACGACAAAGGAAACCTGGACACTCTCACCCGACGGCAAGACTCTCACCGTCAACCGCGAAAGCGTATCGCCAAGAGGGACGAACTCGTCGACGATGGTGTTTGTTAAAAAATAAACTCAAGACGGCTCCCCTCCTTTCAAAGGAGGGGTGGCAGCCGCTTCGGCTGACGGGGTGGTTGTCTCCCGCAGCTTCACACATGAGAATCAACGTTAACAACCTCGCTTCTCTAAAAACGTTCAGAACCAAGCTTCGCAAAAATCTAACGCCGGCCGAGGCGAGATTTTGGATGATCGTAAAAAAGGGGCAATTGGAAGGTCGAAAATTCCGGCGCCAACATAGTGTAGGAGGCTATGTTCTGGATTTTTATTGCCCGGCCGAGAAGCTCGGAATAGAGCTGGACGGCGAAGTTCATTTCAACGAACGAGCCATCGAACACGACCGGGAGCGAAGATTGTTCCTGGAATACTTCGGGATCAGAGTTCTGAGATTCGAGAACAGATCGGTATTCGACGAGCCCGAACTAGTGGTAGAGACGATCTATCGAAACTTCGGGTGGAAAGAGACAACCACCCCGGCCGCAGAGCCGGCTACCCCTCCTTTGAAAGGAGGGGAGCCGGAGCGCGTTAATCCTTGAATTGCAGTTCTTCCACGATCTCGTTCATATACTTCCTGCCCAGGTCGAGTTCGTCGGGTTTCAGCGAGACGGCTCCGACTACGGCGTGGCCGCCGCCGCCGTAGCGTTCGCAGATCTCGGCGATGTTGTGCGTTCGCGGGCGCGGGGCCCACGGGTTTGAGCCGACGGATATTTTCGTGCGGAACGAACTCTGCGAGAGCGAGACGTTATATGTGGTTTCGGGAAAGAAGTAATAAGGGATGAACTTGTTGTATCCCTCGATGCCGGTGCCGACGAGGTCGAACGTGACGACGCCGCGGTCGTAGACCGAACGCTCTTTTATTATCTCGACCGTTTTCCAATGCTGCTCGAGTATGGGCTTCAGCTTTGCCTGTATCTCCTCGCTTTCGACTACTTCGGTGAGCTGTTTCTCGGCAAGCATCCGTATGATCTTCTCGACAAACGCCGGATCTTTTTCGCCTTCGATCACCTGCATAAGTTTGAGCGCCGGCGCACGGAGCTCGACGCATTGAGCGGGCGATTCGTAAAACGCCCCGTCGATGATGTGCGCCCACTTTATGAGTTCGGCAAGCGATTCGTCAACGAAACCGAATTTCTCGTCCGCGATGCGAGCGATGAATTCGGCGCACGAGGCGCTGTCGATATCAAGGAACTTCTTGCCGGAGGTGTCGGCCAAAAAGTGCTCTTCGTCCGATGTAGAGAGGAACGCCGACTGATGATGATCGAACCACCACGTCAGCCGTTCGTCCGGGCAGTATTTAAAGTCAACTATAGCGTTCTCGTCGCCGTCGAACTGTTCGCGGTCGAAAGCGTTCCCCGCCCGGTGCATGGTCGGCGTGTAATCGATATCGGCATTGGCATCGATCTTGGCCCGGTAGAATTTGGAAAAGATCGCGGCCGACGACACGCCGTCAAAGCAATTGCCGTGATAAAGTATGCGAAGTTTCATAGATTAAGAAATGCCGGTAAGGCAAACCCTAAAGACTAGATGCCCGAGAGCCGTTCGTCAAGGCTCGATGCGTGCCAGCGACGAAGCGCGATAACAAAACGACTATGAACATCCGCCTGGCAACTGCGACTGACGCCGTTTCGCTCGTTGAGTTTAATCAGGCGATGGCGCTGGAAACCGAGAACAAACTTCTCGACGGACCTACGATCACCGCCGGAGTCGAAGCCGTATTCGCCGACGAAAAAAAGGGATTTTATGTAGTTGCAGAAGATGCGGGCAAGATCGCTGCGGGCTTGATGGTCACGTACGAGTGGAGCGACTGGCGGAATGCGTGGTTTTGGTGGATCCAGAGCGTTTACGTGCTGCCGGAATATCGCGGCCGGCAGATCTACTCGATGCTTTACGATTTTGTTAAGGCGCTCGCAGAAGAAAAAGGCAATGTTTGTGGATTCAGATTGTACGTCGAGAAGGAAAATCTAGGAGCCCAAAAAGTTTACGAAAAGGTCGGTATGGACGCGTCGCATTATCTTATGTACGAAGAACAAAAATAGGCCGGGACCGTCTGTGGAGACGATCCCGGCCGTGTGTATGAAAATCAGAATTCAGAAGCTCAGTGTTGGAATGTGAGACTGACGTAGATTAAATGTTCACCCTATAAAGTAAGAGAGGCATCCGTTTCCTGATTTTCAAAGACCAACCCTTTGTTCGATATAGCCCTTGCTCGAACTGCTGTCCCTGGACAGCGATAAATTAATGAGAAAAAGGCCGACTTAGTCTTCGTGCCCACACTCGAAGATTTCCCCCAAGCTATTCGGCCCTTTTCTCAATCTCACTTTCGATCAACCTTGAACCCAACTTTTAGTTTCAGGCAGCGGCTTTCGCGGCTGCCATACCCACCCCTTGCTCGTTTGTTGCGTTCCTTCAGTTAACCTTCCGTGATTCACTACCTTCCGATGTCTTTCATTAAGCAACCACTGTGCCAAATAAAACCATGTTGAAAAAGAGCGAAAGCAGGTCGATATCGTGCACTTTGCTTACATATCGCAAAATTCCGTGTCTGCAATTAATACGTGCCGAAAGCAGGCAGCAGTCTAACGTCCTAAATTGATTCATTTCGAAAACATACGTTCCATGTGTTCTAATTTTATTAATGCAGATGATAACTGAGGCGGAACTCGATCGGATCTCCGCCGGCATTCTTGACGATAGGGAAACGATTATTGAACACAATCCGATCGGGACACGCGACGAAGTGCTGCTTTGGATGCTGTTGAGCTGTCTGGTCAGTTATCTCAGCGTGCCGGAGCTCGACACGCCATGTTTTACGGGACGGCCGGACGCGAATACATATCGCGACGCGATCAGTTTCATCTTGAACAAGCGAAAAACGGAGCCTTTTGACGAGCGACCTTACATCGAACGCCTTTTGTCAGTATGAAAGTGAACACATTCGTATTATCCGCATTTCAGCAGAACACACGTGTCGTCGCGTGCGAGGCAACAGGCGCGGCCATCTGTATCGATCCCGGTGCCGCGTCGCCCGAGATCGTCGACTTTATTCGCACGAACGAGCTTAGCCTACAGGCCATAACGCTGACGCACGGACATCTCGACCATGTCGGCGGCACGGGCTTTCTGCACGGCGAATTCCCGGATACCGAGATAATCATCCACGCCGACGACGAGGATCTATATAACGCGCTGACGCAACAGCCGCTGTTTATGGGATTGCAGCCGCACCAACTTGAACAGCTCGGGCTGGAATATGGCGCACCGCCGCCCCCGACGCGATATTGGGAACACGGTGAAATATATAAAGTCGGCGATCTAAATTTTGAGGTCCGGCATTGTCCGGGTCACACGCGCGGCCACGTCGTCCTTGCCGAGACGAAACAAAAGCACGTCTTTGTCGGCGACTGCCTTTTCGAGGGATCGATCGGGCGGACCGACCTTCCCGGCGGCAGTTTTGAACAGTTGATGAGTTCGATCGAGCAAAATATTCTCTCGCTTGGCGACGACTTTGTTGTCCATTCAGGCCACGGCCGTGAAACGACTGTCGGGCACGAACGTAAAACGAATCCTTTTCTTACCGGCGCCTACAGCCCGCGGGCCGGACGCTTTATCTGAACTCGCCGCATCGACCGAACGCCTGGGAAATTGCCCGCGAATACGCGAATGCGCGCGAATTAAAATCGTTCGAAGCAGCATTGCTCAAAAGGCTGGTTACAACTAATGTAACCAGCCTTTCTCTTTTCCTATTCGCGGAAATTCGCGCGCATTCGCGGGCAAAATTCTTACGCCACGGTAATTTCCGGCGAAAGATAAACGTCCTGGATCGCGTTGAGCAACTCGACGCCTTCGGCTATCGGGCGTTGGAACGCCTTGCGGCCGGAGATCAAACCCGTGCCGCCGCCGCGTTTGTTGATGACCGCGGTTCGTACAACATCCGCCTTATCGCTTTCGCCCTTCGATTCGCCGCCCGAGTTGATGAGGCCGCACCGGCCCATATAACAGTTGGCGACCTGGTAGCGTACGAGATCGATCGGGTTATCGGTGGTAAGTTCAGAGTAGATCTTCGGATTGGTCTTGCCGTAGCTGCTCTCCATATTCAGTGCGTTGTATCCGCCGTTCCGCTCGGGCAGCTTCTGTTTTATTATGTCGGCCTGGATCGTCACGCCCAGATGGTTTGCCTGGCCTGTCAGGTCGGCAGCCGTGTGCATGTCGCCTTCCTTGGTTTTGAATTTCGGGTTGCGGAGGTAGCACCAGAGGATCGTTGCCATGCCGAGTTCGTGAGCGTAGGCAAAGGCTTCGGCGACCTCGGTGATCTGCCGCGTCGATTGGTCCGAGCCGAAATAGATCGTCGCGCCAATGGCGACGGCGCCCATGTCGCGAGCTTGATCGACGGTACCGAACATCACCTGGTCGAATTGATTCGGGTACGTCAAAAGCTCGTTGTGATTGATCTTTACGATGAACGGGATCTTGTGTGCGTATTTGCGGGCGACCGAACCGAGCACGCCAAAGGTTGAAGCGACCGCGTTACAACCGCCTTCGATCGCAAGTTTAACTATGTTCGCCGGGTCAAAATATTCCGGGTTGGGTGCAAAGCTCGCGCCCGCGGAATGTTCGATGCCCTGATCGACCGGCAGGATCGAAACGTAGCCGGTTCCTCGCAGGCGTCCGTTGTCCTTCAACGTCTGCAGGCTTCGCAATACCGCCGGAGTGCGGTCCGAGCTTGCCCAGACGCGGTCGACGAAATCACTTCCCGGAAGATGCAGATGTTCCTTCGGGACTGTTTTTGATACGTGGTTTAATAAAGTTTCGGCGTCGCCGCCCAAGAGTTCCTGAATTCTGCTGAAATCAACGGACATTGGTCGTCTCCTCTAACAAAAACGTCTGTAAATGCTAAGTGAAAAGGCAGATTATAGCACAAACACCGCTTCCGGCATCCGGCCGGATATTTTAATTGATATTCGGCTTGATGTTCTGTACACTACGCCCACCCGTACGTCCTGGCCGCCTAACGGCCCGGATAGGATGCCTCCGATAACCACGCAATTTATTAGCCCAGATCAGCCCGGAAAAACCGAATTATGAAGTTCCCCAAACTCCTGCTGTCGTGCACGCTCACCGTCTGCTCGATAATTTTTGCTGCCCATCCGGCATTTAGTTCCGACGACCCGATCGTCTGGAAACCGATAACGCCCGCCGAACTCCAGATGACCGTTCCGAAAGTCGAGGCCGACGCAGACGCGGAAGCGATCTTTTGGGAGGTGACTGTCGATGATAAAAAGTACGGCAAGCTTTCGTACAGCCACTATGTACGGATAAAGATCTTCACCGTCCGCGGCCGCGAGCGGTTCAGCAAGATGGACATTCCGTTCACGAAAAACAGAAAGATCGAGGGAGTTGCGGCGCGTGTGATCAGGCCGGACGGCTCGGTCGTCGAGCTGAAACCCGAAGATATCTTCGAACGCGAGATCGTCCGTGCCGGCAAGGAGAAGGTGCAGGCAAAATCGTTCGCCGTGCCCGGTATCGAACCCGGGGTTATCGTCGAGTACCAGTACTCGGAAACGATAAAGAATGACTCGGCGGGCGGCGAGCGGCTCGTGTTTCAGCGAGATATACCGATGCAGCGGGTCACCTATTACGTTCGGCCGTACGGCAAAATGTCGCTCGCGTTTCGCAGCTATAACATGGACGATCTGCATTTTGCCGAGGACAAAAAAGGATTCTCGGTGGGAACGATGACGGACGTGCCCGCGTTCAAAGATGAACCCTACATGCCGCCCGACGACGAGAGCCGCAAGTTTGTCTTTTTGACGTACCAGACACTCGGTTCGATATTTCAATGGTTTACCGTCAGCATGACGTGGCAGGAAGTTCTCAAAAAATTTGCAAAACCGAACAGCGAGATCAAGCAAAAGGCCGCGGAATTAACGGCCGGTATCACGAGCGACGACGAAAAGCTGAGAAAGATCTACGAGTTCACACAAAAGAATATCAAGAACGTTACTTATGATAGAACTCTGACTGACGAGCAGCGTGAGAACCTGAAGGTAAACGATGCCGACGACGCGCTGCGACGCGGAATGGGCAATTCAATGTTCGTTGATCTGCTTTTTGCGTCGCTCGCCAAGGCAGCCGGTTACGAGGTCAGCCTTGTGCGCGCGGGCGATCGCGGCGAGAATTTTTTCAGCCCGGACAAATACCCTTTTCAGAATTTCATCCACCAGGCCGCAGTCGGCGTTCAGGTCGGCAGGGAGTGGAAATACTTTAATCCCGGAACTCCGTATCTCGGGCCCGGCCAGCTCGTCTGGAACGAAGAGAATGTAACAGCGATGGTCATCGGCAACGGCGGTTTTACATGGAAGACCACGCCGCTGTCGACGCCGCAGCAGTCGCCGGCGCGCCGCACGGGTGTTTTCAAACTCCTGCCCGATGGCACACTCGAGGGAACAGGGACGCTCGAGTACGAAGGCCACCAGGCGATAACGCGCCGCCGCGTCGACTATCGCTCGTCCGCCGCAAAACGCGAAGAGACGATAAAAAATGAGGTAGTGGGACGCATGAGCAGTGCCGAAGTTACCGACATTTCCGTCGAGAATTTCGACGATCCGATGAAACCGCTCCGGTACGTGTACAAAGTGCGTGTTCCTAACTACGCGCTCAAGGCAGGAAAACGCCTGATCGTGCAGCCGGGCTTTTTCGAATACGGCGTTAGTCCCGTGTTTTCGTCGGCGACGCGTACGCACAACATCTTCTTTCGCTATCCGTGGTCCGAACAGGACAAGATCGAGATCCAACTGCCCGCCGGCTATGCTATCGAAAGCCCCGAAATTCCCGGCGATGTCTTCGACCCGTCCGGCATTTGCCGACTCAACATTTCGATGCAGATCGATAAACAAGCGAACAAGCTTATTTATGGAAGGACATTCCATTTCGGGGCCAACGGAAAGACGCTTTTCCCCGTGTCCGTTTACAAAGCGCTGAAAGGATTGTTCGACGCATTTCACAAAGCCGATAACACCGCGCTGTCGCTGAAGCAGACGAGCTAGTGATTTAAGGAATGACGAAAAAGATGTTCACTTCATTAAGTATCTCCCGCAAACCGTTTCTTTGGATCATCCTGTTACTCTGCTTCGCGAATGTTGCTTTTGCTGACGAACAGCCGCCGCAATGGCTACGGCAGGCGTCGACGCAGGCAATTCCCGCTTACGAAAAAGACGTTCCCGGTGTCGTGCTCTACGACGAACAGCAGGTCTCTCTCGGGTCCGATGGCAAACTCGTAACGGTCGAGAACCACGCGGTAAAACTCTTGACCCGCGAAGGCCGATACCTCGCTGTGGCCGGTGTGTTTTATCTAGTCAACTCGGGCAAGGTCCGCGATATGACGGCGTGGCTGGTACGAGCCGACGGCAGCGTAAAGGTCTATGACAAAAAGACGATCATCGACCGCATCTCCGATCCGGACGACGTTTACGACGAGGGCCGCGTGAAGATGATCGACGGGTCGAATGACATTGACGTCGGCCAGACGTTCGGGTACACCGTCACCTCCGAAGAGAGCCCGCTGTTTTATCAGGACACGTGGAGCTTTCAGAAACGGCTGCCGACACTCATTTCCCGATACTCGCTCAATTTGCCGCAGGGATGGAAAGCGTCCAGCCAGACATTCAATTCGGCGGATGTAACGCCGCAGGTGAATGGTTCAAGTTACACCTGGGAGATGCGAAATCTCGCACCGATCAGGCCCGAACCGATGAGCCCTAGCGTCGCAAACCTGTCACCGCGGATCGTCGTCAATTATTCGCCTGACGTCGCATCGCAGGGCGTCAACCGTGCATTCGCCGATTGGCTCGACGTGTCGCGATGGGCGACGGCGATGCACGATCCGCAGATGATCGTCGACGACAATATCGCGATCAAGGCCCGTGAACTGACCGCCGGTGCGGCGACGGAACTGGACAAGATCAGGGCGATCGGCGCGTACGTTCAAAACCTGCAGTACATCTCGATAGACATCGGCGTTGGTCACGGGAACGGCTACCGCCCGCACGCGTCGAACCTCGTGCTCAGCCGCGGTTACGGTGATTGCAAGGACAAGGCTAATTTGATGCGTGCCTTGCTCAAGACCTTGAAGATCGAGGCGTACCCGATCGCGATCTATTCGGGCGACCCGACATTCGTCCGTGCGGAATGGGCATCGCCGCGGCAGTTCAACCACTGCATTATCGCCGTTAAAGTCGGCGACGGGACAACCGCCGCGACCGTGATGACGCATCCGAAACTGGGGCGCCTGCTGATCTTCGACGCGACGGATCCGTTCACACCCGTCGGCGACCTCCCGGATTATTTGCAGGGCAGCAATGCGTTGATCATAGCCGGCGAAAACGGCGGCCTGGCAAAAATGCCCGTGATGCCTCCCGGATCCGATATGCTCGACCGGAAAATAGACGTTAGCCTGAGTGAAGCAGGGGCGATCGAAGGCAAGATCAGCGAACGCGCCATCGGCCAGACGTCTTCGACATTCAGACGCGAGCTGCGTGAGTTGTCGGCGACCGATTACAAGAAAGGGCTAGAAGGATGGCTGACGCGCGGAGCCACGGGTGCACAGCTCGTGAGCTTCAAACCTCGGGACAAGCAAAGCGAGAACGGGTTTGACCTCGATATGGAATTTTCCGTCCCGAGCTACGGGCAGTTGATGCAGAACAGATTGCTCATTTTCAAACCGGTCGTTGTGAGCCGCCGCAACTCGACGTCGTTGACCGACATGAAACGGACGACGCCGATCGAGCTCGACTCGAACTCAATGAGCGAAATCGCGACATTCACATTGCCGACAGGTTTTGTTATCGACGAAATGCCGACGGCCGTTAATCTGAACACGCAGTTCGGGACGTACTCGAACAGCTACGAACAAAAGGACGGCAAGCTGATTTTCACGCGCAAGATGACCACATCGCGCATGCTCGTCCCGGCCGAAAAGTATGCGAACGTACGCGATTTTTTTGCCGCGATTCGCGACGCCGAACAGTCGCCGGTCGTGCTGCTGCGAAAATAGAACGGTCTTTCAAGACTTAAAATAGGCAGCCGGTGTCGCCGTGCTGCCTATTTTTATGCGACGTCCGCTAACATACGAAGCAAAGCTTTCTCTTCTGGGTCGTAATCGGTCTCTAGACGTGTGATGCGACGGGATTTCCGCGGTCGAAAATCGTCCAGCGTCACGCCCGCCTCGTACTTTGACAGCACGGCCGGGTGCACGTACGATCCGCGGCATACGGCGGGCGTGTTTCCCAACTCTTCCGCAACGCGTTTCATCGCACGGACGATATTCTTTTTCGCCTCGCGTTCGTTCTCGGGCTTACCTATCTCAGCCAGAGCGATCGCCGCCAGTATCGTGCCGCCCCACGTGCGAAAGTCCTTGGCCGAGAACTCGGGAGCCGTTGCCGCTTTGATGTAATCGTTCAGGTCCGACGGTTTGATAGGTCTAGGCTTTCCGTCGCCGTTCAGGTAATTGAACAGCTTGCGCGCGGCCCCGAGCGATTTGAGGTCTTTCATCACGCTGGCAAGTTCCTCGTCGACGAGAACTTTGCGGTGTTTGATATGGTGCTTGCCGACAAATTCGAAGACGAGCTGGCCGCGCCGCCCGATCGTCAGATGTTTGTTCTTGAGCGTCGTGATCCCGTAAGTGCGGTAGTGCATTGCACTCTTTTCGGTCCCGACTCGGATGTAGAGCGAATTGATCAGACGCATCATCACGGCCAGCACCTTCTCACGCGGAAATCCGTCGAGTCCGATGTGCTCGTTCGTCGTCGCGCGCAGCCGCGGCAGAAGCTTGCCGAAATTGATTATCTTTGAGAATTTCTTTCGCTGTTGCCGCTCGGAAAATTTTGCGTTGTATAGATATTGGATGCGGCCCGTCGTGTCCATTCCGACGGCTTGCAGGCTGCTGCCCGCAAACGGCGAGATGCGGACGCACGTCCATGCGGGCGGTATAACGAGAGCTTTTATGCGCTCCATGCTGGCTTCGTCAGAAACACGTTTGCCCGCGGTGTCGACGTAGTGAAAGCCTCTCGATTTCGAGCCTTTCCTTACCCACCACTTCGCACGGCGTCCTTTCGTGATCGCCTCGCGTGCCTTTTTCTTGTCAAAACTCGGCTTTGTTAATGCCATTGATTCCCCTGATCCGTGTTTTAGATTTTCAGTATACGCAAAATATTTACGTGTGTGAAAAAAAATTATTCGAGGGCTTGTAACTTATTGTGAACACGAGGGTTAGTGACAGTAAATAATCGCAGAAAAATCGTTATTTTGGCAACGTGTTTCATCTATGCAACATCAAATATACATAAATTGAGAGGAGTGAGATCATGGATACGAATTTAGATCAGACAGTAGAAAAGCAGACCCTGCAAAGCAAAAAGGACATGATCCTTTCGCTTTTCGGATCGGGTGTTACCGAGGTCGAAACGATCGCGGCGATATCCGGGGCAAAGCCCAGCTACGTCGGTTCTGTGCTGCAGAGTCAGGGCTTGATCGACAACTATTTTGACCTTTATACATCGACTGGCCACGCGATGAATATCTATTCAAAACAGTTTCGGGGAAAGCTGGGATTCAAGAATGTAGAGAGCGCCGAGCGCAGCGTCGGCGTATTGGACGGAGCCTATCGATATTTCGAAAACCGTCAGGACCGCCCGGGACAGCACCACACGCTGGAGCTGGCATTGACAATGCTCGACCGCGCCCGCTGGACCAACAAGCTCGAAGAGGCCGAAGTTTACAGGCGCTGGCTCGTCGGTAAACTGAGCACACCGCTCGTCGACACGGCACAACCGATGGCCGTGCAGCCTTCACTTATACCGGAGGTGGACGAAAGCGTAATCGACGACATCAAAAAGGCGGCCTGATCGTCGCTTTAGTTTTCCTATACGTGTTTCATCGTTGCAACACAATCCTGCACGCGATATACTTTACGGGACTTAAAATTTATTCAAGAGGGCCGAATTATGACTCTGGAACTGGTGGAGAACCACTTACCCGAAATAGATATGCGACTCGGGAACGCAACGATCGAGGACGTGCAGGCCGAACCGAGCCTGCGTCCCAAAAGCCTGGACGAGTACATCGGCCAGCAGCGTGTCGTTAATAGTTTACGGATATTTTTGAAGGCGAGCCTGCGCCGCGGTGAGGCGCTCGACCATGTACTTTTGTTCGGCCCGCCGGGGTTGGGCAAGACGAGTCTAGCGAACATCATCGCGAACGAACTCGGGGCGGGCCTTAAGACACTTCACGCGCCGTCGATCGAAAAATCCGGCGACCTGGCGGCAATATTGACGAATTTGGAAGAAGGCGATGTGTTATTCATCGACGAGATCCACCGGCTGCGTCCGCAGATCGAAGAGATCTTGTACCCGGCGATGGAGGACTTTTCGCTCGACATCGTGATCGGACAGGGAGCCGCGGCTCGAACGCTAAAAATAGACCTGCCGAAATTCACGCTGATCGGTGCGACCACCCGCGGCGGGATGATATCGGCGCCGTTACGCGGACGTTTTGGTATCGTGAATCACCTCGATTTTTACCCGCATAAGGATCTCGAGATAATCATCCACCGGTCCGCAGAAATTTTGCGTGTTGAGATCGAGGCAACGGGAGCGAACGAGCTCGCCCGGCGTTCGCGCGGTACGCCGCGAATCGCGAACCGCTTGCTAAGACGCGTTCGCGATTATGCCGAGATCGTCGGCGACGGCCGCATCACGGGAATGGCGGCGGAGAGTGCTCTCGACTCGATGGAAGTCGATCGTTTCGGCCTGGACGAGGTCGACCGCAAGCTGCTTTACACGATCATCGAGAAATTTGACGGCGGCCCGGTCGGTGTCGGCACGATCGCCGCGTCGATCAGTGAGGACCGCGAGTCCATCGAAGCGATGATCGAACCTTACCTGATACAGATCGGATTTCTGAACCGCACGTTTCGCGGCCGCGTCGCGACCGCTGCGGCTTACCGCCATCTCGGCGTCGAGATGCCGACGATGTACAAGATACTTGCTCGGGCGAGTTAGGTGATGAGAACATGCAAATGCGAAAAGGCAGGCAATCACGCCTGCCTTTTCGCATTTTGTTTTCCGTGGACTGCTACTGAGTCACGGGATTACCTTCCGTGTCCAGAATGTTGATCGGCCGCCCGATCTCCTTCAGTCCCGGTTCGATTACCTTGCGGTCGCCAACGATAACGATCGCCATTTTGTCCGGATCGAGGTACTTGTTGGCGACGCGGTTAACGTCGCCGATGGTCACCGCGTTGATCTTCGAGATGTAATCGTTGAAGTAAGTATCGGGCAGCCCGTAGGTGACGAGGTTCGCAAGCTGATTCGAGATGCCGCCAACGGTTTCGAAACCGCTCGGGAACCGTCGTATGAACGACTGCTTGTTCACCTCGAGCTCCTGCTGCGAGATGGGCCGGCCGCCGCGTATGCCGCTCAGCTCTTTCAGGAACTCCTGAACTGCCTCTTTGGTCGAGACCGTCTGGATCTCGCCGTAGGCCGCAAAAGGTCCCGCTCCCTTTCGGTATTGGAATCGGCTATACGCTCCGTACGTGTAGCCTTTATCCTCACGAAGGTTTTGGAACAGCCGGGCCGTACCGCCGCCGCCGAGAATCGAGTTCATCACTTGCACCGCGTAGTAGTCCGGATTCGCACGGTCGACGCCGACCAGTCCGATGTTGATCGACGACTGTGCCGCACCCGGCTTGTCGACGATGTAAATGGCCGGCTGAGCAGCCATGCGGAGCTCGCCGATCTGGGCCGCGTTGACCTCGCCCGGCTTCCACGTTGCGAAGGCCTTCTCCAGACGAGCTTTGATGTCGGCCGGCTGTACGTCGCCGACGACTATCAACGTCGAATTGTTCGGGCGGTAATTCGCTTCGTAGAACTTGACCAGGTCACCTCGGTCCAGCGACTTAATGGTTTTCTCATCACCGCTGAGCTGCCGGCCGTATAGCTGGGTTCCGTACAGTACCTTGTCGTAAACAACGCCGGCAACGGCCGTGTTGCTTGATCGCCGCTGGATAAAGCTCGCGAGCGTGCGACGCTTCAGCGTCTGGTATTCACTGTCCGGGAAGGCGGCGTTCGTAACGACGTCGGCGAATATGTCGAGCGCCTTATCGAGATTCTTGGTGATCGTCTGCATCGAGACGCCGCTGTTGTCCCACGACGCACCGCCGTTGACCTGAGCTCCGATCGTTTGAAGCGAGTTAGATATGTCGAGGGCCGAACGGGTCTTTGTCCCTTGGGTCAGCATCGACGCTGTCATCGACGCAATGCCGGATTTGTCGGCACTATCGAGCATGCCGCCCGCGTTAACTACCAGATTCATCGAGACGATCGGCAGCTCATGCTGCTGCACGACCCACAGGTCGAGCCCGTTCGAGAGTTTGGATTTCTCGATCGCCGGGAGTGTGAATTTAGGATTTGGTCCGCCCTTCGGCAGGGCCGCGTCTTGTTTTGCGATCAGCTCTTTGTCTTTTTTCTTCGATTCGGTCGACGCCGGTTTATCGGGCTGAACCGATGCCGCTGTTGACTTCGACGGCACATAGCTCATCACCAGATGATTGGCGACGAGATATTGATTCGCGACACGCTTTACATCGTCGGGTGTCACCTTGGTGTACCGGTCGAGGTCAGCTTGGAAGTAGTCGGTTTTGCCGAGGTAGCCCGCATAATCCGCAAGACGGCTGCCTTTGCCGAGCACGGTTTGGAGTCCGTAGATTGCCTGCGCCTCGCGGCCGGACACCGCGCGGCTGACCTCATCGGCGGTCACGCCGTCCTTCTTGAGGCGTTCGATCTCTTTGTTGATCTCCTGTTCGATCTCGTCCAGCGGTTTGCCGGGACCGGCGATCGCTTGCACTTGAAACTGTCCGCCGATCTCGCTGGTGCCGTCGCTCGCAAAAACCTGCTGGACGAGCTCCTTGCCATAGACCAGATTGCTCTGCAGACGCGAGCCGCGGCCGGTGGAGAGAATGCTGGCGAGAATGTCGAGCGGTGCTTCGTCTGGATGATATGCCGGGATTCCGGGCCAAACGAGAGCGACCCGGGAAAGTTTTGCGAACGGGTCTTCGTACTGCTTACGGATCACGCCGGAGAGCTGCGGCATCGGAATTTTCGGACGGTTGATCGGAGCACCAGCCTTGATCGGCTCGAAGTATTTCTTGATCCACGCACGTGCCTGCTTTTGGTCAAAGTCGCCGGAAAGCACGAGGATCGTGTTATTCGGCACATAATATTGCCGGAAGAACGATTTGACGTCGTCGAGCGACGCTGCCGAAAGATCGGCCATCGAGCCGATCACCGAGTGATGGTAGGGATGGCTCTCGGGATAAATGATTTCGTCGATCCGTTCGGACATCGTCCCGTAGGGCACGTTGTCGACGCGGAAGCGACGCTCGTTTTTAACGACGTCGCGCTGATTGTCGAGCTTGGCCTGGTCCATCGCATCGAGAAGATTGCCGAAGCGGTCCGCTTCAAGATACAGCACCCGTTCGAGGAAGTTGGATGGTACCGCTTCGAAATAGTATGTGCGGTCTTCGTTGGTCGTGCCATTGACGTTGCCGCCGAGCTCGTCGACCGCACGCCAGCCGTCGACGTAATTCTTCGAACCCTGGAACATCATGTGTTCGAATAGGTGGGCGAAGCCGGTCCTGCCCGGAGCCTCGTTCTTCGACCCGACGTGGTACCACATATTGACCGCAACGATGGGCGTCGAGCGATCCTGGTGAAGGATGACCGTGAGGCCGTTTTTGAGCCGGTATTCCTTTTGATTGATCACCGGCAGGCGGTCGGCTTTTTGGGCGACGGCGTTCAACGACATCAATGCGAGGAGTGTCCAAACGCCGACTAATATCTTTTTGATTTTCATTACAAGCTCCTGGAAAATTACAGATCTTTAAGCGGGAAGCGGCCGCAGGCGTCGCTCGCATCGAAAGCGAGCGGCCGATCGGCCGAGGTCGAAATTTGACTTTATTTACGGCGGTGCGGGAAATTATGTTTCAATCTTGGCGATCGCGGCGATCTTTTCACGTGCCGAAACGACGACGCCGCCCGGCTTCTCGACCGTGATCGCGAACATCTTGGGGTTTTTTGCCTTCAGGCGGGCATTGATGGGGATGATCACCTCGCCGTTCGCCGGTACGTCGAACGTTCCGCCGTCGATCGGCGTCTTGTCACCCTGATTTTCCTCGAAAATCCAAAGCTGATAGGTCTCACGCGAGCGATCGTTCGCCGGCAATCCCGTAAACCGCATGTAACCGGCCTGTTTCTGGTCTGACCATACGACATCGCCGGAAACCTGCGTAAAATCCTTATCTTTCGGCCCGGGCGTCCAGCTTGCCTGTTCGACGTCGGGCGCTGACCGCATTAGCATTTCGCGCATTTGGGCAGGCGGCATCGCCTCCTGGACGGTTGGCGTGGGCGTTGGTGCTCCGGCCCGTTCGATCCCGCCGGGTTGAAGCCGCGTGAAATAAACGTTAAGAGCCAGTGCGACACAGGCGACGGCAGCGACCGCCCAACCGAGCCAGTCCAGAATCGAGCGCCGCGGCGCGGCCCTAAGGACCTCGTTCGAACGGTAGGCGTATCTGCCTTTGTTCGCGGGGAGAGTGTCAAAATATTCGTCAGCAGAGTCTGAGATCTTCGCCAAAACGTGCGCCGGCATTTGCTCTGTGGCGTCGACGCCGGCCATCGCGATCATCGCCGCCGCCGCCTCCAGCGAAGCGGCTTCGTCGCTATCGTCGCCGAATTCGCGCAACTGCTTCGTTTCCTCTGCGGTCAGCCCATAGACGGCCTGCTTGATCAGGAGGTCCAGCTGTAACTCTTCCGTATTTTCACTCACGCCGGCACCTCCTTTGGAAAATCCTTTCGCCCTAATCCGAAATGCTCTCGGGCCTGCAAAATTCCGCGTCTAGCATGAGTTTTGACTGTGCCGAGGGGCATGCCCGTTGCATTCGCTATCTCCTGATGCGACAGGCCCTGAATGATCGATAGTTCAAGCACCTGGCGCTGTTCGGGACGCAGTGTCTTGAGTGCCTCAAAAGCCTCGCGGCCCTCGACCGTCGTCTGCAAGTTCTGAGCGGCTCCGTCGGCCGGTTCGACGACCATGTCCTCGATCGAATCCGACGAGATCCGGCGCTGCGTATGGCGAATGCGGTCGATCAGACGACGGCGCGCGATCATCGCGATAAACGTGGTCTCGGATGACTGCGACGGATCAAAACGGGCGGCGTTCTTCCAGACGTCGATGAATATCTCTTGAACGGCGTCCTCGGCGTCCTCCGAATTACGCAGCATTCGACGCGCAAGCGACCACACAAGTCCGCTGTACGCCTTCAGGCAATCCTGAACGGCGTCCCTTTCTCCGGCGGCGATACGTTGTAAAGTGGCTCGAGTCACAAACTTGCGATGATATGAACCCTAGCTTACTTATTTTACGTGCTTATGCCAAGTGACCGAGCATCAAGCTCGACATCGGATACGCCACCGCTCAATAATAGATTCGAATTTGGGGACGAAACGGATTTAAACGGCCGAAGGATCTATTTGCGGAGTTTCGAGATCACAAAAAGTATCAGCAGCGTAAACGAGGTTGCGGCCGACAGCAGGCAGAACTGGCAAAACGCCCCGATGACGAAACCCTGCAGGTACATCAGCCACACAGCAAACGCAGCCATTATCGAGGCTTGGACGCCGAAAAGCGTCCACATCGAACGGTTCCCGAACGCCGCGAGAAGTGCGAGCGCGAACGCGATAAAGTACGCGATCGCGCCGAAGGCCGCAAGCGGAATGCCCGCGACCTCGGCGTACTGACTTGTAAGAACAGTTTCACAGCCCGCGACCAGACTGCAGGGGACCGGTTCGTTAGTGTAATGATGAACCGTGAGATATGCGGCATCCGCGACGCCGACGAGAGCGACAAGGGCGGCTGCAAGCGGCAGTTTTCGAATGCCGGATTCAGGAAGTGAATCTATCTCGTCGGCAGCGTTCATTATTTATTCGCCGGTGCTGAATTTGCCGGAGCTGCACCTTGAGACTGGACACGTTGAAGTTCGGCGTCGATAAACTGTCTCATGCCCTGAACGTTCATTTCCGGATACGGTATTGACAGGCCGTTGACCAAAATGGTCGGTGTCGAGGAAACGTTAAGCCCGCGGCCGCGTGCGAGGTCCGCGTCGATGCGGCTCTTTGCCGGCAGCCCGGCCGCGTCCGTCTGAAATTTAGCGACATCCAACCCGAGCTGCTGAGCGTAGCCGGCGAACACCTGTTTATAATTGGGGTCGACCGACCATGATTTCTGGTTGGTGTAGATGAGATTATGCATCGCCCAGAATTTGTCTGAGCCCTGCATTCCCGCGGCCTCTGCGGCGGTGGCGGCGTCGTACGCCTTATCGTGCATGGTCAGCGGGAATTCGCGAAAGATAAATTTAATTCGGCTGCCGTAGATCTGCTGGATCTCCTTCATCGCCGGATGTGTCGAGCCGCACGACGGGCATTGGAAGTCGGCGAATTCCTCGACAGTAACGGCCGCGGTCGGCGAGCCGAGCATATTCGGCGGCTGCGCTCCCGGCGGAGCGTTCACCGGTGTCGCCGTTCGGTTCGAGTTATTACTCGCCGGCGGGGTTTTCACCTTTGCGGTTTCCTTCGATGAGTTGTAAAGGAAATACACTCCAACGATCGCGGCGACAAATACGAGGCCGATAATAACAAGCGGTATTCCGCTTTTGGGTTTTGGTTCGTTTTTCATCTGAAATTAAAGTTGCTGATAAAAGCGTGAGTATTATGCGTGAAAAAGGATCTATTTAACAACTCGAAGGCGTTTGCCGTCAGAATATGCAGCCGCCATTTCAGCCACTGCCGCCTTAACCTTCGTATAAATGCCGTCGGCGTCGAGCCCGTAACCGGCAAGCAGCTTTTTCGGGTCGCCGTGCGAGACGATCTCGTCGGAGACGCCCATTCGGATAACTTTCACCTTGTCCTGAAGGCCGTGTTCCTCTAAAAGTTCGAGCACTGCGGATCCGAATCCGCCGGCGAGATATGCCTCTTCGACAGTGACAATAACATCGTGCTGGCGGGCAATTCGGAGAAGGGCCTCGGCGTCCAAAGGTTTGACGAATCGGGCGTTAACAACAGTTGCCTCTATCCCGTCTTTCGCGAGCCGTTCCGCCGCCTCGACCGCTGGGTATACCATTGATCCATACGCGACGACCGCCGCGTCCGAGCCTTCGCGAAGCGTCTCGCTCTTGCCGATCTCGATCTGTTTCGGAGGAGCCGAGATGTCGACGCCAAAACCGTTGCCGCGCGGATATCTGATCGCTGCGGGCCCGTTGAAATTGATCGCCGTCAGCAGCATATCCCGCATCTCGGCCTCGTCCTTCGGCGCCATCAAAACGATGTTCGGATACCCGCGGAGATATGCAATATCAAGCAAGCCGTGGTGCGTCGGGCCGTCCGCACCGACGATCCCGGCACGGTCCATCGCAAACGTCACGTTCAGGTCCTGAAGGCAGACATCGTGAATCAACTGGTCGAACCCGCGCTGCAGGAACGTCGAATAGATCGCCGCGACCGGCTTCAAACCTTCGCACGCCATTCCGGCGCAGAAAGTGACGGCGTGCTGTTCGGCAATGCCGACGTCGAATGCACGTTCGGGAAATTTCTCGAGGATCTTATCGACGCCGGTTCCATCCGGCATCGCGGCCGTGAGTGCGACGATCGTTTCGTCGTCGGCCATCAACTGGCACATCGTTTCGCCGAAGACCTGCGTGTACGCTGGCGCGGCCGCCTTTGTCGATTTGTAGGGAAGTCCGGTTTTCGGATCGAACGGGCCGGTCGCGTGATATGCGTAATAGTTCTTTTCCGGATTTGGAAAGCCTTTGCCCTTGGTCGTCAGTGCGTGGACGATCACGGGCCCGTCGTCTACTTTTTTCGCCGCTTCGAGAGCACGCACGAGCATAGGTACATTGTGGCCGTCGACGTAGCCGATGTATTTGAAACCTAACTCGTTTACGAGTGCTCCGGGCAGAACGGCGGCGGCGATCGCGTCCTTGACGGATTTTGCCGCGGCACGCAGACGGTGGCCGACACCGGGCACGCTTTCAAGCGCGTCGCCGATCTCTTCTTTGAGATGCTGGTAACTTTGGGCTCCCTTGATGCGGTTGAGATACCCGCTGAGCGCGCCGACCGCGGGTGCGATCGACATTTCGTTGTCGTTGAGCAGTACGATCAGACGCGATTTGAGATGGCCGGCCTGGTTGATCGCTTCCATTGCCATGCCGCCGGCTAAACTCGAGTCGCCGATCAACGCGCAGACATGAAAGTCCTCGTCTTTACGATCGCGGGCGACCGCCATACCGAGGGCCGCGGAGATCGACGTCGACGCGTGCCCGGCGCCGAACGTGTCGTATTCCGACTCGTCCCGACGAAGAAATCCGCTGATGCCGCCTTCCTGTTTTATCGTATGAAGCTGGTCGCGGCGGCCCGTTAAGATCTTGTGAGCGTACGCCTGATGTCCGACGTCCCAGACCAGGCGGTCGTTCGGCGTATCGAAGACGTAATGCATTGCCACGGCGAGTTCGACGGCGCCGAGCGAGGCGCCGGTGTGGCCGCCGACGCGTGAACAGGTTTCGATGATGAACTGGCGTACTTCGTCCGCGACCTCCTGCAGGTCCTCGACCTTGAGCTGCCTGAGGTCGGCAGGTGAATTTATTTCGGGTAAAAATCTCATTAGCGTTTCGCGGACGCTGCCGCATTTACAAAAGCTTTATTCTAAAACGCCCAGGCGTAAATGTTAAATCAGCGTCAACGGTTGATTTTAGACCAAAACCGTCGATTTTACATTTCTTTACACGGCCGCCGAAAATACTTTCGACTTATGGGGTTAATATCGCGTCAAAATACACAAGAGCGAGAGCTTTATTTTCAATTCTAAAAGAGGTACCAATTAGATGTCATTCAAATCAAAATTATCTTCACTTTTCGTGATGGTATTCGCGTTCGCGGCGTTTTCGGTTGCGGTCTCGGCACAGGACGCGACCAAAACCGGCGACAAATCGCAAAAGATGGAGCATCGCGGCGGCGGACGTCACGGCGGCTTCGGTAAGGGAATGCGCGGCGGCCACGGCGGAATGATGGGCGAACTCCGCGGCATCACGTTGACCGACGCTCAGAAAGAGCAGCTCCGAACGATTCACGAGGCCAACAAGCCTGATCAGGCGACAATGGAAGAGATGAAATCGTTTAAGGAAGCCCGCCGTGCGGGAACGTTGACCGACGCCCAGAAAGACCGCATGAAAACGGTTCGAGAACAGATGGGCGCAAAACACGAGCAGGTAAAGGCACAGGTCCTGGCGATCCTGACGCCGGAACAGCGTGCACAGGTGGAAACAAACCGCGAGCAGATGAAACAGCGTCGCCAAGAGCGCCGCAACCAGCGTCGCGAAGGCAAGACCGACGCGGACAAGCCGACCGTCAACTAAACAGGTCGCATAGAAAATTAAAAAGGCGTGCCTAAACAGCACGCCTTTTTAATTTTTGAATTAGCCGTTTAACTAGCCAATAAACATCTCGTCTTCCATATAAGCCTGATCGAGCTGTTTCGGGGCCGGAGCGAAAAAGACTTCCAGTCCTTTCTTTACGCCGGCCATCACCGCCGCGATCTCGCGTGCGGGTTCGACGATCTTTGTCTGGACGAAATCGGTGGTCTGTACGACCTGCATGTGCGTGCGGTCGATGGTGCTGCTGACCATGTCGACCTTGTCGCGTGCTACCAGAGCGGTCGAGCTGACAATGTGACGCACCTCGGCGACCTCTTCGCGAATGAGCTCGGTCGATTCGGCGAGGTATTTGGTCGCGGTCGAAAGGTTGGACGAGATCTCGGTAAAATGCACCGACATTTCCTTGCCCTGCACGCTCATCGCGTTGACCTTGTCGATCAGCGGTTCGACCTTTTCCTCGACCCGGTTGACCGTCTTGATCACACGGCTGACCGTGATGGCGATCGCTATCAGAGCGATCGCCATCACGATAAAGCACACCGCGATCACGATCGAGGCGATCATCATCCAGAATTGCGGCTCATTGGCGTTCATAGTCTATTTATTTTCGCTTCCGCTTTCGTCCACCGGATATGTCGGGCGTCCCTCGGAGATCGCCTTCGACTCGGTGCGGCGCTTTTCTGCGACGTATGCTTCTTTTCCGGCGTCGACCGCCGCGGTGAACGGATTCGCCGTGCGTGCGGCTGCCGATTTGGCCTTTTCCGCAACTTCGCCCGCTTTTTCCTGGGCCGTCTGGTAAAGTTCGCTCGCGCGTTCACGGCCGACCTCGTAATATTCGCCGGCGCGGTCCTGGAGCTGTGAAGCGGTTTCTTTGCTCTTCTCGATACCTTTGCGCGTCGCGTCGGCAATATCTTCGCGAAGTTCAGTGCCGGATTTCGGTGCAAAAAGCAGTGCGATTACGGCACCGATCCCGCCGCCGATCAGTAAATAGGTCAATTTCGTGGTGGTGTTAGCGTCGTCACTTTCGTATTCGTTTCTCATGGATATCTCCTTCGTTCTGCACACGTGTGCGGGGATAATGCCTTATAAATTTGTGAACACTAACTATATCAAACATTTGCGATTCAGAGCAAAGAATTTTACATAACGCCGGCCGGGTCGCGTCGCCGCAAACACTGATTATGCTGTCGTTTGCCGTTTTGACGATTACAAATGGCGGCCTGGCCGCCGTGCGAACATCGAATTTAATAGTTGTCCGGTGCGGCATCGGTTTTTTCCACTCCGCTAATGCAGCGGCCCGGGCGTTCACTAGCGAAACGGCATCGCGTTTTGAGCCTGAAATAGGCCGAACGGACGAGTCCCCGCCGATTACCCAATTTTCAAAGGGTTTGCTATTGTTATCTATTCGCTTTTTGTACGAATTATGGACCCCGCACGAATTAGAAATTTCTCGATCATCGCTCACATCGACCACGGCAAATCAACGCTTGCCGACCGCATTCTGCAGATCACGGGCGCCGTCGCCGACCGTGACATGGAAGCGCAGCTGCTCGACGACATGGACCTCGAACGCGAGCGCGGCATCACGATCAAAGCGCACGCCGTCCGTCTCGATTACACTGCAAAAGACGGGCAGCAATATGTCCTGAATCTGATCGACACGCCGGGCCACGTAGATTTTTCGTATGAAGTGTCGCGTTCGCTGTCCGCATGCGAAGGAGCATTGCTCGTGGTCGACGCATCGCAGGGCGTCGAGGCCCAGACGCTCGCAAACACGTATCTCGCGATCGAGAACAATCTCGAATTGATACCGGTCCTTAACAAGATCGACCTGCCCTCGGCCGAACCCGAGCGGATCAAGGAACAGATCGAGACGATCATCGGCCTCGACACGACGCACACCGTTCTCGCATCCGCCAAAACCGGCGTCGGAATTCAGGATATTCTCGAAGAGATCGTAAAGGACGTCCCGCCGCCTAAGGGAGACGCGAACGCCCCGCTGAAGGCTCTGATCTTCGATTCCTGGTACGACAGCTACCGCGGCGTGATCGTGTTGTTCCGCATTTTCGACGGCACGATAAGAAAAGGTACGAAGATAAAATTCTTCAATACCGGACGCGAATATCTGGTCGAGACCATCGGCGTTAACCGACCGCGACCGACGCTGATCAATGAATTGGGAGCAGGGGAAGTCGGATTCCTGACTGCCTCGATCAAGACCGTGGCTGACGTTCAGATCGGCGATACGATCACGGATGCGGCCCGTCCGGTGAAGGAAGCTCTGCCCGGCTTTCAGGAAGTAAAGCCGATGGTCTTCGCCGGCCTTTACCCGATCGACGCCGCGCAATACGAAGACCTCCGCGACGCGATGGAAAAGCTGCGGCTCAACGACTCTTCGTTTTTCTTCGAACCGGAAAGTTCGACCGCTCTCGGCTTCGGTTTTCGCTGCGGCTTTCTCGGCCTGCTCCATATGGAGATCGTGCAGGAGCGCCTCGAACGGGAATTTAACCTCGAACTCATTACGACGGCTCCGGGCGTGCGCTATCGGGTAACGACGACGGACGGAGCGGTCGCCGAAATCGATTCGCCGTCGAAGATGCCGGATACGAGCCGCATTTCAAAGATCGAGGAGCCGTTCATCGAAGCCACGATTCTCACAAACGACGACTACCTCGGCGGAATTCTTCCGCTGCTCGACGAAAAACGCGGCGTGCAGAAAAAGTTCGAGTACGTGACGTCGAACCGCGTCATGCTCGTGTACGAATTGCCGCTCAATGAGATCGTGCTCGACTTTTACGACCGCCTCAAATCCGTTTCGAAAGGCTACGCCTCGCTCGATTACCACGTCTCCGGCTATCAGGAGAGCAAGCTCGTAAAGCTCGACGTGCTCGTATCCGGTGAGCCGGTCGACGCTCTTTCGCTCATCCTGCACACCGACACTGCTACGTCGAAAGGTAAATTGTTAACCGCGAAGATGAAGGAACTCAT
>JBDTUT010000012.1:0-91372 GCA_040007515.1 Acidobacteriota bacterium | reverse complement strand
AGAACTTTGGGCTCATTCTCGGCGCTGATGCCAATGGAATATCTGAACGGGTTGAATTTAGAACGGAAGATTTCATCCACTACTATCGCCATCTCAAGAAGTGCTTTCTTGAAATGCAAGATGCATTTGATGGCAATTTCGACCATCGACCTATTCCCGACCCGCGAGCTGATCACGGAAGGTGGCAAACGCACGCAGACCGATATCTGGATGAGAGGGATCATCTTGTTCGTGTTGCTGGAATATCGACTGGCCAGATCAAGAAACTCAACGAGTCAGGTATCGAAACACTATCCGCTCTCGCGGAAACGAAAGTCAGCTCGATTCCAAAGATGCCCGCCTCAACGCTTGAGAAACTGGTTCATCAAGGTCGATTGCAAAAAGAGACTCGCGAGCTTCGAAAGACCGATAAGAGTGCAACGGCGAAATTCGACATTCTCCCGTCGATCGATGACACCGGACGTCCTGTGGGGCTCGGCGCAATTCCAGAAGCGAATTCAGGCGACGTCTATTTCGACATGGAGGGCTTCCCGCTCATTCCCGGTGGATTGGAGTACCTATTCGGTAATACGACTGTCGACTCTCATACCGGCGAGTACGAGTTTACTGATTTCTGGGCGCATGACCGGGCGAGCGAAAAGATAGCATTCGAGGACTTCATAGATTGAATATATGACCGGTGGCTGAAGAACCCCGGCATGCACATCTATCACTACGCACCTTACGAGGTCACAGCCGTACGAAGGCTGAGTACGTTTCACGATACGCGACAAGAAGAGGTCGATGAATTGCTTAGACACGAAGTGTTCGTAGACCTTTATAAGGTGGTGCGGCAGGGTTTGAGGATCGGTGAGGACAGCTACTCACTTAAGAAGGTTGAGAAAATCTACTTTACCCAAGGCCGTATCGGTGAAGTAACGATGTCGATCGGGTCAGTTGTTCACTACGCCAGATGGATGGAAAGCGGTGAACCGGGCGATTGGCAGAATAGTCCCATCCTCAAGGAGATACGCGACTACAATAAGGACGACTGCGATTCGACGGCGGAACTGGGCCGATGGCTGAGGCAGTTGGCTGCTGACAATGGCATGCCACCGTCAACTGATTCATCTGCCCTTCGGTCCGCTGATCAATCTGACATTAAGGAACCTGACGAAAGAACCGCTGCTCGCCTAGAGATCGCACGCCAACTTCGTGAAAAGGAAGATGTCGCTTCGAAGGTATTGGCAGACCTCGTTGACTTTCACCGACGGGAGGGCAAACCGGTTTGGTGGAAATTCTTCGAACGTTGCGACTCCGAGTCCGAAGTCCTTCGAGACGATAACGGATGCATCGCGGATGTTGAGGCCGTCGGAGAGCCTGTACCCGAGAAGCAGTCGCTAGTTCAGGAGTACCGGTTTGACCCTAACCAAGAGTGCAAGTTGTCAGCTGGCGACAAAACGAAGTTAGTTTTTTCTCACGCAAAACAGACTCGATTCAACCTCGTCGCACTCGACCTCGCAAACGGGTCGTTGCATCTAAAGGCCGGAAAGAAAGTTCTGGGAGCCTTTGGTGGCGAGTTTCCTTCGCATGGTTGTCTCGTGCCTGACGAGTTTGTTAGCCCGGATCCTATTCCCGACGCGTTGGCGCTCGTCGCTGAATCGCAACTTAAGAACTCGCTGAATCCCGCTGCAGAATCACTGATGAACCGCACGGCTCCGGCCGGATTACCGGCTCGCGATAACGAATCAACCACCGAACTTGCCATTAGGGTCGCCGGTGAAATGAGCGGTGATTGTTTGGTCATCCAAGGGCCGCCAGGGACCGGTAAGACCTACACCGCGTCGCAGATGATCGCGAACCTACTTGCAACAGGCAATAAGATCGGCATCACTTCGAACGGGCACAAAGCGATAATGAACCTGGTTGACGGCTGCGCTCGGGTGCTCAAGGATAAGAACCTACCGTTGATTGGAGTGAAGGCAAGCGGCAGCGGCGATGAGCAAGTCTTCAAAGACAATCCAGGATTTCTTTATGCAAAAGACGGAGGAGCGGGCTTCTCGGCCTACACCGAAGGCATCATTGCCGGCACAGCATGGCTATTTTCGCGCGCCGACTGGAATCACGATCTGGATTACCTTTTCGTCGATGAAGCTGGACAGGTTCCCATTGCGAATGTAGTCGCTATGACTAGGTGCACAAAGAATCTCGTGCTGCTAGGGGATCAGATGCAGCTCGAACAGCCGATTCTAGGTTCGCATCCTGGTGACGCACGGCTCTCAGCCCTGCAATATGCATTGAAAGATGTCGACAACAGCGGCGAGGACGCGATTCAGTTTCACTCCGTTGTCCCGCATGACTATGGGATCTTCTTGGGAGAATCTCGACGAATGCATCCCGCAGTATGTGATTTTATCTCAGAAAGTGTTTATGAAGGACGGCTCCATTCGCATGCTGATTGCTCGAATCAGGCAATTGATGTTTCGGGGGATCGCGATGCTGGATCTGGAATTGTCTTTCATGGAATCGAACACGACGGGAATATCCAAAATAGTGCGGAGGAAGTCGAAAGAGTACTCGACATCTGCGATGGCCTTATCGGCGTGCAGTACACCGATAAAAATGGATTAACGAGACCACTAGATCTGTCGGATTTCCTATTCATTGCACCGTACAACGCTCAGGTAAGGGCTCTAGAAAATCGTCTTCCAGCGGGAGCTCGGGTCGGGAGTGTTGATAAGTTTCAGGGACAGGAAGCCCCCGTTTGTATTCTGTCTTTGTGCTCAAGCTTTGGTGAGTACGGATCGCGAGGCATCGGATTCATTCTCAACCAAAACCGGATCAATGTCGCGATATCCCGAGCCCAGTGTTTAGCCGTTGTCGTAGCAGATCCGCGAATCGCGACCACGCCACCGAGTTCGATTGAGACAATGAAACTCCTCAACCTTTTCTGCAAACTTCTACCGTTCGGGAATGCTGAGTCGATTTCCGCGATAAGTTAGGGAACAATCCTTGTGTCGCGCCTTAAACAGCTGTCGACTGCACTGCAATTCTAACTGGAGAACAGTCCCGTCATGAACTCCTTCGACAAATCGTCGTCGGCAGGTAGGGGCGGCGTTTCAAAGCCAAAGCTGTGGTCAAATGAACATGAAATCATCAGAAGAGAATGTCACGGCCCTTTTACTTCAAATCGAACAAACAGCCGATCGACTGAAGTCGGCCGTCGACGCTGCGGCGGCGCTTCTGCGTCTATACCTCGAACATACAACAAGCGGCAGTGAAGGTATTGTTGGGCCGCCTCAGCCGGAGCCGGCCGCTACGCCGTCAATTCACCCAAGGTTGCTCACCTCGAAAGAAGCTGCCGAATTTCTTCGAGTCTCGTCGGTCACACTTTTCCGGCTACGCAAAGATGGCCTTCCGTTTTACCGTATTGGAAATCGGTTACTCTTCGAACCAACCAGTGTGATGGAATGGATCGAGAATCGTCACCGGAACTCGTATAAATCCCGGCGGCGGATCTGATTGGAGGTCATTCACGACCCGGAGATAGGTATATATGTACCGACTGTTCGTAGACGACAATTTTCATTACCAAGACGAATCCGAACGCTACTTGAAAGGTACGTTCGATACTGCGTATGAAGCTATCGACGCTGCAAAGAAGATCGTAGACGACTTCCTCATGGCGAATCGGGAACGCTGCGTGACCGCCGAGGAGTTAGTTGAGCATTACCGAGCGTTCGGCGAAGACCCATTTATCGTATCCGATGGCGAAAGGGTAGAGTTCTCGGCCTGGGACTACGCGGCCCAGCAGTCCAGTTAGCCCCGTCTCTCAGGCGACCGATCAGCCCATAGAACCGGTGGACGCAGCGGATGAGCAAACGAATGCATTGGAAGGACTGTAAGATGTGGAAAGCCCAGACGACGATTTCGAGGACGATTATTTTCCGTTCCGTTATCAGGAATACTGGGTAATAGATGAATTGCGAAAAAGGGTTCGCGAAATGATCGCGGCCACGGATTCTCCGCAAACTATTCGAGACCTTGCCGCTGTACAATTAGCAGTTGACCGCCTTCCGTTCAATACACCCAACCTCCATTTCGTCGTCCTGATCGGCGATTCGGAACGCTCCTATCAGATCGAGATTAGCGGGCACCGATTTGCTTTATCTTTCGGCGGTATGGTTGATTCGGACGGGTACGGCCACACAGTTCTCGAAATGGAAACAACCGGCTTCCGCGACGGATCGACTGATCCTTGGCAGTTGAGCGGATGGTTTATCGACGCTAAGGAACTGATCGAGAATGGGGTGGAAGTTAGGGTTACCGACTATGAGGGGACGGCAAACATCAAATGGGACATATTTGAAGAGAAACCTTGGTTAATTTATGAGCGGGCGATGAGTAAGGATCCAGATGGCGGGTTTTTCGACCTTGATTAAATATCTGAAGATCGTGGCGGGCAAGCCATACTTGCAACCGATTACTCCTCAGGAATCTTCTTGGGCAGATCATGCTGATGCCGATCTGCCCAATGGATGTCTAGTAGTTAGTAAGTGAAGGTTCGGTCACCTCCCCTTTCTTGTCGATTCGCGGCGGTACGCAAGTCTCTTTCGGGCCATTAGATCATCCTCACGACTAAAGAGTATTTGTTGAACGGATTCAAGATCGTCCATCTCATCCTTTAGAGCTTCCGATCCGGTTCTCGAATAGAGTCGCGCGACTTCCCGGCTGGGGTCTGCTACGCAGAACAGGGCACCGCTAAAGTCTCCCCGATCGATATGCTCCATTGCTTCGCGACGGGCTCGGGCGTTCATTAGCAGCACAACCGCCTGCTCGACGTCGGGATTGGTTTCGAGTGCTGCAATCGCTTCCTCTGTATCAAAGTCCGTCGAGAATTTTAACGAGACGGATTCGGTCGCTCCGCTTTCTTGACTTGTGTAGCTAAGATCGACGTCGGCCAACTTGCCATCGAGCAGATCACCCGAGACATCAAGGCGGACAACAATATTGAGCGGCGAACCGGAAAGAAGATCGGGCAGAATGTACCCGCCGCTTCCATCCTTCTCGAAATCGTTCAAAAGATCTACGACGCGGACGCCATCAGGACAGCGCACGCTCAGGCGAACTCCGCGGCCGAACTGCCTTGCCAAACCATGAAGCTCGGTCTCGAAGATCGTCACCGTGTCCTGCGGTTCCTTGACGTGCCAGGCATTGCCGCCACCCGCTGCGGCCATCGGAATCAGCAGGTCCTCGTTGAAATCTGATCCGATCCCGATCGTCGTGGTCGTGATGTTCTTGCCTGCAAGTTCGCCGGCCTGAGAGACGATGCGATCGATATTCGTCTCCCCAACATTCGCTTGCCCGTCAGTGATAAGCAGAACCCGATTGATCGCATTTGGCTCCAACCGTTCGCTAACTTGAAGACCGCTCTTTACCCAACCTTCATGCAGTGCGGTCGAGTTTCGAGCCTCAATTCGCTCGATGCCACGCTTGAGCATTTCGCGGTCCGAAACCGGCTGGTTTGTGAAGAGCACGTCGACCTGATCGTCAAAGATTACGGCCGAAAAGTTATCGTTCGACAGTAACTGGTCAACGCAGTACTTGGCTGCTTCCCGGGCGTGATTCATTTTCGGTCCGCCCATCGAACCGGAGCGGTCAAGAGCGATACCGATGTTAAGTTTTGGGCGTTTATTTGGCGCCGCGTCACGTTCGGGAGGGGTGACCCGAATAAGCAGATCAACATTCTGCCGTACTCCTTTAACGAGTTTGGCTTTTTCAGTCATCAGTTCGACAGTCGGTTTCATTTTCATATATGGGCTCCTTATAAAATGGCTTACTCTATTTCTCAAGACCTTTGTCATCCGCATTCGCTCAAGTATCGTTCTGGAATCCAAGTGCCTCCTTTATCTTTCTTAAAAGCTCGGCGGCCTCCTCGTCGCCTACAGGAGGCTTGTACCCTTGCCGGATGTGAAGTTCCGCACCGGGTACGATCTCGTGTCGCGACCAACTCTCAACAGCTTTCGGCGACGGAGTCCTGCCATCGGTACTTCGCAATATTGTTCGATCCGGTTTGGGCTCGGCTTGTGCAAGTGAAAATGCCGGAAGCTCGCCATCCCTCGTTTGCTTCCGCGGCGAGAGCAGGCTCTTCAGATACTCTTTGGCGCCGCCTCTTTTGGACTTTAGGTACTCGTTGATCGCAGCTTGATCCTCGATCTTTCTTACAGGTTCGCCATATAGTTCGGTAAGCTCGGCCTCGCTCTTCGACAGTGTTGTCTGGAGCTCGGCAGGGTCTGTTATAACTTTCACGCCAACCGACTCGGCTCCCAGCAGTTCTTCAAGCTCGGCCGGGGCCTTTCCGGTGACCAACTGACGGATAATAGTTATTGGCAATCCGTCAGATTGTAGATGTTTGATCACAAGCAAGGTCAAAAGGTGCGAATATCCGAAAACTGAAGCATTCCCCTGCTTCATCTCCGAGGGCGGTAACAACCCCTCAGTGAGGTAAAAACGAATCGTCCGTTCGTTCGGATATTCGGTGACCGTCCCCTTTTCCTGGCTTGATCCCCTCTCTTTGAGGATCTGCCCTGCCGCGTCCGCAAGTTCTTTAACGCCAACATATTGGACTTCTTTGATTTGATCCAATCTCATTCTCATAACCGTACAATAGCATGGACAGTTCTTACTGTCAACAGTTATTACTGCCTATTACTCATGTCGCAATTAGTGTAAATATGACGTAAGTGTGACAAGCATTTGTCGTGTTTATGTCATATTTATGTCGCATTTAGGCAGGACGATGGTATAGTGAAGCCAGATGGATTCAGTCGATCCACGACGCATATGTCAGAAAAGACAAAAACGGAAGAAATCGAGGTCAGGATATTGCAACTGCTCGGAGACGAGAATGAAGTTAGCGTCCGCCTTATTGCCAATGCTCTTGGAGTGTTGAAAGATGATCTGAGCGAACGCAGGGCAATTCAACGAGCCCTTCGATCGCTGAAACAAAAGAATCAAATTCGCGCAAAAGGAGCGGGGCGCTCACGCGTATATATTCTCAGTCCCTCCGTTGTGGACTCGGGTGAGGTAACGGAATCAGTCTCTTCTAGGCATGAAGCCAATTTGTCAGAGATAGAACTTTCGCCAGAATCATCTAACGTGGTGAGGTACGTTTCTCAGGGACAGAACGCTAGAACTCCCGTCGGATACAATCAGGACCTTCTACGCGATTACGAGCCGAACAGAACTTATTATTTGTCCGCTGAACAGCGCGAAAGGTTACTCGTGATGGGGCGAGTGGAATCGATCGAACGGCCTGCGGGCACCTACGCGCGAAATATACTCGATCGACTCCTGATCGACCTGTCGTGGAATTCGAGTCGTCTTGAAGGGAACACTTATTCGCTGCTGGAAACCCAGAGACTGATCGAACTTGGTGAAACCGCTGTCGGAAAGGATGCCTCCGAAGCACAAATGATCCTGAACCATAAGGCGGCGATCGAGTACATTGTCGAATCCGCCGAGGAGGCATTCATCACGTCTCACGAAATATGCAGCATCCACGCTCTGCTTTCGGACAACCTGCTCGGAGACCCAGCCGCTTCGGGACGGATTCGAACAATCGCCGTTGGCATTAGTGGAACCGCCTATATTCCTTTGGAAAATCCTCACGTCCTTCGCGAATGTTTCGACCTGTTCGTTGAGAAACTGAACTTGATCACTGATCCGTTCGAGAAGTCATTCTTCTCCATCGTTCATTTGTCTTATTTGCAGGCATTCGAGGATGTCAACAAAAGGACAGCGAGACTTGTAGCTAACATTCCCCTAACCAGAGAGAACCTTCGGCCGCTGTCGTTTACGGATGTACATCAGCCGACGTATATAAGCGCCCTTTTGGGCGTTTACGAAATGAACGATGTCAGTTTGATCCGCGACCTTTACATCTGGGCATATCGTCGCTCGTCCCAGAGATACACGGCGATCCAACAAGCAATGGGTGAACCAAATATGCTCAAGCTTCGATATCGCGCCCTGATCCAGGAGATCGTACGGTCAATCATTCTCGAAAAGGTGCCCGGCCCGGCAATCGTGCAGAAAATCCGCGCGCTTATCGAAGCGACCGATGTCCCCGACTCCGACCGCGATGCACTGTTCAACCTGATCGAGGTCGAGGTGATCAGTTTGCACGAAGGAAGCGTCGCTCGCTTCAAGGTTCGGCCGAGCGAGTTTGAGGCTTGGAAAGCTTTGCAATAGTCAGTTCCTGTAGGTCTGAACCGACGTCGAAATCCCCTGGAGAGATCTGCGATGTTGGGTTAAAAAACGGCGCGTTTTTGCTTTCCCATATTTATTGTTTTTCTTATATAAGAAATTATGATACTCTCGGAAAGTCATGAAACGCCTCACTGAAAAAGAAATTATTCGAGAATTGAGAGAGGTAGATATACCACCTCTCAGAATAAACATAAGGGAATTTGTCTCGACGAACAATGATAGTCAAGTTGAGTATATCCCGGACTTGTTTATTGATGTCGACTGGGGTGAAAAGACTTGGAGATTTGTTTCGGAGATCAAGACGGTTGCGACCCCGAAGCTCATCGCCATAGCAGTCTCGCAATTGAACGAGATTCGGGAAACCTCCGGCAATGAATCGAATCCGATGATCGTGGCTCCGTATATGAGCGAGGCGCAATTTAAGGAGTTAGCAGCTCGGAACATCAGTGCGATAGATCTGTCGGGAAATGTAATGCTGATAGTTCCCGGTAAATTGTTGATAGAGAGAATCGGCAACCGTAATCTATTTCCTTCAAGTTCGCCGATCAAGAATATCTATCGCGGAACAAGCTCCATCGTGGCACGCGTGATGCTTTCACGATCTGAGTATACGAGTGTAGGAGAAGTCTTCGAAGAAGCTAAGAAACGTGGGGCGAAGATAACCCTGGCCACCGTGTCCAAAGTTCTGAAAGAACTGGACGACGACTTCATTATCTCTCGGGAACAAGGGATAAAACTTATCGATGCCGAAAGTTTGCTCGATAGATTAAAGTCAAATTACCGAGAAGCCCAGGGAGCGAAAAAGGTCATAGGAAAAGTTGCAAGCGTGGACAAGGCCCTGAGAAGGATCGCTCTCAACTGCGAGAAAATAGAGCAGCGATATGCGGTGAACGAGGCTCAGCGATATGTAGTTTTCCCAACGGTTGGAGAACCACTTCGCATTTATGTGGAGAGCATATCCGACGCTTCAGTGGGAATCGACTTCGAGGAGACTGATCGGTTTCCCAACATTGCACTGATCGAGACAAGTGAAGAGCCCGTCTATTTTGATCGATCGTGGGATTCAAAAAGTAAGCGATATTTCACATCTCCTTTGCAGGTCTACCTTGAACTTTCACAAAAGGGAAAGCGTGAACAAGATGCTGCGGCTCAATTAGTGGAAAGGATTCTAACCGGAGGTATGAGATGAAAGTTGACGACCCTCTCGGGAAAGAACTGATTCGTCTTGCACGTGAGCTAGAACCACACGAAATCCCACTGATAGTTGGTGGCGGATACGGACTCTTCCTGAAGACCAAGTTACTTTTGGAGTCGAAAGAACGAACAAGGATCGATCCATTCCCTTCGGCCCGATCGACTGAAGATCTTGATTTCTTCCTACAGGCCGAGATCGTTTCAAGCGACGCCAAGTTTCGGAAGATCCGAGAAGTGCTCGACAAGGACTACGAACCGATAAAGGGCGCGGAGTACTACCAGTTCACGAAGAAGGTTCTGACGTCCGGGATGGCTCAACCGATCAAGGTTGATTTTTTGGCCTTTCCGCCAGAATCCGACGAACTTCGAAAACTTGTAGACGTAGATGTTCGGCGGACGGCTCCAAAAGGAAAGAATCGGGTGCTTCACGCTCATACAACCGAAGAAGCATTCCTCGTTCAGGAGACTGCCCTTCGCATCCGTATAACCCAAGGTAATAGTGCGGAGATCTTTATCCCTCATCCATTCGCATACTTGTTCTTAAAGTTGAACGCTGTGAATGATCGGCTTGGAGATTCGATCAAGGGCCCTTACCACGCTTTCGATGTTTACCGGATCATCGCTATGATGACGGAAAACGAATGGAAAGAATCGACGTCGATTGCCAAAAGATATTCGGCTCACAGGCAGTTCGAGAAAGCGGCGGCTATCGTGGCTGAGCAATTTGCGAACGAAGATTCAAAAGGCGTAATTCTTGTGAAGAGATTCGCTGCACAAACCGGCGATAAACCCGAAACCAATAAATTGATTGCGGACCTAGACTACCTGTTCAATTTGGCTTGAGGCTCGTTTATTTTTGGAGAAAGGTAAGCAAGACCTCGCTGGAAGCGGCGCAACATTCGGGCCGACAAGGGGTCGTAAACTTATGAACCACTTTACTACGTATTGGAAAAATTCGACGTGGGAATACAACCGGAAAGCTCTCGGCAACACGCTACTCGACCACACGGCGAGTGAAAATTTCCTCGGACGGATTGAACCGGGAGATGCGGTTTACATTGTTACCAATCTCAAAGGCAAACTTTACGTTGCATGCAAAATCATCGTGGAAGAGATCTGCGACAAGAAGCGGGCCTCAGAACTGATGGGAACAACTGATCTTTGGGAATCTACCGACCACATTATCGCGAGGTCCTCTACGCGAACAGAGTGGAACCGCAAGATACCAGATACTGTCACTCGCAAACTTGAATTCTATTCGCCCGATCAGAGTATCAAGAATAAACTTAGATATTCTTCCCCCGGAATCCTCGATGGCCAAACTCTTCGCGGCAATCGGACGCTCGTCGGGCCATCCGCGGCATTGCTCGATAGTTTTCTCGGGAAGCTGTACCCCATTGCACCGAGATCTGCGGTGAGGGCTTCAGTTTGGGAGGACCGAACGGAATCAGATGAGATTGAGGCCGAGTTTGAATCTGCTGACGAAGGTGCATCAGGAAAACGGTACGTCACCTATTACGAACGCAAGAGAGTAAACCGCAACGAAGCGATTCGGATTCACGGTGTCGAATGCAAGGGATGCGAAATCAATTTTGAAGAGACATACGGTGTGCACGGAAAGGATTTCATTCACGTGCACCACACGGTGCCGATTTCTCAATTTGAAAAAGCTCGAAAGGTAAATGTAAGAACGGAGATGACCGTTTTGTGTCCGAACTGTCACGCTATGGTTCATCGGAACAAGAACCACACGCTTTCCATCGCGGAACTGCGGGCCCTACTCAGGAGCTAGCTTCGTTGCTGCACATCAGTGCACCCCATTGGTCAACTTCCGAGATTTCAGCAACTCTCGGACGGCGGATCGAGGAAGCTTGAATTGCTGTGAAGGAAGGAGTATTTTGACGCCGAGTGGGCCGGTTAAGAAATGTGACCTTATTGTTTGCGACCCCTAGCCTTTCGAAGCTTGCCGCTCACAAATCTCGTCAAGATCAGCTCGAAAATTGTGTCATGGATTGTGACATAACCCCTTCGAAATTCGACTGACTTTCATCATTTAGCACGGGTTGGCATGGTGTGGGCGAAGTGGGCGTAAACATTGGGAATAAAGAAGATTGGTGGTGTTCTAAGGTGGTAAAAAGCAGAATATTTCGGCTTCTGTTAACCGAAGGGTTGTAAGTTCGAGTCTTACCTGCGGAGCCAATAAAATTAGTGAGTTACGGGCATCGACGAGGTGCCCGTTTCGCGTTTTTCGTCTTGATTTCCCTGTAATACCGATATCATCCAAACGTATGGCGGGCGAGTCGTGTCCCGGCCGAAATGGCATATATAATGGGAGCAACATGATGACTCTGCTTTCCAGATCGTATGCACTTTTAGCATTTTTGTTCGTGGCTGTTTCGGTCGTTAACGCCCAACAGCAATACTCCCGTGCACATCTCTGGGAGAAAGAGATCGACGCGTTCGCGGAAGCGGATGGGAAGACTTTGCCGAGGCGCACGGAGGTGTTATTTACGGGAAGCTCGAGCATTCGGGCGTGGAAGTCGGTCGCCACGGATTTTGCGGATTTTAGCAGCCTCAATCGCGGCTTCGGGGGCTCTCATCTCGAAGACGTGGTTTTCTACACTCCCCGGATCGTGGTGCCCTACAAACCTAAAGTGATCGTGCTCTATGCGGGAGAAAACGACCTGACGGCCGGGAAGACGGTCGCTCGTGTCTTTGAGGATTTCAACTCTTTTGTCTTGATCGTGCGCAAAAACCTGCCTAAAACCCGGATAATTTTTGTTTCGTTAAAACCCAGCCCCTCGAGATGGAGATTGCGGGGCCAGTTTCAGCAACTCAACGAGTTGATAAAAAAGAAAATAAGCGGAGAAAAGCGCCTCCAGTACGTAGACGTCTGGGGTCCGATGCTCGACGCCAACGGAGAAGCGCGAAAAGATATTTTCCAAAGTGATGGTCTTCACATGAACGCCGAAGGGTATGAGATCTGGCGGCGGGTGCTGGCTCCGCATATTCGACAAGGAGTGCAGGGCAACTTTCGTTGATACCAAAAGCTTTTCACTATTTAGCGCTCTCGACGAGTACCGAGCCGCGCGGCGTCGCACCGACGAAAAGTTGGACAAGCTGATCGATCCCGGTGATCGCTCCTCCGACTACGACGGCGAATGCTCCGCAATCGAAAGCCCGCTTGACGTCATCCGGGTGCCGCAAACGGCCCTCGCAGACTACCGGAATCGAGGAGTTTTTCGCCAAGGCCTTCAAAAGGTCAAAAGCGGGTGCGGTTAAATGTTTCGTCGTCGAGGTGTAACCGGACAGGGTCGTGCTTAGGATGTCGACCCCTGCGACCTCCGCCGCCCGCATGCCTTCGCCGAACTCAGCTATGTCGGCCATTATGGGGCAATCGTGCGTCTCACGGACCCGCGAAACGATATCCTTAAATTTCTCGCCGTTCGGCCGCGGGCGGTCAGTGCCGTCGATAGCGATCACATCCGAACCTGCCTTGATTATCTGCTCCGCCGCGTCCAGTGTCGGAGTTATGTACACGTCACTGGAATCGACGACGACCTTGTAAATACCCAACACCGGAATTTTTACCCGTCCCTTCACCGCACAGATGTTTTCGGGCGAGTCGATCCGTAACCCGACGGCCCCATTCTGTTCCGCCGTTTCCGCGAGAGCCGCGATGATTTCCGGTTTCGCTAATGGTGAACCTGGTGCGGCCTGGCAGGAAACTATGAGCCCGCCGCGCCAATTTGTCAGGATAGTATTCATTTATGTGTGGTCGTCTTTAAGTTGTTGAGCAATACTTTACCGATATCGATGCCCGCCTGCCGGAACGCCAAAAGGAGAGCCCCGATCGCCGGACCGAAAATGGGATCGGTGAAAGTCGCGTTAGGAACTTCCTTTCCCAACTCCTCGGCGAAACACGATCTCATAATTTCACCTCTGAACATGCCGCCGGTATAGGCCACGGGAAACTCCGAACTGAAGTTCAAGCGTTCGGCGGCGACCTTTACGCTTTTTACGAGCACATTCGCTCCCGATCTGATCTGCTCCCTGACGACAACATTGCCATTCGCGGCGGCTTCCTGCGCCCGCTTTGCGAAGGCCGCCAGGTCGTCGCGGCTTAATTTCGCATTGTAAAAGTCATTGGTTACGTCGCGTATGCTCGGGCGTTGAAAAAAGTCCAGGACCAAAAGTTCCAGACCGGATTGCGGCACCATGCCGTCCTGTTCTTTGATCGCGAGCCTGACAACTTGGGTGGCGAGCCAAAAACCGCTGCCCTCATCACTGAACAGGTATCCAAGACCGCCGATCTTGGCCGTCTCGCCGGCGGTGTTCTCACCGTACACAACGGAACCGGTTCCCGCGATCGCGACGATTCCCGACTGCCCCGCTGTCGAGCCGAAGAGAGCCGTCGGCCCGTCGTGCCCGATGGAGATCCGGTTCGCCTTGATCGCTTGGGTGATGATCTCTTCCTTAAAATCGGCACCGCCAGTCATACCGAAATGGGCCGATTCGAAGACCGTATTCTCCGTGGCCGGCAAACCCGCTTTCCGAAGAGCTTCGTCTGCGCTGTCGGCGACGGCCTTTCGCAAACGCTCGCGTCCGCCCGGCTGTTCTGCGTGGTTGGACGGCCCCCCGAAACCGCGTCCTAAGATCATTCCGCGCTCGTCGGCGACCACCGCTTCGGTGTGACTTTGGCCGCCGTCCACCCCCAAAAATAGCCGAGGTCTCGTATTTTGTGGTTTGTCTTGGCTCACGTCAGTATCCCACCAGTGCCGTTGCGAATTCATGTGAAAAGGCCTCTTCGCTTTCACGATCGATTTTCATTGATTCCGCGAAAAAATGTCCCAGCTCGTGTGCGATTATTTTGATCTCAAGTTTACGCCCGTCCGCGGCGGCGGAAATAGCGCGATCATTCACCCGAATAATTTTCGTATCTCGCTCGAATTCCCCGATCGTGATCGGGTGCCAGGATCCGTATACGATTTCCACCCCGTTCGTCCGGGCGATCTCGAACACATCGCGCGTTCCCAGTCGAGCAACCAACGCCAACGCATTTTTAAACATTGTTTCCATCATTCCGGATCAAAGGGCGTGTCGGTGCGGATCGCCTTCCTCCAGATCGATGTCGGCAGGCCATTCCAGCTCCACGCCGCGTTCCACCAGCCGAGCCTGGAAATCGCGCAAGCGCGTCGGGTCATTTCTCACCGCATGCGACGGCGTATCTGTTTCGCAGCAAAACGCCGCAAGACTGCCGGCCGCCTCGCCGATGTTCCACTCGACCGGGTGCAATCGATAACAGCCATTAGTGATGTGCGTCGTGCCTATATTTTTGCAGCCCGCCAGCAAATTCTCCATCCGCTGCGGGATCAGCGAACCGAGAGGGATCTGAAACGGCAGAGCCTCAACGTCGACGTAGTTGTCGCCGCGCGACGTAGGGTGCAGGTCGATGCGGTAATATCCGATACCGACTGAGTCGTCGAACCGTTGGGCGTGCTTACGACCGGGGCGGCATGCCGCTGAAACGTGCTGTTCGAGAACGGTGAATTCGGCCTTAATGCGGCGGGACTCGCGGACGTACGGCATCTTCGCGAGACCGTCCGGCGAGCCCACGATATGAGGCCTCAGCTTCAACCCTTCGAATCCCGCTTCGGTCTGCATCCAATACAGGAACGAGAGGCTCAACTGCTTCGCTTCGTCGACCAAACGCATCTTTTCCTCGTGGTCGCCGACAGTCGCCAAGTCCTTTTCGAAGTAATCGATCTGCGGGTAATTCACAATTGTGACGTCGCTGGCAAAAGCACCAGCAACAAATTTATTGCGATCAAGGATGCGCCTGTAATTCCAGAGTCCCGAAAATGCTTTATCCGATTCGCCGTGAGGCTGGAAATTATACGTTATCGGCTTCATCGTTCTCGGGCTGACCCCGTCCAGGCTCAACAGTCGCCCGCTCCACGCTGGCGTAAGTTCGGGCACAAAGTCGCGCCAAAAATCGTACCGTGCGGGTTTCTCGATAGTGTTGTCCTCGCCGTCGTAATTGCTGAGTGCGAAGCACATAGAGAAAGCCTGCGAGTTGAGCGGGTCGGCGGTATCCTTAGCACTCGGCTCACCGGTTTCGGCGATCGATTCGGAACCGGTTACGAAATCGGTGCCGGAAAGCGGGAGCAATTCACCGAGTTCGGTGGCATCGATAAAATATCTCGCCGAGATCGTAACCTGCTCGCCGTCTCGGATGCTTTGTACTGTTACCGCCCTGATCGTGCCGCCGTCTACGTCAGCCGCGTAGGGGATATGTTCGGTCATCACGGTCAGGCAACCACTTCGCGTATACTCGTCGAGCATTTCCTGCAGCACTTTCAGGAAAACGATTGGCTCGGCACACAACGGGGAAACCCACCCGTTCCCGGGATTCAAAAACGGATCACTTTTGGCTTCCGGAGTTAGCGGGTAATTATTGCGATAATACTCGCGCACGCCGTTACGCATTCTCCTGTAAGTCCCCGTGCAGCCGAACTTTTCTATCCACCCGTGTTCGTCCGGCGGCGTCGCTTGCGAAGTCAACTGCCCGCCGATCCAATCGGATTCTTCAGTAAGGACGACGCTCCGCCCCGCCGACGCGGCCGCCAGCGCTGCGGCACAGCCGCCCACGCCGCCTCCTACGATCAGAATGTCCGCTTTCAATTCCTTCACTACTAATTTGCACGGGCCGCAGCCACGATCGAGATTTTTTCGTCCGGGTCGAGGTTTTCAAGTTCTGCACTCGCCAGCGCTAACGCCTGCTCCAGGTCCGCAAGACCGGAAAGATTTACGATCCTTGAGCCGACGAGAACGTGCACGTCCGGCAGCGAACGTCCCGCATCGCCGAAATCCGTCAGTTTCGTGATAACGACATCAAGGTCGTTTTTCGCGGCCCCCACAGTCGTAGAATACACTTCAGCATCGCCTCGCTGCAGCCGTACCACACCCGTTTTGTCCACGACGCGGACCATCTGCCGCCTCGATTTGAACAGCCCGAAAAAGGCGGCCGTTTCGATCTCGGATGCGAATACAAAAAAACCGTCCGTTTCCGCGGCCAATTCTACCGCGCGCTCTTCCACCTTCATCGAGCGTGAGGCCGCGGACAAACACGCATCGTATCCGCCGACCAAATTGTCGTTGCCCTGGCGTAGTTCGGTCGTACCGAACGCAACAGCCCGGACAAGATTGCGTCTCGTGTCCACTTCGATCTGAACCTCGACCGACTCGGGTAGCGCTCCGATCTTTATCACAGCGTCGGCGGCTTCGCGGCGGATCTGAAGAATTTGCTCGGGCGTCGGGTCGACGATGTTTCGTTCCACGACGTCGCGCACCATCGCAAGGGCGACGCCGATCGTCGATATAACTTCCGCCTTTTTAGCCAGACGCGACGGCAGGTCCATCAGTTTCCCGGTATGAAAGAGCAGTGATGCGGCCCCGCCCCCGCCGCCTACCAGCTCGATCGTGGCCCGATCAAGATTGTATTCGGCAATCAGTTCGTCGATCTGTTTCTGCACTTTCCGGCACGACACGTCAAGGACGGTTTCCGCCGCCTGCTCGATCGACACCCCCAGCTTTTCCGCGAGCGGACGGAAAGCAGCTCGGGCCGCTTCTCGATTCCCTTTTGCAAATGCATCATGGGGAATAAGGTCGAGAACGTTCGCCGCACACGTCGGCGTGAGGGCGTACCGGTCGCCGGCGGTAGTTTCGATAGCGATGTAGTCGTCGGTGTCGTGTACCGTCGGACGCAGATGCACAAGGCGGGCCCCGGCGAAGATCTCGGGCACTTGAAATGTCGCATATGCGAGCCCGGCGATGTGGGCGGAGCGGGCACCGACGTCGACGATCGTGCCGCCGCTTTCGCGGATCATACTGCCGCCCGCGATCCCGAGCGTGCGCACGTCCAGCGTGTTCAGGTACGTTCTGTGGCCGCCGACTCGCGCGGCTTTCGTCTGCGGCTGGCCGTCGCGAATGACGGAGATGTCGGCGGACGTTCCGCCAACTTCGATGAAAATGCCGTCCGACACTTTCTCATACATCAATGCCCCGGCGATTCCGGCCGCGGGGCCGGACAACATGGTCATGATCGGCCGCCGGTGCACTTCGTCAACCGACATCACGCCCCCGTCAGAGCGCATTATCATGAGCGGGGCGGTGATCCCGGCACGTTTGACGCACTCGTCGGTCTTCGTCGCGGTGTGGATCATCTTCGGCAGAATGGCACCGTTGAGCACGGCCGTTCGCGTGCGGGTTCGCAATCCGTAAAGCGTCGACACCTCGTGCCCCGTGGTCGCGAACAGCCCCTTTGCCCGGGCGATGGCCGCTATCTTTTGCTCGTTGAAATTTCTGTCGACGCCGAATGCCTCGGACACCGCTATCACTTCCGCCCCGTTTCCCTGCAGTTCGGAAACGAGCTTCTCGATCACGCCCTGCTCGGGATTTCGCGTTGATAGGAACCGATGGTCGGCTTTGAGGAAGCGGTTTTGTGCAAGTTCTATCGGCGGGATCTTTGTGTCGATGCGTGCTTTTAGGCCCTCGAGTCCACTGCCGAGCCCGATCACACCGACGTTTGCCACATCGCCCTCGAGAAGTGCGTTGGTTGCCTGCGTCGTTGAGTGGGCGATGAAGATCACCTCGTCGGGCGAAATGTTCAACTCCCCGAGTGCCCGCTCTATGGCTTCGATAATGCCGAGAGCGACGCCTTCACCGGCGGAGTGGGTCGTCGGGACCTTCAGTTGCGAAACTACTTCGCGGGTGTCATTGTCGACCACCACCACGTCCGTGAACGTGCCGCCGACGTCGATGCCGATGCGGACTCGCCGGTTCTCTAAAGTTTTGGGTAATGCCGTTTCCACTTGGAGTTTCTATCCGCTAATTCGAACGACTCTTATTTCGCGACGCCGGCACCGATCTCGAAGAGCCCGGGAACCGCGACCGGCAGTCTCCCGCTAAACGGCACTTCGCCGAAGATCGCTCGGGCTGCCGCGAATTGAGCAACGTCCTCGATCGCGTACGTAACGACGTACGTCTTCACGTCCCGGAACTGCCGGATCAGGTACGGGCTCCCGAATGCGACTACGCCCACCGATTTACCGGTATTAAGCAATTGTTTTACGAAGTCGGCCTGATTTTCGGGAAGGGCGACCGTCCCCTTGAGAGCCGCGCGCTTTACGAAAGGTGCGATCACGATCGTGCTGTATGCCGCTGCGTCTGACAACACTTTCCGATACTCATCCGGTGTGGACCTCGGGTCGAGCCGAATGACCTTCGCTCGCGGTGCTCGTCGCTGGATCTCGGGAATGAGGACCGAACCTTCCATCGCATCGTCGTCCGCCGCTATCACAACGAACAATGCTGAGTCCGCCTTGCCCGCCGGAAGCGGAAAGAAGTTATCACCGTTTCGCAGGAGCGTGATCGACCTCTCAGCGGTCGCATTTGCCTCTTTAACGTTTTCCGGCTGTTCGATCTTATGGTTCACCTGAGAAAGGTCAACGAAGCGGTCTTGGACGAGGCCGATGCGATATTTGGCGGCCAGTAAACGCCTCACGGACTGGTTGATCCGCTCTTCAGTTATTTCACCTTTCTTTACTGCCTCTTCGATCGCGTTTATGGCCTTTTCGGGGTCCGGCGGGAACAAAACGACATCGGCTCCGGCCTTTATCGCCATAACTGCGCTCTGCCCGTTCGGGTAGTTCTTGGTGATCGCCCCCATTTCCATCGAGTCGGTCGTTATGATCCCGTCAAACTTTAGATCACCGCGCAGGATGTCGGTCGAGATCTTCGGGCTGAGAGTGCCCGGGAGGTTGTCGCCCGTGACATTCGGGACCGCAACATGCGCGGTCATTACAGAATCCACACCTCCGTTGATGGCCATTTTGAACGGCACTAGTTCGACGGCGTCCAGGCGCTTGCGGTCGATCGGGACGACCGAAAGTCCGATATGCGAATCAGTCGCAGTGTCGCCATGTCCCGGGAAATGCTTCAACGTCGCAAGGCAGCCGCGTTCTTTGACGCCCCTCGATAGTGCGGTTACGAACTCGCCGACGCTCGTCGGGTCGGCTCCGTAGCTGCGAATGTTGATCACCGGGTTGTCGGGATTGTTGTTGATGTCCGCGACCGGGCCGAACAGCCAGTTAACCCCGATCGCCCTCATTTCGTCGCAGATGATCTTCCCTTGCCGGTACGCGGCCTGCGGGTCGCCCGCGGCTGCGACGCCCATGTTGGTCGTGAACGATGTGCCCGTGCGCGACTGCATGCGGAGGCCGCGTTCGTAATCCGCCGAGAAAAATAGCGGGATCTTCGATAAACGCTGTGCCTCGTTTGTCAGGGCAGCGATCGCGTTCGCCTCACCGCGAAAGACGGTGAATCCTCCTACCTTATTCTGCTCGATCTGCCATCGTATCCGGGCGAACCGGTCGCTGTTAAAATTTGTGAACTCGGTATTAAATGGGACGTTTATCATCTGCCCGATCTTTTCCCGAAGCGAAAGCTCTTTGAGGGCTTTCTCGACCCATTGGGCGCTTTGCTTGTCATTTCGCGGCGTTTGAGCGAAAAGGTATTGCGGCGCGAACAGCCCGATCAGGACGAATAAAACTAATGACTTTTTCATCTTTCCGAATAAGCAGACAACACGCTAATTAAAGATCTCCGTTTTCTCTTTTGCGTCGGAGAGCCGGTCCTTCTTTCGGGCTATTTGAATCCCATCCCCTATTTTGAAGAAGCCCGGAAGGCTAACAGGTGATCGGCCGCGGATCGACGTCTCGCCGAAAATTGCGCGCGCCGCTGCAAGCTGGGCAACGTCCTCGACCGCCCACGCGGCCATGTACGAGCGAGCCTTGGGAAACTGCTGCAACTGGTACGGGCTTCCGAACGCGACGACCGCGACGTTTCTATTATCGTCTATCAGTTCGCGGATGAATTCCGCTTCGCTCTGCGGGAGTTCGACAGTGCCCTTGAGGGCCGCCCGTTTGACGAATGCGGCGACGACGACCGTGTCCGCCCTCTTGGCCTCGTCGATAAGCGCATCGTATTCCTTTTCCGTGGTGCGGCGATCGACCTTTGCGATTCGAGCTCCCGCCGACCGCTGTTCGATTGCAGCCTTTAAAACATTTCCCTGATCGGCGTCATCGTCGCCGGCGGCAATGATGAAAAGCACCTTTTTCGCAGCGGCTGCGGTAAGCGGCAAGATGTTGTTTTCGTTTCGGAAGAGAGTTATGGATTTTTCCGCGATCTCGTTGGCCGCCCGCACATTATCTTGCAGTTCTACAACCTGGTTTACGCGGTTGAGATCGACCCTACGGTTTTTGGCGTCGGCGAGGCCGAGACGGAATTTCGCCCGCAAGAGCCGTCGCACGGATCGATCTATCTGCTCACGCGGTATTTCTCCGCGGACGACGGCCTGCTCGATCGCGTCGATCGCTAATTTCGGATTCGGCGGCAGCAAAGCCACGTCCGCTCCGGCCTCGATAGCCCGGACGGCGCCTTCTTCGCCTTTGTAATGTTTTAGTATCGCCCCCATCCCGAGCGAATCGGTGGTGATAATTCCGTCGAAATTGAGTTCCCCGCGGATCAGGTCGGTATTTATTTTGGGCGACAGAGAGGCCGGAACATCGTCGCCAGTGATCTCCGGCAACGCTATGTGAGCCGTCATGATCGAATCGAGCCCGGCGGCGATGGCGGCCTTGAACGGCGCGAGTTCGACTTGTTCGAACCGGTCGCGTTTAATGTTGATGACCGGCATATCGATGTGCGAGTCGATGGGCGTGTCGCCGTGTCCCGGGAAATGCTTCGCGGTCGAGAGTACACCGCCGTCCTTGAGCCCGCGGACTTCGGCCGCGACGAATTCGGCCGCTCGGCCCGGATCTTCTCCGTAGCTGCGGACGTTGACCATCGTGTTGCCGGGGTTGTTGGCGACATCCGACACGGGGCCGTATAACCAATTGATTCCGATAGCACGCATTTCTTCCGCGATGATCCTTCCCTTTCGGTAAGACATTTGCGGGTCGCCCGCCGCGGCGATTCCCATGTTGTGCGTGAAGCTCGTTCCGCTCCGTATCTGCATCGGCAGGCCTCGCTCGAAATCGGCGGCCATCAGCAGCGGAACTTTCGAAAGCTTCTGCATCTCGTTGGTCAACGCGGCAAGTTCCAAAACGTCGCCGCGATAGAAAACGAACCCGCCGAGTTTGTTTTCGACTATTTGTTTACGGATCTCGGCGAACTTGTCGCTGTTGACGTTCTTATATTCGCCGATCGCTCCGGTCACGATCATCTGCCCGATACGCTCTCTCAGGGTTAGCGATTTGAGCGTACTTTCGACCCACTGCTTCTCGGCCGCCGATCCCTTCGCAACGTCATGCCTTTGTACGACGTTCGTCCGTCGAGCTCGGGTCTGAGCCGAGGCAAAATTAAAAGGAGCGATACACAGTGCGACGTTCAACGCCGTGACCGCGAATTTGAAATGAATGTTTCGATAGAAGTTCATACTTTTTCCCGCCCGCTCCGATTCTCGAATGAGAATTTACTTATGAGCCTCAGAGCTACCTTTTCCTGTTAATGCCCGATCCAGCATCGGCCACAACTCGCGTCGTTTCACGTGCGAGGACTCGAAGATGCTTACACCGTCAGTTAGTCGTTTGATAAGGTTTGTTCCCGCTTCGAGCTTTTCCGGCGACAACGAATCATCGCCGTAATTGATAACGCCGTGCAGAACGGTCGCTCCACGGGTGATTTCGCGCGCCAGTTTCGCGGCTCCTTCCACCGACCTCCAGGCATTCACACCGGCAGCGACAGCTTCTTCTTCGGTGTTTTTCTGGTAATACAGCCCCACGTACAGGACGTCGATCAATTCCGCGTAGCCGGTCTTCCCGTAATCGGGCGTCGCCCAGGCGAATGGCACGCGATATTTTTCGCTCGCCCAGTTCACGCCCACGTCGTTGCCGTATATCGGGTACCAGGAGCCAACGTACGACTCGAACGAAACAGCGGGGCGAACCCGTTTGACCGCTTTCCTCGTCTTCGCGAAGAACTCTTTTATGACGGACGCACGCCACTCGAGCCACTGTTTGTAATATCGGCCCTCGACAATCTGTTTCTTCCCCGCAGCGTCGAGCTTTATTTCGTAGATGTCTCCGGGAACTTTAGCTTGCGATCGCCCGCGTACTTTGCGAACAGGCCGCGCGAGTGATCGCTGAAATCCGTATTGGCACCGTTCCACCGCGCTCGGTCCATCACGACCCCGTCGACGTCGTATTTCTTGACAACCTCTTCGATTATCGAGATCTCGTAATTCTGCACTTCCGGCATCCCCGCGTTGACCCAAAGCGGCAGGCCTTGTTTGAATTCACCGATCGGGGCGATCTTGATCCTTCTATCCCCCTCGTCGACGTCGTACGCCACGGATTGCCACTCCTTGTGTTTGCCGAACCCGACACCGACACCGGGAATCTGCTTATTGCCCTCGGTGAAGATGTCGAACGCCGCGTGCAGCCGCATTCCGCGTTTGTGGCATTCCTCGATGAACACTTTTAGCGGGTCGAAGGAAGTGTCGTATTGGACGCCCTTGTGTTCCGCCAAACGCGGTGCGATCTTGCTCGGGTAGATCACGTGGCCGTTCAACTCTTTCGAATAGAGGATGACCGTATCGAAGCCGGACCGTTTCGCCCGATCCGCGAACCGTGAGATCGATTCGCGATCGGCGATCACGTCGGCCGATGCTGTGGACGATACCCAGATAGTATTTCTCGGAGACTGCGGACGCGTCTGCGCGTACGACACAACAGCCAGAGCTTCGAATGTCACGAAGATCGCAATCGCTATCCGGAGATAAAGCCGTTTTCGCATTTATTTCTTTTGTGCTCCGTAAATATCGACCTTCTCGGCACCCTTGGCCGGGTTCGTTTCGGTTACGACGATGTGAGATCGATCGCTGCAACGCATATCGGTGAAGCGGGCCCTGTCCATCGGGATCTGTTTGGCCTCGCTGCCGGCGCCGCGCAGCAGGATAGTCTGGAGCCATTCCGCGCCGGTCACCTCGGCCTTCGTCGGCTGAACCGGCTTTCCTTCGTTGCCGAATTGATCGATCGCGTTGACGCGTTTGAACTGCCGTGCGACGTTAGGCGCGAAACCGTCGGCGTCGAAGTCGACCTGGAACATTTTTTTAGGCCGCGGGTTGGCGTCCGCCACGATCAGCCGAAGCTTTTTGGGCGCAACGAGGTACACCGCGATTTGAACCGTCTCGCCGGGATACCAGGTGTACTCGGCGTGATTCGGCGCATTGTTCCACGTCTTGGTCCGCCAAAACGGGCGCCACGCGTTCCGCCTCTCGCTGAGCTTTCCGCTCGCATCCGTGGTGAACGCCCACGTGAGGCCCGCGTCGACCTCATAATTGCCTCCGGCATTTCCACCCATATACACCGAAAAATTATCGAGAGGTTGTTTCTTCGCGGGGTCGAGTCTTTGCTCGTCGAACTTTGGCGTCCCTAGTTTGACGATGCCGGCGATGCCGGTCCATGTGTCGAAACTAGTCACCGCCTTTCGATAATATGCACCGGCGAAACACGGGATCGAAGCCGCCGGAATTACTTCGCCCGCCGCATTCTTGGCCGTGATGGTTTCGTTGATCGCTACGGCCTCACCGACTTTTATGTTCGCCACGACCCATTTGCGGGCTTCGCCGTTGGCGCTCAGAACTACGCCGTCTTTCCCCGAAGCGACCGGTCCCGGATCGGGCTTATTCTGGATGTATACGGCGCCGGCCCGGTCCTGGATGGCCTCGACTTTCCCGCCAACGACATAAACGTCCACTCCGTTTTTGAAGGGCGGATCCTTGCGGTAACGATCGAGCGTATATACGACGATCTCGTTATCCCCGCGCGTCCGGTCTTTGCCGGCAACCGCGTGTTTCTGCCCGTTCGCGGCGACGACTTCCGCTACGCCTTGCGAGTTCGCGCTAGCGGCCGAGAGCAGAACGAGGAAAAGAAGATAAATTAATTTCGTGCGCATCTGATCACCTCAAAAACATGAATGCCGCCACGACCAGACCGAGGATGCAGACCAGCATCATCGGCACGATGGTCTGTTTCGTTAACTCCTCCACACGGACGCCGGTGAAGTTCGCGATCCATACGTTGTGAGTGTTCGTAGGGTCGCACACGTTTTGCACCTGCACGATCGACATTATCGCCGCGAGTACAGCGAGGGCGGGCAATATGCCCGCGCCCATCATGATCGAGAAGATCCCGATCCCGACGCCGAAAACGTTCAACGGGCCGCGGTACAGAGCAAGCGGTGAAAGCAGTCCGAAGAACAAAATGTAAGAAACCGCAGACTGGACGGGCAAGGCCCGGATCATCGGCTCGAGCACGGCTTTCACCTCAGGCAGGTTGAGAGCGCTCAACAGCATGCCGATACCCATCATCAAGATGGCCGCGGGTGCTCCGTCCTCGATTCCGCGTACGGCGGCGGCGGTAAGATTCTTGATCGCCAGTTTCGGCTGGGTGGTCAGAACCCCGAAAAGCGAGCCGACAATGAACGCGGCGATGAAGTCGATCTTGATGCCGACATAATTCAACCCGAAGAACAGTATCAGCGGAATTATGGGCGTGAGGAGCGAGACCAGCGGCACGTCCCGCTTGAAATTCTTCTCGATGAACTCTTCCTTCGTTTCGACCGCCCAAAACAACATTTCACCGGAGCGTTTTGCCGCGAAAAGAGTGTAGGCCGCCACGACCACCGCCATGATCCCAAACAGTGCGAATGCGAAGCTCGCGATCCCGCCCGGCAGCGGCTGGTCAGCTTCGACCTTCAGGAGCTGTCGATAAAGCGTAAATAGGATCGGGTTGAAGATGAAGCCGGTTCCGAAAGCGAGCAGAAAGAGAGTTGCCGCGAGTCTTCGCGGTATCCCGAGACTCATCAGGATCGGGAGCACCAGCGAACCGACGGTGATGATCGCGCCCAAACCCTGAAGAGTCGTGAACAAGATCGCGGTGACGATCATCAGTCCGAACGCCACGACGATCGGTTTGTCGCCGCCGAACTCCGCGGCACGTTTGATTATGGCCTCGGCGATGCCCGTCTGCAGCATCACACGGCCCATCATCGCGCCTGCGAAAACTGCGACATAAACCGGTGCGAGCCTGATGCTCCCGGCCGCCACGACATCGTTCAGGATGTTGATCACCGGTAGCTGTACCAGTGCCGCCGTTCCGATAGCCATTGCCGGGAGTGCAAGCAATGCCGGCATCTGTCGCGTGAACATCAGCACGGCAAAAACCGCGAAAACCAGCAATATTAGAAAACCAAGCATTCAGTGAGTAGTCGAAAAATGGAGATCGGGCACAGCCAAACGCCTCGTGCCCGATCTCCATTTTGCGTTTCTAGAACGTGTAGCGTCCGACGAGCTGAACGGTCCTCGGGCGGTTGCCCTGGCTCGTGATGATACCGAACGTGTTGCTGCCGACCTGCGTTCCCGGCGTTCCGAAGACCACCCAGTTGAACGCGTTGAGGAACTCAGCACGGAACTGCAGCTTCTGCCGTCCCTCGTGGAAGTTGATGTTCTTCATGATCGAAAGATCGACGTTCTTGTAATTGTCGCGGCGTATATTGTTGTACGTCCGGGCGGCATTGCCGAATTCGAAAGACACGTCGCTCGGGGTGCTGAATGCCGCGGAGTTGAAGATCGACTGCCCCTGCCGCACAAGGTCGCCCAGCCCCGGAAGCATCGGGTCCACGCCGCTCACGCGGTTAGGCCGACGCTGCGAGTTGCCGATCGTCGTGAGGACGCTGCCGCCGCCCGCGAACGCGGTGGCGTTCGTGATGGTCAGCGGTGCACCTCTCTGCCACACGCCCGTGCCCGAGATCTGCCAGCCGCCCAGGAACGCGTTCGTCAAGCCGCTCCAGTTGCCGCCGAACATTTTATTTTTCCCGAATGGGAGTTCATACGTCACGCTCGCCGTCACGCGATGTGGCACGTCCAACGTGGAATACGAATACTCTTCGTCAAAATTGAAGATGTCCTCCGCGTTGGTCGGATCGGTGAACGAAGCACCGTTACCGACGCCGCCCGTATCGAGCAGTTTCGACCAGGTGTAGTTGACCAGTGCGGACCAGCCAGAGCTGAATCGTTTCTGCAGGTTAACCTGCAAAGCGTTATAGTCGCTCTTGCCGATTTGCGGACGCGACCACGTGACGGTCGTGTACTGGGGAAAACGCCGCAGCAGTTGTGCACGCGGGATCGTCGCGCCGGTTATCTGCGTGCTGATCGGAACGGTCGTCTGCAGCCCGGCAAACGGGTTCGGCACCCCGAACGCGAGGAACGTCGCGACCGAAGAGCATGCGGCGGCACCGCACGTGTTCGGCTGGTTGAAATTCGCCCGCGCGTACGCCAGAGCGTCGGGGGATATCTGATTGAGATTGATGTCTCGTGACGGCAGGTTTCTGCCGCGGCTTCCGACGTAGGCGATGTCGAGCACGAGATTCCTTGCCAGTTCACGCTGCAGGACAAGGTTGTACATCATGTTGTACGGGTTCGGCCGCTCGGGTTCGACGAGGCCGGCGAGGCTATCGCCGAGCCGGGTGAACTCACCTCTTGTGTTCCCGACCGCTCCCTGCAGTCCGGCCGTCCGGAACGGATCGTTCAGGAAGATCGTGTTGCCGGTAACCTGCGCGGTATCGAGGCCTGTTTGCGACTGGCTGTTCGTGAAATTAACGCCGACCGCGGTCAACGCCTCGAGCGATGTCGGAAGGAAGAACATCCCGAAACCGCCGCGCAGCGTGGTCTTGTTGTTCAGGCTGTACGCAAATCCGACACGCGGGGCGAAACGGTCGTAGTTCGTCTTTGTCTGTGATCCCTCGGGGAAGCTGAGCAGTCCCGTCAGATTCCTGACGCTCGGGTTTATCGCCGCGACGTGCGGATCGAGGTTGGTTAGATTCAGCCGCCCCTGAAGCGGAGACGCGGCGTCCAGGTCGAAGCCCGTGATCTGATTTTGCGGGCTCGCCGTCCCGGTCTCGAAGTCCCATCGCAATCCGAGGTTGAGCGTCAGGCTGCGAAAAACTTTCCAATCGTCCTGCACGTAGCCCGCACCGTAGTGGTGAAAGATGGTGATGGGCTGAACGACCTCCTGGGTGATCCCGGACGGGATGCCTAACAGGAATGACGCGAACGACGATCCGGTCGCTTCCGCGGGTGATCCGGCGGCAAGTGCCGGTGTCGGGCCGCGCGTGGCGAACCTGTTGAACGAAAAGCTTCCGTCCGGCGTCAGGAACTGGAACGGATAGAAGCGGTAAAGCCGATACTCGGCCCCGAGTCTGACGGTGTGCGAACCGGTCACCCATGTGATCGAATCGGACACGTTGTGCGTGTCACGCGACTGGTTGTTACCCGACCCGCCGATGAAGCCGGCCGTAAACTCGCCCGCGGGCGTCAGGCCCTCGGCGCCGCCACCGATCGTGATCGTCGGGAAAACGGCGACAGGGGCATTCCGCGCGAGGTACGACGGAAAACCAAGGCTCGAAACGTCAAAGCCGAAACTGGCGGGCCCCTGAAGTGCGGCCGCACGCGTGTAGCCGTAGCGAAAGTTATTGATGAGGTTCGAAGTTAGGCTGTAGACGTGGTTGAAAGTGGTGTTGACGAATTTGTCCGTGACGATCGAAATGGCGGTCGCGGGGCTTTCGAAATAGTTAGGCGGAGCAGTTTGCCGCTTTTCGTAGCTGAAGCGGACGAAGAAGTTCTGACGCTCAGACACCGTGTGATCTATTCGCCCGGAAACGATGTCACGATCGAACTGTGACGTGCCCGAGAATAAGAAATTGTTCGTCAGGCCCGGCTGATTCGGCTTCGGCAGGTACTGCAGAATCGAGAGTGCGACCGGATCGATACACGCCGCCGTTCGTGTACCAGTGGCCGGGCATGTGGGAAGTGTGCTTAGATTGTTATTCGCGAATGCCTGTCTTCTGCCTCCTGTGAGCGCTCCGAAAGGGTTGTAAAGCTGGCCAAAAAGGGCCGGCGAACCGTCCGCATTTGTTTGACCAGCGCGAACCGCCCCGGTCAGCAGTTCACCAAAATCGCCGGTCCGCATTCGAAGCGTCGGTACGGTGAGCGTTCGCGTTAGCGGGTCCTTTTGACGGCGAAGCTCGTAATTTGCGAAGAAGAATGTTTTCGCGAGCCGCTTGAACATTCCTTCGTCGTTCTCGCCGAAGTTGAAAAAATAAAGCGGCCCGCCGATCGCACCGCCGAACTGGTGTTTCGAGAGGTCGTTGATCCGTGCCTGCCGCAGACGGTTGCGGGCCCACCCGTTAGCGTTCAGGTTGCCGTCCTGGAAGTATTCGTACAGTGCTCCGTGAAATTTCCGCGTTCCGGATTTTGACGAGATCGTGACGATACCGCCGCCCGTGCGTCCGTATTCGGCCGGCGCGACGCCCGAAACGACCTTGAACTCACGCACCGCGTCCTGCGGCGGCGAGATCGTTACGCCGTTAAAATCGCCGATCGTGTTCGTCACGCCGTCCAGCAGCACGTCGTTCGTCGATGCACGGCCGCCGTTGATCGCAAAGTTGGAATCGAAAAAGTTTCTGTTCGCCGACGAGCCGATAGCACTGTTCGGATTGCCGAGGGCGACGTTCGTGTCGATCGTGCCGGGCACCAGATTGACGAAAGAAAAGATGTTGCGTTCGGATGAGGGGAGATCTTCGACCAGCCGCTGTTCGATGGTCGTTTCGAGCTGAGACGTTTCCGTCTGAAGCAGCGGCGTCTCGTTGCCTTCGATCGTCACATCGGCCTGGGCCGCCGCGACCCCCAGCGTTATGTCTATACCGGCCGATTGGGCCACCTCTAATTTGATATTTTCCCTGGTGACCGGGCTGAAACCGGTCTGGGTGACGGTGATGTTGTATGACCCCGGCGGCAGGAAGGTGATCGTGTACGTCCCGGCGTCGCCGGTGGTGCTGGACTTCGAAAGCCCGGTTTCCACCGATGTCGCCATCACAGTTGCCCCCGGAACTACCGCCCCGGCCGGGTCGGAGATCGTTCCCGATATGGTCGCCGTGATCTGTTGGGCGAATGTAGTGTTCGCTGACAACGCGAAGCATAGAAGCATCACCGACAGCACGATCGAAAGATTCTTTAAGCAGTTCATAGCTTTCCTCTCAGAGATAGTTTGCGGGCATTTCCGTATTGCAGATGCAGCGTGCAATTCGTCCGGCGTGACGGCGGTTCGCCGGTGAAGCGGCGACCTCTATTTGCGATTTCGAACAGCGAACGCGATACGAAAATTCCTGACCAATATAGTGGACTAGACCACTAGCTTTTATCAGAAATGATTTATCGATGTCAACTTCAAATCCTCAATGTACCGTGAATCCGAATAATATAGTTGGAAACTACCGATAATTTGACACAAGCCTGTCATCGATGGTATCTATCGGCATGGTCTAGTCCACCAACTACACGAATGGCTCGAACAAGTTTACGGCGGGAGGATTCGATTCCCCTGCATGTGCAAATCTCCGAAGCTCTAAGACGGCGGATCCAGAACGGCAACCTCGAATCCGGAGCCAATTTTCCGTCCGAACGCGAACTCGCAGAACTTTACGGCGTCAGCCGAATGACCGTGCGTCAGGCCGTCCACCGTCTGCGCGAAGACGGGTTGATCTATTACGAACGCGGCGTCGGGACGTTCGTGTCGAACCGAAAGTTCGACGTCCACACGCGACATCTCGGCGGCTTTTCGGACGAAATGGTTTCGCTCGGCCTGAAGCCGAGTTCCCGCATCGTCGAGCTCAAATGCGAGCCCGCGTCTGAACCGGTGGCCCGGGAACTGCTGTTGGCGCCGGACGAAATGGTGTTTCATATCGAGCGCCTGCGCCTTGCCGACAATGAGCCTATGGCGTTCGAGAACACCTATCTTCCGGAAAGGCTTTGCCCCGGGCTGGATGAGTGCGACCTCGAAGCCAACTCGCTATATCAAATATTGGTTGATAAATACTGGGTGCAGATGCACCACGCAGCCGAAAGCCTGGAAGCGGCGGCGGCGACCCGGTTCGTAGCAAAGCAGCTCGGCATAAAAACGGGATCGCCGGTGCTGGTAGTTCACCGCGTGATGTTCTCGGAAGCGAATCAGCCGCTCGAATGGGCCCGAACGACCTACAGGGCCGACCGGTACCGCGCCACGTTCCATCTCTCGAAAGGAGCCAGGTAAGTATAAGTAATGCCTTACACAACTGACATTCATCGCCACCTCGCGGCAGCTGTTTTCGTCCTGCTTTTCTCATTCGCGGCATTTGCTCAAGCCTCGGTGAAAACGGGCACTCGGATCCTGCTTATCCCGCTTGATGACCGTCCGCCATGCCTTCAATTTCCGGTTCGGATGGGGATGATCGGGAACGCCGACGTTGTAACTCCTCCCAAAGAACTGCTCGGCCGATTCACCGAGCCCGGCAGCTCCGACAAGATCATCGAATGGCTGCGTGGTCAGGACATCCGCTCGTTCGACGCCGCGATCGTGTCGCTCGATATGGTCGCCTACGGTGGGCTTGTGGCGATGCGCCGGCATGGAGACACTTCGGTCGAGGACGCATTGCGAAGAGTCGAGGCACTTAGAGAGATCAAACGGAAAGCACCGAAGCTTCCGCTTTACGTCCAGAGCGTGATCATGCGACTCGCACCGACGGGCGACGGGAAAAACGAAAGTTACAGAGAAAAACTCGCGAACTGGGCCGAGCTTTCGCCTTATCCCGAATCGGCGGCGGCCACCGCGAAGCTCGAGCGCGAAATTCCGCCGGAGGTCCTGAACGACTACAGGCGTGCGCGTCAAAGAGACCTTACTGTAAATCTCAAAGCGATCGATCTGGTCCGCGACGGAACGATCGATTATCTGATCCTGTCGCAGGACGACGCGAAACCCCGCGGAATCCATGTGGCGGATCGCGAGAAGCTGATCGCGGAAACTAAACGGCTGGGCTTGGGCAAGAGGATAGCCGTCCAACCCGGCGCCGACGAGGTGGCGATGCTTCTGCTCGCCCGTGCGATGAATGCGCGGTATCGTTTTTCTCCGACGGTGAAAGCCGTCTACTCATCGACAGATTTGAGAGATCGAGCGATGCCTTTCGAAGATCGGGCACTGAACGAAACCGTGAGTTTTCACATCAAGGCGGCCGGTGCACGCGAGGTGCAAAGTGAGAAGGACGCAGACCTGTTGTTCTACGTTTATGCTTCGCGATTCGAAACGGGGCGGGCGGCGAGCTTTGCGGCCGAGATCGAAGATAAGATCAAAAAAGGGCGGCGAATAATAGTGGCCGATATAGATCCGAAGGGCGACGTCCAGGGCGGCGATCCCAAATTCACCGCCGAGCTCAGTAAACGAAATTTGTTTCGCGGCCTTAACAGCTACGCATCGTGGAACACGGCCGGCAACACCATCGGGACGACCTTGCCGCAGGGCGTGATCTTCGCTCTCGCACGTGCGAAGCTGTTGAGATCACGAGGCACCGCTGATCGGGTGTGGACGGCGCAGAATTGGTTCACGTTCCACAGAGTTCTGGACGACTACTACTACCACACCGAGGTCCGAGCCAAAGCGAAAGACTTTATCGTTAAGAACAAATGGAGTTCCCCTCGGCTCTCCGACGACGAGACCGAGGCGGTCGAAGCTTTCGCGGAAAAACTGATGTTGGCGTCCTTCCGGGAGCTCACCGGCCTCTATTTCAATGGCGTTTCGAGGTCCTCACAAACTGGCGTGAAGTGTACCGAACCGAAAAACATGAGTTTCGATCTTCCGTGGAACCGAACCTTCGAAGCGGAGATCGATTTCGATCTGCAGTGCCGGGTCGGTAATTAACACATTCGAATGCCGCCTTTCCTGATCGCCGTATGAAACGACTCGTACTTTGTTGCTTTGCGATTTTGCTATTTGCCGCGCAAGCGGCGCGGTCTCAGGAACGTCTTGGAAATTATCAGATCAGGGTCGTGCCCGACCGCGCCGATTGGACTTACGAACTTAACCAACTGGCGCGTTTTCAAATATCCGCCACGCTGGACGGCCACCAAGTCGCCGGTCTGCCGTTGAAGTACAGTTGCGGACCCGAAGCGATGCCGCCGCGGATCCAAAGATCCGTTACCACGACTACCGAGTCTGTCAGCATTGAAGCGGGAACGATGAAGGAACCGGGCTTTCTGAGGTGTATCGCGACGGTCGAGAACGGTGGAAAGATATACCGCGGGCTGGGGACGGCGGGCTTCCGCCCGGATCTCATAACACCGACCACGGACGATCCCTCAGACTTCGATTCGTATTGGGATCAGGCGAAAAAAGACCTGGCCGCACTACCAGTCGATCCGAAGATGGAGCTGCTTCCTGAGTACAGCACGCCCGGCGTTGACGTTTACCACGTTTCGTTCCAGAACGTCACGCCCGGGACGAGTAAATCGAGCCGGATCTTTGGGATATTAGCAATTCCCAAAAGCGGCAATTCGGGTGCGAAATTCCCGGCGGTATTGAGCCTGCCGGGAGCCGGCATCAGGCCGTACCGCGGGGCATTGACGCTGGCTGAGCGCGGCATAATTACATTGCAGATAGGCATCCACGGGATTCCCGTAAATCTCGACCAAGGAGTTTACGACAACCTCGCCAACGGAGCTTTGAATCAGTACATGTTTTACGGCATGGAAGATAAAGCATCCTACTATTACCGCCGCGTCGTATTAGGAGCCCTGAGGTCGAACGATTTCCTGAGCACGCTGCCGCAGTTCGATGGTAAAAACCTCGCCGTGATGGGCGGAAGTCAAGGCGGTGCACTCTCGGTGATGACCGCGGCCCTCGACCCGCGTGTAAAAGGACTCGCGGTCTGGGTCCCGGCGATGTCCGACCAAACGGGTTACTTATTCGGTCGTGCCGGCGGCTGGCCGCACGCACTGAAAACAATGCACAACCGGTCCAAAGAAAAGGTCGAAACGTCGAAGTATTACGACACGGTGAATTTCGCTAAGCGATTGAAGGTGCCCGGCATCTACACATTCGGCTACAACGACGAAACTTGCCCGCCGACGTCGATGTTCGCGGCCTACAACTCCGTGTCCGCTCCCAAGACGTTGCTGCTTGCGTTGGAAACGGGACACGCCCTCACCAGCGAGCAGTCAGACCGAATCAACGAATGGATAGTGAATTTACTAAAATCTAAATAGCTCAAACTTGCGTTAATACGAACCGGTTCCTGCAGCAAATGGCGCCACCGGTCTCACCCACAGAGGTTCTCAGGCGAACAGCTATTGTAGAACGAGGCACCCGCCGACAATTATGTCAATTTCTCACCTTCACACGGTAATACTCGGCCGCGATTCGAACCAGCCTTGTCGAAAAAGAGTAGATGCCCGAAGCGATGTTCTTGCCTCGGCGGCAGGGTGCCGACGCCCAAGGTTGATCACCCTCTTGGGTACATGCCTGTTCGTTTTCCTGATCACCTATTCTTCCGAGGGGCAAACCGTGACGAAAGCCACGAAGTGGCACGATGTACGAACGCTAACCATCGAGGGGAAAGGGTGGTCGGACACTGACAAATTTTACGACCGGCTGCCCGCGAGGGCGGAAAAACTCGTCAGGCCGGAGGTGTGGAAGCTTGCGCAAAATTCTGCCGGGATCTCCGCTCGATTCACGACCGATGCCGACTCAATATCCGTTCGCTGGACGCTTCGTTCGCCAAATCTTGCCTTGCCAAACATGACCGCCATCGCGGTCAGCGGCGTCGACGTGTACGTGAAAGAGAATGCCCGATGGAGATGGGTGGGCTCGGGAAAACCCGACAAACCGGCCCTCAACGAGCAAAAGATCATCTCGAACATGGCCCCGCGATCGCGGGAATATATGGTTTATCTGCCGCTTTACAACGGTGTCGACTCCGTCGAGATCGGTGTGCCGGACGGAGCGGCCGTCTCGGCGGCTAAGTGGTACAAGCCAGGGACCAAGCCTCTTGTTTTTTACGGCACCTCGATAGTGCAGGGTGCCTCCGCTTCCCGGCCCGGACTTGCGTACCCGTCTATCCTCGGCCGCTATCTAGACCTTCCGATCGTCAATCTCGGGTTTTCCGGAAACGGGCGCATGGAGCCCGAGATTGCCGACCTGCTTGTCGAAATAGACGCGAGCGTGTACGTCATCGACTGTTTGCCTAACCTGTCCACCGCCGCACAAGTGACGGAAAGGACGCCGAAACTAGTCGACATTCTGCGCAGAAAACGCCCGAGCGTTCCTATCGTTTTGGTGGAGAACATTCAATACCCCGACACGTTCATCGAAATGAGCAAGAATAGGATAGTCCGTGAAAAGAACGACGCCTTGAAAAAAGTTTACAGGGAGTTATTATCCGCGGGAATAAAGAACTTATTCTATGTGCCTGCCGACAACCTCATCGGAGCCGACGGCGAGGGAACCATTGACGGGGTCCACCCAAACGATCTAGGGTTTGCTCGCATGGCCGAAAAACTCGAAGCAGTACTTAAGAAGATATTAAAACGAAAATAATGTTTGTAAACGAACAGTGGGAAGCACTTTATAAAATACACATTTCACTTGAACTAAAATTTTCTCCATCAGACCACAGCTTTGATATACCTTTGCGGTTAACCGAAGAGTTGTAAGTTCGAGTCTTACCTGTTGAGCCAATTTCGCACAATAAGTTACGGGCACCAATCGGGTGCCCGTTTTACTTTTGGGACATGCATCGTGCGGGGCATCGATGTCACAATTTTCGTGTCGCGAAACGGACGAAGTTTACCCCGTTTTCGTTTTGGCGGCTCCACCCGCTTGGAGCGACGGTGGTGCGACGAAGCGGCGTCAGCGTGGCGGGATTGCCGTTACACGGTTCCGTCGTCGGTACCCGGATCGTACGATGACGTCGTATCGACGATACCGGCGTCCATTCCGGTATCGACCGCGGACATATCGTAGCCGCCCGCGTCGTAGGTGCCGCCCGTCTCAACAGCCGACGAAGCGTTGACATCGTAAGCGATCGACGCCGGATCCGCCATCGCCGCGTACGAGTCCGCGGCACCTTGCGAATCGGCGGCGTGAGCGGCGCTCGATTCGGCGGCGTCTGCATTTCCGGCTTCGGCATACCACTGAGCGTTGTCGGCGTAATAGTCGGCGTTCTTTTCCTCGTGGACGGCGTTGTCGAGGTTGTAAGCATCCTGATCGGACTGGCCAGTGTGATCGGATCCGCCGGCGAGATAGTCGGCGTCGCCGGTGGAATAGGCGGCGTTCTGGGCGTCCTCTTTGGCGGCCTCGTAATCGCCGGCGGCGATGTGATCCGCCTGCTGGTCACGATACTCGCCCGCCGTCTCCTGTCGATACGCGGCGTTCTCGAGGTCGGCCGAATCTGATGCCCCAAGCATGCTCGAATCGCCCGCAGTGTAGGCCGCGTCTTCTGCGGCTCCGCGGGCTTCGGCGGCGGCGGTGTAGTCACCCTCGGCGACATATGCGTCGGACTGCTCCTGGGCGGCACGGGCGGTTTCGGCATCAGCGGCTTGCTGGGCGATCGCGGGATCGGCGGCTGTGTCCGACGACTCCGCAGAGTAAGTCTCGCCGGTTGTCGAGTAATCGGCGGCGGCGACCGCGTAACCGCCGGCGTCGGAAACTGTGTAGTCAGCGGGCGGGACCGCAACATCTCCAAACCCTTCGCTACCGAGATTGAATTCGACAGAGTTGGTAGATACTTCCTGTTCGGTCGGCAGGCCGCTTTCGGCATCGAACGTGTAGCCGCCGTCTTCGGCTTCGACCTCTTCGAATTGGCCGTCGCCGTCGGGATCGGCCATCACGGTCTCAAATTCACCGTCACCGTCTTCATCGACCGCACCAACGTCGAGCTTTCCGTCGCCGTCGGTGTCGGCGGAGATCATATCGATCTCGCCGTCGCCGTCCGTATCCGAGCCGATAGCGTCGAGCTTTCCGTCCCCATCCGAATCTACCGCGACCGTGTCGATCGTACCATCAGCGTCGAAGTCGCCCGCCGCGGCGTCCGCTTTTCCGTCGTTATCGGTGTCGATGGCCGCCATATCGACCACGCCGTCGCCGTCCGAATCGGACGCGGCCGTAACGACGACATCGCCGAGCGATTCGTCGCCCGACTCGGTCGTGATCTCATATGTGGCTTCGTTGCCGTCGTCATCTGTTTCGGTGAGCATTGCGGGTTCAATCGGCATAATCTTGGTTCTCCTGTCTTAGTTTCGGCGGATTGGGAGTCTTGTTTACATTTTTTCGAATGACGGTGACTTTCCCGCATTTTGCGTTTGGGCATTTCACCGAGAGTTTTGGCTTGCCCTCGAGCACGGACATCGGGATCTTCATCGGCGCACCGCAAGTCGAGCATTTGATCTTGAGCTCTTTCGGAGCGGCTTTCGCTGCCGGTTTTGGCGGAGCAGCCTGGGCGAGCGACGTCTTGATGCGGTTGAAATAATGTTCAAATTCCGGACTCTGCGCGTACCGGTTGAGCAGTTTGAGCCGCGGGCCGAGATAGGGCGTCGACGTCGTCGTCAGCTCCGAAAGGCGAAGAAAGTCGCCCTCGTCTTCGTTCTGCTGTTCCAGCCAGGCATCGATGTTCATTTGCTTAAAGATGAACGACGATTTGAGCGACCAGGAGAGCAACGTCCTGCGGGCGATCTCTTCGCTGCCGACGGCCAACAGTCCCGCCCTGTCAGCGGTGATCTCGGCCTGGCGTGCCCACGCGAGCAGCGGCATCTCGAGCGCTCCGCCGATCATCGCGGTCGGGCTCAGGATGTTGGCGAGAATACCGCCCGACATAAACCCTTTTGCCGGACCTTGTTCGCCGAGAAAAAACCGGATGACAGTTTTCCACAGTGCATGTCCAGCCTTGCAGTGTCCCATCTCGCGGGCGAGAAGGTAGAGCAGATCGACGCCCTGAAAGTTCCCCGCGACGGCCGAGCCGACGACGATGAACGAATCGTTATCGCTGCCGAACGTGAGGCAATCCCACGCACGGTCGCCCGAGAGATAAACGTCCGGCATGTGCGACATGCCGAGGACGCGAGCGGCCCGAACGGCTTGGCCGAATATATGCGGCATCTGCTTTTCGCCGAGCAGTACACCGTTGAACGCCACCTCGATCCAGCGGCGGCCGACCTTTTCGGATACGGCTCTGGCGGCGGCGTTGAGCGGCTTGATAGCACGCAGCGCCGCCATCGCCTTTGCATCCGCCGCCCAGGCGAACGCGGCGTTGTCGATCGAATAGCCCGGAGCGAGCGGACGAAGCCAGCGGCATTCTTTGCACATCACGGCCTTGTCGGGAAGCCCCTGCCCGCTGCCGCCGCAAGTCCGGCAGCCAGGCGGCTGTTGATACTGCGGTGGATATTGATACTGCTGCTGGCCGTAATTCGGCGGAGGCGGTTGCTGCGTATATTGTTGCTGCTGCTGATATGCACCGTTTGCCGGCGGAATCTGTTGTGGCGGCGGTTGAACGGGCGGCTGTGATTGATGATGGTGCTGCGGCTGTTGCGGGGCGGGAGCCGCGCTCGCTATCGCGAGGCCGCAGTAAATACAAAATTTTGTGGCCGCTACCGGTTGCCGGTGGCCGTTCGGACAGATCGGAAAGTTTTGAGGGTTAGCAGACATTAGTATCCGTAAGAGTTTGACGCCGAGAGCATCCCCATCAATACCCAAAGGACGTAGCCGATGATGTGCAGCAGCGTCGAGGCGATGCCGCCCCACAGTCCGACGAGGGCCATCCATTTGTTCTCAGCCGGTGCGCGACGGGACTTGATCGCGTCGAGTTCCATCCACCCGAGGACCGCCGCCGGAATCCCGGTGAACGGCCCGCAGCAGACGAATGCGGCGATCGCGAGGATCAGCGAGATCAAGCCCTTTTGGCTGGGTGCCGGACCGGCTGTCGGCCCGCCGAATTGCCGCGGACTGCTCGCCTGCCCGATCGGCGACGCACAGTTAAGGCAGAACGCAGCTTCGGCAGGGTTAAGCTGGTGACATTTCGGGCAAGGTTTCGTCATATCCGATATATCGAACAAACCGAGGCAGTCTTCCGAGATACGGCTAACTCGGAGCGCCGCAAGTCGGGTTTAAACGCGACAAATTTAGGGTTCGCAGTAATATAACCGATAACCCGGCGGATGCAAAGGAATTTCACGTTCGGTCCTTTAAATTCCTCTTTCCTTTTGGATCGAATGACGAACTTCAAGAATAAAATCGACCGTGAGCCCGCCGCACCGGTGCTGATCGGGAAGCGAGTGCGTATTCCTTTGTTCACGTTCATTTGCCAAGGCCGCGGGGAACGCGGCGAGCTGCACCGCGTTCAGGGATCGACAATTGGTGAGTCGGACAAAATATGCTTTAGGTTGAGCGCGGGGCCGGACAACCCTGACTGCATACGACACCGACGCGGACGCGACGCTGATTAGAATGTGTGGCCCCGTGTGGAGGTTTCCCGAATAGCGCGATCGCCATGTTCCACGATCGTGCAAACCGCTGTAGTCGCTCGTGCTCCGCGGTCTTAGCCTGCGTACTTTGCGGGAATATTACCGGCCCGTGCGGATGTGAGCGTTGTCACATATTCGACCGCTGAAATTGTTATTCTTTATTGTGACGGTGGTTTGCTCCGATCAATGTTGCTGTTAGCACGGAACTGTATTATTTTTGAGCAACGTTTTCGCCTGAAGGGCCAACCTACAACTAAAGGAATTGACGTCTTCACAGCAGGATTCCAATTAGCGCTAGAAACGAAGTGAAACCGACTGACATACAGAATCCGGAATACTTTCACAAGGTCGTCGACTGCCAGTACGCATGCCCGGCGCACACGCCTGTTCCCGAATACATCCGGCTGATCGCCGAGGGCAAATACGCTGAAGCGTACATGATCAACTGGGACTCGAACGTGTTTCCCGGCATACTCGGCCGCACATGCGACCGCCCGTGCGAACCCGCGTGCAGGCGCGGACGGCTCGAGCAGGAACCCGTTGCGATCTGCCGCCTGAAGCGCGTCGCCGCCGACAACAAAGGCGAAGTCAAGTCGATGATGCCGCAGGGGCCATTCACCCCGAACGGCAAAAAGGTCGCGCTCATCGGTGCCGGCCCGGCCTCGCTGACGGTCGCCCGCGATCTTGCACCGCTGGGCTACGAGCTGCATCTTTACGACGAGCAGAAAAAAGGCGGCGGCTTTATGCGGAGCCAGATACCGTCGTTCCGCCTTCCGGAAAGCGTGCTCGAAGAGGAGATCGACTACATTCTCGACCTCGGCATCCACACTCATTTCAACCATTATGTCGAGTCGCTCGCGGGCGTTCTCGAAAAGGACTACGACGCGGTATTTGTGGGCACCGGTGCACCCCGCGGACGCGACCTGCCGGATCTGCCTGGACGTCAGGACGGCTCAGCGAACATCCACATCGGCATCAACTGGCTCGGCAGCGTCGCCTTCGAGCATACGCATTCGATCGGCAAACGGGTGATCGTGCTCGGCGGCGGAAACACCGCGATGGACTGCTGCCGCACCGCGCGTCGCTTGGGCGGCGAAGACGTGAAGGTCATCGTCCGGTCACCGTTCGCGACGATGAAGGCCTCGCCGTGGGAGAAGGAAGACGCTCAGCACGAGGACATCCCGATCATCGACAACCACGTTCCGAAGTCGTTCGTGATCGAAAACGGACGTCTTGCCGGAATGACGTTCGAAAAGGTCGAGGCCGTGTACGACGACACCGGCAAACGCAGCCTCGTCCCGACCGGTGAACCCGAGGCGTTCTATCCGGCGGACGACGTTCTGATCGCGGTGGGGCAGGAGAACAGTTTTCCGTGGATCGAGCGTGGGATCGGCGTCGAGTTCGACAAATGGGAAATGCCGGTCGTCGACAAGACCACTTTCCAATCGACGAACCCGAAAGTCTTCTTCGGCGGCGACGCTGCTTTCGGGCCTGAGAACGTCATAACGGCCGTCGCTCACGGGCATCAGGCCGCCGTCTCGATCGATTTGCTGTGCAGGGACGAGGACCTCAACAAACGCCTTTCGCCTTTTGTGAACCTCGTCAGCCAGAAAATGGGCATCCACGAGTGGGCGTACGACAGCGAGGTTGTCCCCGATCAGCGATACGTCGTGCCGCAGGCGCCGAAGACACTCACGCTGGCCAACCGGAAACAGGAGGTCGAACTCGGCTTTGACGGACTCGCGGGTTACAAGGAAGCGGAACGCTGCCTGAACTGCGACCAGGAAACCGTTTTTTCCGCGCCGAAATGCATCGAGTGCGACGCGTGCGTGGACATATGCCCGACCAGCTGTATCACCTTCACGGCGAACGCCGACGAGCCTGAGCTTCGCACGATGACGAAGGTCCCGGCGCTCAATCTCACTCAGGAGCTTTACGTATCGGAATCGCTAAAGCAGACAGGCAGAATTATGGTGAAGGACGAAGACGTATGCCTCCATTGCGGGCTGTGTGCCGAACGCTGTCCGACCGCTGCGTGGGATATGCAAAAATTCTTTTACAACGTGACGAAAGCGGGCGGTGCGAATTACGGCGGTTGCAACGGCAAGTAGTGAAATCCCTCTTGCGACCCGCACGGGACCGCTTAACCAGATGACCTCAGACATAAAGATCAACGATTTTGTAGTCCGATTTGCCAATGTCAACGGCACGGGTTCGGCGAGCGCGAATGCTTTGTTTACCAAGGCGATCTTTCGGATGGGCGTTCCCGTGACGCCCAAGAATATCTTTCCGTCGAACATTCAGGGCCTGCCGACATGGTACGAGGTTCGTGTCAGCGACAAAGGCTATCTCGGCCGCCGCGAAGGCATCGACCTGATGGTTTGCGTGAATCCGCAGAGCATGGCGGCGGACGTTGCGTCCGTAACGCCGGGCGGATATTTTCTTTACGACAGCAGTAAGCCGCTCGCCCCTCAGTTCATTCGCGACGACATCAATTATCTAGGCATCCCGCTCATGGAACTGTGCAATGCCGCGTATACGGACGCCCGGCAGCGGCAGTTGTTCAAGAACATCGTGTATGTAGGCGCTCTGTCGGCAATATTCGATATCGACTTCGGCGTTCTCGAAACGCTGATCGGTGAGCAGTTCAAGGGCAAGGAAAAGTTGATCGAGCCGAACATCACGGCGCTGCAGATGGGCGTCAAATATGTGCACGATCACTTTGAGTATCCGTTGAATATCCGTGTGCAGCGTCGCGACGCGCTCGGCGATTCGATCATGATGACCGGGAACGCCGCCTGCGCTCTCGGTGCGATCTACGCGGGTGCGACGGTTGCCGCGTGGTACCCGATCACGCCGTCCACCTCGGTCGTCGACGCTTTCGCGAAATATGCCGCCAAGCTGCGCACCGACCCGATCACCGGGAAAAAAAATTACGCGATCGTGCAGGCGGAGGACGAGCTCGCGGCGATCGGCATGGTCATCGGAGCCAGTTGGAACGGCGCACGTTCGTTCACGGCGACCAGCGGGCCGGGCGTTTCGCTGATGAACGAATTCCTCGGCCTCGCATATTTCGCCGAGATCCCGACGGTGCTTATCGATGTGCAGCGCACCGGCCCGTCGACCGGCATGCCAACACGGACGCAGCAGTCCGATGTGCTCATGGCGGCGTACGCGTCGCACGGCGACACGAAACACGTCTTGCTTTTCCCTGCTTCGCCAAAGGAATGTTTCGACATGACCGCCGACGCCTTCGACCTCGCGGAACGATTGCAAACACCCGTGATCGTGATGACGGACCTCGATCTCGGGATGAACGACCACGTGTCACCGCCGCTCGAGTGGGACGATAAGCGCAGCTACGACCGCGGCAAAGTCCTTACCACGGCGGAGATGCAAACTATTGCGGAGTGGAAAGCCGACACAGTCGCCCGTTACGAATTCGAAGAGAACGGCAACGGCGCCGGCCCCGAACGGCCGCCTTCTGTCGAATCGGAGCTCGATTCACAGACCAACGGCGATCATTCGGCGTCGCAGCCGCTCGAGCAGTTCAAAGGCAAATTCGGACGTTACCTCGACATCGACGGTGACGGCATTCCTTACCGGACGATACCGGGCACTCATCCGTCGAAAGGATCGTACGTTACCCGCGGTACGTCCCGCGACGAGTACGCCGCTTACACGGAAGACGGCGAGGCATATCGCAAAAACATGAACCGCCTGCTTCGGAAATGGGACACCGCAAAAACGATCGTTCCCGCTCCGCAGTTTTACCAATCGGCACACTCGGCGAAGCACGGCGTTCTATTTTTCGGCACCTCGACGTACGCAGCCGAGGAGGCGATCGAATTGTTCAAAGAGGAAGGGATCGAACTCGACGCAATGCGCGTGCGGGCGTTCCCGTTCGGCCGGGAAGTTGCGGAGTTCATCGAGTCGCACGAAGTCGTTTTTGTTGTCGAGCAAAATCGTGACGCTCAATTCAAGAGCTTGATGATGATCGAACTGGGCACAAACCCCGCGAAGCTCGTCTCGGTTCTAAATTACGACGGGACGCCGATCACGGCCGCCGCGATCTTCAAACAGATCGAACAGGCGATACAGGTTCGGCATATCGAGCCGGCATTGAAATAATTTATGGCTTACGTTCGCCCCACATTCCGCCACCCGGGACTGCCGAAGAATAAACGCGGCTACACCGTCGACAACTACGAGGGCTCGTTGTCTACGCTGTGCGCCGGCTGCGGGCACGATTCCATCAGCGCGGCCATCGCACAGGCGTGCTTCGAACTCGACGTCGAGCCGCACCGCGTCGCCAAGCTTTCGGGTATCGGATGCTCGTCCAAGACGCCTGCGTATTTTCTAAGCAATTCACACGGGTTCAATTCCGTTCACGGCCGTATGCCGTCGATCGCGACCGGCGCAAATCTGGCAAACCGGGACTTGATGTACTTCGGTGTTTCCGGCGACGGCGACACGGCTTCGATCGGGATGGGACAGTTCGTGCACGTCATTCGGCGTAACCTGAACATGGTTTACCTCGTGATGAATAACGGCTGTTACGGGCTGACCAAAGGGCAGGATTCGGCGACCGCCGACAGCGGCTCCAAGAACAAATCGGGTGCCGTCAATCCGTTCGAAGCGATCGACCTCGCGAGCCTTGCTCTCGAGCTCGGCGCGACCTTTGTGGCACAGAGCTTTTCGGGCGACAAAGACCAGTTGGTGCCGCTCATCAAGGCCGCGATGAGCCATCACGGATTCGCGTTCCTTAACGTCATCTCGCCGTGCGTCACGTTCAACAACAACGTCGGATCGACAAAATCCTACGATTACGTCCGCGAACACGTCGAAGCCACATCGACGATCGACTTTGTTCCGCTGATGCACGAGATCACGGCGAGCTACGACGAAGGCTCGTCGAAAGACATACGCATGCACGACGGGTCGATGGTGAACCTGCGCAAGCTCGAAGCTAACTGGGACCCGCAGGATCGCTTTTCCGCGATATCCGCGGTTCAGGCGGCGAGGGCAAAAGGGGAGATACTCACCGGCCTGCTATACATACAACCCGAATCGTCCGAGCTCCACGAAATACTCAACACCACCGAAAAACCGCTCAACGCACTCTCGCAGTCCGAAGTGTGCCCGAGTTCGGCGGCACTTGCCGGCATCAACGACAGCTTTCGCTGAGGCGACCTTCCGTGCGTTTGCTGACAGGTTCGGGCTCTATTTGCCGACGCTGAAGCCGCCGTCTATTTCTAATGCCGTTCCGGTGACAAAAGCAGCTTCGTCGCTGGCAAGGTACAGCACCGCTGCGGCGATCTCTTCAGGCGTTGCCATGCGGCCGATCGCTTGTGTGGCGGCCATCTCGCGATAGGCTTTTTCGGGGTCGGGATATTCGGCGATGCGCTTTTTGACGAACGGAGTTTCGACCCGCCCCGGGCAAATCGAGTTGGCACGGATGCCCTGAAGGGCGTGGTCGAGAGCGAGAGATTTCGTGAGGCCGACGACCGCAAACTTTGTGGCGCAGTAAGCGAAACGGTCCCTGATCGCGACGATGCCGCCGATTGACGCGATGTTGACGATCACGCCGAATTTGCGCTCGATCATTTGGTCGATGAAAACTTTCGTGACATTGAAGACGCCTCGGACATTGACGTTATAGAGCCTGTCCAGATCGTCGCCGGATGTTTCCTGGATCGTCCCAACGTGGCCGATGCCGGCGTTATTAACCAAAATGTCGAGCCGTCCCTGATCCGCTTTAACGACGTCGGCGGCCGCTCTGCAATCTGCTTCGTCGGCGACATCGAGCCGAAGAAATTCGGCTTTCGCCTGCGAACTGTTGATCGCATCTTCGACACGCCGTCCGTTCTCCTCATCCAGATCGCAGATGTAAACGAATGCGCCGGCGGCAGCGAGAGTCTTCGCTACGGCCTCGCCGATGCCCGACGCGGCGCCGGTGACGAGAGCGACCTTGTTGGTTAGATCGAACATATGTGAGGTCTATTTAACCGGATTTGAAAGAACGCCAAGGCCTTCGATCTCGACCTCCGCGATGTCGCCGGCTTTCAGGAACACAGGTGGTTTGCGTGCGAACCCGACGCCGGGCGGAGTGCCCGTCGCGACGACATCGCCGGGTTCGAGCGTGATGCTCGCGGAGAGAAATTCGATGAGCTCGGGAATCTTGAAGATCAACTGCTCAGTGTTCGAATCCTGAAGCGTTTCGCCGTTCAAACGAAATCGAATTTTCAAATCGTGCGGGTCGCCGATCTCGTCTGGCGTCGCGACGAATTCGCCCATCGGCGAAAACGTGTCGCACGATTTTCCGCGCTGCCACTGGCCGTCGGCGAATTGAAAATCGCGTGCCGACACGTCATTGAAATTCGTGTAGCCGAAAACGTACTTCATCGCGTCGGCGGCCTCGACGTTTTTGGCAATGCGGCCGACGACGAATGCGAGCTCCGCTTCGTAATCGACCTGTTCGCTGCCCGCCGGAATCCTGATCGCGTCGCCGGCACCGATCACAGACGTAGAAAATTTCGAAAAAATGATCGGCGACGTCGGTATCGGCATGCCGCTCTCCTCGGCGTGGTCGCGGTAGTTGAGGCCGATGCAGATTATCTTGCCCGGCCGCGGGACCGGCGGCCCGATCGTCACTTCCGAGCGGTCGAACGTCGGCAGTTCGCCGCTGTTCACAGCGTCCGTCGCCGGCGTGACAAAGTCGCGGTCCAAGTCAAAGCAGCGAAGTATCTCGCTCGCCGATAAACCCATCGGCAGTATCGAAGGCGTTAGATCTGCGATCTCGCCGCCATCGATCATTGCGCCGATGCGGTAACGCGCCTCGCCGCCGACGACGCTCGCATTAAAAGTTACGAATTTCATTTCTCAAAACGGGATCTCGGGCGTCCGTGAATCGTCGGGGTCGGCCCAACGCGTGTTCGGCACGACCGGCGACCACTCGGGCCTGAGTGGGTCCTTGTCGTACGGATAACCGCCGAGACGTTTATAAAGCTCGGCGTATTCCGCCAATTTTTCTCTATCCAATTCTACGCCAAGGCCTGGGCCGTCAGGCACTTTTATTTTGCCGTCGACGTAGTTCATCCTGCCGCCGACGATGATGTCGTCTTGCAGATGGTGGTAATGCGCGTCCGCGGCGAAGCTGAGATTCGGGATGACGGCGCCGAGGTGCAGCATCGTCGCGAGTTGGATGCCGAGTTCGCCGGACGAATGGACGGCGACGCCGAGCTGAAAAGTTTCGCAAACGCCGGCGGCCTTCACGCATTGGCGGATGCCGCCCCAGAATGTCGTGTCGAGCAGTATGACATCGACGGCCGTGTCGAGAATGTTCGCCGCAAGCTGTTCAAAATTCACGACGACCGTGTTCGTCGCAAGCGGCATCCGCACCTTTTCGCGCGTACGGCGCATGCCGTTCAGGCCGTAAACCGGGTCCTCGAAATAGTCGTTGCGGATGTCCTCGATCTGCTGCCCGAACCATATTGCCTGCTCGGTCGACCACGAAGCATTTGGGTCGAATCGGAACGAATCGCCGCTCATCGTATCGGTGCCGAGCGCGTCGGCAACCGCACGGTAACATTCGAGCTCGTAGACCGGATGGAATACGCCGCCCTTGAGTTTGTGCGACGTAAATCCGTGTTTCTGTTTCAGATCTTTTGCGTGTTCGACCAACTGCTCGACCGTCCGGACTTCGCCCTCGCCGGTTTTCGGGTTTGCGTAACGAAAGAAAAGATACGACGCGAACGGAACCTCCGATTGCAGCTTGCCGCCGAGTATGTCGTAAACCGGCACGTTCCATTTTTTGCCCAAAATGTCGAGGCAGGCGAATTCCAATGCGGCGAGTATCTGCGTGCGGTTGTTGTAAAGCGACGCGGTCGGGTTGGCGATCTTGAACCGCATCTCCTCCAGATTGGCCGGGTCGTGCCCCACCAGATATGACTTCATCGCACGGAACGCACTCTCGGCCGATTCGCCGCCGCCGCCCATTTCGCCGAGTCCGATGATGCCTTCGTCCGTCTCAACTTCGACGATCGTTCGCACGAACCTTCCCCAATGCGCGCCGGCGGCGTGCCTGAGCGGAGCCTCGAGCGGAACGGTGATTGTCGTGGCTTTTATGTCGGTTATCTTCATTCGGAAATTTTGTTGTCCTTCAGGAACTTCCAGACGGCGTCAAACGCGCCGATGAATTCTGGCTGAGTAAATCCGCCGTGCCCACCTCCGGGAATCGTTATCAATTGATTTACGACTTTCGCGCCGGTCAACGCCTTGTGCAGACGCACGGACTGCGAATAGGGCACGACATCGTCCTTGTCGCCGTGAATGCTGATGATCGGCGGCAGACCGGCCCGAACGTACGTGAGCGGCGAGACGCTGCGGGCAATTTCCGCGGCGTTCGGCTGACTTCCCATCCACATCGGAGCGTAATTTTTCAGATTCGGTCCCTGTATCAGATCGTTAACGTCGGAAATGCCGTACCAGTTGATGATCGCGGCGACCTTGAGGTCTTCGTCGCCGTAACACGAGTTGTCGAGCGGCGTGCCCTTCGGCAGCATTCCCGTTATCAGGGAAAGGTGTCCGCCGGCGGAATGGCCGGTGAGGACGATCTTGCTGGTGTCAAAATTCCACATCTTCGCGTTGCGGAACACCCAACGCAAAGCGCACCTCGTATCCTCGACGGCGGCTGGTGCGGGCGAGTTGCTGGCCATCCTGTACTCGACATTGACGACACGCCAGCCTTTTTCCAGGAACGGCAAAAACTCCAGAACGCTCGTCTCTTTCGTCCCGAATATCCAACCGCCGCCGTGTATGTATACGAGCGTCGGCGTGGGCGTTTTGCTCGCGTTCGGGTACCAGACGTCGAGTTTGAGCGGCGTGTTGTTGGCTGTGTTGTAAACGATGTCGGGCTGCACCCAGTAACGGGCGCCGGCATCGGTCGAAAACGGCGACGTCGCCGTTTGTGCGAAAGTCTTCACGACCGCCGCGACGAACATCAGCAAGAACACCGTCGCAATTTTGTGTGGAGTAACTTTCGTCATCAGGCCGCTTTTATTCCCTGCTTCGTGGCGGTGAAGGTTTTGCCCTGGTAATTGATATTTCGCAATTCCGCCCGTGCGTCGAAACCGCCGAACTGCGGTTTTGCGTTTATGCCGCCGAACAGACCGGCGTTAATTCCGAACAGCGAATCGACGATCGGTTCGAGATAATTGCAGCCCGACACGCACGCCCAATCGTTGATGTACGGCTGGTCTGACGGCGATTTGATGGCGCCGCCATTCGATTCGGGATCGTGGAAAGTCTCTGTAAAATGCGCCTGTGCGTACGGTCCCTGCATGCTCGTTTTTGCAAGGCCTTTCATCCAGTCGTTCGCCAGATCTATCTCGCCGGCGACGAACAATCCGCTTAGTGCGAGGGCCGGCCACGAGCAATATGCGCCCGTCCATTGATGGTCGGGCCTGACGCTGAAAGTGACATCGAGGTCGCGTGTCGAGAGCGCCCGCATCCAAGTCGGCGTTTTAAGTTCACGCGTAAAGAACTCGACCATCTCCTTTTTCTGCGACGCCGGCATCATGTCGCCGATGTTCATCAGCGTCGTGCCGAAATCGTAACAGTGATGGACCTCGTTGTAGGTCCCGTCGGGCAAACGGCATTTCCAGATTCCCTTGCCGGGAATGTAAAGATCGAGCACGCGGCGGCCGAGTTCCTCCGCTTCTTTGCGGAGCGCGGCGGCCTTCGTTTTGTCGCCTTTATATTCGACAAGCTCGGCGGCGAATCTCAGATTGTGAACATTCGCGGCGTTGAGGCCCGCGACCTCGTGAACGTAGCTGGAAACGGCCTCGAGCAAATTGGTCACGCCGCCGTAATCGGCAAGTCCGTGCTTGTTCGTATCGAGCGCTCGCCAATGCTCGGCGTAATCGATGAGATGCGCGTAAACGGTTTTGCCGCCGACCGTTTTGTCGAGCCACGCTTTGTCGCCAGTCCATCGCAAATATTCTTTAGCCATCCGCGACATCGCGTAATCGTTAACCGAGTACCACGGCCCGATGCCCGCTCCGGTCAAAAACTCGGTGCCGAAATGCTTGTGGACGTCGACGGTCATCCACGTTTCCATCATGCGTTTGAGCACGACCGGGTCGAGCATCGACAGCAGCATCGCACTCAGCGAAATGTCCCAAAGGAACGTCGCCGTTTCCCAGTAACGCGGCATCAGCGTCACGTATGTCGTCCCGTAAACCGAATGCGGCGTCGTTCGTTTGAAATAAAGTGCACTCAACACTGCCGACTGATAAATGCGTTTCACATTGTCGTCGGTCGTGACGAGCGTCGGGACGTAGCCGGAGAATCTATCGTTATTCGGCGTAAAAGCAGCTCGGAACTGCGCGTCCCATTCGTCGGTCGTTGCCTTAGCGACGGCGTCAAAGCTGCCCACGATCGCGTCGTAGTCTTTCTCGGCGGACGCCTGATCGGCACCGAGAGAATTGACGAACGTGATCGACCTCGATTCGTTTGGTGCAAGATCGAGATCGTAAACGATCCACGACGTGAGAACGGAAGTCGGTTTCGGCGACGCGCCCTGAATGACGAACGCCTCTGTGTATTTCGACTTTCCGAGAATCGCATTGCGCCCGGCGTCGACCGTTCGCACGTTGTCGTATTCGCCCGGCGAATATGCGGCGTCCCACGGCTTGACGCTCTTGGTCGCACCGCCGTTTATTGCAAATTTTATCTCGGTCTTTCGCCGTTGGGCGGTGGTGTTTTTGACCGTAAATTTCACCGCGACCGACATCGTTTTGAACGGGACGATCGTCACGCTCGACAGCTCCAGACCTTTATAAGCGGAACGCCTTTCGACGCGGTCGGGCTGCCAGACAAAATCGATCGGCGTTTTCGTCGACGCAAAATATTCGCCGTCCACATAGAGAACCGCGGTCAAAAGTTCGCCGCCCGACCCCAGCGGTGCGACGTTCATCTCGCCCTGTGCGAACGGCGGGAACGCGATGCTGCGGACCGCGACTACGTCCATCGCCGCCTGCGCGCAGCCCCACTGATTTGTAAGCCCCGGCGGGTTGAAAAGGTCGAGGAACTTGTGCGTCATCGTTATCGAACGCAGCGACGCCGAGGTCGGAATATCTGGCAGCGGAGATGTCACCGCGAGCGGTACATCGGGCATCTTCGCATCCGCGCCGAACGTCGCACCTTTGAGGACCGCCGGTGCCGCAACCGCGGCTGTGAGTGTTTTTATAAAATCGCGTCGCTTGAATTTACTCATAAATCAAAAGGAAGTTATTCGACCTCGAATCGGACAGTGAGTGTTTGAAATGGGTTGATGGAAACGGTCAGCGGCGCCGTCTGTGCGACCGGCGAGAGAATTTTGTTCTCGGTCAGGTTCACGATCGACGCGGACTTGATCTTGACCGGCAGACTGATCCGTACACTTGCGGCGCGTCCCGCAAATTCCTGCAGCCGCACGACGAATATTTTGTTCGCTTGCGGGTTGAGCGGCGCCGCGCTTACCTCGCCGCGGATGACCGTATCGGACAGCGGTTTCACGTCGACGATCTGGACGTTCGGCTGATCGACCGAGAAGAACCCAAACGACGGCCGCAGCGGCGCGACCTGTACGTACTCGGCACGCAGCGGCAGATTAAAATCCGCGCCCATCCGCCACGCCGCAACCGGGTCGAAAAGCCCGCTCGCCGCGACGGCGTAATCGTAAACGTAATTGCCGCCCAGCCCGGGCTCGACCGTTTCCATATTCACGACGCCGCGGTCGTGCGTGTCGGCCTGATTGCTGCTGCGAAATGCCCGCGAGTACATCGTCGCCTCGGGCAAAGGAAACTTTCCGGTGAATATCGCCGGCAATTCCGCCGGTGAGCCTTGCGGACGCATTTTGGCGGAAACAAAACTCGGATAAACCCAATGGAACGCCTGCCGGTGAGCGATCATCGCGGTGCTTTTGCCGTCCGTCATCCCGAGCAGGTGCTGCGTTGTGACGGCGTCGCGTCGTGCGTCGGGCAAGTAGTCGTCGGGCAGGCGGTCGAACCATTTCTGGCCGCCGCGCATGACTTTCAGACCGTCCTTCGACACGTTGAACGGGAACGCGAAATAGTAAGAGTCGTTCCAGTTATTGTTGCCGCCGACAAAATTTACGTAAGCCGGATCGAGCTCATTGTGAATCTCGACGCGGTCGAGGTAGTCGTAGATCGTTACCGTCGTGAGCGGGAAAACCGAGCGTTCGCGACGGACAGAGATCTGCGTCATTTTAACGCCTTTCGCGACAGTGACGTGCGGCGGCAAAGGATAGGCGACGGTGGAGGCGTCCGAGCCTTCGACGCGGAGCAGGTCGTTGAACGGCCGTTCGCCGCCGTTGTTCACGATCTCGCGGTTTGCGGCAAGGTCGCGAATGCTCTCGATGTTTCCGTCCGAACGCATTTTGACGGCGAACTTTCGGTTTTGCGCCGCTGACCCGCTCGCGCTTACGAGCGTGCTCGCGGCTTTCCCGGCTGCGGTCGTGATCTCATACGTCGAGTAACCGAACGACGGCACGTTTCTAGCGACGAAAACGGCGTTGCCTTCGCGGTCGGTGTCGAAACGCACAGGTGCACCCGCCGAATCGCGTATGCCTGAGATCTTTGAATTTGCGTCCGGTGCGGCAACGCGGACCACGTCGCTTCGCTGCCACGACGAGCCGTTGTAAACGACCATGCTTTGCCGGTTTGCCGCGGACTGCTGCGTGCGGTCGTAACGGTTCGGCTGGGCGACAACGCCGATACCTTTCTTCAACAGAAGATCGACCTCGCCGCGTGCCCGCGTCATGTAATGCACGTATTGCCGGTTCTGCTCCTCGAGCGGGCCGCGGCTGTTGAGCTGCGGCCAGCCGTTGTTGCCGGCTCCGCTGTGCTCGTCGTACGTCATCATCAGATCGTAGAGATCGGCGAAATTCCCGACCGGCGCCGGAATGCTCCGTGTCATAGCGATCGCGCTCCACAGCGTTTCCGCCGACGGCGTATGGTCGTGTGCGTATCGGGCAAGTGCGCTAATTCGCGGCGATTGCGTTTTCGCCTCGGACCAAAGGCCCGACCATTCGCCGCGGAACGTCGGTATCTGCGCCGAGTATTTCGATTCGATGTATTTGAGAAACTCGGTCGGCGTTGCGATCTTCAGTTTTACTTCGTCGTGTTTTTTGTTCCAGAGTGCCACCGCACGTTCGAGATTCAGCACGTCGGTCGGCTCGATAAAATCGTGCGCGTACATCGCCATCACGGCGTCGTATTTGTAACCTGCCGTGTTGTAGCGATTGAGCAGTTCGGTGACGCCGATCTCCATTACCTCGATGTCCTTTTTCTTTCCGGCAAGCTCCGGATTGAACATGTCGAACGGCGTCTTGTCCGTGTACGGATCGAGCGAGTACGGGTCGAGATAAAAATCGGTCAACGCCTCGACGTAACCGCCGCGTCTGCCTTGACTGATCCATGTCAGCACCTTACTTCCGTCCGGCGATTCCCAATAGAACGGAACCTTGCCCGGCGCGAGCGAGGTCGCGACGCCGATGAAAATGTTCGCACCCGTGACGAGATATTTTGTGCCGCTGCCGGCGAGTACGGACGGAACGGAAGTCGGGTGGCCGGGCACGTCGTCCATCATCGCGAGTTCCGACGAGACGCCGTAACTGCGGTTCAGCGTCGCGTAGTCGTAGCACAGGCGATTGAGCTCTTCCGCGCCCATAAAATCGGTGTGCATGCTGCCCCACGCGGTCGACAGGCCGATGCGTCCCGACTTGATGAGGTTCATCAAACGGGTGATCTTTTCCTTGTCTTTCGGGAGGACGGATGTAGGTTTCTTTTGCCGCTTGAGCCACTCGTTGACCTGCCAGACGCTTTCGATCGTCCAGCGGAAATTCGGATTTTCCTCGGCGACGCGTATCACCTCATCGATGTGCCGTGCCGCGCGCTCGCGAACCTGATCAGGCGCCTCGACAAAACCGAAATCGTAATGCGACGTCGGCGTGATATAGATCGTTTTGATCGTGCTCTCGGGCAGACGCGTCTGCCCGAAAACATTGAGGGAAAGAACGAACCCCACTAAAATAACGACGAGCGTGAAATTATTAGCCTTGTTCATTCTTCCCCTCAATGCACTTACCCCCTTTGTTCGAATGTGAACGACGCCTAGAAAGTAAATCTAGCCGACAATTGTATCTGACGCGGCCCGCCGAACCCGAGCAGTCCGCCGAGTTGGTTGCCCACGGTCGAAACGCTTCGGCCGAAAAATGCTGTTGGCTGAAGAGTGTTGGGCGTGTCGCCGGGAGCCAATCCGCCCGACGGATCGGCAAAGTTTGCCCGGTTAAGGATATTGAATACATCCATGCGAAGCTGAAGCGAGGTTGTCTCGGTGATCTTCGTATTCTTCGATATCGACACGTCTACCTGTGCAAATTTCGGGCCTCGCAGGTAATTTCGCGGTGTGTTGCCGGGAGTGAACGCACCCGCCGGGTTTGAGAACGCAGCCGCGTTGAACTGGCAGTCCGGCACGTTGTAGCTCGAGCAGTACGGATCGACGCCGGGGACGATATTCGGCCTGAACGAAAATCCGCCGAAAACGCCGCCTTCCCTCGTGACGTTGACCGGAAAACCGGTCCTGAACTGCGAGATCGTCGAGATCTGCCAACCGTCGCCGATCCATCGCGGAATCCCGTCGCCGAACAGCTTGCGGGCCGACGGGATGTCATAGCTCGCGTCAAACACGAAGTTGTGTCGGATGTCCTGATCGCTGCTCGCACGCTCGCCGCTCGTATCGAATTCGTCCTGGTAATCCTTGAAGAAACCTACTACATCATCGATCGTATGCGCCCAGGTGTAGTTCGCATTGAACCGCAGTCCGCGGGCAAGGTTTCGCTTAAAGGTGACCTGCATCGCGTTGTAGTTCGAGGACGGATACGATCCGACGAGGAAAATGTCGCCGAACTGTCCCAGACGCCTGAAGCCGAGCCCGATTCCGAACAGATCGATGTCCGCTCGGTTAAGATTTCGCGGCGACACGACACCGTCCGTCAGGATATGCGTCACGTGGTTTCCGACGTAGCCGACCTGCAGTACACCGAAGCCGAAGTCCTGCTGAACATTCAGCGACCACTGCTGAGCTTCCGGAGTTTTCAGGTTACGCTCGATCGAAAACCTCGGTGACGTACCGCAGCCGTTGTAGATCGCAGGGTTGATCGGATACGCGATGCTCGTCGTGCCGTTGGCGCAAAAGCCGAGCCCCAAGAGGTCGAGGATGCTGATGCCGTTGGTGGGAAACGTGTTCACCTGAGGCGAACCGAAGCTCGCCGGCAGTTCGCGGTTGTAGAAGATTCCGTATCCGCCGCGAAGAACAGTTTTCTGCGTTCCAAATACATCGAAGGCAAATCCGACACGCGGGCCCCAATTATTGGTGTCGACGTCATGGATCTTTTGCCCGATGGGCGTCAACGCCAGCGTTTCGAGATCGAAACTCTGCAGCAGCCCGTCCCTTTCGCGGCTCACCGTGCTCACTTGATATCTGAGACCCAGATTCAGCGTCAGCCGCGCATGCGGTTTCCAGTCATCCTGGAAAAAGAACGAAAAATTCTCGTTCGCGTAATGCAGTTCCGGATTGCCGCCCGTCTGTACGCTGAACGGACTGTTTATCCGAAAATCGCCGATCGCACTGAATTGATATGTCGTCTGGGATATCGATTCGGCGGAACGACGGTTTAGGCGGATGTCGGCGCCCATTTTGAACGAATGGTTGTTGTGAATGATGCTCAGCGTATCGAGAAACTGATAAACCGTGCCGGTGCGGACTTGGTTAAACTGTGCCGGCCCGATGTTCGCGATAGCCGAATCAGCGAAAAGGAAACTGAACTGGGGAAACTGCGACGGCCCTGCACCGACGTTCGTATCATTGTTATTGATCCCGAACGCGGCTTCGTTAATCATGTTGCCCGAGAACGTGTAGTTGTGCGACAGCTTAAAGAGCTGAACACGAAGCGTGCCGTCGGCAATTTGATCCGTGCCCACGCCGTAAGGCGTCGTCGTTTTCGAGTCGTTGATGTTGTACCGTGCCGAAAACTGGCTTGCGTCCGTGTGGCGCCAGTCGATCTTGACCGAGCCGGTGTCCTCACGAAGCTTGCCGTCCTTCTGGGCCGAAAAAAGTCCCAGGTCGGTGCTCGGTGCGGGAGCGCCCGGAAATGTAAAAGGCGACGTCGGAAGCGGCAGCGTCGCGACTACCGGAACAAGCGCCGAATTGATCCCGGCCCGGAACGACGCGGTCGGTGTCAAAGCCGTGAAGAGCTGTCCGCGCGTCTGGCGGACGCCTTCGTAATTCGTGAAAAAGAACAGCCTGTCCTTGATGATCGGACCGCTGACATTGCCGCCGAACTGGTTCAGACGAAACGTCGATCGCGGGAAGCCCTGGGCATTATTGAAAAAATCGTTGGCGTCCAGCCTTTCGTTTCTAAAATAATCGAAGATGCCGCCGTGAATATTATTCGTACCCGACTTTGTGATCGGGTTGATCACGGCACTCAGCGCCTCGCCGTATTGGGCTGAATAGCTCGACTCGAGCACCTGCACTTCCTGAATGCTGTCCATGCTGACGCGGTTTACGCGTGATTCGATACGGCCGAGGACGTTCGATGTGCCGTTCAGATCGACACGCCCGGCGTCGATCCCGTCGACCAAAACGCTCGTTCCGCCAAACGTCGAGGGAATGCCGTTGATACTAGTTTGAAACTGATTGGTCGATTGGACGGAACCCGGAACCGTCGCCAGCAGGCTGGTGAAATCGCGTCCGTTCACCGGATTATTTTGGATCCGTTCGCTGAGGATCGTATCGCCGACCGTCGCCTCTTCGGTATTTGTCGGCGTCTGGTTTGCCACCTCGACGACGGCGCTCACCGCACCGACGCTGAGGCTGACATCGACGCGCTGGCGGTCGCCGACGGCGAGCCGCACGTCCGTGACGCTGCCCTCCGAAAAACCGGTCGCCGATGCGGTTACTTTATAGAGACCGGTCGAAAGCGACGCGGCTTCGTATAAACCGTCGTCGGTCGTCGTTACCGTGCGAGCTTCGCCGGTGCCGACGTTCGTGACGGTGACGGTCGCGTTTGGCACGATCGCCCCGTTGACGTCCTGCACCTGGCCGGTGATCGTTCCGGTGTTCGACTGGGCGATTATGCCGAGCGACAGGAACAACGCGATCGCGATGAGATAGCCCGCTTGTTTGGTCTTTTTATAGATCTGAGTGTACATTTCAAGCCTCCAACAAATTTTCCTTTAGACTTTTGTGCAATCGCTTTTCGCGGGAATCGCTGCGATCGAGACGAAGTCCGGCGTCCATACACCGTCCTTCTTCGGATAGAAATTTTCCAGTTTGTCCGCCGTCATCGAGACGGTCGGGGTGACGTCACGTACCTGTACGCTTTGCCCGTCGAAAAGTTTGACGGCCGCGTCGATGCATTTCAGGCCGACGTATTCGGGGAACATCGCCTGGCTCACCTTCAACGCCTCGCGGCGCATCATCCAATCTTTTTCGTGCGTTCCGGAGAGCCCGAAACCGGCGACCGTTACGGTGTCCGGCGCAAATCCGGCGTCGAGGTAGCCGCGGTACGCGCCCTGTGCGGTTTCGTCGTCCATCGCGAAGATCACATCGACATCGCCTTTTTCCGAAAGCGTTTCGCTCGCGATCTTTTGGGCGATAGACGGCGTCGCTTCGCCGTTGATCGACGCGACGACGACGGCATCGGGCTGAATGCTCCGCACGCCCTCGACAAAGCCTTCGCTTCTGAGCAGGCACGGCCTCAACGCCGGAAGCCCGACATCCAGGATCCGAAGCGGCGAGCCGTCGGCGTTCTTTACGTTATTGCCGACCCACGCGCCGAGGTCGAAACCGGCGTCGTAATCGCAGATCGCGACCATCGTTGCCATACCTTCGACGGGATTGGCCTCGACGACGACCGGCTTACCGGCGTCCGACGCGATCTTCAGGATCTCTTTGAGACCTTCCGTCGCGGCCGGTGTCAGCACGATCGCGTCGACTTTGCCGATCATCTCGCGTGCCTGTTCGATCTGGTTCGCGACGGACAATCCGGCGTCGACGATGTCGAGTTCGATGCCGTACTGGCGGCCCCGGCGTTTCATCACCTCGATCACTATCTGGTACCAGATGTGAAAGCTGTAGTTAGTCAGGTAGCCGACACGGGCCGGTTTCCGGGCTGCTTCGATTAGCGGAACGGCGGCGATCGCGGCGTCTAGTCCCGGCGGCGTATCGTAATGAGCGACGGCCGGGTGTTCTTCGTTCTGTACTGCGTTCTGTCCCATAAGATCTCCTCGAAATAAAAAATGTCGGCTCAATCTGTTTGCGGTGCTCCGCCGATCTGTGTCAGAAGCCCGCCGTCGACCGTCCATACGGCACCGGTCACGAATGACGAACTTTTATGTGCAAGAAATGCGACGACCTCGGCGATCTCTTCAGGCTGAGCGATCCGGCCGAGCGGGTGCATCGCGTTGCATGCGTCGTAGACCGATTGCGGATCGGGGTCGAGTGCCGCCGCGGCCTTGAGCATCGGCGTGTCGACCGTGCCTGGGCATACCGCGTTGACGCGTATGTTGTCCCTCGCAAAGTCCATCGCCATCGAGCGCGTCAGCCCGAGCAGTCCGTGCTTGCTCACCGTGTACGCGAGGACGTTCTGCTGGCTCGCGAGCGCCTGCACGGACGAGACGTTCACGATCGTCCCGCCGCCCGCCTCCTGAATAAACGGCAGCGCCGCACGGGCAGCGTTCCACGCGCCTTTCAGGTTGACGCCGATGACCTCATCCCACTGCTCGTCGTCTGTCGTGAGCGCCGTGCCGTAACGCTGAATGCCGGCGCTGACCACCAGCGAATCAACCGAACCGTACGACGCGTAAGTTGCCTGCACGGCCAATTCGACCTGCGGGCGGTCCGCGACGTTTACCTTGTGAAATATCGCCTGCCCGCCGGCACGCTCGATCTGCGTACATGTCTGCCGGCCGGCTTCGTCATCCCAATCGAGGATCGAGACGGCGGCTCCGCGCTCGGCCAAAATTCGGCAAACGGCCTGCCCGATGCCTAAACCACCACCGGTGACCACGACCACCTTTCCATCGAACTTCATGCCAACCCCTCCGCGGGTAATTCGTCCCTCTGTTCCAACATATTTTCAACATCTTCCGAAGGCGGCTCGGACGGCGGAGGCAGCGTTTTGTACCAGGTAAAGTAAAGAATGATTACGGATACGATGGTCGTTCCGATGAGCGCGAACGCAGTGTTATGCCGATGCAGTATCAGATAAAGCATCGAAACATAGAGGGCGATAATGCCGATCATGGACACGACGGTATTGAAAAGATCGAGTGCGAACGGCGATTGTTTTTTGAAGCCGGGCTCTTCCGCCAAAAGGGCTTCTTTTGCCGGCCGCCACGCACCCGCCGGCTGCACTTTGCGGTAAAAATTCTTGAGAGTTTCGATGTCGGTCGGCTGCGTCATCAGCGAGACGGCGATCGTGATTATCGTCGAGGCGATCGCGATCACCGGGAACCCGATGTAAAGCGGTAGCGGCTGATCGAGGTACATCGTGTCGACGAAAACCTGCCCGAGCGACAGCGCCATTCCGCCGAAAACACCGGCGGCATATCCCTGGCCGTTCAGACGCCACCAATACCACCGCAGAACGTTCGGCGGCAGAATGCCCGCGGCGAGCGTGCCGAATATCCACAGAAACGCCGTGTTGATCGACGTGCCGAAAACGGAAATGATCAAACCGACGATCACCAGCAGTGCCGACGAAATGTAACTGACGCGAACGAGAGTTTTGTTATCCGCGTGCGGGTTGAGATATCGCTGATAGACGTCCTTTACAAGATAAGCAGCGCCGCCGTTAACCGTAGAACTGAACGTCGCGAGAAACCCGGAAAGGAGTGCCGCGAGCATGAATCCGACAAGCCCGATCGGCAGCATCGAGCCGATGATGAGCGGCAAAGCCGTTTCCGGATCGGCCTTCAATTTTGCGTCCAATGCCGCGTCGCCGATGCCCATGATCGCCATCACCGCGATCGCCATCGCGAAGCACCAGCGGACCGTGTGTATCGCTCCCCACAACGCCCCGAGCTTCGAAGCGTCGCGCTCATCCTTTGCCGCGAGAAACCGCTGAAAGTCGTACAACTGTTCCGGGCCGCTCAAACACAGCAGTAATCCCTTCGCCAGCCACACTGCGACCAGTGCGCCGAATAGCGAGTAATCCGTGCCGCCCGACACGACGCCCTGCAGCTCCGCCGGCTGCATCGACGGCCAAATATCGAACCAGCCGTTCGGCACCTTAGCCGCGAACGCCGCCGCGTCGAAATGCAAATAACCGATCACCGCGAACACGATCGCACCGGCGCTGAGCACGATGGTCTGGACGATCTCTACGCGGACGATGCCGTGAAAGCCGCCGATGATAACGTAAATACCCGTAACCCCGAGAATGAGGACCGCACAGACCAGAGGCGAGAACGGCAGAAAGATCGCTCCGAACTTACCCATCCCGATCGCACTGTAACCGAGCAGAGCGGAGATCGTTAAGATCGCGAACAACGTATACGAAAGACGTGCGATGTCGCCGGACTTTCCGCTGCCAAAACGCGTCTTCATCCACTCGGCACCGGTCATCGCGTCGGAACGCCTGATCCATTTGCCCATGTACGCGAGATAAAAGGCGGTGATCGGGAATCCCCACAGCCAGTGGACCCACATTCCCTTGAGCCCCAACGCGATAAACGTCGAGACGATCCACATCGTCCCAGTAATGTCGAAGTAACTCGACGAACCCGACATCGCCAGCGCCCACCACGGCAGCCTGCGTCCGCCGAGAAAGTACGACGACATTCCCTTGGCCGCCTTTCGCTTCATCGCAAACCCGATGCTCATGATGCACGCGAGGTAAATTACGACGATCACCATGTCTATTGTCGATAGATTCATATTTTATCGGTGTTCGATCTTGTTCACCGACTTTCTCCGCACCGCAGAGTAAGTCGGCAGGAAAAGATAATTCGTGCAAGCCTCTTTCGCGTTCGGGCTGTCGCCTGGCCGCGTTTCAAACGAGTGAACGCTCGCTTACCAAACCCGTCAGAAAACTTCCGCGTGTTGTCCAATAATCCCAGTCGTGCCCGCCGGACAGGATTCGGAACTCATGGACAACACCGCTATTGCGCAATTCGTTCGCCAACCGCCGATTGGCGGCGAGAAACGGATCGGAGATACCGCAGTCAAAATAGATGTACGGGACATCGGTACCTTTGGTTTCGGCTGCCAAGCGATAGAGATCGTTTTCGGTCCTGGTGCGGCTGCCGGCACTTCCGAATATTCGCGTTATCGACGGACGGTACTCATCCCAATTCTCTGACGGCGGAAATTGGTCATCCCAATTCGCCGCCTCGAATGCCCCGCTGAAAGATGCCGCGAAACCGAACAGCTGACGGAATTTCAGGGCGATCTTTAACGCACCGTAGCCGCCCATCGAATTTCCCGCAATGCTTCGTGCCTCGCGGGACGCGATCGTCCGGTATCGTGTGTCGATCTCCGGAACGAGGTCGCGGACCACGCGGCTTTCGTGCATTTCGCCGCGGTCCGCGGTGTCGCAGTACCAGCCGTCGCCGCCCTCGGGCATGACAATTATCAAGTTACTAACAGGTTCGAGTTTTGCGAGTTCGGTCCAGTTCTCGAACGATCCAAAAAGTCCGTGAAGAAGATATAGTGTCGGATAATAACGTGAGCCGGCCTGATAGTCCGGCGGCAGAAGGATCCGGTAAGGCGAATCGCTCCCCGCATTTTCGTTTGTGATAAATTCGTCGTTCCACGCCGGCATAAATTCTTGCCGCTGCCCGCCCATTTGTCTGATCAAATTAGTTCAAAGGACTTTATCCGCACCGAAGATAAAGAATTTTTAGCACACCTCTCGATCCAAAGTCAACAAAATACCCTAACGTTTACAGCGCGAGTATTTCTTTGACCGTCAGTGCCGAATATTTGCCGGGAGATTTGAAATAATGCTGCAGCGCCAGCGGTATCGCGCCATAGAGGCCGGGCCGGTCGACACTCGCCGGGCGGACGACGATCTGGTTTGGCATAACGGTGTAGCGGCTGTGCAGGCGTTTTCGAATAATCGGCTCGAGAAGCGGCCACGCGGCGGTGATCTTTCCGCCGACGACGACCGTTTCCGGATAGATGCCGTGAACGAGATTGCTGATACCTTCGCCGAGATATTCGGCCGTAATGGTGAGCGACTGTATCGCCATTTCGTCGCCTTTGTTAGCGAGCGCGATGAGGTCGGTGATGTTGACGAGCGGCAGCCCCTGTTTGGCGGTGACGCGGTGAAAACGCTCCACAGTCGCGCGTTCTGACGCAAAGGTTTCCCAGCACCCGCGGCGCCCACATGAGCACAGTTCCCCGTTCGGGTCGATGCTCATGTGGCCAAAACCACCGAGGCCGAGCTTCGAGCCGACGTGGAGTTCACCGTCGATTATCAGTCCGGTCCCGAGGCCTTCGACAACTAGGATAAAAACTAGCGTACCGACGGCCGTGTCCTGCACCGGGCCGTACCAGAGCTCGGAAAACGCCGCGGAATTAGCGTCGTTCTCAACATAGACCGGAAGTCCGAGCCGCTCCTCCAAAATTTTGCGCAGCGGAACGTTTTGCCACTCGAGATTTGGCGAGACCTCGATCATTCCCGTCTCGCGGTCGATCAAACCCGGAACGCTGACGCCGACCGCGCCGAAACGGGCATGCGGATATCGTTTCTTGATCAGTGATTGGATCTCGTCGGCGAGTCCGTGCAGAAACGCCTCGGGCTCTCCTTCGGTCATCAGCGATTTTTGCTGGAGAATGCGGCCGTTGAAATCGCTCACCGCAAAAACGGTATCGAGCACGCCGATGTCGATCGCGAGGACGTACGAGCTCTCGGCATTGATATAAAGGTTCTTGGGCCGTCGGCCGCCGCTCGACGGTCCCTCGGTGCCTTCGTAAACGAGCGTGTTTTTGATCAGCCTGTTGACGATCGCCGAAACCGTGCCGGCGCGCAGGCCCGTGAGTTTAGCAATGTCGGCCCGCGACACGGGCTGCCGTTTGCGGATCAAATGCAGGAACATCGATTGATTGATGTCACGCACGTCGTGCACATCGATCATCTTGAAACCGTTCCGCTTTTCTTGTCTCATATCGGCCTGACCGCGTGGGCGCGGGCACAAGGCGTGCGAAATTCGTCGCATTTCGCGTCCGCACTGTCTCGACCAAATATACGCAAGCAAGGTCGGCGCTGCAATTCTCCAGCGGACGATTTGCGTTGACAATGCCGGACCCGCTTGATAGATTTTAGGCTCTTCACAAGCGATTCAGGGCAGATAAAATTTTGCGGTCCGCGGTTTACAGCAGCTCTTTTATCTTCCACAATGTCCAGAATCCTTTGCACGTCGCCGTTTCCGCGTTTGCCGGAATTTCTACCTGAGAACGTTCTCGTCATTACGCCGCACGGCCCCGCAGCCGACGTCGTCCGCCGGCCGAAACTCACCCTTCAAACTTTGGCGCGCCGCATCCTTGCGAAGAACAACCTCTTTGCCGCCGACCCGCGTGTCAGCGCGCGTCTGCTTCGCGAATCGATCGTCGAGATCAGTCCGAAAGCCGATGCGGCCGCTATTTCGCGGCGTATCGCGTCCGTCCTGAAAACGATCCTTCGTGTCGGTATCGATACCGATTATCTCAAGCAGGTCGGCACGGCCCGCGCTGCGGAACTGGCCATGATCGCCGCGACATACCGCAAAAAGCTCCGCGACCACCGGTTGGTTCACGCCGACGAGCTGGTTTGGGAAGCGGCGAACATTGCGGGCGCCGAGCCGCGCATACTTTGTATATACGGATACGCGCGGGCACGTAAGGAAGAGATCGCGTTCATCGACCGCATCGCGGCGGACGGCAGCATTTATTATCTACCGGTAGTCGAGAGTTCCGACGCGTTCACGGTCAATGCGATCTATGCGGATCAGATGTCCGGACGGGGTTGGACGATCGACAACAGAGTCGAACCGCCTCACACAACCGGCGAACGTACCGCCGCAAGGTGCTTTGACAACGATCACGAAATTCCGTCGGGCATCGCTGTCCATTCGCTTCACGACGTATCTTCGGAGGTTCGTTTTGTTCTCGGCGAGGTTAAGAAGCTTCTACGCGACGGCACCTCGGCGGGCGATATCGCCGTCGTCGCCCGCGACCTTGACCTGTATACCAAAGAGTTTGCTCTCGTCGGTGCCGAGTACGGCGTACCGATTATTTCGTCGCTGCGCATTCCCCTGGCCGAGACTCTCGTGGGCGGACTATTGACGCTGCTGATCGCCGCGGTCGAGAGAGATTTCGCATTCGACGAAACCGTGAGGCTTCTCGGGCATCCGTTCGGGCCGGGAATGTCGGACGAAACGTGGCGTCATTCGCGCCGCGACCGAACCGAGGCTTACCACGAATGGATCGAGCTCGAAGATTCGATGGGATGTCTCGCCAACATACGGGACGGTAAAACCAGGCTCGCGGCGAAATGGGTCGAGTGCCTGCGATCGATCTTCGCGCGGTTCGGCGTTCGCGGCCGTGCCGCATATTCCGCACGCGAGATCGTCGCGTACAACTGCCTGAAGGAAGAACTATCGTTCGTTGCGGAAGAAACATCCGAGATCGCTTTCGCCGAATTTGCGTTGATAGTCCGTGACGTCCTGGCTAACGTAAAAACGAAATTTGATCCGTCGCGGCTGGGCGTTCTGGTTACGGAGCCGAACTTTGTGACGGGCGGCCGATTCACGCATTTATTCGTTCTCGGATTGGCCGAAGGCGTGCTGCCGGCCCTGCCCGTCGACAATCCGGTGATCGACTTTCACGAGCGTCGGCGGCTCGCGCAAAAAGGCATCGACTTTGAAGAGGCGGCCGACATCCCGCGTTGGGAATCGCTGTCCTTTTTCAGTCTGCTCTCTACTGCAACACATTCGCTGACGCTCACCTATCCAAAAACGATCGGCAAGGAACAAAAGTTGCCGAGCTCCTTTTTCAAACTGCTCGATCTCGAAACCACGCCGGCTCATCCCACGATCCTCGCGAGTCCGGTGGAATTTGTACGCAACACGCTGCGGAAAAATGTCGATTCGCCGTCTGCGGCATATGTCGCGGCCGCGCGGCAGCTCGAGGTCGAGCGGCGGCGCGAGTCCGACGCGGCGCACGACGAATATGACGGCGTGATCGGCATTGCGATCGACATCGCGGGTCGCCACTGGAGCGTTTCGCAGTTGAGCACGCTCGCCGGCTGCGGCTTTCGATGGTTTGCGAGCTACGGCCTGCGGATCAGGCCGGCGGACGAAATGGAGCTCGAGGTTTCGCCCGCGGCCCGCGGAAAGCTGTTTCACTACGCTCTCGACTTCGCCGTCGCTCAAGGCAAAGCACAAACCCGCGAAGAAATTATTCACCTGCTCGATCACGCACTCGCGTCCGGTTACAACCAACGCGACGTCGGTATGCCGCGAATGCCGAATTGGGACCTGCGTCGTGCCGATTACGTAGCGGAATTGACGCGTGCCGTCGAGGCGCCCGATTTTCTCCCGGCCGGTTCCGAGATCGCGGCGACCGAGCAGGAGTTTCTCGTCATGCTGCACGACCTGCGCATCCGCGGGCGTATCGACCGGGTCGACCGCTCGGCTGAGGGAATAACGGCGGTCGATTACAAAACGTCGAGCAAAAAGCCCGACGCCGTTCGCGATCGCGAAGGCCACAAACTCGACCTGCAGATCGCCGTTTACCGAAACGCGCTCGCGGAGCTGTACCCAAACGAGAACATCGCGAACGGCGTTTATTATTCGCTTTCCAGCCGTAAGAATTTTCCGGCCGATCTGGCCGATGATGCCGAACTAAAGGATTTTCTTGCCGGCGTCGTCGGCGCTCCAAAAACCGGCTTGCTCGCTGTTCGCCCGATCTCGAAAAAGATATGCGAATACTGCGATTATGATCAGCTTTGCCGCAACGGTTCCCGGATAGCGAGAAAGGAGGCATCGGCACAATGAGCGAACTGAACGATCGGCAAATGTCGGCCGCATACGAATCCGGCAGCGTGGCGATAACGGCCGGTGCGGGAACGGGCAAAACCCATGTTTTGGCCGAGCGTTATTTTCACCTACTGACCGCTAACAAAGGCTGGGGGCCGCTGAACATCGTGGCCGTCACGTTCACCGATAAAGCCGCCGACGAGCTGCGTTCACGAATTCGCGACACTGTTTCCAAAAAAGGTGCGGCGCCCGTGACCGCAGCCGAGATCGAGGCCGCTCAGATCTCGACCATTCACGCGCTCGCGGCCCGCATCTGCCGCGATTTTTACGACATTGCGGAGATCCCCGCGGATTTTCGCCTTATGGACGAGAACGAGTCGGCGTTGTGGACGTTGGGCAAGATCGAAGAAGCGATCGGCTCCGTTTGCGAAGCCGAGGCCCGCGGTCTGGGATATTCGTTTCTGCTGTCCGCCCTGAGCCAACTGATGTCCGATCCGTACGCGGCCGAAAAGGCGTTTGAAACGTGTGACGAAGCGCTTTGGCGGCAGGCGATATCCGAAGCGGTCGAATCGCATCGCGGGCAGTTCTGCGACGAACTTCGTTCCGGCGAGTGCGTCGCCCGTCTTCGCGACATCTGCGGCGCGGATGGCGATAATCGGGAACTTCGCAGGCTTGAGGCTCTCGCCGCGGTCGATCTGATACTTGACGGCGATCTCGTCGGCGTCGATAGCATTCTTGCGATCAATTTGCGTGGCGGATCGGCGGCCAAGTGGCCGGAAGGATGTTTCGCGGAGGCGAAGGATCTGATCACCGCGTTGCGAAAGCTTTGCACCGATGCCAAGAAGAGATTCGATATCGCGTACGGCGAACTCGACGATGAATTGTTAGCACGCGTGACGCTTCTGCGCTCGGCGTTTGGCAACGCCCGCGATTTTCTCGCTCAAGCCAAACTTCGCGAAAAGTATCTCGACTACAACGATCTCGAGCTCTACGCGTTGAAAATTCTGCAAAATTCCGATGCCGCCGCTCATTATTCGGAACGATGGAAGGCCTTTCTCATCGATGAGTTTCAGGACGTCAATCCGATCCAGGCGGAGCTGCTCGGCCGCCTGACGGCGAACGCCAACCTGACGATCGTCGGCGACGAAAAGCAGTCGATCTACGGCTTTCGCGGTGCAGATGTGGACGTTTTCGGCAAGTTCAAAAACCGTATCGCCGAAGCCGGCGGCAAGCCCGTCGTTCTCGAAGAGACGTACCGATCGAATAGTTCGCTCGTCAAGCAAATGAATGTGCTGTTCGAGCCGCTGCTCGGATCGATGCATCAATCGCTAGACTCTAAGCGCGACTACATCGGTTCCGATATGCCTGAGCCGATTCGGCTCGCTATCATCGAAAGCGATGAAGACGACAAGCCCCGCAAGCAGAACGTCGAGGCACGACATATCGCACGCGTCGTGAGGCAAATGGTCGATGACAAAGTTCCGGTTTACGACAAGAGCACGAAGAGTTATCGCCCGGCGGGTTTCGGCGATTTCGCGGTGCTCTCGCGGGTTTGGGAACCGTTGGAAATTTACGGCGACGCGTTCGCCGAGGCGGGCGTCCCAGCGGTCAATGCCGGCGGCGGCAGCCTGATAAAAACACGCGAGTTCAAGGACGCGTACGCGTTACTGACGTTCCTCGCCGATCAGCTCGACGATCTTTCGCTCGTCGCCGTTCTGCGCAGCCCGTTTTTTGCCGTCAGCGACCGCGAACTTTACAAGTTCGCCTTGACGATGGAAAAAAACACGCCGTGGTGGCCGAATTTGAAGGAATCGCAAGATCTCGACGCGCATCTGGCATCGGCTCGCGATCTTTTGAACGAGTTGCTGCGCGAGCGCGTTCATCATTCGCCGGAAGGCCTGCTGCGCCACGCCGCCCGCCGGACGGGTTACGCCGCGGTCGCCGCGAATTTGCCGCACGGCTCACGCCGCGAAGCCGACTGGAACGGCACGCTCCAATTCATCCGCGGCCTGCAGCAAAAAGGTTGGGAAGACCTCTTCAGCGTCGCCCGGTATCTGCGTCTCGCCGTTCGTTCGAAGCTGGACATCAACCGGCCAACCCTCGAGAGCGGCGACGCCGTCGCGTTGATGACCGTTCACGCGGCGAAGGGCCTCGAATGGCCCGTCGTTTTTGTGCCGGACCTTACCCGCAAATTTCAGAACGATACTCGGACGCTGGCGGTCGATACGCATTTAGGCGTAGCGTTCGGCTGGGAAGACGCCGACGGCGAGAAAACTGAGCCGGCGATCTATAAGGTGATAAGGCAGCGGTGCCGCGATCGTGAGGACGCCGAAAGGCGGCGGCTGCTTTACGTTGCGGTCACGCGCGCAGGCGATTTTGTTCACCTCTCGTCGACCGGCGGCAAGGGCTCTTCGCTCGATCTGTTGATGTCCGGCCTGAACGCCGCAGGCGTCGCCGCCGAAATGATAGTGGGAGAACCGAAAGACATGCTGACGCCCGCACCCGGCGAACCGGCTCAATTCCCTGACCTTCTGCCGGACATTGACCCCGTGAACGTCGCGACCGAAAGCGTTATGGCGACGGGCATCTCGACGTACGCATCGTGCCCGCGGAAATACAAGTTTCAGTTCGTTGACGGGCACCCTGGTTTGGGCGAAGGTACGGCATCGGCGGCTGCGATCGGTACGCTTGCTCACCTGGCTCTCGAGCTCGGCATCGATTCGGCACCGCTGCTGCGGCTGCACGGCGGATGCGGCGACGACGAACTGGTCGAAAAAGCGCTCGAGCAGGCTCGCAATTTCCGCGAGAACAGCGCCTTCGCGGGCGTTCGGGAACTCGCGGCGGAGAAAGAGCTGCGGTTCAGCACGCGGATCGGCGACATCGGCGTCTTCGGTATCGCGGACCTCGTCGGCGAAGATTTCGTGCTCGACTACAAGACCGACTCGGTCGCTGACCCCGACAAGCACAAACTCCAGCTCTGGGCCTACGCCCGTGCGCTCGGCAAGCAGAAAGCGTATATCGCCTATCTGCGGCACAACATTCTGCACGAGATCACGCCGGCCGACCTTTCGGACCTCGACGGCGTCGGCCTCCGCCTGATCGCCCGGCTGCGGTCCGGCGACTTCGCCCCGTCGGCCTCCGAACCGACGTGCCGCCGCTGCACATACACGTCCATTTGTTCGAGCGCACATGACGGTGCCGATAGCGAAAACATAGTTTGATGGCCGATTTACGCAAACTTTGGCCGGGTTCGCCGTCACTTTATCAGGTTTACATTTCACGAACGCTCGAACCCTGCTTTCTTAAGTTGGGAATCGTCGTTTTTTCCTGTTTGCGTCGTAGTTTCCGTGGGATAATCCTGCTGTCCTTAAGGCGGCTGGTAACCAAACCGGTATGGATCAAATTCAGGATCGAGAAATTACGCGTCTCGTGCAGTCGTGCATCGGCCTGACCTCGGAAGATCGGCGGGCTTTCCTGGAACACGAGTGCAGCGGGCGTGATGAGCTGCGCCGGAAGGTCGAGTCGATCCTCGCGGAAGAAACCGGCATGGACGATACAAAAGCTTTTCACAACGACTACGAAAAGGCATTGCCCGAGCATTACCGGTTGATCGAGATGATCGGCCGCGGTGGTATGGCCGAGGTGTTTCTTGCCGAGGATATGCGTCTCAGCCGGAGCGTCGCGATCAAGTTTCTAAACAGCGAGTTTAGAAAGGACCCCGATCGCATGAAGCGGTTCAACCAGGAAGCCAGAGCTGCCTCTGCGTTGAACCACCCGAACATCCTGACTATTCATGACATTGGCGAGAACCACGGCGTCCAATTCATCGTCAGCGAATACGTCCAGGGCGAGACGCTGAGTTCCCGCATCTCGCGGGGCAAAATACCGCTCGCTGAAGCCGTCAATATTGCGATCCAGATCGCCTCGGCATTGTCCGCCTCGCACAAAGCTGGAATAGTCCACCGCGACATAAAGCCGGACAATGTGATGCTCCGCCATGACGGCACGGTCAAGGTTCTCGATTTCGGCCTTGCCAAGGAAAACGAGGACAGATTTTCCAACGCGGTCGATTCGTACGCGAATACTCTTGCCCGCGCACTTACTTCCCCGGGTTTGATCCTCGGCACGCCGCAGTACATGTCGCCCGAGCAGGCCCGCGGTCAGCAACTCGACGCCCGGACGGATATATTCAGCCTCGGCATCATCGTCTTCGAAATGGTCACGGGCCGGCCGCCGTTCGACGGCAGCAGCCTGGCCGACATAATGGCCGCGATACTCGGTAAGGAGCAGCCGCGGCTCGAGGCATTCGTCGACAACCCGCCGCTGACCCTGATCCGCATCGTTCAAAAAGCGCTGCGAAAGGACAAGTCTGAGCGCTACCCCGCAGCCGAGCACATGTTGTCGGATCTAAAGGATCTAAGGCAAGAGCTCGAGTTAGAACCGTTCAGCGGCCATACGACGGGGCGAACGCGGGCGAGGACCACGTTTCATAACACGATGCAGACGTTCCTCGGCGGACGGCTCATCAATTGGAAGTTGATCGGGCTGCTGGCGCTGCTGCCCGTTGCGGCACTGTTGGCGTGGTGGGTTTTCAGCACCTGGCGGCCCACGCCCCCGCTCAAGGGATCGATGCGTACGGTGCCGATCACCAGTTGGAGCAGCAGCACCGGCGAGTTGATCGCCGCGGCCTCCTTTTCCCCCGACGCCCGCATGATCGCGTTCGCGGCGGCAGGATCGGGCGCGACCGAGATATGGGTCAAGCCGGTCGTGGGCGGTGGTACGATCCAGGTCACAAAGAACGGCTTTTTTAGCCAATATCCGATATGGTCGCCGAACGGACAGGATATCGCATTTTTTTCGAGTCGCGGCGACGATCGGGGAATATGGCGGACCGCATTCACCGGCGGCGAACAGACCCAGGTCGCGATCGGCGTCGGGCCGACCGCGCGGCCGATCTTTTGGTCGGAGAACGGCAAGATCTATTTTCAGGATGGTTCCGACGTTTTCGCGGTCGATGAACGCTCTGGTGAAAAGAAACAGGTAACCAATTTTGAGTCGAGCGGCCTCAAGCCGCGGACGATCGAAATGTCGAGGGACGCGTCGGCCGTCGCATATTCCATAAAGGAAAACGATTTATGGAAGGTCAGGATAATGAGCCTCGGCGCCCAGACGGCCGACGAGGTCGCTGTCACGAGAGACCAGATCGATCACATCGTCTGGCGACCGGACGGGCGATCTGTTTTGTTCAGCAGCTCGGTCGACGGTGCTTTTCAGATCTTCGAAACGGGCGTCGGACGCGACGGCCCGGTTCAATTATCGAACGGCAATATCGATTTCCTGGTGGAAGATATCTCGGGCGACGGTTCGAACATATTGTATGGCTCGGTAAACGAAACGTCAGACCTATGGATGATCAGCGCCGATGATGCGAAGCAATCGTTGGTCGCGAACGAGGTCGCCGCGGAATACTGGGCCGACATTTCACCCGACGGAAAGGACGTTGTGTATCAGTCGGTAAGCCAGGTGGAAAGGGCGTACAAAGGCTCGATAAACGTCAGATCTCTGACCTCAGCGTCCATTCCGATCACCGTTTCCGGAGAAGGATTTTCGCCGGCCTGGTCGCCGAACGGCCAATGGATCGCCTACTTCCGAAGGTCGGACACCGGCATCGGAATTTGGCGCGTAAGGTCGACCGGGGCGGAGGCCGCCAAAGTCGCGGACGGTGCCGTAACTCCGCCCGGCTACATGGTAACGCCGTATCTAAAGGTCGGCATAAACCACATCGCCTGGTCGCCCGACAACGCGTCTTTAGCATATGCGGCTGAGACGGGCGACGTGTCGAACATTTGGGTCGCGGCGGCCGACGGTTCCCGCAATGTCGCCATTACTGACAACAAGGACCGGACCGACAAGTACTACTCGCCCGCATGGTCGCCCGACGGAAAGTACATCGTCTTTCTGTCCGATTATGCGTCCAAAGACGACCCGCGCAATAAAGGCTGCCGGCTTTGGCTGTACGACTTCGAAAAGGCGGAGCAGTCGCTGGTCATGGAATCGAAGGGGCGGTTCAGATTTCTGGGGCTGAGCGAAGATCTAGGCACGGCCGTCGTCGCACAAAAGTCCGATCCCGTCGACCAGAAACAGATTCCCGATTCGACCGACATAATCTTGCTGTCGTTGAAAACGGGTGTGAAACGTAAGGTCAACACGCTAAGTAACGCATATTTTCACAACATTCACCTTTCCCGGGACGGAAAAACCATCGCGTTTGTTTCCCGCCGGGACGACACCACAGCACTGTGGACGGTACCGGTCAAAGGCGGTACGCCGAAACGACTGCTCTCCGAAAGCGACCCGAAAGTCTTGATCTCAAGCCTTGCCTGGTCGCCCGACGGCGGCACGATCGTCTTTGGCAAACAGACCCGTACAAACCTGCTTTCTATGCTGATCAAATAGACTGAAATGGAGAGAATCTCATGAAGAACAAATCGATCAGAGTTGCATTGGCCACAGTTATATTCGGAGCATTGCTTTGGAGCCTTGCCTGTAACAGCGGCAAGCAGGTTTCGAACCAGGATCAGAGCTCGGCCTCGCGGAGCGACACCGCCGAGCTCACCAAAGGTCCGTGTACAGTCTCGTCCGTGCAAAACGACGTCAACAGCGCGATCGGCGCGAATAACGTGCTGAATTTCCAACGCTCCCAGGGTAAGTTTGACATAACGGTCCAAAACGATTCGAGCAGCGTTATTTCGATGACTATCAAAGGGAAGGTCATCGGCGAGGATGAAAACAGCGCGGCAACGCTGAAGGGTGTATTTAAGGCGATCGAAAAACACGTAAGGAAAGGTTGCGTCCAGCGCGTTTATTTCGAGCCTGCCGGTACGACAACGACCGCCGCCCGCGGATTCGAATGGCAATTATGCGAGTCACCCGCAGTCTCCTGTCCTGACGGCTCATGTTCGAACAGCGGCTGCACCAAGGAGATGAACACGAACACGAGTACGACTACCGAACCCGGCAAGGATTCGAATTCAAGTTCGAGCAACACGAATAAAATTAATTGACCGGGCGATCATTGCCGGAAAATTTTAGATCGCTGGACTAACCTGATACCCGGAAAACGGACGCTAGACTGCGTCCGTTTTCCGTTGCGATCATTCAACCCCGACGATCAGCTCGGTTACGGATCTACAATGCGCGAGATGTTTCGTGATAACTTAATTGCACGAGGCATATGTCTATAAGCGAGACGCTGGAAAGACCTGACACGGCGGTAAACGAATCCGGCCGGGCAAACGCGCTGAGCGAGATCGACGAACGGCCGCTCGCCGAAGAAGCATTTTCGCGGATCGCCGGCGCCGAACTGCTGCGTGAGAACCGCGTGCGGATCCTGAAAGACGCAGCCGAAAATTACCCGGCGTGGCTGCGGGCGATCGGGTCGGCGCAGCATTACATACACTTCGAAAGCTATATCATCCACGAGGATGCCCAGGGCAAACTCTTCGCGGACGCGTTGATCAAAAAAGCATCCGAGGGCGTGCGCGTCCGGCTCATCTACGACTGGTTGGGCGGTTTCGGAAAAACATCCGCAAGTTTTTGGCGGCGTCTACGGGACGGCGGAGTCGAGGTACGACGTTATAACCGGTTCGATTTCGCCCGACCTCTTGCGTGGATCAGCCGGGACCACCGAAAGGTTTTGGTCGTTGACGGAAACATCGCGTTTGTCACGGGTCTCTGCGTCGGACAGATGTGGGCCGGCGATCCGGAAAACGGTGTCGCTCCGTGGCGCGACACGGGAGTGGAACTTTTCGGGCAATGCGTCGACGACGTCAGTTCCGCCTTCGCCGACGTATGGAGCGATCTGGGTCCGCCGGTACCGCAAAGCGACCTTTTGAGACATGAAAGCTCCGAAGCCGCCGGTGACGTCAGCCTCCGCGTCGTCGCGACGAAGCCGGGAAACGCGCGCACCTACCGGCTCGACCAGCTTATCGGGGCGATGTCGCGCGAAACGCTCTGGCTGACGGACGCGTATTTTGCCGGCTCTGCCGCCTATATCGAAACGCTTCGATCAGCGGCGATGGACGGCGTCGACGTCCGTCTGCTTTTGCCGGCGGCGACCGACATTCAGGTGATGCAGGCCGTCTCGCGCTCGGGTTATCGCGGACTGCTTGAGGCGGGCGTGCGCATCTACGAATGGAACGGCCCGATGGTCCATGCAAAAACGGCCGTTGTCGACGGTTTTTGGTCACGCGTCGGCTCGACGAATCTGAACGTCGCGAGCTGGATCACCAACTGCGAACTCGACGTGCTCATCGAAAGCAAAGAGGTCGGCCGGGAGATGCAGGAGATGTTCCTGAACGACCTGCAAAATGCGACCGAGATATTCATCAACGACAAGCGAAAGCCCCGGCCCGGCAGGCGAAAGCGGCACCGGGCGGAATCGAGTTCGGGAAGTTCGGCAAGATTCGCCCCATCCGCGATCGCTATCGGGAACGCTCTCGGATCGACGATCTCAAAAAACAGAAAACGCTTCCTCGGTACAACCGAGGCTAACATAAATTTGACCGGCGGCAGTGCGTTGGCGATCCTCGGTGCGGTGGCACTTGTTTTTCCGCGATCGGTCGCGATACCTGTGGGCGTTGCAGCCATTTGGCTCGCTGTTTCGCTATTTATCAATTCGATCCAATTGTTCAGACAGGCCAAAGCCGAAGAGATCAAAAGGTCGAAATAGACGAGCGCCCTGCGGCTATCGCTGCTCACCAGATGTCAACAACGTTCCGCATCGCGACGTACAACATTCACAAATGCAAGGGCATGGACCTGCGCGTTAGTCCGCGACGGATCGCCGACGTCTTACGCGATATAAATGCCGACATCATCGCCCTGCAGGAAGTGGTTTCTATCGAACGCTCGGCGCCGGACAAAGACCAAGCGAGGTTCATCGCCGAGGAGTTGGGATTCGAGTTTTCTATCGGTGAAAATCGGCAGCACAACGGCGGCGGTTATGGAAACGTGGTGCTGTCGCGGTTCCCGATCGTCGATACCCGCAATTTCGACATAACGATCGCCGGCCGCGAGCCGCGCGGCTGCCTGCACGCGGACATTCAGTTGAACGGCGGTGAGCTGCTGCATATTTACAACATCCACCTCGGCACTGCGTTTTTCGAGCGCAGAAAACAAGTGCAGCACTTACTGAGCGACGATATCCTGAACCGCGGCCACGCGTCTTCGCGCATCATGCTCGGTGACTTTAACGAGTGGACGCACGGCCTGACATCCCGCTTGCTGAAAGCCCACTTCCGGTCGCCCGACCTCCGCACGCATCTAAATCGAAACCGCACATACCCGGGCATTTTCCCGTTTTTGCACCTCGATCACATTTATTACGATGATCACCTGACGCTCAACTCAGCTTTCGCGCACAAAAAAGGCCCCGCGATCCTCGCCTCCGACCACCTCCCGCTCGTCGCCGACTTCGAATTACGCTAAGACAACCGGGGAAACAGATCTCTGAGCCAATCGTTCAGCATGCAGTCCACTACCAAATGGACGCGGTCGATATCCGATTCGTTCTTCACGCTGTGCGGGAGATTGAAATTGAGATACCAAGCCTCGCCGGCGAACATCTCGATCCGGCGGCCGTTCAATGTGAATGTGACCAGCGGGCTCGTGATGACGGGAATGTGAATGCGGACGATGCCGTCCTCATAACCGAGTTTATGGTCGCGGTGCTCGCGAATGGTAGAACCCGCGGTGAGACGCAGAAAACGCGCCGTTTCCAGCTCGCATTGAAACGTCGATAGCACGTGTTTCGTGTACGGACAGCGTTCCAGCATCGCAGTATCCACGTAACCGTCCTGTGCGACCGGGTCGGGATAGAGTTCGACATGCGCGCCCTTGACGGCACGCAGCGCAATGCCGCTCCAATCGCCCTCGTAGTAGTGTGTGTTAAAGTGCGGCGTCCAGTCGCCGCTTTCGAAATGCAACAGGTCGCTCCGAAGTGCGTCCGCGTCAAATGTTAGAGAAAGTCTATGGGCGTCGATCATGCTGAACCGAATTGGCGAGCGATGATGATTCGTACGGCGGAACGACCAGGTTGCCGAGCGTCCCGCCGTACGGCGTGATGAGGCCGGTGAGTTCGGCCGAAGTATATGTCACAGTTCCCGGCGGCGACCGAAAGGCCGTTGGAGACGGCCGCGGTCGGACGTGTGTAAAACGTTCAAATTAAAAGATGACGGCACCGCGCCGAGACTACCGGTTGCCGACAAAGTCCACATCCGCCGCATCTTCCCCGATCTGCCTCACGATGCTCGATGGCTCGAACACGTAGCCCTTCGAACTCACCGATATTATATACGTTCCGCCGGCCTGAACGTCGAGGAAGCGATAGTATCCGAACGGATTAGTCACGATGTAACGAGCATAACCCGCCGAGTCAGTGATAAACACGCGTGCGGAAGGGATGCCCCGACCGTCCGCCGAAACGATCCGGCCGCTGACGGAAACGTTCGCCGCCGTCGGCCCGACCACCTGCTCGACAAGCGTAGAACTCGAACTCGCGTTGAAATTGCCGTCACCGCTGTATTGAACGGTGATGTTGTAATTGCCCGCGATCGTGAACGTTATCTGGCATGTTGCCTGGCCGCTGGCGTTGATAGCAACGTTCGAGCAAATCGGGGAGCCGTTTCGGAAGAACGTAGCCGTGCCCGTCCGCGTGCCGGCACCGGGAGCAACTGCATTGACCGTCGTGGTGAATGTTACCGGTACACCGGTACCGACTGGATTCGCAGACGATATAACGCCGGTCGTCGTGTTGGCCTTATTTACCGTTTGCGGGTTGCTTGAAAGCGAACCCGTACTCGAGTTGAATGTGCCGGTGCACGCACCCGACGACCCCGAGTATTGGGCCGTGATCGTGTGATTTCCGACGGAAAGGGCAGTGGTAGCAAGCGTAGCGACACCCGACGCGTTCAGCGCGACAGGGCTGCCTATCGGCGTCGCTCCGTCAAAGAACTGAACGTTTCCGCTCGGCGTTCCAAGTCCGGCGGTAGAAACAGTTGCCGTGAACGTCACAGACTGGCCGAACACGGACGGATCAGCCGACGAGGTCACGCTGGTCGTCGTAGCCGCGGCCGCAAGCGTGAACGTCAGGCTCCAATTATTAATGATCGTATCCGCACCGTCTCCGGCGTCCTCAACGGCGTAAAGCTGCCAGGTGCCGTTCGGGTTGATGCCGTTGAAAAGAGCAGCGAACGTTCCGGCGCCTTCCGGGGCCGCCGCGGTGTAAGGCCCGGCGGGTGCCGGTGCCGGGAACGCGTCGACGTCGCCCGTGTAGGCCGCCGGACGATATGTGCCGGTGACGATCGCCGTGCTGTCCGGCAACGCGGTCGCCGCAGCGTCGTCGAGGGTAATGGTCTGATTGACGATGTCGGTCGTGCCGCCCGCGTCGCTCATGAACATGAATTTCTGGCCGCCCGGTCCGACGAGCAGAAAATCGTTATGGTCCGGCGTTAAAGCGCTGCCGATATTCATCGTCAGAGTTACCTTCGAGATCGAGCCCCCGAGGCCGCCGACAACGATATTCGACGGATACGGATTTCCTAGAGTGGTCGTATTCGAAACGGTAATTCCGCCGTTGTTGGCAAAATTCAGACATGTCACGACGGTCGGGCTGTCGACCTGCTGCGTAGTCGTTCCGCTGCTGATATTAAATTGTCCCGGAGAACCGTTGTAGTCGGCCGTGATGACGTGAGTTCCCTGCGGAATAGTGCCCGCCGAGACATTACACGTTGCGACTCCGCTCGCGTTGACGGCGACATTCGCACACAGAACTGTCACCCCGCGGCGGAACGTGACCGTGCCGGAGTTCACCGTGCTGGTGCTGGTGACGGACGCGGTAAACAGGATCGCTTGCGACGTTGTCGACGGATTAGGCGACGACGTCAAGGTGGTTGTTGTGGCCGCATCGCCGCTGGTCGTGAACGTCAGTTTCCAACCCGCTATGCTCGATGTAATGCCGCCGCTGCCCGAGTCGTCCGTAACGTACAGGCTCCAGGTTCCGTTCGGGGCGGCCCCGCCGAACACCGAGGCGAAGGTCGAAATTCCGTTCGGTGGGGCCGAGCTGTACGGCCCGGCAGGTGCCGGTGCCGGAAATACGTCAGATTCGACCGCGTAGTCCGCCGGTTTGTACGTCCCGGCGGCGATAGAACCGCTTGCCGGAAGTTGACTGCCAGCCGTATCGTCGAGAACGAACGTACCGGTGGACGCCGAAGAGCCGCCGCCCGCGTCGGACCAGAAAACATATTTTTGCCCACCGGGCCCGACCAGCAGAAAGTCGAGATCGCCCGTTTCCGGGATATTCACGCTTTGCAGCGACACCGTCACCTTCGAGATCGTGCCGGTCAAGCCGGAAACAAATATGTTCGACGGATAAGGAACGGTCGAGGTGCCGCCGGTGTCGCCGACGACGATCGTGCCGGGATTCGTGAACATCGTTCCCGAGACCTGAGTCGGGTTATTGACCGCCTGATTAATGCTGCCGTTGCTGGTGGCAAATGTGGCGTTGGCCACATAGGTTGCCGTGATCTGATGTATGCGCTCGGTGAGAGTATTGGCCGGAACGTTACAGGTCGCGACTCCGCTGCCGTTGACCGCCACGCCGGTGCACAAGGCCGTCGAGGTCGTGTTGTCGACAAAGTTAACGACACCCGTGTTGACCGTGCTCGCACTCGTCACCGTCGCGGTCAGCGTGATCGCCTGATTCGTAAATGATGGGTTCGCCGAGCTCGAAAGAACGGTCGTTGTCGCCGCGGCCGTAGGTGTCGTCACGATGTCCAGCGACCAGCCGCCCGCCACCGAACTTGTTCCGCCGGGGCCGGCCGCACTGTCGAACACATGCAAAACCCAGTTGCCGTTAACGCTCGCGCCCGAAAGGCCGCCGAAAACCGAGCCGAAGGTTGCCGAGCCTAACGGCGCCGGCGATTGATACGGCTGCGGCGAGGTGGGAAAGGGAACGCTGACGTCGTAGTCCACCGGTTTGAATGTGCCGGTCGTCAGCGGTCCGGATTGCGTAAATTGGCTCGCTCCCGCGTCGCTAAACGTTATAGTTACGTTACTTGTGGCGGATGCGAGATTTTGCCCGCCGGCGTCGGACATAACAACGAACTTTTGGCCGCCTGGCCCGACAAGCAAAAAATCTACATGCTGCGGCCGCGGTGTCGTGTAGTTGTTCAGCGTGAGTGCGATCGAAGATATCGGGCCCGCCGTTCCCGTCACGGTGATCGTGGATGTTACGCCATTTGTCGCGTCATCGGGGATATTGATCGCCGTCGCATTCGAAAAAACCGTTGCGGGTATGAGCATCTGCGGAGACTGGTCTGCAACTGCTACGCTTTCCGCAACACCGTGATTTTGAGCCGTGCTTAAATTCGAATTCGTCACCGCTGTAGCTGCGATCGGACTGACCGTCAACGCAAAGATCATCAGCAGATGTAGAAAATGGGAAAAGAGACCTGAATTGCGCGGTTGAAGATTCGAATCGTTTTTTTTCATTTTGGATAACCTTTCGCAGCTTAAACAAAAAACGCCCCACGGCGTGGGCGGCTCTTGCATAACCTGAATCGAGGGCGGGAATTAATCCGATACTGCCAAGCCCAAGTGGATCGATATCGTGCGGTTGGAGAGCGGACGTACCCCCAACCGCACATTACAAATAACAAAACAAACTGACTAGTTTCTGGACGGGAAAATGCCTTCTAAAGCGATAATGAACGTCACCGCCAAATACGGCGAAAGGACCGGGAACGGCTGGTTTCCGCCGGCAATGCTCAGCGACTGCGGGTTCATCGGGGTTCCATCCTGAGTTGTTCGAAACCCGTTGACCGCCGTCGGCGTCGCGCCGCTGAGAACGGGGTTCGCGATAAAATTGTTCTCTGCCACGCTGGAATTGCCGTTACCGGAATTGGTAAGCACGCTGTGGTTATGGGCGGGCATTTGGTTTGAATTAAGGACAACAGATTCAGTGCCGCCCTGCTGGCCCAGATCATATGGACTTAACCCCGGGCCCTGGCCCCAATGTATCGGTGCGCGGCCCTGCAGGTTGGGTAAGGCAAATGTCGTTTGCCCGTTTCCGCCATAGGTGGTGCCCAGAATTGAGAAAAGGGCCGTATTCTGCGCGATCGAAAGTAATTGTCCGTTGCAAAGTGCCCATCCGCGAATTGCGAAATTGCCCCCAAACATCATGATCTGTCCGATAAATGGTTCTGCCATTAAAGATCTCCTGAACTAATAAAATTTAAAGCTGCCTGCTAAACAGGCTAAGTGTGAAGTAAAGAATCGCTCTAAGCGGGACCGCACAAAGCGTAACGCGAAGGAGCTAATATACTCCCGCCTCGGTAATTATTCAAGCAAATACTTTTACTTGTAAATTTGACCGAGAAAGCATAATATTCCTCGGGTCGCAGTTCCGGCGATTATTGGTAACCCACCTGAATCGAAGAGTATACATGAAATCTACACGACGCAATTTTCTCAAAAGATCCGGCACTGTCGCTCTGGCGGCGGCACTCACCGGCCCATTCGCGAACGCGTTTGGGCAGAACCGAAACGCGGTTAATCACCTTGCCTCCGCGCGGCTGGCGGCCTCAACAGATCCGATTTCGTACTTGACTCAAAAGGATTTTATTTCCTACATCGGGGAAGTTTTTGAGTTGCGGCGGGACGGTCAGCGCCCGGTGAAAGTGCGACTGATCGAAGCGGCAGAACTGCATTCCGCCTTTAATGAAAAACGAGGATATGTGGGCGAATCGTTCTCGCTGCTCTTCGAGGGGATGGGCAAGTCACGATTGACCGGCGATCTTTATGATTTCGATCACTATGCTCTCGGCAAGTTTTCTCTTCTCGTCACGCCGATCGGTATGTCGGGTACGCAATACGAGGCCGTGGTGAACAGGATCGCTCTTCAGGGGTGATATCTAAACGATCATTCTATTGAAGACCGCCTCATATTCCAGTCCGTTTACTTTCATTCCGATCGGGACCAAAAATAGCTCGAACGAACCGAGTGCCGGATGCTCGACCTTGAACTGCTGCTGCAGGACGGGCGTTTCGGCCGGCGCGAGAAAGATCAGGCTAAAGCTTTCCTGCGGCGGTTTTTGGCGGAGCTCGGTCACCTCGATCAACTGGGTCGGCGTTGCAGCTTCATCCACGAAGTAAATATCGAAGGTCGTATTCAGTTGTTCGGCAAATTGATCTCTGGAAAGATTTTCGAGCATTTTATTTTACGGCGGTATCCGCTGCTGATTCAGGAAAATTCGGCCGCCATTCCATACGATAGTACATTCCGGCGTCACCCGTGATCGCACACCCGAGGCGGAGATACAAATTGATCGCCGGGTTGGTCTTCAGTACGTGAAACGTTAGCACGCCGTTCGCATCTTCGGCCTCACGGATCCGATCCAGAATGAGTCGCGAGCCGATGCCGCGGTTTCTGTATTCCGGCAAAATAGCCAGATCTACAAACAGTATTTCGCGTTTCCCGCGCTGCACGATCATTCGCCCGACGGGCACGCCGCTCAACGAAATTATTTTGTGTTCAGCCCCGGGATACGCCGCCAGGTAGCTCTCTTTTTGCGCGGTGTACTGCATTCGCATCAGCCCACCCAACTGCTGCGGGTCGATGCCGAGAGACGTCAGGTCGTCTCGCGTAGTCGTGTATAACTCGTACAGGAATTCTTCGTCGGCCGCGAGGTCTACAGAGCGGAAGGTTAGTTCTTCGGCTTGTGCTGGCATTTTATTCCTTACCGACTTGGGCATTAGGTTTCGGAGATTTTGTGCCGTTCCGCGGACCGCTTACGGACCCATCGCGTGCCTTGCCGTCGAGATAGTCATAGTCGAACTTTCCGACGATCTCGGGTTCGCCGGTTTTTGACGCGTGCGGCGCCACGGTTATGCGGACGAATTTGGAGACGGGCGTATTGCTGCGGTCTGCGGTGCTGCCGATCGGGACGAGAACGTTTGCCTCGGGGAAGTAGGTCGCCGAGCATCCGACCGGCACGTCGTACGGCACAACGATAAAATGGCGGGCGTGCCGCTCGCCGTCGCTGAAATGGCTGGTCAGATCGACGACCTGCCCGGTTCGCAGGCCGCGGCTTTTTATGTCTTCCGGGTTCATCAATATCACCCGGCGTTCGTTGTGGATGCCGCGGTAACGGTCCTCGAGGCCGTAGATCGTCGTGTTGAACTGGTCGTGCGACCGAATCGTCATCATGATGAGTTCGCCATCGGCGAATGTGTTAATCGGCAGTTCGTGGACCGTGAAGTTGGCTTTGTCCGTCGCCGTCGGAAACACGCCGTCGCGAGGCTCATTAGGCAGGTAAAAGCCGCCGCCGATTCGCACACGTTCGTTGTAATTTTCAAAGCCCGGGATCGTCCTTTCGATCTTGTCCCTGACGTTGTCGTAATCAGTGATCATCGCGTCCCAATCGACGGTCGACCTTTCGCGGAGAACCGCTTTTGCCAACTGCCCCACGATCCACGGCTCGCTGCGCAGATGCTCGGACGGCGGGTCGAGGACGCCTTTGGACATCTGCACGACGCCCATTGAGTTTTCGCACGAAACGAACTGCGGTCCGGCAGCTTGCACGTCCTTGTCCGAACGCCCGAGGCACGGCAGGATCAACGCTTCTTCGCCGGTCACGAGCGCGGTGCGGTTGAGCTTTGTAATTATCTGCGCCGTCAATTTGCACCGCCGCAGCGCAGCCGCCGTATATCCGGTGTCCGGTGTGGCGCTCAGAAAATTACCGCCGAGCGCGAAAAAGGTCTTTGCGGCGCCCGAGTGCATCGCTTTGATCGATTCGACCGTGTCGTAGCCGATCTTTCGCGGTGCGTTGAAATTAAATTCCCTGTCGAGCGATGAGAGGAACTCCTCCGGCGCCCGTTCCCAGATCCCAACGGTCCGGTCGCCCTGCACGTTCGAGTGGCCGCGGACCGGGCAGAGGCCCGCACCTTCGCGTCCGATGTTGCCGCGCAGCAGATGCAGGTTGACGATCTCCTGTATCGTTCCAACGGCGTTCTTGTGCTGAGTCAGGCCCATCGCCCAGCACGTGATCACGCGGTCCGACCTCATGTACAATGCCGCGGCCTGCTCGATAAGTTCTCGACTTATTCCGCCTTGGTCGACAATGTCGTCCCAACTCGTGTTATCGAGATTTTGTCTAAATTCCGAATAGCCCGCGGTGTCGCGGTCGATAAATTTCCGATCGAGCACCGAACCCGGGCTCGTTTCTTCCGCCGCGACGATCACCTTTATCATGCCCTTCAGCACGGCCATATCGCCGTTGATGCGGAGCGGTAGGTGGAGGTCAGACAGCCGGGTTCCGCGGTTGGCCAGGATATCAAATGGAAACTTTAGAAGATTCTTGTGTTCCTGCGGATTTGGATTGACGACGCTCAGCAGACCGGCCTCGGGCAGCGGGTTCATCGTCAGAATTTTCGCCCCGCTGCGTTTCGCATGTTCGAGGCTCGTGAGCATTCGCGGGTGATTGGTTCCCGGATTTTGGCCGAGAATGATGATCAGATCACACTTCTCAAAATCTTCGAGAGTTACCGTGCCTTTGCCGATGCCGATGCTTTCGGTCAGTGCGGTGCCGCTCGACTCGTGACACATGTTCGAGCAGTCGGGCAGATTGTTCGTCCCGAACTGCCTGACAAAAAGTTGATACAAAAACGCTGCCTCGTTTGACGCACGGCCCGACGTGTAAAAGATAGCTTCGTCCGGCGAGTCGAGCGAGTTGAGTTGGCCGGCGATCAGCCCGAACGCTCGTTCCCACGAGATCGGCTCGTAATGCGTGCCGCCTTTCGGCAAATACATCGGATGCGTGATGCGCCCCTGTTTTCCCAGCCAGAAATCTGACCGTTGCGAAAGCTCGGTGACGCTGTGTTCCTTGAAAAACTCCGGCGTTACCTTTTTAGTCGTTGCTTCATCGGCTGCGGCCTTCGCGCCGTTTTCGCAAAACTCGAAAAGATGCCGATCATCGTCCGGGTCCGGCCACGCGCACGACTGGCAGTCAAAGCCGCCTTTTTGATTCATGGACGTGAGCGTCCTGAGCGATCGAATGACGCCCATTTCGCCCAACGCATGTTTCGCCGTCGCGAATATCGCTGGAAGGCCGGCGGCAAAGTGTTCCGGTTCCGTGACCTTTAAACCTGTAAATGCGTCCGGCGTTTCGAACCGCACGGCGCTTGCACCGTCCGCGTTCGCGACCTGTTCGCCGTGTGCATTTTGTTCCGCCTGATCTGTTAGTGCATTCGCCGCTTTCCCGGTAAGCTCGCCTTCGGAAAGAATATTTTCCTTGCCCGCCGTCCAGTGACTCGGCTGCACGGCGGCGCTCTTATCGGCCGCCTCTTGAGCGCCCTCGATCTGGGCACCTTCCCGCGGATCGACGTTTTGGTTCAACGGCTCGTTAGACATTTTCTTCCCTCGTTCATGCTTTAAAGTGCCGACCCGTTCGCGACCGGCACGCCGGCATTAAAAGTTGCCGCTTTCGAATTGCCATTCATATTGATGCGCTGAGCTCCGGTGTATATGTTGAATCGGCCGTCGCGGACGAAACCGAGCAGCGTCATTCCGAATTCGGCAGCGAGTTCGACTGCCAAACTCGACGGAGCTCCGACCGCCGCCATTATCGGAATTCCCGCCATCAAAGCTTTTTGCACGAGCTCGAAACTCGCACGGCCGCTCACCAAAAGCACGCGTTCGGTCAAAGGCAAACGTCCGGCCAGCAGTTGCGAGCCGATCAATTTATCGACGGCGTTATGTCGCCCGACATCCTCGCGAACGATCTCGATCTCGCCCGCCGTGTTAAAAAGTGCGGCGGCATGCAAACCGCCGGTGCGATCGAAAGTGTTCTGCCGCGTCCGCAGTACATCCGGCAAACCGTGGATGAGATGTGCATCCACGAACGGCTTTTCGTCTTCGGCCAGTCGGCAAACTCCCGTCTCCAGAGCCTCGATCGAAGTCTTGCCGCAAACGCCGCAGCTCGAGCTCGTGTAGAAATGGCGCTCGAGCCGCTTGAGATCGATCTCGACGCCGGGCGTCAGATCGACGCGTACCGTGTTGTCATACAGACCGTTTTTCGCTCGCACGCCGCAGTGTTTTATCTGAGTGATCTGATCGGCCGATCGGATGATGCCTTCGGTAAACAAAAAACCGGCGGCAAGTTCAAAATCGTCGCCCGGCGTGCGCATCGTTATTGAGATGCTTTTGTGCACGGGCTTGCCGTTCTCGCGATAACCGAGACGTATCTCGAGCGGTTCTTCGACGGCCAATGCGTCCTGCTCTGTTGCCGAGTCACACGCGGAATTTACGCGGCGTACATGAACTTGCTTGACCTGCTGCTTCATTCGTTTAGATCGAGTGTGAGAAAAGGAACGCGACTATTATCGGGCATTCCGTGATGGTCATTATTTAGCCAAATCAAATTCAATAAATCGCTACGAGATGAGGATCTCGCTCGCTCCGTCACACGCGTCGGAGACCAGGACGGTAACTTCGATGCCGGTGGCTTGTTTGTATTCGGACGCGATCTTTTTCTCAAAGTTTTCGAGATGCTCGCGTCGTACGAGATTTACGGTCGAGCCGCCAAATCCGCCGCCGGTCATACGGCCGCCGAGTACGCCGGGCGTTTGGCGGGCGATGTCGACCAGAACGTCGAGCTCCGTGGAACTCACCTCGTAGTCGAACCTGAGGCTTTTGTGTGATTCCCACATTAGCTCGCCGAATTCAGCCAAGTCGTTTATTTTCAACGCCTCGGCGGCTTTTAGCGTTCGTTCGTTTTCGGTAATAACGTGGCGTGCCCGCCGGCGGACGGGTTCGGGCAGCGTATCGGCGTATTTTTCGAACTCCGCGACGCTCACGTCTCTCAGTTTTCGAATGTCCGGCAGACTTTCTTTGAGGATCTCAACGGCCTCGTCGCATTCGGCTCGGCGTGTGTTATAGGCGGACGCGGCGAGTTCGTGTTTCACGTTCGTATCGCAGATAACGACCGCGACCTCGGTAGTGTCGAGTGGCACGTTTTCGTATTCGAGGCTGCGGCAATCGAGCAGCAGTGCATGGCCCGCCCGGGCATGAGCCGAAACGAACTGGTCCATTATCCCGACGTTCGCGCCGACGAATTCGTGTTCGGTTTGCTGGCCCACTTTTGCGAGCGTGACGCGGTCGACGTTCGCTCCGGCGATCTCAGTTAGCGCCAGGCCCGTGACTATCTCGAGCGCCGCCGATGACGACAGGCCGGCTCCGCCCGGGACGTCGGACCAGATCAGCATATCGGCACCGCTCAGCTTTGCGCCCGTGCGTTCCAAGATGCGTGCGACGCCTTCGAAATAATTAAGCCAAAAGCCTTTTTTTCGTTCCTTTTCGACATCGAGATCGAACTCGGCCGTCTCGTCGAAGTTGACCGTATGGACGCGTACCGTCCGGTCGTCGCGTTCACGGATAGCAACGGCGGCCTCGCGGTCGATCGCCATCGGCAGAACAAATCCGTCGTTGTAATCGGTGTGCTCGCCGATCAGATTTACACGGCCGGGCGCGCGAAAAAGCCGCGGCTCGTCGCCCGCGAAAAGCTCTGTAAATTTTTGTTTTAGGCTTACGCTGTCGATCATTAATTAGCCCAAACTTCGGAACATAGAACTTTGAATTTTTGCCCGCGAAATACGCGAAACATCGCGAAAATCCTTTTTCTTCTTTTCGTATGTTTCGCGTATTTCGCGGGCCACACTCCTTATTTCGCCCAGACGACCGGCTTAACATGCGAGCGCAGCTCGGCGGCCTTTTCTTCTGGCAGCGTGTCGTTGATGAACAATCCGGCGCCCGTCTCGCTGCCGGCGAGATACTTCAGCTTTGTCGCCGTCCGCATCGGCGGATAAAATTCGATGTGAAAATGATAAAAATCGTACGTGCCGCCGTCCGACGGCTTTTGATGGAGCACCATCATGTACGGGAACGAAATGTCGAATAGCTTGTCGAACGCCGCGATCACCTGCTTCAGGATCGCGGCGAGTTCGGTCTGCTCGCGTTTATTAAATTCCGTCATGTCGAGCACGTGCCGCTTTGCCGAGATGTGCACCTCGTAAGGATAGCGGGCAAAGAACGGAATGTACGCCGCAAAGCTGTCGTTCTCGGCGACGATTCGCCGGCCGTCCGTTCTTTCCTTTTCCAAAATGTCGCAGAGCAAACATTTTCCGGTTTCGTCTGCGTACTTTCTCGACTGTTCGAGTTCGCTCAAAATGCGCGGCGGAACGAACGGGTATGCGTATATCTGCCCGTGCGGGTGGTGAAGCGTAACGCCGATCGCCTCGCCCTTGTTCTCGAAAATGAAAACGTAATCGATGTAATCACGCGCCGACAACTCGCGAAACCTGTCGGTCCAGACCTGTACGAGCTTATAGATTTGCTCGACCGGTTCGCGTGCAAGCGTTGAAGAATGATTCGGCGTGTAAACGACGACCTCGCATTCGCCGATGCTCGGGCGCACGGGATAAAAGTCGTCACCCTCGATTGCGGGCTCCGGCGGGTTCGGCGATAGCGATGGAAAGCGGTTTTCGAATACGACGATGTCGTACGTCGGCTCGGCGATCTCGGTCGGAAATCCGCCCGGCTTTGTCGGGCAAAGCGGGCAAAAATCGGGCGGCGGCAGGAACGTGCGGTCCTGCCGTACGGTTGCGGTCGCGATCCATTCGCCGAGCAGCGGATTCCATCTTAGCTCAGACATCGCCCGCCTCCTCGCTCGATCCGTTGTCGGCGTTGTCGTCCGTCCCGAACGTATAGTAAATAATGTAACGGCGCCCGTCCGCCATCACCTCGCGCCGAGCGTGCATCTCGCCGACGCCCGTGCCCTGAAGTGTGAATTCTTCTGCCATCTGAAGTTACCCGCCTGACCGTTCGAAAATATACCTTTCAAAAATGTTATCCAGATGAGCGGCGAAAAGCAAAAAAATCTTTTGACCTACCTGCTTCGGCTTGCAATGAGCCGCCGCATATGTTTTTTATAGAAGTACAGATGACGAGTTACGTATTCCACGTTCACGGCCACCATCATCACGCGCATACACATTGCTGCGTGGGCTGAACTCGTATTTAGATAAATCGAAATTTAGTTTAATCCGACTCCGCAGCAGACTCGAAAGAGATACTGAAGGCGGAGTTTTGTCGTTTTTGTATTCGTAATATGTCTGGTGAAAAATTAAAAATAGCTATTCAAAAACAGGGCCGCCTGAGCGACGGCTCGACCGCGTTGCTGAAAAAGTGCGGCATCGGCTTCACGAACGGATTCGGCAAATTAAAATCCGAGGCCGAAGACTTCCCGCTCGAGATTTTCTTCCTGCGCGACGACGACATCCCCGATTATGTCGCCGACGGCGTCGCCGATGTCGGCATAGTCGGCGAGAACGTGCTGGCCGAGTCGCCGCAGCCTGTTGAGGTGCTCGAAAAGCTCGGATTCGGCCGCTGCCGCCTCTCGCTCGCGGTGCCGAAGGGATTTGAATACGGCTCAGTTGAGGATATTGCCGGCAAGCGGGTTGCGACGAGTTACCCGACGATCCTTCAAAAATTTTTCGACGCGAAGAGCGTGAAGGTCGACATCCACGAGATCAGCGGCTCGGTCGAGATTGCACCGTCGATCGGCCTGGCTGACGCCGTGTGCGATCTGGTCAGTTCCGGGAGCACGCTGTTCTCGAACGGCCTCCGCGAGGTCGAGACCGTGATGCAGTCCGAGGCGGTGCTCATCGCCCGCTCGGGCCTCGGCGACGGCCTCCGGTCGATCCGCGAACAACTGCTTTTCCGCATCCGAAGTGTGAAGGCCGCGGCTCAGAACAAATACATTTTGCTCAACGCTCCGGCGGACAAGGCCGTCGAAATCGCACGCATTTTGCCGGGCATCAAGAGCCCGACAATGATGCCGCTCGCCGACGACGGTTGGGTGTCGATCCATTCCGTTATCGGCGAAAGCGATTTTTGGGAAGTTGTGGACAGTCTGAAAAAAGCCGGTGCGGAAGGAATTCTGGTGCTGTCGATCGATCAGATGATCAGGTAATAATTTATGAAAGTCACCAACAATCCGCCGCGGGAAACGTGGGGCAAAATAACCGGACGTCCCGTTTTGGACACTCGTTTTCTCGAGCGCACCGTCTCGAACATCGTGAACGACGTCCGCGATAACGGGGACGCCGCTCTTCGGCACTGCGCGCGGCATTTCGACAAGGTCGAGATGAACGTCTTCGAGGTTTCTGCCGAAGAATTCTGCGAGGCCGAAGCTCTCGTGCCTGACCAGTTAAAGGCCGCGATCGCGGTCGCAAAGGCGAACATCGAAAAGTTCCACACCGCCGCACCGGAACGGCGAGACATTATCGAAACGACTCCGGGCGTTTTTTGCTGGCAAAAGACCGTTGCGATCGGAAAGGTCGGCCTCTACGTTCCGGCTGGGAGCGCGCCGCTTTTTTCGACGGTGCTTATGCTGGCGATCCCGGCCCGCATCGCCGGCTGCCGCGAGATCGTGATGTGTTCGCCGCCGAACGCCGACGGAAAGCTGGATCCGACGACTTTATATTCAGCCAGGCTGTGCGGAGTTTCGCGGGTGTTCAAGATCGGCGGTGCTCAGGCCGTCGCGGCGATGGGTTTCGGGACGGAAACGGTGCCGAAAGTTTACAAGATATTCGGCCCCGGCAACCAGTTCGTCACCGAGGCGAAACAGCAGATAACGAAGGAGGGCGTCGCCATTGACATGCCGGCCGGCCCGTCCGAGGTCGCGGTGCTCGCCGACGATTCAGCAATTCCTGCGTTCGTCGCATCCGACCTCCTTTCACAAGCCGAACACGGCCCCGACAGCCAGGTGCTGCTCGTTACCACGAGCGGCGGGCTTGTCGAGAAAGTGAAAGCGGAGATCGAGCGACAGATCGCGGTGCTGCCGCGTCGAAAGATCGCCGAGGCGGCACTCGCGAACTCGAACGCCGTGGTGGTCGAAACTCTCGCAACCGGTGTCGAGCTGATAAACGAATACGCACCCGAACACCTCATCGTCGCCACGGACGACGCCGCGGGCCTTGCGGAATCGATCGAAAACGCCGGCTCGGTCTTTATCGGCAATTACTCTTGCGAGAGCGCGGGCGACTACGCGTCGGGCACCAACCACACTTTGCCGACCAACGGTTTCGCACGTGCGTTCAGCGGCGTGTCGGTGGAAAGTTTCACGAAAAAGATCACATTCCAGAATGTCACCGCGGGCGGCCTCAGATCACTTGGCCCCGTGATCGAGATTCTCGCGCGTGCCGAAGGCCTGAACGCACACGAGAACGCGGTTTCGATCCGGCTCGCCGCGATCGGAGGTGGCGAAAATGTTTGACCCGGAAACGCTCGCACGCGACAACATCCGGCGGCTGAGGCCGTACACTTCAGCCCGCAGCGAGTTCACAGGCACGGCGGAAATTTACATCGACGCGAACGAGAACCCGTTCGGCTCGCCCGGCGACGTCTCGCTCAACCGTTACCCCGACCCGCTGCAGCGAGCGTTGAAGGAAAAGATCGCGGCGAAGAACGGCGTAAAAAGCGAACAGATCTTCGTCGGCAACGGCAGCGACGAGGCGATCGATCTGCTTTTTAGAATTTTCTGTGAACCCGGCCGCGACAAAGCGGTGATCTGCACGCCCACTTACGGGATGTACCAGGTGGCCGCCGACATAAATGACGTGCGAACCATCGACGTCCCGCTGACCGCCGAATTCCAGCTCGACGCGGCTGCGGTCGTCGAGGCGTCCTCGGCCGCCAAACTCGTCTTCATCTGCTCGCCGAACAATCCGACCGGGAACGCAGTGGACCGTGACGAAATATTGCGGATCGCCGAACGTTTTAACGGTATTGTGGTTGTTGATGAGGCATACATCGACTTTTCGGCCGCCGCGTCGCTGGTCGAGCAGCTCGAAGGATATCCAAATCTCGTCGTGCTTCAGACGTTTTCGAAGGCCTGGGGAATGGCCGGGGCACGCGTCGGACTGGCGTTCGGAAACGAAAAGATAATCGAGCTCTTCAACCGTGTGAAGCCGCCGTATAACGTGAACGAGCTCTCGCAGAAGGCAGCCATATCTGCGCTCGACGGCGGAGCGAAAGTCTCAAAGTGGATCGAGCAGATCATCGAGCAGCGTGCCAGTCTACGCGATCGGCTGGCGCCGATGCGGATTACTGAGAAGGTATATCCTTCCGATTCAAACTTCCTTCTCGTAAAATTCTCGGCGGCGGACGAGATCTATGAATATCTGCTGGGAAAAGGAATAGTCGTGCGCAACCGCAGCCGCGTGCCCGGATGCGAAGGCTGCCTGCGGCTAACTGTCGGGACGCTGGAGGAGAACGAGAAATTGATCGCGGCACTAACGGAATTTGAGCAGGCCGTTAAAACACCTTCAATTAAATTGGAATCGACCATATGAAAAAAGTTCTATTCATCGACCGCGACGGAACGATCATCAAGGAACCGGCTGACTTTCAGGTCGACGCCTTAGAAAAAGTTCGTTTCCTGTCGTTTGCGATATCGACGCTGGCGAAAATTGCCGCCGAGCTCGATTACGAGCTGGTTATGGTCACGAATCAGGACGGGCTCGGAACGCCGAGTTTCCCCGAGGACACATTCACGGCCGTTCACGATTTCGTGATTCGCACCCTCGCAGACGAAGGAGTACGATTCGCCGACGTGTTCATCGACCGCACCTTCGCCCAGCAGAACGCTCCAACGCGAAAGCCCCAGACCGGCATGCTGACAAAATATCTCGGCGGCGGTTACGACCTTGCGAACTCGTATGTCATCGGTGATCGCGGGACGGACGTGCAGCTCGCGAAAAATCTCGGCTCCAAAGCGATCTTTATAAAGAACGAAAATTTCGCCGTCGAATCAGATCACGCCGAAAGTGTTTTTGAGGTCGACGATTGGACCGACATCTACGAAATTCTCCGGCATCCGCGCCGGCAGGCGTCGCACGTCCGGCACACGAACGAAACCGAGATCGCGGTCGAGCTGAATATCGACGGCCGCGGCCGGTCGAAGATAAACACGGGTATTCCGTTTTTTGATCACATGCTCGAGCAGCTCGCTCGGCACGGCTCACTTGATCTCACGATCACGGTGGACGGCGATCTGCACATCGACGAACACCACACGATCGAGGATGTCGCCATAACGCTGGGCGAAGCTTTCGCGATCGCACTGCGCGACAAGACAGGCATGGAACGGTACGGGTTCACGCTGCCGATGGACGACTGCCTCGCGCAGGTAGCGATCGACTTTGGCGGGCGTAATTGGATCGTGTGGGACGCCGAATTCAAACGCGAGATGATCGGCAAAATGCCGACCGAGATGTTCTT
>JBDTUT010000011.1:0-121217 GCA_040007515.1 Acidobacteriota bacterium | reverse complement strand
AGAGATGCAACGGGTCCGTCGGCTAAAGCCGACGGCAATGTGACGGCTAAGGCCGTGGGCAATGTGACGGCTAAAGCCGACGGCAATGTGACGGCTAAGGCCGGGGGCAATGCGGCGGTTAAAGCTGAATAAATGCCGAAAGATAGATGGGTTCCGATTTACAGCAATTTTTTTAATGCGACGAACCAGAAGATGGCGAATCCGATGCCGGCGTTCAGTATCGGGAATCGGCGGTAGATGGCGAAGAGGCGGTCGCGGTCGGTTTCGATCAGCGATGCGATGATCATTCCGACGTAAACGAGTCCGATCACCACGCTGACCGCGCCTAAATATTCAAACGCGAGCGCTGCCGACGCGACATAAAGCACGAGGCAGAACAGCAGCGTAGAACGCGGGCCGAGGAACGTCGCGACCGTCGGGACGTTGGCCTCGCGGTCGGCTTCGATGTCGGGGACGGCGGAATAGGCGTGCATCGCCATCGTCCAGAGACCGGCAGCGGCAATTATCGCGAGCGGCGGAAAGCTGCCCGATATCATCTTATATGCGAAAATTCCGGGGAAGACGTAGAGAATATTGAACGCCGAATCGACGATCGGTTTCGTTTTTGCACGGATCGGCGGTGCCGAATAGAAGATCGAGAAGAATAGAAAACCGGCCAGCGCGACCACGGCATTCGGTGCCAGAAAGTAAGCGGCGATGAGAAGCGGAACATTGAGGACGAGGATCGCGGCGATCAGACGGCCGCGGGCGGACGGGACGACTAGCTCTTCGTAGCCGTCTTTTTTCGGGTTGAGGCGGTCGGTCTCGTAGTCGAAAATGTCGTTGACGCCGTATATCAGCAGGTTCGCGGGAAGCAGAAAATATAACGCGTAAATAAGCACGTTGGCCCGCAGGAAATCGGTCCGGCCGGAAGCTGCGGCGGCGACGCCGACGAGGTACGGGCCGAAGATATAGATCCAGAACCGCGGCCGGCTGACGCGAAATAGAAAACCGATATCAGACATTTGGTAAAGTATAGCTTAGTAATGAGAACGGATCGTACATCATGCGAATCCGATCGATCGCGTAGCGATCAAATGAGTTTAGCCGTGGGTGGTAACCCACGGATCGCACGATCAAGGATTTCGCGTCGCGTTAGCGACGCATGAGTTTGAACGGTCGCGGGAGCAAATTCGTGGGTTAGAGCACAGGGTCAGAGTTCATGCGTCGCTAACGCGACGCGGGTTCGGTTGACGCTCACGCGGTGGGTTACCACCCACGGCTAAATTCATACGCCGCTAACGCGGCAGCAGCGGAGCCACGAAATGACATCGAAATTGAATGGAATTACAAACCGATTTTAACCGGCCGATAGCGGAAATACCCTCGGCGGACGAATTGATCGTCTTCGTCGACGAAGCGGGCACGCCGATCGGCACGGGGCCGAAGGGTGAGTCACATCACGCCGACACGCGACTGCACTTGGCGTTCTCGGTGTTCCTTTTCAACAGCAAAGGCGAACTGCTGCTGCAACAGCGGGCACTCACCAAAAAGACGTGGCCAGGCGTGTGGTCGAATTCGTGCTGCGGGCATCTGCTACCGGGCGAGCGAGTAGAAGACGCGGCCGCTCGACGACTCAGGCATGAACTTGGTTTACGGGGAATCGACCTGACCATCGCACTGCCCGATTTCCGCTATCGCGCCGAACTCGATGGCATAGTCGAAAACGAGATCTGCCCGGTTCTGATCGGGTTTACCAACGAGCAGCCAGATCCGAATCCGGACGAGGTGAACGCCGTGAAATGGATGCCTTGGGACGAGGTGCTGCGATCGGTCGCAGATCCGAAATCCAAACTTTCGCCGTGGGCGATCGAGGAAGTACAATTGCTGGCGCACAGCGAAGTGTTGATCTCCGAATTTCGCAAATAGTCGTCGAAGGCGATCTCGGTTAACTATGGTGCCGTAAATTCTAAACCGGCAGATCTGATTCGTTGACCTTTGTGTATCGGCGGGCAACCCGGTCGCTACCGCTCGCGGTTCTGACATTGTCAAAATTCTATGCTTTCAGCGGAAATTATTGCGGTCGGGTCGGAGTTGCTGACGCCGGAGAAGACGGATACGAACAGCTTATGGTTGACGCGTGAGCTGAACGATGTCGGTGTCGAGGTGATGTTGAAGACGATCGTCGGCGACGACGAGAGCCGCTTGGAAGAGGCGATCCGCGATGCTTTGAATCGGTCGGACGTGGTTATCACGACCGGCGGTCTCGGGCCGACGGAGGACGACGTGACGCGGCAGGTCTCCGCCCGCGCGGTGGACAGAGAATTGGTTTATCACGAGCATCTCGAGGCCCGTCTTCGCGAGCGCTTCAAGGGTTGGGGGCACGAAATGCCGACGATCAATAAACGTCAGGCGTTTGTGATCGACGGCGCTGACATTTTGCCCAATCCGAACGGCTCGGCGGTCGGTATGATGCTGGCCGTTGATGATCGAATTTTGGTCGTTTTGCCGGGGCCGCCGCGGGAACTGCAGCCGATGTTCGACACGTTCGTGCTGCCGAAGATCAAAGAAAAAGCTGGCAAAGTTATCGTCCGCCGCAGGCATCTGAGGGTTGCCGGTATGGGCGAATCGGCCCTCGATGAGGCGATCTCGCCAATATATACGGCTTATCCAGGCGTACAAACGTCGATCCTTTTTAATAAAAGCGAGGTTGAGGTGCATTTGGCCGCACATTCCGAATCGGAATCCGACGCGGACGCGGTACTCGACGAGATCGTCGCGAAGATCGACGAAAAGCTCGGCATCGCGGTTTTTGCCCACAACGGCGAGTTGATGGAAGGGGTGATCGGTGTGATGCTGAGCGACCTCGGCAAAACGCTGTCCGTCGCGGAAAGCTGCACCGGCGGGCTCGTCGGGATGCGTTTGACGAATGTGGCGGGCTCGTCGGCGTATTTTATTGAAGGCGCGATTACTTACTCGAACGAGGCCAAGATCAGAACGCTCGGCGTCGATGCGGAAACGCTGCGTATTCACGGTGCCGTTAGTGCCGAAACGGCCGAACAGATGGCCCGCGGAATTCGCGAACGTGCGGGCACGGACTACGCGGTTGCGGTGACGGGAATTGCCGGCCCGGGCGGCGGTTCGGACGAAAAACCGGTCGGTACGGTGTTTATCGGATATTCGGACGAGTTGGGTGAGCGGTCGCTGAAACTTTCGCTGCCGGGTGACCGCTATCTGATACGCTGGCGTTCGAGCCAGGCCGCACTTGATTATTTGAGGCGTCAACTGCTGAAACGCGGCCGAGCGGCTGACTTGCCGGATACCACAGCCGCTAAATAATTTTGTTTATTTGACTTCGCTTCGTGTCGGTTTTTTGTATTTCGTGGGTAGATCTTTAGTCCGTAAAAGCTTTAACCACGAAATGCACGAAATACACGAATAAGGCACGAAGAGACTAAAGGGCTTTTACCTAATATATTGATAATTTTAGGCTGACGTGCGGCCAAGTCGATAAATAGCTTGCGTTTTTAGCCATTTCAGCCGAAAATCTCAGGAGCGCGTTCTGCTGGCGGCCTCCATTACAAGCTGTTTTTGAAACTTAGTTTTCCGCCCAGCGTGTAGAAACGAGAGACAGTCTCGGCCCGTTTTTTTCGAAGCCACAACTTACGTATCATGAAAAGATCTAACTTTGTCCGATTTTCGCTTACGTTTTTGCTCGTTTTCTCAATGCTTTCGCCGGCTGCGGTTTTGGCCGCCGGTGACGGTAAAAAGAATTTCAAGGCAGGCATGAAATTCGAGGAATCGGAGCAATGGGACCAGGCGGCCGAATCATTCGCGCTTGCCGTCACGGAAAATCCGAAGAATCCGGAATACCGGCTTCATCTGCAGCGCTCTCTTTTTAACGCGTCGCAGCTCTACATGAAAAAGGGGCGGATCGCGGCGGACGAAAAGGACTATCAGGGTGCCTACATCGCGTTCCGGAAAGCGTATGCGTACGATCCCGTGAACGAACTGGCGAAATCGGAAATGTCACGGATGATCCGGCTTCAGGAGGAGGCGAACAAGGCCGAAAGCGAGTCCAGGCCAGACGCGACGACGGGCAAAGTCAAACTTATCCCGACAGGTTACAACGCTCAGCCGGCGGCTGATGTTCAGATACCCCAGCGGATCGAAAAGCTTCGCGACATTCCGTTTCCGGGCGGCGTCGATCTGCAGTATATCGTCAAGGAACTCGCACAAGATCTTGACCTGAACGTTTTGTTCGACAACGATTCGCGGTTAGAGACGAGAAAGATCCGCATCGAGCTCAAAAACGTTTCGGCGGCAAAGGCACTCGACTATATCTTTTTGCAGGAAAATCTGTTCTTCCAGAAAGTCGGCCCGCGAACGATCCTCGTCGCGACCAACAACAGACGCACCAATTTTCAACAACTCGTTCTACGAACTTTTTATTTAGCAAATGCAGACCCGACGAAGGTCAAACCGCTGATACAGCAGGCGATCCCGGCACAGCCCGGCCGCAGCCAGACCATCGTGATGGAAGACGCGGCGACCAACAGTTTGACGATCCGCGACACCGTTGAGAACATTCGCCTGATCGGGAAGCTGATCTCGTCGCTCGATAAGGACCGGGCCGAGGTCGTGATGGACGTCGCGATCTATGAGGTGAATAAAAACGATTTGCTTCAGCTCGGAAATCAGATCGGCACACAGTCGCAGCTTCAGACGCTCGGCGGCACGACCAGCGGCGTGGTCGGATTGGGCGGAAACGAGGTGTTCGGTACGATCGGGCGCGCGGTAAAAGATATCCTCCCGTCAGTATTCGGTGCGGGAATTGTTCTGCCGGCGGCAAACCTTATTGCGTTCCAGTCAAAAAACAACACTAAATTGATCGCGTCGACACAGATCCACGCGTTCAATAATGAAGATTCGTCCGCTCGTATCGGGCAGCGCGTTCCGGTCAAGACGGCACAGTTTGTCACCGGGAACAATAACCCATCGTCGGGCGGCGTGGTTTCCGACGTGTTCAATTACGAACAGGTCGGTTTGACGCTGAAGTTCAAGCCGATCGTTTTCCCGAACCAGGATGTGCAGGTCGCGATGGAGATCGAATCGAAGGACGTCGCGGGCGGCACGTTCGAACAGCCGATATTCACGGAAAGAACCATCAAGGGAACGGCTCGCGTACAGAACAACAAAACGCTGCTGCTCGCAAGTGTCGCACAGGGCGTCGAAAGCAACGGCCGCCAGGGCCTGCCGCTTTTGGGCCTGATCCCGATCATCGGACGGCTTTTCACGGCTCCGACCAAGGATAACCGTCAGATCGACATCGTGATCGCGGTTACGCCTCGCGTTATCAGGGCACCCGCCATTCTGCCGGAAGACGAAGTCGAACGGCAGACCGGCAGCCTTGCGACGCCGACGAACGGGTCGCTCGAGGCAATGATGATCCAGGAAGACAACGACGAGATGCTTGCCGCGGCCCGCCGCATTCCGAACGTCGCACATGTCCAACTGCCTGACCAACCGATCGATGCTCCGTCGTATGTAAAATCAAATGGTGCACCTTCCGCCGCGGATCCTGCGGCAACGGCCGCGAACACGACTACGACGACGAACCCATCGGCACTTAATCTCAAGCCGATCGACTCGTCGCAGCAGACGCTTAAATTGAATCGGACGTCGGATACGGTTAAGCCTGCCGAGGACGCCGCACCGGCGGCCCAGCAGCCTGATAAACCTGCGGCCCCGTCAGCGGACGTTCAGATACCGTCGATGGGCAATGCACTCAAAGTAGGTGAAAAGGCGAAGATCCAGGTTATGGTGAATGCGTCATCACCGTTCCGCTCGGCTGTTCTCGGACTGAAGTTCGACTCGACGAAGCTTGCGGTCCGCTCGGTAACATTCGGCGACGTTTTCGGAACGTCTTTGGCGAATACAGCAGTTACACCGTTCCTGAATCAAAACGGGAAGATGTATGTGTCGCTGTCACTGCCGGAGGGATTCGCCAAAGCAAACTCGGGCGTTCTCGCTTACATCGAAGTTGAAGCGTTGGCCGACGGAACACCCGCGTTGACACTCGAAAAAGATGTTTTGAATTTCCTTGCGCCGGACGGGAAAACGTTCGCACTGAAATTCTAATTGGCTTGACAGCAGTCTCGTGAAACTCAACATTAAAAATTATCCGCCGTCCGAAACCGGCTCGCCGGCCGCGGACGGCGGATTTACGTTGTTCGAACTTGTCGTGACGTTGGTGGTGCTCGCGATCCTCGTAATGGGCACGATACCGCTTTCGCAAAACGCTGTTAAGCGTCAGAAAGAGATACGCCTGCTCGAGACCTTGCGCGACGTTAGGAACGCGATCGACGAATTCAAGCGCGATACGCTCGGTGCGTGTCCCGCAGGTGCTGTCAAGACTGGCAATCCGGCAGGCGGCAGCGGTGGCGGCGACGTACCGTCGGACCCACGAAGCCGTGTCGTGATCGACGACTGCACGATCTTCGACAGCGAAAATCTCGATCGTTATCCGCCGAGTTTGGAGGCATTGGTCGACGGTGTCAAAGTGCGGCCGCGTGGGTTGAGTTTATCCGGCGGCGGCGGACTGGGTGACACCAAACAGGCCACCGACTCGGAAACGGACGAGCAGAAAAAGGTTTACCTTCGCGAAATGCCGATCGACCCGATGACCGGGAAATCGGACTGGAAACTGCGGTCGTCATACCAGGAAAAGGACGACGATTCGTGGGACGACGTGAACGTATTTGACCTGCGGTCCGCATCGACTGCCGAGGCCCTGAACGGAGACAAGTATAGTGATTGGTAATCAGCAGTGGATAGTGGACAGTGGACAGTGGTCAGTTTCTGACAAATCCAAAATCCAAAATCTAAAATCTAAAATTGAACGGGGTTTTTCGCTGCTTGAGCTGATGATCGCGATGTTCATTATGATCATCCTGATCTCGGTCGCCGTTCCCGTTTACCAGCGAAGCATTCAGCACGCACGCCAGACCGTTCTTCAGGAAAATCTGTGGCAGATGCGGCGTGCGATCGAACAGTTTTCCGCGGACAAGGGCAGATTGCCGAAGACGGTCGACGAAATGGTCGAGAATAAATACCTTCGCGAGGTGCCGTTCGATCCGGTCTACGACAAGGCTGAGTGGAAAGAGGTCCAGGGCGAGGACGCCAATTCGCCGGACGGCGAGCAAGGCCTAAAAGACGTAAAGAGCCTCGCCGAGGGACAGGATGAGGAAGGCAAAGACTTCGCGGAATATTAAGGCGCCCTAGTTTCAAATTCAGAAAATGCTATCAATTTTAACCGAACCAAGTTTTCCAAAAGCGGCGATCGGCATTGAACAAAAGGCTGTTACCGCGCTTGCGCTGCAGCGCGAGGGAAAAGGCAGATACGGTATCGAGCGTGCCGCGACTGTCGAGGTGCCCGTTAATCTCATCACGCCGGGTTTTGTCGAACGCAACATCGCCAGCGCGGCCGAGTTTCGGGTCATTCTCGAGGACGCGGTTGCGACCGCGGGTTTGATCAAGCGGCGAAATTGGTCGGTAACGCTGCCCAGCAACACCGCACGTTCCGCGATTCTCGTTCTGGACAGCGACACTTCGGGTGCCAAACTGGACGAAGTGCTCGACTGGAAGGCGGAGCAGAGTTTCGGCGTGCCGGCCGGCGAAATGCGGATAACGCGGCAGAAGATCGCCGATTCGTCCGAGGGCCGGCCTCGCTGGTTCGCAACGGCGATCAAACTTTCGGTGATCGATGAATATGAGACGGTTTTCGAGGGCCTCGGGTGGAAAGCCGGACTCATTCTGCCAAAAGCCGTTGGCGAAACGCGTTGGCTGATGGGTGAAAAAGATGCACCCGATTCTATGCTGATAAGTGAGCAGAACGACGGTTTTACAGCGATGTTGATCCGGAACAACGAGCCGGCCGTGGTGCGCTCGGTCACTTGTTCGCCGGGCGAGATAGACGATGAGATCTATCGACTGTTGATGTTCTATCACGACCGTTTTGCCGCGGATTCGACGTCCGTGCTCGAAAAACTGCTGGTTATCGGTAAAAGTTTTGTGCCGGCGAGAATTCGCGAAATATCCGCGGATGCTCTCGGCCACGCCCTCGATACGATGCGGCCCGAAGATATCGGTTTGAACCTGCCGGCCGGGGCGTTTACTCTCGACGACGTTGCGGCGCCGGCTGGACTGGCTTCGTATGGTTATCGCTGAGACCGTGTTTTGTCAGAGACCGCGATAAATTGCCTCCGGCTTTAGCCGGAGGTCGGATCGACCAACAGAGCCGGCTTCAGCCGAATCATTTCGGCTAGGCCGTAAGCAACCTCTATTTCCTTTGGGCTAAAGCCCGGATCCTGTCGATTCCCAACCTCCAGCTAAAGCTGGAGGCAATTTAGAGAATTCAATCCGTTTGCGGTCTGAAACATTTTTCCGACTGCCGGCGTATAATTTGCTCACCATGGCCGTTTCGTCGATTGCATTAACGCAAGCCAGAGAACTCAGCGATGTTGAGCTGATCGCCGGCGCCATAAAGGGCGGCGAGGCCAACTTCGAAGAGCTCGTGCGCCGTTACCAGCGTCCGATCATCGGGTATGTTTTCCGCATGCTTGGCGATTACGAATCGGCGCTCGACGTCACCCAGGAAGTTTTCATAAAGGTCTATAACTCGCTCGAACGCTACAGCTCGGAATACAAGTTCTCGACCTGGCTGTACCGCATCGCCCACAACGCCGCGATCGACCACATGCGGCGGAATTCGGTCCACGCTCAAAGCCTCGAAACCGAAACCGCCGACGGCACGTATCAACTGCAGATCGAAAGTTCGAACCCGACGCCCGAGCAGGATCAGGAGCGGAGCGAGTGGCGAACTCAGATCGATTCGGTAGTTAAATGTCTGCCGGCCGTTTATCGCGATCTGATCCTGCTGCGGCATTCACAGGACTTGAGCTATGACGAGATCGCCGAGGTGACGGGCCTGCCTCTCGGGACGGTCAAGAACAGATTGTTCAGGGCACGCGAGATGATGAGGGACATTTTTATCGAACGGGGCGTGACCGGAATTTAGGCGGTTCGTATGAGTTACAACATACAAAATCAATATCCGAACCAGATGTCGCTGCAAACGCCCGAGCAGCGGCAGATGGGCATGTTCCTGCACCTGTCGCAATTGGCCAGCCTGCTCGTCCCGGTCGCCGGACTGGTCGTGCCGATCGTAATCTGGCAGACGCAAAAGGACAAGATGCCGGCGCTTGATGCTCACGGCAAGATGGTCACGAATTGGATTATATCGGCACTTATTTATGCGGCCGTCAGTATTCCGCTAATTCTTGTGTTTTTTCTTGGGGTTCTGACCTTGTTGACGGTCGCGATAATGGGAATCGTGATTCCGATCATCGGCGGTATTAAAGCGAACAACGGCGAATTGTGGGAATACCCGCTGACGATAAAGTTTTTGAAGTAGTTCAGTGCAAATGGATCTGAATATCGCACAAAGCAATGAGGCATGTCCGACCGGCGAGATCTCGGCGTACATCGACGGGGAACTTTCGCCGGCGGAAGAGATGTCGCTCGAGATGCATCTTGTCGGCTGCCCCGCCTGCGTGAGGGATCTCAATGCTCAAAAGCACTTTTTGCGAGCCCTCGATATTTCTCTCGAGCACACCGACGAGATCGAACTTCCGACGAATTTTACAAAGACCGTTGTCACGACGGCCGAAAGCCGCGTCAGCGGCCTGCGGCGGGGAAGCGAGCTGAGGAACGCGTTATTGATCTGTTCCGCACTGCTGCTGATCGCGATATTTGCGGTCGGGAAAGATCTGCCGCTTGTGCTGTCGGCCTTTGGCGTCGTTGCCGATAAAGTTTTTGCCACCGCCGCTTTTGCGGGACACTTCGTGTTCGACATTGCGATCGGCGTTTCGGTTATCTTTCGCTCGCTGGCGTCGCAGTTCGTGTTCGGGTCGACGCCGCGGTTCGGTTTGTTCGTCGTGATCTTCGGATTCGCATTTGCGGCGTTTTCGCGTCTTCTCGATCGCGGCCGCCAGGCTTGATCAAAAGGGTTCGGTTTTTTGAAGTGACAGTGTCATTTGCTCGTAAAAATGTAAGCAAACTCCGCCAATTCCTGACGTTCCGTACGGCACTTTATCTCTGCTTCATAATTTTCGGCCACACTTTACTCGCTCACGCCCAGATCGCACTAAGTCCCGACGAAAATACGATGGTCGTCGATGACATCCCGACGGAGATCATCGCTTACGGCAAAAACGTCATCGTCCGCAAGCACGCTAAAGGCGTGCTCGCGATCGGCGGCGATATCACGGTCGAGGGCGTTGTCGACGGCGATGTCGCGACGATCGGCGGTTCGATCTACCAGCGCGAAGGTGCGTTCATCGGAGGCGATGTCCTGATATTCGGTGGAAAATATAAGCCGGACAGTGTTGTGCCGTTACGGACCGAAGGTAAGGAAACCGTGATGTTCGGCGTCTATGAGGAAGAGCTGCGAGAAATGACGCAGAACCCGTCGCAGATATTTGCCCCGTCGCTGTCACTGACGTTTTTGGCCTGGCGTGTGCTTTCGATATTGTTCTGGTTCATCGTAACGCTGGCGCTGGCGACGATCGCTCCGGGGGCCGTAAGCCGAGCGATTGCACGCTTTAAGCTGTCTACGCTTAAGGTCACCGCGCTCGGTTTCTCAGGATTGGTCCTCACGACTGTCGCCGTCATATTCAGCCTGAAGTTTCTACCAAGCGATCTCAGTGCCGCACTGGGATTGATGGTCTTTTCGCTGATGATGCTCTCATATGTTTTTGGCCGCGTGGCGCTGCAGGTGAGCGTCGGACAGCTTCTGCAGCGAAAGTTTCTGACCGAGGGCAAACGCTCTGAAACCATCGCCATACTGATCGGTGTCGTCGTCTGGACCGTTGTCCTTTCCATCCCGTACATTTGGTCGTTCGCCGTGCTGGCACTGTTTTCGGCCGGTATCGGCCTGGTTCTGACCGCCCGCTCGAAAGGCCCCTGGACAACCGCCTAACTGCAGCAATTACAGTTTTTACATTTCTTTACATAAAACGGTGAACAACTTCGCCCGATTTTGCGTCTTACAAGATGGCTGATCAGGGGCGGCAGGCGGCGCCTTCGGATCGGATGGGTTATAATTGATCAATTGATTATGCGAAAGAATATTGTTTTAACGTTTATTTTAGCGATCGCGGCATTGGTGCCGGCGGCTGCTTTCGGGCAGACAGCGGTCAACGTCAAACCGTCCGTCGTTACCGGCGATGTCACCTCGATCAGCGACGCAAAGATAGTTCTGAAGACCAAGGACGGAGATCTTGAGGTCCTTCTTTCGGATAAGACCGATTACAAACGGGTTCCGCCCGAAAATCCTGTATTGAAAGCGGCCGTCGCCTCGTCGCGCACCGATATCGGCGAGGGTGATAAATTGCTCGTTACCGGTGTTTTCGGTGAAGACAAAAAAGTTTTGCCGGCACGGGCCGTGTATCTGATGACCAAATCGGACCTTGCACAGAAGACGAAGGCCGATACCGAAAAATGGACGACGCGCGGCGTTTCGGGCAAGATCATGGCGGTGAACGCTCAGACAAATCAGATCACGCTCGAAAGTCGCGGTTTGGCAAATACCACCACGGTAACGGTAACGCCCAAGGCGGACGCCAAGTTTTTGCGCTACGCTCCGAACTCGGTCAAATTCAGCGAAGCCGTCGCAAGCTCGATCTCTGACCTGAAGGCAGGCGATATGATGCGTGCGGCCGGCGAGAAGGGAGCGGACGGGACGAAGTTCGCGGCCGAAGAAGTTATCTCGGGAGCGTTTCAAACGATCGCCGGAACGGTAAAGTCCGTCGATGTCGCGAATAACTCCGTCGTTATCACCAATTCGCAGACAAAGAAAGACGTCACGATCGACCTCAGTCTCGCGTCGACGCTGAAGAAATTTCCCGAAGAAATGGCGAACCGTATGGCCCAGCTTCAGGGCGGCGGCGGCCGTCCGGGAGCTGCCGGGGGTCAATCCGGCACTGCGGCCGGAACCGGACGAACTGCTGCTGGAGGAACTCCTGCGACCGCGGGCGGACCGCCGGAAGGAGCAGGACAGGGACGCGGCGGCTTCGGCGGTGCACGAGGCGGCATCGACGAGATGCTCGAGCGTTTTCCGAACATCACGGCGGCTGATCTCAAGGTCGGAGACGTCATCGCTATCTCGAGCACGAAAACTCAGAACGTCGATCACGTGACGGCTATTAAGTTACTTGCCGGTGTCGAGCCGTTCCTTCGCATCGCCCAGGCGTCGAGTGCGGGCGGCCAGCGAGGCGGCAGAGGCCAGGGCGCCGACGGCGGCTTTACTATTCCGGGCCTCGACGGCTTTGGCGGACCGTAAATATTATTTTGAAAAGTCGGCCGGAAGCGCGTTGCCGTTCGTACGCATTCCGGCCTTTTTATTTTGGGTCATTAATATGAAGAATCTTATACGTACTATTTTATTCAGCGGACTTTTCGCGATGCTGTTCAGCGCGTCCGTTTTTGCACAACAGAACGGATCGATCGTGGGACAGGTTCAAGACACCCTCGGAGCCGTCGTCACCGGCGCAAGCGTGACGGTCGTTGACGCCGCCGGCAAGGAGAAAATCGCCACTAGCAACCAGCGCGGCGAGTTTACGGTCAGCGGTCTTGCTCCCGGCAGATACATCGTCCGCGTAAAGGCAACCAACTTTGCCTTGTATGAAAATACCGAGGTGGACGTCGCCGCCGGACAACGTCAAGAACTCACGGTCCCGCTGACGGTCGAGGCAGTTGCCGAGAACGTCGACGTGTCGGCGAGTGCCGGTATTTCGACCGACCCCGAGAACAACGCGAGCGCGACCGTTCTCAAGGAAAAGGACCTCGAGGCTTTGCCGGACGACCCGGACGAGTTGGAATCCGCACTGCAGGCACTTGCGGGCGCGTCCGCGGGGCCGAACGGCGGACAGATCTACATCGACGGATTTACCGGCGGCCAGCTCCCGCCAAAGGACTCGATCCGCGAGATCCGCATTAACCAGAATCCGTTCTCGGCGGAATACGACCGACTCGGGTTCGGGCGTATCGAGATCCTGACCAAACCCGGCTCAGACAAATGGCGCGGACAGCTTTTCGGAAACTTTAACGATGAAAGCCTGAATTCACGTAACCCGTTCGCGTCGAATCGTGCACCGAGCCAGCTTAGATCTTTCGGCGGCAATATCTCGGGGCCGATCCAGAAAGGGAAATCGTCGTTCTTTCTCGACATCAGCAATCGCGACCAGGACAGCAACACTGTCATCAATGCGTTGATCCTAGATCCGTCGTTGAATCCGATAAACTTCGCGGAGGACATTCAGATCCCGAGCCGCAGATTATCGATCAGCCCGCGTTTCGATTACCAGATAAACGACAAAAACACGCTTGTCGCGCGTTACAGCTTTACGCGCAACACGGTCGAGAACCAGGGCGTGGGCGACCTGACGCTGCCGTCCCGTGCGTATAACACGAAGACGACCGAACACGAATTCCGCGTGACCGAGACGATGATCATCAATCCGAAAACGGTCAACGAAACACGTTTTCAGTACGAATTTCAGGATCGCGAACAGCTCGGCGACAACTCGATCCCGACGATCAGCGTCGCGTCGGCGTTCACCGGCGGCGGTGCTCAGATCGGCACAAGTTTTAACCGTTCCAACGACTGGGAACTTCAGAACTATACAACGACCTCATTGGGTAAGCGTTCGCAGCATTCGTTAAAGTTCGGTGTGCGGCTCAGAGGCATCAGCTTTACCGACCGGTCGGAAAATAATTTCGGCGGTAATTTTACGTTCGCCGGTGCCCCTGAAGTAAGAAGTCCCGCGGGTTGTTCGCCCGTCGGTCCGGGATGCACGGTCGTTTTGGCCGCGGTCAACCCGTTGAATCAATATCGCGCAAATATTCTCGGTGATCATACGGTCCGATTTATTCCAAATCAGTTCTCGATCACGACGGGAAATCCGGAGCAGTCCGTTTCTCGAACGGACGTTGGGCTTTTCGCGACGGACGACTGGCGTATCTCGCCGTCGCTCACGTTGAGCTTTGGCCTGCGTTACGAGAACCAGACAAATATCAAGGATAATTCGAACTTCGCTCCGCGATTCTCATTCGCGTGGTCGCCTGGCGCAGGTGGTGCTAAAGCGCCGAAGACGGTTTTCCGCGGCGGTTTCGGCGTGTTTTACGATCGTTTCAGCGAGAACTTAACGCTGCAGGCTCTGCGCTTTAACGGTTCGGAGCAATTGAACTTGATCGTGAGCAGCACCGATCCCGACCCGGTTCGGCGTGCGGCCGCGATCGCTCTGCTTCAGCAGCCGGTGTTTACGTTGGACGGCGTGACGAACGTGCCGACAGCGGCACAGATACTTGCGGCGCTGCCGCAATCGAACACGATCCGTGCGATCGCACCGGACCTCCAGTCGCCGCGGACCGCTCAGATCGCACTGGGTGTCGAACGGCAACTGCCGTTGCGGACGACGTTGTCGCTCTTTTACATCGGCTCGCGGACCACGAACGTGTTGCGTTCGAGGAACATAAACGCGCCGGTTTGCCCGCTGCAGATCGACTGCAACAATGCTCCGCGTCCTGATCCGGCGCTCGGCAATATTTACCAGTACGAATCGAGCGGTGTTCTCAACCAGAATCAGTTCATCGCGAATTTCCGCTCCACGCTGACGCCTAAGATCTCACTTTTTGGTAATTACAGGCTTGGGTTTGCGAAAGGCGATTCGGACGGGGCGGGAAGTTTCCCGGCGTATTCGTACGATCTGTCGGATGAGTACGGACGCTCGTCGTTCGACATTCGTCACAGTTTCACGGTCGGCGGAAATATCAATCTGCCGTATCAGATATCGCTGAGCCCTTTCGTTATCGCGAGCACTGGCCGTCCGTTCAACATCATTAAGGGTGTGGATGTTAACCGCGACGCATTGTTTACAGAAAGGCCGACATTTGCCGAGCTCGGTGCGGCGTGTGCCGCGCGCGGGCTGACCACATCGTGGTGTGACGTCTCCGGCGAAGACCCGTTGGCGATCATCCCGCGAAATTACGGTCAGGCGCCCGCCAATTTCTCGGTCAACATGCGCGTCTCGAAAAACTTCGGTTTCGGCAGTTCCCCTCAAACGGCAGCCGTGCCTGGAGCGGGTGACGCCGGTACGACGGCCGGCGGAGGCGGAGGTCGTCGCGGAGGCGGCGGAATTCCGGTCAGCGGTGCTGGCGGCGGTCGCAGAGGCGGTGGTGGCGGCGGTGGCGGTCGATTTGGCGGTTTTGGCGGCGGCGGCGACGTCCGCAAGCCGTACAACCTCAACGTTGGCCTGAACTTCTCGAATCTTTTCAACACGGTCAACCTGGGTGCGCCGGTTGGGAATATTGCTTCGAGCAGGTTCGGCCAGTCGACGAGTACGATCGGCGGTTTTGGTGGATTTGGCGGAGGCGGCGGATCGAGTTCGGCAAATCGCCGGATCGAGCTGCAGGCACGGTTTAGCTGGTAGTACCAGTTGAGTTGAGTTAGTGTATGAGAGATGAAAAGCAGCCGTCGCTGCTCTTCATCTCTCATCTTTATTTGGGGAAACGCTTACAAGAGATCATGAAAACACTTGGCCTGCTCATTTTTGCACTGATGTTTGTGTGCTCCGTCGTTTCGGCTCAGAGCGTGACGACTTCCGGACCCGCACCTGCTGCGGCCAAAGCTCCGAGTCTTTCGGCCGAAAACGAGATGGCGAAGCTCGCGTTTCAGGCGCACGGCGGCGATAAGCTGAAGGCCGTGAGATCGCTTGTCGTTCGCGGTTCCGTCGACATGACCACGTCGGCGTTCACGCAGACGTTTCCCGGCAGTTTCTCGATGGTGATCTCGGGCGAGAAGTACGTGCTCGACCTGCAGTCGGTGCAGCCCTTCAAGCAGAGTTTTGACGGGATAAACACGTATTGCTCGATCCGAGGAATAACGCTGCCGCCGATCACTTCGCTCGGCTTGCCGCTGCTGCAAAAATTCGGGCAGGCCGGATACGTCATCGGTGCTCTGTCACCGACGGCGAAGAAGAAGCGCGGTTTTCGGATGACCGCGCCGGACGGGAATTACACTGATTTCTTTATTGATGAAAAGACCAACCAGGTCGCCGGTTACGAATCCGCGTTCGAAGTGAACGGCAACTCGATAACAACGTCCGCGGTTGTCGACAAGTACCGTTTAGTGGACGGCGTGCTGCTGCCGGAAAAATATTCACAGCGTTTCGATCTCGGGCAGTTTACGGCTTATGCCAACTTCAAGGCAAAAGAGATAGAGATCAATCGCGAGATCGAGGACGCCGTATTTTCGGCACCGAGATGAGCGAATAAATAAATTCAATTGATCGCGTGGCGACCAATTGAATTTAGCCGCGGGTTTCAATCCGCGGCAGATCGTAATTTCCCTAGCCGCGTCGCATTAGCGACGCCTGGCGTAGGTTCGCATTTTTCAATTGTCGCTACGCGACAAAGATCGTGTTATCGCGAATTACCGTGGGTTGAAACCCACGGCTAAATTCACAGAGCCGCTAACGTGGCCAGAGAGACCGATCAGGATGCGAAGCGGCTGTTTTTCCACCAGTCGATCGTGTTTCTTAATCCTTCTTCAAGACCAACCAATTTCTCGTACGGCAGCACTGTCAGAGCTCTATCGATGCCAGCCTGCGAGTGCATTACGTCGCCGTTGCGGAACTGCTCGTAGGTCGCCGATACATCTTCTTTTCCGGTGATCTTCTTCAACACTTCAAGTAATTCGTTCAGCGACACGCGTTCGCCGTTGGCGACGTTGATCGTCTCGCCGATGCCGGACTGGGTTTGGGCCGCTTTAATGTTGGCGTCGACGACGTTCGCGATATATGTGAAATCGCGCGACTGTTCGCCGTCGCCGTAGATCACGGGCGTTTCGCCCTTCATCAGTGCGTCGATGAACCGCGAGATGACGCCGGAGTACATCGACGACGGATTTTGCCGCGGGCCGAATACGTTGAAATAGCGGAGCGACAGCGTCTCCAACCCGTAAACGCGGCTGAACACCTGGCAGTAATACTCGCCCGTTAGCTTTGCCGCGGCGTAAGGTGAAAGCGGCTTTGCTGCCATCGTCTCAACTTTGGGGAGCGTTTCCTGGTCACCATACGCGGAACTCGACGCGGCGTAGACGAGGCGGCGGACGCCTGCCGACCTGCTCTTATTCAACACGTTGAACGTGCCGTTCACGCAGGCGTTGTGGGTCTCGAGCGGGTTTTCGACAGAGCGGGGAACGCTCGGAAGCGCGGCCTCGTGAAACACGATCTCGACACCATCGAGAGCGCGGGTAAGAGCGGCATCGTCGTTGATGTCGCCTTCGATAAATTCGAAGTCACCGCTTATTTCTTCGAGATTCTCGCGAAAGCCCGTGATCAGGCTGTCGATGATGGTGACCTTTGCTCCCTGCCGAATCAACTCGTCCGCAAGATTTGAGCCGATAAAACCCGCTCCGCCGGTCACCAGAACTTTGGTGGAAATTGCCATAATGTTTAGATCAATTAATAAAGGAACGAAGCTCTGGGGTAGAGCTTCGTTCCTCTATTGTAAACGATAGTCCGGGCGGCGACGAAACCCGCGTCGCGAAATTAGCGGCCGTTGTCTAGCGGCCAACGCCTACGTATTCGAAGCCGTGAGCACGCATGTCCTTCGGTTCGTAGATGTTTCGCAGGTCGACGATCCTCGGCGATTTGAGCAGGCTCTTCACGCGGGCCATATCGAGTGCGCGAAACTGATTCCATTCGGTGACGATCACGAGAACGTCGGCGTCCTGCAATGCGTCGTACTCGTCGGTCGCGTATTCGATACCATTGATAAAATGCTTCGCCTCGTCCATTGCCACGGGGTCGAAGGCCCGGACGCTTGCTCCCGCTTTAACGAGAGCATGGACTATGTCGATCGCCGGCGACTCGCGCATGTCGTCGGTCTCGGGCTTGAACGAGAGGCCAAGCATGCCGATCTTTTTGCCTTTTAGATCGCCGACCATCTTCTCGATCTTCGGGATCATCGCGTCTCGCTGGCGGTCGTTGGCCTCGATAACTGCGTCGACGATTCGGGTCTCGACGCCGAACTGATCGGCAACTGTCGTGAGAGCACGCGTGTCCTTCGGGAAACAGGAGCCGCCGTAACCGGGGCCGGGGTGCAGGAACTTTCGGCCGATGCGGTTGTCCATACCCATGCCGCGGGCCACATCGTGGACGTCGCAGCCGATGGCGTCGCACAGGTTGGCGACCTCGTTGATGAACGTGATCTTGGTCGCGAGGAAAGCGTTTGCAGCGTACTTGATAAGCTCCGCCGCTTCGAGTGAAGTGATGACGATCGGCGTTTCGATGAGGTAAAGCGGGCGATACAGATCTTTCATGATCGCGATGGCGTCTTCTTCATTACTGCCGATGACGACGCGGTCGGGCCGCATGAAATCGTCTATGGCCGCACCTTCGCGAAGAAACTCGGGGTTGGATGCGACACCGAAATTCGTTTTCGTGGCCTGATTCTCGCTGACAAATTCGCGAAGCCATTTACCCGTACCGATGGGCACGGTCGATTTTGTTACCAGGACCTTGTAGCCGTTCATCGCTCCCGCAATATCTTTTGCAGCTTGCCGGTAGTAGCTCATATCGGGCGAGCCGTCGGCTTTGGGCGGAGTGCCGACGCCGATGAAAACGACCAGGGCGCCTTCGACGGCGGTCTTTATATCGGTCGTAAACCGGAGGCGGCCGGCCTTAACGTTCTTCTCGACGATCTGATCGAGGCCCGGCTCGTAAATCGGGATAACGCCGTTGTTGAGTTTTTCGATCTTCGCCGCGTCCACGTCGACGCACGTCACGTCGACACCAAATTCCGCAAAGCACGCTCCGGTTACCAAACCGACATAACCCGTACCTATAACTGCTATCTGCATAATAAATTCAATTTAAAACTACTAGATCTATTGTTAAATAATTCACAAACGAGAACAAAGCTAAGGCGGGCCATATTTTATAACATGGCCCGCCCTTTCAGAATCGGAAAACTAGACTTCCTGCAATCAGCGCGTGGGGCTGACGATGATCACTGTGTCATCGATCTCGGTACTGGTCTGGTTGCCGATCAGGATCGTCGCACCGACAACACCTGCAGCTACCAAAACTAACCACCACGGACCGCCGAAGCGAACCGGAGGTGCTGAGTCAGGGCGAAGGCAGGGCTTGCAGCCCGTCTGCGAAAGATTGCCGGCGGTTGCCGACGTTCCAGCAGCGATCTGCTTGTCCGAAGTACCTTCACGCATCGTGACCATGCCGGAGGTCGTGTCGACGTGAGTGTGCGAACACTCGACCTCAACGACAAAGTTGTCGGCCTGGCCCGCGTCGGCAATAACGGTGGTGTCTTTCGTCGTGATGGTCGTTGCGACACCGGCGGCGTTGGAAACGCGTGCCTTACCCGAAGACAAGATACCGACGATGCTGTTGTCGGTGAAGTTGAGAACTATGTTAGATCCGCCGAGGACTTCGACGCGACCAGCTTTTCCAAGGCTGACAACCGCACTCGCACCATCACTGGTAACGATCGTGCTGCCTGAAATGAGCGTTGAGTTGGAAACGGCCGTCTGACCGTTAACCGTGACCTGTCCCGTTACTGAAATCTCACCCGATACATCTTTTGTCGCTGCGAGAGCGAAAGACGAATATGTGAGCAGTATTGCAACGGCGGTAAATGATGTTATGGCTTTACGAAAACTATGTGTGCCGAGCATGAATTTTTATATCCTCCTAGTGACAATCCTTAGATAATAACCACAGTCCGGGCGGCCGATGAGAGCCGGGGTCCGGACGGGTTTCAATTTGTTATCGGGTCGGGCTAACTATTGTTCCGCCGCTGCCGAGTGCGATACGATCGTTGTCGCTAGTCGCTGCATAAATTATAAGTCCACCGGCCGCAACCAATACTGCGGCAAATCCCCACCAAGCTGCTCCGCCGTGGCCGTCATCGTCATCTTTGTCCTGTGCGAGACCCGATGCGAGAACCGACTCGCCTGCCGTAAGGCTGACAGTCGTGCCGTTCAAGGTCGTCACATTCACCGCGTTTGCCGCGCCGAGGACCGTGATCTTGCCGGAGGTCAAATTGCCGTTGATGCCTTTTTCATCGAACGAAAGCGAAACGCTTGAGTTCGGGGCGATCTCGATCTGTCCGAGTTTGCCGAAGCCTACAACTGCGCCCGCACTTTCAGGGGTGGTGACAGTGCTGGAGGAAAAGATAGAACGACCGCTTTGAGCGGATTCGCCATTGACCAAAACGCCGTTTCCGGCAACAGTAAGCTCTCCGGCAACTTTTGCCGAGTTAGCCAAAGCAACCGCCGAGCAGGTTGCAAGTAACGTTATACTAAGACACGCACTGAGTGCCTTTCGAATCCACAGTTTGCTATTCATAGTTCTCCTCTTGTATCGCCTTACGTCAATAATTTCAAAAAAATCAAACCTATCAATGTTTTACACGAATCGAAAAACTCTGTCAATAAAAACGAGTTCGTTCGAGCGAAACTTGAAAAACAATCTTTTCGAAGCTGGTGAGGCTTCTAAAGTGAAATTTGGTAAATACTTATATCATACTTCCCAAGCAAATAAAAGATGAAATTCTACAAATTGTCACGGCTTGGGTAAGTGTTAAATGCCAGCCTTCGGATCCGGCGACGCCCGACGGTTGATCGAAAGAAAAGCGGCGTCAATACCGGATAGATTCGATAGATACTACAGCGTCCGACGTGTAGATCCGGGCGTTCCGCGTCAGAACGCCTGCGGGCCGTCAGATCGCGGGGCAACAGCGTCATTTCCTCATTCTTTGCCGAGAACGGCATTTTCTGGTTTAATCGGTGAATCTCATCATTCTCAAGGAGACATTTCGGAATGAAACTTAAAGGAATCTTAATTGCTCTCTTAGCAACACTTGCGATGTCCTGTGCGAACGGCCCGCAGCAGACGTCCGGCACGAACGCCGCGAAGGACCCGAACCGCCGCCTTAAGATCGGCTTTGCGATGGATACTCTTAAGGAAGAGCGATGGCAGCGTGACCACGATGCATTCGAAGCTTACTGCAAGAAGGTCAACGTCGACTGCGTGATAACGGTTGCCGACAACAAAGCCGATAAGCAGGCGAACGATGTCGATAACCTATTGACGCAAGGCATTGATGCACTCGTGATCGCACCTCACGATGCGACACAGGCCGCGTCGATGGTCGAAAAGGCCAAGGCACAGGGCGTTCCTGTCATCAGCTACGACCGACTTATCAATTCCGACAAGATCGACCTTTATGTTTCGCATCAGGTGCCCGTGATCGGGCGAAAGATCGCCGAATACGCGCTGCAACACGCTCCGGAAGGCAATTACGTGATGGTTTACGGGGCCGGAACGGACAACAACGCAGTGATAATGAAGAAAGAGCAGCTCGACGTTCTAAAACCGGCGATCGATTCCGGCAAAATAAAGATCGTCGCCGATCAGTTCATCACCGACTGGAAACCGGAAGAAGCCTTGAAAATGGCGGAAAACGCGCTCACGCAGAACAACGACAATATCAAGGCCTTCGTCGTCTCGAATGACGGCATGGCCGGCGGCGTTGTCTCGGCCCTGGAGAAAAAAGGGCTCGCGGGCAAGATTCTCGTAACCGGGCAGGACGCGCAGCTCGACGCGCTTCAGCGTATCGCCGAAGGCACGCAGACAATGACAGTCTATAAGCCGATAATCCCGCTCGCGAGCGCGGCGGTAGATGCTGCGATCAAGCTGGCAAAAGGCGAAACATTGACGTCATCGCCATTCAACACGCCGGACGGAAAGCAGGTCAAAGCAACTCTGCTCGAAGTGACGGTCGTCGATAAAGCCAATCTGATGGATACCGTGATCAAGGACGGGTACGTTAAATATGAAGATGTTTATAAGAATGTTCCGGCAGCCGAGCGTCCCAAGCAGCAGTAGATAGTTTATAGATGAGCCGAATCGTAATCGCCGCCGATCTGGGCGGTACAAATCTGCGTATCGCGGCGGTGGACGAGCAGGGAAATGTCGTCCACCGCTTGCGCGTTCCGACACCCGCGTCACACTCGCGGGCGGATATCACGGCGGCGATCGGCGATCTGGCTTCGCAATGCATGGGCATGCTTGGCGCCGATTCGCGGCCCTCGGCGTTCGGCGTGGCGGCGCCGGCGATCGTCAGCTCGGCCGACGGCACCATATTCAGTTCTCCGAATTTGCCTGAGCTCAACGGCTATGATCTTGCCCGAGAGCTCAAAGACCGTCTAGGCCTGCCGGTTATGCTTGAGAACGACGCCAATTCGGCGGCCGTCGGCGAGTACTGGCTGGGAGCGTCGCGCGGCGTTATGAATTCGATTTGTGTCACACTCGGAACCGGCGTCGGCGGCGGCCTTATATTTGACGGAAAGCTCATGCGCGGCGTGGACGGCACGGCCGGTGAAGTGGGTCACGTAACGGTCGAGCCCGATGGATACCCGTGCGGCTGCGGCAGCAACGGCTGTGTTGAGCAGTACGCGTCGGCGACGGCGATCAAGCATATAGCGACGCTGTTAAAAGCGACCTATCCGGATTCCGAGCTCGCCCGAATCGAGCATCCGTCTGCCGTCGAGGTGTTTGAGGCCGGACAGAGAGGCGACCCGCTTGCTCTGGAAGTGTTCAGACAGGTCGGGACCTATCTCGGGATCGCTTTGGCGGGGTTGATAAACGTTCTCAATCCAGAGGTTATCGTGATCGGCGGCGGCGTCGCGGCCGGTTGGGACCTCTTCATCGAACACACGCATACGCAAATTAAAAAACGAGCGTTCCGGCAGCCGGGCGAACGTGCTAAGCTTGTCCGCGCCGAACTCGGGGACGACGCCGGCATACTTGGCGCCGCCAAGCTGGCCCTCGAATCTTGTAAGACATAGCGGGACCAAATTCGTGTTTATATCCGGATAGTCAAAGCTAAAAGATATGGACGTTTTTCACAAGATCTTGTTAATTATCTATGAGATGACCGGCGGCCGCGAAAACGCGCAGGTCGACCTGACCGACCTGTTGAAACGCGAAGGCTTTTTCTCGAGTATTGACAACATCAACGACCACCTTCTCGGCGAGGGCTGGTTGACCGGCACCGATCGCCAATACGTCGTGAAAATGACCCATTGGGGCGTTGCCGAAGCTAAACGGACGCTATCCGACACGCCGGATACGAATTCGGTAATTTCGAAAGACGCCGCGCGGCTGCTGTCGTCCGCACGCGAACTCGTGATAATGCTTGAGGAATTCTCGGCAAACCCGTCGAAAGCGAGATTCGGTGTGCTCGAAAAGCGATTCGGCGATATTGACGGCATTGTAAAGAAGATAGGCGCCAATTATTAGCAATCAGCTTGCCACCTAGTCGGGACTTGAGCTATAATACTCGTTTCCTGCGATGCGTGGGGCGTGTCGAGTGGGTTTCGCACCCACTTTTTATTTTGGCGGAAAGACCATGGAAAAACATTCCGTGACAGAGCGCATCGAATCGATCGCCTCTGACATTGCGAAGAAGATGAGCGTCGAGTTCGTGCATGCCGAAGTGGTCGGCAGCAAGCGGAACCCGACGGTTCGCGTGTTCATCGATAAGCCCGGCGGTGTGACCATCGAGGATTGTGCAAAGCTTTCGCACGAGATGGAAGAGGTTTTGGACGCCGATGATTTTATCCCTTCGGCCTTTGTGCTGGAAGTGTCTTCGCCCGGCATCGAGCGTCAGTTGTACAAGATCGAGGACTTCGTAAAGTTCAACGGTCAGCTCGCCCGGATCAAAACGACAGAGGAATTCGACGGGCAAAAAAACTTTACGGGCACGATCCAAAGCGTCGACGGCGAAACGGTTGTTTTCGAGGACGCGACAAAGGGAACGGTACGGATACCGTTCAATTCGATCGCGAAAGCGAATCTTAAAATTGATCTGGGAAAGGAATTCAACAGGCGACAGGCGTCTTGAGAGTGCTGTTTTCCGCTCTAGTTAATTCAAGTTATGACATCATCGATCGGACAGAGTATTGATACGTTGTGCAGCGAGCAGGGGCTCGACCGTGACATGGTCATCGAGGCCATGAAGGACGCGGTCAAGGCAGCCGCCCGCAAGCAGTTCCGTGCGCAGGACAAGACCGGCGACAGCATCCAGGTCGAATGGAACCAGGAAGAGGGCGACGTCGAGGTTTCGGTCCAAAAGACCGTGGTCGAAGAGGTTGAAAACCCTTCAGCGGAACTTTCACTGGTCGAAGCGCAGGAACTCGCCGGAGACGAGATCGAGATCGGCGACATGCTGCAGATACCGCTGCCGCGTGAGGAAATGGGCCGCATCGCCGCCCAGACCGCGAAACAGATCCTGGTTCAGAAGGTGCGCGAAGCGATCCGCGAAAAGGTTTACGACGAATACATCGACCGCAAAGGCGAACTGATCAACGGCACCGTTAAACGATTCGAACGCGGGGACATGATCATCGACCTCGGCAACAACCTCGAAGCGATCCTGCCGAAACGTGAGCAGTCGCGCGGCGAGGTCTGGAACCAGGGCGAGCGTATTCGCGTCGTCATTGTCGACGTGTCGAAAGACCAGAAAGGCCAGCAGATACGTGTTTCGCGTGCATCATCCGAATTGGTCAAACGCCTTTTCGAGATGGAAGTGCCCGAGATTTACGACGACACGGTCGTTATCAAATCGGCCGTCCGCGAGCCGGGCGACCGTGCGAAGATCGCCGTAACTTCGAACGAGAAGGACGTCGATCCGGTCGGCGCCTGCGTCGGTATGAAGGGTTCGCGAGTGCAGTCGATTATCAAGGAACTTCGCGGCGAAAAGATCGACATTATCGAGTGGTCGGACGAGCCTTCGGTTTTCGCGGCAAACGCATTGTCGCCGGCGAAGGTTTCGCAGGTCCGAATCACCGACATCAACAAACGCAAGATGCACGTCATCGTCGGCGAAGACCAGTTGAGCCTTGCGATCGGCAAGAAAGGACAGAACGTCCGGCTTGCGACGCGGCTGGTAGGTTGGGACATCGACATCGTCAGCGAGGAAGTGTTGAAGAAGGAGATCGCTCAGCAGATGGGCCGTATGATGGCTTCCGGCGAGGCAGTTCCGCTGACGGCGATCGGTGGCGTTTCGCCCAACCAGGCGGAAACGCTGGCTGAAAAGGGAATCGAGGACGTTGAAAAACTGGCCACGACTTCGGTCGACGACCTGGTCGAGTTCCTCGACGTGAGCCTTGATGAAGCACAGGAAATATTGTCGGCGGCGACTGCGGTAGTCGAAGCTAAGAATGTCGACACTGCGGCAGCGGACGAAGATGAAGGCAAAACGTCCGAAGCAACCGATGCAGAGGCTCCAACTGCCGAAGTTTCGGAAGTCGAGTCGGCACCTGCAGCGGCCGAGCAGTCCGAAGCACCTGCTGAAGCAGCAGACAGTGAAGAAGAGAAGCCTGCCGAGGCAGCAGATACGGATGCGCCGGCAGCCGAGGCGGAAGTTGCAGGCGAACCCGCGGTCGACGACGAGACTTCGAAAGAAGGCTAGGTTGCGCGAGCGTTTCGCCGGCTGGCCGTTAGTGGCGATGCATGAGCGTTGCCGAACGGGATCGTGACGGTCTCGTGTTGATTGAACAGTTATGGCAATTGGTAAGAAAATCAGGATCTACGACCTCGCCAAGGATCTCAAGCAGGACGCCAAGCGCGTTCTTGAAGACCTGCGCCGCGAGGGCGCCGATGTGAGCGTCCCGTCGAATTCGGTCAGCGTCGAAATCGCCGAAAAGGTGCGGCTGCGTTATTTTCCGAAAGCCGAAGTCGCGCCAAAACGCGGCATTAAGGTGATCAAGGCGTCAAAGAAGGAAGAAACGCCGGGCGCCGATGAAACGGTGACTGCCGCCGCACCCGCGGAAGCTGAAATTGCGCCCGCCGCCGCACCGGACGAGGCTCCGATGACCGCTCAGCCTGTCGAGGCCGCCGCTCCCGCAGCCGCACCTGAGGCCGAAGAAGGAAAGCCCGCAACAGCCGCTGGGACGAGCGTTAGAAAAGTTCTCAAAAAGAGAGCGGTCGAAACGGCGGAACCGGCGGTCGAGGCTCCTGCTGTTGATGACGAAGCGGCACCTGTATCGGCGGAAACGGCCGCGACTCCTGCCGAAGCAACGACCGACGCTGCCCCGGCAGACGCGCCGGCATCGCAAGTCGTGCGTCCGGCCGGAACACAGATCAAACAACTGACTCTCAGCCGGGCCGCCATCGAACAAGGCGTCAAGCCGGGCGAACGCGTCGTCAGCGAAGCTCCGACAAAAACCGGCAGCCTCGGCGAGCAGTCGCGTATCGGTCCCGACGGCAGGCGACGTCCGGATTTCCGCGGAACGCCGGGCGAGACCGCAACGCCGCAGACCGTTTACACGCCGCCCGCGGACAACCGGCGCCGACCCGGCAGATCGGGCGGGCGCAAAGGCAAAGGTTTCGAGAAAGGCGGCAGATTTGCTGAGCGCGACGACTCGCCGCGTCAACGTACGATCGAGGAACGTGTTCTCGATCAGGTGGGCAAACGCGAAGCCGGGCAGTTGACGCAGGTTCGTCTTACCGAAGGTGCGACGATCCGCGAATACGCCGAGGCTCTCGGCATCACGCCGCGTGACATCGTGCAGCTTTTGATCAAACGCGGAATTTTCGCAACGCTCAACCAGCCGATCGCCGAAGCGATGGCGACCGAAATGGGAATCGATTTCGGTTACGATGTCAGCTTTGTGCCGTTCGAGGAAATGGTCATCGAGCAGGAGTTCGAAGAACTCATCGCCGCTGACGCCGACGACGTCGAATTGCCGCGTCCGCCGGTCATCACCGTAATGGGCCACGTCGATCATGGTAAGACATCGCTGCTCGACGCGATCCGTTCCGAGAACGTCGCCGAAGGCGAAGCTGGCGGGATCACACAGCACATCGGTGCCTACAGCGTGTTCGTCCCGAACGCTGACGACCCCGCGAACCCGCGACGCGTCGTGTTCCTCGATACTCCGGGCCACGAAGCGTTTACGATGATGCGTGCTCGCGGTGCCAAGGCGACCGATATCGTTATTCTCGTTGTCGCCGCCGACGACGGAGTTATGCCGCAGACGATCGAAGCTGTCGAGCACTCGAAGGCCGCGGGCGTGCCGATGATCGTCGCGATCAACAAGATCGATAAACCGGGTGCGAATCCGGACAAGGTGAAACAGGGATTGGCGGGCCTCGGGCTGCAGCCCTCAGATTGGGGCGGCGACGTGGACATGGTGGAGGTTTCAGCGAAGCAGCGCGAAGGCCTGGATACATTGCTCGAAACGGTGCTTCTGCAAGCGGATCTGCTCGAACTGAAAGCCAGCCCGACTCGTCGTGCGTCAGGCGTTGTCCTCGAGGCAAAACTTGATAAGGGACGCGGCGCCGTTGCGACGGCATTGGTTCAGCAGGGAACGCTTCACGTCGGTGACCCGTTCATCGTCGGCCAGTTCTCCGGAAAGGTCCGTGCGATGTTCAACGACCGCGGCGAGATGGTAACGGTTGCTGAGCCGGCGACACCGGTCGAGATCCTCGGATTGCAGGGCGTGCCGCAGGCTGGCGATACGTTCCAGGTCGTCTCGGACGTCGAACGTGCGCAGGCGATCGCCGGGCAGCGTCAGATGCAGGTCCGACAGGCGGCGATGGTCAAGACGACCAAACGCGGCATCGAATCGCTCGGCCTCGCAGAGGTCAAGGAACTTCTCGTTATCCTCAAGGCGGACGTTCAAGGTTCGGTCGAGGTTCTGCGCGGGACACTCGAAAAACTTTCGAGCGAAAAGGTCAAGGTTCGCGTCATTCGCGCCGGTGTCGGAGCGATCGCGGAATCGGACGTTCTACTCGCTTCCGCAACGCAGGCCGACGACACTCAGACCGCTGTCGTTATCATCGGGTTCAACGTACGTCCTGAGGCACGCGTGGCCGACGTCGCCAAGCATGAAGACGTCGACATTCGCCTGCACTCGATAATTTACAAGGTCGAAGAAGAGATCAAGGCCGCGATGATCGGCATGCTCGACGCGATAGAGAAGGAAGTAATTCTCGGCAAGGCCCTCGTTCTGGAAGTTTTCAAGGTATCGAAGATCGGAACTATCGCCGGCTGCCGCGTAACCGACGGGCTTATTCGCCGCCAGGCCAAGGCACGACTGCTTCGCGACAGCGTCGTTATCTGGGAAGGCGACATTTCGTCGCTCAAGCGGTTCAAGGACGACGTCAACGAGGTCAAGAACGGTTTCGAGTGCGGTATCAGTCTCGTCAATTTCAACGACATCAAGGTCGACGACGAGATCGAAGCGTACTTTATTGAGAGAACGGCAGCGACCGAGCTTTAATTTGATCCTGAATAAAGGCGAAAGTTTTGGAATATCTTTCGCCTTTATTCTATTTAACTAGTACCAAAGTTTTATGCGGCGCCCAGAGAAGTTGGCCGAGGCCCTTAAAGAAGTAATTGCGGAAGTCGTCGGCTATGAGCTCGACGACCCGCGGGTCACGATGGTGACGGTGACGGAAGTCACCGTGTCTGATGACCTTCGGGATGCAAAGGTTTACGTGCTAATCAACGGTACCGAGGCGGAGATCAACGAGGCGTTGAAGGCCCTCAAACACGCGTCAGTTTTTGTCAGACAGCAGGTGACTTTGAACCTGAGCCTCAGGTACGCTCCGCATTTGCATTTTGTCAGAGACACGGCGGAAGAGAACGCGAGCAAGATCACACAGATCCTCGGCGGCCTCGATATCAAGCCGGAAAATGAAGAAAGGAAGGAAGACGAGGCATGAGGCGTGAGGCGTGAGGGATGAGTCGGACTCTTTGTCGTACTTTACCCTCTGGCCTCTTGCTTCACGCCTTCCCTAAACGTGTTAAGTCAAGTAGTCGAGTTAATTGAAAATAAGCAGAAGTTCGGTATAACGACGCACATCAAACCGGATGGCGACGGCGTAGGCTCTTCGCTGGGCCTTTGCTGGCTTTTGCGTTCGCTCGGCAAGACCGCTGAGGTCATCGTTCGCGGCGAGGTACCCGCATCTTATCGCAGCCTGCCGGGAGCGGACGAGATTCGCGACGTCGAAAGTATCGATAAAGAGTACGACGCGATCTTTATCATCGAATGCTCAAACCTTGAGCGTCCCGGCATAAAAGGCCTCGACAGTGAATTTACCGTCAACATCGATCATCACGCGACGAGCGAGCATTTCGGGACGATCAACTGGATCGATTCGACAGCCTCGGCGGTCGGCGAGATGATCTACAATCTCTGCAAAGCCATCGGCGGACGCGTCACCAAAGAGATCGCCGAGTGCGTCTACATGGCGCTCGTCACCGACACCGGTTCCTTTCATTTTTCAAACACCACGGAACGGACACTAAAGGTCGCTTCGGAACTGGTCAAAGCGGGCGTGAAGCCGGCGGAGATCTCAGAAGCTGTGTACAACAATTATCCGTGGTCGCGGATAGAGTTAATGCGGCAGGTCCTCGAAACCGTAAAGCGTGACGATACCGGCACGGTCGCATATATGCGGCAGACGCTGGCGATGCGTGCGGACGCCGGAGCCGTCGACGGCGACAACAACGGTTTTGTTAATATTCCGCTCGCCGCCCGGGAGATCAGCGCGGTTGTATACATGCGTGAGGTCGGCAATGACACCTATCGCGTCAGCCTCAGGTCAAAGAGCAACATCAACGTCGCCCGGGTGGCCGAGAAATTCGGCGGCGGCGGGCATCGCAACGCGGCCGGCCTGACCATCGAAGGCGATTGGGACGCGAAGGAACGCGAGCTGGTAGCCGCAGTCGCGGACGCAGTATACATTGGTCAAAACGCGATCCACGGCACCGATCAGCCGTCCGCCGAATAGATGACCGACACGAAAGAAAAACGCTACAAATGGCGCCGCGAAGATTATCGCGAGAACACCAAAGGAATTTTGATGGTGAACACGGGTGACGGCAAAGGCAAGACGACGGCCGCACTCGGCGTTTTGGTGCGCGCGGCGGGACGCGGGATGAAGTGCGTACTCATCCAGTTCATGAAATCCAAAACCGACCGTTACGGCGAGCACGAATCGCTCGAAAAGCTCGGCGTCGAAGTCCACACAATGGGCGCCGGTTTTACCTGGGACACGAAAGACACGGCGCTCGACATCGCGACATCCGAAGAAACCTGGAACCTCTGCCTAGAAAAAATGCGAAGCGAGGAGTATGACCTGCTCGTATTCGACGAGCTCGTCTATGTGCTCGATTACAAATTCCTCGATCTCGAAAAGGTGATCGCCGAGGTCAAAGAGATCCGCGAAAAGCAGCCTCATCTGCATGTCATAATGACGGGCCGCAACGCGCCGGCCGAGCTGATCGAGGCCGCCGATCTCGTCACCGAAATGACGGAGATCAAACACCCATTCCACGCGGGAATCTACGCTCAACAGGGAATCGAGTTCTGATCTTGTCCACAAGCCCGCAGGAAGTAAGGGCGAGATTCGTCAAGTTGAGCGTTTACGCCCTTACTTCGTGCGGGCTTGTGCATTGGTGAAATCAATGAAAACCGAGATAGAACGCCGAAAGCCCAATGGATTTGCGGACTATGCTGCGCTATCGATCACGACGTTTGGCGTCGGCTATCTGCCGCTGGCTCCGGGGACGTGGGGCTCGATGGTCGGCGTGGCGATCTACGTCGCGTTCGAATGGGTCACCGCGATCGCTGCGATTTCGATCTACGGACCGGACGGGCCGCTGGGCGAATCATTTTATTCACCTACTCGCGCGGTCGCGGGGCTGCTGCTCGTGCTGTTTTGCCTGATCGGCGTATGGGCGGCCGGACGTGCGACCGAGCTTCTCGGCAACCTTGACCCGTCGGAAGCGGTCGTCGACGAGGTGATGGGGCAGCTCATCGTATTTCTATTCATCCCGTTCACGTTTTCCTGGAAGCTGATCCTCGCTGGATTTTTGCTCTTTCGCCTCTTCGACATCTGGAAGCCGTATCCGATCCGCTCACTCGAAAACCTTCCCACAGGCCTTGGCATCTGCGCCGATGACATAGTCGCCGGTGTGTATGCCGGTATCGTACTTTCGTTCATTTATGCGCTAAGCTTTGCGGTATGAAGCTCCATGTCCTGCCCGGCGACGCGACGGTCGCCACCTTCAAAGAAGCAAATATTGACGGAGAGATCGCCGTCTGCCGCGAGGCACTGATCGAGGGCGACGTCTCGGGCGACACGCTTGCGGCGTTTTGGGCGAACCGGGCCGCGTTCAACACCTCGGCACACGGCGAAACGACGGGTGGTTATCTTGAGAGTGTAGCGGGCGAATTGGAGAAACTCCTGTCGGTTTCGGAAGGCGATACCGGCTATCTGTGGTTCGAATACGAGCTTTTTTGCCAGGTTAATTACTGGTTTTGCCTCGACCTGCTGAAGGCCACTGCCGCGTACGTTTTTCGCGTGTCGCCGATCATCCGGCAAGACGCCGATAAATGGATGGGATTCGGAAGCCTAACCGCGGATGATCTGAAGTCGTGTTTCGCCGCGCGAATTCAAGTAAGTGCCGATGACATCAAACGCGGCTCCGAGTTATGGCAGGCATATCGAACCGGCGATGCGGACGGGCTTCGCAAACTCGCGGGATCGGGTTCAAGTGCATTCCCGATGCTGGCCGAGACCGTCGAGGCCGCGATCGCGAAGGACGAGCGTCCGCGGGCCATACTTCGCGAGATCGTCGACGAAGGTATAGACGATTTTGCGCGGACGTTCGAAGAGTTTTCAAAACGCGCCGGCGTGTACGGTTACGGCGACGCACAGGTCAGACGAATTCTCAACGATCTTTGATCCTGCTTACTGACCGCCGGATTTATCGGCGTCATCGCCGCCCTCGAAGATCCAGCCTTTCCACCAAAAATAGATAAGCAGCAATATCGTGACGACGACCATCGACGCGAGCGTCAGGAAGTAGCCGTTCGGCGAATGAAGCTCGGGCATGTTCTCGAAGTTCATGCCGTAGATTCCGGCGATCAACGAGAGCGGCAGGATGATTGCCGAAACGATTGTCAGCGTTTTCATCACTTCGTTTTGGCGATTAGCGTTGACGGAAAAGTGGATGTCGAACAGGCTTGTAACAAGGTCGCGATAGCCTTCAGAGAGGTCCGATATTCGCAGAAGATGATCGTAAACATCGCGGTAAAACGGCAGCACCTTTTCCGGGATCTGCGGGAACTCGCCATGCGAAATTCGATATAGAACGTCCAGCTGCCTGGCCGAGATCCGGCGCATCCGGGCGACGCTTCGACGCAGGTCCATTATCTCCTGCAGCATTTCGTTGTTGCCACGCCGCATAAGAAAAATGCGGTCTTCGAGCTCGTTGATCGAATTGTCAAAATCATCGACGATCGGCATATAGAGATCAACGATGTGGTCGAGAATCTGGTGCAGCAGATAAGCGGCACCGCGTTGGCAGACGAACGTGCTGCTGCGTATCTGCTGTTTGACGTCCTTGATGCTTTTGAAACGTTGAGTGTGAAACGTCACTACGTAGTTCTCGCCGAGAAACATGTCGAGCTCTTTCGTGACAAAGTTCGCCGAGCTGGTCTCGTCCGGCTTTACGCCGTGAACGATCATGTAAATGTAATCCGGGAAAACCTCGATCTTCGGCTGGTTTCGCGTTTCAAGGCAGTCTTCGATCGTCAGGTGATGAAATTTGAAGACATCTCTGAGGACGGTCGCGGAATCCGCCTTTTCCTCATCGGTCTCGCCGCGCATATCGACCCAGACGACATTGGTTTTGTCAGCAAGAAGAGCGGGCAGGTGCTCGATCCCAAAGCCTTCCTCAATGTGGTCCGCTCCCTGCCGGTAGACGAACACTTCCATGAAACCTTCGTGATGATTTTCCATAAACGAAAAAAGGACAGTGTGGTTTTATCATTGTACGCGGGAATGACACAAGCGGCGTCCGTGTCCTGCTTCACGCCAACTGAAGCAGGAAGCGGGGGACGGCATAATCGAGGCTGCTATCGTCGCCGCTCGCGGTGAGGATAGGCGTCTCTCCCGGTCTCTTCGCACGCGGGAATGTTGTATCATTAACGTCGTTAGCTGATCACTGCAATTCGCATCGGCCACCGTCGATATTGGTGATGACGTATCTATGAGCAATTCCGAAGTATCCCTGCGGGTTGAGAATATCACCAAACGATTCGGCGAGTTTACCGCCGTCGACGATCTAAGCTTTAACGTTCGGGCGGGCCGCGTGTTCGGGTTTTTGGGGCCGAACGGGGCGGGGAAGACGACGACGATCAGGATGATCGTCGGGATCACAGCGCCCGACGAAGGGACGATCGAGCTTTTCGGCGAGCGGATGTCGCCGGCACTGCAGGACCGCATCGGATATCTGCCCGAGGAACGCGGACTGTACAAGAAGTTGAAGATCGTGGATCAGCTTCGCTATTTTGCCGCACTCAAGAGCGTGAGCGGAGCTGATGCGGATAAACGGATCGACTTTTGGCTCGAGCGGATGAATCTCACCGAGTGGAAAAAGAAAAAGACGAGCGACCTGTCAAAGGGAATGCAGCAGAAGATACAGTTCATCTCGACGGTGCTGCACGATCCCGATCTGCTTATCCTTGACGAGCCATTTTCCGGCCTCGATCCGGTGAATGTCGAATTTATGATCGACGTGCTCAGCGAATTCAAGTCACAAAACAAGACGATCATTTTTTCTACTCACCTGATGGAGACGGCCGAACGGCTTTGCCACGATATTCTGCTGATCAATAAATCGAAAAAGGTCGTGTCGGGCAGTTTGCGTGAGGTCAAGGAAGGCTTCGGCAAGAATCTTATCGCGCTTCGGATCAGTGGTGGAAACGGCGTTTTGAGCGACCGGTCGCTCGTTGAAAGCGTAGTTGAGCACGCCGATGAGCAGGAAGTGGCGCTTGCCTCCGGAGCGGATTCGCAGGCGCTGCTGCGCCGGCTTATCGAAAGCGGAGCGGTCATAAATAAGTTCGAGCAGATAGAGCCGAGTTTGAACGATATCTTCATCGACCAGGTCAGTAGTTGATAACTGATAATTGAGAGTGGAAAGTGAGGAAGATAGTTGAAGGGAGAGTGTGGCGGAAAGCATTCTTCGGACAAAATCGTACGACTTCGCGCTGCGAATGATCAAACTTTATAAACACCTTGTGAACGAAAAGAGGGAATTCGTTCTGTCTAAACAATTGCTCCGATCGGGAACTTCTATAGGAGCTAACATTGAGGAAGCGAGTCAAGGGCAATCGAGAGCGGATTTTGTGCACAAGCTGTCGATCGCACATAAAGAGTCATTCGAAACAAGTTATTGGCTCAGGCTTCTCTGAGACAGCGAGATCTTAGAATCTGAAATCGCTGCGTCATTACTGCGTGACTGCGAAGAAATACAAAAAATGCTTACGTCCTCTATAAAGACAAGCAAGAATTCGATGCGGTAACTATCCACTATCAGCTATCACTTTTCCACTTATGAAAAAGTTTCTTGCGGTCGTAAAACACGAATATAAAAAGGTCGTCCTGAAATGGTCGTTTTTGATCGGGACGCTGATGCTGCCATTTCTGGCGGCGTGCTTTGCGGTCATTCCGGCGCTGATTTTTTCCATACAAGGCGAATCGACGCGTATCGCCGTGGTCGATCCGACAGGTCAGATCCTTTCGCGGCTGAAGGACAATCTATCAGCCGAAAAAATGGCGGAGCGGGCGAGGAAAGCGACGGCGGGAGCACTAGGGGACATGAACGCTTCGCAGCAGGAGAAGATGAGGCAGAACGCGAAGCAGTCCGTGGACAATTTCATTTTCGTAGACTATCCGTACGATGCGAACAAGACCGCCGGCATCCGGCAGGATCTATCCGACAAGATCCTGAACGGCGAGATCGAAGCCTATTTGATCATCCCCGAGAACATCAACGACTCGGACGCTACGTTTGAATTTCGATCACGCAAGGGTGGCGACTTCGTCACGAACGATACTTTCAAAGACGCACTGAACAGCGCCGTGCGATCGCAGCGGCTCGCCGACGCCAATATCAGCGAGCAAAAGCTCGAGCAATTGAGCGCGGACGTGAACATCGATGTAAAAGGCGTCAACGAACTTGGCGAAGAAAAAGATACCGAGGGCGTCATGGTCGCGTCTTTCATTATCGGTCTGATGATCTACATCACGCTCGCTATATACGGCCAGGCAATAATGGCTGCGGTGGTGGAGGAAAAGGAAACGCGGATCGCCGAGATACTTTTTTCGTCCGCACGGCCGTTCGAACTGATGCTCGGCAAACTTGTCGGCGTCGGGCTCGCCGGTTTGACGCAGCTCGCCATCTGGATCGTGACGGCGGCGGCTCTCGTGGGCGTTCTGGCTGTCAGTTTCGGCGGGGCGGAACTCGCTGCTTCGATCCCGACGATCTCGCCGTTGATGGTCACTTACTTCCTCATATTCTTTCTACTAGGATTCTTTTTATACGCGTCGATCTTTGCGTTGATCGGGTCGATGGTGACGACTGTCCAGGAAGGCGGACAGTTCGCGTTTCCGCCGATAATGATACTTCTTATCGGTTTCTATCTGAGTTTCGCCGTCGTACGAGACCCCAACTCGACGATATCGTTTTGGGTGTCGATCGCCCCGTTTTTCGCACCGATCACGATGCCGGTGCGTATTCTCGCGGAGACGCCGCCGTTTTGGCAGATCGCGCTAGCGGTCGGCGTGAATGCTGTCGCTATCGCCGGCCTGGTGTGGCTGACGAGCCGTGTTTACCGCGTCGGAATGCTGATGTACGGCAAACGCGCAACGTTCCCGGAAATGTGGAAGTGGATCAGGCAAGCGTAAGCGGCGGAACTCACAATGGCTGTTGAATTCGAAAAAAAATACAGATTGACCGACGCGTTGTATGAGAGTTTGACCGAACGTCTCACCGAGATCGGCGCACGGTTCGAAGGCGAGGACGAAGAAGAAAATACAATTTACAGCCTCGAAGTTCTCACGGGCCGCCCGGGCATTCTGCGTATCCGGTCGATCGGTTCCAAAACTATTCTCACATTTAAACGGCGGATACCGTCCGAATCGAGTGTAAAACAGCAGATCGAGCACGAGACGGAAGTGGCAGACAGAGAAGTTATAGCGGCGATCATCGCCGAACTCGGGCTAACGCCGGCCGTCGTTTACGAGAAACGGCGAAGAACGTGGACGCTGCCTAATGCCGAGGTCGTCCTGGACGTTCTGCCGTTCGGTCTGTATATGGAGATCGAAGGCACGATCGAGTCGATCGCTGATGCCGAACGGCTATTGGGCGCCGATGAATTTTCCGTCGAACCTCGTACCTATCCGGCCCTTACTAAAGAATTGGGCCGGAAATCCGGGGCTTTGGTCGAGGCGAGATTTGCTTCCGAGAAAGAGGACTAGATAGCACTTTTTCTAGTTTGGCCTTTTCGCAGACCGTCCGACGATCTCGACGATCTCCCGTATCAATAGGTCCGGCTCGAACGGCTTGGTGGCGTAGCTGGTGAAACCAGATTCGAGTGCCCGATTTCTGCTTTCGGCCGTGGCGAACGCGCTCAGGGCAATGGCAGGTACTTTGCCGCCGGACTCCGCAGGCAGCTTTCGTATTTTGGCCAGAAGGGTGTAGCCGTCTTCGTCCGGCATAGCGAGGTCCGAAACGATGATATCGGGCAGGCCGCCGAAAACGTCGAGCATCTTGATCGCCGACTTTGCCGAGTCACTACTTTCAACAGTCGCGCCGCTTTGCTGAAGGAACAGGTGCAGCACCTCACGCGAGTCGTTGTCGTCCTCAACAATAAGTATCTTTATGCCGGCCAACGGCTGCGGATTGAGAGCTGCGGCGGGCGTTCGAATAACCTCTTCGATACCGCCGCGCGACATCGACAGGGGAATCGTTACCGTAAAGGTCGCACCCAGTCCGAGCCCCGGACTTTCGGCGCGAACGGTTCCGCCGTGTTTTTCGACCAAAATATTAACGATCGAAAGCCCCAGCCCGAGCCCCGAATTTCGGCGTGCCTGACTGATGTCTCCCTGCGAAAATTGGCGGAATATCCCGGGCAAAGCGTCGTCGCCGATGCCCTGGCCCGAGTCCGTGACCGACACGATCGCGTTGTCATGGGTCGTCTTCAGATCGATCGCGACGCTGCCGCCGTCCGGCGTGAATTTCACCGCGTTTGACAATAAATTCGCGAATATTTGCTGTAGCCGGCCGGCGTCGCCGAACACCGGAACTTGATCGGAATCGGCCGTTAAAGTGAACTCGATATTGTGTGTCGAGGCTGTCGGCATCTGCGCCTGGAACGACGCATTGACGATCTCGTAGAGATTTACGGGACGATATTCCAGCCGGAGTTTGCCCGACGCCACGCGGGCGGAATCAACAAGATCGTCGATGAGCTTTGTCTGAAAACGCGCACTTTTTTCGATAGTCTGCAGTGCGTTTGTCCGAGTTTCGTCGTCGACCTGTTTGGTAAGAAGTATCTTTGACCAGCCGAGTATCGCATTCAGCGGTGAACGAAGCTCGTGCGAAACAAACGCGAGGAAAAAGTCTTTTGCTCGGTTGGCATCTACGGCCTCGTCGCGTGCACGCATTTCGCGTTCGTAAACCTGAGCGAGTTCGAACGCCGCCTGTTTTTCTTCGGTGATCCTTCGGACGACGCCGAGCATCCGATTCGCAGGCCGGTCATTTTCTGCGTACGATTTTCCTTCGCAGGAAATCGTTTCAACCGAACCGTCCGTGTAAACGACGCGAAATTCTTCTTCGAACTTCATGCCTTTCGCGCGTGCATGTTCGAGAAAATCCTTAACAGCCGCCTGGTCGTCGGGATGTATTGACGCAAGGAGAGATTCGTACGTCAGTTCGGAGTGAGGCGTGATACTGAGCAGATCATTGCATTTCGGAGTTGTGTAAATGCGGCTTTCGTTAAAATCCCAGTACCAAAGTCCGATCCCGGCGATATCTGCGGCGACCAGCAATTGCTCGCTCTCGGTATTTCGCTCGTCGAGCGGGAACGCCGGATGGGCTGCGGCGCGTCCGCCGATAAAAACAACCGATCCTGAGCCGTCGGCCGGCATCGGCTGAAGTATCAGGTCAACTGCGACTTTTTCATCGGCATTGACCCGAAAATCGAGTAGTAGTTTTGCGGCATTTCCCGCTATCGCATCCGCGATAGCTGCCCTTAAGGTTTGAGCGGTGGCTTCGTAAGACTGCCAAAAGACGGTATCCGCGAATTTCTGGCCCTTCAACTTCTTTGGATCGATGTTCGTGCGTTCGTAGATCGATCCAAAAAGGGAAACAACCTCGCCGGTCGAATCGAGCGTCCCGTAAAAATCGAAAACGCCATCGAAAATGGATGCTACCGTCGCATCAAAGCCGGAGTTTGCCGGCGGATCGTCGGCCGCCACCGGTTGGTTTTTCATATGTTGTGTACGGCAACGCCGTGCGGAAAGAATAGCTTTCACGAGGAAAACGTAAAATAAACCTCGCTACCTGATTACGTAACGAGGTTTATTTTAACAGAATGAACTGTAAGGTTTAAGTACTCAGCCGTGGCAAAATACACTTATACGGCCCTGCGTCCGGTCAAGAGGCGAATTGCAAACACAACGATCGCCAATACCAAGAGAATGTAAATAAAGCCGCCGAATGTCTGGCCGGTAACCAGTCCCAATAACCATAAAACCAACAAAATGACTGCAATTGTTTCTAACATCGCGATTTCTCCTTTTGAAAAAAACTTAATCTGACTCCGAACTCTCGGCAGACATAACTTCAATTTTCGTGCCAAAACCGCAGAATGGTGCAAATTTCTGTAATTACGGTATTTACGTAAGGTGACATCGTACCGGCCTCCGCAAAACAGTATCAAAACCGTTCAGCTAAAATCAGGTCGACTATGGTGAAATCATATCTGTTACCATCTTCCGAATATTGCATTAAATTGATACGGTTTCAATATCCGCACAATCTCACGCAGATCGGATCATTAAAAGCTAAACCATTGAAAAACCGAAGGTTATCGAACTATGGCATAACCTTTGCCAAGTTCTAATCAATAGAAAACAGAGTGCGAGCAAGGGAATTGCGAACAGGGGAAGTTAAATGAATTCAAGGTCAGCATCATCACGAATAGACGGTCGAAACGCCGGAGACATAATTCAGCGACATAGCCCATATTCGAAACTCGTCGATCGCGTCAACGCTCAGAGATTCAAAGCGATGGTTGGCGGAATGAGCCCGAGCGGCGAAGATCAGCCAAAGATTGGCCTGCCGTTTTCCATCGAGCGCCCGCATGCGGTTGTTGCACATCGGCAGTTGGAGCATAAGCTCAAACCGGCTGCCCGCAAATTGCGGCGGGTATTATTGTTCGGAACTTAAGCCGGCAATGATTCATGGCCTTAGATCGGCCCTCGGTCGTTTATGCGGCGGTTGGGATACGATACAGGTTCGCATGAAATTTTCCATGAAACGTTCGCACAAGTGAGAGATCACGGAACCGGGGAGGGCGAACGCAGTGAAAAAGGCGGGTCAAAAGGGGTCCCGCCTTTTTCCAAAATAGCTTTGAAGCATTTGGATTCCTCATTTCTTACGACGCCGTAACCGTTCGTTTTTGATACAATATAGTTTCTGTCTACCCGTCTGGAGTATTTATGGTTAATAGAGCTCTCGTTATTGATGACGACAAGGTCACACTGGAACTTTTTACCTTTGAGCTGAAATCTGAAGGCTTTGAAGTAACGACCGCGGAGAGCGGTAAGGCCGGTCTCGAATATGTCCGTGATAACGATTTCGAAGTTATCCTTACAGATCTGAATCTTCCCGACATCAATGGGATCGAGATGGTGCGTCTGTCAAAAGCGTTAGCGCCGCAAACCGAGATCATCGTCGTAACCGGCTTAGATTCGACGGAAAAGGCTGTCGAAGCGATTCGCGTCGGAGCGCGCGATTACATCGTCAAACCGGTGGATTTCGAGAAACTGCTGGTAGTCATCAAGAACGCGGTCGAGTCCAAAAAGAAATCGGAGATAAACGCACGGCAGGCAGCGGAAATTCAGGAATTGCGCGGGCGGTTGACGAGCCGGACATCTTACGAAGGCGTGATCGGCGGCGCTCATTCGATGCAGAACATTTACGAAATGATCGAGAATGTTGCCGAGTCCGATGCGAACATTCTCATCCTCGGCGAATCGGGAACGGGTAAGGAAGTTATCGCCAACGCGATCCATTACAAGAGTCATCGCGCCGGCAAACCGTTCGTTAAGGTCAACTGTTCGGCGCTGCCTAAGGATCTCATCGAATCTCAGCTTTTCGGGCACATGAAAGGATCGTTTACGGGAGCGAATGCCGACAAGACCGGTTTTATCGGCCAGGCCTCGGGTGGCAGCATCCTGCTGGACGAGATCGGCGAGATGCCGATCGATCTCCAGCCGAAGCTTTTGCGCGTGCTTCAGGAAAAGGTGTATTACCGGGTCGGAAGCGACAAACCGCAGGACGCCGATTTCCGGCTGATCTGCTCGACAAACCGCCGGCCGTTTGAGGCGATCAAGGACGGCAATCTTCGCGAGGACCTCTACTATCGTATCAATACGATAGAGATCGAGATCCCGCCGCTTCGCGACAGAATGGACGACGTACCGATGCTTGCCGAGCACTTTCTTCAGGTCTACTCGGATAAATACAAACGCAAGGACCTCGATTTTACACAGAATGCATATAACCAGATGCTCAATTACAGCTGGCGTGGGAACGTGCGTGAACTTCAGCACGTTATCGAGCGGGCAGTTCTTCTCAGCAAGAGCAATAAGATAAGCAGTCTTAACATTCCGGGGGCGCCGGCAACGGAACGTCCTGAGATACCGGCGGTGAGCTTCGCTGGAATTGGCGTCGGTTCGGGTGTCGATGGGGCGGCGACCTTTGCGGCGGCCGCGGCGATGCCGAAACGGGCGGGCGTCTCGATGATCGACGCCGATCTTTCGGGCGAAGAACTGTTTCAGGAGATCGGAAAATTCATTGTCGAGAAATTGCCCGAGCCCGCGGATGGGGCCGAGCAAAAGGACATCTTCAACGACCTCGAAAGCGGGGTCGTCCTGGCCGCTTTGAAACGCACGCGAGGTAATAAGCAGGCCGCCGCTAACTTGCTCGGACTCTACCGGCCGCGTTTATACGGAATGATAAAGCGGCACAACCTGGAAGATCAGATCTAAAGTACAGCAAAAAAGATCCTCTCGAATTCGAGAGGATCTTTTTTGTTGCTGTTGTTGTGTCTGCGTCTATCTTGTCGAAGCTGCGGGCACCTTGACGTCGACGTCGATGTTTTGCTTTTTCGGCGCTCCACCGAGAAATCCGCTGTAATAAAGTGCTCCGGCGATGATCGCGACAATGATTATCGTGGTTATCGCCCATATCAAATTGTTGCCTGTTCCATCTTCTTCCGCCATATATATTATTTTATCTCCTTTTTATTATCGAAAACTCCACTGACCGTTTAGCAAATCGAGTGCCAATGGGCCGTACCCGGCCTATTTAGCGGAAACTGTGCAGACACAGCACTTGCATATCATGCGGCTGGGGGGAAAGATCGAAAGATCGTCCGAATATCGTACAGATTCGCGATCTTGTCGAGGGATTCGCGCGTTGACTGAATTTGCGCGTCGAAGATCGAATCTTGAGCCGGACGGTCTCGAGGGACGAATGGTGCTGATCAAATAGATATTGTTAACCGTGCTCGGCACAGTCGTTGCAGGTTCGATTTTTATGGCGGCGTTGTGTATCAAATGCCGAAGGTTGTTGTCATGGATCGGTCCCAGATTAAAGATGCGTCCGGCGTCTATCGATTGTCATATTCGCTGCTGGCAGTGTTTTTGCTGGTGACGGCGGGCGCGACGTTAACGTTTTACAAGAATGCTGCGGAAAGGGATGCGGTCAAGTTCACCGGCACGGCGAGCCGGATGCAAACCGAGATCGAGAATAAGGTTAATCTTTATATAACGCTTATAGCGGGCGTTCGCGGATTTATAAGTACGACGCCGAATCTCGATCGCAACCGATTTGCGGCATACGTTGAAAGTCTTCACCTTGAATCGAATTATCCGGCATTGCTTCGGGTCGGCTACGTTCAAACGGTAGCGTCGTCGGAACTGACCGAATATCGGGAGAAGATGCGGCGTGCGGGCTATCCGGACGTGAACGTTTTCCCTTCGGCAGAACGATCGGAATACCAGCTTGTCACTTTTATTGGGCCACAAAGCAAAAGCTCGCCCCGCGTGATCGGATTCGATATGGCTGCCGACCCAGATCGGCAAGCACCGCTCGAACTCGCCGCGAATTCAGGTGCCGCGGCAATGAGCGGCCGATTAAAGCCGATGATCGAACGCTCGCCGGAAGGCGACGTCATCGCGATCTTCCTGCCGGTTTACGCCGAGGGCGAAGATGCTCCGATCGACGCGCCGGCAGGAAAGCAACCGGTAGGATTTGTCTATACATCGTTCACGCCCCAGGGCTTCCTGACGGATATCGAAAAGGTACAGGTGGATAAAGATGTCGCAATACATCTGTTCGACGGCTCGGAGATCGATGCAAATTTGCTTGCGGAGACGTCGCAGGTCCAGCCCGTACTCCCGAGCATTTTGAGTATGGGGCAATCGTTGAGATCCGAGCTAACGGTGGCGGGGCGTTCATGGGTTACGCGGTTCAATTCGCTTCCGGCGTTTACCGCACATTCGGCAGTCGGGTGGACGCCGGTCCTTTTCTTCGCGGGAACGTGCTTTAGTTTTCTCGTTTTCGGCTTTACTTATAACGACGCGTCGAGGCGGGCCGAACTGCAAAAACTAACGGGTCAGCTTCTCGAAACACAAAAGGAAAAGCAGTCACTTTTTGAGCAGGAAAAGCGGGCACGGCTTGAAGCCGAAGAGGCGAACCGAACGAAGGACGAATTCCTGGCGATAATGTCGCACGAATTGAAAACGCCGCTTAACACGATCGCGGGCTGGACATCGATTCTCAGATCCGACCATCTGACCCCCGGAACCAAGGATACGGCTCTTCGAAAGATCGAAAAGAATCTTCGCCTGCAGGCAACGATGGTCGAACAGATACTGAGTTTTTCTCGGCTTATGTCGGACGGTGTGCCGACGACGTTTTCCGCAGTTCCAGCGTCTGAAGTGTTTGCCAACGCAACCGCTGCTGCTCAAGATTCGGCTGCTGAAAAGATGATCGTCTTCCGCTCGGCTAATGAACTAAGAGACGAGATGATCGACGCGGACGCGGAAAGGATTACACTCGCACTGTCGAACATCCTCGCCAATGCTTTCAAATTCACGCAGTCTGGAGGAAAGGTCGAGGCACGAGCATACGCTCATAACGGCGACGTTCGGTTCGTTGTTAAGGACAACGGCAGTGGCATAGAACCGGACTTTCTTCCGCATGTTTTCGATCAGTACCGGCAAGGTGACAAGCCGGCCGTCCGAAGCTACGGCGGGCTCGGCCTGGGTCTTGCCATCACGAAACACATCGTAGAAATGCACGGCGGAACCGTGGAATCGGCGAGTCCCGGGCTTGGACGCGGAGCGGATTTTACGATTTCACTACCGGTAAAGCCGCAGTCGAAAACGTATGATAATAATACGTAATAGCTTTCTGCGTCGGTTTAGATATTCCGCCGATGTCTTCTGTAATCACGACATCCTTCGATGGCACGCTTCTTGCAATCTTGCATACTGCCCAGCAGGGTGGATTTGCGCTTTCCCCGAAAATTCATTCGCGAACCTAGGAAGGAGCAATATAAATGAGAAACTTTACATCGATCAAATGGGCAGTGATGGCTGCGATGGTGTCCATCGGCTTTTCAACGGCCGTTTCAGCACAGATCAGGACCTCGAGGGCCACGACTAATCAAACACGCAGCGTGATCACCCGTCTTGAGACCAAGACCGATCAGTACAGGCGCCTCGTCGACACGGCTATTGACCGCAGTCCGATCAACAATACAAACCGCGAAGACCGCATAACGGATTTTATAAACGATTTCGAGACCGCTACCGATTCACTTCGCAGCGATTTCGACGGCAGGCGAGAAATAAACTCAAACGTCCAAAATGTTCTTGAACGAGCATTATTTATCGATCGGTTCATGACGCGTAATCGCCTTACGACCCGGGCGCAGAGACAGTGGACAAGTATCCGGACGGACCTCAATACGCTGGCACGACTTTACAACGTGTCTTGGAACTGGAGCCGTTTACCTGACTATAACGCGGGCTATCCGTCGAACGGATTTCCCTCGACGGGGAATTCCAACCGGCAGGCCGTAATTGTGATCGCCAGTTTGGAAACAAAGACCGATCAATTTAGGCGGTACACCCAGGCCTCGATAGACAGAAGCCCGATCAACGGTACGAACCGCGAGGATCGAATCACCGATTTCATTAATAACTTCGAAAGCTCGACAGATGCACTTCGCCGGAATTTCGACGCTGGCCAGAACATCGATGCTGATGTTCAAAATGTGCTCCAGCGAGCTTTGTTCATCGACAGTTTCATGACGCGCAACCGCCTTTCGGTACAAGCCGAGAATCAGTGGACGAGTATGCGTAAGGATCTCGATAGTCTCGCTCGTCTGTACAACGTGAGTTGGAACTGGAATCGTGTACCTGATTACAACGCCGGCTTTCCGACGGACAGGCCAACGTTGCCGAACGGTAACTGGGGAGGGCGCGGACTCGATTCGCGGTTGACTGGTACTTACCGTCTCAACCGAAGTCAGAGCGACGATATCAACAACATTCTCGGGAAGTACGACAGCACTATTGCAGCGGCGGACCGAGACCGCGTACGCAGAGCGATGGAGCGACGCCTGACATCGCCGGACATGCTCGCGATCGAAAAGGTAGGTAACACTGTTAACCTAGCATCGAGCCTTTCGCCACAGGTGACCTTCGAAGCCGACGGCGTCGCGAAAACCGAAACGACACGAAATGGCCGCACTATCCGTACGACCGCAAGTGCCAACCGCGACAGCTTGCTCGTAAGCTACGAAGGCGACCGGGCGAACGATTTTTATCTCACGTTCGCTCCCGCAGGTGATGGTCAGCTGCGTGTTACGCGAAAACTGTATCTTGAAAATGAAAACCAAACCGTGTCGGTGACGAGTGTTTACGACAAGATCAACAATGTCGCTCAGTGGAGCAGCATCGAGACCACGGGCGGGAATTGGTCGGGAACGGGAACCGGCGCTGGTCAGACAACCGGTGATTTTTATATACCCAATGGGACGCGTGTGATCGCAACTCTGCGAAATGCGGTGAATGCCCAGGTCTCGCAGGTTGGTGACAGGTTCACTATGGACGTATCGTCACCTAACCAGTATCGAGGTGCCGTTATCGAAGGGCGAATCACCAACGCCGAGCGTTCGGGAAGAGTCTCGGGACGTGCCAGTCTGTCCTTTGACTTTGATTCTATCCGCATGCCAAACGGCACTACCTATCGGTTTGCGGGAAACATAGACTCGGTGCGTGCCGCAAATGGCGACAACGTTAGTGTCAACAACGAGGGCACGGTCCGAGACAGCAATCAGACGACCAAGACGGTGACGCGTGCCGGTATCGGCGCCGCATTGGGTGCATTGATCGGTGCTATCGCCGGCGGCGGCCAGGGAGCGGCAGTGGGTGCCGCGGTCGGGGCAGGAGCAGGAGCGGGAACGGTCTTCATTCAGGGCCGCGACAACATTGATCTAGCTCAGGGGAGCGAGTTCACGATCACCGCATCTGCACCTGCAAATGTGGGCACGAACCGCAATTATCGATAAACCCGATGACGCACGGCCCGACGGCCGTGCGTCATTTTTTCTGCGTATACGGAGGCTAATCAAAATGGCGAAAATGGCAGCGGCTGCAAAGCAACTTAACAGTGAGAACTCACCTGCGAATGCGACCGTTCTCGATCTGCAGAAACAGGTATCGAATGCATTCATCCTGTACCTGAATTACAAGCATTATCATTGGCAGACGTTCGGCCCGCTATTTCGGGACCTTCATCGACTCTTCGACGAGCTTGCTGCCGAAGTTTACGCAACCGTCGACCAGCTTGCCGAACGCGTCAGGATGATCGGCCAAAATCCTGTTTCGAGGATCGAAGAGTTCCTAAAGACTGCGACGATCAAATCGGCAGGCAACAGTTCGGATATGCGAAACATGATCAGCGAAGCCGATCAAAACGTTCTGACCGTGATTAGGGAAATGCGCGAAGCGATCAAACGCGCTGACGAGGCAGGAGATCCCGGAACGGCCGACGTGTTCACACGGTTTGTTCAGATCCACGAGAAACACGAATGGTGGCTTCGGGATATTCTCGAAAAAAAGGACGGCCTGACAACATAAGGAAGGTGCAGGAATGTCACAAAAGAACGACGCAGCCGGAACTGACGTACGGCAGAATTTGGATGCGATAACAGAAGAAGCGAGTCAGGCGGACAGCGACGACACTATCCGAAGGGCCCGTCGCGGCGACGAGTCAAAAGGCGACCCGAATGAACGAGACGTGGCAGGCGGTCCGCGTCACGCCGACACACCCCACGGGAGGGAAGAAGCAAAAAACGACCGGCCGAGCAAAGATAATACAAATGGTTGACGACAAACTTGCCCGCGACGAAGCCGAACGGGCGGCAAACTACGAAGCTATAAAAAGCGATATCAAAAGCGAGGTCGGCGGCGAAGTGTATAGCGAAGCGGCGCGGCCGCGGGCATCGCAGGATCAGCGGGTTGAAGATCTGGCTGATGGAATGCGGCGGCAGGCGGTCGACGAAGTTGTCGAAACCGATCGCGAAGTACGACGGGCGCGTTCGATAGCCCGTGTTTCGCAAATAGTCGATTACCTGTTCTTTATAGTATATGGGCTGTTGACGATCCGCCTTTTGCTCGAGCTTTTTGCGGCCCGCGAAAATGCTGGGTTTTTTCAGTTTATCAAGAGCGTTACGAACCCGTTTTATTCACCATTCCGCGGACTGGTGCCGAGTCCTGCGACCGCCGAGGGCTTTACACTCGCGTTGCCGATCATTGTCGCAATAGTCGTGTATATGCTGCTGCATCTCGCGGTCAATGGCCTGCTGCGCATTTTTGCTCATCGCAAAACGAGTGTATAAGCGTTGTGAATGCGGAAATTTCGCTGTGCTGCCGGACGTCAGAACTCTTGTGATTTGACGGATCTTGTAGTAAAAGGATTAATACCGGAGCAGTACCTTTAGATCGAAGATAGTAAGGAGAACTATATGATGAATTTCATTTGGCAGTTAGTAATCGGATTGATCGTTGGTGTACTTGCAAGGTTGATCATGCCTGGAAAGGAAGGTTTTCCGGAAGGAGCAACGGGCTGGATCCTGACTGCTCTTCTTGGAGTGGTTGGAGCGTTTATCGGCTCGATCATCGGCGGCGCGCTTTGGGGCGGTGAGAATTATGCAGCCGGTTGGATAATGTCGATACTCGGTGCGATACTGCTGCTCTTTATCGTCAGGCTCATATTCGGCAGCAGAACAACTACAGTTTAGGAACTTTTTTCTACGCAGCTTAATGAGGCCTCTTCGACGAAGAGGCCTCATTTAAATTTGGTGTCTAAGTCAGTCCGCAGCCCGGGTGGCCGCAGTCACAAGTGATCTCGGTTATTCCTTCGTCTTCGGCATTTTCGCAACGCTGACTGCAGTACTCCATATCTCCGCCCACGGTACACATACATCCCGCGTGCCCGCATTTATTATCTTCGTCGGCCATATATTTTCTCCCTTATACGTAAATTTTGTTGTCAGCCAGGTGCGACTGCAAAAAGACCGACAGCAATATCTGAAGTATAGGTCACGGCCTGTCGATAGACAATAAGTTTTTCCGGTCGAGTGAGTAATCGGGCAGTATAACTGAAACACTTACGAATGCTAAAATCAGCGGAATGGCAATAAATCGTGAAATGATCGACGAGGCGCGTGCTCGGATCGCACCATACGTGAAACGAACGCCTTTGGAATACAGCCAAACGCTTAGCGATGAGCTATGCACGAGAGTTCATGTAAAATACGAGCTCTTTCAAAAGACGGGTGCATTTAAGGCGCGTGGGGCGTTTAATAAAATACTCTCGCTCACGGACGAGGAACGCTCTCGCGGCGTGGTGGCCGTGAGCGGCGGAAATCACGCTCAGGCGGTCGCATACGCGTCGAACGTACTGGGCGTACGTTCGGTCGTGCTGATGCCGGCATCGACGCCGCAAAATTATGTAGATGCGACGCGGGAATACGGGGCGAAAGTGGAACTGTTGCCGACAATCGCAGCCGCTTTCGACGAGATAAAACGCTATGAAAGCGAAGGGATGGTATTCGTCCACCCGTTTGACGATGATCTCGTAATGGCGGGACAGGGAACTCTGGGACTGGAAATAGTCGAAGATCTGCCGCAGGTCACCGATGTCATTCTCAGCATCGGCGGCGGCGGACTCGCCGGCGGCGTCTCGACGGCAATAAAGTCCAAAAACAAAGGTGTGAAGATCTGGGGAGTCGAAACTGTTGGTGCCGACGCGATGTCTCAGGCAATTGCCGCGGGGCATCCGGTCCAGCTCGACGCGATCACATCGATCGCAAAGACACTTGGAGCGCCGTCAGTGTCGGACGAGACACTTTCGCTCGCAAAGCAAAACCTTGAAAGCGTTACCGTCGTCACGGACGCCGAGTCAATCGACGCTCTGAGGTTCATTCTCGAGCGGCTCAAGGTCCTGACCGAGCCGGCCGCGTCTTGCACGCTCGCTGCAGCCCGAACTCTTAGATCGCGTTTCGGACCTGAAAGCAACGTCGTTCTTATTTTGTGCGGCGGGAATTTTTCGGTAAGCGATCTTTGCCGCTATTCGGCGCAGTACGGTTCCGTCAGTGCATGAACGGCTTTTTGATCAGCCCGCCGTCAACGTCCGAGATCGAGTGAGTGGTGATAAACGCGTTGGGATCAATTTCCTTCGCAACATCCTTTATATTTCCGATCTCGAGCCTCGTCACGACGCAATACAAGATCTGCTCGACACCGCTTTCGCCCTTGCTGCCGACTCCGCCGCTTCCTTTCATGACGGTTACACCGCGATGAAGGCGGTGTATTATTGAATCTTTGATCAAATCGTTATAGGCGGAAACGATCGTTATCGCCGTATATTCCTCGACTCCGTGAATGATAAAGTCGATGGTTTTGGACGCAGAGACATAGGTCAGTATCGAGTACATTGCCGTCTCGACGCTTAGAAAGATCGCAGCCGCGAGAAAAATAAATATATTCAGGATCAGGATGACGTCGCCGACCCGCAGCACGCTGCTGTTTCGGCTGACGATCAGTGCAGCGATCTCGGTCCCGTCGAGGACAGAGCCGCTTCTGATCGCGAGTCCGATGCCGGCTCCGATAAAAAAACCGCCGAAAACGGCGGTGAGCAGCCTGTCAGATGTAACATCGGGAAACTTGACGAAAAAAAGACACAGCGCAAGCCCGCTGATCGCAAGCGTGCTTTTGATGGCGAACCGTGCCCCAATTTGCCTGTACCCGAGGGCTATGAACGGCAGGTTTATTACGAAGATCAAGACGGCTAGAGGTACGCCGATGATCTCGGCCAAAAGCATGGAAACACCCGTCACGCCGCCGTCGATGAAATGGCTGGACAGCAAGAATCCTTTAAGCCCGAACGCCGCCGAAACAATGGCTAACAAGATCAGAAGTACATTTTTCGATTCCTGAGCGAATACCTGCATTGCAGCAAGAATATCCTGTCGCAGTGTGATTGCCCAAGCGACGTCTGCTGAATGCGGCGTTCCTCCGACATATTCACTCTTGGGCTGCGCTGATGCGGGCTTCGATCCGGGTGTCCGGTACGAGCCAGAGCGCCGCGCCGAGAATATACAGGCAGTCGGAGATCCATTGATTGACAAAAGCAAGCGGTATCGCGGAAATGTAAATAAGGATCGAGATCTTTCCTTTCAGATTGCGGCCCACAGCCGCAACCAACTCGGCGTTCTCGCCCTTGTGATGCGCAACAAGCGTTGTCTGAAGAATGGTATAAGCAACGGCCGAGCAAAGCAGCACGACGCCGTATACCGCCGTCGGCAGGGACGCGAAATGATTTTCTCCCATCCATCCCGTCGTGAACGGCACCAGCGACAGCCAGAACAACAGATGAAGGTTTGCCCACAGCACCTTCCCGCTAACGTGGCGGGTTACCTGCAGCATGTGGTGATGATTGTTCCAATAGATCCCGAGGTAAATGAAACTCAAAATATAAGTCAGAAATACCGGGACGAGCGGCCGAAGTGACGCCCAATCGTCGCCATGCGGGATCTTTAGCTCGAGGACGAGAATGGTGATGAGGATCGCAAAGACGCCGTCGCTGAAGGCTTCGAGCCGGGATTTGTTCATCAGCGTATTATAATGGAAATATTAATTTTGCCTGAATCGTAAACTGTAAGGTCTCTTACGGTTAACGGCCGCCCGATTTGGGAAAATTAAAGTTTGGACATTCAATTCAAGGAGGGACAATTTGTGAAGAAACTGACAATGACCATGGCCGCATTGCTGTTGGCGGCGGTAGTGAACGTGTTGCCGGCGCATGCGCAAAGCGCGGCACGTGAAACTTACACCGGTACCGTTGTGAGCTTCGGCAGCGGGGTGAATACAAGGACGACAACCGGTACTTTTACGCTGACGATCGACCAACGCACGTCAGATGAAAGGACTCAGCGCCTGCTAGGGCTTCTCCAGGAAGACAACCAGAACGAACTTTTGAGAGAAGTCGGCAGGGAGGACGTCGGATCGTTTTCGATAAACGGGCGCATCGGCCCGCGTGTGAACGTGGTCCGCGAAACGATGGTGGACGGCCAGATGCGTATATTTGCGGTCTTCGAGCGCTGGAAACAGTTCGGTGAGCTCCGAGGCGGATCTCGCTCTCTCGATTATCCGTTCGGCGTACTCGAGATCTACATCAATCCTAAAACGGGGAGTGGTTCGGGAACCTATGTCGCGGCCGCACGCGTCAGATGGAGAAAGGACAAAAAGTCCGGCCAGGACCAGATCGAGATCGAAGATTTCGGGACATTTCCCGCAAAGCTGATGGGCGTTCAGCAGCGCGGCCGCAGGCTCAGCTAGATCTTTTCCGGCAATTCCATCTGGACAAGACCGTTGAACTCGACGTTGTATGCCACGCCTCTGACCGGCACCGACATCGCTTCCTCGGTCTTGCCTTCCGAATTAGCGATCCCAACACTCGCGAAATAACACGATGCCCCGTGTGCCTTGGCGTGTCGCACGAGGGTTTCGTACACTTCGTTTCCTTCTTCGAACCTTCCGCGTTTCGGATAGACGTCCGTCCGGACGATAAAGAACGCGCGTTCGCCAAGCTTTGAGGCGACGATCTGCGGTTCCGACTTCTGGTCAGCCAGAGCGTCCGCCGACTCTATTATCCACTCGTCCTTTTCGAGCTGCTTAAAAACAATTTCGATACCGAAGGCATGGATGTCCGCCTCGGTCATGAGTTCACGTGTTTCCATTACAGCCATTTTAACCGCCGCCGGTAGATTCAGCCAAAGGCGCGATCTATTCGGCGGGTGTCCGACTGAAAGCTCTTTTGGAAAACGTACGACGCTTTGATAAAAAACGTCCGTCCATTACCGGCAAATTCCGACTGGCTCAGCTTGTCCGGCAATCCACTCTCGTCTAGAATCAAGATAGTCACGCACCCGTAGCTCAGCTGGATAGAGTATCTGACTTCGAATCAGAGGGTCGCAAGTTCGAATCTTGCCGGGTGTACCAGATTTATTTCACGATATTCATTCGAATACAGTACAAAAGGCGAGCTCTGCGGCTCGCCTTTTGTATTGTGTGACTCAGACCTGCCGAAGGGAAACGTGGAGCTCCGGCCGTGGTCGATATCGCGACATCGCATGCGGTGAACAGACAGTTTAAATCGAGGCTAACGAACCGGAGTACCGCGGACTGGGTTGGCTCGATCAAACGGAGATCGCGGCTTGCGTTGAGGCTAGAGCTTTGGAATACGCGTCTTTATCCGTCTGCGGACTGCATCGGACGGCTCGGTCATCGATGAATGCCGAAGCCCGCGGCTTGCCCTGGCCCGTGTAAACGTCGGTATACGGGAATTTGTACTTTTCGAGCCAGTCGATTATGCGGATCTTCATTTGACCGGGCGTCACGCGGCTGCGCTCTTGGCCCGTGCCCGCATCCTGTGAGCACCGCGATGTGAAGATGATGATGTCGGCGAATTCGGCAAGCGACCAGGCAAACTTGAGAGCTCCGGGGAGCGGGCGTCCTATCTGATCAGGGCCTCGCCAGCCTTCGTATTTCGCCAGTACGCCGTCAAGGTCGAGACACACCCGCGGTTTCCGCTTTGTCGGCGGCTTCCGTTTCGCGGGCGGCGTTTTCTTGCTCTTTCGGACGACCGGCAGGGCCGCGGGGTTCGCGTTCAGGATCGTCTCGATCGCTTCGCCGCCTTCGAGCCAGTCGTTGTCGCCCACCGAGTCGAAGTTCCGCACGCGGGTGTAATGCGGTCGGGTATGATGTCGCCCCGGCAGTCGCAGCGTGTAAGGCAGATCGTCGGCAGCCACTTCGCGCTTCGGCGGGAATATTTCGGGTTTTCGCGGGAGGCCGAGCTCCTGCCAGTCCGACCGTACGCCATCGACAAAATCGTATACGTCGGCCAACGGATATTCCTTATCGAGCAGAACCCACAGGTGATAACCGCCCACGCCGTTGCTGTCCATAAGGATCGGGTCCATTTTCCTTTCGCGAAGCCGGTTCGCCCATTCCATCATCGCCGCGAAATTCGCGTCGGCGATCTCGCCGGCGTTCGCGACGCCTTCGTCGTGCAAGTCAACATCGATCGCGAACCATTTCGCCGTCGAATGGTCGCTTATCGAGTGCAGTCCGATGAGGTGCGACACGGCTCGCCCGGCAAAGTGCCGCCGCAGCTTATTCAATGTCACCATGTCCGTGCCGGCCGCACGCCTCTCTTTCACCGGCAGCATCACCACGCTGATCTCGCCGTTCCGCAGCGTGTACTGGCTCCAGACGTCACGGCGGTTCACGAGATGTTCCATCGCCCACTCGGCAAGCTTGTCGGCGTATCGCTGCCACTCTTCCGCTATCCACAACAGACGCCGATCGCCTTCAAATTCTATAAACGGAACTGCCATAATTTAAATCACCTTTTCCCAGCCGCCGACGAAGTTCTTCGCCGCGAGCTCTGAGAATAAGTGTCGGGCGGTCGACTCGTTGTTGGAAATTTTGATGTCCCGCTCGAGCGGCTTCTGCCGGTTCGGGCTGAAATCGGTGAGGTACACGACGTACCCGGGGAACTCTCCGCCGTCCTCTTTATTGGTTTTCCACAACAAAAGTTTGCGTACCATCTGTGCACCGCGCATCGTTTTTGTATAGACGGTCCGTTCGAGCAGCGTGCTCGGTGACGCCGCAGCGGCACGTGCGGGCTCCTCGATATTCGCAACGGGGACAAGATCGCCGATCTGTCTTATGTTCACGTCTTCTACGTTGGCTTCCTTGTCGTCGCGCATTCGTACGAATTGCGGCGAGATCACGCTCGCCAGAGGCATCCGAGACAGGGCGGAATATTTTTTGCCGTCCCAATCGAGCACCATCCGCTTCACCGGGTCGCCCTTTGAACTCTCCGGGATCAGATCCAGGCAGGAGATCTCGATGACCGGCCCCGGAGCGGTCATTTCGTACGCGACGTAGTCGTTATTGACAGCCACGTATTCGGACGGCACGTTCCGTCGACGCATCTCTCCTAAAATTGTTCGTCGGTTTTCGTCCGTGAATCCACCGCCGACACGGGCGAGCTCGTGGAACGTCCCGTCGCTGCGCATCACGGCGACGAGCAGATCGTGCAGCATTCCCTTGCGGTTTTCCGTCCCCTCGGAGTAACCGATGACGGCGGCGTCAAGGTTGTGGCGCAATTTGATCTTGAACCATCCGAGCCGGTCATGCCGCACGACGAGTCCCTCGGACGCTTCGGCGATCACCCACTCTGTGAATGTCTCCATCACGACGTCCAGCTTGTCGGTCACGACGTGCTCCGCCGGGTGCACGAGCCTGCCTTGACCGAGCCATTTTTTGAGAAGCTTGAAGACGTCCGCGACCACCGGAACCGGCTCGCCTTCCGACTCGACGACGTCGAATACGGCGAGACCGATCTTTTTGAGTGCGGCTTCGGACGCGGGAGCACGGAGAAATTTGACGATCTCCTGCACTCGGTTGCGGTTCCCGACATCGCCCATCGCGTAAAGTTCGGCGGCGAGCACACACGACTTTACCTTTGCCTTTTTAAGCAGCTTTTCCGCCTCGGCGAAGCACGGCAGGCCCGCACGTACCGTTCCGCCCGGGTTCACCGATATTAGCGTTTTGCCGTCGTAGACGACGAACGTGAATTCGCCGTCGTACTTCCGCATCGCGTAGTAACCGCGCGATTTGGGAATGCTGTAAACGTCGTGGGCGGCGAGCGGCTTCATCGCCGCGGACAGTTTCCGGCGGTATTCCTGTGCCCGCTGGTGCAAAGCCGGGTCGTCGAGATCGGCGGCCTTGCCGACGACGTAATCGCCTTTGACGGTCTTGAACCGCTTTTTATCGAACGCGGTGTTAAGCGGCGGCATCGGCGATCTCCTTCGGCTTTTTCAGTTCCATGTTCGAAAGGTGCAGGATCAGGCAATACGAGTCGCCCTTGACCCGGCCCTCGAGGAACGCGTTGTACGATTTGCCGCCTCGGTTCATCACGATCGGCTTTTCTCCATTCTCGCCGGCACGGACGAGCAGCAGCGAATTCCGCTTTTCGAGGTCCTTAGCCATGTCGTATAAAAAGTCGAACGTCAGCCCGTTCACGTGGACGAGCTGCTTTTTGCTGTTGAAAACGAACCGGCGCACCGCTTCGTCCTTTTTTATATACTTGCCCGTCCACCGCAGCGGAACGTCAGTGTTGATATTCTGCGGCTCCTTGACCCGCGGACGGCGGTCACGGACGGATCCGTCCGGGTTCTGCACTACCTCGAACTCATCGACGACGCGCACGATCCCGCGGGCGGAAACGTAAACCCTCGACGTGTCGGCCAGGAACATCCCGAAGTGCTCAATGTCGATCTCGGGATCATCTTTTATCAACACTTTGGAAACGGATTCAAGCTTCTTGCGCTTTTTCATTAATTGGGCGAGGTCGTGGGTGACGTCGCTTTTGAGCAATTTGCGCGTAGTGACCGGGTGGCCCTCGGGGTCCAGGTACCGCACGTCGCGTTTGGGCATTAACCCCTCCATCGCTACGACGGCGTCTCGGCGTTTTGCGTTACTTATATTGATGGGCATACTGCATCCTCAATTACAAAAGCTCGAAATCCAGTTCGTCCGCTGAGATCTCCTTTTCCTCCACCGTGTCTAAAACCGCCGCCTGATTCAGCCGAACGAACTGCAGTGCCGCTGGTTTGCCAACGACCATGAAAGCGTCATCGCCGCTCCCGACTACGAAAGCGCTGTCATGCTCGAGCCCACCGCGGTAGCTAAAAGGGAAGTTGTACATCTGACCCGCGGCGAGGTGGTCCTGCAGAAAATCGAGGGATTCCCCGCCGGCGGGTTCCAACGCGTAGACAGACTTAACGATCTGTGACAGATAGTCTTCCGATCGAGCCTGAGAGAGTAAATTCGGTTGATTGAAGGACGAAGGGACCGACTCGACGGGCTCGCCGTCCGAATCTACGGCGACAAGGTTTGAACGATCTATCGACGACCCGTCCTCGCTCACAGTAGCGAGTGCGGTCCCGCCAATATCTATGAGCGTCTTGCCGTCCGGTGCGAGCACTTTGATGGCCGCCGGCTTTCCTTTTTCGTCGAACGCTTCGATCTCGACAGCTCCATAAAGACGTGCGCGGTCGATCTTCACCAGATTCACCGGGAATTCGTGGCCGTCCAGTGACAATATGAGTTCTCGTGCCATACCGTGCGGGGATTGCAACGGGCGTGCCTTTTATCGAAGTTCCGGACGCGATGAGAAGGCGCTTTATTCTTACGGTGGAACATTAGATTGGCCGCCGTAATCCCGGACAGCATTAGAGATTTGATGCACGGAGTTTTCCGGCGCAGGAAAGTCGACGCTAGCGGGCGGCCGCGGACGCTGCTGGCGGTGAGATAATGATTGAATGGCTCAAAACGCGATGACGCTCCTCGGTTGCGAAAAAGCAGATCACGAGAAAATACTTTAAGCGCTCTTCGGTTAAGCATTCGATTTCATGACATAAATCGGACCGAACGCCGCGATCGGCCTTGTATGTTTTTAATACTCGCGTAGGCGTAATAGTCGCACCGATTTTTTCTTTTTGCGTTGTAACATATTCGTGATATAAGTCGCGGCAAAGGCTTTGTATGCATTGGACTTTCGCACGATCTAAGATCCCTAATTATTTCCGGGTAACGACGGAAGGTTCTATGAACGTCTCGGACCTCGAAAAGATGTTTCTTGAGATTCCTGTCGCTGCCGGGTGGGAATCGGGGCTGCCTATTTTGTTTGATAACCGCCAACTTGATATTTCGGGCGGCTACGATGAAATGCGTAACGCGAGCAAGGTTCTCGAACGCCGGATCGGTCTGCTCGGCACCGGACGTGTTGCGTCGCTTATGGATTCACCCGAAGACTTTGGCCGATCGCGGCAAATCGTGACGATGATGAACCCCGAAGAGACAACATCGGTCGTTCACACGTTCTACGACGAGAAAAAGGCTATTTCGTGGGTGATCGGGCCGTTCTGCTGAACACATGACTCCGGGCGATTCTCGATGCAGTGCCGCGGCTGCAAACCTCCTTTCTCTGCAGAATGACATGAGCGAACACAACAGCATCCGCTCGTGTCATTTTATTTCGTGCTTCGTATTATGCGGTTTGAGTGGCCGTTTTGTTTTCAAAGAACGCTAAGAGATCGGGGTTGACCACGTCGTGCTGAGTAGTACACATTCCGTGCGGGAAACCGGGATACACCTTGAGCGTGGCGTTGGGGGCGATCTTTGACGACAACATTGCCGAATCGGCTATCGGCACGATCTGATCGTCGTCGCCGTGCATGATCAAAGTGGGAACGTCGAATTTCTTCAGATCTTCGGTGAAGTTCGTTTCTGAGAACGCGTTGATGCAGTCATACGACGACTTAAAGTTTGACATCATTCCCTGACGCCACCAGTTGTCGATGATGCCCTGCGATTTTTTAGCGTCGGGCCGGTTGAAACTGTAGAACGGGCCCGATGCGACATCCAAATAAAATTGCGAGACGTCATCGATCATCGCCTGTCGGAAACCGTCGAACACTTCCAACGGCAGACCACCCGGATTCGCGTCCGTTTTGAGCATCAGCGGCGGAATCGCTCCGATCAAAACTGCTTTTGCTACCCGTGATGTCCCGTGACGGCCGATGTATCTTGCGACTTCGCCGCCGCCGGTCGAGTGGCCGACGTGGATGGCGTCCTTGAGATCGAGTGCCTCGGTCAGATCGGCGAGATCGTCGGCGTAAGTGTCCATGTCGTTGCCGTCCCACGTCTGTCCCGACCGACCATGGCCCCGCCGGTCATGAGCAATGCAGCGGAAACCGCGTGAAGCAAAATAAAAGATCTGCGGGTCCCAGTCGTCCGCACTCAACGGCCAGCCGTGGCTGAAAACGATCGGTTGCCCCGTCCCAAAGTCCCTGTAAAAGATCTCCGTCCCGTCCCTTGTCGTGATCGTGGGCATTACTACTACCTCCAATTTATCTAATTTAAAGGGCAACTATATGTCCCACGACCGCCGATTGCAACGTTTTCGATGTTAACAATTTGATGACTTTCCGCTCATCGGCCGGCTCAGCTTCGCGTGTTGTGAACGGCATTTTCGTTCAGCAGCTCGGTTGTGTCTTCGATGACGCTGTGGAACTCGTCTCTCGCGGCCATCGGCGGTAGTTTCATTGTCGGTTCCGCGGGTGGGATCGCCGAAGGTTTCGGGGCGACGCGGCGGCTGCGTTCTTTGGCACGTTTTGCGGCGATCAGGGGAATTAAGGCGATCGACGCCATGCCGATGATCGACAGTACGACGCCGATGAACACGAGGAAATCCTGCTGCAGCAGCATCTTGCCCGTCAAGGCGACGATGATGCCGCCGAACGCGAGCAAAATCCCGATGATCGGCGAGGGCACAAAACGCTTAACCTCGTCTGCCCACAAACTCGCACCGCACGAACGACAAAACTGTTGGTCCGCAGTTACTTTATTTCCGCAATCAGGACAATTCATATCCGGCCTCAATGATCTGCACTACTTTCATACCATACGCTTTCGATGCGTACGCGGTTCATTATTTTGGCCGTACGCACAATATGCTAACGCCCCCGGACTCATTTTGCGAACGTCGTGACGATTCCGCTCGGACTCAGTTTGCGGACCGCATGGTTGTTCATGTCCGCGATGTAGAGGTTTCCTTTGCTGTCGTACGCCATTCCCTTGGGGAAATTAAAAAGAGCGGTCGACGCCCGGCCGTCCTTGTAGCCTTCCTGCGAGCGGCCGGCAATATTCTGAGAACAGGGATCGATGATGTTGCCGCCGGCGAGCGTGGAAACCTTGCCGTCGGCTACCCGAATGACGCGGTTAATTCGTTGGTCGGTGAACAGTATCTCGCCCTTACCGTTGACGATCAGCGTTTCGGGCTCGACGAACTCCGCCTTGCTGACGTCGCCTTGCGTGTAGACCGGGCACCATTCACGCTTGTAAGGCTGGCCGGCCACGAGCGTGATCGCACCGGTCGCGACATTGATCTTCCCGATGAACCTTCCAAAGCTGTACGACGAATAAACGATGTTTCCGTCAGCATCCGCGGCGATGCCGCCCGGGTTGTTTGGCAGTATGAATTTCCCGTCGGGAGTCTTCAGCGTCGAGACCATGCCTTTCGGGGTGATCTTTCGGACGACGGCGTATGAGCGCCCGCGATATTTCAGATATTTCTTCGCGGGATCGGTCAGGTAATACGGGTCGGTCACAAAATTGGTGCCGATCGTTTCCTTTATTTTGTCGTAACTGTCGGTCAGATAAATGTTGTCGTTTCGATCGATCGTCATCAGGCTGATGGCGTTAAAGCCGGCGGTGGCGAGCGGGCCATCCTCGATCTTGTAGCTGTAATCCTGCCCGGCAAGCTTTGTCAGCGTGACCTTGTTGTCGGCGGACACGACGATCTTATAGATCACCTTGCCGTCGTGGGCGTACATGTTGTCTTTGGAATCGATAATGAGATCGTTCCACGACCGGTCCATTCCGCCGATCACCGGGCCTTGTTTCGACAGGTTGGTCACCATGCCGTTGGGGCTGATCTTCACCAGCCCGAACTGCCGTGTCACAAAGACATTATCCTTGCTGTCGACCACTATGTGCTGCGGAGTCGAGATGACCGTGGCGTCTTGCGCGATGGCCTGTGACGAGAATAGAACTGCGACGAATATTATAAGTTGCTTCATTTTGCTATCTGGTCACCGCAGGGCGGTAAAGGAGTCAGAGTGTAATGTTCCGTGCCGCTGCCCGAGTAACCGGCGGCGCTGCCTTCGCCCGAGCCGGTCATTGTGCCGGGATTATCCAACCCGCCGTGGAGATCAGACGGACGATAACGAGATTGAGATTCGACATATTCTATGCGACCGAGTCGAATTGAGGCACTATTTCAGCATTATCTGTCCATTCTCGATCCGCAGATTTTCCGGGTCGGTCTTCAGCACCATCTGGATCAGGTTGCCGGCTAGTTTGCGGTAGGTTTCCACGGTTGCGGCGTCGTTGCCTTGTTTTCCTTCCATGTAACCGGCGAGCAGCATGCCGCCGAAGCCAACCATCATGTTGTTGAAATTCACTTTGTCTTTGTTCGGTGTGGTGGCGAAAGCCGGCGTGTCGTCGAGTGCGGCATTGACGGCTTTATAGTACGTCGTCACGGCCTCGTCGCTCGGCTCTTCGGCGTCGCGGTGAACGGTCATCGCCGTCACTGTAAAAAAGGTCAGTCCGGCGGCAATGTTGTTCTTCCAACCTTTGGCGGCGGCCTCGCGTTCGAACGCGGTTTTCGTGTTGGTGTAGATCTGCTTGATCAGGGCTTTTTCGTCGGGTGTGTCGCCGAAGGCATTCGCGAATGCCGTGCCGGTGTCGATGGTCGGGTCGGGGCGGAATACGCCGTGGTTTCGCACGACGGGCGGCGGCGGAACGACTATCTTCGGATTCGACGCGGCTGCCGTCGTGCCCGACTTCTTCGCCGCGGCTTCGCTCTCGGCCTTCTGGACCGCGGCCAGCCCCCATTTCGCGATCATCGCGTTGCGTGCCATCGCCTGCCGCATCTGCATTTGCGAAGCGTTATAAATATTCTGCGTCGCCATCGCCAGCCCGAACGAGCCGTAAACCGTCCCGTATCCGGTGCTGTACTGTGCCGACGCGGCCGACACGCTCGTCAGCCCGATTACCGCCATCAAAACAAACTTATAGAAATGCTTATTTTTCATAGCCCACCTCAAATAGAAAAATAGAAACCAAAATGACCAGTGTGCGAAGGGGGAAGCGGCGCGGACGCGACGCAGCCGGACGTCCGCGGCTGAAATCTCCGAGACGTACGATAGCATACACGCTCTTGTCCCGCCTTGTCCCGACAGTGTCCCGCCCGGTGACGGGACAGGGAAGTCGTTGCGAATGCTGGACTTCGCACAGTTGACGTGCGTGGTCGACGCCGTTTGCTGAAAAAACTTCTTGACTTTTCGTTCGTTTCATATATGATACGCTGTGTCATACAACGTATGTGACGATCGTACACACAAGCGTTGTAATTGTAAAGAAGTTTCTCCCGCAGACACGGAGCTACAGGCAATTTTCCTATGAATGAGAGCACCATACAAAATCCGCGTAAAGCAAACGAATGTATCATTGAGGCATTGAGCGTTCCGGCGCCCGGACTGCTGTTTGACGAGTTTTGGCGTGAAGGCGAATTGGCGTTGCTTTTTGGGGCGTCGGGCGTCGGGAAGAGCGTGCTGGCGGTTCAGCTCGGCGACGCTCTGGCACGCGGCGGCGGCGGGATCGACGGGTTTGAGATGCCGGCGGGCCGGCGGCGTGTGCTGTACGTCGACCTTGACGGTTCGGACGCGCAGTTTCAGGCCCGGTATACGGTGACCGACGACGCGGGAACGCCGCGAAAGACCTACCGTTTTGCTGAGAACCTTTACCGCGACCGTCCGCCCGCGGGCGAGGACCTGTCTGAATGGATAAGCCGAACCGTGATCGAAAACAAGTTCCACGCCGTGATCGTCGACAGCCTGTCGGCGGTCAAGCGGACGCACGACGGCACGCGGGAAACGCTGTCGCTGATGCGCCGGCTCAAGCGGTTGACGCACGAGCTGCACGTCGCCATCCTCGTCCTGGCCGAATCCGAAGCGCCGGCCGCACGTTTCGCCGCCGTCAGCGAGGCCGACCTCGGCCGCTCGCGCGTTTTGTGCACCGTCCCCGACGGCGTGTTCGCAATCGGCCGCGACGGCCGCGACCGCGAAGAGCGTCATATCATCCAACTGCGTTCGCGACTTGCTCCCGTCGTCTGGACCGGCGACTACGCACCCGCCGCGCACCTCGCCCGCGGCGAAACCGGCATGCTCCGATTCAAATTCGACGAGCGTTTTGACCCCGAGATCGACGAAGAAAAGCGGCGGCTGATCTGCCGCGTCAGATCGCTGCACGACTCAGGCCAAAGCTACCGCGCGATAGCCAAGATCCTCAGCATCTCAAAATCGAAAGCCGCCGTGCTGGACAAGAAATGGACGAAGGAGTTGGAGGAGGAAACTGTCGAATGCGGAGTGCGGAATGCGGAATGCGGAATGGAGGAGGCAGAAGTCGGGAGTCAAAAGTCGGAAGTCGGGAGTAAGAAGGCAGAAGTCGGGAGTCAGAAGTCGGAATCTGAAATCCCAAATTTGAAATCTGAGATCTGGAATGTGGAATCTGAAATCCCGGATCGAGAATCTGAAATCCCCGATCGAGAATCTGAAATCCCCGATCGAGAATCTGGAATCTGGAATTTGGAATCTGGACTAAGGCTTTCCCACGATTCCCACGGCCGCGAGATCTATGTCGAACGTGAGGACCACGCCGGTAGGCCGATGGTCTGGTACAAATTCGACACAAAAGGGACAAAACTTCGCTGCGAACGCAAAAATACCTGTATCGATATCCAGCGGGTTGGCAAAATCACCTCGGACGTTAACATAATGGGCATTTCGGATAGCGGCATAGCTAATCAGGACCAAGGGGTATATATTCGAATGCGTGCTTCATGAATTTTTAACAAAAAACCGCACCGAACTGATCGCGCGCTGCCGAGCCAAGGTGGCCGATCGTGCGGGCGACGGCGGGGGCGCGGTCGATGAGCTTGACCACGGCATTTCGAACTTTCTCGACCAGTTGATAAAAACTCTCCGGGTCGAGCAGACGAGTGAGCCGATGATGAGCCGCATCGTTTCCGGCCCGGCTGGCGGCGGCAATCTGGCGTTGTCCGAGATCGGCTCGACGGCGTCAAAACACGGCCGCGAACTGCTGCTGCACGGGTTCACCGTCGACCAGGTCGTGCACGATTACGGCGACCTGTGCCAGGCGATTACCGGCCTGGCGTTCGAAAAACAATATCCCATCGAGATCGACGAATTTCGCACGCTCAACCGCTGTCTCGACAACGGCATCGCCGAGGCCGTCACCGAATTTACATATCAACGCGACTACGTCGTCGCCGACCGTCAGTCACAGGCATTGAACGTCAGGCTGGGCGAATTCGGCCACGAGGTCCGCAATCTGCTGAACACGGCAATGATGGCCCTTCAGGCAATAAAGGCCGGCAACGTCGGCATCGCCGGAGCGACCGGTGCCGTGCTCGACCGCAGTCTCGTCGGGCTGAAGCACCTGATCGACCGTTCGCTCGCAGAGGTACGAGACAACGCCGGTGTGCCCATCAACAACACGCTGTTCTCACTCTCTGATTTTATCGCCGAAGCCAGACTGTCGGGCGAGCTCGGGGCACAGGTGTGCGGCTGCACGCTCGCGACCGGGAAAGTGCATCCGGACCTCGCCGTCGATGCCGACCGCGAACTGCTGCTCGGGGCCGTCGGCAATCTGCTGCAGAACGCGTTCAAATTTACGCACGAAGGTTCCGAGGTGACGCTCAACTCGTACTCCGCGGCCGACCGCATATTTATCGAGGTCGGCGACAGATGCGGCGGGCTTCCGGACGGCGACGCCGAAAAGATGTTCGAGCCGTTTACGCAGTCGAGCTTAAACAAAAGCGGCCTCGGCCTCGGCCTCCCGATCGCCCGCAAAAGCGTCGAGGCCGTCAACGGCAAGCTCAGCGTCCGCAACGTCCCCGGCTCAGGCTGCATCTTCACCATCGACCTCCCCCGCCATGCCCTCCCGCTCGCACCCTGACCGCCACGACCATCTAGCAGGAAAATCCAGCTTCGCCTCACGCCGTTCGCTCGGCTGTGGTTTTTTGGGGTTGTGATGTAGACTCTCGGAGATTTACTAAGCTTCTCAGGAGGAAACTGGATGAAAGTTATCTTATTGATGCTGGTGGCGTTGAGCTTTGTGTTCGTCACGGCTTGCGGCACGATCTATGGCCCGGTCAAAGAGTCGCAGGCACTGATGGAGGCGAGGGACGACATGGTCACACAGTGGTCTAAGATCATAAAGGCAAGCCCGGACGACGCCGGCATCGCCGAGGCCCGCAAGTATTTCGAGAGCAAAAAAGCGGACCTGATCGCCAAACGCGACGCCGTCAAGAACGCACCGCAGGGATTCAACTCCGACTGGCGGACCAACCTGTTCACCCACGAAATGCGGACCGGCAAAGAGCTCGACGCGATAAGCAATCAAATCGCCGTCGGCCCGTCATACGCCTCAGCAGAAAAATTCAAACCCCTGAGAAAGGAATTCGAAGACGCGTACAGATAACCCCAAAAACGCCCGCCGCCGGGGTTTTACCCATGGCACAGATAAACTAAACAACCAACCCGACGACCGCCCGCGGCGCGCGTTTTTTTGATAAATCGAAGAGTGGCCCATAATGGTCTCCCCAGAAAATAACTGAGACACCCGCGACGCAACCTTACGCCCACCGAAACAAAAAAGAATTCCACACAGTCCCCCTCGGAAGGACTGGACATCACCTCCCCAGTTAGGCGGTAACCTCCAGATAAGTGATTTGATCCTGTGAGGCGATTATGTCTTTTGTCAGATACGAGTCTATATTGAGCGAGGCCGCCGTGTAGCCTGACATAAGGAATGTGAGGGTCATAAACAAACAGTACAAGCTGTTTTCCTTAGTTTCGACCGATACCCACCGCATGGGCACGACACTTGGATCAACTGCCGGTGTTATGCTGAGCGGAACATTGTCGAAATATAAAAAGCCCTTCCCTAGGACGAAGACACCGTCAAGCGAGGGACTTGGTATCATAAACCGGTCTCGAACAGGCCAGTTCGCGGGGAACGGATTGATGTTTAATTGTTCATGAATATCGGGAATCCATTTTAGAACTGTTTCTAACTTTGTCGGCCCGTCATATGCCACTACGTAATTGAGAATAGCCGGAGGGCGGTAATAAGTTGACCCGGGGCCTCGTTTTATATTTCGCTTCAGCGACTTTATCGTTCGTGCGGTACCGATGGCTTGCTCTAAACCCGTTTTATTGAGGGTTGATTTGACCTCGATTGTGGCGATTACTGACTCTGCAAGAAATGCGTTGATACCACCACCGAAGTTGATTTTTGGATAGTTCTTGTTATAAATCACGATGTCGATTTGGTGCCGTTGTTCGCCCGCCCGTGAATCGCAATCGATGATCTCCCCAGTTCCAACAGCAACGTTTTCGTTTAAGTGGCCGCTAAGAAACTCTTTGATAAATGCTTCTCTCGGGGTTCCTTTATGTAACGAATGACCAGAATTTGCGGGAACTCGGGAAATTTCCAATAGTGACCGTTCCACAGCATTTAGGTGAGTCTTTAACATACTTTAGATATAATTTAGTGCCCTGTCTGAACCGTTTACAGCCTGACCCTTAGACCCTCTGCGGCGGTTTATTTATTTTTTGTCTGCGCCCCGGTCTCGAATGCACACGCGGCGATAATTATTAGAAGAAGCGTTTTCATCGTGGGAAGAATATAACAAAAGCGGCCGTCCGTGCGACCCGGTTCGTTGACGTTGACGCGGGTGGTAAAATTAAATAGGCGCATTGTTTTTTCTTGTTCTCGGCGGTTCTATATGTGCCGACTCACTCCCGCAAGACGAAGTGCCGCCTTGAAAAACACCAGGAGGTATTGGTTTCAGGTTATGAAAATCTTATTCAATATAGTTTCCCAAAAAGCCGCACGGTTGGCTGTTTTGTTTGCGTTCGTGGTCGTGCTCGTGCCGGCGGCATTCGCTCAGGCGCACGAGGACCAGCAGGTGACCGAACCGGTCGCCGCCGTCGAAAAGCCGAAGACGCCGGCCGTGCCGGGTGCGCTTGTCCCGGCGGTTAACGACCTCAAAGGTATCTCGCTCGGCATGACCGCCAACGAAGTGAAAAAGACGCTCGGCGATCCGGACACGGCCGACGCAACCGGGATGTACTTCGAACTTAAAAATGGCGAGTCGCTGCAGCTCAGGCTGAACGCCGAGAAAAAGGTCTCGATGATCGCCGCGATGTACACCGGCAAAAACGCCAAAGCACCGGAGTTTACGGCAGTATTCGGGCCGGACGTGAAGATCGAGCCGGGCGAGAACGGCCGCCTGTACAAGCTGGTCCGTTATCCCGCGTCCGGCTACTGGGTCGCGTACAGCCGCATAAACTCCGGCGACTCGGCGATGACGACCGTCACGATGACGAAGATGAATTGAGCGGCACCCTCTCGCCGATATTACTTTAGACCGCTTTAGCTGCAAGGTTCGATCGGCGTGAGCGTATAATTCTCCGTTCCGCTGCCTCGGTGTCCCATGGCGGAACCAGGCCCGGTTCCTACCATCTTCCCGGGTTTTCCCGGGCCGTCCGGCAGCGAAATAGTGTAGGTACCAGATCCCTGCATCTGATATTGCCCATGATAGCTATAACTGCCGGAAAGGCCTCCCGTCAGCTCCATTACAATGCCGTAGCTGCCGGTGAGCCTAAACGGTTTCATGATGTCGCAAACCCTGGTGCTGGTCTGCCAGTCGTCGAGCCCGCCGACGACCTGGTACGAGTTGCCGCCCGTACTGGCGGAAAGTTCGAGTTTCGCGATGCCGCGTTTCGACTTGGCCGTCAGCTTGATCGTCGCACTCTTTCCGCTCTCGGCAGGAGCAACATAGGTTAGCGTCCCCGCGGTTTTAGGGACCACGGCCGGATCGATCGATGCCTCGCCGGACAGCACGGCTTCGAGCTTTGAAGGCACTTCAGACCCATCGACCTGGTGCATAACCGTGACCGGTATCTGATTCGTGGAGTTGATCTCTACGTTGCCGGGTGAATTTGCCACGATCCTTACACAGCCACCTCCTTGCCATCGTCCTTTTGCGTTTTCCAAAATGCCCTCCGCCAAATTAAAGGCAGCCCGAAGGCCGGCTTGCGACAGCTCTGCATCAGCCGCCGTTGCTTGAGAGGACGCTCTGATGATTTTCGGATCACCATATTCAAAGCCTGAATACTTTCCGTTCGTCGACTGTCCGGCTTGGCTTGTCTCAACGTAGACCTGTCGGCCCCCTGCGGTAGATCGCGTAGCCTGCTTAAGGTCGAAATCGATAGTTGCGATCTCGGCGTCGTTATCGACAGTGGCGGTTACCCTTCCAGTAATGGTCTTGTCATAGATCATTGAGCCCGAGCTTCCGGCTCGCCCGTTGCTGCTAAGTTCGATCATTAGTTCGATCTTGCCGTCCGATGTCGGGCATTGGTTCCCTTGAACCTTTACTTTAGAATTCGCGTTGAGCCCCAGCACCGGCATGTTGATGTTAGTGCTCATCTCGGAAGTCACTGTGCCGTCGGTGCCGACCGTTACGGTCGTAGTGGCGATAACTTCGCCGGTGCTGTCGCTTTTGATCGTTTCAGTTTTACTTCGACCGAGGTCAGTATCTCGGACTTTATCGAAGTCGGGCGTAAGAAACCCGGCCTGATGGCCGATCAAAAAATATTCCACGCCTCCCATGTCGGGGATGACCGGCGGATTGTCAGCGGCGAGTGCTGCGGGAATCAAATTGAACCGGAGAGCATGATTTTTATTCGGCGGGTCAAACGGAAAACTTACGGATCGGAGATTTGAGCCCACGGAATTCGCGCGCCGGCCCTCCCTTACGTCCGCAAGGATGGAATTGATGGCCGAGCGCTCAGCTTTCAGAATTTCATCCCGGTGCTTTGCAAGTTCCGGCACTTCTGCGACGAGAACGTTGATAGTGTCCGTGCTCATAGCCGGAAAAGGCTCATTAACATCAACAGAGGGCAAAGGCGACTCTTTTACATCGCCGACGCCATATTGCGAATTGCGAGAGCCGCCCCTGAGGAATGAGCAAGACAATGTAACGGCAGCGAGCACGAGCAGAGCCAGGATGAGATTGATCTTTGATTTGTTGTTGATCATTTGGGGTCGATGTTCGAGATTCATTTCGCGATAAGGCTGTATGTGCGTCCTGCTGCTGCCGGGTAGACGTCGCATCGGCTATTTCAATACGATCTGGCCATTTTCCAATCGTAAATTTTCCGGGTCGGTTTTGAGCACCAATTTGATCAGGACTCCGGCAAGTTGTTTATAGCTTGCGAGCGTGGCCGGGTCGTTTTGTTGTTTGCCTTCTGTATAACCGACGAGCAGCAGCCCGCCGAATGCGACGAGCATATTGTTGAAACCCTGTTTTTCCTTATTCGACACGGCCGCAAATTCCGGGATCTCATCGAGCGCGATGTTCACGGACTTAAAATAATTGTCTGCGGCTTCGGCCCCCGGATCTTCGGCGTCGCGGTAGACCGTCATCGCGGTCACCGTAAAAAAAGTGAGCCCCGCAGCGATGTTGTTTTTCCAGTGTCTTGCGGCGGCTTCCTTTTCGTATGCCGCCTTTGTGGCCGTATAGATCTGTCTGATAAGCGCCTTTTCCTCCGGCGTGTCGCCGAGGGAATCGGCAAGCGTTTTGCCCGTATCGACAGTTTCGTCGGGACGATACACGCCGTGATTTCTTACGACCCGCGGCGGAGGAACGACTATACGTGCGTTTGACGGTTTGGCCGTACCGGACGCAGCCTCATGTTCGGCTTTCTCGACCGCGGCCGAGCCCCATTTTGTTACCAGGGCGCTGCGTTCGGCCGTTTTCCGGTTCTGCTGTTTCATCTGATCGTACATTCGGCTTTGGGCGGCACTCGCCTGTCCGTACGAACCGTACACGTTCCCGTATCCGGCAACATAATAGCCGCCGCCCGCGCTCTGGATCTGTGCATTCGCGACGCCGAAGCTCGCCAAGACCAATGCCGATGCGAATATCGACTTTAAATTTCTAAGATCTGCGTGTTTCATAAAGTTATCTCGGAAGTTCGACCACGGGATTGTTCGATGAGATCGGTGAGTAGTACCAGGCGTTAGGGAACAGCTTAAAGGTGCTGAACGGGCCGTCGCGTTGGGTCGGTTGATCGGCCTGCAGGACGAGCTGCCACTGGTCGATGCCGGAGAAATAATGTCTGGTATAGCGGTAGGTCACCGTTTCGAGCGTGCGGTTCTGCCGCGACACAAGCTGTCCGAACCGGTCGCCGCCGTTCGCCTTGCTCCACGCCTCGATCACGCTTTTCTGCGGTTTGATCAAAAGGCTGCCGCCGCCGGCCTGATAGGTGCCGTTCTCGCGTACGAGAATGATCTTGTCGTACGACATCCGAAAGGTCTTGGAGACGAAGGTGTATGTGCCGTTCGCGTTGAATGTGTACTGGTCCTTGCTGTATCCGGCCATGCCCGCGGCAACCGGGTCGCCATAGGACATGTGAGCGCCGAGGTTCTGGCCCCAAGTGCCGACGATCGACGTATCACTGGCGGAGGCGGCAGGTGCCACCGGTGCAACCGGTCTTGCGGGCTGGACCGCGGGGGCTTTCAGGCTGATCGATTGGAGAAAATCGGTCATCACAGGCTCGAACTTCTGCGTGTTCGTCAGCACGAGAACGTTCACCATCGTGCCGTAGCCGCTGAGGTTCAGCAGCACGACGGCGCCTTTTTGCCCGTCCTTTTCGAACGGCGAGAATCCGCCGACGGCCTGCCAGCCTCCCTTATTGTCCGAGGGCATCATCTGTGCGTCTGAGGCGTTGACGGCTTCCTTAACGATCGTCGCCCACGACGCGTCGAAGTTTTCCTTCGGCTCGCCGAGCGACGGCATCGATTTGAAAAGCGTGACCAGGCAGTAAGCGTTCGCTCCGTCATCGGTTATAAAAGTCACCGTCTTTTCGCGGACCGTTTTTTTCCATCCGGCCGGAGCACGAAAAGTGGCGATGTCGAAATGGTCCGCGGTTTGGGCCGCGGCATTTCCCGACGCGACGAGCAGGCAGATCAGTGCGATGAGCATGTGTTTCATAAGTAGTGGTTGCCGGCCAGTCATGCGGCCGACGACATTAAATGCGGTGGTCATTTTTTGCAGCGGGCGAGTGCCCATTCCCATGTGACCGTCGACCCGTCGGGGGCCTGGACCTGTTTTGTGCCCTGCAACAGATCGCCCGCCGGACTGACGAATCGCTCGCCGTATCGCCCGTCCATCAAAGCGTCCGATAGCGAAACCTGAGTAGGGGAATATTCGCTGCTTTCCTCGGCATATTCGAGCGGGCAATTTGTGTCGAGAATTTCCATGAACGAATGCTGCTCGCCGTCGACGGGTGGAGTGTCGAAGTCGAAGGCGAGGCTGTAATCCCGATCGCCACCCGCGAAACGAAGCCCGAACCGCTGTTTGAACGAGCCCAGGAAAGTGGTTTCGCTGCCGCTGCGAAACTTTGTGGTGTATTTGCCTTCTTCCGGGCCGCAGCACGGATCGCCTTCGCGGCTGCCGTCAAAAATATCCGAATAACGCCCGCGAACGCGAAAATCTGCGGGACGCGGATCTTTTTTCGCGACGATATCCTCGAGCGTGCGAGGGTTGAGCACGACGTTCACCAGGACGTCCTTCTCGATTCGCCTGATGCCGTCGCCGGTCGAGTTGCCGTTCGACGACCGGCTCGCTTTGACGACGATGGTCGAACTCAGCTTTTTCGTGTAGTTGATGTATCCGCCCCAATCGTCGGAACACGGCTGCCAATCGCGTACGGGGACCGAGACCTTATACGTCTTCAGCGCCATTTTGGCGAGAATGTCGGGCACGACCTCGACGATCGCCTTGAGGCCGAAATCTCCCTCGAATCCGAACCAGAAGATCTTGGGAATGTCTTCGCTCGCGTCCATGTTTTCAGTCGCGACGCTGACGGTCAGGCCGGCTTTCTTCGCCCTGGGAACGACCGGTTCCTGCTCCAGATTGCGGTCCTGAGGCTTTCCGAACATCGTAATTTTGTTCACGCCCTGTGCGTCGCTGACCTGAACGAATATGTCCTTTCGATTCTTATCCTCTGCGACGAGCGTTACGGGATAACCGCCGAACTTTGAATATCCCGTGCCTTCCATCACGGGCTGCCACTTGACCGGAACGTCCTTGAGCGGGCCGTCTTTGGGGACCTCGACCTCCATGCCGGTCGCGGTTTTGAGGGCCTTGCCGACGCAGTTAATAGTGTCGGCGTGTTTGAAATCGATCCTGAATTTTGCGGTCACAGTGCGCCACTGGTCGTATTCGTCCGTTCGCTTGGTGCGGATGAGCGGCATCGGGTCCTGGACGGTTATGTCGGCACGGATGTTCATGTTGGCGAGAACGACCTTGACGTACGACATGACGAGGTTGGCGCCCTCGATACCTTTCGCCAGATTCTCGAAACGTTTTTTGATCGCCTCTTTGGGCGCGGTGAAAACGGACGGGATCGACTCCTTATCGAAGATCTTGCCGCCGACCTTTTTAATTTTTCCCTCGATACCGGCGACCTTCGTTATGTCGGCAACGTCGTCGCACGGCGCCGGCACGTTCGGCCGCCACGAAGCGGCGATAAACTGCGTGCCTCGCTCGTCGTCGAACATCCGCCGAACGGGAAGCAGCGACGCGTTCTGCTCCGAGAACGTTTCGAAAGCGTCGAGCATGTCGCCGAGAAAAACACGCTCGATCAGCGACGTCTGGATGAGATTGATCCGGGCGTCGGCGGGTCCGGCGGTCGCGAGATTGGACGTGCCTTTGCCGAGTTCGACGATCAAAGTTCCGATGAATTGTGCCTGAGCGTCCCGTGACGATAGCGACGAGCGGATGTCACGCAAAATCAAATTCGAAAAATTGGCGCGCGTCAGATCGGGGTCGCCGTGGGCGATGAGCTTGCCCAATTTGTCGATCGTCGTCACGGCGCCGAAACCGGTGGCCCGGAGCATTCCGGCAACTTCGAAATCGTAAAATGCGGCACCGATCGGCGGGCTCGTCGGACGAAACAGTATCTTCTGGTTACTGTCGATGATGTGGAATCCGGCCTTTTGCAGGGCAGCCGTCAGGACGGCAAGGGAATTTTCATCGTTGCGGAGTATCCGCGGAGCGATCGATCGTGCCAGTGCAGCCGACGGCCGAAGGCCTAATGTCGACGGCTGGGGCAAACCCTTTTCGGGAAAATCCGCGAGCGGATCACCTTCGTCCGTGGCCGTGATCTGGACCTTGTCGGGCGGCGGCGGCCCCGACGTTCCCGGCCGCCGGGGCTGTGCCGCAACCGAAACGGCGATCGAAAGGCCGAGCACCAATGACACCCAAATTTTTCGCATTTTCATGTTGTTATTTGACCTTGCCGAGCAGGCTGTCGATGACCTGGTCGATCGCGGCTTTGACCGCGTCGGCCGGTTTGCCTTTCACATCGGCACGGGCGGGCGATGACGCGACGACGGACTTTCCGTCCCTGCCGTAGATCGTGACGACGATCTCAGCCGACGAATTTCCCAGCTTCGCCGCGTCGTCGCTGCCGGTCACTTTTCCGAACAGTCCGCCGATCTTGCTTGCACCGGATTCTTTTATCTTTGTGATCTCGACGCCGACCACGTTCGCGAAGTTACCGCCGGTCAGGTCGGACTGCGAATTGATCGGAAAGCCGCTCATCCCGGCGGCGGTGATCTTGCTCGAGATGTAGCCGCGAAGTTCGGCCTGATCGAGTTTCGAAGCGTTGCCGGAAAAGAAATCGATGGCGATCGTCTTTACGCTCTTTTTCGGGCCGCCGTCCTTGTAAACGGTCTTTGCCGACGTGTCGACGGGGCCGCGTTTGGTCGACAGCTCGGCTTGCGAATCGACCTCGGTGAAATCTTTGGGGATGTCGAACAAAGCGGGGTCGAGCGTCGCCTTGGAAAGTTCCGTGGTTTCGATTTCGAACGAGCTCGCGACCTTGCCGCGATCGTAAACACGCATCGTTCCGGTGATCATAATGCCCGGATTCGCGGACCGTTTGATGATGAGTTTCGGCTGGCATCCACCGGTCGAGGGAATCGGTGGACGGATCGGGCACGATTCGCCATCGAGCGACAGAGTGACGAACCAGCCTTCCTGTTCCATTTTGGTTGACGAAGGCCCGTCGCACGAATCGGCCGAAACTTCCATTGATTGAACGACCTTAAGCCAGCGGGCCGTAAGCCCGAACATCTGTTGTCGCCTGCCGGAATCGGTGACGACGGTGTCGGTCGTCATCGTTCCTTTTATAACGACTTTCTGGTTGGGCCGCCGCTGCAGCTTCTCGGGCGGAACCGTGGACCAGTCGTAGTAATCGATGAAGTACGCGCGGTTCTTTTCGTTGATGAAAAGGTCCTGTTTCAGATCGCACTGCGTTACCTGTATCGGCAGCGTCGGCATGCTGACGCCCATCTGGGCCATCATCGCGCTCATTTCCGGGTCGTCCGCCTGGGCTCCCATGTCGATCTTGTCCTCGCGTCGCTGGCGGACTCCTTTTTGGTAGATCGTTGTGACCCTTCCCATTTCGTCACCGGCGGAGCCGATCTTGGTCTTTTGCGTCAGTTTCCAATCGGCAAAAACGGGCGTCGTCATGACAGCGAATGTGATCAATAAAAGTATGCGTGTTTTCATATTTGCTTTGTTTTTCGACAAGCGGCCCGCGACGAGCGGCGGCGCTGAGAAGATCAGAACGATTGACGGCCGTTCCCGCGGGCTTTTGCCGCAGATCGAACCAAAAACCTCGGGGTTTCAACAGCCGGCTTGCGGCCGTGGTCCGTGTCGGACCGCCTTAAAAATTTTGTTTACCAACGGAATGCCGGGCAGCATAACCGCGAACGTGTGGGCCCGGATGTTGCCGGGCTAATGACCCAATACTGCATCAAAATAACACAGTTTTATTCAAACGCGATATTAAATATTTGATTTAAAGGGGTCAGCAGATCGCAGCACGGACATGAGGCGCCGGCGCTATATGAATGTAAATAGCAGAAAGGCTTCGCCGTAATGGCGAAGCCTTTTTTCGTTGGTCGTGACGGAAACCCGCAGGTTAGCAAATCGTCCGCTTGTCGCTACTGATTTCTCGGCGACCAGCCGCGGTTCGCTATCGAGCGGAAGCCGTTTCTGTAGCCGGTTTTGTACGCGACACGATATGCCTGGCGGTAGACGCGTTTGCTGCCGAACGTGTCCTCGTAGCCGTTCGTGGCCTTTTGAAAATCGCCGGAGTTTTCCGGGTGATACGCGTCGCGTTCCATGCCGGCGTCTTCGCCGTCGATCCATCCGTCGCGGTAGCCGTAATCGCGGGCGATGCGCGCGGTGTCGTGATAATCGGCGTCGGGGATTATCTCGCCTTCGTCATAGATGCCGGTCGTTTTGACGACGTAACTGCTGCTCGCACTTCGGTAAACCGGAGTGACGGCCGTGCTGTAAACGGCCTCGTACGGCCTCTCGTTATTAATGTAGACAGGACGGTCAACGTAGACGATCCGCGTGCGGACGGGAGCCCGGTGGTAAATTCTCGCGGTGCTGACCCGGTGTCGCCGCACCGAGCTCCGCGTCTTGCAATAACATTGTGCCGCCGCGTCGCTCACCATGAACATCACCGTCGCGAACGAGAGAAGTAATCCGATCTTACCGATAAAACTGGCCGTGTTTCTTGAACACATAAAATCACCTCCTTGTAAGCTGAAAGAAAAATTTAAACGAACGTGCGGGCCGGGCACGCTTGCCCGGCCGCAACGTATCGGAGGATCCAAGACCTAAAGCATATTACCTCGCATCGCCGATGACAAGATTTTTCCGAGCGACGGTTCGCGGCGACATCTATGCCAATGGTAAACAGCCCGAGTTATTTCATTATGTAGTTTCGATGCAGCAGCGTGCCGCGGTCGTGCGATTCGAATAGGGCGGATGTTTTTGTTTCGCGGGTAAGCATCAATATGCGGTCGGTGATCTGCCGTTTGTCGGTGATGGCGGCGGACTCGGCGAATTCGAAAAATGACTCGATCGCTGTCATTTGCAGCTTGGGCACGTTCGCTTCCGGAGGTGCCGCGTGGTCCGATTCGGCGACGGCTTCGATGGCGGCGGCCTTGAGAAGTTTTGGCCAGAGTTTGATGAACAGGTCGCCCGAACCGTATGTGTCGGCACTGTTGATCTCGCCGTTTATCGCGAACAGGAAACCGATGACGTCCGGCTTGCTTTCGACGATGTCGGCGAGGGCGTCAACGTACTCGGCGGAATCGGACCGGACGCGTGAATTCTCGAGCGTTAGCGGCAGGCTGGAATTGGATACGCTCGACGCGGTGTTGGTATTGGTCGCGGCACTAAGCTTCGATTGGGACTCGGCGACTCTTGTCCACACCTCGGTTTGCGATCTTGTGCTTTTGGCGGCGAGCTTCATATCCTTTGACGGGGCGTAGTTGGTGGACGATTCGAATTGCATCGACGACTCTGAGCCGCGAGCCGTCCAGCGGCCGTGCTCGACGCAGAACGAATCGATCGGCAGTCGGCCCGACATCGCGGGGACGATCAGGTCGACCGCGAGGAATCGGTCCTGCTTTCCGCCTTTGACGATGTCGCCCGCCTGTACGTAGACCTCGTCCTTTTGCGAAACGTTCTCGATCGCCAGCTCGTTGACGTCTTCGGTTTCGTGAACGACCACCTGCTTTCGGCTCATTGCCTCTTCGAGCGTGAGAGGCGTTTTGCCATTTTGAGCGTTCTCGCCGTGGATCAGGTAAACGCTCAGATTTTTGTACGTGTACGGCCCCGAGAGCTGTCCCTCTCGACGTGCGGCGGTCGTCGCAGGCTCGGGTGCATCCGGCCCCAGAGCAAATGGTTGAAGAGTAAAAAGCCGGACCGCAAATACGCCCAGGGCGAGCGACGAAAGTCCGGCTAAAACCGCGAGAATCTGCCTGTTGGTCATGACACTCTCCTAACTATGTTTTTCTAACGATCGCCACAGGAACGGCCCACACGGACACTTCTTGCACCTGATATTTAGTTAGACACCCGCACGGGAAAATTGTTCCGCGTAAAAAGGCTCCGTCTGGTTAGGACGAAGCCTTTTGGCGATCGCTGGCACGGTCGATAGGTCGCGATCTAAAGAATTGACGTGCCCATCGTGAACACCGCTTTCCAGGTGCCGCCTTCTTTGGCGTAAACCGAGGCCCCGTATTCGGGCGGTATCGCGGTGCCTTTGCACTTGCCGTCGACCGCGGCTTTGAACAGCAGCAGGCCGTGATCGGGGCCGAGCGTGATGCTCGACGGGTCGGTGAGCGAGACGGATTTGACCTCGCAGCCGTCGCTCATCCAGGTCTTGATGGCGTCGGCTCCGGGCTGGCGGCCGTCGGACGTAAACGCCGTTAGGTTCGGGCTCGCCCAGTCTTCCATCGCTTTCTGGTTCTTGCTTTTCCAGTCGTCCCACGCTTTCTTTTCCAGCGTGAACATCGCATCGGTCGCGGCGTCGGGTGCGGCGGTTGCCGCTGTCGGTGTTGCCGCCGTCGCGGGTTTCGCCGCATTCGCTTCGGACTTCATAGGCGGAGCGTTTTGATCACGGACCGGAGCGTCGGCGTGGAACGCACCTTTCCACTGGTTGCCTTCGCGGACGTAGACGCCGGCGGTCCAGGCAACGGTCGGGATCTTTTGCCCGCCGCATGTCGCGTCGGTCGTTGTCTTGTAAGTCATCAAAACAGCGTTCGGGCCGAGTGGAGTCATCTGGTCGTCGCTCAACGCGACGCTCTTGACGTCGCAATCGGATTGGCCGTACTCCTTGATCGCGGCCGCCTTGTCGAGCTTCTTACCATTACTGAAGCCGACAAAGTTCGACGTCAGGAACGGATCCCAGAATTTGGCGTCCTTGTTTTTCCACGCGTCGTAGGCACTGCGTTCCAGCGTCATCATCGCTTCCTTTGTCGGAGCGGCGGCGGTGCTGGCGGCGTTCGAATTCGAATTTGCGTTGGTGTTGGTTGCGACCGCGTTATTCGTAGTCGTGTTCGCGGCCGGCTGGCAGGCGGTAACAGCGAATGCCGCGATCACCGCAAAGATAAAGTGTTTCATCCGATTCATATGTTGTCTCCTCAATAAGTGTCTGAAACAGAAAAAGCCCGCAGGTCTGTGCGTTGTACAACCCCCGGGCACGACTAAAGCTCTGTGGAACGCGTGATTAATATCACCAGGAAGAAGGGAAGTCAATTGGAAAATTGAGTCCGCAAAGTGAGCGGGCGAGCTTCGGTCATTCCGTCGCGTGAACGATGGGAATTTGAACACCGGCCGCCGCTTGAAGTATTCTTTTCTCACGAAAGGAGAAAATATGGAACGAAAGACCGCAGATGAATATCCGCAGGAGTTATTGGATCTTTTTCACGAATATCAGCACGGCGACATTGACCGGCGTTCGTTTTTGCAGGGGGCGGCGAGGTTCGCGGTCGGCGGGCTAACGGTGGCGGCGATCTTCGAGAGCCTGCGGCCGAATTACGCGTGGGCACAGACGATAAAGCCGGACGACAAGGACCTGAAGGTTGGTTACGAGACAATCGATTCGCCCGCCGGTAACGGCTCGATCAAGGGTTATTTCGCACGCCCGGCGAAAGGGAAAAAGTTCCCGACCGTTTTGGTGATCCATGAAAACCGCGGCCTCAATCCGTACATCGAGGACGTTGCTCGACGCTTGGCAAAGGCCGGCTACGCGGCGTTCGCTCCGGACGGGCTGACGTCGATCGGCGGTTATCCCGGCGATGACGAAAAAGGTGCGGCGGCGTTCCGCAAGGTCGACGGCAAAAAGATGTTCGAGGATTTTGTCGCCGCGGCGAAGTGGCTGAAGTCACGTCCCGACAGCACGGGCAAGCTCGGGGCGGTCGGTTTTTGTTTTGGCGGCGGCGTGGTAAATCAGCTTGCCGTGCGTCTCGGCGGCGACCTTGACGCAGGCGTCGCGTATTACGGCCGCCAGCCGGGAGCCGAAGACGTGCCGAAGATCGAGGCTCCGCTGATGCTGCACTACGCGGGGAACGACCAGGGCGTCGATGCGGGAATTCCCGCATACGAGGCGGCACTGAAAGCGAACAAGAAAAAATACGAGATCTTCCGCTACGAAGGCACGCAGCACGGTTTTCACAACGACACGACTCCGCGTTACGATGCGGCGGCGGCCAAGCTGTCGTGGGACCGCACGCTGGCTTTCTTTAAGAAGAATCTGAAGTAACGCGAGATGACGCCCGAATTCGAACAGATGATGCACGACCCGGACCTCGAATCGACACGAGGCCCGGGCGGCACGCTCGTCTTTATCGACGGCGATCAATTTTGCGTCGTCGGCCCCGAGTTTATAAATATGGAAGAGAGCGACTGCTTTGCCTTCGGAACGACGCGAGACCAAGCCATCGCAAACTTCGCGATGAAACGAAAAGGCGGGACTCCAATCGACGATATCGTTAACTAGCTAGTGTTTCCTCGCCTTTTTGTCGGCGGCCTTTTCTTTGGCTTCGTCCGCGGCGGTTTCCACAGTTGAGGCGATAACGTCGCCGGTGACCGCGTCGATATTTACCTCATGCGTTTTACCGTCTGTCGACTTAATATCGAAGGAATAGATCATCTTGCCGTGTTCCTTTTCGCGTTCAGCACTTTTGATCGCACCGGCGACCTTTGCCGAAGCGATCTGTTTCGCCTTGGTCATGCCGATATATTTTTGCGTGGTTTGGGCCGATGCGGCGAACGACGCCAGGATCGTTACAGAGAGAACCAAAATAAATCTTTTCATTTTATAACTCCGCTTCTGACTAGTACTGTTTTGCGCTTCCCAATATAACAGATAAAATACAGTACTTAATAGTAAAGCTGATCTATCTGATCGATGAGTGGATTATGAAAAATAAATTGCCTTTTATTGCTCTTGCTGTGGTGTTCTTTTTGGGAGTGTCGGCTATCGCGCAAAACGATTCGGGTTATCACCTGGTCGACACGATCAAGGTCGGCGGTGACGGAGGCTGGGATGCTCTGACGGTCGATTCGAACGCTCATCGGCTTTATGTTTCGCACGGGACGCACGTGGCCGTCATTGATACTGTGACGGACAAGGTCGTCGGCGATATCCCGAACACCAACGGCGTCCACGGTATCGCGATCGCCCCGAAATTTGGCAAAGGGTTTACGAGCAACGGCCGTGACAATACAGTTACCGTTTTTGATCTGACGACGTTAAAGGCTGTTGGCACTATAAAGGCCGGCAAGAATCCGGACATTATCATCTACGATCCTGCGTCGAAACGCGTGTTTTGCTTCAACGCGGGCAGCAACGATGCGACCGTGATCGATCCTGAAAAGGGAACTGTCGTCGGGACCGTCAACTTTGACGGCAACCCCGAATTCGCCGTATCGGATAACAAAGGCACGATCTTCGTAAATATCGAAAGTAAGAGCGAGATCGAGAGCTTCGACGCCAAAACGCTGGCGGTGAAGTCGCATTTCCCGCTTGCACCGTGCGAAGAGCCGACAGGGATCGCGATAGACGTGAAAAATGGATTGATCTTCAGCGCGTGTGCCAATAAGCGAATGATCGTGACGGACGCGAAAACGGGCAAGGTCGTGGGCGACATTCCGACCGGCCAGGGAACCGACGGAGCCGCATTTGATCCTGAGACACGATTCGCATTTTCTTCCAATGGCGAAGGCACGCTGACCGTTATCGGTGGAGACGCGAAAGACAAATTTAACGTCGTCGAAAATGTAAAGACGCACGTTCGGGCACGCACCATGGCGATCGACCCGAAAACGCACAAGGTCTATTTGCCAGCGGCGGAATTCGGAACGGCTCCGGCTCCGACCAAAGAGCAGCCGCGTCCGCGAGCACCGATCGTGCCGGATAGTTTTATGGTCCTGGTTTATGGCCGGTAGAAATTCGAAGTAGTTTCCAGCCTCCTCGACTCTCTCGCGGTAAATTATGAAAGTTTTATTGACGTCCGCCCTCGCGGTGTTGTTTGTGCTTGCGGCCGGTGTGTCGGAAGCGTCGGCGTGCAGTTGTCTGCCGCCGCAGAGCGTGACCGAGGTGTTCGCCGCTTCGCCGATCGTCGTGACCGCCCGCATCGACTCTTTCGAAGAGCTCGACCGCACGGTCGCCGGCACGAACGTTTACAAAACCGTCGCAGCCGTGATGACCGTCGAAAAGGCGTACAAAGGCGTGGTGAAGGCCGGGCAAAAAATGAGAGTTTTGAGCGGCGGCGGCGGTGATTGTTCGTTTGGGTTCGATCGCGAAAGCATCGGCCAGCAATTCTTGTTTTTTACCGATGCGGCACGTAAGGTGGGCAGTTTGAAGGGGAAGCTTTACTGGATAAGCACGTGTTCGCGATCGGCGAGGATCGAATTTGCAAAGCCCGACCTCAACTTCCTCGATCACCGCGCACAGCTCACCGGCAAGACGCGTCTGTCGGGCAAGCTGCGACGCCTCACCCGCAAGCCCGAGAGCCTGGCGAATATAAAAGTCGCCGTGTCGGGGAAGAATTTCGAGAAGATTGTCGAGACCGATGAGTTCGGCTATTTCGAGCTGTGGGATTTGCCGGCGGAGAAGTACCGCGTGGCGTTTCAAGTGCCGAACGGAACGCTGATCAGCGATTACAAAATACTGCCCCTCGACAAAACCTGGCGACGCCAAGCCCCACCCGACAACACCATCGACATCACCATCGCCCCCCGAAAACACCTAGACCTATCCGCCGCCATCGAAAGCTACGCCGGCGGCAATTAACGGTCGCGGCCGGTAGGGGATTTGTTCGAATAAAAAAGGCTTCGCCTATTAGGGACGAAGCCTTCTTTATGGGCCCGGAGGAGTTTTAACTTCACAGAAAATATCTGAGAGCGATGATGTCGTACAAGCTGACACCGGCGGTGACCGAGGCCCCGCCGCTGACAAGGTATTTTTCGCAAGAACATGTCGGATCCACCCATACGCGGCCCCGCGTGCCGTAATCGTAATTCCCGTAAAAGTCTTTCAACGTCCAGCCGTCCGAGTCGAACGACGTATCCAGCGTGCCGTTTGGGTTGTACCGTGCAATTAAAACATCAGCCGTGTTTCCGGCTAACCGCCCCTCGCCGCTAGCCACGATCTTTCCGTTCGCCTGAAAGGAAATCGACGCAAATTCGTCTTGCCTGTCCCCGATATTCAGAGAAGTTTTCCCGCCTGTGCCGAACGTCGTGTCGAGTTTTCCGATCGAGGATAGTCGTACGAGAACAGCATCGTAGCCGCTTATCGCGGCAACTGCGATCTGTGCCTCGCCGCAGAGAACGATCCGTCCGGCAGCGTCGACCGCTACGCCGATGCCCAGGTCGTTTTTGCCGGTGAAATCGATGACCGTTTTACCGCTCGTGCCGAACGTCGTATCGAGAGTTCCGGACGCGTTGAAGCGGGCGACCGCAAAATCGCGGGTGGCGGCACCTTTCAGTTTTTTACCGTCGATGTCTCCGACTGCCAGAACCTGTCCGTTCGACATCATGTAAAGCGATCGGATATAAATGCCGGATTGTGTCCGCGATATTCCGCCCGGGCCGTAGCCAGCATCGGGCGTGCCGTCGGCGTTCAACCGTGCGACCGGAAACGCTCCGCCTGCCAGCAGAATCTTCTGGTCTGCCTGTATTCCCACAGAGCTCGCGAGCCCGCCCGTGTTCACGGACGTGACGCCGCCGGTCCCAAAAGCCGTGTCGAGGGCCCCGGATGGTGTAAACCTTTCGCAGCGAATGCTCGTGCCTCCGGCGTTTGCTCCCGCGACGATAATATATTCCTGGCCATTGACGATCTGCAGTGCGAGGATCCCGGCGGTTCCGGGATCCGGTGCCGTCCAGGCGATGTAGGCAAACCCGCCGTCGCCGAACGAAGCGTCGAGGCTGCCGTCCGCGGTATATCGGACAAGGGCAGCTCGAAACGTTTCGGGAGTGTCGCCGGCGCTCGCGACCATAACGATCTTGCCGTCGCTCTGGATGACCATGTCGTGGGCACCGGACGACAGCCCCGGGCCAGTTACCAGCGGCGGACGCGTTATGGCGACACCGCCAATGCCGAAGGCCGGATCGAGTGTGCCGGGTGTTTGGTTGTACGTTGTGGCGGCGCAAAAAATTACCATTGCCGCTGTCAAAAATAGTTGGGGGATGCGTCGATCTGTCATGTCATCACTCCTTTCAAACCGCCATCTAAAGGCGGCTAATGTCATACGACTCACGGAAAATTAGGTGTTGCGTTTGTAGAAGGAATGTAGTACTTAATAGCGACCCCGTAAATACGTAAATTTACGTAGTAGATCTCGATATATCGAGTTTGCGGGAATCGCCGGCGCCCGACTATTTTCGATAGAAATGGGAATGCTTTCCTACTCTGATACGCAGCGGATCCTCGAGAGCATCGCAAAGCTTAATACCGAGGTGTCACGTACGAGTCTGCCGAAACGGATATTTACCGCGGTGTCGAATTGCGTCGAAGCGGACATCACCGCGCTCGACGGGTTTGGGGACGATACTCGTTACAACGGCCGACTGTGGTACGACCCGGCCGATTCCGTCTCGAACGAAGAGCTTGAGATCTTCGCCAGCCACACGCACGAACATCCTTTTTTCGCCGCCATGCTCGTCGATAAAAAAAGCGATGTTCTGAAAATTACCGATTACCTTTCGAATCCCCAATTCCACAGGACCGGCATCTATAACGAATTTTATAAAAGGGTCGGCGTCGAACGGCAAGTGGCATTCGCCATGAACATAGCGCCGCAACTGCTCGTTACGTGCGCGCTGAGCCGCACCCGCAAGGACTTTAGCGAGCGGGACCGGACGCTGCTCACCCATCTGTCACCGCATCTGATCGCGGCGTTCAGAAATACCCGGACACTTGATCGGATCGAGAACCAGCTGGGAGCACTTCGCGAGCGGACCAGAGCCGGACTCATCGCGGTCAAACGGAGCGGTTAGATCAGATCAATTGACGAGCGTGCCGCCGGCCTGCTGCGGGCATACTTTGGCCACTCGGACGAGGGCAAACTGCCTGACGCGGTGCGTGCGTATCTCGATTCGCAGTCGCGTACGGTGGACGGTCCGGACTACTACGAGCCGCTACGCCCGCTGGAGTTGGAAGGCCGCGACGGGAAGCTTCGCGTGTCGGTGTCATTTCGCTCGCACACGGACGATCTGACCTTGATCCTCGAAGAGCACCGCGACCGGGCCGTCGACGATTTTCACATGCCCGGCCTCACCCGCCGAGAAGCGGAAATACTGTTTTGGATAAGCAAAGGAAAGACCGATTCCGATGTTGCCGCGATCTGCTCGATAAGCGTCAGAACAGTGCAGAAGCATGTTGAAAACGTGTTCGTAAAGCTCGGGGTCGAGACGCGGACGGCGGCAGTAATGACGGCTCTGGATCAGCCCGGTCTCTAAGTCGTCAGAAGCTCTTACGAATTAACCCAAATAACCGCGTGTTAACTGTCGTTTCAAGTGCGGCCAGTAAGATGTCGTCCGCGTTTGGCGATCGTCGTCACGACACCCATGTACACATCGTTCCTTGCCATTTGATCTCGAACCATTTGCCGTCGGTCCTTTGCAGAAAGTGGTATCTGCCGCCGCCGCAGAGGCCGCCGCAGCCGTGGCCGATGTAGACGACCGCGACCGTCTTGTCGGCATTGAAACCGACGGCGGACATTGTGATATAGCCGCCGGAATCAGGGTATTTCGCGTAGAAATCCTTCCACCCGTCGACTCCGTTTTTGGTGAATAACGCGTCGATCGAGGCCTTGGGCACGATTTGGAACGGAACGGAGAGATCAAACTTGGGCTGAAGCAGCCACGTCTTTTTGTTCGCCTCGCGGTAGTCGGCGATGACAGGGCCATAGGTCGCCTCTTCACCTTTCGCCGGTGTCAGACAATACGAATCCTCACGCCCGTCATAGCTGGGGTAACCTGCCGTTTCCGTCCGGATGACCGGGCGAAAACGCCTTGCCGGTCGGCGTTGTTTTATCCGGTGAAATCGAGATCGTCCATGCCTTTGAGATTCTGTCTGACCTGATCTTCCTGCATAAATATATGACCTCCTGCCTGATATGAAAACATCGTCGGATCGGGCTTGGGGAGAGTGACGTTGCGGGCATTGTACATCAAAAAGAAAGGTGCAAAAGGCCTCGTCGAGGTGACGAGGCCTGGGTGCCGCGTTGGGACCGGGTCGCTGTCGCTGCCGGTCGGATGCAAGCAAGGATGCTTGCGGTCCAGTCGGGACCGGTTCGCTGTCGCTGCCGGTGGGATGCAAGCAAGGATGCTTGCGGTCCAGTCGGGTTATTCGGCGGTGAATGGGCCGATGACGGACTTGACCTCGTAGATGTGGTCGGCGGGGAAGCCGCTTATCGTGGCGTGTTCGTAGACCTGGCGTTCGGTGTTGGCTTCGTAAATGCAGAACATTTTGTTTGCGGTCACGAAGCTGTTGATCCACTCGATCGACGGCCCCATACCGGCAAGCACCTGACAGGACTTTTGCGACGCCTCACGCAGTTGCTCGATGGACCAATCGCCGAGTCCACTGATGTCTCGTTCGATAATATACTTTGGCATTTCAGACTCCTTGAGATAAAACTTTGCCAAATATTATAGCCGGAACGAAACGAAAAGGCCTCGTCTAAATGACGAGGCCTTTTGTGTCGTGTAGGAACCCGGTCGCTTACACTCCCGGTACTGACAAGAGGCAAGCAAGGATGCTTGCGGTCCAGTCAATTACATTCCCATTCCCATGCCGCCCATTCCGCCGCCCATGCCGCCCATTCCGCCATCGCCCTTTTCGTCGGGGGCGTCTGCGATCATGGCTTCGGTGGTGAGCATCAGGCCGGCGATCGAGGCTGCGTTCTGCAGTGCGGTTCGCGTGACCTTTGCGGGGTCGATGACACCGGCTGCGACGAGGTCTTCGAACTTCTCGCTGGCCGCGTTGAAGCCGTAGCTTTCTTCGGTGCTGGCGAGAACCTTATCGATGATCACTGCACCTTCTTTACCGGCGTTCTGTGCGATCTGACGAAGCGGCTCTTCGAGAGCACGTTTGATGATGTTGACGCCGATCTGTTCGTCGGCGTCTTCGCCATCGGTTTTGAAGGTGTCGAGGACCTTTCCGGCACGGACCAGAGCGACTCCGCCGCCGGCCACGATGCCTTCTTCAACAGCGGCACGCGTTGCGTTCATAGCATCTTCGACGCGGGCCTTCTTTTCCTTCATTTCGATCTCGGTGGCGGCACCGACCTTGATCACTGCAACACCACCGACCAATTTGGCGAGGCGTTCCTGCAGTTTTTCACGGTCGTAATCGCTGGTCGTATCTTCGATCTGATTGCGGATCGTCTTGATGCGGCCGTCGATCGCTTCGCCCGTTCCGGCACCTTCGACGATGGTTGTGTTTTCCTTGTCGATGGTGACTTTCTTGGCTTTGCCGAGGTCTTCGATGGTGATGGTCTCGAGCTTGATGCCGAGGTCTTCGCTGATGACCTTACCGCCGGTAAGCGTCGCGATGTCTTCGAGCATTGCCTTGCGGCGATCGCCGAAGCCAGGTGCTTTAACAGCAGCAACATTGAGAGTTCCTCTCAATTTATTAACGACCAAGGTTGCAAGAGCTTCGCCTTCGACGTCTTCCGCGATGATCAAAAGCGGGCGGCCCAATTTGGCAACCTGTTCGAGGATCGGGAGCAGGTCACGCATGTTCGAAACCTTTTTCTCGTTGATGAGAATAAACGGCTCGTCGAGGACTGCTTCCATGCGGTCGGGATCGGTTACGAAGTACGGCGAGAGATAGCCGCGGTCGAACTGCATGCCTTCGACAACTTCGAGCAGCGTGTCCATCGTCTTCGACTCTTCGACGGTGATGACGCCGTCTTTGCCGACCTTGTCCATCGCTTCCGCGATGATCGTGCCGATCGTTTTGTCGCCGTTGGCCGAAACCGTGCCGACCTGTGCGATCATTTCACCGGAAACCGGCTTTGCGAGACGTGCGACTTCGGCGACAACTGCACCGACTGCTTTTTCGATGCCGCGTTTAAGGGCCATCGGGTTTGCACCGGCGGCAACCGTGCGGACGCCTTCCTTAAAGATCGCCTGTGCGAGAACGGTTGCGGTCGTCGTTCCGTCGCCGGCGACATCGCTGGTCTTGGAAGCGACTTCGCGAACCATCTGTGCACCCATGTTCTCGAGCGTGTCTTTCAACTCGATCTCTTTTGCGACCGTGACACCGTCCTTGGTGATCGTCGGCGAACCGAATTTTTTGTCGATGACGACGTTGCGGCCTTTCGGTCCGAGCGTAACTTTAACTGCGTCGGCGAGCTGATTGACGCCGCGAAGAATTGCGGCACGTGAATCTTCTCCGTGAACAACTTGTTTAGCCATATACTTTTATTAATCTCCTGAACTGTACGAGTTTACTGTACGAGTTACGCCTTTAGGCGTGACGACCGCAATTGCGCGGTCCGTTATGTTAAATGTGGACTTTTGATCCGGCGTATTTCACGCGTGAACGCATTACTCTTACGCTGCGGCGCCGGCCCTATTGATTACGCCGAGGATCTCGTCCTCTCGCATGATGATGAATTCTTCGTTGTCGAGCTTGATCTCGGATCCGCTGTACTTGCCGAAGAGAACGCGGTCGCCGGCTTTGACGTCGAGCGTCTGGCGGGTGCCGTCTTCTTTATACTTGCCTTCGCCGACTGCGATGACTTCGCCTTCCTGTGGTTTTTCCTTTGCGGTGTCGGGGATGAACAGTCCGCCCGCGGTCTGGTTGACGTTATCCTCGATGCGGCGGATGATAACGCGGTCGTGTAACGGTTTGATATTCGTAGCCATAAATCATTAGCTCCTTTAAATTAAGATGAAAGCTGGACGGGTGCCATTTATAGACCTCGTACCGGAAACGACCGGCTTTAGCACTCGTGAATCATGAGTGCTAATATAGTAAACATAGTTTTACCTGTCAAGTGTTAATTGGAAGTTTTAGAAAATGTGATAATGGTATTGTCAGATTTTGAGGTATGCATTTGTTGTGATCTATTTTTCTTTTTTCGTGTGTTTCGTGGATAACTTCTTTTTTGGATCAGCGGAATTCAAGAATTTTAACCACGAAACACACGAAATACACGAAATAGATCAAAAAAGAATTTAAAGCCTGTTCTCAGAGCGGTATGAAAATCTCGGAAATTAATATTTATCCGGTCAAGTCGCTTCGCGGGATCGCGGTGGACTCGGCGGCGATCGAGGATCGCGGGCTGAAGTTGGACCGGCGGTGGATCATCGTGGACGCGAAGCGGAAGTTCCTCACGCAGCGGGAATTTCCCGTGATGGCGGCGATCGAGGTGGCGGTCGACGGGGAAAAACTGACCGCGTCGCACGGCGGTTCTTCTGTTACAGTTCCGTTCGAGCCGGACGCCGGCGACGCGATGAACGTAACGGTATGGACGAGTTCGGTAAAAGCGAAGCCGAACTCGGTCGAGGTGAACGACTGGCTTTCGCAGATTCTCGGAATCGAGTGCAGTTTGTTCACCATGACGAAGCTATCCAAGCGGATCGTCAACCCGTTTTACGCCGTCCGCAAGTTTGACGACCAGTTGAGCTTTGCCGACGGTTATCCGTTCATGCTGATCGGGCAAGCATCGCACGACGATCTGAATTCGCGTCTCGATTTACCGGTGCCGATGAACCGGTTTCGTCCGAATTTTGTCGTTTCAGGAAGCGAGCCGTTCGCGGAAGACACGTGGAAACGCGTTCGGATCGGCGACAACGTTTTTCACGTCGTAAAGCCGTGCGAACGATGCGTTATGCCGACCATCGACCAGTCCGCCGGCGTCAAAACCGGACTCGAACCGCTGAAAACGCTGGCGAGCTTTAGGACGAAGAACGGAAAAGTTTTGTTCGGACAGAATTTGATCGCGGAAAGGCCCGGCGGCACGATCAGTATCGGCGACGAGGTCGAGGTGACCGAGGCAAAGCAGCCGATCGCATAGCGATCAAATGAATTTAGCCGTGGGTTGCAACCCACGGAACGCGTCTCGCGAAGACCGCGTGGCGTAGCGACGGATGAAACATATTAACGATCAAGCCATTCAACCGTCGCTAACGCGACGGGACCGTATTTTGATATTCCACCGTGGGTTGAAACCCACGGCTAAATTCAAATGCCGCGATGCGGCAAAGAACATGACGACGACAATGCATCACGTCCGGTCCAAGCGCGCTCCCGAACCGTTTCAAACCTAGATTTCTAATTATTTACCGAGCCTGTCGCACCGTCGGACGTTTTGCGGGGGCTTTTTGGGTTTCGTATAGGGCGACGCGTTTTGAGAGAGTGTTGCGGTGAATGCCTAATGCGGCGGCGGTTTTGGAAAGATGGGCGGCGTTTCTGGCGAGCGCGGTTTGAATGTAAAGCTTTTCAAATTCGCAGATAGCTTCGTCGAGAAGAATGCGGCCGTCGAGCATCTCGCCGACGAGGGCTTCCATTTTTTTACGCATAGTGTCAGAAACGGAGAGACGCGGCCGCTAGTCGAGATCGAGCTCGCGGCCGGTCAATAATTTATACGCTTTTACGTATCGCCTGGAAGTCGCCTTTGCGACCTCGTCGGGTAGCGGCGGTGCCGGCGGCTGTTTGTCCCAGCCGATACTCTCGAGATATTCGCGGACGAACTGTTTGTCGAACGACGGCTGAGCGTGGCCCGGCTCGTACGAATTAGCGTCCCAGAACCTCGACGAATCGGGCGTCAACGCTTCGTCGACGAGCAGAATATTTCCCTTGCTGTCGCGGCCGAATTCGAACTTGGTGTCGGCGATGATGATGCCTTTTGTCAGGGCATATTCGCTAGCCTCGTTGTAAAGCTCCTTCGATATCGACTTTAGATCGACGGCTGTGTCGTGGCCGACGATCTTGACGAATTCGAGTTGGCTGATGTTGTCGTCGTGACCGACGTCGGCTTTGGTCGACGGCGTGAAGATCGGCTTGTGCAGCTTGTCGCACTGTGTCAGGCCTTTCGGCAGATCGAGTGCACAGATAGCACGATTTGCCTTGTAGTCCTTCCAGCCCGACCCTTCGAGATAGCCGCGGACGACGCATTCGACGGGGAACACGGTGGCCTTTTTTACCAGCATCGAACGCCCGCGAAGCGACTCGTTCTTTCTGATCACATCCGGCATCTTTTCAAAATCTGCCGTGATCATGTGGTTATCGACAATACGAGCGAGCTTTTCGAACCAAAAGGCGGACAAGGCGGTCAGCACTCGCCCTTTATGCTCGATCGGCGTCGGCAAAATGCAGTCGAATGCGGATAAACGGTCGGTGGCGACCAGTAAAAGCTGTTCGTCACTAACCTGATAAACGTCGCGGACCTTGCCGCGGTGAATGAGGGGAAGCCCATCAACGGTGGATTCCAGAACTGTCTGTACTGATGTCATAAACATGCGCGAACTTCGGTGAGTTCGATTACTTTAATTATGAAACTTTGATACGTCAATGTGAAGTGAGACCGGGCGGCCTGAAGTGCGGCAGAACCGACCGCGAGATGTGGTCGGTCATTTTTCTGAGGCAGTCGCCGCATATTCCGTAGTGAAGTCTCGGCGGCAGTTTCGTCCAAAAAAGATCGAGCAGAAACACGGCGTCCTCGGCCTCGGCCCACGAACCCTCGGGAGCTTCGATCCGGTTGCACCAGCCGCATTCTGTGACCCATTCGTAGCCGTGATGAGCATTGCGGTCGAATACGGCCTGCATATCGCGAGGCTCGACCTTGAGCACGAGCGTTTCGAAACTTACCTCGCCCGAATTTGTCGCGGTCATCGTCAATTCAATGCTCCGCCGACAGTCGGGCGAATCGCACCGCAGCCCGAACCTCGCGGAATTTCCCGACCGTACGTTCGCGACGATCTGCCGGTAAAGTCGTTCAGTCGTCGCATCGGTGATGAACTCCCACAACGATCGGCCGTAGACATTTTCGGCGATAAGCTCGGGAGCATCGTTCTCAAGCGCGAATGCGGTCCACGAACCGCTGACGCGTGTCAGACGGTCGTGTTTATCTATGGAATAGCTGATACGATCGGAGCCTTCCATTTCCAACCTCACCGAAAAGGGAGATGCCCAAAACGCATCTTATACCCGTTCCGCAAACACTTCAATCATTTTCAAAAATCGCGAACACAAAGCAAAGCGGCAACGCCGAAAAAACGCCTATCGGAACCACAACTAACGCTTATATGAACATTCGTTCGAGGTTGTTATTTAGATGCTTTATGTGAGGCCGAGATGCGGGGAATCTTATCGACCTCGCTCTCGCCAATAGCCCGGACGGCGGCTATGATGGGCGACCGCGACGACCACGATCGAATCGGGCTCAATGTAATAGATCAGAGAAAAAGGGAATCGCGAAAGCCGGGAGGAACGCAGTTCGCCGGAGAGGATCGTGCCGGTATTAGGATGAAGGCAAAGCCTGTCGATCGACCTCTGCACATCGTCGAGAAAACCGTTGCCGAGTTCGGACGCGATCTTGTTGTGGTAAAGAGCCGCCCCGGAAGTTCCTCGTCGGCAGGAGCTAGGAAGCGACAGGCTGTCATCGGAGGCGATCGCGAATACGAGCAATAACCTCATCCCTAGGACGAGCCTCGAGTTCGCCGCGGCGGTATGCGTCAAGACGGTTTTGGGCCTCGGCGATCCATAACTCCTCGACGTCCGGTTCCGCCTCTCCGTCGAGTGCGGCGATCAGCTTTTTCGCAAGCTCCGCCTTTTCCTGCGGAACAAGTAGTTTTGACTGCTTTTCTATCTCTTCCAGGAGTAAGCTCATAACAGATTATTATACTCCAAATATTGCCTGAAGCTCACGAATACCCACTTGATCTCGGGCAACTGAATGTCTGTAAAGGCGTCCTGACCATTTTGCCCGAAGGCTCGCAAAACTTAGGACCGTCTGTCTCATATATCGGCAAGGAGCAGTTTCTAGGGCTACGAAACGTAGGCTTTGCCTTTTGCACTAGTAACGTCCATTGCGAAATAAACGATCGCGGTAATGAAGACAATCAAAGCAAAAACATATTGAACGTCCGGCAGCTCCCAAACATTTATTGCGTTGCTTTCCGCGACTATTTCGAATCGTCGCGACAGTCCGCCAAAAATACCGGAACTGCCGCTAATAAAGGAAAATCCTACGATGACTTGATAACCGCTAAAAAGACACGCCGCCAAGTAACCTCTCCACCTTCCCACCAGCAGAAAGATCGTCGCAATGAGCGAAAAAGTCGTGGCATTAGTAAAAGACCAGTCCCACCACCAGGGGCAAACCACACAGAATGAGATCTTTTTAGAGAGAAAGCTTTCAACCATCCACGACTGAGAAAAGAACCAGACAAAATTAAATAGCGCCACGAAGTAAATAATCACGAGCGGCTGCAAAGAATACCTTATTGCTGTTTTTAATTGATCACCCAATATCATTTCGCGTGCTGATGGTACACGGCTGTCGGAATCGCGTCAATCGGTTATCGTGCTGTCGCGCGACGCCAACAATTGTGAAACTTCAAAACGTGAAGCGTTTCCGTTATGATTAAAGCATGCAATTTCGTCTCATGTCTGAAAACGTGCCTAAGGGTGACCAGCCGGCGGCTATTGAGCAGATAACCGAAGGGTTGGTCGATGGTGTCAAGGATCAGGTTTTGTTGGGTATCACGGGTAGCGGGAAGACCTTTACGATCGCGAACGTGATACAGCGTGTGCAGCGGCCGACGCTTGTTTTGGCGCATAACAAGACGTTGGCGGCGCAGCTTTATCAGGAGTTCAAGACGTTCTTTCCCGAGAACGCGGTCGAATATTTCGTTTCCTACTACGATTACTACCAGCCCGAGGCGTACGTGCCGGCGGCCGACCTTTATATAGAAAAGGAAGCGACGATCAACGACGAGATCGACCGGCTGCGGTTGAGCGCGACGCGTGCGTTGTTCGAGCGACACGATGTGATCGTGGTCGCGTCGGTTTCGTGCATTTACGGTCTCGGCGATCCGGACGCGTATTACGGAATGCTTATCTTTATCGAGCCGGGAATGAAGATCCGCCGCGAAGAGTTTTTGCAGAAGCTGGTCGAGCTGCAGTACGAGAGGGTCAATATCGATTTTGACCGCGGCGTGTTTCGCGTCCGCGGCGACGTCGTCGAACTTTATCCGAGTTATCAGGACCAGGCATATCGTATCGAGTTTTGGGGCGACGAGATCGACGCGATATACACGATAGACCCGCTGCTGGGCGAGGTCGTAAAGAAACACGAAACGCGGCTGCCGATCTATCCGAAAACTCACTATGTGATGTCCAAGCCGACGATCAAGCGTGCCCTCAAGACGATAAAGGACGAGCTGACGTGGCACGAAGAAAATCTTGTGAACGACGGCAAAATAGTCGAGGCGCAGCGGCTGCACCAGCGGACGATGTACGACCTCGAGATGATAAAGGAGATGGGTTTTTGCCGCGGCATCGAGAATTATTCGCGGCACCTGACCGGCAAGCCGCCGGGAGCTCCGCCGCCGACGCTGCTCGATTATCTGCCGAAAGATTCGTTAATGGTCATCGACGAATCGCATCAGACCGTCCCTCAGTTGGGCGCGATGTTCAAGGGCGACCAGTCACGAAAGCGAACGCTGGTCGAGTACGGTTTTCGTTTGCCGAGCGCGATGGACAACCGGCCGTTGAATTTTCAGGAATTCGAGGAACGCGTCGGACAGACCATATATGTTTCGGCGACGCCGGGTCCGTACGAGCTGGCACGGACGGAAGGCGAAGTTATCGAGCAGATAATCCGGCCGACCGGCCTGCTCGACCCGCCGGTCATTGTGCGTCCCGTGAAAGGCCAGATCGACGATCTGCTCGAAGAATGCCGGCAGCGTGCTGAACGCAACGAGCGTGTTTTGGTGACGACGCTGACCAAGCGGATGGCCGAGAACCTGAGCGAATATTTTTCGGAAGTGGGCGTAAAGGTCAGCTATCTGCACAGCGACATTCACACGCTCGAACGCATCAAGATCTTGCGTGATCTGCGTCGCGGCACTTATGACGTGCTGGTCGGGATCAACCTTTTGCGCGAAGGCCTCGATCTGCCGGAAGTTTCGCTGGTCGCGATACTCGATGCCGATAAGGAAGGCTTTTTGCGGTCGGAACGTTCGCTCATCCAGACGATCGGGCGCGCAGCCCGCAACTCCGAAGGCATTGCAATTCTTTATGCGGATAAAATAACCAAATCGATGCAATACGCGATCGAGGAAACGGCCCGACGTCGGAAAATTCAGGAAGCCTACAACACCGAGCACGGCATCACGCCGACGACCATCGTAAAATCGATCGAGTCGACACTGGTCACCGCGTACGAAGCCGATTACTTTAAAATACCGCTCGACCTCGACAAGTTTGACGAGTACTCGCCAAAGCAGTTGAAGGAAACCATCACACAACTCGAAGCCGACATGCGCCATGCGGCGAAAGAAATGAAATTCGAACAGGCGGCGGAATTGCGGGACAGGCTAAAATATCTGCGCGAGCGGCAGGTGCAGTATAATTGACTCGATCCGAGCCGGAATAGGCTCGTCGTGTCAGTAGCCCGCACGTAAGTAAGGGCTCGATGTACAGCGGGCCGCATTGCGCTCCACAGATTCGTATGTCATGTCCCTCGGCGATGACCTCAGACCTCCGGGCCCTCACTCACGTGCGGGCTACTGACACGTGCGATCGACCCGTTTGACTGACAATAAAGACTATATGCAGGTCAAAACTCAACAAGAGGACTTTCAGAATTATCTCACTGACGCCAGCAATATGCCGGGCGGGCATTTTGGGAAGCTGTTTATTCCCGAGACGGCGGACGAGATCGCGGCGATATTAAAGGACGCGAACGAGACGGGAATGCCGGTAACTGTTTCGGGCGCGCGGACCGGGACGGTGGGCGGGGCCGTGCCGTTTGGCGGGATCGTCATTTCGCTTGAGCGGCTGAACAAGATCAATTCGATCGACCGCGACACGCGAACCGCCGTCGTCGAGCCAGGGGTGATTCTTGGCGATTTTCAAAAGGCGGTCGAGGCGGAAGGAATGTTCTATCCGCCGGACCCGACCGAGTGGAGCTGCCAGATAGGCGGGACGGTTGCGACGAACGCGTCTGGGGCGAGGAGTTTTAAATACGGTGCGACGCGTGAATTTGTGAGGGCGTTGAAAATCGTGCTTGCGAGCGGCGAGACGTTGACGCTGAGACGCGGCGAGAATGTCGCGGCCGAGGGTTTGACGATCGGTGTCACGACCGACGGCGGACGCGAGATCGCGGTGAAGCTGCCGACATACGAGCGGCCGGACGTGCGGAAAAACGTGAGCGGATTTTTTGTGGAAGCCGGCATGGACGCGATCGACCTGTTCATCGGCTGCGAAGGGACGCTCGGAGTGATCACGGAGATAGAGTTGTCGCTGCTGCCAAAGCCGGAAGGTTTTTTCAGCGGCGTGGTGTTTTTTGCGGACGAGAAAGATCTGTTGGCGTTTGTTGGTGATGTTAAGGCCGATTCGTTTGCTTTGCGAAGAAGCGGACAGGATGTCCGCGGTCCGGTGATCGACGCGACTTTGGTTGAATATTTCGACGGGCGATCGTTGATGTTTATCAGCGAGAAGTTCCCGGAGGTGCCGGACGGCGTTTCGGGGGCGATATTTTTTGAGCAGGAAACGACTGCCGAAACCGAAGACGAACTACTCGAAAACTGGAACGCTCTGCTCGAAAAGCACAACGCCGATCTTGAGCGTTCGTGGTTCACGACGACCGAGAATGACCGCGAAAAGATGCGGGCGTTCAGGCACGCTTTGCCGGTCGCGGTTAATGAGCGGATCGCCAAATACGGTCAGCGAAAAGTGGGAACGGACATGGCGGTGCCGGATGATAAATTCCCATCGTTCTTGAGATTTTATAGAGACACGCTGGACGCAAGCGGGCTCGATTATGTGATCTTTGGGCACATCGGCGATTGTCATCTGCACGCGAACATTCTGCCGAAAGATGCGAACGAAGCGGAACGGGCAAGGCACCTTTACGGCCGGTTCATCGCTCAGGCCGTGATGCTCGGCGGAACCGTTTCGGCCGAACACGGCATCGGCAAACTGAAGAGCAAATATTTGCACGTGATGATGGGCGAGCGTTACCTTAACGAAATGGCAGAGGTCAAAAAAGCCTTCGACCCGAAAGGAATCCTCGGCCGCGGCAACATGATCGCTGAGCGGTTTTTGGTTTAGCGGTTCGCATTTCTCGGATGCTCTTATTCGTGCCTTTCGTGTGTTTCGTGGATAATTCCTAAGAATTAAGATCTGTGACCGCGGAACACACGGAACAAGAAAAAATAAGATCAACTTTATCGAAGCAATATTAAATTGACGTAGTCGGGCAAATTTTTAGCATATTTTTGCAAGCTCCTATAAAATCGAGGCTTACAAATTCAATACAGGACCTATTCAAATGTTTGTCAAAGCGTTACGGACTCCAAGATTTTGTCGCTGTGGTGATCCTTATCGACCTTGAAAAGGGGAAAGAACGAATGTGTCAGGCATATTTCGAAGGAACTCAATGAAGTACTTTATCGCACTTGTTTTCGTATTTGTTTTCTCGGTTTGTGCATTGTCCCAAAACATTAAATTGGCCGGTACAGTATTCGATCCTAATGGTGCAGTTATTGTCGACGGCCAAATAAAGGCCGTAGACGAGAAAAATCGTTCAGTCGTTGGTAAATCGGGTCCGGAAGGATTGTTTGAAATAAGTCTTGTTCCCGGCATTTATGCGATTGAGGTTTCATCCCCTGGTTTTTTGACACTCAAATATAGTGAGTTCTTGGTAGTAAATGCTTGGAGCGGCAAGATGGCAATTGATTTTGTATTATTTGGTGGAAAATATCATGAGCCTTGCGGGTTCTCCGGCTCTGAATGCCTTCCGGCCAAATCGCTGATCCGATCCTACGAGGTCAAGTATTCACCGAAACTAAAAGATATTAGGGACGAGTTCGCTCCCGTCCCTAAATCAAAAGAGAAAAAAATCGATTGATTTCATTGACGTAGATTTAAGAAACAGCGTAGGGAAGCAATATGATCGTAAAAGCTATCTTGTTCGATTTTAACGGCGTGATCATCGACGACGAGCCGATACAGATGCGGGCGTATCAGGAGATATTGGCGGAGTCGAGAGTGGCGTTGAGTGAGGCGGATTATATGGCGAGCCTCGGGATGGACGACGACACGTTCATTCGCGCGGCTTTTGCCCGCGTCGGGCAGACGGTGGACGCGAACAAGGTGCTCGAGATTTCCGAAGCCAAAACTTTTCGCTGGCAGGACGCCGTCGCCGACCGCGTACCGCTGTTTCCGGGTGTCGAGAATTTCATCCGAAAGGCGGCGAACGATTTCACGCTTGGTATAGTGACGATGGCGAAGCTGCAGGAGGTCGAGCACATTCTCGAACGAACCGAACTGGCAGATTACTTTTCCGTGATCGTCAGTGCTCTGGACGTCGACGAGCCGAAACCCGATCCGCGGTGCTACCGCGAAGGCTTTCGCCAGATCGATCTTTTTCGGGTCGCCGGCGGCCATCTGCCGATGATCCACAGCGAGTGCCTCGTCATCGAAGACACGCCGCCCGGCGTTGCTGCGGCGAAAGCGGCGGACCTGCCCGTGCTCGGCGTGACGAACACGGTGTCGGCACAGATGCTCCGCGAAGCGGGTGCGGACTGGGTCGCGGCCAACCTCAACGACTGGTTCCCGGAATCGATAAAGCGAGCGTTTGCTTGAGAAAGTGAAAAAGTGAAAGAGTTGGGTGTCGCATAATTCGGCATTCTGTTTTTGGCATGAGGACAGGCTAACAGCCTGTCCTACTTGATTTTTTATGGCTGAACATTTTATTCCACGTGAGACGGCCGAGGGCGACCTTTTGGCGGCGGCGGCTTATTTGGCTGAGACGATCGGCAGTGCCGACGGTTACGCCGAGGCGATGTCGGCGGTCGTGCCGCTTTATTTGAAACGCGGCGACGTCGACACGGCGGCCGAGCTGGCGAACACGGTCGACGATTCGTTCACGCGCGACCGTCTGCTGACGCAGGTCGCCGAAAAATGTGCCGAGCTGAACGACGACGAATACGCAACGCAGCTCGCCGAGGCGGTCGAGGACGTCGGCCTGCGGTCCGAAGCGTACGAACGCGTTGCACTGAAAAAGGCGTTGGCGGGGCAGTTCGACATCGCACGTGATATGGCGAGCGAGATCTCGCATCCCGAATTTGTGTTCGCCGGCATCGCGGTAAAACAGGCCGAGGACGGCGACGCGGTCGGTGCCAACGCGACGCTGAACACGATCGAGTTTCCGAACGCGCGCGTGCACGCTTCGCTCGAGATCGCGACGGCGATGATCGCGGCTGGAAACGTTGATGCCGCCGCGGCTCATCTCGAAAATGCTGCAGTCGCTGCGGCTGAGATCGAACACAACGAAGAGCGTCTTCGTGCACTCGTCGACGTCGGGAACGCTTTCATCGACGCGAATCGAAACGACCGTGCGGCCGAGACTTTCGAGAAGGTGCGCAGCGAAGCCGAGACGCTCGACAATATGCATCGAGACGCGTTCATGGGCGCGGCGGCGGTGGGTTTGTTTCGCGCCGGCGATCTCAAGCTGGCCGATCGCGCGCTCGACCTGGTCGGCGACAAAACGCAGACCGCGACATGCCTGCTCGGGTACGCCCGTGAATATTGGCGGCGTGAGGAGCGCTCCGATGCGATGGACGCGCTCGAGGAAGCGTATGCGATCCTCAAATCGCAGCGTGAGAGCGAGACGCGCAACAGCAAGGCCCGGTACGCTTTGTTCACGTCGATCGCGGCACAGTTCGCGGGATTTGAAAAAGGCGAGCGGGCGATAGAGATCGCGCACGGAATCGAGGTCGAGTCGGACCAGACGGCCGCGCTGATCCAGGTCGCCGAGATACTGACGCTCCGCAAGGAAGACGAACAGGCACGCCATGCGCTGCAGGCGATCGCGGACGACGCGAACCGCGCGTTCGCACTGATCCGAATGAGCGACGCGCGTGTAAAGAATGGCGACGCGTCCGGCGCCGGCGAGCTATTGAACGAGGCGGCGCACCTTGCCGAAACCGTGCCGCAACTTTCCTCGCGTTCGACCGCCTACAACGCGATCGCGAGCCGTTACGCGGCCGGCGGCGAAAAGGAAAAAGCGGCTGAGATCTCGCAAACCAATTTGCGTACGATCGGAACGATACGCGACGAGAGTCGCCGAGTGACAGCATTGACCGAGGTCGCCGAATTGTTCGCGGATGCAGACATCGAGCTGTCCGGCGGGCTCCGCGAATCGGTCGCACGACTGCTCGGGTAGATCGGCGCATCAAAAGTCCCGCCTTGCTAATGTGATCTCAGAAAAGACGTAACCACGAAGTACACGAAATGCACGAAAAAGACACGAAAAAGAAAGGAATCCGGTAAAACTGTTCGTCAGTAAATATCACTTCCGACGAGGTCTTGAAAATTGTCGCGGCGGCGGATGAGTTCGGCGTTGCCGTTTTGTTTTATCAGGACGACCGGCGGCAGGAATCGGGCGTTGTATTGGGATGCCTGGGCGAGTGAGTATGCACCGCAGTTGAGCAATGCAAGCACTTCGCCGAGTTTTACGCTGGGCGGTAGCAGCCGGTATTCGGGCAAATGGCCGTGGCCCTCGATGTCGAAATAAACGTCGCCGCCATCGCACAGCGGGCCGGCGAGTTTGTAGGGATAAGTGTGCTCATCGCCGGAACGTTCGGCGGAGATCAGGTGATAGTACCAGTTGTACGTCACCATCGAAAGCAGAATATTAAAGCCTGCGTCGGTGAGCACCCAAGTATCCGTACCGCCAGCGTCCCGCTGGCTGTCTTGGCTGCGTCCCGCCGCCGAGTCTATTTGCCGGCCGGAGGCCGGCGAGACAGCCGCCGGGACGGCAGCGGTACCTCGGACGGCGGTACTTTTTAGTGGGCGCTGTTTTATGTTTCGCACGGACGTGAGGCAAATGCCGGCGTCGGCGATGATGCTGCGGCCGGGTTCGAGGAGCAGCGTGATGTTATCGAGCAACGCCGATGCGTTCGCTGACTCGGCGGATCGAGTGACGACATCCCAGGCGTTCTTGATCGCATCGGCCGGGTCGAAATCGGCGGCGAACATTTCACGCTGTTCGTCGGGAAAAGCGTCGGCGAGAGTGTCGTCGCGTAGATAATTTACGGGGAAACCGCCGCCGATATTTATGTGCGAGAGTTTTACGCCGGTCTCGTTAAAGATCTGCAGCAGGTTGTGAAAGAGTATTTGCAAAGCCTCGGCGTAGCCCGCGGCGCTCGGGTTTTGCGAGCCGATGTGGAGGTGAATGCCGGCGAGGTTGAGATGCGGCGACGCTTTGTATTCGCGAAACGCGGCAAGCGCTTCGCCGGGCATCATGCCAAATTTGGAAGTGAGAAGCGCCGTCTGCAAACCCGAATGGGTGTTCGACTCGATCTCGGGGACGAGACGCAGGCTGACGTTCGCGCGTTTGTTGAGACGCTTTGCGGTATCCTCGATCAGTGCTAATTCCAGGGTCGAGTCGACCTGAATCGCATAGATCTCGGCGCCGATCGCTTTTTCGAGCTCCCAAATCTCTTTGCTCGTTCCGTTGAAGATTATCTGGCCGCCGAGAAAGCCGATCTCGAGCGCCTTCCAAAGTTCGCCGCCGGAGTTTACCTCGATGTCGCTGCCGGCGTCCTTGACGGCTTTTAGAATGCCCATCGTCGACATCGCCTTTGCGGCATAGCAGATCTTTAGCGGGCAGGCGATGAGCGTTTCGGCGCGTTTTAGGCGCTCGATGTTGTGGCGGATGCGGCGCTCGCTGAACACGAAAAGCGGCGTGCCGTGGGCTCTCGCGAGATCGACGGCCGCGACGCCGTCGATGTGCAGTTGGTTATTTTGTATCTCGAGAAGATTCTCGATCTCCCAAGGTTGAGGCATCGATTTTATTCGGTAATGTCTACGCCGTCGGTGCGGTGCTCGCTAAGTGAATTTTTTGAACGCGGATGTGGCGGATCAGGCGGAAAAAACCGGATAAGACCAATAGATCTAAACAAATTACAAAAACTTCATATCCGGTTTCATTCGCCCAATCCGCTAAATCCGCGTTCAAAATAAAGATTACAATCCACACAATATTGTCGCATTACGGCCACTTGAACGCATCCGTTTACGATCGGTGGTATTGGGCCGTTACTTCTTTGGTAATTGTATTCCGGTCCCGCGTGGATAAAGCCCGGGCAGCGAGATCGGTAATTTGCCGGTGATATCCTGTGTGCCGACGATCGCGCGGGCGGCGGCACGCTGGAGGCTGGACATGTCGCCGTATGCGACGATGTACGTTTTCATCTGCGGGAAAGCGCCGAGAATGTACGGGTTGCCGAAACTGACGCCGATCACTTTTTTGTCGGCGGCGAGCAGTTCGCGAAGGATCGCGGCTCCGTTTTCGGGAATACCGACACTGTTTTTCGCACCCGAGCGGACGCGGCCGTACAGGCCGGCGATGACGACATCGGCCTCGCTGACGGCTTTGCGTGCGGCGGCGACCTGTTCGGCGGTCGAGTTTTCCTGCAGGTAGACGGGCGTCGGCCTGACGCCGTTTTGCGCGAGCGTGCGAATCAGGCTGTTCATCGTGCCGGGTCCGTCGAATCCGTTCGAGATGCCAAGGACGACGACTTTAGTGCCGCGTTTCAGAGGGACGAGGTCTTGATCATTGCGGACGAGCGTGATCGCTTTTTCGGCGATCTCGTCGGTCAGTGCGGCGGACCCGGCGCCCGCGACCGAGCGGTCGATCTGGTCGATCGGCGTGATCTTTTGTTTGACGAGGCCGAGCTCATATTTCCACGCGAGCTGCTTGCGGACCGACTCGTTGAGTTTGGCTTCGGGAATGCGGCCGGACTTAACCGCGTCTTTCAAACCTTTGATCATCGCGTCGACGTCGGCCGGCTTTTCGAGAATGTCGGTGCCGGCCAGAAAGGCGCGGACGCCTGCTTCTTCCTGAGTGAAATAGATGGTCAGGCCGCTCATGCTCATCGCGTCGGAAACGATCAGGCCCTTGAATCCCATATCGTTTCGCAAAATTCCGGTCTGAACTTTTTCGGAAAGCGTGGCGGGAACCGTCGCCTGTTGTTTGACGATCTCGGCACCGACCTCGGCGTCGCCCTGGATGAACTGTTTGAGCGGCGTGATCTGTTCGCCGTCGAGCTGCGGCAAAGCGATGTGGGCGATCATTATCGAGCCGACGCCGGCGTCGACCGCACGGCGAAAGGGAAGCAGCTCGGTCTTTTCCATGCTCGCACGCGAGTGGTCGATGATCGGCAGACCGCGGTGCGAATCGACGTTGGTGTCGCCGTGGCCGGGGAAATGTTTGGCGGTCGCGAGCACTCCGGTGCTCTGCAGGCCGTCGATGAAAGCAACGCCGTATTTCGCAACTTCTTCAGGATCTTCGCCAAAGCTGCGAACGTTGATGACCGGATTGTCGGCGTTGTTGTTGACGTCGAGGACGGGCGAATAGACGTGATAAATTCCGATCGCTTTTGCTTCGCGGCCGGTGACGACGCCGACGCGGCGCGCGTAATCGGGATTGCCCGTCGCGGCGATCGCCATCGCCCACGGGAAGTTTATCGCGTCCTCGAACCGCATGCCGATGCCGGTTTCGGCGTCGAGCGATGTCAGCAGCGGAATGTTCGCAAGCGCCTGCATGCGGTTTGCGAGAATGGTCGTCTCGTAGATCGGTGCGCCGAAAAAGATAATGCCGCCGATCTTGTTGTCGACGACGTCGTGCCTTAGATCTTTAAAGAACTGACTGTCCTGATTGGCAAAACGCGCGTTGACGCCGACGTGGACGAGCTGGCCGACCTTTTCGTCCGTAGACATTTTCTTGAGCTGTTTGTCGGCCCATTTCCACGCCTTTTCGGACGGCTCGAATTTCTTCTGTGCAGCGGACGGCTTTTCACCCCCGAGACGCGTAGACGCGGAGAAAGTGAGATCGGCGAAGACCACCGTTATCAAAAAAAGACTAATTAAGATTCTCATTATTTCGCGACGGAATTATTAAAGTTGCGATGTATGTAATTGCGATAGTTGTCAGACTGCCGATAAGCGCGTACCACGGCCAGGCGATCTTAGGGCCGGGAACGATGCCGTTGAACGCAAGTAAGATGTAGAACATCAGCAAAGTGCTCGCCAACATTCCGGTGAGAGCGTGGCTTTCCTTCGCGCGTTTCATAAAGCTGCCGACGAGGAAGACGCCGAGCACCGGGCCGTTGAAAAGCGACGCGACGGATAGCGCGAGGTTGAGCGCCGAATCGCCGGTTTTCATAAAGGCGATCGCGACGAGGATCTGGATGATCCCGACGATAACCGTCAGCCAGCCGGAGAGTTTCAACAGCTTCTTATCCGAAACGTCGCGGGCGAATGGCTTATATAGATCGTTGATCGCCGTCGCGGCGATCGAGTTGAGCGACGACGAAAGTGCCGCGGCAAAAATGGCTGCGACGACCAGTCCGGAAAGTCCGGCGGGCATGTGTTCGGTGATGAAATTCGGGAACACCTGGTCCGGTTTCATGAACGGAAAGGTGCCCGGAACGCCCGATCCGGCGACGCCGGCCTGTGCGTATTCGGCCGCGTTGTACGGTGCGTAAAATGCGAACAGCAGCGCGCCGATAAACAAAAATCCGACAAACTGTGCGAGCACGACCGCACCGGAAGTGAGCAGTGCCGTCGACGCCGATGCCGGTTTGCTCGTGCACAAATACCGCTGGACGAGATATTGGTCGGTGCCGTGCGTCGACATCGTAAGGAAACATCCGCCGATCAGCCCGCCCCAGAACGTGTAGGTTTTGGCGAAGTCGAGTGAGAAATCGAACACGTCGAATTTGTCGAATTGTGCACCGACATTCAACGCGGTCGAAAGCCCGCCGTCGATGTTTTGAATAAGCACGGCGGCGGCGGCGATCGCTCCGCCAATGTAGATGACGAGCTGGACGACCTCGATCCAGATGACCGCTTCCATCCCGCCGTAAAACGTAAAGACGATCATGACGACGCCGAGCAGAACGATCGAACCGATGATGATCGTGGCTTGGTCGCTGCCGGGATTAAATGATTGATAAACCGCCGCGAGCACGATCGCGGTGAGCAGCAGCCGAATGCCGTCGGCGATGTTGCGCATTATCACGAACAGGCCCGACGCCAGCATCTTCACCTTTGTACCGAAGCGGTCGCCGAGCAGTTGATAAACCGTCTGCAGATCGCCCTTGAAATACATCGGGATGAAGATCAGCGAGATGACGACGCGGCCGAGCATGTAGCCGAAGACGAGCTGCAAAAACTGAAAGTTGCCGCCCTTCGCAAACGCCACGCCGGGCACGGAAACGAACGTGATCGTGCTCGTCTCCGTCGCCACGATCGACATCGCGATCGCCCACCACGGCACGCTGCGGTCGCCGACGAAATAATCCTCGGTCGTCTCCTGCTTACCCGAAAACAAGATCCCGAACGCGGTAATGCCGATCAGGTAGCCGAAGATAATTACCAGGTCGATTGTTTGCATATTTGCTAATCAATGACTAACAGCATCCGTCAGTACGCAATCTCCGAATGGCGTTCCGCCCCAAATGCTTCCACTCGTGTCCCAATACCAGTTATCGCCGTATTTTTCCCCAAATCGATAACCGCTCTGAGATTTATCAAGACGACGCGGTGCATACGCCAGATATTGGGTCTCAATATCGATATGTGCGGGAACGAATATAACGTCGAACTCGTCGGTGACATTGCGACAATCGTACATTTTGAACCCGAGATAAGGATTTACAAAATCCTGCACGTCACGATGCTCGTTGAGCCAGTAAATGACTCTTGGCTGAACTCGCGCACTGAACGTCACGGCAAAGAGCGAAAACAACAACATGCACGACAAAAAGGCGAACTCGATCAGTTTTGCGCCGTCAACTTTCCTTTGCTTGGCCGAAACAATTGCAAACCACCCGAAAACGGTAAAGATGCAAAGAAACAAAAATGCGAAACATGTAATAGAAATCAGCCCGCCGGGAAAGCCTCCCAAAACATCGTGCAATATCCGCGGCTTCCAAAAAGGGAGCGGCACAAGCGGCAAGATAATGAACGCAAGGGCAACCGCAAATGATGCATAGCGCCAACGCCTCATTTGGAACCCAGCTCGATAGCCTTGTCGACAACGAATGCTGTTTCGCGGAGCAGGCGTTCCGCTCGTTCGCGGTCGACGCCCGCTTTCGACATCACGATCGCGACCCGCAGATCTCCGCCGGCGGCTTTGAGCAGTTCTCCCGCGAGGTTGTCGCTCGATTTTGTTTCGGCGGTTAGGATACGTACGCTGCGCTCATTTAGTTTTTCGTTGGACGAGCGCATGTTGGTCATGCGGTTGCCGCTGACGTAGCCGAGGCGGATCATGGCGATGGTCGAGATCGTGTTGAGGACGAGCTTTTGTGCAGTGCCGGCTTTCATTCGGGTCGAGCCGGTGAGCGCCTCGGGGCCGACGACGGGGACGATGGCGATGTCGGCGGTGTATGTAATTTCGGATTCGGGCACGCAGACAATGCATGCGGTGACGCAGCCGAGCTCGCGTGCGTACTTTAAGGCGCCGATCGTGTACGGCGTGCGCCCCGAAGCGGCGATGCCGACGACGGCGTCTTTTGATGTGAGGCCGCGGTTTTTTAATTCTTCGATACCGGCTTCGGCGTTGTCTTCGCTCGATTCGGTAGCTTTGTAAAGTGCGTCGTAGCCGCCGGCTATCACGCCCTGGACGAGGTCGTACGAGACGCCGAACGTCGGCGGGATCTCGGACGCGTCGAGCACGCCGAGGCGGCCGCTGGTTCCGGTGCCGATGTAGAAAAGGCGTCCGCCGTTTTCGAGGCGTTCGACAATTTTATCGATCGCGGCGGCGATCTCGGGCAAGACTTTTTCGACCGCGGCTGCGACGGATTTGTCTTCGTCGTTGATCAGGCGCGCGGCTTCGAGCGTCGAAACTTTGTCGATCGAGGCGGTCTTTGGGTTTTCTTGTTCGGTTACCGGAAGCATCAGAAACGAATTTAATTATTATCGTTTCGAAACGACTAACTGTCAATTATTCTTATGGATGTTGGGATATTCGTAAGAAAATCGAATAGCACGCACCGCCTTTTTGCACAAGCCCGCACGTAAGTAAGGGCGTAGACACTCAACGTTGAGCGCTTACGCCCTTACTTACGTGCGGGCTTGTGCAAGGGCGATCAGTGGCCCTGCTTCTTTTTTAATATCGTGTACGCGAGGCCGGCACCGAATGCCAGGGCGGCGCCGGTTGCGACGGCGCTGGTTATCGTCGGATGTAGTGACGCGGTCGTGTAGAGACTGCTTTCCGCGACGTGGCCGTCGTAGCCGCCGCGTTCGCTCAATTCCGGATCGGCCGATTCGTAAAGGCTGTCCTTTTCGCCGGTGTTCTCTGAGTTTTGATTTTCCTGCATGGTGATCATCGCGTTCTCCATGTACTTGTCCGTTAACGCGGGCGCGTATTTTCCGGCGAGCGACAGTGCCTTTGCCGCGCCGCCAATGAAGACGTCACGCATCGGATTTTCCGCGCAATGCAGGATCGCTTCGGCGACCGTTTCGGGTGCATAGACGGGCGGCGGATTTTCCGGCTTGTTGTCCATGTAGTTTTTCGCGTGCTCTTTGTACGGTGTATCGATCGCCGCCGGTTTGATCAGCGTGACGGACACAGGTGCGTTCTCGGCCTCCAGTTCCATTCGGAGTGCGTCGGTAAAGCCTTTCACCGCGTGTTTGGACGCGCAGTACATTCCCTGAAGCGGTATCGCACGATCGGACAATGTGCTGCCGATGTTTATCAGAGCTCCGCCTTCGATCTTGAGGTTTCGGGCGGCGACGAGCGAGCCATAGACGGTGCCCCAAAAATTCGTTTCGAAAAGGCGGCGGAAGTCTTCGGTCTCGACCTCTTCGAGCCGGCCGTAGATGGAGACGCCAGCGTTGTTCACCCAGGTGTCGAAGTTGCCGTATTTATTGAGTGCTTCTGCGGCGATCATTTTTACGTCGCCCTCGCTGCCGACGTCGGCACGGATATATGTGGCGCTTCCGCCGGACGAATTTATTTCATCCGTGAGCTGTCTTAACGCGTCTTCGTTTCGAGCGGCGAGCACAAGGCGTGCTCCGCGTTTTGCGGCCATGCGAGCCGTTGTCAGGCCGATGCCGCTGGTGGCTCCGGTGATTACGATGACCTGTTTATCGAGAGTTTTCAATTTTACTGGCATGTTTTTGTCTCCGTGGAAGTGCCTCAAAAGCAGACACAATCGTTCTTATGAGAGATCGACGCAAACGACGTGCCTCTTTCATTGCAGAAGCCCGCACGAAGTAAGGGCGTAAACGGTCAACTCGGCGCTCTACGCCCTCACTTACGTGCGGGCTTATGCAAGGAACGCCCTTACTTCGTGAGGGCTTGGTCGAATTTATCGCGAATTTCCGTTGGTTGGGCGGTTGAGGGTCATTAGGGCGGCCGCGGCGGCGGGCGTCATTGCGGGTTCTTTGAGGAACGCTTTTGGTGCGACGGTGCGGACCTTTTCGAGGAGCGGTGCGGTGAGCAGTTTGCCCGCTTTGAAGACGCTGCCGACGCAGCCGACCGGAACCTTTTCGTTTTGGAGTTTGAGCTTGGTGATGACGGCGCCGGCGGCGAGGCCGAGCTCGCATCCGGCGTCCTTCATTATCGCGATGGCGGTCTTGTCGCCCTCGAGCGCAGTTTCGACGACGAGGCGTGCGAAACCGGCGATGCGCGAATTGTCGATCTGCGGTGAATAAATGGCGACGATCAGATTTTCGGGGCCCGACGCACGAAAGTATTCGGCCGCCTTTTCGCTCAACGCGGTCTTTACGCCGCGTCCGTCAGACGCTTTTGCGACCATGTGCAGCGCCTGCTGAGCAATGCCGATGCCGCCGCCTTCGTCACCGGCGAGCGGGCCCCAGCCGCCCGAGATGGCGAGCTCGCCCTTCGCGTTTTTGCCGAGACAGATCGAACCCGTTCCCGCGATGACGACCAGGCCCGGTTCGCCAAGCGTCGTTCCGTACAAAGCGATCTCGGCGTCAGTGATGACCTCAGTTTTGCGAATTCCGATCCGCCGCACAAAGCTGTCGCGGACGCGCTGGCGAAGGTCGGCACGACGCACGCCTGCGAGTCCGAGGGTCGCGGCGGCGATGTCGCCGCGGGAGATGCCGTCGCGGTCGCAGGCTTCGTTTATGGCCTGGACGATGTTGGTGACGGCGGTTTCGACGCCGACGCGCAGCGGGTTAGACGGGCCGGCGGTGCCTTCGCCGACGACCTTGCCGGCTTCGTTCATTATGGCGATCTGGGATTTGGTGCCGCCGCCGTCGACGCCCAGAAACAGGCGGTGCGATCGTCGCTTGCGGGTTGTTTTGGAAGAGGCTGATACCATCAAATATTGTTTCGCGGAAAACAGCAATATTATTCTTGGCTAAACTTGACATATAATCAAATTTAACGGATTTTATGTATTCGATAAGTTTGATTGATGTACCGCTTCCCGGGCGCTCGCTCCGGGTGAATTAACAACTCAATATGGAAATCAGACAGCTAAAAGCTTTTTTGGCGATCGCTGAGGCGAAGACGTTCACGGCCGGCGCACGGCGCGTCAACGTCACACAGGCGGCGATATCGATGCAGATACGGCAGCTAGAGGACGAGGTCGGCCTGACGCTTTTTACGCGGACGCCGCGGCGCGTGATCTTAACGGAAGCCGGCGAATACCTTCTCGAGCGTGCCCGGAAGATCTTGCGCGAGCACGATTCCGCGTTGGCCGAGATCGCCGAAGTTGCTGGTGCCGAATACGGCCGTTTGCGGATCGGTTCGGCGTCCGGGACGTTCGCGATGCATCAGTTGCCTAGAATAATGAAGCAGCTCAAAGAGAAATTTCCCAACTCTGAACTGACGGTTTCCGCCGGCACCAGCCACGCGCTGATCGAGCGGATGATGCACGGCGAGATCGACACGGCGTTCATATCCTTGCCGGTCGACAACACGAACGTGACGTGCGAATCGCTGTTCTCGGACGAGATCGTCGCGATCGCGCATCCGAAACATCCGTTGGCGAAAGAGAAGTACATCAGCGCCGCGACGCTCGCGGGCGAGAACCTGATACTCGGCGAACGTGGCGGGAACACGCGTCGAATGATCGACGAATTTTTCGCCGCTGCGAACGTCAAGCCGAACATCACGATGGAACTATCGCGTCAGGAAGCCATCACGCAGATGGTCGAGCAAAACCTTGGCGTCGGCATGGCCGGCGGAAAAACCGTGGCCAAGGAAATAAAGGAAGGACGGCTGACGTCGTGGCTGATCGAAGGAGCGGAGGTTAAATGGGAACTCGGCCTCGCACGCCTGCGCGGCGGCCACTTTTCGCCGATCGGGAAGGAGTTCGTGCGGCTGTGCAAAGAGAGTTTTGTCGAACGCGAAAAAGAACTGAAAGCGAAGCGCTGAAGTAAAAAGTAAAAGGTAAAAAGTAAAAAGTAAAAAGTTAAGAGATGAAAATGTTGAATCGGAATATGGGAAAACTAGGGGCGGCATGCGCAAAGGCAGGATTTACTTTTGCCTTTTTACTTTTTACTTTTTACTTTGTTCCCGCCCAGGGACTGCCTGTTGCGGCGCCGCAGAGTGTTGGGATGAACGCGGCGAAGTTGGATCAGATCGACGCGCTTGTCAACGCGGATATTGCTGGTAAGAAATTGCCGGGAGCGGTCGTGCTGGTCGGGCATAAGGGGAAGATCGTGTTTCGGAAGGCCTACGGCAACCGATCGCTGGTGCCTAACGTCGAGAAAATGACGGTCGATACGATCTTTGACGTCGCTTCGTTGACCAAGCCAGTTGCGACGGCGACTTCGATAATGATACTGGTCGAGCAGGGAAAACTGCGGCTCAACGACACGGTCGGCAAATTTTTCCCGCAGATCGAGGACGAGCAAGCAAAGCGCGTTACCATTCAGCAGCTTCTGACCCACACGTCGGGCTACGCTCCCGATTTCGACCTCAGAGAAAAATGGGCCGGCCGCGAGGGAATGCGTCAGGCGTTATATAAGGAGAGACTGCGGACGCCGCCCGGAACGAAGTTCGTTTACTCGGACATCAATTTCGAGATCTTAGGCGAGCTGATTCCGACGGTTTCGGGGATAACATTGGAAGACTTTTTCGACGTGTGGTCGAACACCGCAGGGATGCGAGACAGCGTATTTAGCAATTTTGCTCCGGTTAGCTCAGTTGATTCTAAGGAATTTTTCGCGGTCGTCGATCTCGCCGGTTCGTACCGCGCACGCATAGCTCCTACGGAGAATGTTCGCGGTCAAAGCTCATACCTCGGCTCGAAGTTCGAAGGCGATGCAAAGACAGGCGATGAGATTTTGCGCGGAAGGGTTCACGATCCGACGGCGTACCGCATGGGCGGAGCCGCGGGGCATGCCGGGCTCTTTTCGACTGCGGACGATCTTGCCCGCTTTTGCCAGATGCTTTTGAATGGCGGCGTGGCTCCGGCCAGCACAGGCGGAAACCTGAGCGGTAGCGAGGGTGTTTCTGGTGCTGGAGCTAGAAAGAACACACTCCCTACCGGTCGTGTTTCTGCCGCTCCTGTTCGCGTCTTGTCGGCGGAGACGGTGGCGCGGATGACAGCGCCGATCGTCGTGAGCGAGTCGGGTGATACGCGCACTTTGGGGTGGGACATGAACACCGGGTTCTCGTCTAATCGGGGCGAGCTTTTTCCGCTTGGTTCGTTCGGGCATACCGGATTCACCGGGACGAGCATCTGGATCGACCGGGTTTCGCAGACGTTCGTTATTTTTCTTTCCAATCGCGTTCATCCGGACGGGAAGGGCGACGTGACGCCGATCCGGGCGAAGGTTGCGACGGTCGTTGCTTCGGCGATAGAGGACACGCCCATCGAGGCTTATCGGCTGGCGGAAGGGATGTATTATTCGCAGGTCGCGGCGCAGATCCCGGCGTTCAAGGAAAGGTTGGCACGCCTGACTGGACCGCAAGCATCCTTGCTTGCAACGCCCGGCGGCGTTCCGCCGCTTGCCGGCAGGATGCCGGCGGTCCAGTCGGTTCTCAACGGCATCGACATTCTCGAACGTGACAAATTCAAGCAGCTCGACGGGATGAAGATCGGGCTGGTTACCAATCACACCGGCCGAAATCTTGCCGGGCGGCAGACGATCGATATATTAAAGGAAGCTCCGAACGTGAAGCTCGTTTCACTGTTCGCACCCGAGCACGGCATTCGCGGCGAACTCGATATCGAAAAGATAAACGATTCGAAGGACGAAAAGACCGGCCTGCCCGTCTATTCGCTCTACGGCGAAACGCGACGGCCGAAGCCCGAGCAACTCAAAGACCTCGACGCGATCGTTTACGACATTCAGGACATCGGCGCACGCTTTTACACATACACCGCAACCTTGCGGAACGTGATGGAAGAGGCGGCGAAATTGGGCAAGCCGGTTTACATCCTCGACCGGCCGAACCCGATAAACGGCTCGGACGTCGCCGGCCCGATCGCTGACGAAGATAAACTTTCGTTCATCGCCGCGCACACCATTCCGGTGCGTTACGGCCTGACGATCGGGGAACTCGGAATGATGATAAACGCCGAGCGAAAGATCGGGGCCGATGTACGCGTGATCAAGATGGAAAACTGGTCGCGGTCGATGTGGTTCGACGAGACCGGGCAGACGTGGATCAACCCTTCGCCGAACATGCGTTCGCTGAACGAAGCCACGCTTTATCCCGGGATCGGATTGCTCGAGACGACAAATGTTTCCGTCGGCCGCGGCACCGACACACCGTTCGAGGTCGTCGGAGCGCCATGGATCGACGGGGCGAAATTCGCCAGATACCTGAACGAAAGAAACCTCGCCGGCGTTCGTTTCGTCCCCGTCCGGTTCAAGCCGAATGCGTCTGTATTTAAAGATGAGCAGCTAGGCGGCATTAACATCATCGTCACCGACCGCGAACGATTTGAGCCGCTCAAAACCGGCATCGAGATCGCGGCGGCTTTGCAAAAGATCTATCCCGGCGATTGGCAGTCAGACAAGTACGCGAGGCTGCTCGTTAACGGCGAAATTCTGTCGCTCGTTAAACGCGGCGAATCGCCCGAAAACATTGAGAGAGCGTGGGCGGCGGGCCTCGCGGATTTTCAAAAGCGTCGGGCACCATATTTGCTTTACAAATGAGAAGATTCGGGTTATAAACGTCTCTGCAATTCACATTTTTGTAACAACCCTTTTATTTGCGGTAATTTGAGAAACTTAGGGCGAATTTCTGCGTCATGAGCAATAACGAAATTTTGGATAAACTTCCAAAAACGTAAATATTTCTTATGGCATGAGCACACCTGGAATTTAACTTTTCAACGAGGAAGAAACACGATGAGCAAAAAAAATTGGAGCTCCATTCTCTGCGTCGCGGCAATGATCCTCTGCCTCGGCGCCTTGACGTTTGGACAGGAAATCACGGGCACGCTCTCCGGAACCGTGCGTGACACATCCGGCGCCGTAGTGCCGGGTGCGACGGTCACAATAACCGACCCGTCAAAAGGCGACCAGGTCGTCCGTACTCTGACAACGAATGACAACGGGGAATACTCTGCACCGAATCTCACTATCAGCACGTACACGATCACGGTCGAGGCACCCAACTTTAAAAAAGCCGTAAATACGGACGTCAAACTCGACGTCGGCGCCCGCAGAACAGTTGATGTCGCATTAACCGCCGGCAACATCGATGAGACAGTTACCATCCAAGCTGATACCGTGGCCGTCGACCTCACGTCGCCTACAAGCGGCACGATCATCAGCGGCGATCAGGTAAGGGAACTCTCGATCAACAACCGCAACTTTACACAGTTGGTAGCATTGGCTCCCGGCGTATCGTCGGACCTCGCCGACCAGGTTTACGTCGGTACGACGAATCCTGATGGCCAGGCCAACACCGTCAACTTGGCTGTGAACGGAGCTCGTTCGAGCCAGAACACGTTTACCGTCGACGGCGCCGACATTACGGATCGCGGCTCGAACATCACGATCCAGGCTTACCCGAGCGTCGATTCGATCGGAGAATTTCGTGTTCTTCGCTCTCTGTTTCCTGCCGAGTCAGGCCGCAGCGGCGGCGGACAGGTCAACGTCGTGACACGCAGCGGTACGAGCAAGTTCCGCGGCAGCGTCTATGAATTCATACGAAACGACGCCTTTAACGCGAACAGCTTCCTGAACAATGCTCAGACCAATCCGCAGTTCGGCCGCGAATCGAACGGCAAAGCCAAGCGGCCGCCGCTTCGCTACAACAACTACGGCTGGACCATCGGCGGACCTGTTTACTTCTTCAATTTCGGCGAGAACGACGGTGGAATGTTCCGCCGGTATGACAAGACGTTTTTCTTCTTCTCGCAGGAATTCCGCAAGGACACGAGATTTGCGGCGGCTAATTCGGTGACCGTTCCCGACGCGTCGCTCAAGGCGGGCATCTTCCCGATCCCGGTTTGTATCGCCCGCAACAACGTCGCGACCGAGAATTGTAATATCGGCAACCCCGGCTATCTTCCGGCAAATACGCCGATACCGGCGGCGATGCTGAGCCCGGCCGCCGCCGCTTACATCCGCGATGTCTACAGCCACCTGCCGAATCCGAACAATCCGTCGGCAACAAATCCTTACCTGGCGAGTTTCTCGCTCGGCAATCTCTTTAAGTTCCGTCAGGAGATCGTGAAGATCGATCACGCGTTCAGCGACGAGTTCTCGGGTTATTACCGTTATCAGCACGACAAGATCCCGACGCATGAAGGGAACGCATTGTTCTCGAGCGGTTCCGGCCTGCCGGGCGTGTCCGATACCGACACCGATTCGCCGGGAAGCACGCATACGCTGCAGCTTACTTACGCGGTCAGTCCGAACCTGATCATCGAAGGCCGTTACAACTATTCGTACGGCGCGATCCTCAGCAACAACGTCGGCCTTCTTGCACTCGCGAATTCGTCGATCCCGGTCACGCTGCCGTTTGCTAACCAACGCGACCGCATTCCCTCGCTGACGGGCAACGGCTTTACCGGTTTGACGAGCTTCGGCCCGTACAACAACTTCTCAGACAAGCACAACTACACTGGCAGCATTAGCTGGCTAAAGGGCAGCCACTCATTCAAGTTCGGAGCCGTATATTCGTTGTATCGCAAGAACGAGAATGCGATCGCCGGTGTTAACGAGGGCAGCTTCACGGCATTTAGCACTGCTCTTCCGGCAGGTGTGGTATCGACCGGTACGCAGGGAACACTAAACCAGAACCTGCAGCGGTGGGCGAACTTCCTGGTCGGCAATGTTTTCACGAACGGATTTACACAGGCGAAATTCGATTACACGGCTGATCTGCGGCAGATGGCCTTCGAAGGCTATGCCCAGGACGAATGGAAGGTGAGACGCAATCTCACGCTTTATATGGGTGTCCGTTATTCGTTCTTCGGTTCGCCGTGGGACAAGAACGGCCGACTGACGAATTTTGTTCCTCAACTTTTCGACCGAACACAGATGCCGACGATCACCGGCAGCGGAACCCGCGTCGCGGGAACCGGCAACAACTGTAACGGCATAATTGCTAACGAGCAGAATTTCACCACCGGTCCGGCATCGTTCAACTGCCGTCCGACGGTTTCGCCGTACGGAAAATTTATCTACGACGCCAAGAAAAACAACTTTGCTCCGCGCGTCGGCTTGGCGTGGGATCCGTTCGGCACGGGTACGACATCGATCCGTACCGGATACGGCATCTATCACGAACAGGTCCTGAACGGTCCGGCTCTGCAGATCATCGGAGCCAACCCGCCTTATCAGGAAACGATCATCGGCACAAACACGCGCCTCGATAATCCTGTCGGAGCGGTTTCCGGTGCACCGGCGGTGCAGAGCCTTCGCGGCATCGACACGGACTTTAAAACTCCGTACATGCAGCATTGGTCGTTCGACGTTCAGAGACAGCTCGGGAAGAGCACGATCGTCACGGTCGGCTATTACGGCTCGAAGGGTACTCACCTGATCGGACTAACGGAACTCAACAGCATTGCTCCGGGCGTTGCTCTTAATTCGATGTGCAACAATGCGTTCAATCAGATCGTTCAATGTCAGACACCGGGCTATGTCTTCCGCAACGCGGGCGGCAGCACGGTAACGACACGCGTTCCGAACAACCCGAACGCAAACCAGACCGACCCGAACACGCAGACGACCGATATCCTAATCCTCGATCAGCTTCGTCCGTACCGTGGTTTCCGCTCGATCGCGATGGTGCAGCCGCGATACGGCTCGAATTACCATTCGCTGCAGGTTTCCGCTCAGCACCGCCTTTCCGGTGCGTCGCAGATCGGCCTTGCATACACGTGGTCGAAGAACCTGACGAACAACATCAGCGACCGTTCGAACTCGCCGCAGAACACTTACGACATCCAGTCCGAGTGGGGACGCGCGGCTCTCGATCGCCGTCACGTGTTGAACATCAACTATGTGTACGAGCTGCCGTTCTTCAAGGGCGATCACGGCGCAGCCGGACTTCTGCTCGGTGGATGGCAGGTATCGGGAATCGTCACGTTCCAGACGGGGCTTGGCTTCTCGGCAACGACCTCGAACTTCGATCCCGCGGGTTCGGGCATCATCAACGCAAATCCGGCCGGACGTCCGAACCTGCTTTGCGATCCGAACGCCAATGCACCGCACACGCGTAATCAGTGGGTAACGCTGGAATGCTTCCAGCCAAACCCGGGCATCACGCAGTTGACGAACGCACCAAACGTTTTCGGTACCGCACAGCGTGCGATCATCGAGGGCCCGCCGACACGTCGTGTCGACTTTACGCTTTCCAAGAATTTCCATTTCTCGGAACGCTTTCGTCTGCAGCTTCGTGCCGAGGTGTTCAACATCTTCAACACGACGAACTACCGTTCGTTCGTGAGCACGAACATCACGAGCACGTCGTTTGGTGTCATCGGGTCAACCCGCGACCCGCGTAACATGCAGTTCGGTGCGAAATTTAACTTCTAGTTAAATAGCATCGCATAAAACAAGCCCGCGTTTTCTAGAAAGACGCGGGCTTTTTTCTTTGTTAATATTACGAGCAAATGTCTAACTTACTGATCAGAAATGCCGCCGCTGTTTTGGGTGACGCCGACCCGGTTTCCGTGCTTATAACCGATGGAGTCGTGAGCGGCGTTTTCGCCGGCACCGGCAAAAACGATGCGGATGAAGTTATCGACCTCGACGGTTCTACTCTTTTTAGCGGTTTTATCGACGTTCACAACCACGGGGCCGTGGGAATAGACGTTAACGAAGCGGACGCGGATGGGTTGGTCGAGGTGGGGCGGTTTTTGGCGGGGTGCGGTGTGACGGCGTGGATGCCGACGCTCGTGCCGGATTCGGCTGAGACTTATCGGCGCGTGATCGGCGAGATCGAAAAGGTGATGGCGTTTCAGGGCGAGATGCCGATCGCGCAGATCGTGGGCGTGCATTATGAGGGCGTGTTCGCGAACGAGAAAATGTGCGGAGCCCTGCGGCCGGAGTTTTTTAAGAAGTTCACGGGCGGCGAGGTGAGGGAACTGCCGCGGCTTTCGGCGGGAGCACATATGACGACGTTCGCTCCTGAGATCGACGGCGGCATCGAGTTGGCGAGGGAATTGACCGCCCAGGGGTGGATCGCGTCGATCGGGCACACGCGGGCCGATGTCGCGACGCTCGATGCGGCGTTCGCCGCCGGGGCGAGGCACGTGACGCATTTTTTCAATGCCATGTCGGGCATTCACCATCGCGATGTCGGCGTCGCGGGCTGGGCGTTGGCAAATCCGGAAGTGACGTTCGACATTATCGCCGACGGCATTCACGTCGATCCGAAAATGCTGGAATTAGCATGTCGGGCAAAATCGGCCGACGGCGTTTCTCTGATCAGCGATTCGGTCGCGCCGACGGGACGCGGCGACGGACGGTTTGAGCTTTGGGGCGAGACGATATCTGTCGAGAACGGCAGGACGCGGAACGAACGCGGCAGCATCGCAGGTTCCGTGATAACGATGCTGGACGCGGTGCGGATGATGAGATCGTTGGGGTTCGACGACGCGGAGGCTTCGAAGATGGCGTCGCTGAATCCGGCCAGGTTGTTAGGTATAAGCGACCGGTACGGCTCCATCGAGGTCGGGAAGCGGGCCGATCTGGTAGGGATGAATGACGAAGGGAACGTCGTCTGGACGATGGTCGGCGGGAAGATGACGGACAGATGATCAGCGCCGAGTGAATGTTGCTCAAAACTCCCCTCCTTGCCTAGGAGGGGTGGCCGCGTTTCGCGGTCGGGGTGGTAGCTCTTAAGAATTCGGAACGGCCTTATCCATAATGTCTTCCACCACCCCGTCAGCCCAAAGCGGCTGCCACCCCTCCTCCGAGGAGGGGAGTCTGAGAGTGTAAAGAATTGTAAAACGCGATCATTATGCCGGATTTTGGCGTAAGATTTTGGTGTCTATGAACAAGGTATTGATAATCGACGACGACGAGGAGCTTTGTGAGTTGGTTTCGGAGTATTTGACGGCCGAGGGCTTTCAGACTACCTGCGTTCACGATGGCGCGAGCGGGTTGGAAAAGGCTCGTTCCGGTGAGTTTGATCTGGCGATCCTCGATGTGATGCTGCCGAAGATGAACGGATTCGAGGTTCTCAGCAGTTTGCGTGAGAGTTCGGATTTGCCGGTCCTGATGTTGACGGCCCGCGGTGACGAGGCCGACCGGATCGGGGGCCTCGAGATCGGTGCCGACGATTATTTGTCCAAGCCGTTCAATCCACGGGAGCTGCTCGCGCGCCTGCGTGCTATTTTGCGGCGGATCGGACCGGAAGACGAGAGTGTGCAGCCGGAAAAGATCAGCGTCGACGACCTCGAGCTTTCGCGAACGGCGAGGTCGGTCGTGCGTGAAGGCGAGGAACTTGGACTCACCTCGGTCGAGTTCGAACTGCTCAACGCTCTTCTTAAAAACGCCGGTTCCGTCATTCGCAAGGAAGACCTCAGCGAAACCGTGCTCGAACGCCGGCTTTCGCCATACGATCGCAGCCTCGACATGCACATCAGCAATCTGCGAAAAAAGCTCGGGCCGCGGAAGGACGGCAGCGAACGGATAAAGACGATCCGCTCGGTCGGCTACATCTACACTAATTAATGAATCTGTTTCTAAAGATCTTTCTCTGGTTTCTAGCGGCAATCACTCTGATGATAGGCGTCGTGGTCTTTTTGAACTGGACGGTCCAGACCGAGCCCGTAGTAAGCCGGTGGCAGACGTCCGTGCGGAATCAGATGAATATATACGCCGCGACGGCCGCGCAGATCTACGATACGCAAGGCGACGACGGGGTAAAGGCATTTCTCGACCGCGTCGGCGATGCGGGGACGGTCGGCGAAGTCGCTGTAATATCGCGCAACAGGAGCGTCCGTTACGGCGGAGTTCAGAACGCGGCGAGCTACGGTGACCTGATCGACAGCGCATTTTTAAGCGACACGCCGCAGTTGGAACGAGACTCGACCGACACGGCACTATCAGCGAGAGGTTTTACGTTAAATAACGGCGAACGCTACGCGCTTGTCGTGCGGTGGGAGCGACCGCGGGCACCTGCGTTCTTCGGCGATTCGAGCGTGCGTTATGTGCGTTACGGCGTACTGCTGCTGACGGCGATATTGCTGTGCTACGCTCTCGCCCGATACCTTTCGACGCCGATCGGAAAACTCCGCGACGCGGCGCAAAAGCTGGCGGCGGGTGATCTCAAAACCCGTGTCGACGGGAAGGTCGGACGTCGAAGGGATGAGCTGTCGGATCTGGCCAAAGATTTCGACGTGATGGCCGAGCGGATCGAGTCGCTTGTGATGTCGCAAAAACGTTTGTCGCGTGACGTTTCGCACGAGCTGCGCTCGCCGCTTGCGAGGATGAACGTCGCTCTCGAGATCGCAAAACAAAAGTCGAACGGCGAACTGTCGCCGATGCTCGAGCGTATCGAAACCGAATCGGGCCGGCTCAACGAAATGATATCGCGGCTGCTGACACTGTCGCGGCTCGAGACCGGCACGCGTGATTTTAAGAGCGAAGAGATAGATCTGGCCGAGATGGTCGAGCAGATAGTCGACGATGCGGATTTTGAGGCTCGGGCCAAGAACAAGACAGTAAAGATCGTCCACATGGACCGCTGCCGCGTCGAGGGCAATGAGAGCCTGCTGCAAAGCGCGGTGGAAAACGTGCTCAGAAATGCGGTGAAGTATACGGACGAATCAACGGCGGTCGAGGTTTCGGTGACGGCCGCGGCGACCGATGTGACGATCGCCGTACGTGATCACGGCGAGGGCGTGCCGGATGAGGAATTGACGAATTTGTTCCGCGCGTTCTACCGCGTCGGTGAGGCACGCGAGCGAAAAACAGGCGGCATCGGGCTCGGGCTCGCGATCGCACAGCAAGCCGTCGCGGCCCATAACGGGACGATCACAGCCCAAAACACCGGCAACGGCCTGTTGGTCGAGATCGTGTTGAAGCGAAAGATGGATGTTTCGGGGAACTACAATTCTTAAATTAGCGCGCGTATATCGCAACTGCGTCCGGCTGTAGCCGGCGACTCGCAGTCCGATGAATTGCCTCCAGCTTTAGCTGGAGGTTAAGTCAACATACAGAACCGGTTTTAGTCGAAAATGCGGAAACGAAAAACCTTCTGGACTTAGCCGAAATGAATTGGGCTGAAGCCAGAAGGTTTTTCGTTTTTAGAATTTGGGCTAAAGCCCGATCCTTCTTGGATCTAGACCTCCGTCTAAAGCCGGAGGCAAATGAAAAAACCGGAAACCTGTGAGGCTTAGCTTTCGGCCCGTGCTCGTCTTGCCGCGCCGAAGGAGCGGATGGCTAGGATCAGAAATACGAGGCAGATGACCGCCATTCCGATCTGCGACAGCACGGCCGCCGACATTGTGAGCTCGCCGAGCTTTGACAACAGGCGTCCGCCGACGGCAAGCAAACCTAACAGAGCTACGACAGCGGCCGCATGCATCAGATGCTTTCGCAGCGACTCCTTCATCTGCGACGCGACGCCCAGGATCAGGAACAGAAGCCCGAACGCCGCGGGAATGAGCGCGGTCGGACTTGCATGATCGGTCGAAACTCCGTGAATGTAACCGGCGATGCCGATCACGATCAGAATGATCCCGCAGAGACTTGAAACTAACGACATATTCATTTTTATTTACCTTTTCTGGATCGGCAGTACGATCGCCGACGCTGTTTTTCCACCAAAATAGACACGCTGCGTCGCCTTTTGAAAATCGGCGGCGGTCGCGAGTTTGTAATTTGCCATGAACTTTTGCGGGTTGCGAGCGACCAATGGGAACCATGTGCTCTGGATCTGGACCATGATTCGGTGGCCCTTTTTGAACGTGTGCATAATTCCCGGCATCGTGAACGAGAGTGCCGTCGGGCGGTTTGGGACGAGCGCGACCGGCTTCTCGAAACTGTTTCTAAACCGCGCAGGCATCGGCTCACCGCGAAGCAGCATTTCGTAACCGCCCGGCTGGAAGACCGACCAAGCCGAGTTCGTCGGCGGTTTGACGCGCTCGGGCTGGCCGTTCGGAAGCTTGCTGCCGGTTTCGGGGTATTCGTAATCGTCCGGAAATACGTCGATCACTTTTACGACGAAGTCTGAATCAGTGCCGGTTGACGAGACGAACAGCGACGGCTTGATGTCGCCGGCGACCGTGACGTCGTCGGTGAGCGGGTCGGTCTCGTAAACGAGAACGTCGGGCCGCGTCGATGCAAATCGCTGGTCCTCGGTCATGAAATCACGCGGATAATTTTTCGTGATCTTTTGCGTGTAGGGAACCGGCTTTTCCGGGTCGGAAATATACTGGTCGAACCCACCGTTTCCGCGCGGCATCTGGAATCCGAGCTTTCCGTTCGGCATCAGGTACAGAGCCGTGCCAGTGCCGTTTGTCGGTTCGTAATGTTCGAACGCCCGCCACTCGTGCGAACCGGTGTCGAACAAATTGACCTCTTTGATCGCGGTGATGTCGCCCTTGTCCTTGAGGAAATGGTTGAAGAACTGGAGCTCCATGTTCTGGCGGTAAAACTCACCGGTCTTCTGGCCGAAGTAAGCAGTGCCGAGCCAGTCGCCGTCGTTTCGCGACCAACCGCCGTGGTCCCACGGACCGACGACCAGGACGTTAAATATTCCCGGGTTCTGCTGCTCGATCGCCTGGTAGGTGTGCAGTGCGCCATATAGATCTTCGTTGTCGTACCAGCCGCCGACGGTCATCGTCGCGCACTTGATGTTTTTCAGCTTTGGCAGGATGTTTCGGTCTTTCCAATACTGATCATAATTCGGGTGGGCCATCATCTCATCCCAGAACTTGATCCGTTTTCCACCGAGGCCTTTTGCGTAGCTGTCCGCTACTTCGCGCAATCCGCCCGCGCTTAGAAAGTAATCGTAACCGTCGTCGGTGTCGCGGCCGTTCCACTTCGTCAGGTACGACGGATTGTTGATCGGCACGGGACGTTCCTGCCCGAAGCCGCCAAAGAACGCGTAGTTTTGTGCGAGGAAAAGAGCTCCGTTGTGGTGCATGTCGTCGCCGTGAAACCAGTCGGAGACCGGTGCCTGCGGCGAGCACGCTTTCAACGCCGGGTGCGAATCGATCGAGCCGGCCGACGTGTAAAATCCGGGATAGGAAATGCCGTAGGTGCCGACGCGGCCGTTATTGTTCGGGACGTTCTTGATCAACCAATCGATCGTGTCGTATGTGTCGGTCGACTCGTCTATCTGCTGCGGCGTATTGTTCGCGATGTCGGGACGCACATCCTCGAATTTGCCCTCGCTCATCCAGCGGCCGCGGACGTCCTGGTAGACGAAAATATAGCCTTCGCGGGCGAACAAAGCGTCCGGCCCGAGCGTGCCTTTGAACTGGTCCTTGCCGTCCTTGTCCTTACCGTACGGCGCTACGGTGTAAGGCGTGCGGTTGAGCAGGATCGGATATTGCTGGTTCTTCTTTTCCGGCGTGTAGATCGACGTGAAAAGCTTTACGCCGTCACGCATCGGTATCATGACCTCGCGCTTATCGTAATTTTCGCGAATGTATTCAGCGAGCTCACGCTGCTCGGCCGACTGCTGTGCGAGAACCGAAAATGCCGAAAATACGAGAAGAATGAGTGTTAAAGAAACGATTCTTGTTTTCATAATCTCAGTAAGCAGAAATGAGGCTGTAGGGAACAGCCTCATTTTCGCTCAAACTTGGGTCAAATACAACCGAGGGCTGTTTCCGAATCGACCGCCAACATTCGGACGCAAACGCTGATCGCAGGTCTATTTTGCTGCGCCGCCGGTGACAGTGAATTTAATATCGCCCGAGCTTTCCGACAGCTTAACGTCGCCGGCATTATAAGCCGTGACGCGTGGGCTGTACGAACCGGGCTTCAGCGGTTTGTCTACGACGAACGATAACCCATCAACTCGCTTGTTGATGTAGTCGAGATCGGTCTCGGC
>JBDTUT010000010.1:0-122122 GCA_040007515.1 Acidobacteriota bacterium | reverse complement strand
TTTCAAGATCGCGCATTTCGCCGACGAGCAGTACGTCCGGATCTTCGCGAAGTGCTGCTCGCATGGCGTCCTTGAACGAGTCGGTGTGGTTGTTGACCTCGCGCTGATTGACGAGGCACTTCTTATTTTCGTGGATGAACTCGATCGGGTCCTCGATCGTGATGATGTGATCTTCGCGGCTCTTATTTATCCAATCCACCATCGCGCAAAGCGTCGTTGACCTGCCGGAACCAGCCGGGCCGGTGACCATGACGAGGCCTTTCGAAAGCGAGCACAGGTCCATTACCGCCTTAGGCAGGCCGAGTTGTTCGGCCGTTAAAATCTTTGTCGGAGCGATTCGAAAAACGCCGCCCGGGCCTTTGCGATCGGTAAACACGTTGCAGCGAATTCTGGCGAGGCCCGGAATCTCGTAAGCAAAGTCCGTGTCGTTGCGCTTTGTAAATTCCTCGCGGTTTTTTGGGGGCATTATCGAAAAAAGCAATTCGTGCAGCACATCGGGTTCAAGGGACTGCTCATTGCACTCGAGTTTGTCCATTCTGCCGTCCCTACGCACTATCGGTGGAACGCTGGCCGAAAGATGCATGTCGGACGCTCCGATGTCGGCCATTTTCCGGAACAGAGCGTCCATTCGGTCACGAGCTATCGAATTTACCTCGCGGCGGTCGCCTTTACGGCGTTCGACGAGCTGCACGGCGGCGATCTCGCGGCCTTCTTCAACAACGTCGCCGGGTTCCGGCTTGGGGATGTATTCTTCTGCCGGCGGGAAGAATCCGCTGGCCTTTGTGTCAAAATCAAACGCGACAACCGAGTCCGCTGCGAGCGATGAACCTGTGGCGGCCGGAGCTTGCGCCTGCATATCTGATGAGCTTTCAACTTCGCTGCTTTTCGGTCCCGGCTTTGCGGCTTTCGAAGCGTTTCCGTCTATCGAGATGGTTTCGGAACCGTAGGCGGCAACCGAATTCGTGGAACGCTCAGCCGGTTCGGCCGGTGACGCAGATATAGAGGACGCGTCTACTCCCGGACTCGCCAGCGAGTCAATTGCGGCAGGCGCTCGGTCCGGCCGCACCGTTACGATAAATCCGGCGGGCGACTTTTTGACGACAAATTCGAACCGGCACAGAGCGTGCGGATGTGTGAACTCGATCTCGCTTTTGTCGGGTAGTTCATTCTTGATGTCCGGCGGGATGAGCGGAAAGACCATCATGCTGATCTGCGTGCCCTGCAACGGAGCGGCGCCAATATTTGTATTTCCGGATGCGGAGATGACATACGGTTCCTTATTCGGTTCGAGCCGCAATTCACTGCTGCCGCTGTTGACGAGCGTTTGCAGATATTCATTCAGATTTTCCATATACGATGAATAGGCGGGAATCTTTTCGATTCGATCGTGAGGATGGGATACGTGAGAACGCCTCAGAACTGAGGCAGCATCATATTAACATAGATTAAACAATGTTTGTTAAGGAAATTTCTATCAAAGTGAGATGCGATCGAGTGCAAATTTGGCGAAGATTTAGGCCGAAAATTTCAGCGGCGAAACCTTAGACCGTCACCGCTTCGCGGTACTCACCCCAGATCTTGCGGAGCGCGTGGCTGATCTCGCCGACGGTTACGCTCGATTCGACGCATTCGAGGATGCGCGGCAGGAGATTTTCAGTGCCGTTGGCGGCGTCCGAAAGTCGGTTGATCGCCGTCGCGGCCTTTTCGGAATTTCGGGCCGCGCGAACGGCACGCAGTCGTTCGACCTGTTCGCGTTCGATCTTCGGGTCGACCGTGAGGATCGGAATGGTATCTTTTTCCTCGCTTCGAAATTTGTTTACACCGACGACGACCGCGTCCTGTTTTTCGACGGCGCGTTGATAATCGTAAGCAGCTTCCTGTATTTCACGCTGGACGTAACCGGTCTCGATCGCACGAAGCATTCCGCCGAGTTCGTCGATTTTTGTGATGTATTCGGTTGCCGCCTCTTCGAGCTTTGTTGTGATTTCCTCTATCGCGAAGCTGCCGGCAAACGGATCGACCGTGTCGGCGACGCCGGATTCGTATGCGAGCACTTGCTGAGTCCGGAGAGCGATGCGTACCGCGTTTTCCGTCGGCAGCGACAACGCTTCGTCCATCGAGTTTGTGTGCAGGCTCTGCGTCCCGCCCAGCACTGCGGCGAGAGCCTGGACGGTCGTGCGTACAATGTTCACCTCGGGCTGCTGAGCTGTGAGCGTCGAACCGGCCGTCTGGGTGTGAAATCGAAGCATCATCGACTTCGGATCTTTGGCGTGAAATCGCTCCTTCATTATTCGTGCCCACAGACGACGGGCGGCACGGAATTTTGCGATCTCCTCCAGCAAATTGTTGTGCGAGTTGAAAAAGAAAGACAGTCGCGGTGCAAAGTCGTCGACCTCGAGTCCGACGTCGATCGCGGACTGAACGTAACATATCGCGTCGGCGAGAGTGAACGCGATCTCCTGAGCGGCGGTCGAACCGGCTTCGCGAATGTGATAGCCCGAGATCGAGATCGTGTTCCAATTCGGCACCTCAGCCGCACAGAATGCGAAGGTGTCGGTGATCAGCCGCAGGCTCGGTTTTGGCGGATAAATGTATGTTCCGCGGGCGATGTATTCTTTTAGAATGTCGTTCTGGATCGTGCCGCTGACCTTTGCGAACGGTACATTCTGTTTCTTCGCGACGGCTAGATAGAGGCACAACAACGTCGAGGCGGTCGAATTTATCGTCATCGACGTCGAGACCTGATCGAGCGGAATACCGTCAAACAACGTCAGCATGTCATCGATGCTGTCGATCGCGACACCCACCTTGCCAACCTCGCCCATCGACAGTTCGTCGTCTGAGTCGAGGCCGATCTGCGTCGGCAGATCGAACGCGACGCTCAATCCGGTCGTCCCCTGTGAGAGCAGATATTTGTAACGCTGGTTCGACTCTTGAGCGGTCGCAAAACCCGCGTACTGCCGCATGGTCCAAAACTTCCCGCGATACATGTTTTGCCGGACGCCGCGTGTGTACGGGAACTGACCGGGCTCGCCGAGATCTTTTTTATAATCAACAGGTTCCGTGTTTTCCGGATTGAAGTCGTTAGGCAGTTCGATACCGGACGAGGTATCAAATCTTTCGCGTCTTTCGCTGGCCATATGCTTCGTAGGTTAACATAAAGGCCGCTGATTTTGACTTGCGTCCGAACCTTGCGTAGCATTTAAACAGAATCAAATGGAACTCGACGACAAAGCAAAAGCGGCGGCCCGCGACCTCGGCGATGCGATAAATTCGGCGATCGGCTCGAGCCGCGAGGTCAGCGAGGCGATCGAATATCTCCGAGCGATCGGTTACGAGCCGAACCTGACGTTAAAGCTGGAGATCGCACTGGCGAAAACCGAACACGCGGACGAGACGGAAGAACTTGATCTAACAGATGAAGACCGCAAGACTCTGCAGCGAATGAAGATAAGGCTCGACTGACGCCTCCCTCAATACGATCGACCTGACGACGCTCGTCATACCTCAATTGAATTACTTCAACTACTTTACAGAGATAGAGGAAACCTTTGTCCGCCGGCGCGGAAAGCACTTGTTTCTGAGCCCGATCGACTGGGCGATGATCGAAGGCTGGCAGGACCGCGGCATTCCGCTGCATATCGTCATTCGCGGCATCGAGACGGTTTTCGACGGTTTCGATAAGAAACCCGGACCGCGTTCGATCAAAGGTCTGCTTTACTGCCGCGAAGAGATCGAAGCACAGTATCAGGAATGGCTGACGATGCAGACAGGAAAGTCTGCGGAGGCGGACGGGACGGCCGAAGAAGCTGGCTCGATCGACGGTGTCGCCGCCGGCATTCGCCACGCGATCGAAACTTTGGAAAGTTTGAAAAACGAAAATTTGAAAGAAGATTTCGAACGTGCGTGCGAGCGGCTGAGCGGACTGGAATCAAATCTGGGTACCGATCTCGAAGCGATCGATAAATCGCTTTCGGACGTCGAGAAATTTCTCGATCAGGCTTTGCTAACAAAAGCCGGCGAAGAGCATCTAAGTAAAATAGAGAAAGATATTTCGGCACAGCTTAGGCCTTACAAAAAAGGCATGGACGTTGAGACCTATGCCTCGACGTTCAATCTCATGCAGCTAAAGCGTCTGCGTGATGACGAAGGCGTTCCGAGATTGGGTCTCTTTTACCTATGATCAAGTATTTGTTTGTTTTAGCGTTGGCAGCAGCGGCCTCGGTGCCGATCTCGGCGCAAAAGATAATTCGAGAAACGCCGACTCCGACTCCGGTGCCGTCGATACCGAAAGCTGCGCCGCCGATTGCGCCACAAGCACCCGCGGAAGTCCCGGTGAAGACGGCAACCGCAAACAACGAGGGCAGCGGCAACGTATATCGAAACAGCGATTACGGTTTTCAGATCACTTTCCCTGCCGACTGGCGGATCACGAGCGACGATTTCGGCGAATACGCTCGTTCGCAGGGCTTTGATCTTAGCCTGAAGGCGCCGGACGCTCTCACGGACGTAAACAAGGTGCGGATCAACAGGGCTCTGAAGAATGTGACTGTCCTGCTGACCGCGTTTCGGTCCGTCGAAGGAGTTAAAGATGCGGCAATTCTCCGTATCTCGGTTGAAGATCTGACGATCGTGCCGCAAGTTCGGGACGGCGTCGATTATTTCGACCTGATGCGGAGCCAGTTCAGTACGTTGAATCTGCCCGCCGATTTCAGATATTCGGAAACGCAGGCCGAAAAGCTCGGGCGAAAGCAGTTCGCGTTTATCGACACGAGCACGTCCGCCGGCAAAAAACGGTTGTACGCGACCGTACGCGGCCGAAAGGCGATAATGTTTACGCTGTCCTACAGGACTGACGCCGATCTCCAATCAATGCGGCAGATACTTGCCGCCGGCGATTTCAACAACAAATGAAAAATGAAAAAAGCAGTGTTAAAGTAGGCGATCAACTGACCGTCGAAATAACCAAGATAGTGCCGCGCGGCCTCGGCCTCGGCTTTGCCGAAGGTACAACCGTTTTTGTGCCGTTAGCGGCCGCCGGCGACACTGTTTCTGTCAGCGTTCGCGAGGTGAAGGGCAACACGGCATTCGCCGAGATCGACGCCGTGATCAAGCCGTCCGAACACCGCATCGACCCGCCGTGCCCGTATTTTGGCAGATGCGGCGGATGCGATTTCCAGCAGATGAACTATGCCGCACAGGGCGATGCGAAGGTCGGCATAATACGCGACTGCCTGCACCGTATCGGAAAAATCGATTACAGCGGCGAGTTCAACATCGTGCCGAGCCCGCTAGAGTTCGGCTACCGCTCGCGCGTGCAGTGGCACGCCGATGTGAAGGAACACACGATCGGTTATTACCGGCGCCTGACGCACGACGTGATCGATGTCGAGCAATGCCCGATCGCTTCGCCTGAGTTGAACCGCACGCTTGCGGAACTTCGGGAAAGCATCGAGTGGGAGACGATCTGGGGAAACCGCATCGCTATCGAGGCGGCGAACGGTGATGACGGCAGCGTCTCGATATATTCGTCGGAACTTACCCTGCCAACAAATGCGATAACCGCGACGGCCGCAAGCGAGAAATTTAATTATTCCGCCCGCAGCTTTTTTCAGGGGAACCGCTCCATCGTCGAACAACTGATCGCCTCTGCGATCGACGGGGCGACGGGCGAGACGGCGATCGATCTTTATTCGGGCGTCGGCCTTTTCGCACTGCCGCTGGCCCGAAAGTTCAAAAAGGTCATTGCCGTCGAGGAAAACCCGGAAGCGGTCGATTTTGCAGAGGTCAACGCACGCCGCGGCGATATTACCAACACATCGTTCATACGCGACAAGGTCGACAAATTTGTCCGCGATGCCGCACCGGAAAGTGCCGATTTTGTCCTTCTCGACCCGCCGCGTGCGGGTGGTTCAAAAGAAACGATCAGGCATATCTCGCGCATCGCCGCGAACGAAATATCATACGTTTCGTGCGAACCGTCTATTCTTGCCCGCGACCTCCGCTGGCTGATCGATTGGGGCTTCGGGATCGAGCGGATCACGGCCATCGATATGTTCCCCCAGACGCACCATGTCGAAACTGTCGTGCGGTTGAAGCGTCAATAATTAAACTTTTCTTTCATTGATATCGTTTAGCTGGGCAGGCAGCTAATTTGAATAATCATGAATCGTTAAACTAAACTCTATCTATGGCCAAGAAAAACGATGACTCCGATAACGGGTCGACCGCTATTAAGAAAAGTCTCTCCGTGCGGTGCCGCTATTGCGGTCAGAGGAACGCGGTAAAAGAAGGTTACGTTAACAATTCCGCGGTTTGCGGAAAGTGTAAACTGCCGCTTTCGAACGAACCGCATAAAAAGTTCGCCGATCTCGGTAAACACGAGTATGTTCATCCGCTCGACAGCAAAGCTTTGGCGGCATTGCGTGCAATTCCCGGGATCGACACGGCGCTGAAGAAGTTACTGTCCGTTACAGGCGAGAGTGCGATCCGAGTGATGTTTATGGCGAGTGCCGTAAAGGTCACGCCCACTCAATGCCCGGACCTGCACGCCAAACTCCAGATCGCTTGCACGACCTTGGGTGTCGACATGCCGGACCTTTTCATCCAGCAGAATCCGATCGTCAATGCATTCACCGGCGGCGTCGAAAAGCCAGTGATCGTACTTCATTCCGGGTTGATCGAACGTCTGACGGACGAAGAAACGCTGGCGGTCATCGCGCACGAGGTCGGACACATCCATGCCGAACATGTGTTGTACCTGACGGCGGCCCGGCTGTTCGAAGCATTAGCAAATCTATCGATCTCTCGATTGATTCCCGGCGCCGAGATCGTCAAGTTCATTATCTCGGCCGGGATCGGCAGTGCACTGCTCGCCTGGTCGCGACGTGCTGAACTCTCGTGCGATCGCGCGGCACTTCTGGTGACGCAGAACCCGCACGTGATCGGCCGGACGATGATGAAACTCGCCGGGGGAACTTTCGCGTCGAAGATCGATTACGATCAGTTTCTGGACCAGGCACGCGAGTTTCAGAAAAATTACGACGAGAACAAACTCGATAAGTTCTGGGCGGATATCCTGAACGCCGGACTCTCGCACCCGTTCCCGATATACCGCGTCTCCGAGATACTCGAATGGGTCGAAAGCGGCCAGTACAATGACCTGATGAAAAAAGCGTGATTTGGCGTCATGCCGTACGAGTTACGCGTTTACGCGTGAAACCGCGTTATCAGCGTTCGAGCTTGCTTTCGACAGGCCCGATGGCCATCACTTTCACGCGTAAACGCGTAACTCGTACCGTGCCCGCGACGCGAGGTGATGCGGGTATTTATCTGAAATGCTGATAGTTTTGACGACAACTTCGAATGCCGCAGAAGCCGAAACTCTGGCGCGGCAGATCGTCGACGCCAGGCTCGCGGCTTGCGTCCAGATACTTCCACAGATTCGATCGGTCTATTTTTGGGAAGGGAAGGTGCACACCGAACCGGAGCATTTGCTGCTGATCAAAACACTCCACCAACGTTTCGATGAGCTGAGAGAATTCATCGTTTCAAACCACAGCTACGATACTCCGGAAATTACGGCCTTTGAAACTGATAAAGTGTCCGAACGATACAACAACTGGCTCTCGGATTACCTTACCTGATCTTGCGTTTTGGCTGGCCGTTGTCGTTAGGGATCTCAGCTTCGACCACTCCGCAGGTCTTGATTATAAAATCGACGGCGTCGTTCGGCGAATCGGTGAGGTGGATCAAACCCAGATCTTCCGGATTTATCATTTTTTCGTTGAGCATCGTTGACGTCAGCCACGCCAATAGACCACGCCAGTACTGAGAACCAAATAAAACTACAGGAAAGTTTCTGATCTTTCGCGTCTGTATCAGCGTCAGCGCTTCGAACAACTCGTCCATGGTCCCGAAACCGCCGGGAAAGATGATGTACGCGTTGCTGAACTTGATGAACATTGTCTTGCGGACAAAGAAGTATTTGAACGAAAGCGATTTGGTCAGGTACGGATTGGGCTGCTGTTCAAAGGGCAGCTCGATATTGCAGCCGACGGACACCTTGCCGGCTTCGAATGCTCCACGGTTCGCCGCTTCCATAATGCCGGGACCGCCGCCGGTGATTATTTCAAATCCGGCCTGAGCCAGCAGCGAACCTGTCTCGCGGGCGGCGGCGTAGTAATGGTCCGACTCGGACGTGCGCGCCGAGCCGAAGATCGAAACTCCGCGCGTTACCGTCGCCAAGTTGTCGAAACCGTCAACGAATTCGCCCATGATGCGGAACACGCGCCATGAGTCCGATGTTTTGTATTCGTCTTCGGGTTCGGGCGAGCGGAGCAGCACTTCGTCGTCGGTCAAGCGCCAGTAAGACGGCTGCTGCTCGTGTCGTTTTGCCTCCGCCACTGTCTGCGGCTCGGCCGGCTTTGCCTTATCCTTTATCTTTTTTGGTTTGTTTGCGTCTGTTTCAGCCATTTCGGTTTTGGATTTTAGATTTTGGATATGGAGCGAGATGCCTCAATCCAAAATCTAAAATCTAAAATTATTTAGATTCCCATTATGTTATATCCGCAGTCTACGTGAATGATCTCGCCGGTTATCGCCGATGACATTTCGCTGACGAGGAAAAGTGCGGTGCTTCCCACCTCGCTCGCCTGCACACTGCGTTTGAGCGGCGATTTCTCGGCGACGTAGCCGAGCAGCGAGCCCATATTCTTGACGCCTCGGGCCGAAAGTGTGTTGATCGGCCCGGCGCTGATCGCGTTGACTCGAATGTTCTGCTTGCCGAGATCGGCAGCCAGATAACGCGTCGATGCCTCGAGTGCGGCCTTAGCGACACCCATTACGTTGTAGTTGCTGATGACCTTTTCGGCGCCGTAATAACTCATCGTGACGATACTGCCGCCATCGGTCATCAACGGAGCGGCGGCGAGTGCGACCTGTGTGAGCGAAAAGGCGCTGATCTCGAGAGCGGTCGTAAATGCTTCGCGCGTGGTGGTAACGAATTCGCCTTCGAGAGCTTCCTTTGGCGCAAATGCGATCGAATGGATAAGAAAGTCGAGCCGGCCGTATTTTGCGGCAACCGCTGCGAAAGCGGCGTCAACGTCCGCCTGATTTGTCACGTCGCACGGCACAACGAGCGAGTCGTTCAATTCGCCGGCAAGCTTCTCCACGTTTTCCTTGAGCCGTTCGCCCTGGTAGGTGAACGTCATTTTCGCACCTTGTTCGGCACACGCCGCTGCGCACGCCCAGGCGATCGAACGCTTGTTCGCTACGCCGAAGATCATTCCAACTTTGTTCTCGAGCATAATATTTTTCTAAAAGTCAGAACCACCTTGCGTAAGCGGGTAGGTTCCGCGTTCCTGCAGATCGAGCGATATCGAGTTTCGATCACCTACGTAAAGAACCCACTCGCTTACGCGACGTGGCACTGACCTAGTCCGTCACGTATATTCTTTGCAAAGCTTCGAAATCAAGGAACCGTATCTCGATCTCGACCGGCGTGTCGGCAAATCGGCGTTTCCCGAGGCTGTCGCGCAGCCGGGCTTCCTCTTCGACGTTCAGTTGGGTGATCAGCACGATCATCAGTTTTGCCGTTAGATCGAGCTTCATTGCCTTTAACCCTTTGTCGACCTGTTGTATTTTGCGAAGCATTGCCTCAACTCGGTCCTGCCTCAATTCCGGCGAAACCAAAAACGAAACCTCGGCACAAAAAACAATGTCGCCCTTTATCATGACCGCATTGAACGGCACGCCGCAGACACCGACGTGGCGCAGCAGCGGCATCTTTTCCTCTTGCTGTATTTGGCGAAGCGCGAGATCCTCGGCGACGATATAGGCCGACTGCAGATCGCTGAGCTGCTCGGAAGCCATATCGAGGATGCGCGAGAGTTCCAGTACCTCGAGATTTAAATTCTGACGCTGAACTTCCGGATTTGCGGCCTCCCATTCAATTCGCCCCTCGCTCTTTGCCGCGGCAAGTTTACGAAACTGAACGAAGTTCTGGACCGCGAAAACGAGCGCACCGATTATCAAAAAACCGAAAACCGCCAAAAGAAGCCAACTTCCCTGACGAGCCGAGAGTACAGTTCCGATCAAAAGGAACAGGAACACGACCGACGTCAATATGGCGAGCGGCATAAGCGATTCGTCTTGAGCGAACCGCGAGGTCGAGTTTTCAAATTCCTTTGCCATCTTGTCAGGATCGCGGGCTGATCATTCGAGTGCGAGACGCCCTCGGGACTGCCGCCGGGACGGCGGCGTTACGCTGAGGTCGCGCGTTCGAATACGATCTCTTCGAAATGCGTCATACGTTTGAAGTCACGAAAACGCTGCGTAATCTCCGGGTAATCGAGGGCGTCGACGCGTTCCGTTCCGAACTCCTCGACGTTGAACGACGCCATCACCGAACCGTAGATCATCGCACGCCTTAGCACCTCGTCGGTGATCTCGCCCTGGCTGGCGAGGTAGCCCATGAAACCGCCGGCAAACGTGTCGCCCGCACCGGTCGGATCGAATACGCTTTCGAGCGGATAAGCCGGAGTCGAAAAGAATCCGTCTTTCGTGAACAACGTCGCACCGTACTCGCCGCGTTTGATCACGAGTGCACGCAGGCCGTAATCCATGATCTTTTTCGCGGCTTTGTGGATGTTTGGCTCATCTGTCAGCTGCCGTGCCTCGGCGTCGTTGATGATTATGCAATCGACGACCTTGATCGTTTCGATCACAGCTTCTTTCATCGACGAGATCCAGAAGTTCATCGTGTCCATCGCGACGAACTCTGCATTCGGGCACTGCTCACGCACCTGTTTCTGGATCATCGGCAGGATATTCGCGAGGAACAGGAGCTTATTGTTTTTGGAAGCGTCGGAGAGTTTCGGGTCGAAGGTCTCGAACACGTTCAACTGAGTGTCGAGCGTGTGTGCGGTGTTCATGTCGTAGTCGTAACGGCCTTTCCAAAAGAAAGTTTTGCCGTCTTTCACGACTTCGATGTCGTCCGTATTGATCGCATGACGCTTGAAAACGTCCCACTCGGCGTCGCTGAAATCTCCGCCGACCACACCGACCGCGTTCACCTTTGTAAAAAAGCTTGCCGAGAGCGCGAAATGCGTCGCCGCACCGCCCAAAATCTTATCGCGCTTGCCGAACGGCGTTTCAAGAGCATCGAACGCAACGGAACCGACCACTGTTAAAGACATTTAATTGAATTTCCTTGATTAAATAGAATTGCGGAAAACCCTTATTTTCGTTTTGAATCGCGGAATTGTAAAGCTCAGCCAGCGTTTATTGTGCGGGGTTTTGGAAGGACAACTCTGGCGAGGCTTTGATCTCGTCCCGGTACTTATCTATTCGTACGCAGTCCTTTGCGTGCCAAAAATGGAACCGCGAATCAAAAGCGACGGGAACCGGAACCAGCAGAAATAAGTAATATGCGGCTTAATTAGCAGTATCGAGTAATTTTAGAGTCTTTTCCGCATCATCACGATATTTGGTCTGCGGATTCTTCTCAATCAGCGTCGAGAGGTAGGCTTTTGCGTCTTCGCGTAGCTTTGCCGGGGCAAACTTTTCTTTCTCTTTATCGCTTTTGAGATCGACCTTTTGCTTGCCCTTGTTTTGCGAAAGGTAATAGCTGCTCATGCCGGCCATGTATAGAAATTCTTCCATACCAGAAAAGGTCGGATACGCGGCGTAGGTCTCCTCGAACCTCATCAGCACACCTTTGTAGGCCTTTTTCAGAAGAAATGCCTGCCGTGCGACCTCAAGATTGTGCTTTGCGTCCTGTTCGAGGATCGGATCGCGGTCGATGGCGGGAGTGACGTTCCGCTGGGCAGCAGCGGAACCGCTAAAGATCATCAACAAGGCGAAAATGACCGGAAGATACTTTTTCATAACCTAGTAAAGATGGCGCAAGTCGTTGAAAAGTTTTCTCGTTAGCGGGCCGCGAACTGATTATTTGCCGTACTTTCCGATGATCGCCTCCAGCTTCTTCGCAGTTTTTGCGGGCCAGTGTTCGGGAGCCGTAAATATCGCGTTCTTTATTGCTTCGCGATATTGATTCGGTGTTTCCTTTGCCGCGACGCGTTTTACGGCGTCTCTTAGGATGAGTTGGGCATTGCGGACGTTCTTATTCAGATATTCGATGACCATATTGGCCGTCACGTCGTCGTGGCCCTCGTACCAGCAATCGTAATCGGTGACCAAAGCGAGCGTCGCATAAGCGATCTCTGCCTCGCGGGCGAGTTTCGCTTCCTGCAAATTGGTCATGCCGATCACATCCATTCCCCACTGGCGGTAAACGTTCGACTCGGCCTTGGTCGAGAACGCCGGGCCTTCCATACAGATGTAAGTTCCGCCTCGGTGAGTTTTTACACCGGTGGTTTTGCACGAAGCCTCGAGAATATCGCCGAGTTCATTACAAACCGGATGAGCAAAAGTGACGTGAGCGACTATTCCTTTGCCGAAAAATGTCGATTCCTTTGTCCGAGCACTCGTGCGGTCAAAAAATTGATCGGGAATCAGCATGTCCGTCGGCGCATACCGTTCCTGAAGCGACCCGACGGCCGAAACCGAAAGAATATATTCGATCCCGAGCATTTTCATCGCGTAAATGTTTGCGCGAAAGGGAAGTTCGCTCGGCAAAAGCCTGTGCCCGCGTCCGTGACGAGGCAAAAACGCAACCGTCACGCCGTCGAGCTCGCCAATAATAAACGCGTCCGAAGGTTTCCCGAACGGCGTCTCAACGGAAATTTCCCGCACGTTCTCCAATTCCGGCATCTGGTAAAGTCCACTACCGCCGATGATTCCAATATTTACTTTTTCCATTTATAAACTATCCGCTTTTAATTCAGCGTTCATTTTTTGCCGCAATCTGCTGCAGCGATCAGAGCCGCAAGCTCGCCGTTGTTTCGTTTTACGATCAGGGCTTCGATCGGCTCAAACTTCGTTTTCGGTTTTTCTTTGACCAGGGCCTTGTAAACCTTCAGCGACAATTCGATTCCCGCAAGCTGTGCCGCATTTTCGTCGACCGCCTTTTCCGGATTTTGGATTTTGTAAGCCGCCATTCCGATCATGTAGGCGCCGGTCATATCGGTGCCGTTCTTGTTCTTCTTTTCGAGAATAGTGCTGAAAACACCGCCGCACGCAATGATACTCACCTCATCAGTTTCGATCACCCAACGCAGTGCGTCGCCGCGCATTTTCTGGGTCTCTTTGTCGAGCGGCGCGGTTTCAAGTGCTCTTGCTGTTTGAAGTACAAACTGCTTCTGAGTCTGGGCAATGCCGTTTTGTGCGGCGAACGCTACGAGCAGAAATGCAAAAAGAACGATCGATCTTTTCATATCAGGGAATTTTCCTTATTTAATTCGGATGTCTTGCGGCAAGTTAATTTTCTCGAACTCTGATTTTGCCATCTTCGAAGGTCAGACCGCAAAGCGGGCGGGCAATATCGTGATAGAAAAGACACAACCAATCTTCCGCGACCGCCTGCGGCAGAATTCGTTTTTTGAATTCGAGCGTCTCGGTCGGGTATAGGTCGTAGCCCATGATCCACGCCGGCTGAATGTGATGGCTCGTGGGTATGAGGTCGGCGAAACCATAGATTGTCCTGCCGCCACTATCGAGACGCCAGGTTTGCATAGTTTCGGAGTGGCCGCGCACCTGTTGTACGTTCAAGCCGGCGATCGGTTCATAATTATCGGGCATTAATTCGAGCTGACCGGTTTCCTGAAGCGGCCGCCAGTTTTCGGAAAGATAGCTGGCACGGTCGCGTTCGTGCGGGTTCTCGGCGTGGGCGAGTTCAGATTTTGAGACAAGGTAGCGGGCGTTTTTGAATTGCGGAACTGGGGTGCGTCCGCCCGCGACAACCACCCCGTCAGCGGAAGCCGCCGCCACACCTCCTTTGGAAGGAGGGGAGTTTGGAATAATCGTGTTGCCGCCGGCGTGGTCGAAGTGGAGGTGGGTGTTGATGACGATCGTGATGTCTTCCGGACACGAGCCGGTTTTCTCGAACAGCGTTTGGGCGAGGTGCTTTTCGCGAAAGATGCCGTACATCTTTGTTTCCTTTTCGCTCCACTTTTCACCGATGCCGGTTTCGATGAGTATCTTTTCGGTGCCGGTGTCGATGAACACACAGTTCATGTTCATCCGGATTCGGTTGAGTTCGTCGGGCGGGCAAACGCGTTCCCAAAGGACGCGCGGGACGACGCCGAACATTGCTCCGCCGTCCAGGCGGAACTCGGTGTCCGCGACGATTTCAACTCTGTAATCTCCGAAATTCATGCGATTGGACCGCGGACATCCTGTCCGCATTCCCGGATTTGCGGACAGGATGTCCGCGGTCCGCAATGAGAAAAGGGCAATGGATGTTTGTCCATTGCCCTTTTTTGTTTACTTGCCTTTCTTAACTTCCGGCTTTTTCGGGTCACCTTTTGACGGCGGCGGTGTGTCGCCTTCGTTCATGCCTTGCTGCATGCCCTGCATTTGTTGCTGCTGCTCTTGCTGCTTCTTCATCATTTCCTGCATCTGCTCTTCGGTAACCTCGGGAACGGTGAAGTCATCGGGAACGCTCACGTTGTTGCTCGCAACGATGTCGTCAAGCAGTTCTTTTTGCTTTTGCTTTTCGAGTTCCTGGCGGGCATAAGCTTTGACCGGCATCTCTCGTCCCATCGGGTTTGCCGGATCTTTGAAACCGGTCATGAACAGGATGTGGCGTGCGTCGTAGGTCTGAGCCGGCTTTCCGCTAGCGTCTTTGCCTTCGCCTTTTTTCTCGAGTTTGATGATGTGGTATCCGTAATCGGTCTCGACGAGTTCCGGTGCGATCTGACCGGGTTCGAGAGCTAATGCAGCGGTTTCGAAGGGAGCGACCATTTTGCCCGTCGTTATGTCCTTATAAAGCCCGCCCTGCAACTCGCCTTTTGGACCTTTATTGCCCGGATCTTCGCTAAATTCGTTGGCGAGTGCGGCAAAGTCTTCGCCGTTCTTCGCACGATCGAGGATTTCCTGGGCCTTGGCCTTTTTGGCGGACATATCCAATTCGGGGTGCTCCGAAATGTATTTCGCTACATCCTCATCGGTCACCTTTGTCTTCTCCGCCATTTTCTCGGAGACAAGACGGGCGAGAAACTGAGCCTGCTGAAGCTTGATCTGAAGCGCGATCTTATCCTGAAATTCCTTGGGAAGCTGTCCGGCTGCTGCCTTGGCTTCGTACTCATCTTTGTAGATATTGACCTTCGCGTAGAATTCGCGCGCCTGCGTCTTTTCGTCCTCCGAGATCTCGCGGTCCTTCATTTGAGGATTGCTCTCCTTTAGAAGCTTGATCTTGGTGTCGAGGAATTTGTTGAACGCCAGTTCACGGTCGGGAGCGCCCAAGCCGATCTTGTCTTTCAATGAAACGAGAAAGCCTTTATTTGCGGTGTCGCCTTCGCCCCAGAACGCTTTGGTCTGGTCCTCGGTTATGAATCCGAACGGCGGCATCGGGCCCTTGTCCTTGTTGATCTCTTTGTCGTAATTGACCGCCTCGACCTCGGCGCGGATGTTCTCCAGCTCTTGCCTGTTCGTCGGCTCGTCCGCCAAGCCCTCTTTCTTTGCCTCGCTGGCGAACGCAAATAGCTGTTTGAGGTTATCGAGCTGCTGCTTTTTCATTTCCGGGTCTTCGGCAAAACGCTTGAGCACCATCGGATTGACCTTTGCGACATCGGCGAGCAGCATTTCGACCTCTTCGCGGCTTATGCTGTTAAATTGACCGGTGGCGTGCGTGCCGCCGACCTTATTTTTCCAAACGACGAGACCGGCACCGACCCCGAATACGACCAACAATAAAATCAGTCCCTTTGCTAAATTACTCAATTTCGAATTTCCTCACTTATGTTATGTCTACCCTGATGATCGGGAAAGCAAACGGTTAATATATCAGAGTTACCGCATTTCCGCACCGCTAAAGACGATCAATCCACCGTTTGGACGAGTTCGAGAAGTACGCCGTTAGCTGATGCCGGGTGCACAAAAGCGACCAGGCAGCCCTCGGCACCGATTCGCGGCGATTCGTCTATTAAACGCATTCCCTTCGCTTTTAGTTGCGCCAGAGCGGCCTCGATGTCATCAACTTCTACCGCGATATGGTGGATTCCGCCACCGCGTTTCTCCAGAAATTTTGAGATAGGCGAGTCTTCGCTCGTCGGTTCGAGAAGCTCGATACGGCTTTCGCCGATCGGCAGCATCGCGACCCTAACCTTTTGGTCCTCAACGACTTCCGTATGCACATTGTGAAGACCTAAGGCGTCGCTCCAGAAACCCAATGCTTCGTCAATGCCTTTCGTGGCGATGCCAAGATGATTAATTTTCATAGAAAGTCAGAACGCCCTGCGTAAGCGAGTGAGTCCCGCGTTAGTGTTAAAGTGCGATACTGAGTCTTTATAGAGGCTCTGCGGAACCCACCCGCTTACGCGAGGTGGCTCTGACCTATTAGTTCGTCGACGGCCGAATAAGGATCTTTCTTTTTGCCGGCGACGTCGGCCGCCATTTGTTCCAACAGTTCGCTCGTTCCGTTCTGGCTCAAAAGGCTTTCAAGCAGCTTTTCCTGCAAAAGTTCGAGCAAACGCCACTTAGCGATAGCCTTTTTACGGACGAATCCGGCCTCACCGGACTCTTTAATATACGAGCCGTAACTTTCGATGGCTGCGGCGAGGTCCTCGATGCCTTTATTTTCGGTTGCGATCGTTCGAACGATCGGCGGGTTCCACATGTCGGGCCGATGAGCGAGCGATAGGAGCGACTCCAATTCCTTCTGCGTTCGCAAAACACCTTCGCGATCGGCTTTGTTGATGACGAAGACATCGCCGATCTCCATTATCCCAGCCTTTATCGCCTGAATGTCGTCGCCCATACCCGGAACAAGCACGACGACCGACACGTCCGCCGTTTTAACGATCTCTACCTCGTCCTGGCCTACACCCACCGTTTCGACGATAACTTTGTCGAAACCGGCCGCGTCAAGAATCGCTACAGCATCGACTGTCGCCCGCGACAAACCGCCTAGATTACCACGTGTTGCCATCGACCGAATAAAGATATTCTTATCGAGGCCGAGCGTCGCCATGCGGATGCGATCGCCCAATATGGCACCGCCCGAAAACGGACTCGACGGGTCGATGCAAACAATTCCGATCTTTTCGCCTTTGTTCTTGTAATGAAATGCGAGCTTGTCGACCAGTGACGATTTCCCGGCGCCGGGCGAGCCCGTAATGCCGATAACCAGCGCGTTGCCGGTTTTTGGGAAGACGGCTTTCATCAACTCGGCCGCGTCGCTGGAGCCGCTCTCAACAGCCGTGATCGAGCGTGCGATCGAACGCGGGTCGCCGCTGAAAAGCTTTTCGATCAGCTCCGGGTCCTTCATTCGGTAATTTCCTTTTTCACAAATCTCAACAACCGGAGCCGGCTATCTTCCACTCGTAGTAACAAATACCGGTGGACTTTTCTGCTGCGTCCTCTATTACTCCGGGCGATCCCGTAATCACTAGAAGCCGGCTGTTTTTTTATACGCGACCGGTACGTCTGCGCAGCTGTCGCCGACGTACCCTACGCCGATGCCGCTGCGATCACCATGACCACCGTGGCTCGTTTCATAAGCAGCGATTTTCTCATCTTTTCAAGCAAATGCAAAAAGGACGGGCGTTTACGGCCCGTCCCTGAAACCCTCGGTTCGAGATCGATCTACATCGTGCCTTCGTCTGCCGACGGGCCGTATAGTGCCGGTACCGCGATATCATTGAGACGCAGGTAAACCGACAATTGGCCGCGGTGATGAACAATATGATTTAGGACGAATGACCGCATAACCACGGCTTTCGGCATTGTGAAATAGATCTGTTCGCCGTTTCGCAGCGTCCAGTTTTCGAAGAACGCTTCGTCCGGCGCGTTCCGCAGAACGTCGATCGCCTCGGCAACATTTTTGTCGAAAAACTCGACCAAGTCGGCCGTCGTCGCGGGTTCGAACGGCTTGTAATCCATCTTCGCAAAATCGAGCTCCGGACTTTGCAGAGTCGCTGCAGTCCAACTGAACATTTCAGCGATGTGCGACGCGAGTTTGCCGAATTCCATAGATTTCTCGTGCGGTTTCCATGCAAATTTTTCGGCCGGAATGCGTTCGATGCATTTGCGGGCGCTCACGGCCTCCTGTTCGATCTCGGCAATAAGAATGGAACCCAACGTATTTCCCAAGGCTGCGGTCGCTGTACTCATAGTTTGTCTCCTAAGAATTTAATTTTTCGAGGGCAAAATGATAGCAGAAACGTTGCACAGATGCAACGTGAAACGGACAATTGTTTCACATGATACACCGGCTCAGAACCACTTGAATTCAGGGCCGCGGCCCGTCCAAGCAGATTCGGCTTCGCGGCATTTAGGGCAGAAATTGACTTTCATTTCGGGCTCGGACTCATCGCTTATAATACATCCGCCCAACACGAACAAAAAGGAGTTTGGAAAGAGCGTTCGCTCTGCATCCAAATAGCCCGGTGGCGGACCTATCGGTTCGCCATAAAAAATCGGCGCCGGACCTTTTAATAATTCGACGCCATGAATCTCGCATTTTTTCGTCATTACGCCTTTAGCAATTGTTTTGCGATGACCATTCTCTGAATCTCAGACGTACCTTCGCCGATCGTGCAAAGCTTCGAGTCACGCCAAAACTTTTCGGCCGGATAATCTTTCGTGTAACCGTAACCGCCGTGGATCTGGACGGATTCTTCCGATACCTTTACCGCCGCTTCCGAAGCAAAGAGTTTAGCCATGGCCGATTCGCGGGTCGTCTTTTTGCCGGCGTCTTTGAGAGCGGCTGCCTGATAGGTCAAAAGTCGGGCCGCCTCGATCTGCATCGCCATATCGGCGAGCTTGAACTGGATCGCCTGAAAGTTCGAGATCGGCGTTCCGAACTGCTGGCGTTCCTTTGAATATTTCAATGCGGCTTCGTAAGCGCCTTGTGCGATGCCAACCGATAACGCGGCAATCGATATACGGCCGCCGTCGAGGATCTGCATGGCCTGGTAGAAACCTTCGCCTTCGTTGCCGAGACGGTTCTCGTCGGGGACGTAGCAGTCTTCGAAAACGACCGACGCAGTTTCGGACGCACGCATCCCGAGCTTGTTCTCTTTTTTGTCGGACCGAAAGCCTTCCATCGACTTATCGAAGATGAACGCCGAAATTCCCTTATTGCCTTTTTCCTTGTCTGTCACGGCAACGGCAACGAGCGTGTCGCAGGCGATCGCGTGCGTGATGAAATTTTTGGAGCCGTTGACCTTCCAGCCGCCGTTCGAGCGAATCGCAGTCGTCCGCGTTCCGGACGCGTCTGAGCCGGCCTGCGATTCGGTAAGTCCCCAAGCTCCGAAGCTCCCACCCTGTGCAAGCGGCGCAAGGTATTTTCGTTTCTGTTCGTCGCTGCCAAATTGGTAAATGTGATTTGAGCAAAGCGAATTGTGAGCGGCTACGGAAAGGCCGACCGAACCGTCGACTCGGCCGAGTTCCTCAATGATCGTCGCGTACTCAATGTATCCCATTCCGGCGCCGCCGAATTCCTCGGGAAAAAGCACGCCCATCAAGCCGAGTTCGGCGAGTTTTGGACGCAGCTCGACCGGGAAGTGCTGCGCCTCGTCCCATTCCATCACATGCGGCCTAATCTCGCTCTCGGCAAACTCGCGGACGCTGTATTTGATCTGTTTTTGTTCTTCGTTTAATTCGAAATTCATAATGATAATATAAACGCTGATTATACTAACATAAGCTGGAGCGATACAACTCGGAATAGAGCATTGGGACCCGCGCCTATTCTTGGTTTCGGCGGTGCGAATCGCTAGACTTAGACTATGGACTGGAAAACGAACATTTTGGAGAAAGACGAGGATGTCTTTCAGTTGCTGAGGGACACCAAGCGAATCGCCGTGCTCGGCATTAAGCCCGAATCGCACGCCAATCAGGCGGCGTTTTATGTTCCGAAATACATGGCCGGCGTTGGTTACGAAATAATTCCGGTACCGGTCTATTATCCGGATGTGACCGAGATACTAGGAAAGACTGTTTTCCGCGATCTTCGCGACATCGCTGGTGACATCGATATGGTGAATGTGTTTCGCCGTCCGGCTGATATACCAAAACACACGGACGAGATCCTTGCAGCAAAGCCAAAATCGGTCTGGTTCCAATTGGGAATCAGGAACGACGATGTGGCGGAAATCCTGGCGAATGCCGGAATTAAGGTCGTACAGGACCGCTGCCTGATGGTCGAGCACCGCTACATCTAACCTTCAAAAAACAAAGGAAGGTAAGCAGCGGCGTCAGCGGCGGCGTTGCTTTTGCGGAGAAGTAAACTGTTTAACTTCCTCAGCGGACAACGGCCGCGACCTTCCGACCGGAAGGCCGGCGTCGGTCAGGTGGCCGATGTGCGTACGGCGAAGCTTTACGACCGAGTGCCCGATCGAGTCGAACATTTTGCGGATCTGCTGGTTGTGCCCTTCGAAAAGCGTTACCTCGTACCAGCCGTTCTTGTCAGTCGGTTTCAATATTTTTATGTCTGCGGGCGCGGTTTTGAAGCCGTCCTCGAGCAACGTGCCGCGACGAAGTTTTCTGATCGCAACCTCCGACGGCAACCCTTTTACCTTCACTTCGTAGACTTTCGGGACGGTCTTTGATGACGAAATCAGATTGGTAAAAACCCCGTCGTTGGTCAGGATGATCAAGCCCTCGGTGTTAAAATCCAGCCGGCCGACGGGATGCAGTCGTCCATAGCCTTTCACAAGATCTGTAACAAGCTTTCGACCTTCCGGGTCAGATGCACTCGATAAATAGCCTTTCGGTTTATTGAGAAGGACGTAGTGGTTCGCGCGGTTTTCGAGCTTTGTGTTGATGAGCTTGCCGCGGACCTTGATGTGATCTTTTTCCGGGTCGGCTTTTGTTCCGAGCGTAGTGACGATCTCGCCGTTGACGGTAACGTCGCCTGACTGGATCAATTCTTCGGCACCGCGCCTGGAAGCAATGCCGGCCTGGGCGATCAGTTTTTGCAATCTTTCCTGCATGAGTAAATGTTAGCGCAAATTCGGGACGATCAGCCCACAAGGTCCTCAAAATCCTCGATCGAGGGAAGTTCGGAAAGATCGTTCAGGCCGAATTGGATCAGGAAATCCTTTGACGTCCCGTACTGCATCGGCCGCCCGACGGTTTCTTTGTGGCCTTTGGTGACGATCAGGCGTTTTTCGAGCAGCGTCTTTATTGCCGACGCCGACTGTACGCCGCGGATCTCGAGGATCTCGGGAACAGTGACCGGCTGTTTGTATGCGATAACGGCAAGCGTCTCGAGCGACGCGAGCGAGAGCTTGGCCGACGGCCTTGTCTTCAGAAATTTACGAACGTCCTCATGCAGCTCGGTCCGTGTTGCGATCTGGAACCCGCCGGCGATCTCGCGAATCTGCAGGCCGCTTTCGCGTCCCTCATATTCTTCGCGTAGATTGTCGATCGCCGCCGAGATGCTTTCGCGATCTTCCTCGAGGATCTCGGCGATCAGCTTTGCCGAAATAGGCTCGTCGGCGACGAAGATCAATGCTTCGACCACGGCGACAAGCTCACCGGGCGATCTCAGGCTTTTCTTCTCGATGACCGGTTCGATCTCGATATCGATCTCAGTTTCCGTTTCCGTTTCCATAAACTACGAAGTCCGCAAAATAATGTCGGCAAATGTTGAGCTTTGAGTCAGCCGTACGCCTTCGGCCCGGGCGATCTCGAGCACGGCAACGAATGCCGTCACCAGCTCGCGTTTTGTGTGCATTTCCTCGAAAAAGGCGAGGACGCTCAACTCCTTGAATTCAAACAACCGCCGCTTCAGATTTTTCATCATGTCTGCCAGCGAGATCTCTTCGCGGTGGATCTCCATCTGCACCTCGTCCTTGTGGCGGGCGACGATCTTTTGAAAAACGTTCAGCAGGTCGAAAACAGACGCGTTGATCTCGGCATTGTTTTCGTCAGTCTCGATCTTTCCGCGTTGGAATATCGCCTGTTCGACGGTCGTTCGCTCGTAGAGCATCTGCGCCGCCGATTTATATTGTTCGTATTCGAGCAGCCGGTCGACGAGCTCCTGTCGCGGATCGTCGATCTCCTCGTCCGACTCTTCGGAAGGCTCGCGTGGGAGCAGCATTTTCGACTTGATCTCGATCAGCGTCGCCGCCATGACGATAAAATCCGCAGCGACCGCGAAGTCCAGCTTTTTCATCAGCCGGATGTAGAGCACGTACTGGTTCGTGATCTTGGCGATCGGGATGTCGAAAATATTCGCTTGCTCTTTCCTGATCAGGTAGAGCAACAGGTCAAGCGGGCCGGCGAATTCGCCGAGCGTTATCCTGAGCTCGTCACGCGACTCGGCGACGATCGTCGGGGCGGCGCCGTTAAAATCAAAGCTGTATTGTTCGAGAATTTCTTCCATCGGGAAATGACGGGCGGCCTACCGCGATTCGCGAAGGTAGATAATGTAATCGACCTTTGGCGGCTCAAGGCCGTCGCCCCGCATCTGCAGAACGATATTACCGCGATGCGTCGCCGAGTGCATCAGCACGTGGGTCAAAAGTTCGCGGTAGGTGTTCTCGTGCGGCACGCCTTCGCTGGTGCGGTATGCGGCCTTGATACCGAGGCCTTCGTCGTCGAACTGCCTGAGGAGCTTTTCGAATCGTTCGTGATTCGCGAGTGCGATGGGGCTGCACTCGTCGACCGTGATGTCCGGCCAGAAATCGAAACCGGTTGAGTCCTTGCCGTAAAGCCGTTCGAAATACTCGGTCTCGGTGATCAGCAGATGGGCGAGTACTCGCCGTGCCTTTTCCGACTCCTGAGCACGCAGGGATGCGATCGTTCGCCGGTTTGCCCAGTCGTTATAGGCGAAAAGCTGGCGGAGGTGTTCGATCGTGTCCATTAGCTGCCGGCGTACTCGTGGGCTTTCAGGTCCTCGAGATCGATGCTCTCGAGGACGGATTCGTGACAGGCTTCGAGCACGACCTCAGGCGCCATGCCGGCGTCGAACGCCTGTTTCCAACGCATTGCGACGAGGCACCATTTGTCGCCTTCGACCAAGCCGGGAAATGCGTACTGCGGCATCGGTGTCGAGAGGTCGTTGCCGGCGGCCTTCGAGAACGCGAGGAACTTCTCGGTAGCGACGATGCAGACCGTGTGGCGGCCGGCGTCCTCGGCACCCGTGCGGCAGTAGCCGTCGCGGTAAAAACCGGTCATCGGGTCGGTGCAGCAGATCTTCAATTCGCCGCCGAGAACATTTTTGGGTTTGGGACGGTGGCCGTTGCCATTTCCGTTGCCGTTCGTAAAGCTCATATTTTATAAGGTCTAATTTAGCACGACATCGCGGATCGGCCGCAGGTGTCCCGCGAGTGTCCCGCCGCTGTCCCGAGGTGCGTGGGACAGGGAAACTGTTGATTCTATTGAGTTAAGCGTCGCTGTCCCGTGTCCCGCCGAAAAACTTTCCACTCGTTCTCCCGGCCGATTTTATGCGATACAAAACTGTCTTTTTTCAAAGAACGATCACAGCACATGTTGCCGTGATGCAATATTGTATCACCGACAGTACGAATTGAATACAGTTTTTATTTCCGGATCAGTTCGAGAGCGTTCCCGAGCGGGCGGGCGAGTACGGCTCTGTCGCCGACCTCGACGATCGGCCGCTGAAGCAGTGCAGGATGCTCGATCATCAGCTCGATGAGGCGTTCGGGCGCGGTGTCCTCGGTCAGGCCGAGGTCTTTTGCGACCTGTTCGTTTCGGCGTAGCACATCCCAAGGCCGCAAACCGGTCTTCGCTACAAGTGCTCGGAGTTTTTCGACCGTTAGCGGTTCGCTGTAATAATTTACCTTCTCGTAATCGATGCCGTTTTCACGAAACAGCTGTGCCAAATTGCGGCATGTCGATCAGGTAGGTTTTTCGTAGACTGTGATTTTATCCGGCATATCGGTTTCCAAGTTGATCGGATTATAACGCGGAATCGCCGACCCGCAATGCCAAATCTAATCGTCCCGTCGCCCTGCCGCCCGCAAACGGGCTTGCGCTCGATATCATCGCTTCTACACGCTTACGCGTGTAGCTTAATTCTGGTGCCCGCAGTGCGGGCGAAAACGGACGGATGCTCAATTGATACCCATTTTCGAGTACACCTTACTCAACGTTTTCGCGGCGATCTCGCGGGCTTTTTCGGCGCCGGGTTTTAGGATCGAGTGGAGCGTGGCGTCGTCGAATTGTTTTATGCGTTCCTGGAACGGGCGGAGGAATTCGACGGTGACTTCGGCCAGTTCGGTTTTGAAGTGGCCGTAGCCTTTGCCTTCGAAATGGGCCTCGCATTCGGCGGGCGTTTTGCCGGTGAGGAGTTGGAATATCGTGAGCAGATTTGTGATCGCCGGCCGGGTTTCGTCAAATTTTATATCGGTGCCCGAATCTGTGACCGCGCGTTTGATCTTTTTGGTGATCGTGTCGGGGTCGTCGAGCAGGAATATCGAGCCGGCGGCGTTCTCGTCCGATTTGGACATCTTTTTCGACGGGTCGGCGAGCGACATTATCTTTGCACCGACGGGCGGGATATATCCGTCGGGCACGACGAACGTCTCGCCAAAGTCGCGGTTGAAACGCTCGGCGAGATCGCGGGTGAGTTCGAGATGCTGCTTTTGGTCCTGGCCGATCGGGACGAGATCGGTTTGATAGAGCAGAATGTCCGCCGCCATGAGCACCGGATAGGTGAACAACCCGACGCCGGCACGCTCGGCGTTACCTTTCCCCTTGTCCTTGAATTGTGTCATCCGCTCGAGCTCGCCCATGCGGGCGATGCAGGACAATATCCAGGTCAATTCGGCATGTTCGGAAACGTCCGATTGAATAAACACGGTTGCCTTTTCCGGATCGACGCCGGCGGCGAGGTAGATGCGGGCGAGGTCGAGGGTTTTTTGGCGGAGGACTTTCGGGTCCTGCGGCAGCGTGATCGCGTGCAGGTTGACGATGCAGTAAAAGCTTTCGTACTCGTCCTGCAAAGCGACCCAATTCTTGAGCGCGCCGAGATAGTTTCCGATGTGAAGCTCGCCGGTCGGCTGAGCCCCGCTAAAAATGCGTTTCTTCATAAACTAGAGGGAAAGGAGGTAGATCAATCCATAGAAGAAAGGTCTTATGATCAGGCTCAGAATACCGATGTACATCAGGCCCATCAGGATGAGAAATCCGTATTGTTCGAGCAGGGCGATGATCGGCTCGGCACTCGCCGGCAAAAATGTCGCCAATATCTTGCTGCCGTCCAGCGGCGGAAACGGCAAAAGATTAAAGATGAACAAGGAAAGATTCAGCGTCATCAGGTACCCGACCAGTATCGCGAACGGATTGGAGCTTGCGCCGAAGAAATCACCTATCTGAAATCCCTGCGACATCATCAGCTTTGCCGCGATGAACCCGATCGCCAACAGGATGAAATTCGCTGCCACACCCGCAATCGAAACGGTCACGTTGCCCCATTTATGGTTGGTCCATTTTCGCGGATTTACCGGCGTCGGTTTGCCCCAGCCGATAAGCGGTATCGATGACAGTCCGCCGCCGAGCGATCCGAAGACAAAGGCGACGATCGGGATCAGCAGCGTCCCGATTGGATCGGTGTGAGCCACCGGATTGAGCGTCACACGCCCGAGCATGTACGCCGTGTCGTCGCCGTTTTTGTATGACACCCAGGCGTGACCGGCCTCGTGGGCGGAGATCGCGAGCAGCAGGACGACCATGTATACAACGAGATGACTGACCAGATTTGCTATATCGATTTCGCCCATTTTTGAGACCTCTTTTGCCGCCGGTTTGCTTTGTTTTTACTTCTGAATTGTGCCATTCTTTTACGACAAAATAAACCCGACCCCTGGAAATATTACATGCTCAAGAAAATACTGTTCGGCGGAGAAAACGGGCTTTCGACGCCTGCTAATGTCGCATTGACCGTACTGCGCGTTTTCGCCGGCTTTTCGATAATGATGGCCCACGGGATGGCCAAACTGCCGCCGTCGCCGCAGTTCATCGAGGGAGCCGCCGGAATAGGTTTTCCGCTTCCCACCGGTTTCGCGTGGGCGGCCTCGCTGTCGGAGTTTCTCGGCGGAGCGTTTCTCGCCCTCGGACTGTTCACACGCGTTTCGTCGTTTTTCATCTGCTGCACGATGACGACGGCACTGCTCGGCGTTCATTACAACGACCCGTATGCAAAGAAGGAACTCGCCAGCCTCTATCTCGCCATCGCCGGCACGTTTTTAGTAATGGGCGCGAACGACTGGAGCGTGGATAGAGTGTTGAGAAAATAATTCCAGATTTCAAATTCCAAATTCCAAATTCCAGATTCCGGATCGAATTTCGACAATCGGCGAATGGAATTAGAATCTGAAATTTGAGATCTGAGATTTGAATTCTAAAATTCGAAATATGAATTCCGGAATCTGATGACTAGAATCTGGAATTTGGAATCGGGCATCCGAACTCTGGAATTTGGAATCTGGAACCCGCGTATATGCCAAAACACATTGTCTGCATTGCTAGCGAGCACAAGGGGAACGAGTTTCTGGACGAAGCTAGTAATGCGGGTTGGGACGTGACGCTGGTTACGCGCAAAAAGCTGTTGGACGAGCCGTGGGTGTGGACGGCTTTGAGCGACGTCAAAACGGTCGAGGACGACGCGTCGATAGACGATTATGTGCGTGCGGTGACGAATATTGCGGGCACGAAAGCGATCGACCGCGTCGTCGGCCTTGACGAATTTGACGTGCTGACCGCGGCCCGGGCGCGCGAACATTTGCAGCTCGGCGGAATGACGAGCTCGCACGCGCTGCGGTTTCGCGACAAGCTGGCGATGCGGAACATCGCGTCGGCGGCGGGCATCGCGTGTCCCGAATACATCGGCGCGTTCAACCGCGAAGCGATCGACGAATTTCTCGACGCCGTTCCCGCCCCGTGGATCGTCAAACCGCGAAACGAGGTCTCGGCATTCGGCATTCGCAAATGCGAAACGCGCGAAGAGGTTTGGGCCGCGATCGAGGCGTTGGACAGCCGCAATACGTGGCGCGATCATCCGTCGCAATTTTTGATCGAGCGGTTCATCGCGGGTGATGTTTACCACGTCGATTCGGTCGTCGAAAAGGGAAAGGTGCAGGCGTGCGGAGTGAGCCGTTACGGCACTCCGCCGTTCAGCGTGTCGCATTACGGCGGCGTGTTCACGTCGTCGATCGTCGCTTACCGGTCGAAAGAACGAAAGCAGTTGGAGAAGCTGAATTCCGAGCTGCTGACCGTGTTCGCTTACGAACGCGGCGTATCACACGCGGAATTTTTGCACAGCCACGCGGACGGCAAATTCTATTTGCTCGAGGTCGCGTGCCGCGTCGGCGGAGCGTATATCGCGAACGCATTGGAGCACGCGTGCAATTTCAATCTCTGGCGCGAATGGGCAAAACTTGAAACGAGCACGAAAGAGAAGCCTTACAAACTGCCGAAACTGCGAAAAGAATACGCCGGCGTCGCCTTGGCGCTCGCGAACCAGGATGAGCCGGACTCATCGCAGTACTCGGAGATCGAGATCGTCTATCGCGTGTCGAAACCAAAGCACGTCGGTTTGATCTTTTACTCGCCAAAACAAAAGCGCGTCGAAGAGCTGCTTATCACATACAGCGAGCGTATTTCGGCGGACTTTTTAGCGGTTGCTCCGGCGAAAGAGCGTTACGACGATTAACGATCCGAACATTTCGCGTGTTGCCGGCATCGGGGCCGGCTTTTCTTTTGGGATGTGAATTCGTATCCTTATTGTTTTCATGACCCCGCAAAAATCCACACATACGGATCCGGCTCTCGATCACGACCTTCAACGCTCGTTTCCGGACCTTTTGAAATTTGAGTCGACGGAGGATATGGAAGCGTCTGCTATTTATCAAACGATAAAGCCGGAGGTCGACCAGATACTGAATGCGGTCGTGCGGGAAGACTTTTCACCGTCTGCTATCACGAGCGGTGACGCCGAGAATATCAAGAACCCACCCGCTTACGCAGGTGGATCTGACATTTCGGCGCTGGCTTGGAACATTGAACGCGGGAACGTTTTTGAGGGCATCGTCGATGCGCTGAAAAACCACGGCGATCTGAAAGACAAGGACGTTTTGCTTTTGACCGAGCTCGATTACGGGATGGCGCGAAGCGGGAACCGTTTTGTGGCCCGCGAACTGGCCCAGGAATTAAAGCTGAATTACGCGTTCGCACCGGTGTATATTGCTTTGCAAAAGGGAAGCGGTGTCGAATCGGAAATGTCGGGCGAAAATACGAATTCGATACACGGCCTGGCTATGTTCTCGAAGTGGCCGATGGTGAACGTCCATGCCGTTCCGCTGCCGAACGGCAAGGACAAGATGTGGGGAAAGGAAAAACGGCTCGGGCATTTGCGCGCGTTGGTCGCGGACATTCAGCATCCGGCTGGAACGATTAGGGCGGTGACGATCCATCTCGATGCGCACTGCTCGCGTGCCCATCGGCGAAAGCAGATGCAGATCATTCTCGACCACGTCGACACGCTCGAACCGATGCCGACGCTGCTCGGCGGCGACTGGAACACGACCACGTTCAACTCGCAGAGTTCGACGCGGGCGATAATGGGTTACTGGCGGCGCGTGTTCATGGGTCCGAAGAACGTCGCCAAAAACCATCTGCCGTATCCGGAACGCTATTTCGAACGACGGCTGTTCAACGCGCTCGAGAAACGCGGCTACGAATACAAACCGTTCAACAACGTCGGCCAAGGAACTCTGCATTATCACGTCGAGAGCATCGAAAAGAACACGAACCTTCGCGATTGGGTTCCCGAGTGGTGTTTTCCTTTCATTTTTTGGGCGGCTAATCGCGTCGGCGGGCACGTCTCGGGCCGGCTCGACTGGTTCGCCGGGAAAGGTTTGATACCAGCGCCGAACGGCGGACCGAAAACGGTGGGAAATCTGGTCAACGACGCGGGAACGCCGCTGTCGGACCACGACGCAATTACTTTGGATTTCCGTATCGGTGTGAAATAATGCCGGATCTTTTGAACGTAAATGTGGAGGTGCGCAAGACATGACGAAAAATCTGTACGTGCCGGCCGTATTTGCATTGATCGTCAGTGTCGCAGCCGGATGCGGCGTTAATTCGGTAACGAAAGAACAGCTTGGTGCTGTTAAAACCGGCGACGTCCTGGTCTATCGTTTTCAAAAGGACGGGAAGAGCTGGTTTTACGCCGACAAGATAACCCGCATCGAGGGTGATACAATCTATTACAACCCGAGCAGCAAAGAGGGCACATCGGGTAACGACGAACGCATAAAGACGTTCGACACGAAACGCGAGCTTTCGATAAAGAACGACGAGCTTTTTAAATTTGACACAGAACAGGGAGACGACCGGAAAGTGATCATCTGGATCCAGTAAAGTTCCGGCAAACAAACATGGAAGTAGCATTTTGCCAGACCGTCAGCTATAACGCCGACACATTCGAATACGAGGCCGTCGCACAGGAAAACGGCAACGCCACCATCATCAAGTTTCCGATCAACGAAAAAATGTTCAGTCCCGGCGACGTCGTAGTCGTCGTTTCGGGCGAAGACATCACGTTCCACGGGATAATCGGAAAGATCGAGGACGGCCACGCGTTCGCCTCCGATCCAAAAGGCTCGCTGCTCCCGGCCGGCGTTCAGTAGAGCCTAAGTAAAGTGCAAAAAGTGATCCGGCCGACGACCGATCTGCGGTCGCGGCCGTTTCTGGCTTTATCTTTACTTACGTTTTTGCTTTCTGCGGGATTGTAGTTCTGGCGGAGAATTGTGCGTTCGGATCCCAGAGATTCGGAGTTTGTTCCACCTCATCTCCCCGCGGATCGTTTTTCGAGACAGGTGACCGCAACTCTGTTTAGGCGTAGGGACTCGACGAGCTATGGACCTCTTATGGCAAGAGCTAAGTTTCGGGATCGCCGACACGAGGCATCTTCTGGTTGTTGCCCTCAGATTGTTGGCGGCTGTATTGCTCGGTGCGGCGATCGGGTTCGAACGCGAAAAGGCAAGAAAGCCTGCCGGTCTTAGAACGCATTTGATGGTTACGCTCGGGACGACTGTGTTCGTTCTCGCCTGTACCGGCTATGGAATGAATCCGGACGCATTGTCGCGTGTCGTACAAGGCGTCGTCACAGGAATTGGATTCATAGGTGCGGGAGCCATACTCAAGCTCAGCCAGGTCCGAGAAGTTCACGGCCTGACCACAAGCGCCGGAATATGGATGGCCGCAGCGATCGGTGTTGCGGTGGGGCTTGGCGAACTTGGCCTTGCACTGCTCGCAACGATCTTATCGATCGTGGTACTGCGTTTTGTTATCCGAGTTGAACACAGGGATCACGAGATAGCTGGGCCCGAAAACATCCCAGGCAAAATGGACTAGTAACGCTTTTACTTAGCGTCCATCCAGTTGTTTCCGACGCCGATCTCGACTGCCAGCGGTACGTCGAGTTCTGCAGCGGATTCCATCTCGCGCTTGATTATCTCGCTCGCCTTTTCGACCTCGTCCTTCGGCGCCTCGAACAGCAGTTCGTCGTGGACCTGCATTATCATCCGAGTTTTCAGGCCGGCATTCTTGATGGCAGCGTCGACCTTTATCATGGCGATCTTTACGATGTCGCTGGCCGTGCCCTGGATCGGCATGTTAATCGCCTCGCGTTCGGCTCGTGAGCGGACGCTGAAGTTGCGATCATTGATCGACGGAAAGTAACGCCGCCGTCCGAACATCGACGTAACGAAACCCTGCTCTCGTGCGACGACCGGCGTTTCGTCCATGTAGCGGCGAATTCCTTTATACGTTTCAAAGTAATCGTGAATGACCTGTTTTGCCTCGGCCCGGCTGATGCCGACACGCTGCGAAAGGCCGAAGGCCTCGACGGCGTATGCGATGCCGAAATTTACGATCTTTGCCAGCCGCCGTTTTTCCTTCAATTCCTTGTCGTCATTTGCCCCGAAAACGAGCCTCGCCGTTTGGGCGTGAATGTCCTCGTTGTTGAGGAACGCCGCAAGCATCACCGGATCTTTAGTGATGTGGGCGAGGATCCGCAGTTCGAGCTGAGAGTAATCGGCCGAGATCAGTTTGAATCCCTTTTCCGGAATAAAAGCCTTGCGGATCTCCTGGCCGAGTTGCGTGCGGTTCGGGATGTTTTGCAGGTTCGGGTCCGTCGAGCTGAGGCGTCCCGTGGCCGCGACCGTTTGATTCAGGCAGCCGTGGATGCGGCCGTCGTCGCCGATCATTTTCGGCAGTGCGTCGGCGTAGGTCGCCTTTAATTTATCGAGCTCGCGGTAATCGATGATCATCTGTGCGATCTCGTAATTGACGGCGAGTTCGTTGAGAATGTCGCGGCTCGTCGAGATCTGGCCGGTCGCGGTTTTGCGGCCGGTGTCGATGTTCAGTTCTTGCAGCACTTCGCCGACCTGCTTAGGCGAGCCGATGTTGAACTCGTGGCCCGATATTAAGAAGATCTTTCCTTTTAACTTTTCGAGTTCCTCACCGATAAAAGCCGAGAATTTATTCAAAGCTTCGACGTCGACCTTCATCCCGACCGTTTCGATCTCGGCGAGGATCGGGATCAGTGGGAGTTCGATGTCGTCGTACACGAATCGCAGACCTTCGTCCTCGATCTTTTTGCGCAGGACCGGGGCGAGCTGAAATGCGAAATCCGCACGTTCGCAGGTCCGGAAGACGTTCTCCGAAAATCCGTCGGGGATCTCGGTCGCTGCGTCAGTGTCGAGATGGACCTGGGCGAGGATCGGCAAAGCGTATGTCGAACGCGTGGAGTCGAGCAAATAGGCCGCGATCATCGTATCGTCGGTTATAGCCTCGGCTTCGATATCGTCGGTTTTGAGCACGCCGAGATCGCGTTTGTGGTCGTGGGCGACCTTTTCGAGAAATCCGTTCGACAGTATGTCGCGAAGCGGCCCGAGCGCCTGGTCGCGTCCGCCTTCGAAATTTTCGAGATCGACGTAATGCGAAGCGCCGGCCGCGGCACATATCGCGATGCCGAGCGGCTTAACGCGGTGATAGCAGCTCGATTTTTCGGTCGCGTTCGAATCGTCGACCTCGATGCTCCAATGCTCGGTTTCCCAGAGTTTCCGAATGAGCTGATCGAGCTCGGTCCGGTTGCTGATGATCTTGTAATTCTGCTCGTGCACGCCGTGGGCACCGTCCGACCCGCCGCTGAAAAGCGTCGCGGTGTCGGCGAACTCGCGCGTTAAGGTGTTGAATTCGAGCTCGCGGAAAAGCTCGTAAGCCTTTTGACGGTCAGGCTCGCAGTGCTTGAGAGCGTCGAGGTCGAGCTCGACCGGGACCTCGCAGTGAACGGTCGCCAGCTCGATCGATTGGCGGATTATTTCTTGGTTGTTCTGCAGGCTTTCGCGATAGGTTTTGTGCGTGAGTTGGTCGGCTCCAGCGATTGCGGCCTCGGCGGAACCGAACTGCTGGATTATCTTGACCGCACCTTTTTCACCGATGCCGGGCGCACCCGGAATATTATCGATCGCGTCGCCCATAAGGCCGAGCAGATCGATGATCTGCGACGGTTCAACGCCGAATTTATTCTTGACCCATTCCTCATTGCACCACTCGATCGGCGGGACCGGGACCTTTCGTTTCACGTTCTGCGAATTTTGCCGCATCGCGACGATGTGCGGGTCTTTGACGAGTTGGCAGAGGTCTTTATCGTTCGAAACAATGACGGCCTGCATGTTTTTCGCCGCGACTTTTTGTGCGAGAGTCCCTATGACGTCATCAGCCTCGAAACCGTCCATTTTCAGGATCGGAATGCAGAACGCCTCGCAAACACGGATGATGTACGGCATCTGCGACGACAGATCGTCCGGCATATCGGCACGGTTGGCCTTGTACGCCGCGAACGAATCGTGGCGGAACGTCGGTGCGGCCGTATCAAAAACGGCGGCGACGTAATCGGGCTTTTCGTCGTTTATCAGTTTCCGCAGCATGTTCGTAAAAACGAAAACCGCCTGCGTCACCTGCCCCTTGCTGTTCCGCAAAGGTTCCTGCCGTGCACCCATAGGCGCAAAAAACGCACGGAAAATGTGCGACATCGAATCGATCAAAAAGACACGTTTCATTTACTCTAATCTACCACGACTTGTTATTTTTTCGAGCCGCTCCCGTGACTGGAAACAGCTCTTATCATTGCGGCCTTTGAATCGGCGGCGAATGTTCTTTGAAGGTTGCGGCCGAGCGGATATGCCAGTTTTGCGAGAAACGCAGCGGGCCGGGAGAAAGCGAAAAGGTCATACCATACTTCGCCGGAGTCTTCGTTAAATTCGACCGAGAATCTTTCCTCACCACTTTCGCCGTGTTCGAGAAGCGTCCCGTACGCGAAACCGAACCGTTTCAACCCCGGCTCGTCGTCGACCAAATATACGATCCTCGCAGCATTGATCGAGACAAATCCGAAATGACTTATAACTATTGCCACAACTTGTCGCGATTCGATAGGCGTGTCCGGGAAACAAAGGCGAACCCAAGGCATGTCGAACATCTTCCAGCTGCGGACGGCAGCTTTCGCAAATTCGAATGCTTCGATCCCGTGGCCCAACAATGCACGGTTGTGGTCGACGTTGTACCCGGGCGGAGCGTTTCCGGACCGGCTGGCCCCGACCTCCCGATACGAATAAGCGCTTCCCGCCTGTTCGGCAAGAAAGCGGCGAATTGCTTTTTCTTCGGGCTTAGAGATAAGGAACATATGAGTTGCGACAAATTTATTAGGTCTGTGCCATTGCAGCAACTTGCGCAGGCACTATCGTTTCTGTGGTAGTGTTGGACGACAATTAGTGTTCCATTTCAAAATCTATCAAAGATGTTCGAGCTGGTGCATTTGATGAAACTGTGTATTTCCTTTTTAGCTCTTGCGGTGTCGCTTTCAGAATTCGCCAGCACGCCATCGGCACAAAAGCTGAACACCTCGCCGCCCCCGACGGAAGTATCCGTACAGAGCTGGAACAAAGGCACCGCGTCGATCGTTGGCCAAGATATCAACATCGTTCTGTCCTCGAAAAACAAAACGTACAAGAAGGAAATAACAGGGGAATCCGGCGAGAAGCTCTTGTTGGACATCGTACACAACCCCTACGACGAGCTCGATCTTGCACACTGGCAAGTACGGCTATTCTTGGGCTCGTCGCAAAGTGGCCCGGATATGCTAGCTGTTGACAAAAATGAACCCGGCAAGCATTACTTTCAACAAGGTGACTCCGTCGGTGTGCTTTATCCGAGGTTAGAACCTATCGTTTATTCGGACAAGGGAGAGCCAATGTACGGCGACGGGTACGATTTCTACTTTATAAAGACAGTCAGGAAAATACATATACAGGATTTCGTGCTCGTGTTGAGCGTCGGTAATATTAGACTCAATGCTAAGAATCCGCACCGCGTCGACGCAATGGAATTGAATATTCAGTTCGTGCCTAAGCCGCAATAGCGAGAGGCACGGTTTTAGCGGGTATGCGTCGATCGGGCGCGAAGTTATTAATAACGGCTTCGGCGCTCGATCAATTGGGTCTGTAAGTTTGACAACAAATTTGCGTACACGCTATTCTAATCGTTCGCTTGTAAGCGATATGTTCTACCTGTCCGGTTCGTCTAGGGGTTAGGACACCGCCCTTTCACGGCGGCAACACGGGTTCAAATCCCGTACCGGATACCATCTTTTACAGCAGTTTTCGCATCAGAACGTATAGGTAATTCGCTTGCAGCCCAAGCGAATTTTTTATTTTATAGGTGAAGAATGCTGAAAAGATCTGTTTATATTGCCTCGATAGCACTGCTTTTATTCTCGTCCGTTTTCGCACAGACATCACAAAAATACGCTGATACGGTGATGGTCCTGCCGTTCGAGAACACGTCGGATAAACCGGAATTTAACTGGGTCGGCGAGAGCTTTGCGTTGTCGCTGTCGGAATTGTTGAAGGTGCCGAGCCTGAACGTTGTTTCGAACGGCGAGCGAAAGATCGTCCAGCAAAGATTAAGAATTCCGCTCAGCAACCTCCCCAGTCTGGCGACTTCGCTCAAACTCGCCCGTGAGAGCGGGGCGACGCTGCTTATCGCCGGAAAATACGACATCGTGCCCGCGCAGGGCGACACGGCGGCGACGCTGAACGTGATCGCGAAGATAATCCGCGTCAACGAGGGCCGATTTTTGAATGAAGAGCTGGCGGACGGCCGCCGCATAACGCGCGACATAAATCTCAACGACGCGCTCGGCAATCTGCAGACGATGCAGGGGCAGATCGCTTATCAGATCTTGTATCAGCGTGACAAGGCTTTGCCGTTTTCGCAGAACCAGTTGATCGAGGCGGCAAACAAGGTGCCGGCACGCGCGTTCGAGGCGTATATAAAAGGACTGCTGACGCCGGCGGCCGAGGCACGCGAGAATTATTTTAAGAACGCGATACGGCTTTACGCCGACTTTTCGCCGGAGGGAACGTTCTCCGACGCGGCATTGGAGCTCGGCCATCTTTATCTCGGACAGAAAAAATACGCGGATGCGATTGAGTCGTTCGAACGCGTAATTAACGCGAACCAGCAGTGCCGAGACAAGGCGAAGGCGGAAAACAAACTGGCGCAGTGCAGCGACGAGAGCTTTGCCGAGTCTTCGTTCTATATCGGAATTATCCAGTGGCAGCAGGGAAATTACGAACAGGCACTTGCCGTTCTGCGGCCGCTCGCCGAGGACCTGAAACTGACGAATGTGTATAACGCGTTGGGAGCGATCGCCGTCCAGGCTTCGCGAAAGGAAAAGAAGAACGACGCGAAGGCCGCCGCTCTGCTCACCGAAGGCATCGATCTGTTGAAGAAGGCCGCGGAGTCTTCGCCCGAGGCCGTCACCGTGCGTTTCAATTACGGGCTCGCGTTGTTTCTGAACGAGAATTACATGGACGCGGCGACCGAGTTGCGAGCCGTGATCGCCGCCAATCCGAAGGACGGCGAGGCATATTATCTGCTCGCGAAAACGCTGGACGCACTCAAGGACGCGACGGCACCGGCGGTCGACAGCCAGGCCCGGACAAACCTGACAGCCGGCAACCGTTACGCGAATCTCGAGAAAGAGTGGGCGAAGACGAAGAACGTAACGGACGTCCCGCTGCGCGTCGAGCAGCCGCAGAGAAAAGATTTTGTCAGCGTCGTCCTGAGCCGCAGGAACATTGCGACGACCGCGGCCGCGCCTGCGGCGAATGAGACCGAGACGCTGCTGGCACAGGCACGCACGCAGTTCAAGAACGGCAACGACGACGACGCGATGGCGACGGTACGCCGCGTGCTTGCCGGTGAACCGATGAGCGCGGAAAGCTATTTGATATTGGGCAAGATCCACCTTCGCCGCGGCGACCGCGAACAGGCGGTCAGTGCGTTCAAGACGGCGATCTTCTGGAACAACCGGCAGATCGACGCGTTCATCAACCTCGGCAAGATCTATCTGGAACGCGGCGAATGCCTGCAGGTGAAGAATTACTCCGCATCGGCGATCGAACTCGACGCCGAGAACCCGGATGCGGTCGCATTGCAGCGTCAGGCAGAGCGATGTTCCAAATAGTGTAACTCGCGCCGGCCGTTGTAGACGGAAATGTTGAATGTGCAGACTGACCCATTCGGTCAAAATGAACTTGCTAAACCTATACGGAAAAATAGTTTAGCTAATTTTGGAAAGGTGTTTGGATTGACAATTAGAGGCTGAGGACGCTTTGGCACGGGATGTGCAATAAGGGCAGTGGCTAGCTTGATGAAGTTAATCAAGACCCCGCCGCCACCACTTCTCCGAGCGCGGTTTGCCACTGTGCTTGATCACCTTCCGAGCGTTCCTTCAGTTGTCCTTCCTATCTTGAGCCTGGTCGAAACCGACCGGGCTCTCTTCCTTTTAAATTGAAATAATCGATAACGTTAATAAAACACGGTGTATAAGCGCTGACCGACGATTTCGTTCAAATTGCGCAAAGTTCGTTCAATTTGAATAGTAAATGATCGGTCGACCGCGCATTCTGACCTGAGCCGGGCGCCGCTCGCCTATAGCAAGCGGCTAAAATGACAAAATCCGTCAATCTGCGCGTGACACTTTTTGTGCTCGCTTTACGCGTGATAGATCAATTTGGCAGATTCTGACCGAATTGGACGAGATGCAGCCGCCCGGGAAAGTAATTCCAATCGTTTCTGCTAAAATTGAGCGATGAAGTTCCCCCGCGTTGCGGCCGTTTTGCCCGATATAAAAAGCGTCGGCCTCGCTTTGCTGTCAGCGATATTGCTGATCCTTGCGTTTCCCGATTTCGAATATTGGTTTTTGGCGTGGGTTGGCTTGGTGCCGCTGCTGCTGGCGGTCGAACGTGAAAAAAAATCGTTCGCGAAGGCGTTCGGCACGGGTTGGATATTCGGGATAGTTTTCTTTTTCGGGACGTGCTGGTGGCTGACTTTCGCGCCGATCACGTACGCGGGCTTTCCGGCGTTGCTGGCCTATTGTCTTTTGTTTTGCGTAACCGCCGTCGCGGGGCTTTTTCCCGGATTGTTCGCGGGTGCTTTATCGTTTCTCGTGCGACGACTCGGTGCGCGTGCATTCTTCGCAGCACCCGTTCTCTGGGCGTCGACCGAATTTCTTCGATACTGGCTCACGGGAAATAACTGGAACGCGATCGGATATTCACAGGCGCTGGGCGGTTCCGGCGTCCAGCTGGCGAGCGTAGGCGGGATCTATATGGTCGGGTTTTTGATCGTAGGTCTTCAGTCGTCGCTGCTCTTCGCCTTTTATCATCGAAAAAAGTACGGTCCGCGTCAAGCGGGACCTGTAAGCCGCAGAGCCGCATTGGCCTATGTGCTAGTGTTTTTTTGCGTCAATTTATTGCCTGGAATAGTCGCACTGACCCTCGAAAACTATAATCCGTCGAATCCGTATTCCGCGGGCCAATCTGCCGGTTTTGTTGTAGCTGTACAACCCAATGTTCCGATGGCCGGACTGACGCAGGAATCGTGGACTAAATTGCGAACGCGCCACGTGGAATTGACCGCGTCGGCATTCGCCACGGCAAAGGATAAGTATGTTGAGTATTTGATAGGGTCCCCCGAGTCGATCGACGATCGGGAGATAGTGAATGATATTGTGGAGAAGCGATTTAGGACGCGGCGGACGACCGTCATATTTCCCGAATCGCCAATGAATTTCATGTTTGACGAAGATCCCGAATTTCAGGACTTCGTCGGGCGGTTTGCGGCGAAGAATAACGTAAATGTTTTATTCAATTCCGCCGAGCCGGACGCGGCGAATAAGAAGTATTTTAATTCCGCCGTGCTGGTCGATACCGAGGGAAGGGAGATCGCTCAGTATGATAAGATTTACCTCTTGCCGTTCGGCGAATCGGTCCCGTGGCCGCTGCAATCGATAATGCCGGCGTTTGTCGGGAGCTTTTCTTATGGAAAGGAGTACGATCTGATCCCGCTCGGCGACGCGAAGGCGGGAGTGATGATCTGCTTCGAATCGCATTTTGGCGAGCTGTCGCGTCGATACGTCCGTGACGGTGCGGATGTGTTGATTGAAATGACCAATGACGGCTACCTCGGCCCGACGCCCGTGCTCAGACAGCACCTCGCGAACGCCGTGTTCCGTGCCGTCGAAACGAACCGGCCGGTGCTGCGCGTCACAAACGTTGGCGTGACCGCATATATTAATGAACGCGGCGAAGTCATCGACCCGGCCGAAAGCTACACCGAAGCCACCCGCGTCTGGAGCGTTTCGAAAAGCGACGGCTCGCAGACGTTTTATGTAAAATACGGCGACTGGTTCGCGTGGCTATGTGCGGTTGTGACAATCGCATTGATCGGTTTCGCGATGCGGCAAAACAGGTCAGTACCGCCTGCGTGATCGGGTGGGTTCCGGGCAATGTTACCGATCGATATTGAGTGTGCACACAGTATTTGAAGAACCCACCCGCTCACGCGAGGTGGTTCTGACTTTTTTATGGAACTTACTGAACTACAAACAAAACACGAAGAGATAAAAAACAAAGTTACACAACTTGGGAGGTTTCTTTGACGCTCCGGGCAAAGAGGCACAGCTTGAGAAGTTAGAGGCGCAAGTTTCGGAGCCTGATTTTTGGAATGATTCGGACAAGGCCCAGAAGGTGATGGGGCAGCGAAGCCGAATCGAGAAAGCGTTGCAGCAGCAGCGTGATTTCGAGACGGGCGTTTCGGACGCCGAGGTGCTGTTTGAATTCGCGGCGGACGATCCCGATTCGGCTAAGGAACTCGCGACGCTGATCGCACGGCTCGACAAAGAGGTCGGCGACGCGCAGACGCAGAGTCTGCTGTCGGGCGAGACGGACGCGAACAACGCGATCTGCTCGATACAGGCCGGTGCCGGCGGGACGGACGCTCAGGACTTTGCACAGATGCTGTTGCGGATGTACCTGCGGTGGGCCGAGCGGAAAGGATTTAAGGTCGAGATTTTGGACGAGCAGTCTGGAAGCGAGGCCGGATTAAAATCGGCGACGTTCCGCGTCGAGGGCGATTACGCTTACGGGCTGCTGTCGACCGAGGCAGGCGTTCACCGGCTTGTGCGGATCTCGCCGTTCAACTCCGGGGGCAGCCGGGAAACGAGTTTCGCGTCGATGTTCGTTTCGCCCGAGATCGACGAGAACATCGAGGTCAACATCGAGGACAAGGACCTGCGGATCGACACGTACCGTTCGAGCGGTGCGGGCGGCCAGCACGTCAACGTGACCGACAGTGCGGTGCGCATCACTCACATTCCCACCAATACCGTGGTAACGTGTCAAAACCAGCGTTCGCAATTGCAGAACCGAATGGTCGCGATGCAGGTGCTGCGGTCGAAGCTTTACGAACTCGAACTCGAAAAACGTCGTGCCGACGCGGCCGAGCACGAGGCGACCAAGCAGGACATCTCGTTCGGCTCTCAGATCCGCAACTACGTGCTGCATCCTTACAGGCTAGTGAAGGACACTCGCACCAAGTTCGAGCGGACCGATGTGGAAGCGGTGCTCGACGGCGAGATTGACGAGTTTATCAAAGAATTTTTACTCTTTAAGAAAGGCGGCGGTTCCGCGGTCAACAATTAGCCGATAGATGAAGTTTTGCCCCACCTGCAAAGAATCGTATAAGGACGACAATTTGAATTTTTGTCTGTCCGACGGCACCACGCTGCTCAAAAAGCGTGGTTCGGCGGCGGTTGCGAAAAATCACTCGCGGGTCAACGAGGTGTCGGCGGTCGTTTTGCTGGCACTTGCCGTGCTCGTTTTCCTTTGTCTCGTTTCGGCGAGCCCGGACGACCGCTCGGTGACCTCGACCGGCTACGGCGCGGGCCAGCCGACGCATAATTGGATCGGCGTCGTCGGTGCAAACATAGCCGCGATCTTGATAAGTGCGGTCGGATGGATCGCGTATATTCTGCCGGCGCTCATCGCTTTGATCGCGTTCAGGGTTTTTCAGGCCGAGAGCCTGCGTCCGCGGATCAGCCGGATAATCGGATTCATTTTGTTCGTCGCCTCGGCGTCGGGGCTGATGAGGCTCGCGGGCTGGCACGGTGGGATGATCGGTGCGATGTTCGGCGACGCGGCGGTTGCGTTACTCAACACGGTCGGTGCGGCGATACTGCTGATCGCCGTTTTTGCGACGTCCGTTTTGCTGATCACGAACGTTTCGTTCATGTGGTTCCTCGGGCATTTCGAGGTCGCGTGGGAAAATCTTAAGATCCGTTTTGGCGAGTGGAAAACAAAGCGTCTCGCCGCCCGTGCCGAGCAGCAAAGCCTCGCACTCGCACGCCGCGAGAAACGGCTCAATTCACGCGAAAAGATATTAAGGGCCGCCCCGACAATCGCCGTCGGCGACACGTCGGCCATTCGCGTCCCGTCGATCAAGAAAGCCAAGACCGGCGTGATCGGTGCGAACAATACGACGCCGCTGACCAACGTCGACGAGGCGATGGAAAAGGCGTTCGACGCCGAGCCGGACGAAATGCCGCTGCCGACGATCTCGCCGGTCGATCACGTCCCGGACACGATCCTTTCCGATGCCATCGACGACGGAAAGCCCGCCAAGATCTCGATATCGCCGGTCAAACATACCGGCGAGTTGAACGGCGAAGGTGAGCCCGCACCCGAAATCGCAGCCGAAGAAGCCGCCGGCGACGAGCCGATCGAACTGCAGCCGCAGGCACAGGGAGCACAGCAGAATTACGACAATTACGTGCTGCCGAGCTCACAGCTTTTGACGGCCGCCGCACCACGCATCGAGCAAAAGGAAAAAGAGCTGCTCGAGATCGCCGATTCGCTCGCCGAGAAGACAAAGGAATTCAACGTCGCCGGCAAAGTGGTGAACATTTGTCCGGGGCCGGTGGTCACGACGTACGAATTCAAGCCCGACCCGGGCGTTAAATATTCACGCGTCACGGGCCTCGTCGACGACCTGTGCCTCGCTCTGAAAGCCGAGTCTATCCGCATCGACCGCATTCCCGGCAAGGCGTTCGTCGGCATCGAGGTGCCAAATAATAAACGCGAGGTCATCCAGCTTCGTGACGTGATCGAATCGAAGAAGTTCAAGGATTCGGAATCGCTGCTGACTCTCGCTCTCGGCAAGACGATCGACGGCCTCAACTACGTCGCCGACCTTGCGAAGATGCCGCATCTGCTGATCGCCGGTGCGACCGGTGCGGGTAAATCGGTCGGCGTCAACACGCTCGTCGTCTCGATCCTGTATAAGGCGAAGCCGGACGAGGTGAAGTTCATCATGGTCGACCCGAAGCGGCTTGAACTCGGCCTATATGCCGACATTCCGCACCTGGCGACGCCGATCATCACCGACCCGAAACGTGCCGCGATCTCGCTAAAATGGGCCGTGACCGAGATGGAGCGGCGGTACAAGGACCTCGCCGGTTACGGCGTCCGCAACATCGACGGTTACAACACCGAAGCCAAACGCCGCAACGAGCTCGAACAGTGGGACGACTCGGGCGAACCGCACCGCATCTTGCCGTACATCGTTATCATCATCGACGAGCTCGCCGACCTGATGATGGTGTCGGGCAAAGAGGTCGAGGAATCGATCACGCGTTTGGCACAGATGGCTCGTGCGGTCGGCATTCATCTGGTGCTCGCGACGCAGCGTCCGTCGGTCGACGTTATTACCGGTTTGATCAAGGCGAATTTCCCGGCACGAATTTCATTCCGCGTTTCGTCGAAGGTGGACTCGCGAACGATTATCGACGGCAACGGTGCCGAGGGCTTGCTCGGCAAAGGAGACATGCTTTTTCTGCCGCCGGCGAGCTCGAACGTGATCCGCGTTCACGGTGCGTACGTGGATGAAAAAGAGATCGGACGCATCGTCGATCAGGTCAAGGCTCAGGGACGCCCCGAATACGACACGACCATCACCAAGACCGACGAAGAGATGGACGATTCGGGCGATCTGCCCGGACGCCGCGATCCGCTTTTCTGGGACGCCCTCAAATGCGTCGTCAACGCCAAACGCGGCTCGACCTCGCTGCTGCAGCGTCACCTCCGCATCGGCTACGGCCGTGCCGCCGCCATCCTCGACGCCATGGTCAAAGAAGGCTACATCGGCGACATGGACGGCTCATCCCGTGCTAGGCCGGTGCTCCAACGTGCGTACGACGATCTGCAGGATGTGAGCGAGATGAGCAGTGTCCCGGAGTAATAATTTTCCCGAATCGGACGATCGGTTCAATTTCAATGATTTCGTGTTCTTTTTCGTGTTTGTTCGTGTTGTTTCGTGGTTAAAATCTTAGATCTCAAGCGCTAAACCACGAAACACACGAAAAAGAACATGAAAAGAAAGTGACCCGGGTCGCGTTTGCCTGATCACTGCTTGCCGCACGGAATGTCGTCGGCTTTTGCGGGTAACGGGAGCGTTTCGAGTTGGTAGGTTTCCTTGCCGTTGGGCGTGACCTTTAGCCGGAACTGGTTGACGTCGTCGAGCAGGTTTGATTCCGGATAAGGTTTCGGTTCGGCAAGCACCTTCGCCCAGAAATAGCCGTCGCATTTGTAGAATGTGATCTCCGTGGCGGTGCGTTTTTCTTTCGACTGCATGTGGTCGATGACGGCCCGACGCATTTCGTGCGTGCCCTGTATCTCGTCGCCGACGCCGGGCATCAGCAAGTAAACAGAGGCGGCGATCGCCACGATCACGATCAGAGCGACGGGCAAAAACTTGCGGGCGTAGCCGCTCGCCGAACCGCTGCGGTTGCGTTCCGTTTCGAACAGGCGAACCTTGTCCTTGCCGTCGAACGACACGTCCTCATGCGTGACTGTCGCTTCGTCTTCGGCGTCGAAAATGCCCATCGGTGTATGCTCCTGACGCGAGAGAATTTTCTCATCGGCCGTCGGCAAAAATATCACCTATCCGATGAGGTTGCAATGCCGGCCGCCGTCATAACGCCGCCGACGGATTTCCACATTTTCTGTGGAAAAGAACCACTTTTCCACAATATTAAACCCGTAATCTCGTTGTAACATCGACACTTATAGCACTTTGCACAATCCGATTGCATGGCGAAAGCACCTATAAGAATTTCTGTTGCCGATCTTAAGCTGACCGTCGTTTTCGTTATCTTTATATGTGCGGGAACGTTTCTTGTTTCGTGTTCGCGCGCTCGAACGGCGAATGATCCTGAATCCAAAAAGCCGCCGGTCGAGACGGCCGAAAACGCAGTCGATATCAATTCGGCGACGGCCGGCGAATTGGAGAAAATTCCACACATCGGGCGAAAACTTGCTGAACGAATCATCGCTCACCGAGAGACGCACGGCCCGTTCATGCGCCCCGAACAACTGCTGCTGGTCCAGGGAATCAGCGAAAAAAGCTTTCGCGAGATCAGGCACCTTATCAAGACCGAATAAGACTTTCGCATGGCTGAGGACACAAAACCGACGTTCGTTCGCTATCCGCTGCTATGGCTCGCTATAAGTTTTTCGTGCGGGATCGTGATCGAGAAATATTTCGACGACGGGTTTCCGGTTTGGGCGATCGTGTGCCTGGCCGGCGCGGCGTTCGCGATCCTGACGATGCCGCGAACTTCGTCAGCCGCGGCGGTCCTGCTGTCCTTTTGCGCGCTCGGAGGCGTTTGTTACCAGTTTGAGATCGCAGGGGTTGCGGGCGATCGGTTGAAGACGATCTACGACAGTCAATCGATCAAATCGGGCGAACCCGTCGAGGTCGAAGGCATTCTCGTCGGACTGCCGGAATTGTCGTACGACGGTGTCTTCCTGCGGCTTTCGGCAAACCGGCTTCGCTACAGATCGCAGACGAGCGATGTTTCGGGCGACGTTAGGATCTTTGTGCCGACGAGCGACGCAGATTCGCTGGGCGATCTCGAAGCGCTGGGCCTGCAGAATAATTCGCGGCTGCTCGTCGAATGCGCCTTGCAGCGTGAGGAGAATTTTCAAAATCCCGGCGTGCGTTCGCGTATCCAATCGTTGGACGAACAGGGACTCGACGCCGTCGCGACATTGAAAAGTCCGCTGCTCATTCAAAATATCGGCGAAAGCGAAACGTTTTCGTTAACCGGCGCAATCTTTGCACAGCGGCAGCGATTGATCGAGGAGTTTCGCGGGCGGTTTGACGGAAAGACGGCGGGTGTTTTGATTGCGTCGCTGCTCGGCGATAAATATTTTCTCGACAAACAGACGGCCGACCTGTTTCGCGAGGGCGGGACGTTTCACATACTTGTGATCTCGGGCCTGCACATCACGTTCATCGGCGGCATTGTGTTGTTGATCGCCGGTGCATTCACCCGAAACCGCGTCTGGCAATTTTTGGCCGCGACCGCGTTTTTGTGGTCGTACACGTTAGCGGTCGGTGCTGAGGTGCCGGTGGTGCGGGCAAGCACGGTCTTTACCATCCTGCTTTTTTCGCGGGTCATTCATCGTCAGGGCTCGCTCCTGAATTCGCTCGGCGCGTGCGCCCTGCTGTTGCTCGCGATTCGGCCGTCGAGTCTTCTCACGCCGTCGTTCCAACTTACGTTCGTGAGTGTCGGCGCGATCGTTGGGATCGCGTTTCCGCTTATCACGAATCTGCGAAGGATCGGTACGTGGATGCCGAGCTCAGCCGAGCCGCTGCCCCCGTTGGTCTCAATGTTCCTGAGGCGTTTTTGCGAAACGCTCTACTGGCGGGACGTGATGTGGGAATTTGAAGGCAAGCGTCAGATCTATTCCGGCCATTTGTTCAAGCTGCCGTTCAGCCGATTCAGAGGCGAGGCCGCGTTACAAAAAGCGGGCGCCTATTTGTGTGAAGGCCTGCTCGTTTCGTTGATCGTGCAGATCTGCCTCTTGCCGCTCGTCGTATTTTATTTTCACCGAGTGTCGATCGCCGCCGTTGTTTTGAACCTGTGGGTCGGCATCGTTCTCGCCGCTGAAACATTCGCCGCATTCGCGGCTGTGGCGGTCGCACAAATAAGCGAAACGCTCGCTCTGCCGCTCGTCAGGCTTGCCGAAGCCGCCAATTCGCTGCTGCTCGCATTTCCCAGATTCGCCGTCGACGGCGGCTGGGCATCCGCTCGGATCCCTGTTTATCCGGCTGCGGGACACGCGCTGTACGTTCTTTATTTCGTGCCGGTCGCGATCGCGGCGGTGATGATATTTCGGTGGGACCCGTTCGCTCATAAACGGAATTCAATGCGGCGGCTGATGGTCGCAACCGCGGCCGGCGTGTGTTTGGTCGGGTCGATCATTTTCTTTCATCCGTTCAGCAGTCCGAGGGCGGACGGCAAACTGCGTATCGATTTTCTCGACGTCGGGCAAGGCGATTCGGCTCTCGTGACGTTCCCGAACGGCGAAACGATGCTCGTCGACGGCGGCGGACGCCCGGTTTTTCGCAACAGCGATGACGAATCAGACGCGGAAAGTTTCGAGCCGGACGTTCCGCGGATCGGCGAAGCGGTCGTCTCGGAGTTTCTATGGCAGAAAGGATATTCGGGTATAGATCGTATTGTTGCGACGCACGCCGATTCTGATCACATTCAGGGCTTGTCGGACGTTGCCGCGAACTTTGCCGTGGGCCAGGTAATGGTCGGCCGGACGGCCGTCGGCGATGTGGATTATGACGCACTGGCCGCTGTTTCGCGACGGAAGAATATTCCGTTAGTGACCGTTTCGACGGGCGAGGTTCTCGAGATCGGCGGAGCTCGTGTGGAAATCTTGAATCCGGCCGCGGGCCAAGGAAATTCCGACAACGATAATTCCGTCGTTTTGCGGATAGCGTTTGGCGAACTTGCTTTCCTTTTTACCGGCGATATCGAACGCGCGGCGGAATCGCTTATTGTTCAAAATGGCCTCAACGCCGATGTCGTCAAAGTGCCGCATCACGGCAGCCGGACGTCGTCGAGCGAAGAGTTTATCGAGTCCGCCAATGCGTCTTTCGCTGTTATCTCGGTGGGCAAAAAGTCGAGATTCGGACATCCGCATCCGGAAGTTGTGGAACGCTGGCGGGATCACGGCGCCGAGGTTTGGACGACGGGGACTAAAGGCACGATCACATTTGTGACCGATGGAAAGGAGTTGACGGTCGAGAGCTTTGTGCGGTAACGCACGAATATGGGGACGCCGGGTGTGGAAAAGCCCGGGAGTTGGTTTGATCCATGCTCCCGGGCGTTCCTTCAGTTGTCTTGTATGAGAGTAAATCTACACCACAATATACGGCTTGTCAAGTTTTTTAATGTTTTACTTTAACAAATTTTGTTTAACTCAATGTTTGAAGTGCCTGTGGCCGGTAAAGACCATCGAAATGCCGTGTTCGTCGGCCGCGGCGATCGATTCGTCGTCCTTGATTGAACCGCCGGGCTGAATTATCGCCGAGACGCCGAGTTTTGCGGCTTCGTCGACGTTGTCGCGGAACGGGAAGAACGCGTCGGACGCTAACGCGGCACCTTTTATGGGCAAATTGAGGCGTTCGGCACGCATTGCGGCGATGCGGACGGAATCGACGCGGTTCATCTGGCCCGAGCCGACGCCGATCGTCTGATTTTCGTCGGCGATGACGATGGCGTTCGATTTTACGTGCTTGCAGACGGCCCAGGCGAGCATCATCGCTTTTAATTCGGCTTCGGACGGCTGTTTGTTCGATACGACTTTCAGGTCGTTATTTGTTACACGATATATGTCTTTGTCCTGGACGAGGAAGCCGCCGGAGATCTGTTTGTATTCGAGTTGTGGGAAGTTCACGTCGACAACCACCCCGTCCGCCGAAGCGGCGTCCACCCCTCCTTTGGAAGGAGGGGAGTTAAAGCCTGCCACCCCTGCTTTGAAAGGATGGGAGTTGGGAGCGAGCCGAAGGACGCGGAGGTTCTTTTTGGTGCGGAAGATATTTAGGGCTTCTTCTGAAAATTCCGGGGCGATGACAACTTCTGTGAATACTTCGTTTACGGATGCGGCGACTGTCGCATCGACGGGGCGGTTGAAGGCGACTATGCCGCCGAAGGCTGAGACCGGGTCGGTGGAGAGGGCTCGGCGGTAGGCTTCTTCGGTGGTCGTGCCGAGGCCGACGCCGGACGGGTTTGTGTGTTTTATGATGGCGACGGCGAGATCGTCGAAATCGTTGACGAGGTTGTAGGCGGCCTCGGCGTCGACATAGTTGTTGAACGACATCTCTTTGCCGTGAAGCTGCTCGGCGTTAGCGATGCCGCTCTCGTCGGTCGTGTAGAGAGCGGCCTTTTGATGCGGGTTTTCGCCATATCTGAGATCGGAAACTTTGGCGAGGTCGAGGAATATGTCGTCGGCGAAGTTTTGATCGTCGGGCGACCCGGTCGCTATCGCTTCCGGTTCTGACAGGTCGTCGTCGCTTTCGATGAATACTAAATTACCGAGCGGATTGAACTGTTCGAGGAAGTCGAGATCCGCGTCGGAAAGCTGTTTTGCTAGATAGGACGAGATCGCGAGGTCGTAGCTGGCCGTCCGGGCGTAGGCGACAGCGGCGAGGCGTTTGCGGGTTTCGAGTGAGACCGAGCCGGCGTTTTCGTTGAGTTCCGCGATTATGTGAACGTAAAGCTGCGGGTCGGTGACGACGGCTACGTCACGCCAGTTTTTCGACGCCGAACGGATCATCGCGGGGCCGCCGATGTCGATGTTTTCGACCGCTTCTTCGAGCGAAACTCCTTCGTTCGCAATGGTTTCCTCGAACGGATAGAGATTTACAACGACAAGGTCGATCGGCTCGATGCCGTGGGTTTCCATTGCGGCGATGTGTTCGTCGTTGTCGCGTAACGCGAGAAATCCGCCGTGTATTTTGGGATGCAGCGTCTTGACGCGGCCGTCCATCATCTCGGGAAAGCCGGTTACCTCGGAAACGTCGGTGACCCGCAAACCGCTGTCGCGAAGCGTTTTGGCGGTGCCGCCGGTCGAGATTATCTCAACGCCCAGATCGGTGAGGACGCGGGCAAACTCGACGGCTCCAGTCTTATCCGAAAGGCTGAACAATGCACGTTTTATCTTGCGTAATTCACTCATAATTAAGATCTTTTAAAAATAAAAAGGCGGTCGTGGCGACCGCCGATCATCGTATTCAATACTAGAACAAAAATATATTGTGGCTGTTCCGATTCAAAACAGTCGGTAAAAAAGATCGCGGTCCGGCGATCAAAAAAAGAAACGGCCCAAAAACAACAGCCCTAAAAAGAAGATAAGGGCGTAAATGATGATTTTGATTACGCTCATAAATTACCTATGCTAGACGTGGAGCCTCGATCGACCTCGGACGAAACAATAAGTTTAGTTCCGTAATTAATGAGATGTCAAAACTCGTGCGTGCATTTCTGTCGTATTTTGCGGCAGTTTTGCTTATTTTACAAATAATTAACAATTCGAACGCACAAGATGTCGCGGCGACCATAAAGATAGATGCCGCGAGGGCGACAGCGGATGTCAGCGGCACATATTTAAATGACGCGACGCCGCGGAAACGGAACTTCTATTTTGCGTCGACGGCAGGCGGATCATCGAATCTCGGGGAACGGATCTCGAACGTAAAGCTTTCGAAGGCGGACGGTTCCAGCGTCGCTGTGCGGCAGCTTATACCCGGCGAATACCTTGCCGACGACGACTTTTCATCGTGGAAATACACGATCGCCCTTTCGCCGGATAGAAGCCCGAGCTCGTCCGCACACGCGTCGTGGATAAATTCGGATACAGGCTTTCTGATGCTGGACGACATTTTGCCGCAAGGCTCGCAAGCCGCTGCCGTAAAGCTCGTATTGCCGGATAGTTGGAAGAGCGTGTCGCTCGATCAGGCCGGCGATGCGAGTTCGTTCAAATTTGCGAGTGCAGCCGACGCGGTGATAGTGATCGGCAAGCGTATAAAGACTTCGAACGCGGAAGTCGACGGCGTTTCGCTGCAACTCGCTACCTCCGGCGATTGGCTTTTTACCGAGGCCGAGGCGCTCGCGATGGCGACGGAGATCTATTCGGAATATCGAAAGATCTTCGGTGCTCCGCACGCGGGATCGGCACAGATCGCGATCGCTCGTTTTCCGGTGCAGGTCAGTCCGGGGAACTGGCAGGCGGAGACGCGCGGGCGGAATCTGACGATCGTGTCGTCGGATATGAATTTCCGCACGCAGTCGCTCCAGCGTCTGCACGAACAGCTTCGGCACGAGATATTTCATCTGTGGCTGCCGAACGCGGTGAATCTGTCGGGCAAATACGATTGGTTTTACGAGGGCTTTGCACTCTACCAGTCGCTCAAAACCGCTGTGTTCATGAACCGGATAGGTTTCGACGACTTTCTCGATACGCTGTCGCGGGCGTACAGCATCGATTCGCGTCAGACGAAACGCCTGTCATTGGTCGAGGCATCGAAGGCGAGGTTCGCCGGAAACGACACGCAGGTTTACGCCCGAGGAATGATCGTCGCGTTCTTGACCGACGTGACGCTGATGGAGCGGTCGAAAGGGAAATCGTCGGTCTCGGACGTTCTGGAAGCGGTCTTCAAACGCCATTCCAAATCTGCTCCCGCTGCCGAAGGAACAGGAGCAGTGATCGAAGTTCTGCGGTCGGCAGGCATCGGCCAGGAATTCGTCGACCGCAATATTACGGGCAGCGCGCCGATAGAATGGAACAACGAACTTATGGCCGCCGGAATCCAACCGCCCGACACCGTTGCCAAAACCGGGCTGACCGTTTCGCCCAAACCGCGCGGCCGCCAAAAGGCATTGCTCGATAAGTTGGGTTATAATAACTGGCGAAAATTGTCCTCGAAGTAATAAATGAAAACCAAGATCTACCTAATATTTTTTATCGCCGCGGCGTTGCTGTCGGCTCAGGGCTGCGGCCTTGTCGATCAAACGGTCGACAGTGTTTCGAATATCGTCACCGGTCCCGACACTGCGACGGTTATCGCAAAGACCGCTCAGATCCGCACGTCGTATGCGGTCGTTGCCGCCGACCTTTTGGAGGTGAAACGCGGCGACCGTCTCGATGTGTTCGACCAGGTGGAGTTCGAAAAGGTCCAATGGTTCCGCGTTAGGGCACACGACGAAACGAAGACCGAGGGTTGGATCGAGGCCCAGAATATAATTACGAGCGACGTTCTCGAAAAATCAAAGAAACTGGGCGAGGAATTCAAAGAACTGCCGCCGCAGGCCGCGGGCCAATTGCGTGCAGCGTCGAATCTTCGGCTCGTGTCGGACATGAGCCCGGAGAATGTCTTGTTCAAACTCGCCAACGGCTCGACGTTCGAGATCATGGACTGGAAATTCGTTCCGAAACAGGAAGTTCCGGACGTCGACGACTCGGCCAAAGGCGAAAAGAAGCAGGTCAAAAAGACTAAGAACGAAGAGATCGAGGCCGCCCGTGAAGAAGGCGAGCCCGAGAAGATCGATGACAAGTACGACATCTGGTACCTGGTGAAACTCGACCCGTCGGTCTCGCCCGCTCCGGCCGGCTGGCTTTTCGGCCGGCAGGTCGAGCTGCAGGTGCCGGCGGACATTGTTTTTTATCAGGAAGGCAATCGGAAATTTGTGACCTGGCAGAGATTGGACACGGATTCCGCCGATAAAGTCGTCGCGAGCGGCAAGGTTTCGACACCGGGCAATTGGGTCATTCTTTCCCGAACGAACCTTGTGAAAGCCGTTGACGGCGAAGAACCTGATTTCGACCGCGTGATGGTCCTCGCGTTCGACAAATACGATCAGAATTACTACACGGCTTACCGCACGAACAACGATGTGTGGGGAACGCTTCCGTTACGGGTGGAAGGTTCGGGCGATAACAAGACGTTCACGGTAAAGCTCCGGGGCCCGGACGGAACGATGGTGGACAAGCGATTTGTCACGTACAAGGACAAGAGCCGTCTCAAAGTGACTCCGCCGGAGGACATCGCACAGTTTCAGCAGCAGGCTGCGAAAAGTAAATAGTGAATAGTGAATAGAGAAAAGTGAATAGATAAGAGTTGAGAGTGGATATAGAGTTGGAAAATCCGTTTGGAGAACCGGTCGAGCTTGAGATAGGCGACGTGCTTGATCTGCACGCGTTTCGTCCGAAAGACGTTAAAGCCGTTACGGAGGCGTATTTAGGCGAAGCCCGAAAGAAAGGCATTCGCTTCGTACGGATAATTCACGGCAAGGGAATCGGGGTTCAGCGAGAGGTGGTGCGCAGCTTGCTGGACGAGCTGGACTACGTGAAAGGATTCAAATCAGGCGACGAGTTCTCCGGCGGCTGGGGAGCGACCATCGCCGAGCTCGAACCCCAAAATTAACGGTCCTCGATGACATCTGCCCACATTCCCTCGCTTTCTTCGTCAGCGTAGAAAGAACTTAGAGTGTCGTTCTGTTCGTTGATGCGGGATTCGGCCTCGTGCAGGCGGTGTGAGAGGCTTTTACACTGCAGTTCCAATTCGTGAACGCGTTTCTTTCTTTCCTTGTCGAGACGATCAAGATAAAAGAGGTACGTGAACTGCAGGCCCGCGATGCCGGCGAGCGAAAGTGAAAGGCAGATGAGGATATAAATCAGCATCTCTATCTGAAGCCTCACATTGTAATGATCGATAAGTTGCCGGCGGGAGAACGATATCTCCGCACGGAATCGATCGTTTTTTGCGAGTCTGCTTCAAGTATACGCTTGACCGAACCATTAGGAAAAGTAAAAATCTGAGTTACGCCAAAAAGCAGGTATCGATGCGGGAAAATATCGCGAAGACTTTTTCAGCGACACGTGTTTGCCGCAGTTGAGATCTTTTGGCCGCTCCGATACGCGAGGTCCCGACGCGCGAAATGAACTGCGGGGCCGGTTTAAAACACACGGAGCGCGTAAAAAGTTTGAAATTGAGCGCGTATTTAGTGTTTTTGATACGCGTCCGTCTTTTTAAAAATTAATGCAATCAGGAAATCTGCAACTTATATACACGCTTCTCTGCGATGATGTCCGGATCGAAATGGGCAACAAGATATCGCTGATGGGCATTTTTCAAAACATAATGGTGGATAAGCTGCCGATCTCACTTATCAAATTCGCTGTTATCAACCACTGGAAGGGAGAGGGAAATCACCAGACCGAAGTCAGAATACTTGCGCCCGACCGCACAAATCTGGTCGTAACGTCGCAGGCGACCGAGATCGATCTCGCGCCCGGCGGGTTTACCGACAACGTCAGCTTCTTTGTGAATGTCGTGTTCCCGACAGCCGGAACCTATTGGGTACAGACACTTGCCAACGCCGTCATTCTCGAAGAGTTCCCGCTGATCGTCACCGACACCGGAAACGTCGGAGCAATGCAGTCGGCCGATCAGATCTCGGAAACGATCAACTAGAAATTCTGCTGATTTTGCGGCTTGCCGCTTTGCATTGCGGAAAAGCTACGCTTTTCCGTTGAACGTTCATATTGTCTTGCGGCTGTGCCGCGGATCGGAGGCATAGCCTCAAAAACTGGAAGATGCTTGCGGCGAGGCAAGCCTCGCTGCAGTGCGAAGCGGCAAGCCGCGTAGAACGAAAATAATTTAAAGATCATAAGGCCGCGACGGGTAGATGATCGCGAAAAGAGAAGGCAATAAAAATCGGTCCCGGAAAATTGAATTTTCCAAGACCGATTTTTGTTTGTTATGAGACCGCTTATTTTTCGGTTCGCGGCAGGTCGAGGGTTATCGCGAGTCGGTAGATGGCGGCGTTATTTACCTCGAGGTCCTTCGATCCCGACACGCCCTTAAATTTCGCGGTAATTCGGAATTTTGCGTCCGCTTCCGGCTGGCGGAACGTAAACTCGCCGCTGATGGTGGTGAGCGCCGAGCCGATGCTCTTATACGTGCCGTCGGCGTTCATCTTTTCGATCTCGACCTTTGCACCGGTTACGCTCGTGCCTTCGCGGTAAAAAACGCTGCCCCTGATGATGACCTGCATTCCCTGGTCGACCGAGAGCATCAGCCGCTCGCCGAGATTGCGAACGCTTTTGTTCTTGACTTCAACGTTGTATAAAACGCCGGAGCTGTAACCGCCGGCGTCGAATACTATGTTGTAAATGCCGGATTCGAGGCCGTCGATGACGAAATTGCCCTTCGAGTCGGAGCGAACGCTTTTGACATCCTTTCCGCTTATGCGGGCCGTTACGGTCGAGTCCGCGATGCCGTCGCCGCGATTTGTGCGGACCTTACCTTTCAACCCGCCGGTCTGTGCGGCCGCGGATACGACGCACATGACCGCGAGCAGTATTACAGCCTGAAATATCGTATTGAGTTTTATCATCCTTAAGCGGCGGCGGCAGCTTCCTGTCGGTATTCTTTCGCCACATCATGGATGATGTCATCGAGCTGCCGGGTTGGCTGGTAGCCGATGAGCTTTCTCGCTTTGTCGAGGCTCGGCACTCGCCGCTGCATGTCCTCAAAGCCTTCGCCGTAGGCTTCGCTGTACGGGATAAAGTGAATTTCGCTCGAGCTGCCCGTGAGGTCGATCGCTTTTTGAGCAAGCTGCAGTATCGAAGTTTCCTGGTCGTTGCCGAGGTTTATCACCTTGCCAAAGCATTCGGGGTTATCGAGCAGCGAGGTCAGCCCCTCGACCACGTCATGAACATGCCCGAAGCAGCGCGACTGACTGCCGTCGCCGTGAACGATGATCGGTTCGTTTTTGATCGCGGAGTGCACAAAACGCGGCACGACCATCCCGTACTGCCCGGTCTGACGCGGGCCGACAGTGTTGAATAGGCGGACGACGACGACCGGCAGACGTGTTTCCTTAAAGTGAGCGAGAGCGAGAAACTCGTCGAGCGTTTTGGCACAGGCGTACGCCCAGCGGTGTTTGTCGGTCGCACCGGTCAAGAGATCGTCCTCTTCGCGAAAAGGAACGGATGCGCCTTTGCCGTAAACTTCCGAGGTGCTCGGTATGAGGACGCGCTTGCGGTAGCGTGAGCAAAATGCGAGCACGACGTCCGTTCCTCGAAAGATCGTTTCGATCGTTTTTACAGGATGGTCCATGATCAGCTTTACGCCGACGGCACTCGCCATATGGTAGACGTGGTCGGTTTCGCGGATCAGCTCTTCCATCAGCTTTTCGTTGAGCACGGTGTCGATTATGAGGCGAAAGCGTTCGGTGTCCTCGAGGTGAGCGACATTGGCGTAGCGGCCCGTCGAGAGGTCGTCGATGACCGTGATCTCGTGCCCTTGTCCGATAAGTTTATCGGCGAGGTGACTGCCGACGAATCCGGCTCCGCCGGTGATTAGAATTTTCATGATTAATTACTGATAAGTTTGTCGAAATATTTAACGGCCTTGCCGAGACCTTCTGCAAGCGGAACAGTGGGCGACCATCCCAATATTTTCGTCGCCCGATCGATGTTCGGCTGGCGCTGTTTCGGGTCGTCCTGCGGCAGCGGCATATACTTGATCTTGATCTCTTTGCCCGTGGCCTTGCCGACCTCGTCCGCGAGCTCGTTCATCGTGAATTCGCCCGGGTTGCCGATATTTACAGGCATGTGGATCGTTTCGTGTTCGGCGTTCATCAACCGGATCAGGCCGTCTACGAGGTCGCTGACGTAACAGAACGACCGCGTCTGCGAGCCATCGCCGTAGATCGTCAGTTCCTGCCCTCGCAGTGCCTGAACGATAAAATTTGAGACCACGCGTCCGTCGTTTTCGAGCATTCGCTCGCCGTATGTGTTGAATATACGAACGATACGCGTGTCGACGTTGTTTTGCCAATGATAGTCCATCATCAGCGTCTCGGCCACGCGTTTGCCTTCGTCGTAGCAACTCCGGCGGCCGATGCAGTTGACGTTGCCGAAATAATCTTCCGTTTGCGGATGGATGAGCGGGTCGCCATAGACTTCGGATGTCGAGGCCTGAAGTATTCGCGCCTTTACGCGTTTTGCCAGTCCGAGCATGTTGATCATGCCCATGACGCTGGTTTTTACGGTTTTGACCGGGTTGTACTGGTAATGAACGGGCGACGCCGGACATGCCATGTTGTAGATCTGATCGACCTCGAGCAGGATCGGTTCCGTAACGTCGTGGCGGACGAGCTCGAACTTTTTATCGTCGAGCAGATGTACGATATTCTGCTTTCGTCCGGTAAAAAAATTGTCGAGGCAGATAACCTCATGGCCTTCGCCCAGGAGCCGCTCGCAAAGGTGCGACCCGATAAATCCGGCACCGCCGGTAACTAAAATACGCATAAATAGTAGGGCAGGCTGTTAGCCTGCCTGGGACGAACAGGCTAACAGCCTGTTCTACGTCATTTTAGTTGTTTTTCGAAGAAAGATAAAATGCGTTGGTATTCGTCGGTCCAGCTTTCGGGGCGAACGAAGCCGTGATTTTCCGACGGGTAGAACATTACTTCGAAATACTGAGTCTTTCCTAGGCGAATAAGCTTTTCGACCAACTGCATCGAATCCTGCACGTGGACGTTGTCGTCCGCCTCGCCGTGAAGTATCAAAAGCGGCCGTTTTAGCTGGTCTGCGTAGGTGATCGGGGAACTGCGTCTGTAGGCTTCGGGATTTTTGTCGGGAAAGCCGAGACGCTGTGCCGTATATCCGGGCGACGAGGCGTAGTAGTTTTTCCAATCAGCCACGGGCCGCAACGCCGCAGCAGCCGCGACCTTGTCCGGGGCTCGCATCGCCAGCATCTCGGCCATAAATCCGCCGTAACTGCCGCCGTAGACGCCGATCTTGTCCGGATTCACAGCGTAATTCTTGACCATGTAGTCGATCGCGTCGACGTGGTCGTCCATGTCCTTGCCGCCGAGAAAATCGTAAACGTCCGTCCGCCAGTCACGCCCGTACCCGGCCGAACCGCGATAGTCGATGTCGAGCACGACGTAACCTTTTTGCGTGAGCAACTCATTGAACATGAACTCGCGGTAATAGTTGTTCCACCCGTTGACGACGTTCTGCAGGTATCCCGCACCGTGCACGAACACGACCATCGGATATTTTCTATTCTTATCGAAATTAGCGGGTAGATAGATCTTCGCAGGTATCTTTTTACCGTCCCGACTTGCGATCTCTTCGAACCGCGGTTCGTTCCAACGCAGGCGCGTAAACGCTTCCGGAGTGGTGTTGGTCAGTTTTCGGGGGAACTGCATGCCACGGCAGCGAGGACAGACACGAACGACATTCAATTCACCCGGCGATTTCCAGGTCGAGATTTCGTACAGCAAATTGGGCGGTCCGTCGGTGTTCATTTGCGGCGAAGCACGCATTCCGTTCTCCGGATGGCCTTCGACGGGACTGGTGCGGCGGTTGAGCATGTAAATCGAACTGAACTGACGAGATGCCGTGCCGTCCGCGGTTGATAAATAAATGACTTCGTTGCCGTCGGGCGCCCATTTTGCCCATTCGACCTGCCAGCTTCCTTTGGTAAGCTGCTCGATCTTTACGTTTTGCGAATAGCCGGCATCTGTCGGGTTGCCGCCGGTGATCACGCCGGGTGTCGTTTGCGGAAGCGGATTCTTTTCGAGTTTTGCAAGATAAAGGTGATTGAAACCGTCTCTTTCGGAGCCGAGGAAAAGTTCATCCGCGTTTTCGGGATTCGGCTCCACGATCGACGATAGCGAAGCCTGCCATTTGTCATCGGTTTCTTCGGTGACGAGGATGGTCTGTTCGTCCTTCGCTCCGACGTTGTGGATGTAGAAAAGCTGGCGGCGTTTTGTGCCTTTGTCGACGCGGTCGGCGATCAGGCTGCGGCCGTCGGCGGCCCAGACGATGCGGCGAAAATTGCTGACGCCTTCCGGTTTAGGCAGCTTGATCTCGAACGGAGTATCGCGGCTGCCGTCGGCGGGAACGACGAGAATCTTCTGCTCTGACCATCCACGCCTTACGCTCGAGGCCTGGACGAATTCGTCGAGATAATTCGGCACGACGAGAGATTTGAATTTTGAGCTGTCCGAAACGACGTAAGCAACGAGCGAGCCTTCCTTGTTCGGCGTCGCGTTCGTGACGGTAACGAAGGCCTGCGGGTTAGCTTCCTTCGAGATCTGAGTGATCAAATTTGATTTGAGGTCCCAAACGAACAGGTTGCCGTTTTGCGAATAGATGATTCGATCTTCGTCCAGAAAACGCGGGGCCGACTCGGCCGCCTGGGTCCTCGTCAATCGCCTTACGCCGTATTCGGAGTTTGCATTGTTGAAGTCAAAACGGGCAACGTTTATACGATTCGCTGCACCCTCGAGCTCGAGCTGGGCATTTTGGAAGGTCTCGTTCGACCCGAGCTGCGGATAGTTTTCCCGCAAACTTAACAAGCGTTGCAATGCGGCATCTAAGAGCACGTTCGCATCCAGAACCGCGGTGACGTGCGTCGCCGAAACAGTGCCAGCCGGTGAGCCCGAGTTGTCCAGGCTCGCGGATAAAAGTCGGCTGCGTGCTTCGGCTACCTGTCCATAAATTTCACGTTCAACGATCTGCGACAGCTGGACGGCTTCAACCAGCTTTGGCGCGAGATCGGCGCGGCGCACGAGAACTTTTTCGTAATTGGCCCAAGCCCGCGATAACTGTTCGCTGCTAGTCATTTCCGGCAGCTTTCCAAATCCGAAAAGGTAAAGATCGCCGCCGTACGAAAATATCAGCTGTTTCGAGTCGGGCGACCATTCGAAATTGCCGAGCTGGTTTTCGCGTCCCTTGACGAAATCGTCACGCAAAACGAGGCCGTAGTCGAGCTTATTTTCCTTATCCGGCGTGCGGCTCGGAACGGGCAGGTCGCCAGTGCGCAGTATGATCTTAGTCCCGCCGCCATTGGCCGAGGAGAGGTACAGATCTCGCGGCAGCTTTCCTTCCGCGTTCCAAAGGTAGACGACTTTTTCCCCGTCAGGCGAAAGCTTTTCGCCTTCGGCCCGCATCCCTGCGATCGACGGCTCGGCCATTATGTCGCGGACCGTGAGGGTTTGTGCGGCGACGCACGCGGAAAGAGCTCCAAATAAGGCGAGACTCAGAACGCCATTCAGAACAATTCTGTTTATCATTTTTTATTCTTCGTTCGGGTCTAACGCTTCGCGCAATGCAAGTAACTCAGGCAACACAAGGTGATCTTTCGGCCGATCAGCCGCGGTTTTTGATTCGATCAAGGCGTCGAGGTCGAACGCATTGACCTCGACACCGTAAAGTGTGTAAACGACCGATCGGGCGATCGCGTTAGAGTAATCTCCTATCCCTTTCACTTCGCCGAGAAGGTCAATGTCACCGATAGCGGTTTCGAATGTGAAATTGGTCCCGTTTCGCAGAGTACTTACATCAAAAAAATACGGCAAATTATCCGGCCAATCCCGTGGCTTAGGGTCGAAAGGCGACAACGCAGCCACAAGGCGTTGGATATTGGATTTTTCACGCGAATAGCAAAAATCGAGATCGCGCGTTATGTAACCCGACGAATGGAGTGCGATAGCGACACCGCCGACGATGACGTAGTCGACATTGTTGGCGGCTAGGCTGGTAATCGCTTTTCCAAGGTCGACCATTAATGATTGCTTTTGCGCACTGCGCCAGCTTTTCGAGCTTTTTCCAATTCGGCCAAAAATTTCATGCTGGCCTGCAAATTGTCGATGCGCTGTTGGGGCGTAAGTCGCAGCTGCGATGCGGTCAAAGAAAGATCGATACCGAAGTCACGTGCCGCAGCCACAAGGCTGCCGGGCCGCGGGTTCAGAAGCTTTTCTTCGGGTGTGCGGCTCATATATTTATTTTACGGCAATTCGAGGGCACCGGCGCGCCTTTCGGCTTTTTGGGCTTCGGTGAGGCGTTCGTAGTTGTATACGGCGCTTTCCCAGGTGCCGTACATGGCGTTGGGGAGGACGATGAAGCGTTTGCCCCAGAGTTCGCGGGCCTTATCGGTTTCAATGAATCGCTCGATCACGGACTTTCGCTCGAACACGCCGGAAAAATCGTCGAGGTTGTCGCCCATCAGCATCACGATACGGTAATTTGCAGCAACGCCTAGACGTCGAGGTTCCTTGGTTGATTCCTTGTCGCGTAGCTGCACGTTGTCGAGCGCGACGTCCTTGAAACCGGCACTTATCAGATTCGCGATCGTCGCCTGTTTCTGCACTTCGTCGCGGTTGGAGACGTAGAATATCTTCACACCTTTCGACACCGCATAATTCAAAAAATCGACCGCTCCCGGCACAGGTTTCGCCTTTCGCATTTCGCCCCACGCGTACCAGTCCTTGATGTTGAACGGCGCGTTGTTTTTTGCTCCAAGCGCGTTCGCAGGCGAGTTGTCGAGCACGGTTTCGTCTATATCGACGACGATCGCCCGCGGCCTTTTGCGCTCGATTTTCGGCAGCTTTTTGACGTTCTTTTTGTCGAGGTCGGCGTCGAGCTGCCAGCGTGCGAGGTTAAATGCCTGGTACGCGAGCGCTCGATATTCAGCCGATCTCTGCTGATAAAGGATCGCCCCGATCTGATAACTTAGGTCGACGGCCGGCGCGGGCTGGGCCTGCTGCGCGCCGGTCGAGGTGACGAAATAAGCGGAGACGAACGTGCTCAGGATGAACCCGGCACTCAGCAGATATCTTTTCGGTGTCATAATTAATGGTTGGAGAAAGATTTCCGCTCGATTATAAATGATTTATGCAGGAAACGCCGAGGCAAGTTGATGTCGAAAACGAAAAACCGCCCGAAAAGGACGGTTTATGGGAAAACGACCAGAAGGATCGCGGGTATTATTACGACGACGCTTACGGTTATGAAAAATTCGTCGACGACGGCGATGACTCGTCCGAGGGGGAAACCGAGGACGATTGATCCATCATTATCTCGAAGCTGCATTTCGGCTTGCCGGTGCGGTCGCACGTTTCTCTCACCGGCCGTTTAACCATCTCACTGACCAAGGATTCCGCCATCCGGCAGACCTCTGGGTGTTCGGCCACGGCGTCGGCGAACGGGCAGTTCTCGCTTTTGATCTCTAATTTATCTTCGCCGCGAACCACTCTCGCCGAGCCGCCGAGTTCGCCGAGTGTCTCCGTTACCGTCGCAAGATCCGCGTCAAGGTCGCCGGCACCGGACGGCATTGCTTTACCGACGCGGTGGCCCAGTTCCGAAAGAATATCCCTTACTACCGGCGTGACCATGCGTCTCTTCAACACGTTCAATAATTGGTTGAAAAGCGCGTTATACGGTTTTGGGAAGAGGTGCTGCGCCTCGTCCGTCAGCTCGTACGAATTGTGCGGCTTGCGATAGCCTTTGACCGGCGAACCCATTGCGACCAGCCCGTCGCGTTCAAGCGCGAGCAAATGAGCTCTGACCGCGTTGTCCGTCAAACCGAGGTCGGCAGCGAGTTGATTCACCGTCTTCGCGGAACCTCGCAGCAGCAGGATCATCTGGCCGCGGGTGCTTTCGAAAAATCGTTTGTCGTGTTTCATATTTACTACCCACCGTTTAACGGACGGGGTTGAATTCATTGTATTCGTTCGTGTGTTTCGTGATTACAGTTTTTAAGAATTAACCACGAAACACACGAAATGCACGAAAAAGATAATGCGTCATTAAACTTAAAACCGGGTATTTTTAACATCGCCTGCATTATCGACCGCTACGCAATCATAACTTAAAAAGTCGTAAAATACAATAATTACAGAAACTAGTTGACTTATTAGAATTATCGAAATACTATACGTTCACAGACACTGCGCAATGGCTGATTCTTAATTCAACGGAGAAAAATATGGAAACAGTTTTAAAGAACGACGCCGGTTTTGTCCGCGAACGGTCGGATACATCTTTTGGCAATCCCGCGATGCAGGCGTATCAAATTTTACGGATAGGCTTTACGGTCGCGCCCATCGTGGCGGGCGTCGACAAATTTCTTCATTTATTGGTCAACTGGGACCAATACCTTCCCGCGACCGTCAACAATCTTCTGGGCGGGAACGGGCACCAGTTCATGTACGTCGTCGGGGTGATCGAGATCGTCGCCGGCATCGGTGTTTTACTAAAACCCAAGATCTTCGCGTACGTCGTGTCGGCGTGGCTTGTGCTGATCATCGTCAATTTACTAATGATCCCGGGCTATTTTGACGTGGCACTGCGCGACCTTGGCTTGGCCCTCGGAGCACTTGCGCTGGGACGATTGAGCGAGGAGTTTTCACATTGACGATGATCTGTTACACAGCAGACCAAAAGGGAACAAAGAAGATGAGAATACAAATTACAATTAACAGATCACTCGTGATGGCGATGGCTCTGACGGCCATTCTAATCGGCGGTGCGACGCAGGCCAAAGCCCAGACCGAAAAGAGCCTCTACGATAGGCTGGGCGGCGTATTCGCCATCTCCGCGGTCGTCGACCACTTTAGCGACGCGGTGGTGAAAAACCCGATCGTGGGACAAAACTCGAAGAACCCGGACCTAAGGAATTGGCACAGGAATAGCTTGAACAGGTTGCCGGGCTTAAAATTCATGCGAACGTTGTGGGTATGCGAGGTCGCGGGCGGGCCTTTCAAATACTCGCCGACAAGAGCGGGTCAAACTCATTTGGGTTTGGAGGAAGCGCATCGCGACCTCAAGATCTCACCGGCAGAATTTGACGAGGTCGCGGCCGAATTGGGGCGCACACTCGATTGGGCCAAAGTGCCGGCGAAGGAAAAAGGCGAAGTTCTCGCGGCATTTGCAGCTCACAAGGGCGAGGTGACGGCCGGCTACAAGGGTAAATGAGCAAATGCCGAGGATCGCGCGCTGGTTGTCGGCTCCGCGCGGCCCGGCGCTGACAGCGACGGCACTCGCACGGGTCCGCCTCAGCTCGACATTTGATAAACAGCAGAAAAGAACAGGGACGACCGATCGGTCGTCCCTGTTCTTGTTTGGCGTTTGGCGTTCTCTACTTTTGAAATCCAATAAATAACTAGGCAAACGGGTTCGCGTCGGCGCTCGGGCCGTAAACGGACGGCAGCGGCACGTCGAGTTGGCGAAGATAGGTCGCGAGCTGACCGCGGTGGTGGTAGTTGTGGTTGAGCAGGATCGAACGCCAAAAGGCGATACGCGGCATGGCGGCTAGCGTCTTGCCGCCGCTGACGAGTTTCCATTCCGAAAACAACGCGTCCTCGCTCGTCGAGCCGACGATCGCTTTCGCCTGTTCCTGGCTTTCGGCGAAGGTCTTTAATATCTCGTCCCGGCTTTGCGCTTCCGGGTCGACGCCAAGATCGTCGGGCCGCTCGGCGATATCGTTTTGCCCGAGAGTCGCGACGCCGCCCTGCAGGCCTGCGATATGCATGGCGATCTCGCCGAGCGATTTCGCTTTCGGGTGCGGCCGCCATGACAGCTTGTCCTCGGGGACGATCTCGAGCAGGCTCTTTGTTATCGCGGCTTCCTGTTCGATCTCCATTAAGATCGACTCGATGATACTCATTCTTTTTGTTTCTGCCTGCATATTAATTACTCCGATAAATTAATCTGATTTTTTTTCGACGTCGTCCTTGAGCCTGAGGAGCGTGCTCGACCACAGTTCCGCGAACGGGCTCACCCAGCGTTCGTAAATTTGACGGATCGGCACGGCGTTCAGCGAATTTATCCGCCGCCGGCCGTCGACCTGCGTTATCACTAGGCCAGCATCCCTCAGAACATCGATGTGCTTCATTACTGCAAAGCGCGTCATGTCGGGAAATTTTTCTACGATCGCTGTCGTCGTTTCAGGGCCGCGCCGCAGGATGTCGAGTACTGCACGGCGGGTTGGATCGGACAGGGCCTTCCAAATGTGATCGAGGTCGTCGGACATCTGCTAAGCCGGACTCGGGCTTGCTGCCTTTTGAGGGAAGTCTCCCGCGATGTTTTCGAGCATGTGTTGCCAGCCGTGCGAGACACCTTCGCGATGGGCCGCTTCGATCATCCCGAGTGCCCGGTGCCGCAGTGTTACCTTGGTTCCGTCGTCGACGCGTTCCAATTTCACCTCGACGTGGTTGATCACCGGATACGACATGAACATCGGGCCGCTCATCTCGAGAAGCTCGGGAGCTTTGATCGTCTGGACGTGGGCCCACAGATGCTGAACTCCTGCACCACGGTCGCGGTACCATCGGCCGCCTGCGAAAGCCTCGATATTGAGCTGCAGCGATTCGCCGTCAGGCCGGCTGTTGCCCTCGCCGAGTCGGTAAAGCATCTTCTCAAAAACCTCGTCCAAGCCGGCGCCGATCACGACGCTCTGCGTTACATCTAAAGTCATTTCATCAAGTTTCATTTGTCTGCCTCCAATACGTAACTGAAAAGTAACGTATTAAGATCTGGCTGTCAAGCTTTATATTTAAAAAAGAAAAGCACCGCAAGCAGTGAGGCTCGCGGTGCCATGTATTGGGTGAACAGGAGATCTATTTTTTGGGCCGTTCGTTTGCTTTTAGCACGCGTTTGCGGAGGCGGATAGCTTTTGGCGTGACTTCGATCAGTTCGTCGTCGGCGATGAATTCCAACGCTCTTTCCAGCGACATTTCGCGGACCGGGACGAGGCGCATGGCTTCGTCGGCCGAAGTGGTGCGCATGTTCGAGAGTTTCTTTTCCTTGATCGGGTTGACGTCGAGGTCGACGGCACGTGCGTTTTCGCCGACGATCATGCCTTCGTAAACCTTGATCTGCGGTTTAACGAAGAGCGTGCCGCGTTCCTGCAGGTTGTAGAGAGCGTACGTGTTCGTCTCGCCCATGCGGTCGGAAACGAGCGAGCCGGTCGCACGGCCCTTCATGTCGCCCTGCCATTTATCGAACCGCAAGAAAATTGTGTTGAGCAGGCCGGTGCCTTTCGTCTCGGTCAGAAACTCGCCGCGAAAGCCGATCAGTCCGCGTGACGGAACCTCATATTCGAGACGAACGCGGCCCGAGCCGTTGTTGATCATTTTGGACATTTGTCCTTTGCGGCGGCCGAGAGCTTCGGTGACCACACCGATAAATTCCTCTGGGACGTCGATGACGACCTGTTCGATCGGCTCAAGAGTCTCACCGGTTTTTTCGTCCTTTTTGGTGATGACCTCGGGTTTTGCGACCTGCACTTCGTAACCTTCGCGACGCATCATTTCGATCAGGATCGCGAGTTGGAGTTCGCCTCTGCCTGACACCTTGAACTGTTCCGAAGCGCCTTCAACCTGCGTGATCCTCAGAGCGACGTTGCCGAGCAGTTCGCGGTCGAGACGATCTTTGATCTGGCGCGAGGTGACGAACTTGCCGTCGATGCCCGAGAACGGCGAGTTGTTGACGCTGAAGATCATCGAGATCGTTGGCTCGTCGACGGCGATGACGGGAAGCGGACGCGGGTTTTCGACCAGCGTGATAGTTTCGCCGATATTAATATCGTCGAAGCCCGCCAGTGCGACGATCTCGCCGACGCCGGCCTTATCGACCGAAGCGCGGTCGAGGCCCTCGAATACGAAAAGCTCTTTCACGCGCGTTTTTTGCGTTGAGCCGTCGATCTTGGCAACGATGACTTCCTGATTTTTCGATATTTCGCCCGAGAACATTCGGCCGATCGCCAATCGCCCGACGAACGCGTTGTAATCGATGTTCGCGACAAGCAGCTGCAGCGAATCATCGCGAAGTGCGTGCGGCGCCGGAATCGTTTCGATCACCTGGTCGAATAGCGGAACTAGATTTTTAGATTCGTCATCGAGGTTTTTCTTCGCGACGCCGTCACGCGAGATCGAGTACAGGATCGGGAATTCGATCTGCTGATCGGACGCTCCGAGGTCGATGAACAGGTCGTAGATCTCGTCGACGACTTCCTCGGGGCGTGCGTCCTGGCGGTCGATCTTGTTGACGAGAGCGATGCAGGGAAGTTTGAGCTCGAGAGCTTTGCGCAGCACGAAACGCGTCTGCGGCAGGCAGCCTTCGGCTGAGTCGACGAGCAGGACGATGCCGTCGACCATCTTCAAAACGCGCTCGACCTCGCCGCCGAAATCGGCGTGGCCCGGCGTGTCGACGATGTTAATTTTGTAGTCGCCGTATCGTACAGACGTGTTCTTGGCCATGATCGTGATGCCGCGTTCACGCTCGAGGTCCATCGAGTCCATGACGCGTTCAACGACGGCCTCGTTGTCACGGTAAGTGCCTGACTGCTGCAGCATAGCGTCGACGAGCGTTGTCTTGCCGTGGTCAACGTGAGCGATAATTGCGATGTTTCGTATCTTTTCTGTCGGTACCATAGTCTTCAGTTTGCGTTAAAAAGCAATCGAATATAATGACGCATCGAATGCCGAAACGCAAAGCCGTCGGAGATTTTGAGCAGAAAATCGAAAAGGGCGGACGAAAATTTTCGTCCGCCCTTTTCCATTGTTCGGAGGCGATACGGCCTGACGGCTTTGCGATCCCGGCGCTACTCGTTAACGTTCGAATTCATACTCATGTTCGAATTCATACTGTTTGAGTTCGAGTTCATGTCCATGTGCGAGTTCATGTTCATGTCCGAATTACCTTTCGAGTTGCCGTGGCCTTTCGAGTTTGAATTCGAGTTCGAGCTTCCGCCGCAGGCAAAAGTGCCTGCCATGACGTCGGTCGTGCCATTGCGAATGACGATCGTCGAGCCGTCGGCCACCGTCACCGTCGGAGCGTCAACTTTGAGCTGACCGTTTCCGTTGCGGGGAAGCGCAATGCTGCCGACGTTCGTGTCGTTGATCATCACGTCCAGATTGGTGCCCGCCGGCAAATTTACCGAACGGACGTCGACCTGCAGGCGGTCTTTGCCTGTTTCTTTATATTTGGCAGTGCCTCTCGGAGTCGTCCCAGCGGTCGCTGTACCGGTCAGATTCGCGGACATCTGCGTACATTGCGACGGGCTATTGTCCGCCGACGTAAGGAGCAGTCCGGCCGCCGGCACGGTCGACCATGCCAGGATTGCCAGTATGCACATCGCGATTCTCGAGTACATTATTGATCGTATTGCTTTCATTTTTCCATCTCCACCTTAGCGTTCAAGACAAACCGGTCCCGGTTTTTCGTAGAAAGCGAGCTTGGGGACCAAACGGGACGCTTCGCGGTTTCAGTCGCGTGAAATACGTGCCGAAATCTCGTGGACAGCGCCTTTGTCGTTATTCGGTTAATTCGAACAAAAAAAACCGGGCCTTTCGGTCCGGTCGATTACATTATAGGTTGTTCAGTTTTCAGCGGTCGCGTCCGTTATCGATCACGAGGTTGTTCCGCACCTCGAAAACGCCGAAAACTTGATTGGCAAGCATGTACATCAGGTTCGACGTGCTGCGGTTGTTGACATAGCCCTCGAGCGTCACTCGTCCGTTTTCGACAACGATCCGAACCGACGGTCGCGGCTCTCGCAAATACGGATACAAGCCGGCCGAATTGACGAAATTCTGTACGATTCCCCTGCGGATTCGATCGTCAAAAGGCGACGGCGGAAGGTCCGTTATACGGTTCTCGACCGACTGGACGCCCGGAACGCGGCTCACGACACGTTCCGCACTCTTGCGCGTACCGAGCGAGATCACCTTGCCGTAGAGGACGACGCGGTTTCCGGGCAAAACTTCGAATGCGATGTGGTCGAACACACCGTAACGAGGTAATTTGGTTATCTCCTTTAATACCTGCTGCTCGAGCGCAGTCACGCGACGGCCGCTGTCGGTGAAATTCTGAGCGCTTGCATTAACAGTTGAAAAGACAAAAAATGCCGCAAATACGGCGAAAATATTTCTAAAGTTTCTCATAGCTTTTTACTTCCCACGATCAATATTGCGTCGTTTCGTACGACATTAATTAGACGCGAACAGAACGGTGCGCGATGTCCGCAATAGAAGTCTTTGCGGCACCTAAGATGATGAAAACTCAGTTGCTTAGCTGGTGAGACGGCCGGTTTGACGGAGTGCTTCGTAAAGGACGACGGCGACGCTGTTGGACAGATTCAGACTGCGGACGTTCGGATTCGGCATCGGGATCGTCAGGCAGTTTTCCCGGTTGGCGGAAAGCACGGTTTCAGGAATTCCGCGTGTCTCGGGGCCGAAGACGAGGCAGTCTTCATCGGCAAAGTGATATCCGAAATACGGCCGGTCGGTCTTGGTCGTGAGGTAGAGGAACCTTGAGTTCGGGAGCGAGGCGTGAAGTTCTTCGAGGTCAATATGACGGCGGAGTTCGACGTGTTCCCAATAGTCGAGCCCGGCACGTTTGAGCGTTCGGTCGTCCATTCGGAAACCGGTCACGCCGACGATGTGCAGTACCGTCCGCGTCGCGGCGCAGAGCCGTGCGATATTTCCTGTATTAGGCGGGATCTCCGGTTCGAGAAGGGCAACGTTCAGCATCAGTCTTTGCCGTCCGCCCTTTCCTCGTCTGTTCGGAGGAAATTTTTACTGAACTCGGCCCAAATAGCTTTTTGCGAGCCCGTGTAATAGCCCACGTTCGCCACGGCCGAGTTGCGTACAGTTTCGACGACACTCTCGGTTTCCGAGACATTCTGGCGCTCGTTGAGGCCGATGACGTAAAAGTTTACAACGGCTCCGTCGAGCTGGACGCAAAAATTGTTTCGGGCCTCGCTGTGGAAAAAATGCGAGATCGTGCCGGTGTCCCGCGGCTCGGCGGTCGGGTCATAGGTGGGCTTTACAGTGATGACCATCTCGTTCTCGGACCGAAGAATACTTTCGACCTGCACCCAGTCGTTTTTGCCTGAACCGTAGATACTTATTCGTATGAAAGCACCTTCAACGATAGGCTGGCCGCTGACATCGCGGCCGCTCCGGTCGAAGAGGACGTAATCGGACGGACTCGAGTGTTCGCCCCATTTTTTAATATCGAACAGATTGCTGCATACGGCGCCGAAAAGCTCACGGGCGGCGTCCGCGTCTGCCATGTCGCGGCGGGCGGACGTAACCGAGTTTACAGGCGCGTTGGTGGAGTTAGCTGTTTTCAGCAGGCTTTCGATCTGGTCGCTCATAATAACGGATTATAGTTTGTGCGCGTGGACAATGCCATATTTTGTATTGCAAAGCATCCATAATCGCCGGAAATTCATCAATCTAGACAGTTGAAACCGCCGTTCATGCCGTTCGGCCAGGTTTGTGCTACAATCCGCATTTGTGAATTTTGACCAGATTTTAAGGAGAAACACACTAGTGTTCCTGAGCTTACGTTCCACGATCATTCCGGTATTTCTACTCGGCGCGATGAGCATCGCCGCTGCGGGCCAAACTGTTACCGGCGACACCAAAGCGCCGTCGAAAACCGTCGAAAAAAAGGATCCCGCGACGACTGATGAAAACAAAGTGCCCAAGGCGCCGAAGTCTTCGTCAAAGGACACCGCGAAACCGGTGACCGCCGAACAGGTTGCCGAATCCGCGATCCTCGTTTACGCATTCCCGGGCGGGCGAGTCACGCTCGATCAGATCCGCAAGACGGCCGTCGAGAGCGGCAAGACGAGCGTCATGAACGCCGATGGCAAGGTCGATCAGGCCAATTACCATCGTTGGACGATGCGCGGTGCATCTCAGAGCAAGGAAAAGATCAGACTTGATCAGGAGTTCCCGACGGCCCGTTACGCTCTTGTTTTCAACGACGAAAAAGTTTTCGGCATCTACAACGACGCGGTCTTTACGCCCCGCGACGACGCGACGAGAGCCTTTCAAAATCAGATAGCTTACAGTATCGATTCGCTTTTGCGGTATAAAGAGAACGAATCGAAACTCGAACTGGCCGGACGTGAAAAGCACATGGGCGTCGAGTATTTCGTGGTCGACGTTACAGACAAGCAGAGTCACAAAATACGTTTTTACGTAAGCGTAAAGACGTTCCGCGTGATGATGCTCGAGTACGAGGACGAGGGCATAAAATACAAGCGCAAGTATTACAACTACAACTACGCCCAGGGGACGCTCGTTCCTTACCGGACGGTGCTATACGCCAACGACAAAATCGTCGAGGAAACCGAGATCGGAACCGTGACGTACGGCCAAAAGGTCGACGAAGGCATGTTCTCGGCCGGCTAAAAATAAATTTGCAACCTTACGGCGTCGGTTTTGTGGAATAGATCACTCTCTCGATCAATTCCCGAAGGAGAAAACCAATGAACCGGCCGCCCCTTTTTCTATCGGACAGCGATCATAATCGCTGTCTTTTTTTGTGTGCGGTTGTGCCGCGAATGTTCAGCAAGCTCCGGCGTTCGGCCCCGAATTACCAAGTCGTGCTTCAGGTGATCGTCGGCTCGAACGACGCCAGTAAGTTGCGAAAACATCGGGCTAAACCTCAACAGGCCAGGCTTTTCGGCGAACACGCCGACGCCGTTGCGAACGATCAGTCTGCCTCAGGCGTCCGGGACGGTGTTTCTCGTGATCACGGTAAAGCAGGCACCTTTTTGAATTAATCACACCGGCCCGGCAATAAATCGCAACCTTTCCCCCGGGGCGGCGTGTCAAATCGTAGGAATTGTTTTGTTCGGACGATGAATCTGGTGTAAAAAGTATGAGTGTATGCCATTGGACAAAATCGACAGTCAGACAGCGGAGGGTCTTTTGCCCATTGTGTCTGAAAAGATTTTATCCGACCATGCACTGATCGAAGCCACCAAAGAGGGCGACGAAGCCGCGTTCGCGGAGATCGTCGGCCGCTATCGCAATCCGATAACAAACTACCTATTCAGATTTTTGAACGACTACGAGGAAGCCGTAGACCTCGCGCAGGAAACGTTTGTACGCGTCTATTTCGCGATCGACCGTTACCATACGGAGTACGCTTTTTCGACCTATATTTACCGCATCGCGACGAATCTCGCTATAAGCGAGATCCGTCGGCGAAAGAGGCGATCCGTGCTTTCGCTGACCGGACTTTTTCAGGCGGAAGGCGACGAGACGACCGAGTTTCAGCCGCCCGACACGCGTATTCTGCAGGACGAGAGCATGGTCGACGACGAGCGAAGCGCCGTGATCGCGAAGGCGATAGCGACACTGCCGCCGAAGTATCGTGTGCCGATCGTCCTGCGTGACATCGAAGGCAAGACGTACGAAGAGATCGCGAGCATCCTTGAACTGGGCCTCGGCACGACAAAATCGAGGATCAGCCGTGCACGCGGACTGTTAAAAGAGAAGTTAAAGCAGTATTTTGACCAGAAATGAGAGTCAACGAACCGAAAATTGAAGAACTGGATGCGGACGACGCCAAGATCGCCCAAATGCTGGCCGGGCTGAAACGCGTCGATGCGCCGGCCAATTTTGAATTTAAGCTGAAGGCACGGATAGCAAATGCGGCAAGACCGACGCGCGGACTCGGCTTTATTCCGTCGTTCGTGCGATACGCGGCACCGCTCGCGTTGATCGCAGCGGTTTCGTCGTTGTTCTATCTGAACAGTTCGAGCGATCCTGCTCCCGTCCAGACGGCCGGAGTTGCGCCGCAGATCAGTACAGTTTCAGAAATCGCGAATATGGCAGCTGCACCTGGCGAAACTTCGACGGCCGCCGCGGTGGAAACGCCGCGTCCTCTATTGGCCGCAAACCGTTCGAAGCTGCCGGTATCGACTCGGCCGGTTGACGTTAAACTTGTTCAGCGGAACACCGGCGAGCAGGACAGATCGAAGGTAAGTGCGGTCACGCCGCCTAGGATCATTCTGCCGCGCGGCATTACCCCGAACGGGTTGCCCGACGGTGCTCAGTCGCCGCCGATGAACAACAAAGTTGATCTCACTGCGAGCGGGGTGTTCCCGATCCTCGGGATCGACGCTTTGTACGATGACGGATGGAAGGTCAGGGCCGTCAAGGTGAACGGCATGGGGGACCGTGCCGGTGTCAAAGCAGGCGATGTTCTCGAGGCGATCGACGAAAACCAACTCGGAAAGGACGCCGTCTTCAAAAGCGGATTTAACGGTAAAGTAATGAAGGTTCGCCGTGACGGCAAATTGTTGGAACTCAGGCTGCAGAACAAGTAACGTCGGCTTTACGGTTTGACCGTTTGATTTACGCGGGCGTCGTTTACCTCGGTTTTGAATTTACGGTAATCGTAACTTCTGATCGTCTGATTCACATTTATTCCTTTTACAAGAAACACACGAACCGAAAGGTTAATATCGGCTGCCGACGGCAGCCATATTTCGTTATTGACGCGTTCCTGCTCGAGCGTGAATGACGCACCTTTTTTCAGTTTTGCAACCACGCCGCCGCCGATGTTGAAGCTGTCTGCGAGCACCGCTTCGACACGCGCGACCTGTTTGTCGGCCGCGTCGATCCAGATTACACCCGCCGTCTTTCCGAAAAATCGCAGCATGCTCTTCGCATTTTTGTAATCGAACGAAACGTTGGGCTCGAAATCGAAGACGATAACGTCGCGATCGCGGAAACGTTCGCGCCGCGGATTGAGCAAATTTGACGCACGCAGGATCTCGGCGATCGACATGCGTTCGCCGCGTTCCGCCTCCGCCGAATCACCCGATTCGCGTTTGGCGATTATCTTCTCGATCTGTTCGACGCGTTTTGCGGCGTCGCGGTCGGCGTCCTTTTGCTCGCTTTCGCTGAGCGGCTTTCCATTCTTTTCGATCCGTCGATTTATCCGAAAACCTTTGTAAAACGACACTTGCGAGGTTTCCGAGTCTTTTTCTATCAAGACGCCGTCCTTTCCCACCTCGCGCCCGACGCGTTTTTCGGTGAAAGCGTACGATTCGAGTAGCTGTTCGACGCGGTCTTCGTTCGCCTGAACTTCTTTCAACAACGTCGGAACATCGGGAAGCGGCTCGGTCGACAGGACCGGAAAATCGAAACGGACGGCCGCGACCGGTTCGTCGAAAACGATCCGTTCTAATTTGATATCGAGCGTCTCACCGTTCGCCGTGTACGTGATCCGGTACGGCTGCAAAAGGGCCCCGACGCGACTGAAATCGCCGTAGTCGTAAACGGCCGATTCGCCGCCCAAGGAAAATTCTTCCCGCACCGGCAAACCGGTCTGTTCGTCGAAAAAGACCTTGATGTCGACGCCTTTCGCCGTCTTGAGCGTTAGAACATTCGCCGGCTTGCCGGCAAGATCGACACGGCCGCCGGCGACTATCTTTGTCTTGTCTTTTTTGTAATCGAGCCAGAGTGAGTTTCTATAATTCGACTCGGCCCGAAAGATCAGGCCTTGCGGGCCGGTCAAGGTCCGCACGCCGCCGCGCGAATCGCGCGTCCACGCCGAGTTTCCGTTAAAACCGCTCGCGACCTCAAAACCGCCAACGTCGTACGTCACCGCATGATCGCCCGGCCGTGCGGTCAGCAAAACAACGCGCCCGCTTGCGCCGTCGCTGCGGCGCGTGATCTCGCCGATCCGCTGAACGGTGCGCACCGATCGCATTGCCTTTGCACCGCCGAGCGCGGCTTCGGCACGTTTGAAGATCTTTGCGGGCGATTGCGAAGCCGCGGTAAGCGCAACAAAAAGCAACAGGAAAACCGAAAAAATAATTCTCATTCGTTTGGATCGGAAATACGCGTTGACGGCGGCAGCAGAAACAGTCCAAGCAGAAACAGTGTCACGGCGAAAAATTGAAGATAGCCGGTGCCGGCGGAAAACCTCGGCAGGTCGAGCACGTAGGTCGCGGTTTCGCGGACCGGATTTTCGAGAATTGAGCGCAGCCAACTTTCGCCCGCTGGAGCGGTCAGATTGGCGAGAACGATGTACTTAACGACGAACGCCAGTCCGAACAGCGCGCCGAGGCTTTTGAGCAGGCGTTTTGTGTCGAAATTGGAAAACAGGTTGTTCCACAGTGTCCAGAAAAAACAGAACCCGATGACCCACAGTGGCAGCCCGCGTTCGGGCAGCAGCGAGTTGAACAACTGCGTCGACGCAGCGAACATCGTTACCAGAACCGATGCGTTGGCGGCGTTCTTGACCAGATCGAAGCTTTCAGAAAACCAGCCGTCGAGCCGGATCAATCCTGCCCGAAAAAAAAGGATCATCAAAACCGTCGCGGCGATCAGGCAAAATAGCGACGGCGGCAAAAAGATCAGCGAACTGTCCACGCCGTTCAACCTCAATCCGCCAAGGAGCGTAACGGTCAAAAATATCAGCGGCAACACCAGATAAAGCAGACACGATTTCTGCCTCGACGCCGCGCGTGCGTCCGTGGAAACGATCGGGCGGCCGTCGACCGCGACGAGTTCGCCGGTGATCGGCGTCTCGTCGAGCATGACGTCGTTCTTTGATGAAAGTTCGGTCGATGTCATAAGGGCAACAGCGTTATTTTCGCTCTCGAACGAGCCGTAATGGATTGAAATCGTCGGCCGTCACTTTCAGGCCTTCTTCGAACTCGTGCCGCAATTCTGCCGGCGTTCTAAGCGTCAGGCCCGCGTCGTCCGAACGAAAATCGCGGTCGATCGCGATGACTCGGTCAAGCGTTTCCAGGCCGAGCTTAAAAAGAGCGTCGTCGTTCGAAACGCGTCCCCAGCCTTGGCGGTAATAGCTGTAAGCAATATAAAACTGCGTTTTTGCGTCACGCTTTTCCGGGTCGGCGCGTTCAAACAGATCGCGGGCGGCGATGAAATTATCGACATTGAACGCCTTCAGTCCGTCGGCGAATTTTACGGGATCAACCTCGTATGTACCAGCGATAACTTGTCCCTTTGTCGCCGCGGTCTCGATGGTCGAGCGGGCCTTCGTCGAAATATCCCCGATCGAACGCGGCTCGGCGGCGTACAGGAAGACAATGAAGACGCCGTAAACCACCGCGACGGAGATGCCGATAATCTGGATATACTTTTCTTTCATTGCTATAATCGCCGTGCATCTTAAGAATACACTTTCTTACAATTGGTTCGCTATGAAGCTTTTAGGCCGCGTCACGGCAGCAATACTGTGTGGTTTAGTGCTGGGCATTGTGTCGGTATCCGCGCAGGGAAACTGGCCGGGGACTTACGAGTACACCGAGGTTGGCGGGAGGAACGCCGGCGGTGCCGCGATGGTCGTCACGCACGAGCTCAAGGTGTTTAAGATAGCCGGCGGACTTGGGGCGACCCTGGAGAGCAACGGTTATCAGACATCGATCAACCTCAACTGCACCGTCAAGGTCGATCGAGAACGGCTGATGCTGTATTTCGATAGTTACGGGCCGGATAACATGTTCGAAACGAACGAAAAAGGCGATTTGCTGCTGACGCTTGTACGCAGGCCCGTCCGCGGCAAAGCCGCAATTCTGACTTATTGGGGCAAGTTTTCGCCCGTCGTGCTGAGTAGAGTAAAGTCGGGAAAAATATATTTCACCAGGTCCAAATGACACGCTTATGAAACCTCTTTTATTCACGTTCCTGTTCGCGGTTCTTTTTGTTTCGACCGGATCGTCACAATCGGGATTTGCCGATCTCGTCGTGACGAACGCAAACGTGCACACGATGAGCGCGGGCAAACCGGCGGCCCGCTCGATAGCCGTTGTCGGAAACCGGATCGTCGCGGTCGGTTCCGATGCCGATACAAAAGGCATGATCGGGCCGGCGACAAAAGTTATCGATGCGGGCGGCAAGCTCGCCGTGCCCGGATTTAACGACGCGCACGTTCATTTTCTCGAGACCGGCGCGCAGCTTTCCGCGGTCGATTTGCGGGACGCAAAGACGCCGCAGGAGTTCGTAAAGCGGATAAAGGAATTTGCCGCGAAGCAGCCGAAGGGACGCTGGATACTCGGCGGGCAATGGGACCACGAGAACTGGACGCCGAACGATCTGCCGACCGCCGCGATGATCGACGCGGTGACGCCGGACAATCCCGTTTTCGTCAACCGACTGGACGGCCACATGTCTCTTGCAAACAGCCTCGCGATCAAGCTCGCGGGTGTGAATGCGAGCACGCCTGAGGTTTCGGGCGGACTGATCGTGCGTGACGCGTCGGGCAATCCGGCGGGCGTTTTCAAGGACGCCGCGATGGGTTATATCGAAAGGGTGATTCCCGATGCGAGCTTTGAACAAAAATTGGAATACGCTCGTGCAGTGACCGAATATGCAGCGAGTCTCGGCGTTACGAGCGTTCAGGACATGTCGGCCGGAACCGACGTCGGCGTTTATCAGGAATTACTGCGGCAGGGAAATCTCAAAACACGTGTTTACGGCTGCTCGCCGCTTTCGGATTACAAGCGTTGGTCGAACACCGGTCTGCATTATGCGTTCGGCTCGGCGATGTTGCGGATCGGGTGCCTGAAAGGCTTTGCCGACGGCAGTTTGGGATCGACCACAGCATGGTTTTTCGCTCCGTATCTCGACGCCCCGAACACCAGCGGACTGCCGCGTGAGGAAGTGACCTCGACGATGAAACAGAATATCGTGGACGCCGATAAAGCCGGCCTGCAGGTCAATATCCACGCGATCGGCGACAAGGCGAATGCGACGATCCTCGACTTTTTCGAGAATGCCGAAAAGGTTAATGGAACGCGCGACCGCCGATTCCGTATCGAACACGCACAGCATTTGCGGCAAGAGGATATCGCTCGTTTCGGCAAGCTGAAGGTCGTGGCGTCGATGCAGCCGCTGCACATCATCGACGACGGACGCTGGGCCGGGAAGCGGCTCGACGACAAGCGTCTGAAGGGAACATACGCGTTCCGCTCGCTGCTCGATTCGGGCGCCGTGCTTGCGTTAGGCTCCGACTCGCCCGTCGCTTCGCTCAACTCGATCTACGGCATTTACGCCGCGGTCACGCGCCGCACGCTCGACGACAAAAATCCGAACGGCTGGATCCCGGAACAAAAGATCTCAGTCGAAGAAGCGGTCCGCGGCTTCACCTACGGCTCGGCCTATGCCGAGTTTCAGGAGAATGAAAAAGGCACGATCGAGGCGGGCAAACTCGCCGATTTTGTTATTTTATCGGAGGATATTTTCACTATCGATCCGACGAAGATCGCACAGGTCAGCGTTTTAACCACTGTAATGGACGGACGGATCGTGTTCGTCGCAAACAAATAAACAAGAAATGCTCGTTATGATTAGAAACTTCTTCCTTTTTTTGTTTTTGATTGCTTTTACTTCGGTCGTACCGGCGCAGCAAGCTCAACAAACACGTGCCGAATGGACGCGGATCGAGTCTAATAATAAAGAATTCTCGGTCGCGCTTCCGTCGGGCTTCCTCGTACACGTCGATAACAGCACCGCCGAAAGCAGACGTACTCTTGTAGGTTTTGTAAACGGCGTCACTGTGCGCGTGACCATTGTCAAACAGTTCAACGCCAAAGGAAATTTGGGACGTGTTCGGGTCGAACAGTCGCGGAACCCGGTGGTTTTGGATTTTCAATTCGGGGATTTTTTCGGAAAAACCGTAACGTATCGATCTGACGGCTACAAACAGGATATTTACCTTGCATCGGACAGTTCGTATTATTCGGTCTCGGTCGCGGCGAATTCAGGCGAGGTTCCGGAAGTCGCTCGTCTACTCCAGTCGATCAGGCTCGAGGGCAAGCCCTTCATCGAGGGCGATTCAGGCAAGGCGGACGAGGCCGCTACGGTGGTCAGGGTGAAAGCTCTAGTGTCCAGCCCGCAGGTAAAAGAGGCGCTCGATAGAAAGGCGGCGAAGGTCGAACGGAAGATCAATTTCGAACCGTTGACCTCGTTCGCCGAGTGCGGAACCGACCACACGGTCCGCCCTGCAATGATCGTCGCTGATATGCGTCAGTCGGCATTTGTAAAACTGCCCCGATCCAAGAAAAACGGGGAGTTAAAGATAAAATACCAGTTGCGTGCGGACGGAACGGTCGGCGAGATCACTTTCTACTCCGACATGGATCGCAGTAGTCTTAAGGGTTTTGCGGACGCGGCGAAGGAAATAAGGTTCGTCGCGGCCGAACGGAGCGGGTCACCCGTCGATTCGTGCACGACCGTGCCGATCTGGTTTGAATCTTTTTCTTATACTAGAGTGATCTCGATCTGATGATCTATATTGGTCGATACTAAAAAATTATGTTTATGAAAAATGTTTTGGTTCTATTATTTGTCGTCGCCGCGTTTTGTGCATCAGCCTTAGCGCAGGAAAAGCCTGAAAAGAAACAGCCGACCGAGGCGGACAAGACAACGGCAATCCCGTCGGACAGCTACCTGAAACGCGGTGCCCCGATCGGGAAATCACAGAAGGTGTCGCTTGCGAAAGTTATGCTTGATCCGGCCAAGTATGCCGGAACGAAGGTTCGTGTCGAGGGCGTGGTCGTGCGTTCGTGCAAGTCAGAAGGCTGCTGGGCGGAACTCGCCCCGGCCGCTAACGGCAAGAGCGTCCGCGTCACCATGAAGGACCACGCGTTTTTCATCCCGCTCCAATCGGCAGGTGCAACGGCCCGTGCGGAAGGCGTATTCGCGGTCAAAGTTTTGAGTAAAGAGCACGTAGATCACCTGATCAACGAAGACGGCGCCAAATTCGACAACCGCAACGCCGACGGTACCGTAAACGAAATATCATTCGAAGCGACCGGTATCGAACTAAGAAAAGCAACGAAATAGCACACGCCAGAATCGTAACGCATTACTTTTCTGCATTTTATGAAACCGTTCAAGATACGCGACATTGAAATAAATCCGCCGCTGATCCTGTCGCCGATGGCGGGCGTGACGGACTATACCTTTCGCCGGCTGATAAAGCGGCGCGGCGGGGTCGGGCTGGTCGTGTCGGAGTTCATCTCGGTCGAGGGTTTGACGCGGCACAATCCGAAGTCGAAGCGGCAGATGCGTTTCGATGAGGAAGAAAGGCCGTTCGCCGTGCAGATATTCGGCGGGCAGGCGCCGCGTATGGCGATGGGCGCCGAGATGGCACAGGAGGTCGGTGCGGATATTCTCGACGTCAATTGCGGCTGCCCGGCGCCGAAGGTCGTCAAAAACGGCGGCGGTTCCGGCCTGCTGAAAGACCTGCCGCGGCTCGAAGAGATCTTGAAAGAGATCAAGAAGACGATCACGATACCGCTCACGCTTAAGGTGCGGACGGGTTTTTCCGACTCGACGATAAACGTCGTCGACGTGGCGAAAATGGCCGAGCAGTGCGGCGTCGAGCATATTCAGGTCCACGGCCGAACGCGCGATCAGGGTTACAAAGGCCTTGCGAACTGGGATTTTATCAAACAGGTGAAGGATGCCGTCAGCATTCCGGTCTCGGGCAACGGGGACATTACGACTATCGAATACGGCATCAAACGCTGGACAGAAGCCGGTACGGACGGCATTCTCATCGGTCGCGGGGCGATGCAGAATCCGTGGATATTCCGCCAGTTCGACGACGCCATCAACGGACGCGAACCGTATGTGCCCGACCTCGCCGAAAAGAAAGCGGTTCTGCTCGAATTCTTCGGCATGTGCCGCGAAGAGATGCCTGAGATCGTCGCGCTCGGCAAGATGAAACAGCTCGCCGGCCAGTTCACCAAAGGCCTCGTCGGCGGTGCACAGTTTCGCCAGACGCTGTATCATTCGCACTCGGCCGACGAGATACTCGACAACATCACGATCTATTTCGAAACGCTTTCGAGCCGCGAAACGTTCGGCGACGGTGTCGTCGAATCGGATGCAGACGTAACATTGGACTCCTGCGACACGGGAATGGTCGTACCGACGACGGTCTCCGATGAGCACGCATCCGCGGCCGCGTGACCGAGTCCTTATTTCAGGTGAAAAAATGAAAATTATCAAGAGCCTCGTCGTTTTTGCGGCTGCCCTTTTAATGATTTCCTCGCCGGTGATCGCTCAGAAAATGAAGGCTGAGGAAATTGTGGCCAAGCATCTCGAGTCGATCGGGAGCACCGAGGCCCGGGCCGCAGTCAAAATCCGTATTGCAGTAGGCGATGCAACGGCGAAATTTATTTCCACAAAAGACCAACAGGTCCAGGGACGCGTGGTGTTTGCGTCCGAAGGGCCAAAGAGTTTCATCGGAATGAGCATGAATTCGACACTTTATCCCGGCGAACGATTCATTTACGATGGCAAAAAGCTGTCGGTCGCAGCGGTTCAGGCTAATAGCCGTTCCGTTCTCGGCAACTTTGTTCAGTCGAACAATATGCTTGTCGAATCCGGGCTGCTTGGCGGAACCCTTTCGACGGCGTGGGCGTTGGATAATCTTGAGACTTCGAAAGGAAAGCTTTCGTTTGACGGCGAAAAGAAGATCGATGGAAAGGAAACCTATGTTCTCGGCTTTTCGGCGAAAGGCGGTGGTGACGTCGATATCGCTATGTATTTTGATAAGGAAACATTCCGACACGTTCGAACCGAATACAAACGCAGCTCGTCAGCCGGGATCGGATCACGGCCGGAAGATTCGACCCGCTTCAGCGAGACGCGTATTAAGCTTACTGAGGACTTTTCGGATTTCAAAACGGAGAACAATCTTACATATCCGCAAAAATACCGCATAAATTATTCGATCAACGGTCAGGCCGGGACGACCGAGGTCGAGTGGAATTTCGCGCTGACAGAATTCGCATTCAATCAAAAACTCGATTCGAAAACATTCGAGATCGGCCCGAACTAAATGAAGCTCGTCGTTGCAATTGCTATCCTGATCATTGGCCCGCTATCGATCGTGTCGGCGCAGGCACCGCAGAAAAAGAATGCGGCCGCGCCGGTCGTCGATAATCAGGCCGTGAGGTCGTCGGCGGCATTTGCTGAAGTGATTCTCAGACGGGCGGAGCTCGAGGCGGACCTCGAGTCGCTGCTAATGGAATTTACGGACGAATATCCGAAGGTCAAGGAGAACCGCTACACGTTATCGCAACTGCAAAAGCAGATCGATCGGCTCCTGGCGACCAAGCCGGCCGAAGTCTCAAAGCTGACATTGGCGTTGGGAAAACTGATGGTCAAAAAGGCCGAGCTCGATACCGATCTCTGGTCGCTGCAGGAAGGCCTCGCGGACGGGCATCCGGACGTGAAACGGGCTAAGCGAAAGGTCGAGATCTTCGAAAAGGCTATCAAGGAAATTCTAGGTTAGCGGGTCGGTTTCAGGTCTGATCTCGTCGCTCAATATTTCATAAAGCTCGGCCGCGTCCGATTTTGCAACCTGTTTACTCTGCGGGATAGCATTGACGCGAACCGACGTGATACGGCTGCGGCGTTTGATGACGATCTCGTCGCCTGCATGTACGTCCTTTGACGATTTTGCTGCCGCTCCGTTGACCGAGATCAGGCCGGCGTCGCAGAATTCCTGAGCGAGAGAGCGGCGCTGGATGAGACGGCTGCTTTTTAGGAAAAGATCGAGTCGCATAAGCTTATTTAGATCACGAGAAAAGGATAGTGGAAAACCGCACGTTTTCCACTATCCTTTTCTGATTTCCGGGAAACTATTTATCGGTCGGCTTTTCTTTTCGCTCGTCGGCGTAAAGGATCGGAGCCACAAGCGGGCGATATGCGTCGCTGATCTTGATGTACGAATCCTGACGCAACGTGGCGAGAAACTTCTTCTGCTCGCCGGGAACGTTCTCCTGCAGCATCGCGAGACGAACAGCGTTTTCGTCAAACTGCGATTCGGAACTAGCCGCGGTCCTTTCGTCAACCCGCAAGATCGTGACACCGACCTCGTCCAACTCGATCGGATCCGAATAGCCGCCGGCCTTGACGTTCTTGAGCGGGCCGGCAAATTTTTCGTCGAGGTCCTTCACCGGTAGTGCGTCGACTTTTCCGAGTGTTTTCGCAACGTCGGTCCGGTCAGAATTCTCGACGACGACCTTTGCGAAATCGGCGCCCGCTCTCAGCTTCGCGACGATCTCCTTGGCTTTCGCTCTGACGGCCGCTTCGTCGCGTCCGGCAAAGCTCAAAAACAACTCGCTGATGCCGATCGTCTCGGGTTTGGTGAAACGAGCCTTGTTCTTTTCGAAATACTCCTTGACCTGCGCACCTGTGGGTTTCCAGTAAACCTTGGCCTGAACTTCCTTTTGCAGTACACGGTCGCGCGTTGCCTGTTTGCGCCACATCTCGCGGATCTCGACCGGATCAACACCGGTTGATTCCATCTGCTTGTAAAGGGCGTCGAGCGATTTCAGATTGTACTGCTTCATTATCTCGAGAAACCGTGCGTTAAGGCTTGCGTCGATGTCCGTATCGAGGCCGAGTTCCTTCGCCTTTTGCTGCAGAAGTTCTTCGTTGATCAGGTTAGCGATCAGTTCGCCCTGCTTCTCGCTGAGCATTTTCTCGACGTCTTCGCGTTTCTTGCCTTGTTGTACCTCGGTGTCGACGATGCTCTTCGTCTCCCGTTTAACACGCGAAAGTGTGATGACGCCATCGTTGACGACCGCGACAACCTCGTCGATCACGCGTTCGTTCGATTCCTGTGCGAACGCCGGAAAACTGAACGCTATCAATAGAAATGCGGCCAAAATGGCAGAACTGAAAAGTCTCATGTGTAAACTCCTGAAAAACAGTAGAAAGATGTATATATGCGAAAAGTGCGTGTTAAATCAAACGGTATGATGCGAAAAAGCGGGCCAAAGTTTCTCGAAACCCAAACTCTCGGAACTTTTTGGCGATTAAAACTTTGTAATATTAGCAGGTTTCCCTCAAAAACTCCTCGCGCTCCTGATGAACAACAAATGCCAACACTGCGGCCTCGCACACTTTCCGGGCGTAGGATCGTGCTCGCGATGCGGCCGAACGCTCGGTCTGCCAAAGCGGTCGCTCGTGTCGACCTTGCTCCGGCGGTTCGTAATGCTCGTCGTGGCATTGGTTATCGCGGTCGCCGGTTTCTACGTTTCGTTGCTGTTTTCTGCCGACCGGCTCGCCTTGGCGGAAAAGCAGCAGGTCGACAACGCGATAGCGCTTCTCGAATCGAAAGGCTTTAACGACGAAGCCTTTCTGCTCCGGCACGTCGCGGCCCTTCGGGGCAGCGACAACTGGCTGAATGCCTCGGTCGAAAAGGAAAACGCTTATGCCGCGACCAATTTTCCGTTCGAGATCGTGACGATCTATACAGAATTTTTCACACTGCCGGCCGATGACACCGAACGTGCCGCGATCCTGCTTCACGAGGCCAAACACCTTCAGGGAAAGGACGAGCACGACGCTTACGAATTTGTCTGGAAAAATCGGAGCCGTCTCGGTTGGACAGCCGAAGCGTACGGCGATTCAGAGGTCTGGCAAAATGTCCGCAAACAGACCCGCGAATACCTGCCCGCGATGTTCGTCTGCGAGTTTAACGATTTCGGCGACTGCACAGGTTAGGTCCCGATCATCGCCAGGACATCGCGTGCCCGTTCGATCGGACTTCGCTGTTCGTTGTCGACCGAAACGCGCAAAATGCCGTTCGGCGAAAAGCTTGCCCCTTCGTCCCCGGTCAACAATTTCATCAAATTTTCCGGATCGACCTTTGCGGTTTCGCTAAACTTGATCGCGAGCCCGCCCGCCGCTTTATCGACCGACAAGATCCTCATTACCTCAGCCGTTTTCCGCAGCCTGCCATAGGCGAATAGATTCTCGACCGAATCGGGAATTTTGCCGTATCTGTCCTCGATCTCGGCGTGGATGCGAAGAAGCGCGTCTTCCGATTCGGCCGACGAAATGCGTTTGTAGGTCCGCAGCCGCTGGCTCGCATCCGAGATGTATTCCTTCGGGATCGACACGTCGACGCCGAGGTTTATCGAGACACTCGTTTCGTCCGCGATATCGTCGCCGCGAATCTCGGCGATCGTCCGCTCGAGCATCTTTGTATAAAGATCGAAACCGAGCGCGTCGAGGTGGCCGGACTGCTGGCCGCCGAGAATGTTACCGGCACCGCGCAGCTCCAGATCGAGGGCCGCGATACGGAAACCGGCGCCGAGGTCGGAAAATTCTCTTATCGCACTCAATCGGCGTCTCGCGATCGGTGTTAATTCGAGCTCGCTCGGGATCAGCAGATACGCGTAGGCACGGCGATTCGAGCGTCCTACTCGCCCGCGCAATTGATAAAGCTGCGACAGGCCGTAATTGTCGGCACGATTGATGATTATCGTATTCGCACGCGGGATGTCGATACCGTTTTCGATTATCGTGGTTGCGACTAGAATGTCGTATTTGTAATCGATAAAATCGAGCATCACCTCTTCCATTTGCTTTTCGTTCATCTGCCCGTGGCCGATGGCGATGCGAGCATTTGGGACGATCTTTTGGACGAGTGCAGCGATCGCTTCGATGGTTTCGACACGGTTGTGGATGAAGAAGACCTGGCCGTTACGTGCAAGCTCGAGCTCGACGGCCGAGCGGATGACGCCTTCGGCGAACTGGACGACCTGCGTGTTGATCGCCAGGCGGTCACGCGGTGGTGTCTCGATCACCGACATGTCGCGCATGCCGAGCAGAGACATATTCAGCGTTCGCGGGATCGGCGTTGCGGACAGCGTCAGAACGTCGACCTTTTTCTTGAGCTGTTTTAGTTTCTCTTTGTGGGCGACGCCGAAACGCTGTTCCTCGTCCACGACGACGAGGCCGAGTTTAGGAAGCTTTACGTCAGCGGACAGGACGCGATGCGTGCCGATAACGACGTCCACGTCGCCTTTCTCCGCCGCCTCGACGACGGATTTTTGCTCCTTCGAACTGCGGAAACGCGAGAGCAGGTCGATCTTTGCGGGAAACGCTGCGAACCGCTTTCTGAACGACTCGAAATGTTGATAGGCCAGGATCGTTGTCGGCGTGAGTACCGCAACCTGTTTGCCGTCCATTACGGCTTTAAAGGCGGCCCGCATCGCGACCTCGGTCTTTCCGTAGCCGACGTCGCCGATGATCAGACGGTCCATCGGCCGAGGCGTTTCCATATCGCCTTTTACATCTTCGATGGCAGATGCCTGATCGACGGTCAGATCGAACGGGAACGCGTCCTCGAACTCGTGCTGCCACGGAGCGTCGGGCGAGAACGCGTATCCCTGGACGAGCTTTCGTTCGGCGTACAGCCGCAAAAGCTCGTCCGCCATGTCGCGCATCGCGCGCTTTGCTTTGGCTTTTGTCTTCTGCCAGCCAATTCCGCCCAGTCGATCGAGCGCCGGTGATGTCGCCTCGCCCGAGGAATAGCGTGACACGAGGTCCATCCGTTCTACCGGAACAAAAAGCTTGGCCTCGTCCGCATAGATGAGCAGCATGAACTCACGCTGGATGCCACCGCTGTCGAGGGTTTGCAGCGCCTCGAAACGTCCCAATCCGTGGTCGACGTGGACGACGTAGTCGCCCGATTTGAGATCGCGAAAATCCGAAATGAACGCGCCCAGATTACTCTTTCTAACCTTGGGCCGATTCGCGGTGCCCGGAGCATCGGCCTGCTGCGTCTCGCCGAAAACATCGACCTCGGTGTAGACGGACAGGCCGATCGACGGCAGCTCAAAACCGGACGAGAGGTCGCCGATGAGCATATTTTCGGGAGCGGTCGGACGGTTATAATCGCGAAGCAGTTCTTCGAGGCGTTCCGCCATACCGGGCGTACGCATTACCAGCGTCGGCGCTCCTTTCGCTGCACCGAGGCTCGCCGCAAAATCGGCAACGTCGCCGCGAAACTTGCGGGTCGGGCGGGAAACGATGTTGTGTTCCGCGGCCGTCTCCGCACTCGGGAACAAGAAAAGCGGCGGGCGTGAGCCGTTATTCTCCGACTTTCTCGTGATCGAGATGATGTCCGAGTCCGTGCCTTCAAACTGAAATTCCTCGTCGGTCTTTGCCGCCGTCCGGCCTAGCGCACGCAGTTCGACGCGTTTGAACTTGTCGAGCATTCCGCGAAGTTGTTCGCCTTCGATAAAGAGTTTCTCGGGCGGCAACGCAACGTCGTCTGCCTCGGTCGTCTCGTCGTAGCGAATATGTACGCTCTCGTAAAACGCCGAGAGCGTGTGCTCGACCATCGCCGGTTCGTCGATGACGAGGACGATGTCCTTCAAATAATCGAATATGGTTCCGTTTAGCGGTTTGGAAAGCGGCAGATGAAATTCCCAACCCGAGAAAGTTTCGCCCTCGTCCGCGAAGTCGGTCCGGTCCTTCAAATTGCGGGCGAACCGTTCGTCGGAATATGCCTCGCGGGCGAAAAACGCCCAATCCTTCATATCCTGCGGCGAAGCGGCGAACTCGCGCATCGGGGCAACCGAAACCTCGTTCAGATGCCCGGTCGAGAGCTGCGTTTCCGGATCGAACGCCCGGATCGAATCGACCGTGTCGCCAAAAAACTCGATGCGCACCGGGCTTTCCATATCCGGCGACCAGACATCGACGATGCCGCCGCGAAGCGAAAACTCGCCGACGTTGCCGATCGGGTCTTCACGCACGTAACCGGCGGTCACTAGGCGATCGACAAGAGTTTCGGGCGGAAAGTCCTCATCGCGGCGGATCATCGCGCCGATATTGCCGAGCTCGTCAGGCGACAGCGTCCGCCAGATGAGAGACTTGCACGGCAGGATGAAAAAGTCGGCCGGCGAATTGACGATCTGCCACAACGCCAGAGCTCGCCGTTCCTCGGTCTCGGCGTGTGGCGAGATGCCGGAATAAACGTCCGTCTCAAAAGCAGGCAAGTCAATGCATCGAGAGCCTTCTTTCCCCGCACCGGCGTGAACCCAAAAAGCGAGGTCGCATTCCCATGCTTCTGCGTCCTTATTCGAATCGGTGACGATCACGAAATTCTTCGCCGTCGCCTTTTGGATAGACGCGAGAACGAATGCCTTCGAAGCCGTGGACGTGAGGCCGCTGATCGAAACAACGCGCGCTCCGCCGGCGATCTCTTTGGTCAGCCGCGTGATCTCGTCATTAGAATTTATTTTAGTTTGCACAAACACACGTAGCCGCAGCGAAAGGTTTCCGGGCAGTGGTCAGGTCCGGTTCGGCGTCCGCTTGCGGTTTTTATTATCTTGCCACATTTTGCGGCCGTTTGCCGAGCCTTGCGGCGTTATCTATAATCAAGTCTTTTATTAGCAGCGTATAAACGGCACTTAAGATCGTGCCAATAGATATGAACATACCGGAATTCGAAGAGATCATCGAACCTAACGATCAAACAAAGGCACGCGCCGAGCATCTGGACAAACTCGCCGAACTTGTCGGGAACGTTTACCCGAATCGGTTCGTCCGTTCGACCTTGAGCGGCAGCGAAGACACGATCACTAACATTCTTAAATACGAGCCGGTCGCTGCGGTCGTTAATGAAATAAGAGGCGTGATCGCGAACCTCGAACCGGGAACGCGGCCGCCGGCCGAGGTCAAGGACGCGTTGAACGCACGGCTTAAGGAATTCGGCAACGTACGCATCGCCGGCCGTTTGACCACGCCGCCGCGAGGAAATTTTGTTCATCTGACTGACGGCATGTCCAAACTGCAGGTCTATTGCAAAAAGGGAACATTCGCACTCGTCCGAAATGACGCCGAGAACTCGCTCGATGATGAGAACGGTTGGACCGCGTACGGAATGCTCGATCACGGCGATTTCATCGGCGTCGACGGATATTTGTTTATCACGAATACGGGCGAGCTGAGCGTTCACGTCGAGAAGCTGCAGTTCCTAGCAAAAGCGATGGTGCCGATGCCGGACAAAATGCACGGCATCGCCGATGCCGAGATCAAGCAGCGCCAGCGTTACGTTGATCTGATTGGGTCAAGCCTGCAAATTAAGACCGACGAAGAGAAGAAAGCCGAGAAGGAATCGGGTGTAAAAAATTTGACGACTCGTGAAGTCTTCGAAACGCGAGCAAAAGCAATTTCGTCAATGCGTAATTTTCTCGAAGCTCACGGCTACATCGAAGTCGAGACGCCGATGCTCACGCCCAAGGCAACAGGTGCCGCCGCCAAACCGTTCGAGACGCACCATAACGCCCTCGACATCACGCTCTACGCCCGCATAGCGCCTGAGCTTTATTTGAAGAGGCTCGTGGTCGGCGGCTTCGAAAAGGTCTACGAGCTCAACCGCAACTTCCGCAACGAAGGCATCTCCTACAAGCACAACCCGGAATTCACGATGCTCGAATTCTACTGTGCGTATATGGACGTGAACGGGATGATGGATTTTTGCGAGGATCTGTTGACGCAGAGCGTGAAGAAAGCTACCGGTAGCACGTCGATCACCTATAAGGGAAACACGATAGATTTTTCGAAGATCGAACGCGTAACTATGCGCGACGCAGTCGCCAAATATGCACCCGGCAGAGAGGTTACAGACTCGAATTTGGTTGAGTTGTTTGACGAATTTGCCGAGCCGAATCTTTTACAGCCGACATTCATTATCGACTTTCCAAAATCAATCTCACCCCTTTCAAAATCGTCGCCCGAAAATCCGCAAGTCGCCGAGCGTTTCGAGCTTTTCATAAACGGCATGGAAGTCGCGAACGGATTTAGCGAGCTCAACGATCCGAAAGAACAGTACGACCGTTTCGTCGACCAGATGTCCGAACGCGAGCGCGGTGACGAGGAAGCGATGGTGCTGGACGAAGATTATATCCGAGCCTTAAGTTACGGCATGCCGCCCGCAGCCGGCATCGGCATCGGCATCGACCGCCTCGTCATGCTGCTCACCAACAAACACTCGATCCGCGACGTCATCCTGTTCCCACACCTGCGGCCCGAACGACGCGATGTCGAGCAAGAGGAGCTTTTTTCGGAATAACTGAGAACTGAAAGGTGATAACTGATAATTTTCAGTTTTCAGTTCTACGTTTTCAGTTTTTCCGAAATGAAGTCGGTCTGGCGTGAGAGTTGCAGTAGGTAATTACGCTACTAAATACGAACATTTTGGGAGGTTTTGAACATGGGACAAGAAAGTACAGGGAAAAAAGACGAGGACGCGACGGGACGCGATCTGCCTAATTCGGACGGGACGGTTTCGGACGAGGACGTCAACGCGATAACGGGTCGGGGCCGAGGCAAGACGGGGCAGGACCATTCGACCGAGCATCATGAACGTACCGAACCGACGGACGGTGTTGGCGGTGTTCAGGAAAGCTCAGACACGACTTCGGACATCGCACGCATACGTGATTAAAATTATCTTCCTGACCGCGTTCGCACTGTGTGCGTTTGCGTTCAACTCAATACTTTGCCGAATGGCGCTCAGGGGCGGCGAGGCCGACGCGATCGGCTTCACGCTGGTCAGGCTTGTCGCCGGTGCGGTTACGCTGATAACGATCAGCTATTTTTTCGGCAGGAAATCAAAAACACAGGGACGCGGAAATTGGATCTCCGCGTTCTTTCTTTTTGCGTACGCGATCTGTTTGTCGCTGGCGTATTTGGCGTTGAACGCCGGGACGGGAGCTCTTATTCTGTTCGGCAGCGTGCAGTTGACGATGATCTTGTACGCACTATCCCGCGGTGAGCGGCCGGGAAGTTTGGAATGGTTCGGCCTCGCTTTGGCGGTCGGCGGGCTGGTTTATCTCGTCTTTCCGGGACTGGCGTCGCCGCCTTTGTACAGTTCGCTGCTTATGGCCGCGGCCGGTGTCGCTTGGGGCGTTTACACGCTCCGCGGAAAAGGCAGCGATCCGCTCGCTGCGACGACCGGAAACTTTATTTGGTCGGTCCCGATGATCATCATCGCGGCGATCCCGTTCTTTGCGCAGGTCCGTCTGTCGAGCCGCGGCATCGTACTCGCGGTCCTTTCGGGAGCAGTCGCTTCGGGCGTCGGTTACACGGTTTGGTACGCCGCTCTCAAGCACCACACCTCGACGCGTGCGGCCGTGCTGCAGCTTGCGGTGCCTGTTATCGCCGCAGCCGGCGGAATATTATTTTTGTCCGAGGTCGCGACGACGAGATTGTGGATCGCCGGGGCGATGATCCTGGGTGGTATCGGGTTGACGATTTTGGGGCGGCGAAAAGGCTGAGACGTCTGTGGTTTTCGTCCCTGAAAGGGACAAAGGTAATAGCCCAGGGTAGAGCGAGTGAAACGAGCGGCACCCTGGGATAGATAGGAAATAGAATTCCGACCCTGAAGGGGTCGCACAATTATGTTGATGTGCAGGGACATAATGTGCTCTTGCCGATGCTATTTGGCTCATTCCGCGCACCTTTTTCTCCAACAATTTAGCCTACCTTTATTCACGTAAAACCTTTATTTCTCTATAAATTAGCCTGCTAAAGATTTTTGACGTCGTTTCACGGATGGGATATGATTGCATTCTCGCAAGGCGAGCGTGCGTTTATGGCTCATCTGAGTGTAGTTAAAAAATTATCATACCTCCACGAGGAACAGAAACACACGCGTTCGTACCTCGAGGTGGGCGATCTGACGCTTTTGCGCGGCGGCGTGACCGAGTTTACAGGCGCCCATTCGGCCGGTAAGACGAGCCTGACGCTCAACATTTTGTCGAGGCTGACGCAGGACGGCGAGGTCTGTGCGGTGATCGATCTGAACGACGGTTTTGACCCGTGTTCGGCGGCGGCGAACGGCGTCGTGCTCGAAAATCTGCTGTGGATCAAATGCGGCGGCAAGGTGGAAAGCTCTCTGACGGCCGCCGATTATGTAATGCAGGCGAAAGGCTTCGGGATGGTGTGGCTTAACGTCGGGAACATCCCGCACAAAGAGTTGGACATGATCCCCGCCAGTTACTGGTATCGATTCCGCACGAAGCTGAAGGGGAGCCAGACTCTGCTGGTTGTCACGGCGAACCGCTCGCTGGTCAGTTCGGCGGCCGACCAGTCCTTTTTTTTTGACACTTACAAGGCCGTATGGAAGGGGACAGGCCGGTTCAAGCTTTTGGACGAGCTGCAGGTGAACCTCAACACGCGAAAGCCGTTCGTCGTAAAACCCAATTTCAAATCGATCGGAGCGAGGTATGCGGATGAATAAACTCTACGCATGCATCAATCGAGTGCGGAGTGCGGAGTGCGGAATGCGGAGTGCGTCCGAGTCAGAACCACCTGCGGTAGCGGGTGGTTTAACATCATCAGGTGACAAGGACGGATCAATAGCTCAACTTCAACCACCCGCTACCGCAGGTGGTTCTGACAGGAGCTTGGTACAGATCGCCAATCAGTTTTCGCATCGGGTCGAGGCGATCGACGGCGGCGTTTTGTTTGATGTGAGCGGGATGCATAACCGCATCGGCTCGCCATCACAGATCGCGGGGAAGATCTCGGAAGAGCTGCGAAAGCTTGATATCGAGGCGAACGTCGCCGTCGCTTCGAACGCGCAGACCGCTATCCTTTACGCCCGCAGCAAAGCGGGTGTCACGGTTGTCGAAGATAAAGTCCATAAACGCCTGCCGCTCGAAACGCTCGGCATCGACCAGGACACGCTGGGCGTTTTTCACACGCTCGGGCTCGAAAATTCGGCCGATCTGAAAAATGTTCCTGAGGCCGAGTTGATCGCCCGTTACGGCCCCGAATTCCGCAAGGTGGTCGACCTGATAAACCAGAACGGCGTCCACGTTCTGACGCCGAACCTTAAGGAAAATCACGTCTCGTGGAATTACGATCTCGACTTCCCGGTCGACGACTTTGAGCGGCTGATCTTTATTCTCGGGCATGGTCTGGGAAAGATCCTGGAGGAAACGGGGTACTTCGGTTTCAGCTCCGAGCAGATCGACATCGCCCTGAAACTGGACGATAAAACGACCGCGGAGTACAGCATAAAACTGTCGTTCCCGACGATGGACAAGGCGTTTTGGATGAAGCTGATCAATCTGCGTATCGGAAACAACTCGCCGCCGTGCGAGATCGTTTCGATAAGGCTCGTCTGCCATTTCGCCCGCCAACGTGCGATCGCCCGCGGCCTGTTTTCCGCGACGCGGCCCGAACCCGAGAGCCTGTTGCTGACGGTCGACAAGATAAAAAATATCGTCGGCGCCGCGAACGTGGGCGTGCCCGTCCTGGTTGATCAGCGCCTGCCCGAGGCGTTCGCCTTGGACGCAGATAAGCTGCCGGCGGGCCGTGAACAAAAAGAACCCAGTGAGTCGCGGCCCGTGCTCGCCCTGACATATTTTCACCCGCCGCTGCCTGCGGACGTCAGCATTTTTAAGGGCCGGCTGATGTATTTGAAAACGCAGTATTTCGCCGGAAAGGTCACCGAATACGGCGGGACGTGGAAGGAATCGTCGCAATGGTGGACGCGGCGTTTGTGGGAGCGGATGGAATGGGATGTGGAACTCGAGGACCGCAGGCTTTACCGCCTGGCGATGAACAACAGCGAGTGGTACGTGACGGGAATCTACGACTAACAAGTCAGAACCACCTGCGTGAGCGGGTGGGTTTTTAGTCCCTGAAAGGGACAAAGATAATAGCCCAGGGTAAAGCGAGTGAAACGAGCGGCACCCTGGGTTAGGAGCAATGTTGCGATCCGACCCTGAAAGGGTCGAACGATGATGTCGCTGTGCGACCCCTTCAGGGTCGGATCCGTGTTGGCGGTGTACCCAGGGTGGCGGCCGAGGCGGCCTTACCCTGGGCTATTATCTTCGTCCCTTTCAGGGACAAGAATGAAATGTTTTACGAACTTCACACACGATCGGCGTTTAGTTTTTTGGCTTCGGGATCTTTGCCCGAGGCGATAATTCAGCGCGCGGCCGAGTTGGAGATCCCGGGCGCGGCTTTGCTTGATCGGGACACGGTTTCGGGTGCGGTGCGGTTTCATTATGAGGCGAAGGAACTCGGCGTAAGGGCGATGATCGGGGCGGAGATAACGATGGACGACGGCAGCGTTCTGCCGCTCGTCCCGCTCGATCTGCACGGATATCAAAACCTGTGCAAGCTGATCACGGATATCAAGCTTCGCAATAAAAAGGGCGAGCATTTCGCGACGCGAAAAGACATTGAAAAGTACTCGAGCCGCCTGCTGTGTTTCACCGGCGGGTCGGATGGGTTTATGCACAACGCGATCAAGAACGGCCGCGGGCAGACCGACCTTGCGTGGCTCAATTACGTATTCGAAAGACGTTTGTATGTGGAGCTGCAAAGGCATTTTCTGCGCAGCCAGGAAGACATGAATCTGCAGCTCGCCGGCCTCGCACACAAGCTGAACATTCCCGTTTTCGCCAGCAACGGCGCGTATTTCGCGTACGAAAAAGACCGCGAGCTTTTCGACGTTTTCACGTGCATAAAAAACCACTGCACTATTTACGAAGCGGGCAAAATTCTATCGAAAAACGCCGAGCGTTATCTGAAATCGGAACGGCAGATGTACCGCCTTTTCGAAGATTACCCGCAGGCCGTCGCACGCACGCAGGAGATCGCCGACCGCATAACTTTCTCGATGGACGACGTCGGTTACACGTTCCCCGATTTCCCGGTGCCGCCGGGCGAGACGATGGATTCGCTGCTGAGAAAGCTTGCGGAAAAAGGTGCGGTGAAACGCTACGGCAAGATCACGTCGCAGGTCAAAACGAAGCTCGATCACGAACTGGATCTGATAGCGAAACTGAAACTTGCCGGGTACTTTTTGCTCGTCTGGGATATCTCGGATTTTTGCCATTCGCGGCGTATCTTGTCGCAGGGACGCGGGTCGGCGGCGAACTCGGTGGTGTGTTATTCGCTCGGGATAACGGCGGTCGACCCGATCGCGGCCGATCTTTTGTTCGAGCGTTTTTTGTCCGAAGAGCGGACCGAGTACCCGGACATCGATATCGACCTGCCGTCCGGCGACGACCGCGAACAGGTCATCCAGCACGTTTTTAAAAAGTACGGGTCACGCGGTGCGGCGATGACTGCCAACGTGATCAGTTATCGAGGCCGGTCGGCGGTGAGGGAAGTCGGCAAGGTCTTCGGTTTTGACGAGGACCAGATCGGGCGGCTTTCGAAATCGATCTCGCGTCACGGCGTTTCGGATTTCGGCGAAATGCTGCAGCGTTTTAAGGAAAACGGCTTTAATGTCGCCGACGACTTTCGCACGCGAAAATTTGTCGAGCTTTACACGCGCATACTCGATTTTCCGCGTCACCTCGGACAGCATTCGGGCGGGATGGTGATCTCGTTGGGGCGTCTCGACGGCGTCGTTCCGATCGAACCGGCGTCGATGGAGAACCGCAACATCATTCAGTGGGACAAGGACGACTGTGAGCGGCAGTCGATCATCAAGGTCGATCTGTTGGGATTGGGCATGATGGCCGTCATTCGCGACACGCTGACGCTGATCGAGGAAAACCGCGGCATAAAACTCGAGCTTGCCGGCATCCCGCAGGAAGACAGGGAAGTTTACAAAACGCTGCAGAACGCCGACACGATCGGGATGTTCCAGGTCGAGAGCCGCGCTCAGATAAACTTTTTGCCGCGTTCGAAACCCGAGACGTTTTACGATCTGGTCGTGCAGGTCGCGATCATTCGGCCCGGACCGATCGTCGGCAAAATGCTGAGCGCGTACATCAACCGCCGTCAGGGAAAGGAAGAGGTCGACTACATGCATCCGTGGCTCGAGGGCGTGCTGAAACGCACGCTCGGCGTGCCGCTGTTTCAGGAACAACTGCTGCGGATGGCGATGATCATGGCGGGTTTTACGGGCGGCCAGGCGGAAGAACTGCGGCGAGCACTCGGATTCAAACGCGCTGACAAACGACTCGGGAAGATCGAGAAAAATCTTCGCGACGGCATGACGCGCAACAACGTCGATGAAGAGACGCAGGACAAGATCGCTCACAACATTCTCGCCTTCGCCAACTACGGCTTTCCCGAATCTCATGCGGCGAGTTTCGCACTTCTCACTTACGCGTCGGCGTATTTAAAGGTGCATTATCTTGCCGAATTTACGACGGCGATGCTGAATAATTACCCGCTCGGTTTTTATGCGCCGGCGACATTGATAAAGGACGCGCAGCGGCACGGGCTGCATTTTAAGTACCTCGATGTGAACTATTCGGACTATCTGTTCAAGATCGAAGACGAATGCGTCCGCATCGGTTTGAAATTTGTTAAAGGCCTGCGAAAAGAAGCTGCCGAGATGATCGTCGCCGGGCGTGACGGATGCTCAAGCCCGCACGTGAGTAAGGGCAGAAGCGATAGTGCCGTATTAGAGGACACACTCCCTACCGGTCGTGTTTCCGCCCGTTATTACACGAGCGTCGAGGATCTGGTGAAACGCGTGCCGATGATAAATAAGAAAGAGATCCGTGCACTGAGCGTGGCAGGAGCGCTCAATTTTGAGAAGAGTATTCACCGCAGGCAGGCGTTGTGGCAGTCGGAACTCGCGATCCAGCCAGAGGGCGAGTTGTTCGGGTCAGTACCACCTGCGGTAGCGGGTGGCTCAACGCGACCTGTCAACGACGGCGGGTCAAACGCTGGGCTTCAGCCACTCGCTACCGCGGGCGGTTCTGACAGCTTCATCAAGCCGATGACCGAGTGGCAGTTGATGGAGACAGATCTGAGGGCGACGGGGGTCACGATCGGTAAGCATCCGATGGCGTTCATTCGCGAGGAGCTGAACAAACGCGGCATTTTGTCCGCCGCACAAACCGCGGGCCTGAGGAAAAAAGATATCGTCAGCGTCGCCGGCTCCGTTATCGTCCGCCAGCGCCCGAGCACCGCAAAAAGCGTGGTTTTTATTACAATGGAAGACGAGACCGGGCATTCGAATTTTATCGTCATGCCAGACGTGTTCGAAAAGTTCCGGACCGTCATCACGCACAGCAATTACCTTTTGATAAAAGGCATTGCCGAAGAAAGCAGGTTGATAAAAGGGCTATATTTTGAAACGATAAACGAAATAACGACGGCCGTTCCGTCGCACGATTTCCACTGACAAATGAACATATTGAGCGTGTCTATAAATTTGGCTTTAATCCTAATTGGTGTTGTAACCCTCCTGAACTACAGAAAGCTATATTTATTCTTCTTAAATAGGGTGGAATCTAAATGGGACGCTCGATTGCTCGGACCTTGGTGGTATTTCGAATTAAGTATAGCTACTCTCAGTCTTCTCGGAATAATTGCGGGGGCTCTTAATCTCTATTCCGAATTAAGCGGGCGGTAGTAGCCGGACAGCTTATTAATTTTGATATGTGCGGAAGATACAAATTGAGCGCGAAGCACGCGGACGTGCAGAAGCATTTTCAGTTGATCGACGATTTCGAGATGGCTCCGCGGGAAGAGATTTTTCCGGGAACGAACATTCTCGCGGTCGACCGCGACAGGCGGCCGGAGATCATCCATTGGACGATCGAGGATTGCGACCACCGCGGCATAACGCGAAAGGTGATCAACGCCAAGAGCGAGACGGCGCATTTTGTTCAGATGTTCAAAAATGCTCTGTTGAACGGGCGAGTGCTTATCCCCGCGACCGGCTTTTACGAGTGGAAAGAAACGGGCCCGAAACAGAAAGAGAAATACGAGTTCGAATTTGATGAGCCACTTTTCGCGTTCGCAGGAATCGCACGCGAATGCGATATGAAGGACGGCCCCCGAAACTGCGGCGTGATATTGACGACCGAGGCGAACGACGTCGTACGGCCCATCCACGCAAAGAACCGCATGCCGGTCATTTTGCACAAATACGATTACGACAAATGGCTTGATCCGGAAACGCCGTTGAGCGAGCTGAAGAGATTAATGCAGCCGCTGAAGAACGAGGAGATACGGGCGTTGCCAGTGGATGAGAATAAACGGTAGACGGTTAATGGTAAGTGGTAAACGGAAAAAGTAAAACTATCCTTTTCTGACCACTGACCACTGACCACTGACCACTGACCACTGACCACTGTTACTCGTTCGCCATGACTTCGACCGGGTCGATAGCTGAGGCACGCCAGGCGGGATAGAGTGCACCGAAGAGGCTGCCGCCGATGGCGATCGCGATGGCGGTGGCGACCCAGCCGGCGTTAAACTCGAATGCGAGTTCGAAAATTCGCCCGATGCCGAACGACGCGATCGCGGAAACGACCAGGCCGAGCAGCACACCGAGAACTCCGATCATCAACGCTTCGCCTTCGATCGTTTTGATGATAAATCCGGTCGACGCACCGAGCGATTTTAGAATGCCGATCTCTTTGCGGCGTTCGGTGACGGTCGTGTACATCGACAGTAGGACGAAGATCGTGCTGACGAACGCACCGAGGCCGACGAGCACTCGCAGAAAGGTTTTTAGTGCGGGAATTCGTTCCTGGGCGTCGATGACAAGATCGCGGGTGAGATTAATTTTATTTCCCGGCAGAGCTTCGTTAATGCGGGCGGCGACCTCGTTCTGGTCGTAACCGTCCTTTAGTTTTACGAGAATGAACGTGCAGTTGCGCGTTTCGAGTGCGTCCTGCATTGCGGCGAGCGACATCTTTATCCGCGACCCCGACGGCGGAGCAAACACGCCGACGACCTTATAAGATTTGCCGCCGAAGAGCTCGATGCTGTCGCCCAAGTTTACTTTGTCGTCGCGCATCTGGCGTTCGTCGAGAATGATCTCGTCGTTCGCCGCCGGTGCCCGGCCCGAGACGAGCTGCATGTCGTTCATCTTCGCGAAAGGCTCCCAGTCGACGCCGTCGAGCTGCTGAATTCCCCAGCGGCCCTTCGTGCTCGGGGTGACGTAACGGATGACCGGCACCGTCGACTGGACGCCGTCGATCCCGAGCAATTTTGCGGCGTACGCGGTGTTTAACGGAGTCGCGGCGCTCGTTGTGTCCATCGCTCCCGGCCGTGTGAATACGATCTCGGCTTTCCAGTTCGACGCGCGGTGGGCCATGTCGTTCGTCATTCCGCGGGCAAGGCCGGTGAAAAGTACGACGAGTATCACGCCGAGAGCGACGCCGATCACGCTGATAAGCGTTCGGAACGGACGGACCTTCAAGTTTGCGAGAACCAATTCGAGCATTTAGTGAAATTGAAAATTTAGAATTGAAAATTGAGAATTGAAAACTAAGGTGGCGAAATTTATCGACGCTACACAGTCAGTCTCTCTATTCTCAATTCTCAATTTTCAATTTTCCCCCCATTTCAGATCCGATCGCTTCGTTGACGTAGTCGAATGTTTTGGCCGCTTCGATGTCGGTGAACAATTCGCGTCTGTTCTGAAAATCTTCGTATATTTTGTCATAGGTCGCAAACAGTCGATCTGTCGAGGCTTCGCGCGTATTCGCACGGGCGGTCGCGAGGGCGTTCTCGATCTTACGGTCCCGCAGTTCCTCGTTGCCGATGATTTCACGGACGGCTCGAGCGAATGCGGCGCCGTTTGTTTCGACGAGCCACGCATTATCTTTCGTGGCATACGACAAAATACCGCCGGCGTTAGGTGCGACGGTGGGGACGCCTGACGCCATTGCCTCGAGCGGCGCGATGCCGAACGGTTCCTTCGGATTCGGATGCACGAAAACGTCAGCGTTCGAATAGTAACCGGCGAGCGTTTCCTTATCGAGGTGGCCGAGCATGACGATCTTGCCGGGCGCATATTTTTCGCCCTGCTGTTTCAGCCAATCGCTTTGCGGTCCCGCACCGGCGACCAGTAGTCGGTAATCTTGATCCGCATCTTTACCGAGCTCCTTCATCAGATCGACAAGCAGGCCGACATTTTTTTCCGGTGAAATACGGCCGGCGTAGAGCAGCGTCACCGCGCCCACAGGTATTCCCGCACGCTCACGCATTTCGCGTTTAATCTCATCCGATCTGCGGTCCGGCGTGAACAAAACCGAATCGACTCCGCGGGGAGCGACAAAGATCCGCTCGGCCGCGGCAACGCGCGGAGCTTTGAAAAAACGCCACGCCATGTTGAGAAATGCGTCCGACCGGTGCCGGTTTGCAGCCGGGCTGAGCGACTCGTAAAACTCTTCCGCGGTGTATGTCGAGTTGGCGATGTGGTAATCGAAATTCGGCATTGTATAGTTGCCGATCACACGACGGGCGAACCATTGACCGATCTTCCATGAGGTCAAAAACGACCCGACGTTATCATCCATCCGTTCACACGAAAAGTGAACCAGCATTGGCCGCCCGAGTTTTTTGAAGCTGTTCGTGCGGATCATCACGCCGAGCAGGCTGAGCGTGTACTTGTCCGTCACCTCGATCATATCCGGCGTTTCCGCGAGCAGTATTTTGCGGATGATCGAATCCTTGAGCATGTACTGCCACGGCATCATTATCCGATAGCGCTTGTCGAAAAGCGGCGAGTATTTGGCGGGGACATAATAGATCTTTGCGAACTCGTTGACGTCCTCGACCGTTTCGCTTTCGCCGGGCACGATGAGGCGAACGTGCCGCCGGTGACTAGCGGCAGCCGCCATCAGGTTGTTGTACGACGTGCTTATGCCGCCGGAATTACGATGATAATAATTGGTGATGTGAACGGATTTCATCGTTCCGAACCAGGCGGTCTAGCTTCTTCCGTGAGTGCTGTTCGTGTTCACCATTACGGGGGAGGTAGACGGCTGCAAATGATCGTAGAGCGGCCGGCGGTTAATAAAGTCCGCGTGCAATCTGTCGTAAAGGGCAAAAAGATTGGTAGTCGACCTTTCCCACGTATAGCGTTCGGACGTCGCGATCGCCATGTTCGCACGCGATGCGGCGGCGACCGGGTTTTCGATAATATCGCGGATCGCCGCCGCAAACTCGACCGCTGTCGGCTGCACGAGCCAAGCGTTGCTGTCGTTAGCGTAAGAGAGCAGTCCGCCGGAGTTAGGAGCAACGACGGGCAGGCCGGCACTCATCGCTTCGAGCGGCGCGATCCCGAACGGCTCGCGCGGGTTCGGGTGAATGAAAGCGTCGCAGTTGGCGTAAATGTCCGCCAGTTGCGCCCGGTCACTGATATTTCCGAGCATTACAACGCTCGTGCCGCAAAATTTCGCGAATCGATCACCGAGCGACGTTTTGAGCGGACCGTCGCCGGCAACCAGAAGACGATAATCGTTATTTTTTGCCGAGGCAAGGGTCCGCATAATGTCCGGCAGAATGTCGACATTCTTTTCGGGCGAAAGGCGGCCTGCGTACAAGAGCACTTTCGCATTAGCTGGCAGTCCATATCGGGCGAGCATCGACGAGCGGACCTCGGGGCTTTTCCGGAACGACGAGAACGTCTCGTGGTCGACGCCGCACTCGTTCACAAAGACGCGGTCTGCGATCGGAATCTCAGGCGAACGCAGCAGACGCCAGCAAAGACTACGAAAGGCGTTGCCGGCACCCTCGCCAGCATCGAGCAATTCACTAGCCGTGTAAGCCGAATTTGCCAGATGAAAATCGAACATCGGTAGAATGTAGTTGCGAATGTACGCCTTTGCAAAAGATCGCGAGAAACGGTTATCCGAGATGAACGAGCTGACGTTGTCGTCCATCCGTTCACATGACAGATGAACGAGCGCCGGGCGCGGCGCACTGACGTTCATGATCGCTTTTCTGATCAGTCCCGCCATCAGGCTGAGTGTGTATTTTTCGCCGACCTCGATCAGGTCGGGAGCTTCGTCGCGCAAGATCGTCTTGATAGGCGAGCGGTCAAAGATGTAAGAATTCCACGGCCACATCACGCGGTACCGTTTGTCGAAAACCCGCGAGAAACCTGCCTTTATAAAATAGATGCGAGCGAAAGGGTTGACGTCCTCAACACCCTCGCTTTCGCCCGGCACGATGAGACGGACGAAGCGCTTCTCCCGTCCGGCAGCCTCGAGCAGTTTGTTATAGCTGGTGCTAACGCCGCCCGAATTGGCGTGGTAGTAATTTGTAATGTGGACGGTTTTTATCACCCGGCTTGGTAACCCGAATTTGCAGAAAAGAGTTAATCTCTCGATCCGCGCTTCGATTTGCGGATCGTCCAGATGAGCGGGAAAGAGATGAATTCGAAAACGATCCACGGCATTCGCATCAAATCGCGCCAGAGCGACTGTTTGCTCTCGTCCTTGACGAGGAGAGCTCCGCGCCGCATAGCGAACAGGTTGAAGACGGCGGAGATCACAGAGATGATCACCGAGATCGTGATGGCGCTTTTCTTGCTGTTCACGCCGGTTTGCGCGTCGTAGATCGATTGGACGACGAACTCCATCAGGTGGCTGAAAGCCGCGAGCACGAGAGGCACCGTCAGGACGGCATGCCACGCCGGTTCGACCTTGCTGAAAGATTGAATGATCGCCCCGTTCACGCCGCCGAAAATAAACCTGAATACCGACTGCGCTAGTGCGGCCCCGATCGCGATCTTCAAACCTTCCTTTTTAAAGAAGTATGTAAAAAAGAAGATCGGCGCTCGGAGCAGGGCACTGAGGACTGCCGCCTTCCAGTTCCAACGCCATACGAGCGTGTCGAGCGGATGTTTTATGAGTTCGCGAAAGACATCCGAAACACGCTTCGGCGTTTGCGGGATTTGTGCTGCTGTTGCTATCGCTGCGTCTGCCATTGTGGATTACTTCGCGGCTTCTGACTTCTTTTGTTCCTCGATGCGGATGCCTTCGGCGTAGGCGTTATAGACGCTCTCGAAAACGGCGTCCCACGACCGCGACATTGCTAATTCGCGAGCGTTCAGACGCATCGCACCGAATTTCGCTTTGTCGTCCATCAGATCGATCGTGTACTTTGTAAAATCGGCGAGGTCTTTGGCGATGAAGCCGGTTTCTCCGTGACGCACGATAAATTTGGGGCCGCCCTGGTCCGTGACGATCGCCGGAACGCCCGATGCATTCGCTTCCTGAGTTACGTTTCCAAAGGCATCGGTTTCCGACGGGAAAACGAAAACGTCCATGTTAGCATACGCCTCGGACAATTGCTCTCCGTCCAGAAAGCCGGTGAACGTTGCGTGTTTGAGGTGCTTTTCCAGATATTCGCGCTCGTTTCCCTCGCCGACGATCAAGAATTCAAAACTGTTTCGGCCGGCCTTAATGAGCTCTTTTTCAAGGTCGACCAGCATCCGGACATTCTTTTCGGCCCGCAGGCGTCCGACGAATCCGAGACGAAATTTGCCGTCGTTCGCGGTACGCTTTGCGGGCGAGAACATTTCGGTGTCAACGCCGCGGCTCATAAGCAGTGATACGCGGCCGGTGCCTTTGCCGAGAGCGTCGATCAGCTCCTGATTTGGCGACAGGACGACTTTCGGCATTTTATAGTAAAGCACGGCGCCTGCCATAATTTTCCGCTCGGCAAAACCGGTGAATTTCGATAGTGTCGAATCAGGCAGAAAGCGGAAGATGCGCGTCAGGCGCCTGGCAGCGAACTCGTGAATGTTCGTATGCCACGAACCGACGAGCGGCAACTGCAGTTTCCAGGCGAGATACGCGCCGACGATGCTGACGTCGTTGAGGCCCGTGATATGAATTACGTCGGGTTTGAACTCGGCGAGAGCACGCAAAACGCGGTTCGTGTGCCGCTGGAAGAGCGGATCATAGGCGAGGTCTTCGTCGAGCTTGAAAGAGACCGGTGACCGCTTGAGTCTCAGGTACGAAACGCTTCCGTCCTGATACGAAAGATTTTCCTTTCCGCCATGGATGCAGAGATAAGGATAGTCTTTGCTTTTGGCGTAGCCGACCAGGCGCTGACTCGTCATGGCTGCACCGTTCACTTCCAGATACGAGTCGGGGAAGAAGGCGGCACGAATTACTTTATCCACAAATACTTCAGAATCGGAAATGGCGGGGCAAGCCCGCCGTTCTTATAAAATAGATCTTTTGTTTCGACCAGAAAAAGCAAGCCTACGAAACGACGTCGGACGTTAGTTGCCTGGAAATATCGTCGAGGTCCGGGATTTCGAACGACGTTTTTGCTGCATCCTTGGGTACACGGTCCTGTTTCTTGCGGGCGGCACGGAACACAGGGCGCATCTTCGGGCTGCCGAGAACGCCAAGCGTCCAGATCGCCCATCGCAGCCACGCCGGCCCGCCGCGTTTCCAGTGCACCGAAAGCTGTCTTAAACCCTCGCCATCGCCGGTGTCGAAAAATACTCGATCGAACCACCTCTGACGGCCTTCAACAAAATCGGGATAATGCTTAAGGATCTCCGAGAAGGATTGAAGCTGACGCGAATGAAGAGGATGCTCATATTCGGGCATCAGCACGACCTCGCTTCGCTTTTCGACACGGATCTCGTTCGCAAATTCTTCGAACGAATCGGAATTCGTCAAATTGATCACCGTATTCGGTTTGCAGCCGTGCCGGTCGCCGCCGGTCGCGAGCGGAATGCCGAGAGCCTCGGCCATTTCGATAACTGCCTTGTTCTCCGACCACGAACGAAAACCGTTGATCTCGAAAGCGTGTATCCAGCGGCCGTGCGTCCTGATGAAGTTCTTCAAAAGGATGTCATGGCGTTCCTGGCCGACGATCTCGATGTCCCATAGCGGATGGTTAAGGACCACCAAAACTTCAGGAATGTCGTTGAGCATCGCGAACATTTCCTGCAGCTTCTCGTTCGTATGATTCTCTTTATTAAAGGTGAAGTCGAGCAGTGTCTGCGTCAACTCCATGGCTCTGTCTTTCGGCAGGTTGTGCACGCCGACGTGGAAGAATCCGTATTCGAACGGGACCGTCCATTCAAGAGAGATCGGCGCTCGCGAAGCTTCGTTCGCTTCATTCACCGCAAGCGTGCCGTCGATGCTGTCATGATCGGTGATCGAAACGATCGCGTTCAACCCGGCGTCGTTGATCTGAGTTTTCTCGATGTCGTAAACGCCGTGAGGCGTGAGCGGCGGCGACCAGTATGCGGTCGAAAAGTCTATGCCTTTGCCTTCTTTTTCAATGTATTTATCGCGCTCCTTTCTCCAGAATTGGGCAATTATCGGGAGCTTTTCGGCGTAATGCGGGACGAAATCCAGCATCTCCTTGGAATGCTCGGTGTGACAATGCAGCGAGACCCCGGTTTTGGCTCTCGGGGTCAGGTTCTCTGCCTTTCGCAGTATATGAAGCCGCGTTTTTGTTAAATTCATCACTATCTCCGATTTGCGCCTACCTCAAACCTTATAAACTACCAAATACCATTAGGGAAGTAAATTAGTCAGACGGCCCGCCGCCCGCTGTGGTTGTCCGCTTAAAGTTGAACAAGTCAGGCCGAACCGCCGATTGACGAATTTTAACACACCGGTCATTTTGCAAGGCCGGACGAGCGCACGAGGTTTTCCAAAAAAAATTGTCATAAACAGCCGGAACGTGGTGTTTTGTTTACAGATACGGGACGAGCACTTCCCAAAGCACGAGTCAGGAGACGCATTTATGAGCTGGTTATATTCAATTGTATTCGCGGGATTACTTTTTTCATCGAGCGGCACCGTTCCGTCGAACCTTAATTTTACACCGGCGGCAAAAGCGCCGTCGGAACGCGCCAAACAGGACGAGACCGAAAAATTTGAGCAGACGTATCCGCTGTCGGCCACTGGCCGCGTCAGTGTTTCGAACGTCAACGGCTCGATCACTGTCGAAGCCTGGGACCGCAACGAGGTGCATCTGGAAGCCATTAAGACTGCGGACAGTAAAGAGACGCTTGCCGATGTTGATATCAAAGTCGATTCGCGACCCGACACGTTCAGCGTCGAAGCCGACTATGGCAGTTGGAAACAAAATCGCGACGGCGGCTGGAAGACCAGCAACCGGCGAATAGAAGTGCAGTTTCGACTTCAGGTTCCGCGAACGGCGGTGCTGAACGAGGTCGAGACGGTAAACGGATCGGTGACAGTGTCGAACTTTTCGAACTTTACAAAGATCTCGGCCGTTAATGGCGACGTCACGGCGACCAACCTTCGCGGTGCGGCAGAACTTTCTACGGTCAACGGGCAGGTGGCGGCGGATTTCGACCAGCTTGCGCCGGCGAGCCGCATCAATCTCAGCACCGTCAACGGCCGCGTCAACCTTGTGATCCCGTCGGACGCTAATGCAATGGTCAAAGCCGATTCGCTCAACGGGAATATCAGCAACGATTTCGGGCTGCCGGTGCGAAAGGGCAAATACATTGGACGTGATCTGCACGGTCGGCTCGGCGGCGGCCAGGTTCCGATCAAACTCAACAGCGTGAACGGCCCGCTCACGATCGGACGCCGCAACGACGGAAAGGCACTGAGCCCGGCGACTAATCTGCTCCAGCAGAAAAAGGACGATGAAGATTGGGACGACGACTCCGATGGGATGTCCGGCGCCGACAAACAGAATCTCAACCGCGACATCCAGCGGGCGATGCGGGATTCGCAACGGCAGACGGCCAACGCGATGAGGGATGCCCAAAAGGAGATCGCAAAGGTCAACCTCGAAGAACTCGCGAAGATAAAAGTAAACGTCGATACCGAAAAGATCGAGGCACAGGTCAGAGACAGTTTGGCAAGGCAAAAAGATGCACTCGTGCGAATAGACAACATCAGGTGGCAGGGGCAGGTGCCGACGATCGAAAAAAAAAGTAAATCGTTTCCTGTAAAGGGCGTACCGAAGGTCACGATCGACGCCAAAGGCTGCTCGGTCAAAGTTCGCGGTTGGGACAAGCCGGAAGTCCAGTATGTACTGACGAGATCTTCGAACCGCCGCGATACATCCGAGATCGTCGTTACGGAAAACGTGAGCGAATCTAGCGTGAACTTAAAAGTCCCGACGGCCGACAACCCCGGCTTGAGGGGCTTTCGCTACGGTGATTCCTCCGATATGCGGATCGAGGTATTTGTGCCGAAAAAGTCGGACCTCACGATCAGCACAGACGGCGAGATCAGGCTTGACGGCGTTACAGGGAACATCGAGCTGAACGGCGAGGACGAGTCGATCAACGTTCGCGATGTCGAAGGCACACTGAAACTCGCCGCAGCCGACGGCGAAGTGCGCGTGGTCGGTTTCAACGGTGCGTTCGACTCTAAGACTTCCGACGCTGACGTCTACCTCGAAGGCGTTTTCAGCAAGCTAACGGCCCGGTCGACGAACGGAAACGTGACGATTACCGTTCCCGAAAATGCGAATCTGAGCCTGGCCTCGAATACGGAAGTCGAAGAGCAAGGCGTCAGGCTGACAAAAACCGGTGAAGGTGTCTGGCAGCTCGGCAGCGGCGGCTCGCGTTTCAACTTCGAGTTTGCAGACGGCAATCTGGTGGTCAGGAACGCATCTTTATTAAACAGTAACTGAGATCGTACGATCCCGAATTGCTAGTCGGATTCGGGACGATCGTTTGAAACTTTCTGACCAGATCTTCGTTCTAGTCATTGCCATTTTAGATTTTCAGTTTTCTTAATTGTCTTCATTTTCGTCTTAACGGTGTTGTAATGAAAAAGCTTTACCCCTTGCTGTGTGTGCTCGTCATGACCGCGGCCATTTCCGCTCAATCCTCGAACGGCGTCGAGATCGCGTCCGCCAAGCAGAAAAAATCATCGGCCGCCGCACTGGAGGCTGCCGTCAAAAAAAGCGGTGTTGAGATCCCGCCGGAAAAGGCTCGTCCCATCACGATCCCCAAATTCGCCACGCCGATCGTGATCGACGGTAAACCCGACGAAGCAGCATGGAGGGATGCAGCAGTCTTTAAAGATTTTTATCAGACCGGCCCGGGCGACAACATCGCTCCGTCCAAGCCGACCGAGGTTCTCATGATGTACGACGAAAAGAACCTCTACATCGCGTTCAAGTGTTGGGACGATAAAGACAAGATCCGGGCGAGTGTCGCCAAGCGCGATGAGATATTCGGCGAAGACAATGTGCGGTTCTGGCTTGATACTTACAACGATCGCCGCCGGGCGTATGTGATCGCCTTTAATCCGCTTGGCATCCAGCAGGACGGCATTTATACCGAAGGCTCGGGTGCAGATTTCTCCGTAGATATCGTAATGGAGTCGAAAGGCGTGATCGAAGATTGGGGTTGGTCCGTTGAGGCGAAGATACCTTTCAAATCGCTGCGTTACTCCGCCGGAAAAGGAAAATTTTGGGGCTTTAACGTCGCGCGTAACATCGACCGTTTTAACGATGAATTCGATCAGTGGCTGCCGGACGATCGAAACATCTCGGGCTTTCTCGTCAAGCACGGCAGGATAACCGGACTCGACAGCATCAAATACGAACGAACCCTCGAGATCGTGCCGAGCATTACCGTCTCCGAAACCGGAAGCCGGAAAAGGACGATCCCGAATTCCGGGTTTAGTCGTTTCGGTCGATTCGACCCGATCCTGAACCCGATCGGCATTCAGGACCCTGGAAGGTTCGTAAACGATTCGTTGAAGCAGGACATCGGCGTCAATCTCAAATACACGCTCTCACCTAACGTAACTCTCGACGCGGCCGTTAACCCGGACTTCGCCGAGATCGAGGCCGACGCTCCTGTCGTCTCCGCTAACCAGCGATTCCCGATATTCTTCGATGAAAAGCGGCCGTTCTTTCTCGAGGGCAAGGACATCTTTCAATCGCCGCTGCAGCCGTTCTATTCGCGTACGATCGTGGATCCGGACTTCGCGGCGAAACTTACCGGCAAGATCGGCAAGAACACTTTCGGCTTTCTGGCTGCGTCCGACAACGCTCCCGGCAATTATTCGGACGACGAACGCGGCGAGCTGCTGAGCTGCCAGCGTCTGCGCGAGATCGATGTCACCCAACAACGAGCTCCCCGTCGATGCGGTATCGAGGAATTTGTGGACAAGAATGCCTTCTTCGGCGTTCTGCGTCTTAAGCACGATGTGGGAAAGGAAAACAATGTCGGATTCCTCGCAACGGCACGAACATTTCCCCAAAATCGCAACTTTACGGGCGGTTTCGACGGGAATTTCAAGCTCAACCCGAAGACGGTGATGACGTTTCAGGCGCTCGGAACACATTCGCGTAAGATCTTTTACAATCCGGAAACTGACCGCGCCGATTACCGCACCGGAAACGGTTTCGGCTATTACTGGAGCCTCGATTACACAACGGACCGTCACGGCTGGTACGCCGAAGCCGTAGGCCGCACAAGCGACTACCGGGCCGACGCCGGGTTCACACGCCGGACCAACTCGAATACGTTTTTCTTTGCCAATCGCGTAAGCACCAAATCCAACTCGAAAGCCGCGGTCATCCGAGCGAACTTCAGTCAGTTTGCCCGCTACGGCCTCGACTGGACGGGCCGCAGACAGCAGGCTTTGCTAGGCGGCAGTGCTAATCTTTCGCTGCAGGGAAATCTGTTCATCTCATCCGAAGCCGGCTGGCAATGGGAAGATATCTACGAGGACGAGTTCGGCCCGCGACGGAACGCGAATCAGATAGGCGGTTTTGCGCGCGAGCCCTCGCGGCACTCCGGCGGGCCGTATTTCAGCGTCAACGTTAATAAGACAGTCAACAAAAAGGTCTCGGTGTACGGGTTTGTCGGGTCGATCTTCAAGGCATTCGACTACGATTTCGGCGGCGGTCAGAGATTTTCGCGGGCCAGCCCGGCATTCGAGCAATACCTCGGCAGCCCGGAATACGCAGATTATATTCGTCAGTTATATTTGTTCCAGGCGAATCCAAATATTCCTCAACATCCGAATGTGCCATCGCCGCCTCCGCTCGATCCGGGTGTCGGTTGGCAGTTCGACCTCAATGTCGGCGGTGAGTACAAACCAGTCGATGCATTGCGGGTGTCGCTCGACTATACGAACAGCAGGCTCAGACGTGACGACACGGGCCGGCTGGCTTACGACACGAACATATTCACGCTGCGGTCCACGTATCAATTCACACGGTTCACCTATGTGCGGGCAAGATGGGATTACGACACGCTCCAGGCAAACGCAAGCGGGCAGCTACTTTTCGGGTGGAGCCCGAACCCGGGAACCGCGTTCTACGTGGGCTACAACGACAATTTCAATTACAAGGGCGTGAGTCCGTACACCGGCCAGTTCGAGCCCGGATTTGAACGCAACAGCCGGACGTTCTTTATCCGGGCTTCGTACCTGTTCAGAAAAAGCTTCTAGCGTTGTTCCTCCTAAAAACGACGCCGTTGGGCAGCAAGTTCAGAGTGCTTGCTGCCCCTTTTTATTTCAGTGCGTGTGCCTTGAGGACCAGTACACATGTTTCCGCGTGGGTGATCTCGCCGGACATCACTTTGGAAAACGCGTCGTCGAGGCTCATCTTCAGCTGTTCCAACTCTTCCGTACCCTCGGTCTCCGGCTTCCCGAATGTGAGTTTGTGGGCGATAAATAGGTCTGCGTGGCTGTTCGTTATAGATGTGAGCGATTCTATCCTTCCGACCCGCGTCCATTCGTCGGCCCGGATGCCGAGTTCTTCTTTCGCTTCACGCTTGGCGGCGGCGAGGACGTCCTCGTTCTCGACTGATCCGGCGATGCATTCGATATTGCTTCGCCCGAGCGCGTAACGGAACTGGCGTGTCAGATGGATAAGTCCGTCATCGTCGATCGGCAGCACCGCGACGCCCGGCTTGAAATCGATCGTGGCATATTTCGAGTCTTTGCCGTCCGGCCGCACAACGTCATCCTCGGCCACTTTGAAAAAATCGTTCTCAAAGATTTTTTCTGTATTTTTTATCGTCCAATTGCCGTTTTTTCGCTGCATTTTGTATGAAATTCCCCCTTGTTTCAGTACGAGATTATCAAAAAAGTCTTTGCTTTCAAAGAAATGCGACGGGCGAGCAGGCTGTGGAAAATACTTCTTGTAAATACTTAAGGGCTGGTGTATAAATCTAAGCGGACAAAACATTTCTTGCATTAATCACCACAGTTCACCAAGGAGTCAAAATGAAGCTAACACGAGGTTTAGTCAGCTTATCTCTAATTTTCTCGCTCTCATTCATATCGTTTTTGGCCTTGCCGGTCCGGACGGCTTCGGCACAGGAAACCCGTATAGCTCTCCAGCGCGGATACAGGACCGGATATTCCGACGGCTACATGGCCGGCTATCGCGATACGATCGATAATGCGTCGAAAAGCTACACGCGGCACAGCGAATACGCGAAAGGCGACCGGGCGTACAACAAGGACTACGGCCAGATCGAAGAATACCGCGACGGTTATCAGCAGGGTTTTGAGATCGGGTATGACACCGGATTTGACAAGCGCTCGTTCGAGGCGACGATCCCGAGCGGCCTCGGCCGCCGTTCGACCGCCGAAACGATCAGTCCCGCGGCTGAATCAGTACCGGCACCCGCCGAGCAGTCAGCGCAAACCGCCCCGGCCGAAAGTGCGGTAGCGGCGGTTGCTCAGCCCGAAAATACGGTCCCCCAGCCGGCCGCCGCCGGGACGGTCGAGACCGGGGTTTCGGACAGCACCGCACAGGCACCGGACCCAAGCTCGTCAATGCAAAACGCGAGTTATCGTACGAGCGATGCCGTTATTATCATCCCTCGTGACACCGAGTTGATCGTCGAACTCCAGGACGCGTTATCGACCGAAAACGCAAAAGAAGGCGATAAGTTCACGGCACGCGTCGTTTCTCCGGCCGAAATAAGCGGAGCCACGATCGAAGGCCGTGTCGAAAAGCTGCAAAAACCGGGACGTATCAAACGGCGCTCGGAAATGCTGCTTTCTTTCGACCGCATCGTCTTGTCGGAAACACGCTGGAGCAACTTCGACGCCATTTTGAGCGAAGTGCTTCCCGTCAAAGGCGACAACGTCCGACGCGTCGATGGTGAAGGCACGGCGGTCGGCAAGAGCTCGCTCAAACCCGATGTAGTCAAAGTAGGAGCGGCAACCGGAACTGGAGCCGGCATTGGTGCGATCACTGCAGGGCCGGTCGGAGCAGCCGTCGGCGCAGGCGTTGGAGCCGCTTTTGGTGTCGGAGCCGTAGTCATTCAACGGGGCAAAAACATCACCTTGAACCGCAGCCAGCAGCTCAGGATCAAATCTTCGTACGAAACGCAGATCCGATAAAGTGTCTTCATAGGTCTTTGGAAAAAACGCCGCACTTCTCGTTGGAAGTACGGCGTTTTTGGCGCATAATTTTAGGATGATCGTTGCTCTTTTGACTGATTTTGGGACGAGAGATCATTTCGTCGCGTCCGTGAAAGGAACGATTTTGTCGATCGTTCCGGCCGCGACGATCGTTGATATTTCGCACGAGATCGAGCCGCATAATATTGCCGAGGCCGCGTTCACGCTCGGCGGCTGCTATCGCGATTTTCCGAAGGGGACGATCTTTCTGGCCGTGGTCGATCCGGGCGTCGGATCGAGCCGGCGTGCGGTCGCGGTGCGTGCGGCGGAGAGGTTATTTGTCGTGCCCGACAACGGTATATTGAGTTTCGTTTTAGATGATACCGACGGCCGATATGCCGCGAATGAGTTGACGAACAGCGAGTTTCTCGGCAAGACGATCTCGACGACCTTTCACGGCCGTGACGTCTTTGCTCACGTGGCGGGCCAACTGGCTAACGGCATTGAACCGGCCAGCTTCGGGCCGTCCGTGTCCGATCTAATAATATTCAAAAATAGAACGCCCGAACGGGCCGGTAACCTGGTCAGCGGCGAGATAATTCACATTGATCGTTTTGGCAATCTGATAACGAACTTAGGTCGCGGCGATCTCGCAGACGGGTTTTCGATCGAGGTCAACGGGCGGGCGGTGAATCGGCTCCTCACGTTTTACGCCGAGGCCGATGCGGGCGAGCTTTTTGCGATCGTGGGCAGTACCGGGCGGATCGAGATCGCGGTCAACGGCGATTCCGCGAAAGCGGTTACCAAAGCGAGCGTCGGCGCGGTGATCACCGTCACCGCGCCGACGCGGGAAAATTAATATAAATCTACGCGTGCCTTGTATCTAAAAGATCTCTTCGATAAAATTGGAGATAGAGTCAAATTTAAGAAAACACAGGAATAAAATAATGAGTACCGCAACAGAATCGACCGCCGCAACCGCTGGGCTGAGAGGCGTGGTCGCCGCGCAAAGTGCCATCGGCGATGTGAACGGCGAAGAAGGAAAGTTAATTTATCAGGGCTACGACATTCACGATCTGGCCGAACATTCGACGTTCGAAGAGGTGATCTACCTGCTGTGGAACGGCCGCCTGCCGAAGCAGGACGAGCTGACGGAATTTCAAGGCCGCCTTCACCGCAACTACGACGTGCCTGCACCCGTCATCGAAATGTTGCGGCAGTTCCCCAAGACGGCCGACCCGATGGATGTGCTCAGGACGGCGGTCTCGACGCTCGATTTTTACGATGAGCACGGGCACGGAACGGACCGCGATTCGGCGGTCGGTGCCGCCGTGCGGATCACCGGCCAGATCGGAACGATCGCCGCCGCGTGGGACCGCATCCGCAACGGAAAGGAAGTGATCGCACCGGACAAGAGCCTCGGCATCGCTGAGAACTTTCTGCACATGCTTCGCGGCGAAAAGCCCGACGCAGACGAAGTGCGGATGTTCGACATCGCCCTTATCCTGCACGCCGATCACGAGCTGAACGCTTCGACGTTCACGACGCGTGTGGTCGCGGGCACGCTCGCCGGTATGTACGGTTGTGTGACTGCCGGAATCGCGGCTCTCGCGGGCCCGCTGCACGGCGGTGCGAACACCAACGTGATGAAGATGCTCATCGAGATCGGCGAACCGTCAAAGATCGACGCGTGGGTCGACAAAGCTCTCGAAGAAAAACGCAAGATCATGGGCATCGGCCACGCCGTCTACAAAACCGAGGACCCGCGTGCGACATGGCTGCGTAAATTCTCAAAGCAGATGGGCGAAAAGAAAGGCGAGATGAAGTGGTACGAGATGTCGCAGCGTATCGAGCAGCTCATGCACGAGAAAAAGGGAATGTTCCCGAACGTCGATTTTTACTCGGCGTCGACCTATTACCTGATGGGCATCGCTCTCGACATGTACACGCCGATCTTCGCCGTCAGCCGCATCTCGGGCTGGACCGGCCACATCCTCGAACAATACGGCAACAACAAACTGATCCGCCCCCGCGCCGAATACATCGGCCTCCGCGATCAGAAATACATACCGATCGCCGAAAGGTAATAACCGGAACGCCGGCATCCGTGCCGGCAACGCGTACGCGGACTGGATCGCAGGCATCCTGCCTGCAATGAGCGTGAAACGCGAAAAGGCGCCTGTGCGATCAGGCGCCTTTTTTATTAACAAATCTCGCGTCCCCACGGAACCCACCCGCTCACGCGAGGTGGTACTGACCTGGGACGCCGTGCCGGCAGGATGCCGACGTTCCGGTCGTCAACGAATTGCGCATTGGAGGATCGCGCTCAGGCCCGCGATGCTGGTTCGGTCTTTTGTGATGAACGATTGCGGGTTCGAGCCTGCGTCATCGACGACCACGAGGCGTGGTTCGCGCTTTGACGAGGCATCGACGTAACGGCTGCCGACCAATTTGATAATTCGGTGCGTTTCCTTTTCGATCACGCGAACGCCGTCAATGAGGCGTTGCGATATCCGTTCGTCGCTCTGGGCCTGTTTAACATTTATACGTTCAGTCATCGTCTGTTCCTCCCTAACCGGCAAGCATAGCCGGCATCAGACATACTTATCGCAACTGACGTGCCAATCAGGTTAAGTCGTGTGGAATGTGCAATTTAGCCAAAAGCAGTTGCGCGTTATCTTACGCGTTGAATACGCTTTAAGTATGAATTTTACGCAATTCGTCAGGCAACCGCTCACCGCCAAAAGCCGGTCCTTAAACCTCACCGAATCGGCGTGACATCAACTAGCGTCAATTGCTATCAAACGACCAAAAATCCGATCAAAACCCATCACAAACCGATCAATACCGCACACTTTCCCACACGCCGCCAGCGTTAATCCCGTTAAACAAACCGCTCCCACCACACCAAGGATTTTTTGCGTCGCTGCCACGGACGCTGTATCGGCCGCCGTTGCCGGAGCGGTAGCTTCATCCGTAGGCGTCGCGTCCATTGAGTTTTCCACCACCCCGTCAGCGGAGGACCGCTGCCACCCCTCCTCCGAGGAGGGGAGTTAAGGACGATCCTGCCAGCCGAAGAAGCTTTCGATACGGTGGAGGACGTAGTCTGATTCCTGGAATACGAGATAGTTTTCGAAGCGGATGACTTTTATCCCGAGCCCGACGAGGTAGAGCGTTCGGGCGCGGTCGTGTTCGATGGCACGGTCGCTTTTGTGTACTTCGCCATCCAGTTCAACGGCGAGGCTTTCGGCGTCGCAGTAGAAGTCGAGAATGTAATTCCCAATGCTGTGCTGGCGGCGGAACTTGCGGCCGGCGAGGTTGGAATTTTTGAGTTGCGACCAGAGAAATCCTTCTGCGGGGGTTAGGCTGCGGCGCAGGGCCTTACGGCGATCTTTGAGCCGGATTTTGTTGTGGAAACGGTCGGTCATGGGATTGCGCTCATAACTCCCCTCCTCGGAGGAGGGGTGCCGATGCCTCATCGGCGGGGTGGTGGAGTTTAACCACAAGGCCGGTGAGAAATTTATAAGAATTACTACCACATCCGCAAAGCCGCCACGCCTCGAAGGAAAGGTTGGGTTTTTGTGGAATACGACTGTTGCATATGTGATACAATGTTGCGACGGTCGGACATTCGGCTGTTTAATAATTGAGGAGATGCGAGGCGTGTATGGAGATGAACTGGGAGTATTTTGAGTATGGGCCGGTGGAGGATCAGAGCGAGCGGGTTTATGTGACGCTGAACAGGCGTGGGAATTTTTTTATGAACCGGCGGGCTGTCGAGGCGATCGGGCGGCCTGATCTGGTGGTGCTGATGTACGACCGCAGGCGCAAGACGGTCGGTATAGCTGCGGCGGCGCCTCGGCAGCCGGGTGCGTTTAGGCTGAAGCGTAAGGAAAAGGACGGTTGCGGCGGACGTGTGTTGTACGCTTCGAACTTTTGCCGGAATTTCGGGATCGATCCGGATGAAACGCTGAGGTTCACGACGGCAGAAGTGGATAAGGCCGGCGTGCTTGTGCTCGACTTGAATGAGGTGAAGTCGGTTCGTAGGTCGTAGACCGACCGGAGCGCACGCCTCCTGCGTGCAACGCGGCCGCGACATGTGTTGATGATAAAGAAGGCGACTGGATGGTATGGCGCCTTATCGCGTTTCACGCTCATTGCCGGCAAGGATGCCGACGGTCCAGTCGGGGCGGACATGGATGTCCGCGGTCCGGTGTGTGGTAGAATTAGGCGTTTGATGCCTTTACTTACCGGAGAAAATCGAATGAGGCTTTTGAGTATCGCCAGGATATTTGCCGTTATTTCTTTGCTGACCACAATGACAATCGCACAGACCGAAATGAAACCGCCCGTTGCCAAGAAAGAGCCGAAGGTGCTCAAGATCCACGGCTACGAGATCACGGACAATTACGCTTGGCTGCGTGATCGCAACGACAAGAAAGATCCCGAGATCATCAAATATCTCGAAGCCGAGAACGCCTACACCGAGGCGCACATGGGCCCGCACAAGGCGTTCGCCGACAACCTGTATAAGGAAATGCTCGGGCGGATAAAGCAGACGGACCTGAGCGTGCCGTACAAGTTCGGCGATTATTGGTACTTCAACAAAACGGAAGAAGGGAAGCAGTATCCGACTTACTTGCGCAGCAAGTCGAAAGACGGCAAGGACCCGGAAGTGCTGCTCGATCAGAACGAGATGGCGAAGGGATTTAAGTATTTTGCGATCGGCGATTTTAGCCCGAGCGACGACGGGAACTATCTGGCGTTTGCGACCGACACGACGGGTTATCGGCAATACACGCTCGGGATCAAAGATCTGCGGACGGGACAGATGCTGCCGGACAAGATCGAGCGCGTGACGAGCGTCGAGTGGTCGAACGACGGCAAATATCTCTTCGTCGGGCAGGAAGACGCGGTTTCGAAACGATCGGATAAGGTGTGGCGTCACACGGTCGGCACGGACAAGAACGACCTCATCTTCGAGGAAAAGGACGTGCTGTTCGGCGTCGGCGTGGGGCGTTCGCGGGACAAGCAGATGCTGTTCATATCTTCGTTCGCAAAGACGATGCGCGAGTCGCGTTACCTCGCGGCGAACAACCCGACCGGCGAGTGGAAAATCGTCAGCCCGCGTTGCGAGGGGCACGAGTATTCGGCCGATTATGACAACGGCGAATTTTACATCGTTACGAACAAGGACGCCGAGAATTTTAAGGTGGTGAAGGCTCCGGCGAGCGATCCGTCTGAGAAGAACTGGACGGATTTCATCGCTCACAATCCGGCGATAAAGATCGAGGACATTAATTTTTTCAAGGGTTACGCGGTAGTTTCGGAGCTGGAGAACGGACTCGAATATTTGCAGGTGATGCACACCGGAGCGGACAGGCTAACAGCCCGTCCTACGGCGGCCCGCATTGCGACGCCCGAGAGCGTTTATACGATGGCGATATCGACGAACCCGGAATACGACACGCCGATCATCCGCTACGGTTACGCGTCGATGATCACGCCGAATTCGACATACGAGTTCGACCTGAAAACGCGCAAGAGCACGCTGATCAAGCAGCAGGAAATTCCGAGCGGTTACGACAAATCGCAGTATGAAACGACGCGCGTCTGGGCGACCGCACGCGACGGCGTCAAGGTGCCGGTCTCGATAGTGATGAAAAAGGGCACGAAGCTCGACGGCAAGGCGCCGATGCTGCTTTACGCTTACGGCTCGTACGGCGCGTCGATGACGCCGAGCTTTTCGACGGCGCGTTTGAGCCTCGTCGACCGCGGGATGATCTACGCGATCGCTCACATTCGCGGCGGCAGCGAGCTTGGGGAACATTGGCGTCAGGAAGGACGAATGTTCAAGAAGCTCAACACGTTTTACGATTTCGTCGATTCGGCAAAATGGCTGGTGGCGAACAAGTACACGTCGTCGGATCGGCTAGTTATTCAGGGCGGAAGCGCCGGCGGGCTGTTGATGGGCGGCGTGGTGAACATGTCGCCTGAGACGTTTCACGCGGCGATCGCGCAGGTGCCGTTCGTGGACGTCATGAACACGATGCTCGACGCCGACCTGCCGCTCACGACCGAGGAGTGGATCGAGTGGGGCAATCCGAACGAGAAGAAGGCGTGGGATTACATGGTGCAATATTCGCCGTACGACAACGTCAAAGCGCAAAAGTACCCGAACATGCTGATCGAGATCTCGCTGCACGACAGCCAAGTGCCGTATTGGGAAGGTGCGAAGTTCGCGGCGAAGATCCGCGAGTTGAAGACGGACGACAACACCATCTTGCTCAAAACCAACATGGGCGCCGGCCACGGCGGGTCGTCGGGGCGATATGACCGTCTGAAGGAAGTCGCGTTCGATTATGCGTACGCGTTGACGCAGGTCGGAATTACTAAGTAATACCGGCCAGATGGGCAAAAAGCGGGCACCGCCACTTATTTGGGCGGTGCCCGCTCTTTTTGCGTTCAAAGTGATGAGTTCGACGATCGTGCACCGTGCGAGAAAAGTATTGAATAAATCATATTAACTAATGTATCGTAATTAAGGCGGGAACTTTGCTTTCCGCCCACCCGCCTTTCAGCATTCGCTTCGCCCCCGATCGTTCCCGCGCTCCCCAATGGATCGAAAAGAAAAGAAACTCAACAATTTACTGCTCGTCATTTTGCCGGTAGGACTTTTTGCGGTCGGGTGGGCTTTGGTGGACGTTGTGGGCGTTTCGGTCGGGCTGCCGCTCGTTCCGCTCGCGATCGCCACGGTGTTTTTGAGCTCGCTGCTGAAGATACAGCTACCGCGCAGTAATGTTCATCTGACGATATCGGACGCGCTCATTATTATTTCGCTTATCGTTTACGGCGGCTCGGTTGCCGTGCTGCTCGCGGCCGCCGAAGCGGCGTTCACGTCGTTCGTCATCCGCCGCGACGGCGAAACTATCAAATTTAAGACCGCCGTCCTGAATGTTTCGAATGCGGCCGTCGTTACGTTTGTCGTGGCCTGGGCCGTGCGGCTGTTCTTCGGCTCCGCGAACCTTACTGATACTGCAAAGAGCACGAGCGGGCTCATCACGATGCTGTTGACGATCGCGGTAACCTTGTTTTTCGCGAGCATAATTTGTGTCACGCCTTTTTTAGCCGTAAAAACGGGCCGTCCATTTCTGATGGTACTGACGGAGTATTGTCCCGACGCACTTGTAATGTACCTGGTCGGAGCGCTCATCGCCGGCCTAACGCTCACATCGATCTACCAGGCGAACGTTTACCTGATGGCAAGCGCCGTCGCGTTCTTCGCGATGGTTTATTGGGTATATCGGCGTAATGTCGATGACGTGCGGCGGTCAAACGCGCAGGCCGAACGCGCTGAGCGAAAGCGCGCCGAGCAAGCGGAAAAACACGTCGGCGAACTGACGCACTATATTTCCGAGCTCGAAAAAAGCGGTGAGGCGCTGCGCCGCAGCCGCGAACGGTTTCGTCACGCGGCATATCACGACGCGTTGACGGGATTGCCCAATCGCAACCAATTGATCGACGCGATCCGTACGCAGATCGAAAAAAAGCGGCGTAACCAGAAACACCAGTTCGCCGTACTATTTCTCGACCTCGACCGTTTTAAAACGATAAATGACAGCCTCGGACATTCGACCGGCGATGGGCTGATACGAGCCGTTTCCGAGCGGCTCGCCGGCGTGTTGACCGCGGGCCAGATGCTCGGCCGTTTCAGCGGCGACGAGTTCACGATCCTGGCCGGGATAAACAGCGAGGACGAAGCCCTCGAACTTGCGGACAGAATTTCCGCCGCGATCGCCGAACCGTTCTTACTTAACGAGCGTCAGGTTTTCACGTCCGTGAGCATGGGCATCGCGTTCGGCAGCCCGAACTACACCGAGGCGGACGAGATGCTGCGCGACGCCGACATCGCGATGTACTACGCGAAGGAAAGCCTCGAGGCATATGCGGTTTTCGATCAGAATATGCACGCCGAGGCCGTTTCGCTGCTGCAGCTCGAGACCGATCTGCGGACGGCGATCGAACGCGACGAGCTCGAGATCTATTACCAGCCGATAGTCGACCTCGGCGCGACCAAACTGGTCGGCTTTGAGGCGCTGGTGCGGTGGGTACATCCGAAATTCGGTGTTATTCCGCCGAGCAATTTTATACCGGTCTGTGAAGCGACCGGGCTGATCGTGCCGCTGACGATCGAGATACTACGCGTTGCGTGCGGGCAGATGGCGGAGTGGCGCGGGCGGCTCGGCGACGAGGGCCCCACATTCATGAGCGTTAATTTGTCGGGCAAGCATTTCGGCCACGCCGAGCTCGTTCAGCAGATCAAAGATGTCCTGGCCGAGACGGGGATCGAGCCGCGTTTTCTAAAGCTCGAGATAACGGAAAGCGCGGTCATGGAGAATGCCGAACGTGCCATCGGGATGCTGAAACAGATCAGGGAAACCGGCGTTCAGTTGTGCATCGACGACTTCGGGACGGGACACTCGAGTCTCAGTTATCTTCACCGTTTTCCGGTCGACACGCTGAAGGTCGATCGGAGTTTTGTGGCCACAATGGAAGACGGCAGCGAGAACGGTGAGATCGTTCGCACGGTGATTGCGTTGGCAAAGATACTAAAATTGAACGTGGTTGCCGAGGGGATCGAGAGCATTCATCAGTTTCATCAGCTTCGCATCCTCGGGTGCGAATACGGACAGGGATTTTTGTTCTCGCGGCCGCTGCCGGTCGGCGAGATCGAAAAGATGCTGTCCGACAAGTTCAACTGGGAAAATATTCTGCCGATGCCGGATTACGGTTCGATCGCGCAGAACAAGGAATTTTCACGCCTGCGCGTGCAGTAGATCTATTCCGCGAAAACGAGCGGTTTCGCGTCGAGCGGGAACGCCGTCTCGTGCTTATGCGCGAGATTAAAGAGCGTCGCTTCCGACCAGAAGTTGCCGACAAGCTGTGTGCCGATCGGCAGGCCGTCGGCCGATATTCCGGACGGAAAGCTGATCGCCGGGACGCCCGCGAGATTTGCCGAAACGGTATAAACGTCGTTGAGGTACATCGCTATCGGGTCGTCCGATTTTTCGCCGATGCGGAACGCGGTGGTCGGCGACGTAGGCGTCAGAATGGCGTCGCACACGGCAAAGGCTTTCTGATAATCCTGTTTCACCAGCGCCCGCACCTTCTGCGCCTTGGAATAATACGCGTCGTAATAGCCGCTCGAAAGAACGTACGTTCCGAGCATAATTCGGCGTTTCACTTCTTCCCCGAAGCCCTCTTCCCGCGTTTTGAAATACATTTCGCGAAGCGTCGCCGCACCTTCCGCACGAAAGCCGTAGCGCACGCCGTCGTACCGGGCGAGGTTGGACGACGCCTCGGCGGTGGCGATGATGTAATAAACCGCGATGCCGTATTTGGCGTAGGGAAGTTCGACGTCGACGATCTCTGCGCCCATATTCCGGAAATTTTCGATCGACGTTTCGACAGCGTCGCGGACCTCGGCGTCGAGGCCTTCGCCAAAAAGTGCACGCGGAATGCCGATTCGTTTTCCTTTGACGTCGTCGTCAAGAGCGGCTTCGTAATCGGGCACGGCGACGTCCGCCGAAGTCGCATCGAGCGGATCGCGGCCTGCGATAACTCCGAGAACGCGGGCCGTGTCAGTGGTCGTGCGTCCGAAAATACCAATGTTATCGAGCGACGACGCGAACGCGACGAGGCCGTAACGCGGGATGCGGCCGTATGTCGGCTTTAATCCGACAATGCCGCATAGCGATGCCGGCTGGCGCACCGAACCGCCCGTCTCCGAGCCGAGCGCGGCACGGACGACGCCGGAAGCGACCGCCGCGGCCGAGCCGCCCGAACTTCCGCCGGGGACGCGTTCGATGTCCCACGGATTTTTGACCGGCCCGAACGCTGACGATTCGTTCGACGAACCCATCGCGAACTCGTCCATGTTCGTCTTGCCGATCATAACGGCGCCCGCGGCGTTTAGACGTTCGACGGCGGTCGCGTCGTACTGAGCTTTGTAATTGCCGAGAATGCTCGAGCCGCACGTCGTCTGCATTCCTTTTGTGCAGATGTTGTCCTTGACGGCGATCGTCATTCCGAAAAGCGGAGTTTGCGATGTCTGCTTTTCGAGCGTATCGACACGGGAAAGTGCGTGTTCATTTTCGATAGACAAAAACGAGTTCAGTGTCGGGTTGAGCCGTTCGGCGTCGCTCAGAGCTTTTTCGATTGTCGGTCTGATCATATTTCTAGCGTGTCGAAATTTTGTCTACCAGCCATGTGCCGCCGCGGTTTACGGCATCGACATAGATCTTTTTCTGCTCGCTGCGTGTTTCGTCCTTCCAGAAAAGCAATACCTCGATGCGTGTCGAATCGGCCGCCGTCACCTCGCAGCCGCCGACGCGAAATGCCTTGGGAATATCGCTCGTGCCGGTCGTAAACACGTCCGCGTCGGCCGCAGGTTTATCCTTTAACGAGGCGGCGAATTCCGGTGTCAAAAATTTGGCGCGCAAAGCGAGGTTTTCCGTCGAGAACTTCATGTCGTTGCCAAAATGGTACGAGTAAAATTCCTTGACCGACTGCCGGGCGGCGGTGCACTCGGGCTTTTCGAGATTGGGAATGCTGCACGCCGACCAAATACCCGCGAGTGCCAGGCATATCGATACTGCGAAGATAATTCGTAACGGCGATCGGTTCATAATACCTTCGGTACCTGAAAGTGGCCCGCGACCGCCGACGGTGCCTGGGACAAAGCTTCGTCCTGCGGCAGAGAAGCGCGGACGACGTCGTCGCGGCCCGCGTCGGTCGCCGAACCTTCGGCAGTCATGCCGCCCAGCATCGGCTCGATGTCCTCGATGTCGAGAGTGTTGAGCTGCTCGACATATTGGACGATCTTTGCCATCTGCGGTGTGTAAAGCGCGACCTCGTCGTCGGTGATCTCGAGGTGTGCGAGTTTTGCTACTTGTCTGACGTCCATATCAATGTTTGAGTTTTGCGGGCCGCTCGATGCACTCGCCGGCGGCAGCGAGAAAATCGCCGCGAAGTTTCGGATCTTTGATCGCGGCGGCAGCCGCTATGATCTCGGGGGATAGATCGCCGCGGAATTTACCCGGTTCGTTAACACGGCCGGCGGAGCGTTCGATGGTCTCGTTAACACGCTGTTCGTCCACGACGAACTCGATGAAATTAAGCACCGGCGTGCCGAATGCCGCGTTCAAACGAAAAACCATCTGTCCGCCGAGGTCTTCCATTTGCTGTTTCCAGCGAACGCCGCTGACCGCGACCGTTAGCCGTTTTTGCTCGAACTTCACCGGAACCGCGTGTGCCGAAAGTTGAGCGCCGGCGGCACGCGTCCATGCCGCGAACACGACGGCCTGCTGAGCCTCGGTGCCCGCCGCGGCATCGCGGAATATCACGGAGATCGATCTGAAAATGTCCTGCATTGGTTCTTTGCCGGCGATAAACTATTATTTTAAACGAGAAGCCGCAGAAACGCTAAATCACCTTTATACAATGGTAAATTTGCCAAAATTAATACTTGCCTCGGGCAGCCCGCGGCGGTCGGAAATATTAACGTCCGTCGGATGGGAATTTGATAAGCACGTTCCCGACATCGACGAGACCGAACTGCCGGACGAGTCACCCGAAACTTACGTCCAGCGTCTGGCGCAGGAGAAGGCCGAGGCGATCGCGGCGTCCTTTCCGTCGCGTTTGGTTTTAGGAGCCGACACGACGGTGGTTCTCGACGGACGGATCATCGGCAAGCCTCTCGATCTCGCCGACGCGCGAAAGATGATCAGCGACCTTTCCGGCAACTGGCATGAGGTGCTGACCGGTGTCGCGCTTGCGTATAACGGCAGCACGGTCGTCGGCGTTCAATCGACGCGTGTGAAGTTTGCGGAAATGTCGGACCGCGAGATCGAATTTTTAGTAGAGAACGGCGAGCCGCTCGACAAGGCCGGTGCCTACGCGGTACAGGCACAGGCGGCACTTTTTATCGAGAAAATCGACGGCGATTACTGGAATGTCGTGGGTTTGCCGGTGAGTCTGGTTTACGAGTTAGCAAAACAGATCGCAAAGTAGGTCAGAACCACCTGCGTAAGCGGGTGGCGGTCGACTTTAAGGGGAAAAGTGAAAAGGCTTTGGAATAAAGCGAAAACGCTCGAATGGCGTTCTTAACTTTATCCCTTTGCCTTTATCCTTTGCCTCGTTGAATGCCACCCGCTCACGCAGGCGGTTCTGACTTATAGAAGGCCGTCGACGGATTTTGAGATCGGGACGGTGATGTCGAATTTCGGGTCGATGC
>JBDTUT010000009.1:0-128434 GCA_040007515.1 Acidobacteriota bacterium | reverse complement strand
GGGACGCCGAATTCAAACGCGAGATGATCGGCAAAATGCCGACCGAGATGTTCTTCCATTTTTTCAAATCGTTCAGCGACAAGGCGTTGTGCAACCTGAACATCAAAGCCGAGGGCACGAACGAGCACCACAAGATCGAAGCAATATTCAAAGCGTTCGCCAAAGCCGTCAAAATGGCGGTCCGACGCGACGCTTCAAGCCGGGCACTGCCGTCGACCAAGGGAGTTTTGTAGGTGAAGGTCGCGATAGTCAAATACAACGCCGGAAACATCGGCTCGGTCCAAACCGCACTGGCGCGGCTCGGCGTCGAATCCGTCGTATCGGACGACCCGGAAATTCTGCTCGGTGCCGAGCGCGTCATCTTCCCCGGCGTGGGCGAAGCGTCGACCGCGATGGAATACCTGCGCGGCAAACGGCTCGATGACGTGATAAAGCGACTGACGCAGCCCGTGTTGGGAATTTGTCTGGGCATGCAGCTATTGTGCGGTCACTCCGAAGAAAACGACACGACGTGTCTGGGCATTTTGCCGAACGCGGTTCGCCGTTTCCCGGACGCCGATCTGAAGGTTCCGCACATGGGGTGGAACACGCTGAGCGATGTAAGCTCACCGCTGCTCGCCGGCGTCGCCGAGAATTCTCATGTCTACTTCGTCCACGGCTATTACGTCGAGCTTGCGGCGGGAACGATCGCCGAGTGCTCTTACGGCGTCAGATTCGCTGCGGCTTTCAGGCATGAAAACTTTCACGCGGTTCAATTTCACCCCGAGAGATCGGGAGCGGCGGGAACACGCATTTTGGAGAACTTTTTGAATTTATGATCGAGATAATTCCAGCGATCGACCTCATGAGCGGCAAGTGCGTCCGCCTCACGCAGGGCGATTTTTCTCGGAGAACAGTCTACTCGGACAACCCGGTCGATACGGCGAAACGTTTCGCCGACGCCGGCATTCGGCGGCTGCACATGGTCGACCTCGACGGTGCAAAAAGCGGCTCACCGGCGAATATCGGCATCCTCGAGGACGTCGCCGACGCTGTCGACCTGGCGATAGATTTTGGCGGCGGCATCAAGACCGCGACGGACGTAAAACGCGTCTTTGACGCCGGGGCAGAGATGGTAAACCTGGGCAGCATTGCCGTAACGGAGCCGGACGATTTTTTCGAGTGGCTCGACCACTTCGGCGGCGAAAGCATTTTGCTCGGCGCCGACGTGCGGGCGGGCAAACTCGCGATCAACGGCTGGCAGGAAACGACCGAGATCGAGCCGATCCCGTTCCTTGCCGAGTACCACAGCCGCGGCGGCGAGCAGGCGTTCGTCACCGACATCGGCAGCGACGGCGCAATGCAGGGACCGGCAGTTCGCCTTTACAAAGAGATCAATATGGCAGTTCCCGGACTGAAACTGATCGCGAGCGGCGGCGTGACGTCCGTCGGCGATATTGACGATCTCGGGCAGATGGGCTGCTCAGGCGTGATCATCGGAAAGGCAATTTACGAGGGCACGATCAAGCTCGAACAACTCGCACGTTATGTTGGCTAAACGCATCATTCCCTGCCTCGACGTCAAAGACGGGCGGACGGTGAAAGGGACAAATTTCGAAGGCCTGCGCGACGCGGGCGACCCGGTCGAACTTGCCTCGCGTTACTGTGGCGAAGGAGCGGACGAGCTCACGCTGCTCGACATCTCGGCGACGAACGAGAATCGGAAGACGCTCGTCGAATTGGTCAAGGAAGTCGCGGCTGCGATAAATATCCCATTCACCGTCGGCGGCGGCATCTCGTCCGTGGCGGACATCGGGCGGCTGCTGGAGTCCGGTGCCGACAAGATCTCTATCAACAGTGCGGCCTTTCGCGATCCGCAGTTGATAAGCGAAGCTGCAAGAAGCTTCGGCTCGCAGTGCATCGTCCTGTCGATCGACGCTAAGCTTTCCGGTAACTCGTGGGAAGTGTATTTGAACGGCGGCCGCCAAGGCACCGGCGAGGACGCGGTGATGTGGGCCCGACGAGGTGCCGAACTGGGAGCCGGCGAAATTTTGCTCACCTCGATAAACGCCGACGGAGCAAAGGCCGGATTCAACATTAATCTGACCCGCGCCGTGAGCAGGGCTGTTCGCATGCCGGTCGTTGCGTCGGGCGGAGCCGGCAGTTTGTCCGATTTTGAGAGTGTTTTCGTCGACGGCGAGGCCGATGCAGCTCTGGCTGCGAGCGTGTTCCATTACGGGCAGATCGCCATCGGCGAACTCAAGACCTATTTAAGCTCCTGCGGGATCGAGGTACGCATCTAAATGACACCGGACGTTGATTTTGACAAATACAAGGACGGCCTCGTGCCCGCCGTGGTACAGGACAGCCGCACCAGTAAGGTGCTGATGCTCGGGTTCATGGATCGCGAAGCGCTCGCACGCACCGTCGCGACCGGCCGTGTCACATTTTACTCCCGCTCGCGACAGCGGCTCTGGACCAAGGGAGAGACGAGCGGAAATTTCCTCCAGCTCGTTCGCCTGAACGTTGACTGCGACCGCGACACGCTGCTGGTGCAGGCCGAGCCCGCCGGGCCGGTTTGCCACACCGGTTCCACATCGTGTTTCGGGACCGCGATCGCCGGTTCCGGTGCGGACGTGTTGTACGACCTCGAACGCGTAATAGCCTCGCGGCAGACCGAACCTGACGAGAATTCGTACACCTCGGGCTTGTTCGCCGCAGGCATCAACCGCATCGCTCAAAAGGTCGGCGAAGAAGCCGTCGAGCTCGTGATCGAGGCAAAGGACGAAAATATTGATAAATTTAAGTCCGAAGCCGCTGATCTCACTTTTCACCTGCTCGTGCTGCTGCGTGCTAAGGGCGTCGGGCTAGATGATGTCTTCGAGATTCTCGCCGAACGCCGCCGCTGATCTTTAGCTAAACTTTGTGAGGGCTGTGTTTACGCAACAATCCAAACAATTTTCGTTCTGTAATTCACATTACAGTATATCTGGCATCAAAAATGCATTCGGCAATCTTGCGATCTAAAAATCGGAGGAATTTATCAGATGCCATTAGTTTACTGTCCTGAATGCGGACACGAAATATCAAATTCGGCGGTTGCCTGTCCAAATTGTGGCCGGCCTATCAATCCGAGACCCGTTATTGAACGCAAGGTAGTGGTCGCGGACGTTCCGCGTGAGTCCGAGGGTTTTCCCAAATGGGCATTCATCCCGCTTGGCTTGATCGCGGCCGTATTGCTGCTCGTCTTTTTCGTCGCGATGAGTCGGAATAACGACGATGCAAACTCGAACCTGGCGGTGAACGTATCGTCGCAACGCGGAGCGACGACAGCTTCGCGCGGCACGACCGAGACACAGACGTTGAACGTTCCGCCGACCGATACACAGACGGTGACGGTGCCGAGCACGACGAGCAGTATGCCGCAGACAGTGACGGTTCCCGGTTCGTCTACGACTGTTTCCAGCCTGCCGCCCGCAGAGAGTAAGGGAACGGTCGTCATCGACGCAAAGGTCGCGACACAGACCGGCACGCCGCAGCCCGTAAAAAACGAGAGATTTTATCTGCTCGACAAAGATCTCGAAACAATCTTGTCCGAGGCTAATATCGAGCCGATCGAGGGACAGACGCTGACGAACAGCCTTGGCCTTTCGGTCTTGTATCCGCAGCGTTACGGCGACTTTCATAAAGACGCTTTGCAGGCGATCAAAGGCCATATCAAGTACGCCGGGCAGACGGACGGCGCCGGAAAAGCCCAGTTGGGCAATGTCGAACCTGACAGCTATTACCTTTTTGGGATCACAAAAACCGGACGCGGATTTGCGGTTTGGAGCTCGCCTGTGACGGTCAGCGGCGGCCAGAACTTGCTGAATCTCAGCCCGCAAAGGCTGACAGAGATCGCTGACAGCTCAGGCGAATAGGTCTCGAGCATCTCGGATCAGGGATAAAAAGGACAGCCGCGTTCGGCTGTCCTTTTTTGCCGGCCGCAAAGCCGCGGATTTCTTCGCCGGCGAGATTTTGCTGTGATAATCTTTTTGTGATCGTCCTATGGTTTCGCTAGCCGCTTACTTCAAGCGCCAGCTGCTATTGATGCACATTTCGGGCGTTCCCGTCCGCATCGACTACCGCTGGTTTGTCGTGCTTGTGATGATGTCGCTGATCACCGCGGCAAGCATAAACGCGCTGGCGAAAGACCTCTCGCTGAGCCTGGCGCTCGGATTTGCCGCGACGGTTATTTTTTTCGCTTCGATCCTGCTGCACGAGTACGCACATGCCGCGATGGCACGAATGGAAGGCCTCGAGGTGGTCGAGATAGTCCTGCATCCTTTCGGCGGGCTCGCGCGGTTCCGACATGAGCCGAAGACGCCGCGTGCCGAGTTCCGGATCGCTATCGCCGGGCCGGCGGCGAGTTTTCTCCTGGCTATCGCGTTTACCGGTTTGATGACTGCGGCGAACGCGGCCGGCACTGACATCCTCGCCGTTTTGTTCTTTCTGCTCGCTCTCTCAAACTTTTTGCTCGCCGTCTTTAATATGTTCCCCGGTTACCCGCTCGACGGCGGACGCGTGCTGCGTGCCTATCTCTGGAAAAACGGAAAAGATCTAAATGAAGCGACCATCCTCACAGGCCTGTGCGGCCAATACATCGCGGCCGGGCTGATGGTGCTCGGGTTGGTGATAGTTGTTTTGCGGGGCGAGTTCTTTACCGGATTTTGGGCGATACTTGTCGGCGTTTTTTTGTTCGACTCGGCACGCGGGATCATCCGCGACTCGCGAAGTTTGCAGCGTGGCCGCGTCGAAAATGCGATGAAGCTCGCGATACCGGTGATGCCCGAATGGACGATCCAGCACGTCGTCGACCATGTGCTTATAATCGCATGCCAGCCGGTTTTCCCGGTCGCCGTGGACAAGGAACTTTATGGAATGCTGCTGCTGCACGACGTCAAAGCGGTCGGCCGTTCCGCGTGGCGTGCAACGCTTGTCCGCGACCTCATGCGGCCCGTTCAGGCGGACTATTTTGTCGAGATCGGGACGCCGCTGACGGAGGCCCGCGCACTCATCCGCACGAACAAGATCGGAGCGCTCGCCGTTGTCGACTCGTCCGGAAAATTGGTCGGCTGCTTGTAACGCACCGCGTCATAAATGAGGCCCGCCGGAAAATTACTATGATATTCTAGGCTCTCGAACGTGTTGCGGCTGCGGGCCTCTCGGGAAACTATCTTCCGCTGTCTCGAATCCAACCCACGACCTTCGGCAAGCGCGAACATTCCGCGCGATCTGCAAAAGGGCACATCGAATTATGCAGTTTTCCGACTACATTCCGACTTTGAACACGGCGCGAAACGCTCTCGACATCGCGCTCGTTTTTATCATCGTCTATGTCGTCCTCAAACTGCTTCGCGGGACCAGGGCCGTGCCGACCGTCGTTGGGCTTGTGCTGCTCGGCCTGCTTTACTGGCTAGCCGTCGCGCAAGACCTTGCGACGCTGGAATTCGTCCTTCGCTATGCGGTCCTGTACGTCGGATTCGCGATCATCGTTCTGTTTCAGTCCGAGATCCGGCAGGCGCTCATTTATTTTGCGAACCGCTTGCGGTTCCCGCTGCTCCGGCGGCAGCGAGGGCAGTTCGGCGGCAGCGTTTACGACGAGGTCGTGCTGGCGCTGACGACGCTCGCGTCGGAAAAGACCGGAGCGTTGATCGTCATCGAACGGAACATCGGCCTGCGAAATTTTATCGACGCCGGTGTTCAATTGGACGCCCGTTTGAGCTACGATCTGCTCGTCACGATATTCAATCCCTCGACGCCGCTGCACGACGGCGCCGTGATCATTCAGAACGAGCGACTCGCCGCGGCCTCGGTGTTCTTGCCGCTGACGAAAAACCCCGAGATCTCGCGCGAACTGGGAACGCGCCACCGCGCCGCGATCGGCATAACCGAAGGTTCCGACGCGATCTCGCTGGTCGTTTCCGAGGAAACCGGTTTGATAACCTATGTCGAGGCCGGTGAGGTCCGCCGAAATCTCGACACCAATCAGCTCCGCAAACTGCTGCTGGCCGCGATGGAGATACCGCTGGTAGAAACGAAACGCGAAGCGACAAAAACCATGAAGGAAGCCGAGAGCGAGATCACAGTCGGCTAGAGCCGCCCGCTTTTATTTTTGATCACGACGATGTTTTTCGGAGCCGAAAATTCGACACGCGGAGAGTCCACGCGGATCTCTCTAAAGCAGATCGCCCGCAAGATCTTTCTCGAAGATTGGGTGATGAAGCTGGTCGCGATCCTGATCACGTTCGCTCTCTGGCTCGGCGTCACCGGCCTGAGTACGCCGACCACGAAACGCTTTACCGTCCCGCTTAATTTTAATGTTTCGAACAACGCCGCCATCACCAACGAACCGATACAGGAAGTCGACATCGTGATCAGCGGCGATAAACGCAAGATCGAGCAGATAAATCGCTCGGACCTGGCAGCGTCGATCGACCTGACGGACGTAATGGCCGGCGACCGGGTGTTATCGCTGACGCCGCAAAACGTGTCCGTCGCCCCACTGCCGCTCGGCATCAAGCTCGACGAGATCCAGCCGGGCCGCATCGCCGTCCGCCTCGAGGCTGTTGAGGAAAAGGACGTCGAGGTGCGGGCCGCGACCACCGGCGAACCGGCGAACGGCTTTGAGATCTACGCCGAGACGATCAGTCCTCCGAAGGTCCGCGTTCGCGGGCCGTCGAGCAGTGTCAGAACGCTCGATCATGTAATGACCGAAGTGATTGACATTGCCGGCGCGCAGCAGGATGTCGTCAAACGCCAGGTGCCGGTCGGCGTGTCAGACGTGAAGAAAACGTCGGTCCTGAACACGGTGGTCGATGTATCTATCCGGATCGGCGAAAAACGGATCGAACGCCGCTTCGGGCTGACTGCGGACGGCAAGCACGTGGCGGTCGTCCTGTTCGGCCCGCGGTCGGTCATCGAACACCTACGCGCGGACGAAATGAGAGCGGAAATCGTCAAGACCGAATCCGGCGAAGAATCGGCGCGTATCATTTTGCCCGAAGCGCTGCAGGACAAGGTCGAGATCCGCAGCATCAAGGTCGGCTCGTGAGCGGCGGCGAACACACATGCTACCTTTCCATCAGACGCGCAAACTAAGCCACGCTTTCATGTCGTTCCGCATATCGTCCGTTATCTCGTGTTTGGCCTTATAACGCTGCGACGTGTAGTTCGGCAGCTTTTCACGCAGTTTCGCGTCAAATTCCTCAAACTTTTCCTGCGTATAAAATTCGTCGTCGTCGCCGTAAAGATAAAACGTGTCGGCGGGGAACGCGCGGTATACGGGATTGGTGTCGAGGTCGCCGGGAATGCCGCCGCAAACGCCAATGACGCCTTTTAATATTTCGGGGTGCGAAAACGCGAAGCGGAAATTGAGCGCACAGGCTTGCGAAAATCCATAGAGATAGATTCGCTCGCGATCGATCAACCGGTCGTTGACCAGCTTGTCGATAACGTTCAGCAAAAATTCGTGATGAAGCCGGACGTTCTCGTCCGATCTATGGTCTGTCAGCCAGCCAAAGCCGACGCGGTAGCCGTCATCTTTCCGCCGGAAATGCTGGTGCGGCGCCTGCACCGACGCGATCACAAAATTGTCCGGAGTAATTAGCCGTGCCTCGCGCATCATATATCGTTTGTGGGCGCCATAGCCGTGAACGGCGATCAGCAGCGGGGCAGCGTCCGCCGCGCCGTCAGGCACGAACAGGTCATAGTACAGATTTATTTCGGCGGTGAATGAAAGATCGGTCTGCAGGTTTTCAGCATTCATAAACGACTATGACGGTGATTTCCAAAAGATCTGAGTTTTAGCCTTATATCTTTCGTCGTTTTTTCGAGTCTTTCGTGTGTTTCGTGGTTAAGGGTTTTAAGACATAACCACGAAACACACGAAAGGCACGAAAAGACACGAAACGATTTAGAACCGAGACGTTGCCGGAAATCTGGTGTTCGAGGCAACGCAGCCGCAAACTGCTACAATACTCGCATTTATGGAGAGATTTTTCGAACGTCTCGACGGCCTCGCCGCGATCGAAGGCGAAAACAGGCTGGCGTTATGGCTCGATCGGGCGATCTTTATTTTTCTCGTCCTAACGTTCGTTTCGGCGCCGCACTCGATCGCCGCGACGCAGATCTCGTGGCTGACCGGAATGTTCCTCTGGTTCATCCGGCTGGCGCTCCGTCCGCGTCGGCCGTTTACGTTCGGACGTCTCGACGCTGTGCTCTGGGCGTTTTTTATATGGTCGGCGTTCACGTCCGTCGTCTCGTACGCCCCGGATATCTCGATCGATAAACTTCGCGGCGTCGCGATCTTTTTAATATTCTATTTTGCCTATTACAATCTGCGTTCGCTGAAAAGCGTCTATTTTGTCGCGTTCGCGCTCATCGTTTCGTGCATGGTAAACGTCGCGTGGACGCCCGTTCAGAGGCTGATCGGGCGAGGCGTCGAGATTCACGGCCTGTCGCCGGCCGGCCCGCTTGCGAAAGCTCAGCTTTGGGAAGGCGACACGCTGCTCGAGGCGAACGGCCGCAAGCTCAAAACGCCGGACGACATGACGTCCGTTTTGTCTGCGAACGAGACGGTCAAGGTTAAATTCTATCGGCCGGACTTTGAATTTTGGGTGGACGTGAAACGCGAGAACTTGCTCTCGGGCACCGACGCCATGCAGCAGCTCGGTGTGGAGCGATGGAACAAGAGCAGAAACTGGCGGTCGACCGGTTTTTACGGCCATTACACGACGTATGCCGAAGTGCTGCAGCTTATCGGCTCGCTGATTTTCGGTCTATTGATCGCGTCGCTGCCGCTTCGCCGAAAAAAAACGGACTCGGATGTCGCACCTGCTTCGCGAACCACTCAGATCTTATTATTTCTCGCGATGGCGGGAACCGGCGTCGCTCTGTTGATGACGGTCACGCGGGCGTCGCAGCTTGCTTTCGTGATCTCGGCCGCACTTATCGTCATGGTCGGGGCGGGACGCAAATGGTTTTTTGCGGCGGCCGGAATTGCGCTTCCGATCGCGCTGGTCGGCCTGTTGGTTTTGCAGCAGAGCAGGCAGGTCGGCTTTTTTGACACGAACGACGATTCGATCAAATGGCGGCAGACCGTTTGGACCGAGGGTTACAACCTCTGGACCGAGAGCCCGCGAAACATGATGGTCGGCGTCGGGATGGACACGATAAAGCGTTACGCCAAGGACTGGCATTTATTCGATGACGGCCGGCTGCCGATCGGACATTTTCACTCGATGCCGCTGCAGCTTCTTGTCGAACGCGGAATACCGGCGCTCATCTTGTGGGTATTGATACTTGCCGTATATGCGAGATCGCTTTGGCGCGGGCTGCAGCGATGCTACCGAGACCCGAGCTCCGATTGGCGCCGCGTCGGCATTTTGCTCGGATGTTTAGGCGGCCTGCTGGGAATCGTTTCAAGCGGAATGGTGCATTACAACATGGGCGATCAGGAAGTGGCGATGGTATTTTTTCTATTGATGGCGCTCGGCATGCGCGTCGCACAGCCGCATTTCGACGAGCCGGCAACTGCCGAGATTCTGCTGACCTGAGTGACGAGAAATTCATATCAACTGTTTCAATTCGACTCTTGTTTGATCTATTTGATTTGTTTCGTGTATTTCGTGGATAAATTCTTTTCATCGGGTGTTACGGAAACGCAGCGAAATCTTAGGAATTTATCCACGAATCACACGAAAAAAGAAAAATAGGAAATAAATCCGATCCAAATGTTTCGACCGGTCATCTTCGGCACTTGGGGCCGAGCATAACGACTGAACCTTTCGAGGGGCTGAACCGTATTTAAAAAAGACAATATCCTTTCGGAGAACTCTATTTAATGACAAATATTTTGACCCGCTCGTTTCTCTCATTTCTATTACTGTTTTCGATGATCTCAGCCGCGTTGCCGACGGCCGGTTATGCGCAGACCGCGACGCAAACGGCTGCGGCCGTCGACCTTCAAAAAGGCCTTACGGCGATCGAAGAAAAGACGGAAGCCCGCCGAAAGGAACTCGGTATTCCCGGAATGTCGCTCGTTATCGTAAAGGACGGCGAGATCGTTTATGCAAAGGGTTTGGGTTACAAAGATTTTGAAAAGAAGATCGCGGTAACGGAAGATACACAGTTCGCGATCGGCTCGGCGACCAAGGCGTTCACCGCGCTCACGGTTCTCATGGCGCAGGACGAAGGCAAGCTGTCGCTCGACGATTCGCCGAAAAAGGCGCTGCCGTATTTTAAGATGTTCGATCCGGAAACGGACAAGAACATCACTATCCGCGACCTGCTCTCGCATGCGTCGGGCCTCAACCGCACCGATCTCGCGATGATCACCGGCAAGCTCAGCCGTGCAGAGCTGATCCAGGTTGCCGGGCAGGCGAAACCGACCGCAAAGCTTCGCGAAAAGTTTCAGTATCAGAATCTGATGTTCACCGCCGCCGGCGAGATCGCGGCGACTGTCGAGAAAAAGCCGTGGGAGAAACTGGTCGCCGAACGAATTTTCAAGCCGCTCGGGATGAAGAACAGTAATCTGTCGATCCGCGAGCTTGAGAAGTCAAAAGATCATTCGTTCGGCTACAACTACAACTTCGACACCAAGGAAACGACGCGGCTCCCGTACCGCGGGATCGAGCAGGTCTCGCCCGCCGGTGCGATCAATTCATCGGCACGCGACATGGCCGAGTGGCTGAAATTCGTTTTGAACGGCGGCACCGTCGGCGGCAAACGGCTCGTGTCGGAAAATGGATTTAGCGAGTGGCTGAAACCACAAATGAAGATAAGCCCGAACGGCAAAAGTGCCTACGGCCTCGGATGGTTCATCCAGGAATGGAACGGCCTGAAGGTTATTCAGCACGGCGGCAACATCGACGGGTTTAATTCGATGGTCGCGATGATCCCCGAAAAGAAACTCGGTTTTGTCATGCTGACGAACGTTTCGTCATCGCCGCTCGGAAACGAACTCATGCCGCTCGTCTGGAGCAACATGCTCGGCGAGAATAAGCCGTCTGATGCCGCAAAGCAGCCGCTCGACGCGATGCGGCTGATGGCAGGCAAATATCATCTCGAACAGGCGAACATCGATATCGAAGTCGCGGTCGAGGGCGACGATCTCGTAATGACCGTGCCCGGCCAGCCGAAATACAAACTCGAACGCACAGCCCCGCGGCAGTTCAAACTCGTCGGAGCTCCCGACGGATTCAGCGCAAAATTCACGCCCGAACAAGGCGACGCGACCGAGCTGCAATTACAGCAGCCGCAAGGCAACGTCACGCTCAAACGCGTCGGTGCGACTCCGGCCGTTCCGACTGCCGCGACCGCCGGACCGAATCCCGCGAAGGAACTTGTCGGCGAATATGCGGCGCCCGGCGGGAACGGCAGCGTCGAGCTGAAAGAAGACGCGGACAAGGTCACGTTCAATATTCGAGGGCAGCAGCCGTATACGCTGAATGAAAAGTCGAAGGACAATTATTCGATGTCACCGCTGCCGGACACTTACTCGATAAAAGCGAAACGCGACGCCGACGGCAAGGTCGCAAGCGTCGTGGTGACCCAGCCCGAGGGCGAATTCGAATTCAAACGTAAAGCGGCAAAGGCGGGCGACATGCCGTTGATTTCCGTCGACGAGCTGATGCAAAGATCCATCGACGTGATCGGCGGCGAGGCCAATTGGCGAAAGATAACGACACGTGTTTCCGAGTACGACGTCGATCTCGAAAACCAGGGCGTAAAAGCCACGGCCGTCGCATACGCAAAGGCCCCGAACCTCACCGCGACCGAGACAAAGATGACAGCACTCGGAAAATTGATCGCGACCGGCTGGGAATACTTTGACGGCTCCGTCGGCGAAGACATCTACTCGTTCGCGCCGGCCGACAGATATTCCGGTAAGAGGCTCGAGGACGTGCGGCTCGGTTCGGATTTTTACGCGCCGCTAGACTGGAAATTGAACTTCAAGAAGATCGAGGTGAAGGGTACCGGCAAGGTCGGCGACGAAGATGCGTACATCGTCAGGTTTGAGCCGGAGAAGGCGACCGGTTTTACCGAATATTACTCGACAAAGACGTTTCTGTTGCTCAAACGCGAAGGCGTCGTGCCGTCCAGCACAAGCTCGCAGCAGCTCCCGTACACGATCACGTTCTCCGATTACCGCGACGTCGACGGCCTCAAACTGCCGTTCAAGATGGTGAATTATTCGATATCGAATGGAAATATCGTAACCGTCGTCAAGTCCGTAAAACACAACGTACCGGTGGAAAATTCGATCTTCAAAATGCGCGTGTTGAAGCAGTGACGGAACACGGATTTGAGCGGAAACAAGCGGATTTTCACGGGTCTATCAAGACGCTGAGAAGCGGTTTCTTGTCTTTTGTATAGAGCTTTCTTTTGTGTTCTGGCTTCGGGCCGAAGTTCAGGAGTAAGCCGACTTCGATATTCGTTGCCCGCAAGTAATTCAGTAACTGGGCCTCGTGGGATAATGCCAGATGTTCGGCGACTTTTAGTTCTACCAACACGACGTCTTGAACAAGCAGATCTGCGTAGTATTCGCCGACCGCCGATTCTTTATACAAAACGGTAATGGGCCGTTGTTGCTGAACCGTCAGGCCAGCTCTACGAAGTTCGAGCGTCAATGCATTCTCGTAAACCTTTTCGAGAAATCCGTAGCCGAGGAAATTATAAACTTCAAAAAACGACTTCAGAATTTGCCCGGTTATGTCCGCGTGCTTCAAATCGCTCACTTAAACAACCGCTCCTGCAAAATGTATATTTCAGACCCGCGAAAATCCGCTTTTTTCCGTGCTCATCCGCGTTCCAATACTATGACCTCTCGATTCCGACGGCTTCCATTATCGCCGGTGCGAACGCGACTTCGCTGTGGTCGAATACGGCGTCGAGTTCCTTTTCGACGCTGCCGTGGCCGGCAGGGATTTGTTTTATCAGCGGTTCGAAATTCTTAAAATCGTATAGCTCCTTGTCGAGCAGGTGCGAACCTGTGACGTTGGTGAGCGCGGTCATTATCGAGCTGCGGATGAAAGGCGTCTCTTTTTCGAGTTCGCTGATAAGCCGCTTTACACGCGCACGTTTGAGGTTAGGCTGCGAGCCGCAGAGATTGCACGGGATGATCGGGAATCCTTGCTCGACCGAGTACTCGGTGATCTCTTTTTCCTGGCAATACGCCAGCGGCCGGATGATCGTGTTGTTGCCCGCGTCATTGCGCAGGATCGGCGGCATTGCCTTTAGCTGCCCTACGTAAAAAAGGTTCAGCAGGAACGTGTTGATGATGTCGTCAGCGTGGTGGCCGAGAGCGATCTTCGTACAGCCTTCCGCAAGTGCGGTCGTGTACAAAATTCCGCGACGCAGGCGCGAGCATAGTGAGCAGTAAGTTTGCCCTTCCGGAATGTGTTTTGTGACGATCGAGTATGTGTCTTCTTCGACGATGCGATATTTGACACCGATACTTTCCAGATATTCCGGCAGTACATGCTCGGGAAAATCGGGCTGTTTCTGATCGAGATTTACGGCGAATATTTCAAATTTCACCGGTGCACGCCGCTGCACGTCGAGCAGCAGGTCGAGCATCGTGTAGCTGTCCTTTCCGCCCGACAGGCACACCATCACCTTGTCCCCGTCCGCGATCATCGAAAAATCGTGTATCGCTTTTCCGACCTTTTTCAGCAGTTTTGTTTTCGTCTTACTTTGCACAAATAGCTTTCCGCCGTACCTCCGAAACCTAACATTTTCGCACTTCCGGCGAGTTTTAACAACCTTAAAAGAAAATGCTGGACACCGGCTCGCGTTGTAAATTATCATAACCGCAAGGCATTTTTCGGCACCTAGCCCTTCACTCATAGTGGTTTCGCCAGCGATTGCAGTCCTCTCCTGTCAGAACTGACGCCTCTAAATTTTACAATCAAAGGAGTTTTACGTCTTATGATCAGAATGGGTAGAAGTTCCAAACCTGAAGAGCCGGTGACGCCCGCATACAACGGAAACAGCACCCCGACTCCGTCATACCAATACGCAAACGACGCTGCGCAGCCGTCGAACCGCGTCGTCACCGACAGCGAATCGATCGCCCGCGATATCAAAGAAGGACGCCTGAGCGGCTTTGTCGGTCATGGGACGACGCTCACCGGTGAGACCAATTTTCAGATGATGCTCCGCGTGGACGGGCATCTGACGGGCACCGTGGTGTCCGACGGCGGCACCCTCATTATCGGTGCGAACGGACAGGTCGACGCCAATATCGCCGTGGCCGTCGCGACGATAAACGGCGCGGTCAACGGCGACATCATCGCCACCGAAAGAATTCAACTCGGACGCACGGCCCGCGTTATGGGTAATATCTCAACGCCGAAACTTATGGTCGAAGACGGCGCTGTCTTTGAAGGCGGATGTACGATGATGACGGCCCGCGAAAACCAAGAACGCGCCGCGACCGAAGCCCAATCGCAATACAGAGCAGCCGAATCGGCCAGCTACAACGTAAGCGCGGTCGATGACGACGATGCCGACGATTTCGCGAGCGCCGTCGAAACCGAAGAAGAAACCGAGACAGCTGTCGGCTAACTCTGCGTGAATATCGGGGAAAAAAGGCCGGAGCGATCCGGTCTTTTCGTTTTATTTAACTGAAAATGTTGTTTCGGGGGTCCGTTCGCACTTATAATCCCTTCGTAATTTCCAAATCAGACTTTCAACACCGACAGTGGAGGACTCTCAATATGTGGCAGGATTTCAAAGCGTTCATTTCACGCGGCAACGTTCTCGACCTGGCGATCGCGGTCATCCTGGGCGCCGCCTTTGGTTCAGTTGTTAAAACTTTCACCGACGGCATCATCATGCCGTTTGTTGGATTGCTGACGGGCGGCATCGATTTTTCACAAAAGGTGATAAACCTGGGGAATATGCCGGTCACCACCGCTGTGGAGATCGAAGCGGCACAAAAAGCGAAAGAGCCGCTCATAATGTACGGCCAGTTCATCAACGACGTCATAACGTTCCTGATCGTCGCCATCGTTATGTTCTTCTTGGCGCGGTACGCCGTGAGGATGTTCAAAGGACTCGAAGCTGTCACGCCGCCGACCAACGAAGAGGTGCTGCTGACCGATATACGCGATATTTTAAAGGCCCGCTGAATATCGAAAAATCGAACGCTGATTTTTGCGGAAAAAAGCGGATCTGCGCGGATCTGCATTTTGTTAGATCTGTGCGAATCCGCTTTTTTCCGCGTCGATCCGTGTTCTATTCCTCCACACTGATCTTCCCCGCCGGCGTTATACAGTAGTCGAGCCGCACATCGCCGTCGTGGATGTCGTCGATCGCCTCGACCGGTTCGAAAAAACTTACGCCGACCTTCACACAGTCCGGCCGGCAGTTCCGCAGGAACCGGTCGTAAAATCCCTTGCCGTAACCCACGCGGTGAAGCGCCTCGTCCACCACTAATCCGGGAGCGATAACGAGATCGAACTCGGTGTCGGCCGCAAGGTCGCCCGCGGCCGGCTCGTCAATTCCCCAATGTGTCCGAACCGTTTCGCTCGCGCCTGTAAACAACACGTTCTGCATCGTTCCGCTCACCGCGTCCGCCCTCGGCACGTACGTCCGCACGTGCGGAAACTCGGCCCACAAACGCCGGAAGATCAGCATCGTGTCGACCTCGTTAAATTTTTCGATGGGGATGAAACAGTGAAGGTTTGCGATTTTGGATAGGTCAAAGCTCGCGAAAAAGCGGTCCGCTATCGCCCGGCTCATTCGGCGGCGCTCGGTTTCGCCAAGCTCATTTCGCTTGGCCCGAAATATCCTGCGCAGCTCCGCCTTTGTCATAGAGCTCGAGGTTAGCCGCGTTTTTTATCCGGGCGTGCCTTGATCGCCGCGCTCGTTTTGGGTGCCGCCTCCGGCGATTTGAATTCCTGCCCCGCACTCGACTCGCGGGCCGTTTTCCCGGCCGCTAGAAGTTTAGAATCGCTTACAATTTTCTGCGCGGTCTTTGCCGCTTTGCTCGGACGTTTTTTTGGTTTAGGCATATTTATTCTGTCGCTTATCCAAAGAACTTTTCGTAATCGTCGTGATTCCCTATCCAGAACCACGTAACCGCGTCGTCGCTCATCAAGCCTAGTGCCCGATGTCCTCTCGATATTCTCACCGCCCAAATACGCTCTTTCGAATTGATACACTTGAAATGCAGCGAGGAATGGAACGGATTGTCGAGCCACAAGGCATAGGCCTTCCGTGCAGATTTCTTTAGATTGGCATCGAGCTTCTCATATCTTGCCCAGAATTCTGCAGTAGTCGCCGATCTCATAGCTTGTCGAGTTTCATCGTTTCGCTTTTGCCTGCGGCTATTTCTTCTCTTACTTTTTGGGCGAACGCGGACAGTTTGTCCGAAGTTCGGCCAAAACTTTCGTCCCAACGGATCTCATCAGTGATTTCCTCAAGATAATCGCGCAGGTGCTCGACCGCTCGATCTTGAACCGGTTCCGGTAAGCTTTCGAGAATCTTTGTTATAGTGTCGATCGTAGCGGACGACATAGGTCACCTCCGAAATTTAGTTTCGCACAATCCAGCCGCCGCCGACAACTTCGTCGCCGTTGTAAAAAATGGTCGCCTGGCCGGGCGTGATCGCACGCTGCGGCTCGTCAAAAACTATACGGGCGTGGTTGTCGGGCAGGGCGTGTATTGTCGCAAAAGCCGGGTCGTGGCGGTATCGTATTTTCACCTCGGCACGTACTGGTTCCGACGGCGTGTCGAACGCCACCCAGTTAACGCCTTTCGCGGTGAACTCGATCGCGTCGAGGTCGTCCGCCTCGCCGACGATTATCTGATTTTTCGCACGCTCGATCTGCACGACGTAGAGCGGCTTTTCGTGAGCAATGCCGAGGCCGCGACGCTGGCCGATCGTGTAACGGTGAATACCGGTGTGCGTTCCGATCGCTTCGCCGGCGGTGTTGACGATCTCGCCGCCCTCGGGCAGTTCGGCGCCGCGGTTTTCGTGTTCGAGATAGCGGTCGATGAATTCGGAATATTTCCCGTCCGGGACAAAGCAGATCTCCTGCGATTCCTGTTTCTCGGCGGTGTACAAATTGGCGTCACGGGCGATGTCGCGAACCTCGCTTTTGAGCATTTCGCCCAGCGGAAAATACGAACGCGAAAGTTGTTCCTGATTCAGCTCCCACAAAAAGTAACTCTGGTCCTTCCAATGATTCTTGCCGCGGAAGAGGCGGTATCGGTCAGCCGCCTCGTCATATTCGACACGCGCGTAATGCCCGGTCGCGACCTTCTCACAGCCTAAGCTAAGCGCCATTTTGTCGAGTGACGCGAACTTCAAACGCGAATTGCACGCAACACACGGTATCGGCGTCTCGCCTGACAGATAGCTTTGAACGAAAGGCTCGACGACCGATTCTTCGAAGTCGCGTTCGAGATTAAGGACGTAGAACGGAATTCCCAAACTATCGGCGACGCGGCGGGCATCGTACACATCGTCGAGCGAGCAGCACCGCGACGGCAGCGGATCGCCGTTCTCGTCGGTGTTGATATTTCGGCGCTGGTTCCAAAGCTGCATCGTAAAGCCGACCAGCTCGTGTCCCTGCTCCTTTAATAACGCGGCCGCCGCCGAACTATCGACGCCGCCGCTCATTGCTACTGCTATCTTCATAAAGCCAAACGCCTATTTTGACAGGCGAATCGGTTTAGGTGCAAGGACGAGGCATTTGTGTTGCCCGCGTCGAACGTAACCCGATTCTCACCGGCGTGCGGCCGGTTTCCATTCCTCGGCGAGCATCGCGTACACGACGAGGTCGATAAAATGGTCGTGCAGCCACTCGGCCTCGCGTGCCGTTCCCTCTTGTTTGAACCCGAGTTTTTCCGGAATTCTGCGGCTTTTGTGATTTTCCGAACCGCAGCGTATCTCGACCCTGTTGAGGTTCATTTCGGTGAACGCGTTTTCGATCAGCACAGCACACGACCGTGTGATAAGTCCCTTTCCCTGAAACGATTCGCCGAGCCAATAACCCAATTCCGTCTTCCGATTTTCCTGATCGAAATAGTTATAGCCGATCTGCCCCGCCATCCGGCCTTTATGCCAGATGCCGATCTCAAAACCGTCGCCCGACGAAAAATGCCTGAGGTTGTGGTCGATCCATTCGAGCGTTTGCCCGACCGGCCGGTCCTGTTCTTTCAACCATGCGGACCATTCTTTTATGTGCTCGAAATTGTCGTTGACGAGCGCGCTCAATTCCTCGGCGTGCACCGGTTCGATCAGTCGAAGTTCGGATTCGTTGTCGATCTTGTAGCTGAACATGGGAAAGGGTGGTCCGGACGATAATAGGTCAGTTTAAAGTGAATCATACTTCGTTCGTGTTCTTTTTCGTGTTTGTTCGTGCTGTTTCGTGGTTACCGTCTTGAAGGCGAAACCACGAAACAGCACCAAACGGCACGAAAAAGGATACCAAAAGAAAAAGACTCATTTTCAAACTTACCTAATTTCGTCGGAACGTATTGTTTCACAAATATCGGCGCCTGTGCTAAATTCGTGTAATTATGCGTACCGCAATTGTCTAAAAACCGCTCCGGTCCCGGCCCGCCATCCCGCACGATCTTTTGCGGACTCGGCAGGTCTCATCCGCACACTTCGTGCATTCGATTTCCCGGTCTATTAATTACGTTTATGTCTGCAAACAGCGAAAGGCCGTCTTTTGAAGCGGCGGACAATTCTTTTTGGGCGGTGGTTCGCGAGGCGTTCGGCGGTTCGCAGCGCGATTTTACGCGCGGTTCGATCGGGCTCGCGATATTTCTGCTCGCGGTGCCGATGATACTCGAGATGCTCGGCGAAAGCCTTTTTGCGATCGTCGACATATTTTTCGTTGCCAAACTTGGTGCGGCGTCCGTTGCGATCGTCGGCCTGACGGAATCGGTGATGGCGTTGATCTACGCGGTCGCATTCGGTTTGGCGATCGGTGCCACGGCCACGGTATCGCGGCGCATCGGCGAAAAGGACGAGAAAGGCGCGTCCAAGACCGCGGCCCACGTCATCTATCTGGGCATATTTATATCGCTCGTGATGAGCCTGATCGGCGTGATATTCGCGCCGCACATTCTGCAATTGCTCGGTGCCGGGGACGACGTCATCGTCGAAGGAGCGATGTTCATGCGCATCATGATCGGCGGCAACGCGGTCGTGCTGTTCATATTTTTGCTCAATGCGATCTTTCGCGGGGCCGGTGACGCCGCTATCGCGATGCGCGTTCTCCTGCTTGCGAACGGACTCAACATCATCCTGTCGCCGTGCTTTATTTTCGGCGTCGGGCCGTTCCCCGAGCTCGGCGTTATCGGCGCCGCCGTCGGCACGACCATCGGCCGCGGCATCGGCGTGCTGTACGCGTCGTGGCGGCTGTTTCGGCCCGGCGGCCGCATCCACGTCGACCGCGAAAGCTGGCGCCTGGATCCGTCGCTGCTGTGGAAACTTGCAAAGCTCTCGTCGACGGGCGTCGTTCAGCTTCTGATCGCGACGGCGAGTTGGACGGCGCTCATGCCTATCGTCGCCGGTTTCGGCAAAGAGGCGATCGCCGGATACGTTATCGCGCTTCGCGTAGTGATGTTCGCACTGCTTCCCGCACTTGGACTTAGCAATGCCGCGGCGACAATGGTCGGGCAAAATCTGGGAGCCGGCAAACCGGAGCGTTCCGAATCGGCAGTCTGGAAAGCTGCCGGATTCAACACGATCGTTTACTTCGGCGTCGGCGTGATCTTCTTTTTCTTTTCGAACCCGATAATCGGCTTCTTTACTCAGGAACCGGCCGTGCTCGAGTATGGTCGTGAAGCTCTGCACATCATCGCGTACGGCTTCGCGTTCTACGGTTTGGGAATGGTGCTCGAGACCGCGTTCAACGGCGCCGGCGACACGTGGACGCCGACGTATCTCAACTTCCTGATATTCTGGGTGTTCGAGATACCAGCGGCGTACATTCTCGCGTACCATTTCGAAATGGGCCCGAGCGGCGTCTTTTGGGCGATCACGATCGCATTCTCGCTCCTAGCTATTGCCAGCAGCCTGCTCTTCAAACGAGGCAAATGGAAATCGAAAATGGTTTAGGGAAGGAGTGGAGAATTGAATATTGTAAATTGTAAATTGGCGAATTGTGAATTGGTAAGCGGTAATTACTAAATAGCGATTCGAGGTTGAGGTGGCGAGTGAACAGAACCACGAATTACCGGTTCTCGGTCGTCGCTATCTCGACTTTGCTCACGATCCACCGGCTCGTCCCATCCACCGCCACAACCAATTATCTCCATTCACTACATTTTATTCCCAATTTACAATTCCCCAATTTCCAATTTACAATTCCCTAATTCTCAATTCTCAATTAACTTATAATATTGAGTGACACCGAGCACGATTATGTCCTCAAAAGTGTTTCCAAATCCACGAACGTACGAGTTCCCCGAGTGGGTTTTGTTCGACGACTATTTCTATCACGCGAAGGACATCGTTTGCTTCGGGAACGCGCTCACCGTCGAAAATCTAAAGGCCGCGTATCATCTGGGCATTTTCCCGTGGCACATCGACGGAATGCCTCTGCCGTGGTTCTGCCCGGCAAAGCGTGCGATCGTCGAATTTGCCGATCTGCACATTCCGAAAAGCCTTGCGAAGGCGCGCCGCAGATCAGAGTACACAGTCACGATCGACAAGGATTTTCGCCGCGTCATCGAAAGCTGTTCGCAAACGCCGCGTGCCGGCGAAGCGGGGACGTGGATCACCGACGAATTCATCGAGGTTTACACTAAACTTTACTACGACGGCACGGCCCACAGCGTCGAGGTGCGGGGCGCCAACGGCGACATCGTCGGCGGTCTGTACGGCGTCGACGCGGGCGGCGTATTCTGCGGCGAGAGCATGTTCCACACGGAGTCGAACACCTCAAAGTTCGCACTTCTGCATTTGATCGAATATCTTCAGGAACGCGGTTCGACGTGGCTCGACGTCCAGGTAATGACACCGCATCTCAAAGCCCTCGGTGCAAAAGAGATAACCCGCAAACAATTTTTGCGAAAGCTCCGAGAAACGCAAGACCTCGAGCTGGATCTATTCTGAACCGCACGCGGTCCGGATCGAATTCCGCAATCCGCATTCCGCATTCCGCATTAACCTATGTCTCACCGAGAACGCAAAAACATCCGCCCCGGCCTCCGTGTCGCGATCGTTCTCAAACAAGACCAACGCATCGGCAAACAAACCATCGGCATCGTCAAAGACCTTCTGACAAATTCGCCCAATCATCCGCACGGAATCAAGGTACGACTAACCGACGGCCAGGTCGGACGCGTTCAGAAAATACTGCCGGATTAATTCTCTCTAATGATCAGGCCAGACCGGTATTGTGTCGCTGTTACTTATGACTTAGTATTCGCTTATTATGAGCAACCGATTTCTCATCTACGGAGCGAACGGGTACACGGGCGAGTTGATAACGCGGTTTGCGGCTGAGCGTGGGATGACGCCGATCGTTGCGGGGCGGAATGCGATCGCGGTCGAGGAGTTGGCGAAGAAGCATCATCTCGATTACCGCGTATTTTCGCTTGATGAGGGCGGCAGTTTAGACGCGGCCTTGCAAGAGGTCGACATGGTCCTGCATTGTGCGGGGCCGTTCTCGATAACGTCGCGCGGAATGGTCGAGGCGTGTTTGCGGAATAAAAAACACTACACCGACATCACCGGCGAGATCTCGGTTTTTGAAGCGACGGCACGGCTCGACGAAAAGGCAAAAGCAGCGGGCGTGATGCTGATGCCGGGCGTCGGTTTTGACGTCGTTCCGTCGGATTGTCTCGCGAGACATCTCAAAGACCGTTTGCCATCTGCAACCAATCTTTCGCTGGCGTTTTACGGATTGGGAAAACTCTCGCACGGCACACAGGCGACGATGACGATGAACGTCGGGAGCGGCGGAGCAATTAGAAAAGACGGCAAGATAACGAGCGTGCCCGCGGCGTGGAAAACGCGCGAGATAGATTTCGGCGAGGTGACGAAAACGGGCGTGACAATTCCCTGGGGCGACGTCGCGACCGCCTTTTACTCGACCGGCATTCCGAACATCGAGGTATTCACCGTCGTGCCGCCCGCGAATCTGAAAATGATGAAGGCCAGCCGCTACCTCGGCTGGCTGCTCGCCACAAAACCGTTTCAGGACTACCTGCAAAAGAAAATTCCCGCCGGCGGCCCGACCGATGACGAACGTGCAAAAGGCAAAACGCTGCTCTGGGGCCAGGCCGCCGACCTCAACGGCAACCGCGTCGAATCGCGTATCCAGGGCCCGGAAGGCTACACGATGACCGCTATCGCGGCTCTGAATATCGCTCAGAAAATTATGGACGGTAATTTCACGCCCGGCTACCAAACGCCCGCCAAAGCCTACGGCGCCGATCTTGTTCTGGAGATCGACGGCGTGGAACGGCAAGACGTCGAACCTCGCTCTTAGCCGGAAAAGTGGAAGAGAATATGAAATACCGTTGGATAATTCTGATGACGCTGCTGCTTTCCGCGGCGACGCCGGTTTTGGCTCAGTTGAATCAAAAAGGTTCGGGCCCGAGTCGTGTCGAAGCAGAACTGATGCAGCTCGAGCGCGATATCGGAAAGGCGAATGTCGATCGGGACAAGGCTTTTTTCCAGCGGGTCGAAGGCGAGGAATTCATCTTTACCGATTCGGCCGGCGGCATCACCACTAAAGCTCAGGACGTCGCAAGTCTGGACGCGCCTCCGCGCGAGTTCAGGCTTGTCTCTTATGAGGTCGACGAAATGAAGGTGAGCGTTTACGGGAAAACCGCCGTCGTGACAGGCCGGGCGACGACCGTTTCCCGAGGGAAAGACCGTGAGATTACAAGCCGAACCCGGTTCACCGATGTATTCGTCAAACGCGGAGGCCGTTGGCAGATCGTCGCCGGCCATTCGTCCCGAATCCGCGAGCCGCAAAAATAACTCAGAACTGCCTAGGCTGGTACTCTGCGTTCGGACCTGACCGCAGCGAATCGTAGGCTGGGAAACCGCGATTACCGCTGCGTCGGGCCAAGGACTGCGCGAGACGTTTCCGAAAACAACTGCCTTTTGTTTGACATCGATCCTCGATTCTCCGAACACCGGTAAACACTCATTTCTATGAGATAACCATTCGCGTAACCGACGGAACAAAAACGGAATAAAAACGGAAAGACGCACCTTTCGAATTAGGGTACAATTCGCGAAAAAAAGGAATTGCTATGACTAAAAAGCCCACACTCCTCGTTTCGTTGCTTCTCCTATCGATCGCAGTTGTCTCGGTTGCGCAGGCGCAGCGATCACCCAAGTTCTCCGACTGGGATCAGGCAGTCCATCTTCCGCCGCCGATAAATTCCGAATTCGACGATCAGGCTCCTATATTGTCGAAGGACGAGAAAACGTTGTTTTTCACATCAAACCGCCTGGGCGGGTCGGGAAGCGAGGATATTTGGGTTTCGACTCGCAAAAGCCGCAATTCGGTATGGCGTACCCCGGTCAACCTCGGGCCAACGGTCAACTCTCCCGGAATCGAACGCCTAAGATCGATTACTCCGGACGGAAAAGTTTTGCTATTCATGAGCGATCGGAAAGGGAGTGCCGGTCTGACAGACATCTGGGCGATCTCTCGAGAGAATGTGAACGACGAAACTAACTGGAGCGAACCCGTCAACCTTGGCCCAACCATAAATTCCGCGAACTCCGAGGTGGCTGCGAAGTACCTTTTCGCCGATTCCGGCGGCGTTCGAAAACTATTCTTTACGGCCGTCAGGCCCGGCGGGTTCGGCGGTCCCGATATCTATGAAAGCAATATCAACCACGGTGAATTCGAGCAGCCCGTCAACATTTTCGAGCTCAACTCGGCGTCGGTCGAGACCTGTTTCTGGGTCAGGGACGATGGTCTGGAACTTATATTCATCTCGAACCGGCCCGAGCTAACAGGAGATCTTGCCTACAACGAGTTGTGGGTTGCAACCCGCGATTCGGTGTACGCGTCCTGGTCGCCGCCTGAGAAACTGGGACCGAACGTGAACGCCGCCGGATATCAGGACGTTAACCCTTCGTTATCGTTCGACGGACGCACAATGCTGTTCGCGTCAAAGCGGCCCGGAGGCATGTCACCGGGAAAGTTCGACATCTATCTCACGACCCGACGCCGCATCGCGGAGTGAGGCGGGAAACGTTCAAGCAAGTCGCTTAAAGTGTTGCCACTGTTGCCGGAGCTCCGATAATAGGCCGATAAATCGCGGGTGTTTTCTCATGTTGTCGAGGTTCGGGTCGAGCTTTATGTAAGTGTAATTCGGAAAGCCGTCGTCAATGGCGGCTTCGAGCCATGCAACGGCTTCGTCCGGATTGTTCATCGCCGCGTGCGCCGAAGCTATGTTGTAGGCCGTGTGGTGGAAATGACCGTAGCCCTTACCGATTTGGGCGGCACGTGCTATGGCGTTTTCGGATTCCACGCGTCTTCCCGATCTTGCGAGGAGCAAGGCTTTTACGCTCGTGAAACTCCCGCCGCTGTCTCCCGGGTGTTCAGCCAAATAATCATCGACAATGTTCTGCGCCTCATCGACACGGCCCGCCTGTATAAGCGTTTCCGCGCGAACGCGCTCGACTAGTAACGGGCTGACGTCCCTCGGAACCGTTTTCAGAACGGCCAGGGCCTCGTCCGCCTTTGCCTGCCAGGCGAGGTAATTGCTGACTCGGAAACGAGCCATAGTATTGTTGGGGTTTATTTCAATTGCCTTTCTGACACTATGCAACGCTTCGTCCATTAGGCCGATGTGCCCGTAGATCATCGAAAGCTGATGGTGAGTTTCGTCCGCGTTTGGATCCGATCTTAGCGATCTTTTATACGCTTGAATGGCTTGCTCGTGCGGGAACCGGTTGTTGTGCGTCCAGATTATAAGTCCACGGGCGAAATGCCCTTCCGCCAGATCGGGTTTTAACGTTAGAGCCTCTTCTATAGCCACCTCGGCATCTTCGAGAAAAGCTTTTCGATCAGCTTCCTCGCTGAAATTGAAAGCCATTCTGATGCGGGCTCTGGCTAGTTGCGCATAGGCCTCAGCGAAATTCGGATCGACGGCGACGGCCTCTTCCAGGAGCTTGATCGCCGCTTCGGTTTCCTCTCGTTTTACGCTCGCTGCCTTAACCTTGCCATGCAGATACAGGTCGTATGCCGGCGAGCGTCCGAACGAGGCGGCTCTCGTCCCTTGCAGCATTCGGCTTTTCGCGTCTTCGATCTTTTCGACCCTGCTGACGTCGGCGACGAACCGGTAACCGTGCTTAGGGATCGTTTCGATGAACGTCTGGTTCGTTTCGCCGAGCACGTGCCGAATGGCGTGGACCGCCTTGCCCAGATTGTTCTCCTCGACGATCGCGTCGGGCCACACGGCCGTGAGCAGTTCGTCTTTCGTTACGAGCATGCCGCTGTTGCGCACGAGATGGACGAGAGTTAAGAAGGCCTTTTCCGGCAACGAACCGCTTACGGAGCCGTCCCGTCGCGCAAGCCTGCGTTCGCCGACATCAAGTCGAAATCGGCCAAACTCGTATATCTCCAAGTTCTCTCTCTGCATGACGCCGTTACCAGCGGAATATTAACGTCAAAGAAAATTCACCGAAACGGAACGACTTTGCGTTCGGCCAGGAACTAGACTTCGACTGATCAAGAAAGAGCAGGTTCGTTTCAAATGAATTCCAAGAGTCTAGCGCCGAGCTTTCTGGGAAACAAGATGTTTTCCATAAATCCATGACGAAATATTTCTCGACGCGGCGCAGCGACCATTGACTTTAGCAAGAGACGCCTAGGCCAAGGCCACTTCCGCTGGCCTGTTGAATTTTGATCGACTCAAGAGATGAGCAGTTGGAGGAATTTATGAAATCAGGAATTAAGCAGAATCCATCAGTTCGCGCGACAGTAATTTTTTTGTTCATCGCGGCGGCCGTCTGGACCGTGAATGCTCAAGCCGTCCCGCCGGCCTGCGTACCGGATCCGGCGAACGAAAACGCGGTTTTGGAATGGAACTGCCGAGCTGTCAAATATGCATTGTCGCCGACGTTCGGCGGAGCTCTCAGGCAGATCAGAGCAATGGCGGTCGTCCAACTTGCTGTCCATAACGCCGTCAACAGCGTGACCCGCGACTATGAAACCTATTCACGCGATGCTGCCAACGTTCCACCGGCGGATGCATCGGCGGAGGCCGCTGCCATCGGAGCGGCCTATCAGGCAATGTACGGAATGGTGACCCCGACCCAAAGAGTTGCTCTCAATGCCGAGTTGGCCGCTTCGCTTTCGGCTCGCGGCATTGCGGCCGACGATCCGAGCCTTATCTACGGCAAGGCTGAAGGGCAGAATGTGGCGGATCTACGATCCGGAGACGGCTCGGGTGCGGCGGCACAATGTGCCTATACGGACATCGTCGACCCTCAGCCCGGTCAATGGCGAAGAATCCTCAACGTAGATACCAACACGACACCGCCCGCCGCCACCCCGTGCTGGAAAGACGTGCCCACGTTCGTCCTCAAAAGTGCCGACCAGTTTCCGCTTGATGCTCCCCCGTCGTTGACCAGCGAGCGTTACATGCAGGATCTTCTCGAGGTAAAAAACTACGGCGGACAGAACGCCGACACGCAGCGAACGGTCTTTCAAACGCGGGTTGCCGATTTCTGGGACGGAGCCCCGATCGCGATAGTCAACCAGGCGATCAGGCAGGCCGCCGCCGCACAGAATGAGGGCATTTCCGCGAACGCTCGCGCTTTTGCTCTGGTTTACATAGCCGGAACGGACGCGAGTATCGCATGCTTTAATTACAAGTACGCCTTTCTTTTCTGGCGTCCGGAGACAGCGGTCAATCTTTCCGATCCGCTCCCGGGACTTTATTGGAAACCGTACATATTCCCGTCCCATCCGCATCCGGAATACCCGTCGGGCCACTCGACAAACAGCGGCAGCATGCTCGCCGAAGCAGCTCTCGTCTTTGGCGACAAGCCTGGCGTGACGATGACGCCCACGATCATCCGGAACGGTATAACGGTCACGCCAAGCTGGGAGTCCTTCAGCCAGGGAATTGACGAAGTCGTAGACGCTCGCGTTTTCTCGGGCCTTCATTTTAGGTTTACGGATGAAGCAAGCGCCAACCTCGGAAGCCGCATCTCCCGCTTTGTGTACACTCACGCCTTACGCAAATGTACTAAGGGACGATGCAAATAGAACGAAACCGTTAGGAGAGTTAGTTCCAGCCGGTCAGCCGCAAATGACGTTTTCGGCGCTCCCACGGGACGCGGAGGAAATCTAACTTCCTCCGCGTCTCTTATTCCCGTCCCGGGAAATGCCTATGGTCGATCGTCCGCCTTCGCCGTCACAACGAAACTGATGGCGAATAAGACCGCGAGAAACAGATCGATCATCCCGCCGAGGAAAAATGGTCCGTCGAGCCTGCCATTCAAATAAAGCAACGCGGCCAAAAGCCCAAAGCTAAGCTTCTCAAGCACCGACACCACCATCAACGGCCGGTACCGTATCGGGTCTCTTGAGATCAGCAAAAACACGATCTGGAAAACCGACGCCAGCCCGATAAATCCGTAATAAAACTCCGGATGCGTTATCGGCGGATTATCAACGCTCGTCCTGACCTCGAGAAAATAGTTCGGAAGCAGCACCAACAGGCCGTAAATGCCGCTTACAAAGAATGTGTATTTGGCGAATTTCATACGCACAATATACACGCGAAATGAACGACCGATGTGTATCGTGCCGCATGAACGTCCGCAAAGGCGCACGAGATCCACAGAGTCGCGCGCCGCCGCGAGGTCGAGGCCGTGGCGGCAGTCGATCTACGGCTTCGCCGTTCTATTTGCGGTGAAGCTCTGCTTCACCGGCCGGTTCAAAAATTCCTTGCGGCTGCGCCGCCGTTGCGGTGATAACCGGCGGCCCAGCCGCATAAGCGTGTTGGAAGCCAGCGGAAAAGCTGTGCTTTTCCGCAAATAGAGCGGTAAAGACGCGCGGATACGTGGCCTAACCCTTTTCGACCAACGCGATCTCGGCGGGCGTCAGTGCAAAGAGCTGCGGGCGAAACAACCCTTTCGAATTGAGAGGATACTAACAACTCGAACCACCTTCCCTCGGAGAAAAAAATGAAAAAATTGTTCCTTGTGCTCCTGGCTGTTTCGTGTCTGAATTTTGTCTCGCACGCTCAATCCGTCACCGTGCAGCCGTCCGTTTCGGTCGTCGGCGAGGCGGAAATATCGGTCGCCCCGAACCAGATCGGATTCACGTTCGAAGTTGTCACTACCGATCCTGCGATCGCTGCCGCCAAGCGTGCCAACGACATTGCTTCTGCGAAAACGATCGCTGTTGCAAAAAGCTTCAACATCCCGAACGACGATCTTCAGACCGATCGCCTAACTATTGCACCGCGGTACGCCGGTGAGAAAGATCCGAGAGGAAAAGGCACCGTGATAGGTTATGAAGTGACAAAACGGATAGTCGTCACATTAAAGCAGCTTGAGCGGATCGACGAATTCCTTGCAAAAGTGATCGAGGCAGGCGTCAACCGCATCGTCGACATCGACATTGCGAATAGCGAACTTAAAAATTATGAGCAGCAGGTTCGGCTTCTGGCTGTCGATAACGCGCGTGCCAAAGCTGACGCCTACGCAAAGCGGCTCGGTCAAAAGCTCGGCCGGGCCTACGTGATTCGCGAGGAGAGCGCCGATACGCCCGGATATACCTCAGGATTCGGAAGCGGAAACGGCGACGGAAGCGGAGCAGGCGATTCTTCTCCAAGCGACCTTTCAGTCCCGAACGCATTCTCAAATGCAGTCACTTTCGCCCTCGGCAAGATCTCGGTTTCCGATAAGTTATACGTGACCTTCGAGTTGCTCCGACAATGAGCGCTATTGAACGCCTCGAAATCGATCAGCTGACTGGCCGAAGCGTTTTTTCCCGACAGATCTTTCACCGTTACCTGTATCGCGTAATAACCCGGCTCGACCTCTGAATTTAGACGTAAATATGCGTAGTCTTTGATCCTCGTCGAGTCTGCCTGCTTTTCCAGATCGGCAGCGACCGCGGCACTTTCATTTATGAGCTCGCCATTGCGGTAGAGATTCATTTGGATCGTCAGTTTCGGAAGGCCGGACGCGGCGTCGAGCTTGGCGTTATAGATCGTGTAGCCGTAAGCAAGCACGTCGCCTTTTCGGAATCGCCGGATCGCCGGCACTGCACCCGATGCGATCATCGACAGAGCATTTTCAGGCTTAGCACCGGCCGGCAGCGAAAACTTGCCGTCGGGGCCGGCCTTCGCGATATTCAATCCGGCCAGAAACAGCTTTCCTGACTTCAGATCCGGCATCTTCACGGTCTGGCTAGCCGAACCTATCAGACGGCTTGCCGCATCGCGCACTGCTACGCGGAAATTGTACGTACCCGGTTTCTTGACCGGCACATCGGTCGTATACACGAGTCCGTTTTCGCGGATCAGCGGGATCGCCCTGGCGTCGATCTTGAAAATGTGCGTTCGGGTGAATTCGTCGGCAACCTCGTTCTTTTCATTCAGCGTGACCGCGACCACGTCGAACACGGCTTTTTTTAATCCGCCCGGCTCGTCCGCGAAGGTTATCTGGCTGCCGTCGATGTGCGTTTGCGAACGAACAACGTTGCCGTCGGCGGCCGAATTATCAAAAAAGGCCGTAAGCTGTAAGTTCAGCCCGCCAGTCGGCAGCGGTGCGGCAATCGCGTCGTAAAGCTCACTGTATTCGCTGGCGCGTTTGACCGGTTTGGGCTGTTCGTCCGTGACGCCGAGGAAACCCGCACGCGCCCCCACCCTCAATTCCGGACGGTTCGCTCGCACGTCGATCTTCTTGAAATTCTTTCCCTTGAAGGTGTCGTCGTCCGGTTCGTAAGCGATCAGGTAATAGCCGTTTTCGATACTCAAAGCGCTACGCAAAGGTTTGTCGAGATAGTTTTGGTTACGGTAAAAGGTCCCGCCGGTCTCATCGGCTAGATAGCTCAGGCCGTTTGAAGCGCTGCGGGCTTCCGCGACACGGCTTTCTCTCAGAGACGTGGCACGTTCGAGACTGTCAGAATCGGCGTCCGGGACAAACATCCCGTCGGACAGCCCGCCGGCGCTGATCGTGTTGAAAATAACACCCGCCCGATTCGCCCGGTCCGTGAGATCGCGAAGCGAGTCGAATGCCTGATTGTAGGTTCCGCGGCTACTAAAGACCGGCAGGCCGTTCGATAAAAAGAACACGACTTTTCGCCCCGGCAGGCGGTCGAGTCCGCGAACGATGTAACGCATCAATCCGATGCTGCCGACTACCGAGTTTTCGTTACTGTAAGACTTTGCGGGGTCGAATGAGTCACCGCCGGTCGCAAAACATATTCCCGGATTCGGGTACCAGCGTATTTTCTTCGCTATCTGAAGCAGCTTCGCCCGGTCGGACGTGTATTGCTGCAGCACGCTGCTGCCGCCGCGCGTCTGGTAGATCGCGACGACGTCACCGTCGAGCATTTGCTCGTTCACGAACTTCTCCATCGCATCGCGCATCGCGAGCACGCTCAGCGCCGTTGTGTTGCAGTTCCCGTCGTCGAGAATGAAAGTAAGCACACGCCTGTTTGCCGCATCTGTTTTCCCGGGCGAAATCGCGCCGGTACCGGTTGCGGCGCGTGAGGACGCAATGCCGCGGACGTAAGTGAGATTTGTTATCTTCTGCGGCTTTCCGTCCTGCAGGACCGAAAAATCTTTCGCCGACAAGTCGGTCACCTGGCGGCCATCCTTATCGGTGACAACGACGTCGAACTGCACAAGCTTTGAAGTTATCTTGACGACATCGTCTTCGCCCGACGGACTGTCCGGCGTCTGCGCGAGGGCGACACACGAAAGGAAAAAAAGGCAGAAAAAGATCAGTGGGAATTTCTTGTTCATATCGTTCTGGACCTATGCGAGCGTGGTGATCCGGATTCAGCGGAATTTTGCCTACTTCACTCGCCGGCTGTTATTTTAGGACCGACACGACGACAAACTCAACCGTTAAAATAGAAGCGGAAAAGCAGACGAGTTCTTTCGATCTCTCCCGCTCTATTTTATCAGGTCCCGAACAGCCGAAATTGTACGTTGGGTTTTGCGATGCCATGTGCCGTCTCCCGCCTAACCCGCATCGCCGAGCTGCCGGCGCGTTATTTCTTTTTTCTTCTCACCCGGCCGCCGACGGAGACGGTTTCGCGGAGCTTGAGATGGAGCGCGTTGTTGACTATTTCCGGGCAGATGAATTTGAGCTGCGTGTCGATCTTGATGCCGAAGTGACGGCAGAACGGGGCGGCGTTTATGCGCCAATTGGTCAGGTTCTGAATCACGGGGAACGACGCGGCGAGCCTCGGGCTGGTCGGCTCGATGGCGATGATGTCCTGCGTGCGGCTGTAATTGAGGTAGACGGCGGCCGGCTTACCTAAATGGTAATAAATGTTGCGGTTTAGCAGGATCAGATGTGCCGGGCTTATCGTCACGTGCACGCGTTTGCTGGCCGCCTGGTTGGCGCCGCCGTGAAATCTTTCAAAGTGTCTATCCATATTTGTTTTACGTTTTAAAACGTCTGTATCATAGATAGCACATCGTTGCATCGACGGTCAATACCTTTTTCAGCAATCGTTGCTGCGTTCCGCCAGCGGCGGAAGACCGGAGGGCTGCGCCATCCTGTCCGATGAAAGGGCGGAACCAGCGGTGAACAATGAGGGAAACGAAAAACGCCCCGGAAAAGAGGCGCTCAATGAATCGCATTCGATCCGATCTTTAGATGAATGCGTCGATCGATACGTTAAAGCGTTCTGCGAGGCGTTTTGCGTGGGCTTTGCTGATGGATCGTTGTTGGCTGAGGACTTTTGAAACTACGGACTGCGAACCGAAAACATCGTCGAGATCGGACTGCTTGAGGTCGTTCTCCTCCATCAAAAAACGCAGCGTTTCGGCCGGAGAAGCGTCCTCGATCCGGGGCAGCGTCCGGGTTTCGTACTCCTCAAGAAGGTTCGCCAGCAGCTCGAACAACCGTGTTTCTTCGGCGGAACGATTGGCTTCGCCTTTGTTGAACAGATCGTTAAAGATCGCTTCCGTCCGGTCATATTCGCCATCGCTTTTGATAACCGCCGGGAGCGTGCTCGCGAGTAATTTTCCGTATCTTTTGTTGCTGTATGCCTTTAAGGTCATGATCCGCCTCACTCACAATCGCCTTTCCATTGATCTGAGTCGTAGTCGGTGTGCGTCAACATCGCCCGAATGAACACGACTTTGATCCTGTATTCGACCTTTGCCGCCACCCGATATCGATTTTCGCCAACATCAAAGATCGTGCAGTTTCCGTAAACGTCGCTATGGTTGAAAGTCGTGCGAACGTCTGCGAAGGTGCTCCAGTCGGCTTTTCTTACCAGACCGCGCCAAAGTTTGAAGACCTTTTCGCGACGCTGCCGCTCGGCTCCATTGGAGCTTTCCCAAAACTCTCGAAGTTTCCTTTCGCTCATGATCCTCATATCGAGAGTTCCGTCAACTTCCGATTATGACATTATGTCATATCGTAAGTCAACGGGATTATGCCAAAATGGAATATTCTAATTCGTCCTCATTCCTCGGCCGAGAGCAGGCGGCGGGAACTCTTTCGTTTCGCGGGTGTTTTGTTGGATCTGTTCGTTTTGTCGATCTAAAACGGTGGCGAGAAAAAACGCTGAATATCCGCTTCAAATGGATTCCGTTTTGATCGGAAGGTACGCTGTTTTGATCGGGAAAGGTGCGGTGTTGATAGCAAAAACCGCCTGTTGATTGCATACCGACTCGCGGCGGTTTTTTTTCCACCACAAAGGCACGAAGGGCACAAAGATCGGATATGAACTTTGTGCCCTTCGTGCCTTTGTGGTTGATCTGATTTTAAACGTCGAGGTTCTTTACATCCAGAGCGTTGTCCTCGATGAATTTGCGTCGCGGTTCGACGTTGTCGCCCATGAGGACGGTGAAGATCCCGTCGGTTTCGACGGCGTCCTCGATGCGGACCTGCAGCATGGTGCGTTTTTCGGGATCCATCGTTGTTTCCCAGAGCTGTTCCGGGTTCATCTCGCCCAAACCCTTATAACGCTGGATGGACAGGTCCTTTTTGGCCATTCCCGTAACGCGTTCGAGCAGTTCGGCACGCGAATTTATCGTCTCGCTGGTGCCGTTTTCGCCGAGGATGAACGGTGCCGGAAAATCGCTCTCGAGCGTGCGGGTCAGGTCGACCGACTTTTGAAACTCGACGTAGCTCGCCAGGTTCCAATCGACCATATACTGCTGGCCGTGTGGGAACGTCACCTCGATCTCGGACAGGCCGTGTTCCTCGTCGCTCATGAGTTCGGTACGGTAACCGGCGGCGGCGAGCTTGCCCTCGATCTCGGCCATCAGCTCTTCCTGATCAAAGATCTTTCGCAGCTTGATGTTGTTTTTCGCGAGCACGCCGTCTTTGCCGGCGAACGCGTCAAGCAAAACGGTAACGAGTTTCATATCGTTGCCGAGGCGGCGGGCGAGGCGTTCAGAATACTTTTTGTATTCGGTCGTCTGTTCGAGAACTTTCGAAAGCTCGCGTCCCTCGAGCACACGGTCGCCCATCTGTATCTTTACATCGTTCGTGCCCATCCGCATCAGGTAGCGGAACATCGCCTTTTCGTCCTTGATGTACTCTTCTTTTCGGCCTCGCTTCACTTTGTACAGCGGCGGCTGCGCGATGTAAACGTATCCGTTCTCGAGCAGCGCCGGCATCTGGCGGTAAAAGAACGTCAGCAGCAGCGTGCGGATATGGCTGCCGTCGACGTCGGCGTCGGTCATCAGGCAGATCTTGTGATAACGCAGTTTGCTCACGTCAAAATCGTCCTTGCCAATGCCCGTGCCGAGTGCCGTGATCAAAGCCTTGATCTCGCCATGGCCGAGCATTTTGTCAAAACGCGCCTTTTCGACGTTCAGGATCTTACCCTTGAGCGGCAGCACGGCCTGGTTCTTTCGGTCGCGTCCCTGCTTCGCCGAACCGCCGGCCGAATCGCCCTCGACGATGTAAATTTCCGACAGCGCCGGATCTTTTTCCTGGCAATCGGCAAGCTTTCCGGGCAAAGTGGACGATCCCAAAGCACTCTTGCGGACGATCTCGCGTGCCTTACGGGCCGCATCGCGGGCTCGTGCGGCGTCTACTGCCTTTCCGACGATTTTTTTCGCCACGATCGGATTCTGCTCAAAGAACTCGCCGAGCTTTTCATTCAAAAATGATTCGACCGGCCCTTTCACTGGCGAGTTGAGTTTACCTTTTGTCTGACCCTCGAACTGCGGCTGCGGTATCTTTACGCTGATCACGGCAACCAGACCCTCGCGAACATCGTCGCCGGTCAGTGTTACCTTTGCATTCTTGACCATTCCCGATGACTCGGCGTAGTTGTTGATCGTACGCGTGATCGCTCCGCGGAAACCCGATAGATGCGTTCCGCCGTCCACCGTGTTGATGTTGTTGGCGAACGAGAATATCTTTTCGTCATAGCTGTCGTTGTACTGCATCGACACTTCGATCGAGAGGTCATCAGCGACAAGTTCGAAATAAAGCGGAGTGTCGTGGAGCGTGCTCTTGTTTTTGTTCAAATGCGTAACAAATTCCGCGATCCCGCCTTTATAGTAAAATTCGTGGGCCTTTTCCGGCTCCTCGCGTTCGTCCTTGATGAAGATCCGGATGCCTTTGTTCAAAAACGCTTTTTCGCGAAGGCGTTCGGAGAGTTTTTCGAAACTGTAAACGGTCGTCTCGAAAATGGACGAGTCCGGACGGAATGTGATCTTCGTTCCGCGTTTGGTCGTCGTTCCCGTTTGCTTGAGCGGCGCGACCGGTATCCCGGCCGCGTATTCCTGCTCATGAGTCTTACCGTCGCGCCAGATTTCAAGACGCAGGTATTCGCTCAAAAAGTTAACGCACGAAACACCGACCCCGTGCAGGCCGCCGGAAACCTTATACGAGTTCGAGTCGAACTTGCCGCCCGCGTGCAGGATCGTCATTACGACCTCGGCCGCCGAGCGCTTTTCCTGCTTGTGCATATCGGTCGGGATACCGCGGCCGTTGTCGACGACCGTGATCGAGTTGTCCATGTGGATGGTCACCTCGATCGTGTCGCAGTAACCCGCGAGAGCTTCGTCGACGGAGTTGTCCACGACCTCGTAAACGAGATGGTGAAGTCCGATCTCGCTGGTCGAACCGATATACATCGCGGGACGCTTACGGACGGCGTCACGGCCTTCTAAAACGGTGATCTGATCCGCACCGTATGCTGTATTTGCTTTAGCCAATTTTATAACCTCTTAAAAAGCCAGCCCAACGTTTATTTCAGCTCGTTTTTACTTACCGAAAACGTCGAGGCTGATAGTATGAATATTGCCACGTAATCCAATAGAGTATTGTAGCATTTTTCGGCCCGTTACGACAGCCCGCAAACGCAATAAAACCCTTGAAAACAAAGTATATTACCGACGCGGCCGACGGCTCTAAAAATGGGTGCAAAAGCGACGAATTTACGGTTCGTGAAATGGCCAGAAAATGGGGACGAGCAGGATCGAAACGGCGAAGACGATGATCGTGAGGATGCTGCCGACCTTTACAAAATCGACGAACCGGTAGCGGCCGGGCGTATAGACAAGCACGCACGCGGGCTCGAGCGGAGTAATGAACGAAAAGGACGCCGCGAAAGTGACGGCGACGATGAAGGTTCGCGGATTCAATCCGAGGCCGATCGCGGTCTTGACGGCGACGGGCAGCACGACGAGAGCGGCGGCCTGGTTCGACATCGGCTGCGTCAGCATCACCGTTAGCAGGAAAAAGCCGGCAAGAACCGCTGTCGGGCCGAAATCGCCGAAGTATTGCTGTATCAGCCCGGCGAGGAAAACGTCCGCTTGTGTCTTCTCCATCGCCACGCCGAAGCTCATCATGCATGCGATCAGCACCAGCAGCCGAAAGTCGATCAGTGAGTACATTTCACTGTGGCGAATGGTACGTGTCGCCAGCAGCACAAGAACGCCCGACAGCACGCATATCGCCAGCGGGATGTCGACGCCCACGACGATCTTGCTAAGTGAGAGCGATATAAAGAGCGCAAAGGCCGCTATCGCCCACCGGCGTTTTCCGCTCCGCACGCCGGTCGACGAGACGTCCTCGAGGAGCAGTAGCTCGCCGTCGGAAACGAGAGGGGTGATGTCGGACTGGGAACCCTGAACGAGCAGCACGTCGCCGAACTTTAATACCACGCTGCTGAGCTTGTTGACGAACTTGTCGCCGTGCCGGTTGATCGCGAGAACGGTGAGGGCGTAGTTCTGGCGGAACCTTACGCCTTTTAGCGTTCGTCCCGCGAGCCGCGACTCGGGCAGCACCATCACTTCAAACAGCTCGATGCCGCCGCCTTCGAGCAGTACGTCGTTGAGCATGAAGTCAGGTTTGATCTCGAGCCCGATCTCCTCTTTGACCCGGAGAAGGTCGTTCATCTTCCCCTCGACGATCAGAAGATCGCGCCGCTGAATGCGTTCCTTCGGCCCGGGTGCGGTGATCGGCCGGTCGTCGCGGACAATGCCGAGGATACGCAGCTCCAGATCGGTGCCGATGTGGCTCTCATCGAGCGTTTTGCCGACCAACGGCGAGTTCGGGAGCACGAGCAGTTCGGATATGTAGTCGCGCATTTCGTACAGCTCGGTGAGCGATTCATCACCGCCGCGCGCCGGCAGCAGCCGACGGCCTACCACGAGCATATAGACGACGCCGGCGGCGAGCGTTATCGCCCCGACCGATGTCAGCTCGAACATAGACAACGGCGGCTGGCCGTACCGCGTGATCGCCCCGCTGACCGCGAGATTCGTCGAGGTTCCGATCAGCGTGCAGCTGCCGCCTAGGATCGCACCGAAGGCCAGCGGCATCAGCAGTTTGGACGGCGGTATTTTCGATTTTGCGGCGAGCCCGATCACCACCGGCAGGAACATTGCCGTCGTAGTAGTGTTTTTCAGTACGGCCGCCGAAACAGCGGCGGTCGCCATTATGAGCGCCGTCAGAAACAGTTCGTTATCGCCCGCGACCTTGTAAAGCCGCCGCCCGATCATATCGACAATACCGGTTTTGCGCAGGCCGCCAACGAGTATAAATAACCCGGCGATGGTGATGACCACATCGTTGCCGAAACCCGCAACGCCCTCCGGCATCGTCAACACGCCGGTGACCACCAGAGCGATGACCAGCAATATGCCGACAATGTCGACCGGCACTTTTTCGCTCGCGAACAAAGCGATAGCCGCGAAGAGGAGGATCAATGTGATTATGATCGGGGACATCGGGTGCAAGAATATCGAAAATCTGAGCCTTTGGAAAGAACTGTCTTTTTGACAGCCGGGATACTCTTCAAATTCCGCGGTGCGGCCGGGATCGCGAACTTCTTCGGTATTCCGGGATTGATCAATTGTCGGTCATCCGCTCGGAGAGTTGAAATTCCAGGTCCGTGCGGAGTAGAGTACGGAAATGCCTGATCGATCAGCCTTGCGCCGGCACCGCTTCAGCTTGGCCTGATGTCATCGGTCACGACGGAGCTCGGCTACAATGGCTTATAAGTTCATGCTGTTGAGCGGGCGTGACATTTTTTAGATCGCTTGGTTCGTTCGTCGGAAACGTTGTGAAAGACCGCAGTGATTCAATGCTGATAATCGGAGCCGGACCCGCGGGGCTTGCTCACGCCAAGGCGCTGCTGGACGCCGGGATCGCATATGACCAGGTCGAGGCGGACGTCGAAGTGGGCGGTAACTGGCGGCACGGCACGTACCGGACGACGCATATTATCTCATCGCGAAAGACGACGGAGTTCACCGATTTTCCGATGCCGGACGGTTATCCTGATTTTCCCAGCCAGCGGCAGATGGGTGAGTATTATAAGCTTTACGCGGACACGTTCGGGCTGCGGGAGCGTATTGAATTCGGCACAAAGGTCGTCGCCGTGACGCCGCGTGGGGACGAGCGATGGGACGTCGAACTTTCCAGCGGTGAAAAGAGGATCTATAAAGGCGTTCTAGTTTGCAACGGCCATCACTGGAACAAGCGTTTTCCCGATTACCCCGGCGAGTTTTCGGGCGAGCTGATACATTCCAAAGATTTCAAATCGCCCGAGCAGCTTGCCGGAAAGCGCGTTCTCGTCATTGGCGGCGGCAATTCGGCCTGCGACATTGTTTCCGAAGCCGCCCGCGTCAGCGAATCGGCCGACCTCAGCCTTCGCCGCGGCTACTGGTTCATGCCGAAAACGCTGCTCGGCAAACCCGTCGTCGAATCGCCGGTGATGCATCTGCCGGTTGCGGTCCAGCGTATTTTCCTGCGGGTTCTGCTGCGGCTTGTCGTCGGAAAATACGAGGACTACGGTCTGCCCAAGCCGGACCACAAGGTTTTCGATAAGCATCCGACAATAAGCACGGAGATCCTGCATTACCTCAAACACGGACGCATAAAGCCGCGGCCGGACATCTCACACTTTGACAGAAACGTTGTGCATTTTGTCGACGGCACTTCCGGCGAATACGACATGATCGTCGCGGCCACCGGATTTTATGTGAGCTTTCCCTTTTTGCCGGACGGGCTGGTCCCGATGAAAAACGATCAATTGGCGCTTCTCTACGCCGGCTGCGTTCTTGCTGATTACAAGCACCTTTACGTGATCGGGACCCAGCAGACACGCTACGGCATCGGCCCGCTCCTGACGCCGGCGTCGCGGCTTGTGGCAAAGATGATAAACCTTCAGAACGAAATGGAAATTCCGATCGGCCTGGTGCTGAAAAAATCTGGCCACAAACTGCCGGATACGCATTTGATCAACCCGATCACCGCGATTCGCCGTATGAAGATCGCAGATCTCACATTGCCGCTTCTCGTACGCCGCGAACGAAAACTGCGAAAGCGGCTCGGTCCGCAAAAGCATTCGGACCGGACAATGACAGCCGACCCGGACATCTCCGTTTTTTGAGGAAAACATTACCCGTCCGCTTCGCGTAATATAACAAATATGAAAAAGACCTTTGGATTGATATTCATAGTTCTGCTGTGTCAGTTTGCGGCGCTTTCGCAGACGATCGACGACAAGTTCAAGGAGATAGACGCTTACGCGAGCACGGTTATCAACGACTGGAAAGGCAGCGGTGCCGGAATGGCGATCGCGGTCGTAAAAGACGGCAAACAGGTCTTTGCGAAAGGCTACGGCATTCGTGAACTCGGCAAACCGGACAAGGTCGACGCGGATACCGTGTTCGCCATTGCTTCCAATTCAAAGGCTTTTACCGCCGCGTCGCTTGCCATACTCGTCGACGAAAAAAAGATCGCGTGGGACGACAAGGTCGTCAAATATTTACCCGATTTTCAGATGTACGACCCGTGGGTGACAAGCGAACTGACGATCCGCGATGTCGTTTCGCACCGCGTCGGGCTCGACACGTTCAGCGGCGACCTGCTGTGGTACGAGACGACCTACACGAACGACGACATCCTTAAACGTGTCCATTTTCTCAAACCGGTCACCAGTTTTCGTACTCGGTACGGCTATCAGAACCTGATGTTCATCGTGGCGGGAAAAATAATCGAAAAGGTTTCGGGCAAACCGTGGGGTGAATTCGTCAAAGAACGGATTCTCGACCCGTTGGGCATGTCCCGGACCGCGACCACGATAAAAAATCTTCCGGGTAACGCGGCGTTTCCGCACAACGAATCCGGCGGAACCTTGCGTGTCCTGCCCCGCGGGAACGTCGACGGAGCGGCGGCAGCGGCGGGCCTCAACTCGTCGGTGAACGACCTTTCAAAATGGATCCGCCTGCAACTCGGCCGCGGCACGTTCGAAGGCAAACAGATATTCAGCGAACAGCGTTCGTGGGAAATGTGGCAGCCGAACATCATGCTGCCGATCTCCGAAGCCGCGTCGAAGAACAATCCGACACGGCACTTTAACGCGTACGGCATGGGCTGGTTCCTTTACGATTACTACGGGAAAAAGATCATCAACCACAGCGGCGGCCTCGACGGAATGTTGTCGTACACGGTCCTGATCCCTGAAGAGAACGAAGGCTTTGTCGTGCTGACGAACAGCGAGTCGCCGGAGTTCACGATAATGATGAACAAGATCCGCGACATCCTCGTCGGTGCGCCCGCCCACGACTTTAACGCCGACGCTAAACAGCAGGTCGCCCGCAACAAGGCCGCCGAGGCCGATGCGATAAAGAAAGAAGACGACGCACACGTACCCAACACCAAACCGTCGCTGGCGATCGCGAATTACGCCGGTACATACACCGACAAGTTGTATGGCGACGTCGTGATCGCTGAGGAAAACGGCAAGCTGGTCATGCGGTTCACGCCGTCACCCAATTTTGTCGCCGACCTCGAGCACTGGCATTACGACACTTTCCGGATCAAATGGCGGCCGTCCACCTCGTACAACTTTCCGCGCGGTTTCGTGACCTTCACGATCGACAAGAACGGCAAAACGGACGAGCTGAAGATCGACCAGCCGAACAACGACTTCTGGTTCTATGAGTTGGCACCGAAACGAACGAAATAGCTATCAAACTCGACAAGTTTGCTCAAACTGTGTCAGAATTCTTGGCAATCAACATTTTGTTTGTGTAAGAAGATTTAAGGAGATTTTTAGTTTAGATGTCAGAAGAAGCAACAGCAGCGGCCGAATCGACGGATGAAAATTCGTCAGCGCCGACTACCACCATCGCCGGAACAGAAGGCGGCGAGACCGCAGCAGAGACCAGTGCCGCACCCGAAAATACCGAGGACGTGTCCTATCAGGCAGTCGAAAAGGAAGGTTCGGTGACCGCGATCTGGGAAATGCAGGGTCAAAAACACCTTCGCACGATCGACCCGCGTTCGCACGAAGGCAAGCAGATCCTTGCACTGTTCGAAACCGCCGGCTAAATAAATTCGGTTAATTGTAAACACGGATTCGCACGTACTTTTCGTTCGTGGGAATTCGTGTTTTTTATTGCCGTTTTAGCGAATGAGAGTGGTTATCGGATGCATTGATTCAGGCAGTTGTCGCCCGTCAAATTCCATCACGCTTTGGATTCCTATGCCCGCCGAGGTTAAAAATACGGCCTCCGCGTTTCGAAGCGATCCGATCCCGATCTCCGCCTCGGTACATTCCAGGTTTTCCAGGACAAATTCGCGCGTCGTTCCCGCTATGCAGCCTGTGCTCAACGATGGAGTGAACAGCTCGCCGCCTTTGACCCAAAATATATTTGCCATACATGCTGACGCCGCATTTCCGAGTTCGTCAAACTGCACCGCCTCGTCAAACCCACGCGATTTCGCCTCGTCTAAAGCGATGATCTTTTCCATATAATTGCAGGATTTGACACCGGCGAGCGGCGAGCGGGAATTTATCGCGTATGGCGACACAGCCAGCCGGAGATCGCCGGACCGCGGGCGAAGTTCGGCAGTCGTAATAAGCAGGCTCGTTTTTTGACCTGTCTCAAACGGCCAGATACTGCTCGAAGACTCGTCGAAGATCGTAATACGTGCACGTCCGTTCACGACTTTGTTTTTCGCGATCAGCGCCTCGAGCGACTGTCTCGTGCTTTCCTCAGAAAGCTCGCCCGCATCGATGCCCAGTCTTTCGGAATGGTCGTTGAGCCTCCGCCAGTGCTTTTCCCAGAGGAAAGGCTTTCCGCCGCTGACGGCAACGGTGCTAAAAATGCCTTTTGCGTAAAGCGCCGCGGATGCGAGAGCGGAGACCGATGGTTCCGCCGATACCGCGATCCTTCCGTTGAAAGAAACGAACTGGTGCATCACTCTTCCAGCCGTAACTCTTCGTTTTCTAACGCGGTGATCTTTCCTTTAGCATCGCGGCAAAATCGGGTCACAAGATCGGTGAATATTTCCGGTTTTTCTTCGGGCGGGACGTGGCCGCAGTTTTTTAGTACGACCATACGGGAATTTAGAATTTCCTCGTTCAGCTTGTAACCGTCCTTGATCGGGATGACCGTGTCCTCTTCGCCCCAGATTATCAGCGTCGGCTGTTGAATAAGATTCGCGTCCTGCTCGATCCGGTCCGCGTGCCAGTTTCGCGAGGTCATGAGCAGCGATCGGTGTGCATCAGCCGCACGCAGCGGGCGGATGACCGAGTTTATACGGTCCTCGTCGATCAAATGATGGTTCGCCGACGCCAACGTGTTGTGCATTCTGCGGCGCAAGAATGCCTTTGAATCGACGATGAACGGCGTGACCATTTCGCCAATGCCGGGCACGGAGGCAAGCTTTAATATCGGATGATTCTTCACATCGTCGTTGCATACGGCGTCAACGAGCACAAGCTTTTCGACGCGTTCCGGATAATCGAGAGCGAGCGTCGCCGCGACCGCCCCGCCGTACGAGCTGCCAACGATCGTCGCCCGGCCGACGCCGAGCGTATTCATAAAACGCGACACGATGCGCGCCTGCGAAGTTATCGAATAATCGAACCACGCCGGCTTTTCCGAATATCCAAATCCGAGCAGGTCGATCGCGACGACGTGAAATCCGTTATCGGCGAGTTGCGGCGCCGTCGAATGCCAAACGTAAACCGATGCGGTGTAGCCGTGAATAAGCAAAAGCGTCGGTTTCGAGGCGTCGCCGAATTCCTGATAATGGATCGTCGCGCCGTCGACGTGGACGAAATGCGAATGCTCCGAGTGCGGCACGAATTGCTCGACGTCGTCCCAGTCAATGCCTTTCGCCCGCGTCAGCATTTTTACCGCGACAGCCGCCCCGATCGCTCCGCCGATCCCGATCGCAAGATTACGTTTTTTCATTGATAATTCGTCCAGACAATTAAAGTTTTGCTGCCATTTTATATCAGAACGACCTTGGGCTGCACAGTATTTTCGGCCGCATTGAATATGCCGATCGCGGCCAATTCACCGTCGGGCGTCATCATACGAACCGCATCGCCGTCTTCAGCTTGATCGCCGTCGTAAAGGCTTGCAAGTCCGCTGCGTGTTCGATCTACGCGGTCGGCAGGCAGCCGCAATTCCGGCAAATGCGATACGGCTTCGATTATTGGAAGCAACGCCGCATTTGGATCTTCCATTCGTTCGAGAGCCTCTATCGTCACGCTCTGCGAGATGGTGAATTTGCCGGCACGGGTTCGACGAAGTTCCTGCAGGTGAGCGCCTGTTCCGAGTTCGCGGCCGATGTTTTCGGCGAGCGTTCGGACATAGGTTCCGGCCGAGCACGCGACATTCAGCGTAATCTCGTCGGCTGGACCGGTCGATTCGCCGCGGACAATTTCGAGTTTGCCGATGGTCACAGTTATGGCCTTGCGCTCAACTACCTGGCCTTTTCTCGCGAGTTCGTAGAGTTTTTTTCCGTCGATCTTTTTTGCGGAGTACATCGGCGGTGTCTGTTGTATCCGGCCGCGGAATTTGCCGAGCACACCGGCGACCCGAGATTCAAGATCTTCACTCCGCACTTCGAACTCCGCACCCCGAACTCCTGTCCGGTCGCCCGTATCTGTCTCGTAGCCGAATTTGAGGGTGGCGTCGTATTCCTTTTCGTCTTTGTCGAGAAATTGAGCAAGCCGCGTCGCTTTTCCGATGAGCAGAACGAGCACGCCGGTCGCGAACGGATCGAGCGTCCCGGTGTGGCCGACGCGCTTTGTTTTTAGAATGCGGCGAACCCGCGCAACAACGTCGTGCGATGTGAAACCTTCCGGCTTGTCGATAATAAGTATGCCGTTCATCTAAAGTAAGAGTAACGCGTTTACGCGTGAATCGGTTATTACGCGGCACGATGAAAACAACACTCACCGTGTTAAGACGCTTTCACGCCTAAAGGCGTAACTCGTACTTCGTAACTCATGCGCGTTTCAACAGTAGCGTTTACGAGAGCGATCTCCAAATCCGCGGATCACCGGCGTTTCGCTGTATAATCTGAACAATGTTCGGACGTAAATGGAAACGGAGCAGTTCGACCGACGACGAACCGCGCGTCATCAAGGATCGGCTTCGCTCGCGTGAGCGGACGATGAACCGCGCCGTCAAGCTGCTCGCCGCCAAACCGCGTTCGGTGCTCGAGCTTCGCGAAAGGCTTCTGGAAAAAATGTGGACGGACGAAGAGATCGTCGACGCCGTCATCGAAAAACTGAAGGAATACAAATATCTCGACGACCAACAGTTCGCCAACAATCTCGCGGCGTCAAAACTTCGTCAAAAGCCGCAGGGCAAGCGCCGGCTTCAGCAGACGATGTCGCAAAAGAAACTCGACAAGGAAGTCGTCAGCGAAGCGATCGCCGTCGCTTTCGAAAAGATGCCGGAGGCAGAGTTGATCGACGCGTCGATTGAAAAACGCCTCCGGCTCAAAGGAAAACCGGTAAGCCGTCAGGATCTCAAGAAATTCTACGACCACTTGCTCAGGCAGGGCTTCGCCTTCGATCTGATCCGCCAAAAGATGCAGCAGATCGGCAAGACGCCCGAGCCCGCGGACGACGCTGAACCCGGCGCAGATGACAATTAAAGTCCCGAAGGGACGGCTGTTAAATTTCTGCCGTCCCTTCGGGACTCTTTACGTTTGGACGATGCATCCCCGGCGATAAATCGCCGGGCTATTGTCATCTTGTCCCTTCAGGACTTTTCTGTTCTATTTTCAAGCGTCTGAAAAAACTCCGACGAATCTTCGTTGCTATTCTGAATCCGATTCCACGCCACCCGCGAAATCTTAGGCACAAGGGAGGAACAGCCCTTAGATAAAATTCAAAATGGGAGATCTTATGAAAAAGTTATTTTTTGGTGCGATGGCGATGGCGATGTTCGCTTTGGCGTCGTCGAATGTTTCGGCTCAGATGGCGGACGGCGGCAACCCAATGGTCGGCGGCGCGGCAATGTACAAGACGAAGAATATCGTCGAGAACGCGGTCAACTCGGCCGACCATACGACGCTGGTCGCGGCTGTTAAAGCTGCGGGTCTCGTTGACACACTTTCGGGTGCCGGTCCTTTCACGGTATTCGCTCCGGTCAATTCGGCATTCGCCGCACTTCCGGCAGGAACGGTCGAAACACTTCTTAAGCCCGAGAACAAGGCGACTTTGGTAAAGATCCTCACTTACCACGTCATCGCCGGCAATTTCAGCTCGAAGGACGTCGTCAAAGCCATCAAAAAAGGCAAAGGCAAAGCGTCGTTCAAAACCGTCTCGGGCGGCACGCTGACTGCGATGCTTGTAGGCGGCAAGGTCGTCTTGATGGACGAAAAGGGCGGCAGATCGACCGTCACGATAGCTGACGTTAAGCAATCAAACGGCGTCATCCATGTCGTGGACTCGGTCCTGCTCCCTAACTAGCAAATATTCGGCCGTGTGAGAATCTGCTTGCAGCTTCTCACCCGGCTGACTCAATCTTTGACTCATATCCATAGCCGAGGGAATAAGTTCGGCATCATTTATAATTTTGATAGGATTAAATGCAGATTTGAGGTGGTTAACGATGAAATTCAGAAACATTATCATTTTTAGCGGTTTGGTATTGATCGGTTTAGCAGCGTTCGCCGCGTGCGGGCAGCTCGGCAGCAGCGCCGCAGTTTCTGCTAACGGAGCCGAACCTCAACCGACGGCGGCGAAGCGAAAGACCGCAGTCGCCGAAGTCGTTAACCCGGAATTCAAGCCCACGGAATTGTTCGACGGCATCAAGGTGACGAAGTCCGACGCCGAATGGCAGAAAGTTATGACGCCCGCTCAGTTTAACGTCATGCGGCAGAAAGGAACGGAACGCCCCTATTCCGGCGAATATAACGATAACCACGAGCACGGCACTTACTATTGCGCGGCGTGCGGTCTGGCGTTGTTCAAATCGGCTCACAAGTTCGAATCGGGCACGGGCTGGCCGAGCTTTTATCAGTCGATCAATAAACAAAACGTCACCGAGATCGTCGACAACAGCCTCGGCGAAACCCGCACCGAGGTCGAATGCAGCCGTTGCGGCGCGCACCTCGGCCATGTATTCGACGACGGCCCCGAACCAACCGGCCTGCGCTATTGTATGAACTCGGTCGCCTTGAAATTTCGCAAAACGGAATAATATCTTACCCTCAGACGCGGCTATTCCCTGTCCAAGTTTCTCCTTTGTCTTGCCGGGCCGTTCTCATACGCCCGGCCTTTTTGTACTTTTTTATTTCTAAATTCTGAGCGGCTGTGCTGGGCCGGATCTTCAATATCGATCGCCGGCCCTAGACATTGGATCGCATACCGATCGTAAGCAAAAAGAAAGACCGCAGTTTTCGAAAATTGCGGTCTTTCTTATTTCGCGGTCTCAGAAACCAGCATCGGCTTCGACAGTCGACGGATTTGCTGATCGCTTCAGCCGCCGGATCACCCTTCATCGTCGGGTTTGGCAAACGAAGCAGTAACCAATGCCCACTACTTCGAAGCGATTTTGTACGCTTTCCGGTAGGTCGTATACGCACCCTTGAAATTGCCCTCGGCTTTCTGAGCATCACCCTGGTTCAACAACGCCTGAGCGGATGCGGTGGATGTGCCCGCGATATTGATGATAGTTTCGCTGACGATTGCTCGAACCAAGTCAAGATAACCGCACTGCGTAGTCGGGTTTGGAACGCTGGGTGTCGTGCACGTCGTGCTGGGGGTTGCATAAAGCGCCACGAAGACCGATCCGTCCGTTGATGCCAGATCTGCCTCGATCTGCGTCCGCAGCATGAGATTTTTCAGCTCTTCCTTGTTTGCGTTCGCGTTTGCGATGATCGTCGCCAAAGCGGCGTTGACCAGGTTCGTAAGTGCGAGGGCGTTGGCGTTGTCGTTGTTCACGATTGTCGTCCTGTTCGCATTATCGTTGTTGACGATCGTGTCTTTGTTGGTGTTGTCGTTGTTGACGATGGTCGTTCGGTTGAGGTTGTCGTTGTTGATTATCGACGTGGCGTTGCCGTTGTCGTTCGCGACACTCGCTTCGAGATCTCCATGGATATGCCCCAGGCGATCGAAACTGGCCTGCCCCACCGACGCGGCGTAGTCGTCGTCGCAGAAATGAAGCGCTTGGTTAACGGCTTTCGCGATGATGTAGATAGCGTCGGTGACAAGGCAAGCCGCTCTTAGATTGCCGCCTTCTCCCAAGATTACGACGACCTCGTTACATCCGTCCTGTGCGATATCTCTGACTGCCTCGGCGAGAAAATACACCACGTCCGCTGCGATGATGACTCCTGTCGCAATCGGCGCGCCGCAATAAGAATCGATATCCGGCAGGCCCGCAGTGTTCGCCGTATTCATGAACTCCGCCACGACCGCTCTCGATTTTGACAATTTGTTCTGCATCGCTGCCGGGTCCAACTTCGCTCTCATCGAGTTTAGGTCCTTATCGGACATCTTCAGAATTTGGTCTCTCGCGGCATCGTATTCGTTGCCCTTGCCGCCTGCAACTTCGGCGGTTTTGGCCTCGGCTTTAGGCGTCAGCAGCGTCGAAAGTTGTCGGTTGCCTTCAACAAGGTCGAGCAACGCGGTCCGCATCTGTTCGAGATCGTCGCGAGAAAAATCTTTGCGGCCGTCCTGATTTCTTATTCCGGACAATGCGATCTCTCGCGAAGCGGCGAGTCTATTTAATGGTTGCGATGAGATACTTTTTTCGGCGGCGTTGGCCCAGACCATGCTCGGAGTTACAAGCATCAATATCATCACGGCGGTCAGAGTCAGCGCACCTGTGCGCCTTAATTTTTTCAGTTTCATATATTCTCCTTAAGCAGGCCGCTCTCTAATCACTCAGGTCGGTCGGTTGTACCGGGGTGAAAGTAATTCAGGGTCGGCTAAACGTTGCTGGCTATAAGATTCGGGTACTCCAACATATTTCGGAGCACGCGAGAAAGAAGTTAGCAAGGCTTATTTCGAGCTGAATTTACATCAACCTCAAGGTCATGTCAATGAGGATCGCTGAGCAACGGACGGGAACGTTTCGATCGCATCAAAAGGTTTCTAACGACGGGTTTTGGGTTCGCGGCTTTAGAGGTTTGACGGTGTTTTTCTTTTCACGCAGAATGATAACTGCAAACGCCGCATAGTTTGAAAGGAGCGGAGCGGAGATCGTTGAAAGATTCTGATAGTTCTTTTGCTTTTTTCGTAGTTCAAAGGTGCGATCGATATGACCGGAAATGAGATCAGGCAAAAATTTTTGGATTATTTCGAACAGCGGGGGCACAAGGTGGTGCACTCGTCGCCGTTGCTGCCGGCGAACGATCCGACACTCCTGTTCGTCAACGCGGGAATGAACCAGTTCAAGGATGTCTTTCTTGGCAACGAAAAACGAGATTATAAACGCGCAGTGTCGGCACAAAAGTGTCTCCGTGCCGGGGGCAAGCACAACGACCTCGATGAAGTGGGAAAGACGGCCCGCCATCACACGTTTTTCGAGATGCTGGGGAATTTTTCCTTCGGCGATTACTTTAAGGAAGATGCGATCAAGTTCGCCTGGGACCTGCTGGTGAACGAGTTCAAGCTCGACCCTGAGCGTCTCTGGTTTACGGTCTTTGCGGGGGACGATGCGGTCGGGCCCGACGACGAGGCACGAGCTCTTTGGGAAAAGGTCGGGGCGAGGCCGGAAAGAATATTGAGTTTCGGACGGAAAGATAATTTTTGGCAGATGGGCGACACCGGCCCGTGCGGGCCGTGCTCCGAGATCTTTCATTACATGGGCGACGATCCGTCTGACTCGGAAAAGAACTCGCCGTTCTGGGTGAATGGTCCCGGCGACACCACCATCGAGATCTGGAACCTCGTTTTTATGCAGTACAACCGTATGCAAGAACCTGACGGGTCGGGCAAGTTGACGCCGCTTCCTGCTCCGTCGGTCGACACGGGCATGGGCCTTGAACGAATGACGGCCGTCATGCAGCACGTGGCGACGAACTACGACACCGACTTGGTGCGACCGATCGTCGAATTTGCCGCGTCGCTGTCGGTACCTTCTGCGTGAGCGGATTCTGAATTGTCGCTACTGTCCGATATTGAGTGTGAGTAACGTCGATGAAGAACCCGCCCGCTCACGCTGAGGTGGTTCTGACCTGTTATGGAAACGATTCGCGTACTGTTGATCGAAAACCAGCCGCTCACGCGGATCGGTATCCGAACCGTGCTCCAGAACGTCGACGGCATGGAGATCACCGGCGAAACTGACAACGGCGTGACCGGCTTCGAAATGTTTCGCGATATGCGGCCGGATGTGACGATTCTCGGACTGCGGCTGCCGGATTCCTGCTCGATCGACAACCTCGACAATTACTTTATCGAGAACCCGAATGCGAAAATAATCGTTCTCGCCGAACACGCCGGCGATGCCGAGATCAACAAAGCTCTCGATAAAGGAGCTCTCGGCTACGTCTGCAAAGACGTTTTGCCGGAAGACCTTGTAAAAGCGATCCGCACCGTTCATGCCGGCCGAAAATTTATTCCCGAAGACATCGCCGATATTCTTTCGGAAAACCGCGGTCAGGAAAATCTGACGCCGACCGAGACCAACGTGCTTCGCATGATCGTCGGCGGTATGTCGAACAAAGAGATCGCGTTCGCGATGGACGTGTCCGAAAACACTGCCAAGACGCACGTCAAAAACATTTTCGACAAAATAGGCGTCTCGGACCGGACGTCCGCGGCGACCACCGCGATCAAGCGAGGACTAGTGCGAGTAGATCTATGAACGATGACCTGATCAAATACGCTGAACAATTTACATCCGACGAAAGTGACGTGCTACAGGAACTCCGCCGCGAGTGTTACGAGCATTACGCGGATTCGAGCATGCTGTCCGGATTCTTTCAGGGACGCGTGCTGTCGATGTTCTCGAAGATGATCCAACCGAGGATCGTGCTCGAGATCGGCACATATCTCGGTTATTCGGCACTTTGCTTTGCCGAAGGCCTCGCCGACGGCGGAAAGGTAATTACATTAGACATACAAGAGGACACCAATAAGGTCGCCCGTTCATTCGTCGCGAAATCGGAATACAAGGACAAGATCGAATTCCACCTCGGCAACGCACTCGACATCATTCCGACGCTTCCCGGCTCGTTCGATCTCGTATTCATCGACGCGGACAAACCCAATTACTCAAATTATTACCATCTCATATTCGACCGCGTCCGCCCGAGCGGCTTTATCATCGCCGACAACGTTTTATGGAGCGGAAAGGTCCTGCTCGATGAAAGGGACGAAAGCACGCGAGCTCTTCACGAATTCAACCAGTTGGTTCTCTCCGATCCGCGCGTCACGAACGTGCTGCTCCCGATTCGCGACGGCCTGATGGTCATCCAGAAGAAAGATGTGAATGAGTAAAGTTAGGTTTTCAACTGATCTTGCAATCGCAGCCACTTATATTGGCATCGTCGCGATTCTTTACCAATTCGATTTTTCAGTAATCCTTTCGCTCTTTGCCATTCCGTGGAGCGTGCCATTAATGGCGCTCAGCGGATTGATCTTGCACATGACGATTTATGGCGAAACTATATTAAAGATCGGATCGATTACTGGTGCACTGTTGAACGCTTTACTCTTTCTGGTATTAAGGAATCGTAGATAGCTCCTCACCCGAATTAGTGATTACAACCCGCCTTTACCCTTGTAAAATCTAAATAACGATTAAGATTTACGAGGAAAATAAATGATAAAGATAAGACGATCAAAAGAACGAGGGCACGCAAATCACGGGTGGCTGGACACGAATTTCACGTTTTCATTCGCCGATTACTACGATCCGCGATTCATGGGCTTTCGCAACCTGCGGGTGATAAACGAGGATTTTATCGAACCGGCCCAAGGGTTTCCGAAGCACGGACATCGCGATATGGAGATCATCACATACATGATCGATGGCGAACTTTCGCACCGCGATTCGATGGGCAACGGCGAAACGATTCGCCCGCACGAGGTTCAGCGTATGACGGCCGGCACCGGCGTTTTGCACAGCGAATACAGCTCGCCGAGCGACAAGACGCACCTGCTGCAGATCTGGATCCTGCCGGAAAAGAACGGGCTCACGCCGAGCTACGAGCAGAAGCTTTTTCCGCCTGAGGAAAAGCAAGGAAAGCTCCGGCTGGTGGCGTCGCGAGGCGGCGACGACGGCTCAGTCTCGATCAACCAGGACGTAAGGCTTTACGCGTCCGTCCTCGATGACGAAAACAAGGTCACACACGAACTCGCGGACGGGCGTCACGCGTGGATCCAGCTTATCAGCGGCTCGATCGACGTCAACGGCCAACTGCTCGAAGCCGGCGACGGAGCCGCGATCAGCGAAGAATCAAAGCTGACCATCCGTGCTCTCGAGGACAAGTCAGAGTTCCTGCTGTTCGACCTCAATTAACCCCAACCGGAACGCCGGCATCCTTGCCGGCAACGACCGGACCGCAAGCATCCTTGCGTCCGCAAGGACGCGAAGTGTAGTAATAAGAAAGGCGCCTGATCGCTCAGGCGCCTTTTCGCGTTTCACGCTCACTGCCGGCAAGGATGCCGGCGGTCCAGTCGATGCCGGCGGTGCGTTAGCTTCGTGAAGCTCGGATGATGTCGGCAAAGACGCCTGCCGCGGTCACGCCCGCTCCCGCACCCGCACCTTTTATGACGAGCGGCTGTTCGGCGTAGCGGTTGGTGTAAAAAAGCACGGCGTTGTCTTTGCCGGATAGGTTCGCGAAATCGTGTTCCTTCCCGATAGTTTGGAGCGAAACAGACGCCTTGCCATCCGCGAACGAAGCGATGTATTTGAGTGACTTTCCCGCCGAGACGGCTTCATCCAGCAATTGTCTGAAATGCGTCTCGTTCCGCTCCAATTCATTATAAAAATCCCCGACGCTTCCGGCCATGCATGACTCCGGCAGGAACGAGATATTTTCAATATCTCCCATCTCCATACGGTTTCCGGCCTCGCGAGCGAGTATCAGAATTTTCCTCGCGACGTCCGTTCCGCTCAAGTCCAGCCGCGGGTCCGGTTCGGTGTAGCCCTCCGCCTGCGCCTGGCGGACAACATCGGCGAACGCACGCGTCCCATCGTAATTGTTGAATACGAAATTGAGCGTGCCCGACAAAACCGCCTCGATGCGTTTAACGCGGTCGCCGCTGTGGAGAAGGTCGTTTAGCGTTGTGATCACAGGCAGGCCGGCTCCGACATTCGTCTCAAAAAGGAAACTAGCGTTGTACTCGCGAGCAAGCCGTTTTAGACCGGCGTAGCTTTCGTAGCCGGACGAGCACGCGATCTTGTTGCAAGCGATGACCGAGACGCTGCGGGCCAAAAGCCTTTCGTAAACCGCCACGACATCCGGGCTCGCGGTCACGTCAACGAAGATCGAATTGCGCAAATTGCGTTCAATAATTTCGTCGGCAAATTTCCCAATGCCGCCGGCCGATGCACCTTCCAAATCGCCGGTGAACCCGTCGATGTTCAAGCCTTCTTCGTCGACCATAGCCTGCCGGCTGTTTGCCAATCCCACAACTTTCAGATTCAGTTTCAGATCGTCCGATATCTGGCCGAACTGTTGTTTTATCTGGCTCAACAGCCGCTTTCCGACAGTTCCGACGCCGGCGATGTATAAATTGATCTGCTTTTTGCCGTCGGAGAAAAATTCTTCGTGCAGAGTGTTTACGGCCTTGCGGACATCTCTTGAATTAATGATCGCGGAAATATTTCGCTCGGACGAACCCTGCGCTATCGCGTGGATGTTTATGCCGTTATGCCCCAGCGTCGTGAACATCCGGCCCGATACGCCGGTGTGCGCTTTCATGTTATCCCCGACAAGCGCCAGGATCGAAAACCCGTTCTCGACCTTTAGCGGGTCGATCTTTCCGACCGCTATTTCGTTCTCGAACTCGCGGTCGACGACGTGATTTGCGAGCTGAGAATACTTGTCTTCGATACCGACGCAGATCGAGTGCTCCGACGAACTTTGCGTGATGAGCACGACGTTGATCTGCGAACGCGAAAGCGCGTCGAAAAGACGTTTCGAAAATCCCGGAATGCCGACCATACCGCTGCCCTCGAGGCTGAGTACGCAGATCTTATCAATGCTGGAAATGCCGCGAATGATCTCGCCGTCGGCTCCGGTGACCGATTCGATCAGCGTTCCGACGTCATCAGCGGCGAACGTATTCTTGATCCGCACCGGTATTCCCTTTGCCATCACGGGCTGAACCGTCGGCGGATAAATGACCTTGGCGCCAAAGTGCGAAAGCTCCATCGCCTCGCGATAACTTATGTGCGGGATCCGGCGCACGTTGCGGACGAACCGCGGGTCGGCCGTCATCATCCCGCTCACATCGGTCCAGATCTCAAGCACGTCGGCATCGATCGCCGCCGCGATGATCGCCGCCGTGTAATCCGAGCCGCCGCGGCCGAGCGTGGTCGCGTCACCGCTTTCGTTAGCCGCGATGAAACCGGGAAGCACGAAAACGCTTGCGGAATTTGTATCGAAATACTCGCGAATCTTAATATTCGTCGCATCGGGATTGACGGCCGCAAAACCGAAATTCGAGTCAGTAACGATGAGCTCACGGCTGTCCTTCCACTCGCAGCGGACGCCGCGTTCGTCGAGCGCGGCCGCAAGCATTTTCGAAGACAACAGCTCGCCGAATCCGACGATGCGGTCGAGCGTGCGTGGGGAAAGTTCCCGCACGAGCGAGACGCCTTCACAAAGGCTCTCGATCTCTCGCGCCGTCGCGTTCACGAAATCGGCGATTGTTACGTGTGACTCAGATCCCGAAATTAAACTCGCCGCCGCCGTCAGGTGTTTTTCGCGGATCGCACCGATCTTCGCGGAAAATCCGTCGTCGCCGCGTTCCGCCAGTCGGCCGCTTTCGATAAGCTCGTCGGTCGTTCCCTGCATCGCCGACAAAACGACAGCACACGGCCCGTCGGCGGCCGCTCTTTGAACGGTCGAAATGACCTTTTCGAAATTGTCGGCGTTCGCAACCGAAGAACCGCCGAACTTCAGTACCTTCATAAATTTCTCAGGCTTTACTGATCAGTATCTCTTTCAAAATGTCGTATTCGACCGCGATTTCGGTCGCGACCTTTTGCCGGCCGTTCATCGCTGCCACCGCCGCAGGGACGCCGCCATACGTTCCCAAAATTCGCTCGACCGAATCGAATTTTACCGGATGCGCGGTTTCGAGGAAGATCCCGGCCTGCTCCGGACTGCCCGCCAGTCGGTCGGCGAGAGCGCGGTACGCTACCGCACCGTGCGGGTCGAGTACGTAACCGGTCGCGTCGTAGACCTCACGCATCGCCCCTTCGGTTTCGGCGTCGGAAACCGAGACGACGGACATCACCTCTTTTAGCCGTTCGACCGAACCGTCGAACAACTCGAGCACCCGTACAAAGTTGCTCGGGTCGCCGACGTCCATAGCGTTGGAAAGCGTCGCGATCGCGGCCCGCGGGTCGTACGAACCGGTTGAAAAGAATTCGGCGACGACGCGGTTTGCGTTACATGCGGCAATAAACTCGACCGACGGCATCCCGGACGAATATGCCAGCAGGCCGGCCGCAATATTCCCGAAGTTGCCGCTCGGCACCGAAAAAACAACCGGTTCCCCGCCCATCTGCTGGATCGCGAAAACATAATAGAACTGCTGCGGCAGCCAGCGTGCGACGTTGATCGAATTGGCGGATGTGAGAAAGATCGCGTCTTTCAATTCGGCGTCGCCGAGCGCCCGTTTTGCAAGCCGCTGGCAATCGTCGAAGCTGCCGCGTACTTCCAATGTAGTTACATTCCCGCCGAGTGTCGTAAGCTGGAGTTCCTGAATTCGGCTAACGCGGCCTTTGGGATAAAGGATGACCACATCGACGTTCTCAACGCCGAAGAACCCGTTCGCGACCGCCCCGCCGGTGTCGCCTGATGTCGCCACGAGCACGACCATCTTTTTCCGAATATCCGACGCGAAATGCTTGAGACAGCGGCTCATAAAACGGGCGCCGACATCCTTGAACGCGAAGGTCGGCCCGTGAAACAGCTCGAGCGAGCAGATCTGCCCGGTCACCTTTACGAGCGGAAAGTCAAAATCGACGGTCTCGCGACAGATAGCAAAAAGCGCGTCATCGGGAATCGTGCCGCCCACGTACGGCCGGATCACCTCGAACGCCGTCTCCGTCTTGTCGCGTCCCGAGCCGAAAAGGCCGGCCGGAAATTTCGGTATCTCAGACGGAAAAAACAGTCCACCATCCTCCGGTTGGCCGGCGAGAGTTGCTTGACTAAAGGTCGCGGCCGGCGACCGGCGGTTTGTGCTAAAGTATTGCATCTGGAAAGGCCCGGCCGTTTGCCAAGAGCATCGATGATAATACGTTTCAGTTTGTTATAGAAATATGGACGAAGTGACCGTTCTGGCACCGGCGACCGTTTCGAACGTCCAATGCGGATTCGACTGTCTTGGTTTCGCGCTGAGCGACCCGTGCGACGAAGTGACCGTACGTCTCGCGGCCGGCAACTCGATCAAGATAATCAACCGCGACGATTTCGGCCTGCCGACCGATCCGCTGCAGAATGTTGCCGGTGTCGCGCTTCAGGCAATGATCGACGCCGGCGGGCTCAAGCACGGTTTCGAGGTCGAGTGCAACAAACGGATCAAGCCGGGCAGCGGCATAGGCTCGAGTGCGGCAAGTTCGTGCGGAGCGCTCGTTGCCGCGAATATGCTGCTCGATCAACGCTTTTCCGACGAGCAGCTTGTAACGTTTGCGATGGCGGGCGAGCAACTTGCCTCCGGCGAAAAGCACGCGGACAATGTCGCACCGTGCATTTACGGCGGTTTCACGCTCGTCCGGTCGGCCGATCCCGTCGACATCGTCAGGCTCTCGTTTCCCGAATTATTTGCCACCGTCATTCACCCGCAGATCGAGATCAAGACGTCATACGCCCGCGAGATCTTGCCGAAAGACATACCGCTAAGGTCCGCCATCACGCAATGGAGCAATCTCGGCTCGCTCGTTGCCGGACTTGCCGCAGGCGATTACGCACTTATTTCCCGGTCGCTCGACGACCGTATTGTCGAGCCGGTCCGGAAATCGCTGATCCCGAAATTTGACGAGTTAAAAGCTGCCTCTCTGGCTGCCGGAGCGTTGGGCGGCGGCATTTCCGGTTCGGGGCCTTCAGTTTTCATGCTATCGCAGACCGCAGCAGCAGCGTCTAACATTGAACATGCAATGAGGCGTGTTTTTTCCGAGACGCAAATCGATTTCTTCACCTATGTTTGCCCGATCAGCCGCAAAGGCGTACGGTCAATTTAAGATTCGACGGACGTGAGTTTGCTTGAGAAACAAAACTGATAAAATATTAGACCAATGCTAACCAGGGAATTAGAAGAGACGTTGAGTTTTGCCGTCGATCAGGCGGTAAAATACCGGCACGAGTTCGTGACGCTCGAGCATTTGCTTTTCGCTCTGCTCGAGGACCGGTCCGCACGCGACATTTTATTCAACTGCGGAGCTCAGCTTGAGGAGCTGGGCAAGTCGCTCGAGGATTATTTTCAGGACGTGCTAGAAAAGCTGCCGACGGCGTCAACACACTTGCCCGAACTGACATCGACGTTTCAGTCGACGATCCAGTACGCCGTTCTGCAGGCCGAGGGCAGCGGGCAGGAAGCCGTCAACGGCGGCAACATTCTCGCCGCGTTTTATCAGGCGGAACAGTCGTACGCGGTCTATCTGCTTTTGCAGCAAGGCGTGACGCGGCTGGACGTTTTGAATTACATCGCACACGGCATTTCAAAGATCGACGCAGGCGAACCGTTCTTCGGCGACGGGCTTGATGACGAAGAATTCGGCGGCGGAATGGAACGCCGAAAGCCGCTCGAAAGCTTTACGGTCGAGCTCGTCGAAAAAGCGGCGAAGGGCGAGATCGACCCGATCGTCGGGCGGGCGGCGGAGATCGAGCGGACTATCCAGGTTCTCTGCCGGCGAAAGAAAAATAACCCGCTGTATGTCGGCGAGCCGGGCGTCGGCAAAACGGCACTGGCTGAAGGGTTGGCACTTAAGATCAGCGAAGGCGACGTGCCTGATGTTCTGAAAGACGCGAAGGTATTCGCTCTCGACATGGGCGCTGTGCTCGCGGGAACGCGTTACCGCGGCGATTTCGAACAGCGTTTCAAGGCGATCATCAACGACGTTAAGAAAGAACCGAACGCGATACTGTTCATCGACGAGATACACACCATCGTCGGCGCCGGTTCGGTCCAGGGAGGTTCGATGGATGCGTCGAATATTCTCAAACCGGCTCTTGCGGGCGGCGAACTTCGCTGTATAGGTTCGACGACCTACGCCGAGTACAAATCCGCATTCGAACGCGACCGAGCGCTGGCGCGTCGTTTCCAAAAGATCGAGATCAACGAACCGACCGTTGAGGAAACGTACGAAATACTAAAAGGCCTGAAAGGATTTTACGAGTCGTACCACGGCGTTAAGTACACGGACGAATCGCTCCGTAACGCCGCCGAGCTCGCCGGCAAATATATAAACGACCGTTTTCTTCCCGACAAGGCGATCGATGTGATCGACGAGGTTGGTGCCGCGGTCAAACTCATACCGGCATCTAAACGGCCGAAAAAAGTTTCGGTGCAGATGGTCGAAAATACGATCGCACGAATGGCAAAGATCCCGCCTAAGACAGTTGTCGCCGACGAAAAGGATCGCCTCCGCACTCTGCGTGACGACATCAAGCAAACGATCTTTGGCCAGGACGAAGCGATCGACAAGATCGTCGACGCCATTCAGATCTCACGTGCCGGTCTTGGGCATCAGACCAAACCTGTCGGCTCGTTTTTGTTTTCGGGCCCAACCGGTGTCGGCAAGACCGAGGTTTCCAAACAGTTGGCCGAGACGCTCGGTGTTGAATTTCTTCGTTTCGACATGAGCGAGTACGCCGAACCGCACACGGTTTCTCGCCTGATCGGCGCGCCGCCGGGATACGTCGGGTTCGACCAGGGCGGATTGCTGACGGAAGCGATCATGAAAACGCCGCACGCGGTTTTGGTTTTGGACGAGATCGAAAAGGCTCATCCGAATCTTTTCAACCTGCTGCTGCAGGTCATGGACTCGGCGACGCTGACGGACAACAACGGCAAGAAGGCGGATTTCCGAAACGTGATACTGATCATGACGACGAACGCCGGTGCGCGCGAACTGTCATCGGGCGGCGTCGGCTTTCGCAACAGTTCCGATACGAAAGGAAATGCTAAGGGAGCGATCGAGCGGACGTTCACGCCCGAGTTTAGAAATCGTCTCGACGCATGGGTGCCGTTCAAGGCTCTCGACAGCGAGAATATAAAACTTATCGTCGATAAATTTATCAAGGAGCTGAACGGACAGATCGCGGAAAAACGTGTGCTGGTTCGCGTTGATGAGTCGGCTCGTGAGTGGCTGGCAAAAAACGGCTTCGATTCGCGTTACGGCGCACGTCCGATGGCACGGCTTATCCACGAAAAAATAAAACAACCGCTTGCGAACGAGATACTGTTCGGCAAGCTTGCCGAGGGCGGCACCGTCAACGTCATCGCAAATGATGAAAGTATCGAATTGAGCTTTTGATCCGGAACTTTTCCCAACAGCAAAGCCCGACAAATTGCGTCGGGCTTTTTTCATTTTAAATCGTAAAAGTAATTTAAGAAATTATCTTATTTTTTACCTTTACCCTTGGCTGCCGGTTTAGCTTTCGCCTTCGGTGCCGATTTCTTAACAGCCGGTTTCGCCTTAGCTTTCGGTGCAGATTTCTTTGCAGCCGGTTTAGCTTTCGGTGCCGCTTTCTTTGCTGCCGGAGCTTTGGCTTTTGAAGCTGCTGCTTTCGGAGCTGCCTTTTTCGCCGGAGCTGCTTTTTTCGCCGGAGCTTTTGCGGTCGCTTTCTTTGCGGCCGGTTTAGCAGTCATAGCTTTTTTCGCCGGAGCTGCTTTCTTTGCCGGAGCAGCTTTTTTAGCTGCGGGTTTCGCCGCGGTTTTTTTCGCCGCTGCGCCGTTACCTTTCGCGGCCGCTTTTTTTGCCGCCGGTTTTTTTGCTGCTGGTTTAGAAGTTGCTTTTGTTACTGCCATCGGGGTCCTCCAAAAAGATTTATTGGTTGGTGTAGGTACTACCGAGGCAACTGTAACACGTTTTACAATTTAAATGGCAAGAAAAAAGTTTGTAACAAAAACCAAAATAAAACTTTTTATCAAACAAAAAATCGACGAAAAATATCTCGTGGTTTTTTTCTCGCGTGATGACGGAAAGTTTTTTTTAGAATGTGAACGGACGCGCTCGTGATTCGAAAAGTGATTTGTAAATTCGCGGCGTCGAGGCAAAGAAATATTTTGAAAATAAGCGCCCGCGCGTAAAAGAAAAAACCCGACGAACTTCGTCGGGTCTGATCGTATCAAATGGACAGATCTTCTATTTCGATGCTCGCGACGATCCGCCGCGTGCCGCGCCTTTTGATCCCGTTCCCGAACTCTTCGACGCGGAACTTTTCGTTCCGGAACTCTTCGAGCCTGCGGTGCTTTTTGCCCCGGAACTCTTCGAAGCTGTGCCGCCCTTCTTTGCAGCAGCGGTCTTTCCGGCAGCTCCGCCGTTGGATTTTGCGGTCGATCTGGAAGCCGCTCCATTTTTCGATGAGCCCTTTCCGGAGCCCGTTTTTGCTGATGTTTTGTTGCCTGCGGAACTCGATGAACCGGACTTGGCACTTCCCGTTTTCGCTGTTGAAGATTTCGCAGATCCTGTCTTCGCCGAGCTTGATTTTGCCGTTCCTGATTTGGCGGCAGTCGATCTCGATCCCGTAGTTTTTGACGAGCCCGATTTTACGCCCGACGGTTTGGCAGTCGAAGTTTTCGTAGATCCCGAAGCTTTCGCTCCGCCCTTCGCCGCTCCGGATGAAGAGCTCTTGCGAGAGGTTGCTCTCGACGACGAACCCGATGTCCCGGCGACCGTTTCGGCGGCTGCGCCGATCGCACCGACGGCTGCGCCTTGCGCCGCTCCGCTCAAGATGTCGCCCGCGACATCCATCACCGCTTCGATAACTTTCGCGGCGGTCGACGACCGTCGGCTCGTGCTCTTGCCCGTTCCTTTCGAACTCGCAGACGCAGAGCGTTTCGAATTGTTTTGTTTTGTAGTTTTTTTATCCGGCATGATTTTCTCCCTTAATCGTATTGAACAAAATGTTCGTCTTAAAAATTATCACACTCGCATTCGAAATTGATACAAAATATTGAACGCGGTTTATAATTTCGGTTGTATGCAAACACAAGTTTTGATCGTCGGCGCCGGGCCAACCGGGCTCGCTCTCGCGGTTCAGTTGACGCGTTACAAGATCGATTTTGTGATCATCGATAAAGCGGAAACGACGACACCTTTTTCCAAAGCCATCGGTGTGCAGGCGCGCACGCTCGAAATTTACGAACAGTTCGGCATTGCGCACGAGTTGGTCGTCGCCGGGACGATAGCGCAAAGAGCCCAGTTCGTGGTCGACGGCGAAGTGCGCGGCGAGGCGACATTCGCGGAGTTCGGAAAAGGCATGACGGCCTATCCGTATGTTCTTTTTGTCGAGCAGGGAATTCACGAACGAATGCTTTACGGCTATTTGCGGTCGCACGGAAAGGATGTGCATTGGTCGACGGAACTGGAAACTTTCACGCAGGACGAGGCGGGAGTTACGGCCGTCGTGAAGGATGCAAGCGGACGAACGGAGATTATCGAAGCGAAATTTATGGTCGGCTGTGACGGAGCACACAGTATTGTCCGGCGCACGCTCGGACTCGAGTTCGAGGGCGGCACATTCGAGCGCTTATTTTACGTCGCGGATGTTGAGATCGATTGGCAATTCAGCCACGACGCGCTTACCGCGTGCCTGGCGGAGCATTCCGTAACGGCGTTTTTCCCGATGGCGGGCGGTGACAAACATTATCGTATCGTCGGGACTTTCCCCGAGGGCCACGAAAAAGATCCGGCCGAAATTCTTTACGACGAGATCGAGCGGCAGATCGCGTTCGACACCGGACTGAAGCTCGACATCACGAACGTGAATTGGTTTTCGGTTTACAAAGTGCACACGCGGCACGTGAATAAGTTCTCGGTCGGACGCTGTTTTCTTGCGGGCGATTCGGCGCACATACACACGCCGGCCGGCGCGCAAGGGATGAACACCGGAATACAGGACGGGTACAATCTCGCGTGGAAACTGGCGCTCGTTCTGAACTCGGGCGCGAGCCTCGATATCTTGAATACGTACAACGAAGAGCGTCTGCCTAACGCCCGACAGCTTGTGCGATCCACCGACCGCTTCTTTCAGCTCGGCGCAAATTCAAGCTGGCTCGCGGCGTTCTTGCGGACGAGAATTTTCCCGTACGTCGCAAATTTCGCTTTTCGGTTTCGCCCGTTCACGAGTCGATTCTTCCCGTTCGTTTCGCAGATCGGCATTAATTACCGGCAGAGTTCGTCGAGCCGGACGAACGGAGCGTTCAACGTAATGGCCGGCGACCGGATGCCGTATTTTTTGATCGACGGCTCGAGCATTTACGACCGCCTCCGCGAGCCGACGTTCCATCTGCTCGTGTTCGCCGACGGAACTGTGCCGGTTGATGAGATCACCGCTGACCTCGGCGGCCGTGCGGACTTTCACGTCGTTCCGCTTTATCCGAACATCGCCGAAATATTCGGCGCGACAAAAACGTTCACGGTGCTGCTGCGTCCGGACAATTACATCGGATATTTAGCGGACGGATATTCGGGCGAGGATGTTAAAGATTACTTAAACAAGATCCGGTGACAGCGAGCGGGGGCAAGCCCGCCTTCCGGACTGCAATCCATTTACATTGAGTCAGCAAGATTATCTTGCTGACTCAACGCGAACCAGACGCAGTCCGAAAGGCGGGCTTGCCCCCGCTCCTATTTCTTTCTCAAAGTAACTATCAAAGCGTCGCTCACCTTACGCTCGCCCTCTTTGTCCGACGGATGGTTTACGACCTTTCCGTCCAGGAACATCGTCGTCGAACCGCCGCCGTCAAGATTCATCGCATCCGTCGCACCAAATTCCAAAAGCAAATTCGCCAGATCGTACAACCCGATCCCACCACTCGACTCGCTCCGCCCGTCAACGGTTATCATCAAAAACTTTCCGTCCTTCAATTTCGCGACAGCCGTGCGCGGGTGACGCGTCTCCACAAAAGACTTGCTCGATTTCTCCTGCTCCCAGGTCACATCGATCTTTCCGTCTCTGATAAGCAGCGGAACGCCCGCGACGACATCCTGTTCTACATTCGGGAGGCGCGAGAGTTCGTTCTCGAACCGGATGTAGTAGCGAGACTTTGCTGATTTACTTAAAAGGTAGAAATTGAGGTCGTTGAGAAGCAGCTTTTTTTCCTTGCTTTCCGCCAACCCTAACGATATCAGGTATCCGTCTCGCGGAATGAGCATTTGATCGTTAGCGTTGGCGACGGCTGCGTGCCGGCATTCAACGAAAACGAGACCCGCTTTCACGGCACGCTTACAGCCGGTGATTGCCACGAGCGTGCCTTTCGCCGCGACCGGCGTCGCCGGACCGAAGTCTGGTCCGTATAAAATGAACTCACCAGGTTTGCTTTCGCGATCTACGCCGGCGAGTTTGATTTGAGAATGAAGGTCGCCGAAACCAAACCAAGGATTGATAACGGAGCGCTCGATCGAAACGGCCGTGGCCTTTTTCTGATTTAGTATTTTGAGAGCTATCCGGTTATTCGTACTTTCGCTCAGCAGTTCGCCGTCGATCATCAGCGTTCCCACGGCGTCGCCGGCAAAGATGCTCTTGTCCAATCTGAAAAATCCCGAGTTGATAGCGGCGACCGCTTTGTGTCGCCCGGCGATGAACGACGTTTTCTCCATACCGATCGCAGCGTTCATCGCGTGCACGACGTCGAGTCGTATCTTTCTTAGATCGAGCCGCAGCAGATTAATTTTTACCGGCAGACCTGAGATCTCGCGGGTGAGTTCGGCGTATTCGACACCGTCGTGAACGGTCTTGAACTCTTGAGCACGGAGGTTAACCCCAAAGACAAAAAGGACAAAAAGGAACAAAACCGGAATGCGAAATCGGACGAACATATCTACAGTGGACCAATTCATATCTATCTGTCCTTTCTTAGTGACCTCGTTGAATTTTTGTTGAATTCCCGCAATGCATGAGAAATTATATTACTTGCACTTTTGTCTTTTATGAAACGAATCAACGAACGCGTGATCCAACTGAACGACGCGGATCCGAATCCGGATGCGCGGTACATTCTCTATTGGATGCAGATGTTCAAACGCGTCGGCAACAACCACGCGCTTACATTCGCTATCCGAAAGGCGAACGACTTTAAACTTCCGCTCGTCGTATACGAAGGTTTGAAATATTACTACCCGTGGGCGAGCGATCGCATTCACACTTTTATTCTCGAGGGTGTCGAAGAAAAACGCGAAGCGTTCGAACGACTCGGTATCCGCTACGTCTTCTATCTGCAAAAGGACAAACACTCGCTCAAACGAACGGTCGCTAAGATCGCGAAGGACGCGGCGTTGATCGTGACGGACGATTTTCCGTGTTTCATCATTCCGGGACACAACAAAACGATCGCGGCGAAGGCGACGGTGCCGGTCTTCGCCGTCGATTCGAACGGCGTCATTCCCATTTCGAAATTCGAAAAAGAAGAGTACGCCGCATACACGATCAGGCCGAAGATAAAAAGACTTCTGCCCGAATATCTGAAGCCGATGCCCGTCGAAACGATCGATATAAAAGTGCCGGACATCGAAGTTGACTGCCCTGATACGATCGTCACGGCCGACAACATCGCAGAGCTCGTCGCCGAATGCGACATCGATCATTCCATAAAACCATCCGGCGTCTATCACGGCGGAACCGCTAACGGCCGCATGCGGTTGAACAAGTTCCTGACCGAGATCTTGCCCGATTACGAAACGGCTCGGAACAAACCCGACCGAGATGGTTCATCACGCTTGTCGTCGTATTTGCACTTTGGATTTTTGTCGCCGCTCGAGATCGCACTCGCTGTGCAGGACGCCGACGCACCGCAAACGGCGAAGGAAGCTTATCTCGAAGAGCTGATCGTCCGCCGCGAGCTTTCGTACAACTTCACCTCGCACAACGCGCAATACGATTCGCTCGACTCGCTGCCCGCGTGGGCGCACAAAACTATGCGCGAGCACATCGACGACGAGCGGCCCGTGATCTATTCGCTGGAACAGCTCGAGGCCGGCGAGACGCAAGACGAACTTTGGAACGCGTCGCAGCGAGAGATGGTCGCTACCGGCGAAATGCACAACTACGTCCGCATGCTCTGGGGAAAGAACGTGATCGCGTGGACGCGCAGCTACGAAGAAGCCTTTGCCATTCTCGAACACCTCAACAACAAATACTGCCTCGACGGCCGCAACCCGAACTCGTACGCGGGCATCCTGTGGTGCTTCGGCAAACACGACCGCCCGTGGATGACGCGCCCCGTTTTTGGCACGATGCGCTACATGACAAGCGGCAGCACCGGAAAGAAATTCGACTCGAAAAAATACATCGCCTGGACAAAAACGCTCTAACCGGACCGCCGGCAAACGACTGGAACGCCGGCATCCTTGCCGGCAATGAGTGTGAAACGCGAAAACGGCGCCTTTTTATTGACACATTTCGCGTCCGCACGGACGCGTTGCCGGCAAGGATGCCGGCGGTCCGGGGTCGATGATACGATTCGCAGACCGACTCCGCGTTTAATGTCAGACGGACATCAACGTCTCGACAGATTCATACGGCAGGAGTTTTAGGCAATGTTAAATCATATTTCTATCGCAGTTAACGACCCGAAAAGGGTCGCAGGTATTTTGGCTGAATTGTGGAGCGGAATGGTCATTCCTTTTCCGCCGGCACCCGATTCGTTCATGGTTCTCGCGAACGACGGCAAAGGTTCGGCGGTCGAGATCACGCCGGCCGGAACCATCCTGGTCCCCGGCGAAGGCTTGCCGCCGGAAGACGACATGAGCGCCGCGACCGAAGCGTATGAAGCGAAATTCGTCAAGAGCGATTTCGTTCCGCAGTACGTAGCGACGCACCTGAATATCAGCACCGAGCTCGGCATCGACGAGATCCGAGCCATCGGCAAACGCGAAGGCTGGCGGACGCTGGTGTGCAACCGTGCCGAGGGGCTTTTTCAGCTCGTCGAGTTGTGGATCGAGGACAACTTTATGCTCGAGGTCATGACGCCGGAACAGACCGCGCGCTATCGCGAGATCACGAGCCCCGCGTTCATAGCGAGCGTTTTCGGCCCCGACGGCACAGGCATCACGCCGCAGCCTGTACCGGCGTCGCAAAGCAATCTCGAACTGATCGGCTAAACTTCAGCGGCGCCACGCGGCCTGTATTTTCGAACGATCTTTTACAGGGCCGCTTCGATTCCGCTGGACCCGGCGATAACGGTTGATCTGTTATCGCCGGAAAATACTTGTAGCCGGTTCCTCGAACGGCAGCCAGTTTCCATTCCAATCGAACATCTCGGTACCGCTGAAACGTTTCTTGTAGTCGTAAAAAGATCTGCCCTCATAAACGTAGCCGAGGTAATAAAATTCCTTATTGTTTTCCGCGGCGATCTCGATCTCTTTCAGCATGGTGAAAATGCCGAGGCTGCGAGTCGCGGCCTCGGGTTCGAACATGGCGTAAACACCTGACAGGCTGTTGCCGCCGACATCAAAATAACTCGCCGCCTGCAGCCGCCCGTCATCGAGCACTCGCATCTCCCTCGCATCTACCGGCGACGGGCCGGTTCCGAGAAAATCCGAGATCGCGTTCGGCACGTCGCCTTTGAACCGCCGCTTGTGCCGGTGAAAAAGTTCCTCTGCCTCGCCGTCTATCGCCAATTTGTTTGTGACGATCGTCAGGCCTTCGTTCTTTCGCAGCACGCGCCGCTGGCTTTTGGAAAAAGAAAATTCGGCGAGCCTTATCCTCATCGGCATGACTCGCCGAATATCCGATTCGTAAAATCCTAAATTGTAACGGAAAAAATGTGTCCCGAAATGCCGCCATCCGTCGGCGAGCAGCATATCGAGTTGCTCAGGCGAAACGCTCGTTGCGTGAAACTCTTCGTTTATAAAAGAAAAGTTAGCGTCGAGCATTTATTTCGGAAAGCAGGCTCCCAGCCTGCCTTCGACTGGAACGCTGGCATCCTTGCCGGCAACGCGTCCGCGAAGACGAGAACTATTGCTAATATTTAGGATGACAACCGACCAGAGCAGTTTGCGCGTTTCACGCTCATTGCCGGCAGGATGCCGGCGTTCCAGTCGACGTTTACCAGTTAACGTTGCCTTCCTTCGACGTGTCGATCTGTGCGAGGTCGACGCCTTCGTCGTAGAAAAAGATCTTCATGTTGTCGAAAAGGAACTGGTGCGAGTCCGGGTTCGAAACGTCGAGGCCGAAATGGTTGATCAGCTGTTTCTGCTTCTGCTGCCACTCCGCCCAGCATTCCTTGCACATCTCGGAGCCGATCTTTTGCCCGAGCTCGGTCGGTATCGGCGCAAAGCCGATGGGCTCGTTGGCCTTGCCGCAGCGTCCGCATTTAAATTTATCGCTTCCAAATAATGCCATATCTAAATACTAGCAAATTTTAACAGGCAGAAACACGACCGGTAGGGAGTGTGTCTCGATGAGGTCCCGAGTTCCCAGTTCAAAGTTCAAAGTCCAAATCGCCATACTGACTGTGAACTTGGAACTTGGAACGTAGAAGCGCACACTCCCTACCGGTCGTGTTTCTGCCTGGGTTATCCGGCCGCGCTGATAGCCGCCAGTACATCCTTGTCACTCGGCTTGAAAAGGCTGATCGCTTCCGCCTTCGTGTATGCAATCTTGCCGTCCTTGTCGATCACGACGATACCGCGTGCCGAGCGGCCCGGCAGCCACGATTTCATGTCGTACATCTCGGAAACCTTCCGGTCCGCATCCGACAAAAGCCGCAGCGGCAAACTGTTCTTTTCCGCAAACCCTTTGTGCGACTCGACCGTGTCCGTCGAAATCCCGACAACCTCCGCACCCGTCGCCTGATACTCCGACCAATGGTCCCGAACCGAACAAAGCTGCGCCGTGCAAACCGGCGTGTTATCACCGGGATAAAACATCAGCACGACTGTCGTGCCGCGATGACCGGTGAGCGTCCATTCATTTCCGTCACCGTCCTTAAGTGTGAAATCGGGAGCTTGTTCACCGTTGTTCATAATTGTTTTTGAAAATCTCTTATATCCTTGAACGGTTTCTCAGCGTCGTCGAAATTGGGTCTGTAGTAATGCGACGCCGATTCGTATTCCTGCATGAAGCCTTCCTCCATCCCGATCTCGTCGAGCAGCGAGACTGCTTCGAACCACTCGCCTTCGGATATTCGCCTCGACAATAGAATGTACCGTTCGTCGGTGGCGGCTTTGTTGGTGGCGTAGTATTGGGCCATCAGTGAGATGGCGGTTTTGGGAGACAGCTCGTCGCGTATCCAGCGAAGGTTTTCTGCGATGCCGGCGATGTCGTTCGGCAGGACGAGCAGGCGGATCATCAGGCCTCTTTGCAGCAATCCGTTCTCACCGAAAACCAGCTCGTCGCCCATCTGCCGGTGCATTTCCTTTATGGCCGCACGGGCGTGTTCTTTATAATCGCGGACCTTTGAAAATTGAAATCCCGCGTCCGAGTCGGCGTATTTGAGGTCGGGCAGGTAGATGTCGACGATGCCGTCGAGCAGCCGCAGAACCTCGACCGAGTCGTACGCGTTGGTGTTGTAAACGATCGGCAGTTTTAATCCGTTCTCGGCGGCGATCAATATCGCGCGGGCCATCTGCGGAGCGAAGTGCGTCGGCGAAACGAACCCGATGTTATGACATCCGCGTTCCTGCAGCTCGAGCATCATCTCGGCGAGCCGCTCGTGCGTGATCTCGTTTTTCTTTTGCGTTTTCCAAGTCTGAGAGATCTGATAATTCTGGCAGTAAACGCAGCGGAGATTGCAGTTGCCGAAAAAAATGTTCCCCGCACCGTTCGTCCCCGACAAGCACGGCTCCTCGCCGAAATGCGCCGTGTAGCTCGACACGATCGGCAGGCGTCCCGAATAGCACGCGGCGATCTCGTCATTAAGACGATCGTTGCCGCAGTCTTTCGGGCAGACGGTGCATTTCGCGAGCAGGCGTTCGAGTGCTTCGACACGTTCCGCGAGCTTATTCTCCGCCAAGAGTGTTAGATACTTTGGGGGCATTCGATTTCTTGTCCGCTCCTCTTATTTTCCCCTTTCGGTCGTACTTGCTTGCGACCTCGATCGGGGCTACTTTGCGGGCGAGTTCCCATGTAAAATCCATCTCGGCCTTGATCGTCGCGGTCGCCATCCTCGTTTCGCGCAGCATCAAAATGCTGCCGTAAAATATAAACATTATACCGATGACGCCGATCGGGATCGGCAATAGGCGGTAGGTAGTGAAAAATGCGGCGATCGCGATCGTCACGCTTGTCAGGATGAACAGGCAGAGTCCGTAATAGAACGTCGCCATCGCTCGCTGCAGCAGGCGTGAGCGGCTCGTCACTTTGTCAAGCAGGTCAACGATAACCTCGACGCGCTTTTCGTAAAGCGGCACTTCGGATTTGTCCTCGACATATATCATCTCGCCGAGCCGTTTTTCCAATTCGCGTGCACGATCGACCACGCGGCCGAGACGTGTCGACGTGGACAGCACGAGCGAACCGGTCGCCGATATTAACAGCGTCGGTGTGACCATCGCGGTCAGAAACTCGATCGTCGAATTCAGTGCGTTCGGGTTAACGCTTACGAGATCAGATGCCATATTTTGAGCGGACGGCCCACAACCGCGGACACCGCGCCGTCGATGCTCGTCTTTCCAACTGTTTCATCATAAACTTTGTCGATATGAATGCAAATCAATCGTCTCGCGGCACGGTAATCTCCGTTCAGCACGAAAGTGAGGTCCTTCGCGACAACCCGCTCAACGACCCGCGGATACGCGATCTTTTCGTATACGTTCCGGCCGGATATGACGTGGGGGACACGCGTTATCCGTCCGTTTACTGCCTCACCGGTTTCACCGGACGCGGAAAGATGCTGCTCAATGACAACGCGTTCACGCCAAATATTGCTGAACGCCTCGACGGGCTGATCAGTTCCGGGCGGATACAGCCGATGATCGTCATTATGCCGGATTGCTTCACGGCTTATGGCGGTTCGCAGTACATAAATTCGTCGGCGACCGGCAATTACGAAGACTACCTGACAAAAGAGATCGTCCCGTTCGTCGACGCAAAGTTCAGAACGATGAACGATCCCGGCTCCCGGGCCGTGATGGGCAAATCGTCCGGCGGCTACGGCTCCTTGATCATGGGTCTCCGGCACGCGGATATTTTCGGGCTGATCTGTTCGACCGCCGGCGATGCATATTTCGAGCTTTGTTATCTGCCCGATATTGCGAAAGCGTTCAGAGCGATCAAGGGCGACTGGCAGGGGTTTTTGAAGAAATTCCGCTCAACGGAAAAGAAGAGCAAAGACGACTTCCCGGCGCTCAATATTATCGGGATGAGCTCGTGCTATTCGCCCATCGACGAGAACTTTGAGCTGCCGTTCGACCTCGAAACCGGCGAGATCCGGCCCGAGGTCTGGGAGCGATGGCTCGCGCATGATCCGGTCAGGCTTGTGGAAAAGTATGTGGAAAACCTGAAAAGCCTGAGATTGATCTATTTGGATGCCGGGACGCGGGACGAGTTCGCGTTGGACCTCGGGGCGAGAATATTCGCGAAACGGCTGCGCCATTTCAACATCCCGCACATTCACGAAGAGTTCGACGACGGCCACATGGGCATATCGTACCGGTACGATCGGTCGCTCGAGCTGATATCGCAAACAATTACTAATTGATAATTGGTAATTCTTAATTGATTCTGCCAATTCCATCCCGCACCAGCGGTGGCGCGAAAGCGAAGCATTCAATAAACCGAACCGGGAAATTACGAGAAATGGCGATTTCGCGCGTGCAGAACGCGCTCGACCTCATCCCTCATGCGGCCCGTTGCCATGTACCACATCATCCTAAAATCGCTGACGAACGACCAGGCCGGATAGCGAAAGCTCGCAGGTTTGTTCTTTTCGACGACGAAATGCGCGAACCACGCAAAGGCGTAGCCGACCACAAAAAAAAGCGGGAAAAAATACCAGCGGGCGGTGTAGACAAAATAGGCGAGCAAGATCAGCCCCAGCGACGTGCCGGCGAAGTGCAGAACGCGCGTCAGCGGCAGGCTGTGCTCAGAAACATAGAAGTCCCAGAATTCCGAATAGTTTTGCGGGTTGGTGTTCACTTGCGGGCAAACCTCCGTTTCCCCGCATATTATTCCTTTAAGCGGCTTGTTTCAATTCGGCCGGCGTCTTTGTCAGGTCGGCGACGCGGATGTTCTCGGCCCAGCCGAGCTTTTCGAGAATGCGGATGGCGATCCAGTTCATGTCGAACTGGTACCAGGCAAGTCCGTGACGCGCCGACGTCGGGAACGCGTGATGATTGTTGTGCCAGCCCTCGCCAAACGTTAGCAGTGCGACGAACCAGTTGTTCGTCGAATCGTCGCCAGTCGCGTGCGGCCGCGAGCCGTAAATGTGCGACAGCGAATTGACGAACCACGTCGTGTGCCACCCGACAACGACGCGTGCGAACACGCCCCACACCACCATCGACCACCCGCCGATCGCGAATAAAATGATTGCGGAAACGATGATCGGGACGTAATAAAACCGCGAGATAAGTGCGTGCCCTTTGTCCTTGATAAGATCGGGAACGTATTTCTGCAGCGTTTTTTTATCATGGTCCTGTGCCGTGCCCGACACGATCCAGCCCATATGGGCCCACACGAAGCCCTTGTTCGTCGTGTGCGGGTCCTGCTCGGTCTCGGTGAACTTGTGGTGCATTCGGTGCGTCGCAACCCACTTGTCCGGCGAGTCCTGTATCGACATCGTCGCGAAAATACTCAGCGTATATTCCAGCCACTTCGGCGCCTTAAATCCGCGGTGCGTGAGCAAGCGGTGCCAGCCGAGGCCAACGCCGAGGCTGCCGACGATCCAATTGCCGATTATCATCGCCGCAACATTCTGCCAGCTGAACGTGAAAAAAGCCGGGATCGCCAACAGGTGAAACGACGTAATGATCGCGACGTTTTTCCAGTTTATGCCGGCGTGAGGTTTTTCGAATTCGAGAACGTTTTGCATTAAATATCTTATAAAAAGCTAAATTAGGACCTTTTTAGGTTAACAGGTCGAACGGGCGGCGAATGTAATAGTTGGGTAATTTGCGTCTAAAACTCATAGCTCGTACAGCAATTTACAAGTTTATTGGCGCAGAAACTGCGATCGGTCAGCCTACTAAAAAAAACTTTGCCGGACGGAGGGGACGTACGATATTCTAACTACTCCACAAGGAAAACAAATCGAACCATGGAGGGTTAACAAATGAACGCCATAGAACTCCTCACGGCGGACCACAGAATCGTGGATAAGCTATTCCAACAGGTCGAGGCTACTAACGAAACCGACCACCCGGCTATTTTTGAGCAGATCAAGGCAAACCTCGACGCTCACGCCCATATAGAAGAGACCATTTTCTACCCGTCACTGCAGGAAGCCGGGGACGAAACCATGCAGGAACTTGTTTCCGAAGCGATTCAAGAACATCTGCAAATGAAAACTGTGCTTGGGGAGCTCGCCGTTCTCGTCACGGACCCGGCGAAATTGGATCCGCTTTTGCTCACACTCATCGAAGACGTCCGCCACCACGTCGAGGAGGAGGAAAGCGAGCTTTTCCCCATGGTCGAGGAACAGCTCGACGCGGCGTCGCTCGACGAATTAGGACAGCAAATGGAAGCGGAGAAGAAGCGCTTCATCGAGTCCGCCGAGTCGATGTCCGCACAATTCCGGAACGAAACGATTTGAACCGTCGCCCCTTAGGACACACAAGAAAAAAAATGGCAATCAAGAAAAAGAACACCAACGTAAGCAAGAAGCAGCTCGACCTCGATATGAACCGTGAGGACGGCACCGACCAGTTCCTGACGACGAACCAGGGCCTCCGAATAAACGACAACCAGAACTCCTTGAAGGCGGGCGACCGCGGGGCGACCTTGCTCGAGGATTTCATAATGCGTGAGAAGATGACGCACTTCGATCACGAGCGCATTCCCGAACGGGTCGTCCACGCGAGGGGATCGGGAGCCCACGGCTTTTTCCAGGTCTACGAGTCGATGGCGAAAGTCACGAAGGCGAAGTTCCTACAGGACCCGACCCGCGAAACACCTGTGTTCGTTCGGTTCTCGACTGTCGCGGGGTCGCGGGGCTCGACCGACCTGGCCAGAGACGTCCGGGGTTTCGCGGTAAAGTTTTACACCGACGAAGGTGTATTCGATCTTGTGGGCAATAACATGCCGGTGTTCTTCATTCAGGACGCGATCAAATTCCCGGACCTGGTCCACGCCGTCAAGCCGGAGCCGCACAACGAGATCCCTCAGGCGGCCTCGGCACACGACACGTTTTGGGACTTCATTTCGCTCATGCCGGAGTCCGCCCATATGATCATGTGGCTGATGTCGGACCGGGCGATCCCGCGCTCTCTTCGGATGATGGAGGGGTTCGGTGTACACACGTTCAGGTTCATCAACGAGCAAAACAAATCCACCTTCGTGAAGTTCCATTGGAAACCGCTATTGGGGGTTCACTCGGTCGCTTGGGACGAGGCGCAGAATATCTCGGGCAAGGATCCCGATTTCCACCGCCGCGACCTCTGGGAAGCGATCGAAACGGGTGCATTCCCCGAGTGGGAACTGGGGGTGCAATTGGTGAACGAGGCGGACGAGCACAAGTTCGAGTTTGACTTGCTCGACCCGACGAAGATCATCCCGGAAGAGCTGGTGCCCGTGCAGCGGATCGGGAAAATGACCCTCAATCGCAACCCGGACAACTTCTTCGCGGAAACGGAACAGGTCGCGTTCCACGTCGGGCACGTCGTTTCGGGCATCGACTTCACGAACGATCCGCTGCTGCAGGGCAGGCTGTTCTCGTACACCGACACGCAGCTTAAACGGCTCGGCAGCCCTAACTTCCACGAGATCCCCATCAATCGCTCCGTCGCCCCGGTGCACAACAACCAGCGCGACGCCCACATGCGCCAAACGATCAACACCGGAAAAGTGAGCTACGAACCGAACTCGCTCGCGGGTGGCTGCCCGTTCCAGGCCGCAATGGCGGACGGCGGCTTTCATTCTCACGAAGAACGCATCGACGCAAGGAAAGTGAGGGCCCGGAGTGACAGCTTCCACGACCATTTCAGTCAAGCCACACTCTTTTACAACAGCCAGTCCGAACCCGAGAAGAAGCATCTCGTCGACGCTTTGCGGTTCGAGCTCGGCAAAGTTGAAGTTCAGGCGATCCGCGCCCGCATGGTCGGCATTCTGACGCAGATCGACAAAGGACTCGCCGCGAAAGTGGCCGACGGTCTCGGGATCCCGGTCCCGTCGCAGCCCGAGAAGCCGATCAACCATTCATTCGGCGCGGACACGGACCCCAAATCGGTGCAACCCAAGAAGGCAAAGTCTTCCGTCGACTTTTCCGACGCACTCAGCATGAAAAACACGGTAAAAGACACGATCAAGTCGCGCAAGGTTGCGGCCCTGATCGCGGACGGTTTCGACGCGAAGCAGTTGGACTCGATGAAGAAAGCTCTGATGGCCGAAGGCGCGATGCTGAAGACTGTCGCCCCGAAGCTCGGATCCATCGAGAGCTCCGACGGCAGGGCTGTCGCGGCGGACTTCAGTTTCCTAACTTCCGCTTCGGTGATGTTCGACGCCGTATACGTCCCGGGCGGGCGTGCAAGTGTGGATGCTCTGTCTATAGATGCGGACGCTTACCACTTCATCGACGAGGCTTACAAACATTGCAAGGCGATCGCGGCGGTGGGCGAGGCTGCCGACTTTATTTCCAAAACATTCGCGGGAAAAGCGGAAGGAGATAAAGCCGTGATCATCGGTAAAGACGTCAAGTCGACGGGTCAGCAATTCATCAAGGCGATCGCACAGCATCGGAACTGGGAACGCGAGACCGTAAGAAAGGTGCCAGCGTGATCAAGAATCGAAAACGCCGGACGAACCCAGCCCGTGTTCCTCCGTTCGGGCTGGGTTCGTCCTTTCGATGTTGGATTTTGCCCTGGCGAGGTCCAGGTCGGTCCAATGTCATACAGGTAACAAAAATGCAAAATTTTGGAATAAGAAGAAGAGCTCGGAACCATGTTCATTGATATCTAAAGCGTGTTAATTTTCTCGCTTTACAATACGAGTAGCGGGTTGGGGTTTTCACAGTCGGAGTATTTCTGCGCATAGACAAGAGCACTCCTCGACTTTTCAAAGAGTGCTCTCATGGCGTTCACGAAACACTTGTATATACCGAGGCTTTTTTCTAGTTGAGACGCACCGAGACGGCAGTGCTGCAACCGGTCCCGATAACGTTCCCGCCGAAGGTCGTCAGTACGAACGACCCGCTCGAGCTCGATATATCGCTAAATCGGTCGAGAACCATCGACTGCGATACTCTCAGCCGTCCGACCGGAGCACCCGCGGGTGTCAACGGAATAAAAGAGAATCGCATCGAGTAATTTCCCTGTCTTCCGCCCGACCATATTCCGTGCCCGGGCGTGCGGTAAGGTGTCGCCGGGTTGGCCCCGTACTCCGCTATAGTGCCGCCTTCGTTGAACGTGATCAATCCCTGAAATGAGGGCGAGATCTGTACGCCGGTGCCGCAGTCCACGGGCGTAACGGTCGTTTCCCAAGCTCCGACGATACGATCGGCCGACTGGTCGTTTCCTTCCGATTCCGCTTTATCCTGCGCTTGGATAGAAGTTTGGGCCATCGCCGCGATCAGCAGAGCAATAGTTGCGAACGAGATTTTCATGTACTTTCCAAATGTGTTTTTCATCGATTTTTCCTCCGTTAATTCAATCACTGCTGCTCCGTTACCGGGTCACAGTTTTCTATAAGCATGTGTACGCAAGACAGCGTAGTGTGGAAGGGCTTTTGGTATCCGCCCGTGGTTTCAAACGATTCTTCGAACGTTTTGCCTTCACTCAATAACGCGATGGAATTGAAAAACAGGGCTAAATTTTTCGGGCAATTTATGTCAATTAATGAAATAATTGGGGCGATGCGTAGTTTGACCCACTCATTGCTGTAGAAAGGTCCTTTATTTATATGGAGCAATCGCTCGACCGGCCGTCCGAGATCACGCTGTGGCTTCGGGAATGGAGCAGCGGAAAGCAGGAAGCCCTCGACATGCTGATGCCCGTCGTGTACGCGGAACTGCACCGGCAAGCCGCCAGCTACCTCCGCCGCGAACGCATCGGCCATACGCTGCAAGCTACCGCGCTCATCAATGAGGCCTACGTCAGGCTGATCGAGCAACGCGGAGTGAACTGGCAAAACAGAGCTCACTTTTTCGGTATCGCCGCACAGGCGATGCGTCGCATCCTGGTCGATCACGCCAGATCGCGGCACCGCAACAAGAGAGGCGGGAATGACGAGAACCTGCCGCTCGAAGCAGCCGAATTCGCAACTGGCGCGACCGGGACCAACATCGATCTCATCGCGCTCGACGATGCCCTGACGCGGCTCGCGAAAATGGACGAGCGGCAGTCACGAATAGTGGAACTTCGGTTCTTCAGCGGAATGAGCGTCGAGGAAACGGCCGAAGTCCTGGGAGTTTCGACCGCGACCGTAAAGAACGACTGGCGCGCGGCAAAGGCGTGGCTATTTCAAGAACTTAACGGATGAACGCAGAGCGCTGGAAATCGGTCAGAGCTTTATTCGACGTCGTCGTCGAGATGGAACCGGAGGCCCGCGGCCGGTTTCTCGACCGCGCGTGCCGTTCGGACCGCACCTTACGCAGTGAAGTCGAAAAACTCTTGTCGTCCTTCGACGAAGCCGGCAGCTTTTTGGAAGAACCCGCGGCCGGGCAGGTCGCGAGCGAGATTCTCCAGCCGACACAAATGCTCCCCGACGGAGGACGTTTCGCTCACTACAAGATCATTCGCCAGATCGGTGTCGGCGGAATGGGCGAGGTCTATCTCGCTGAGGACGAAAAGCTCGACCGGCGCGTGGCGATCAAGATACTGAACGAGCGTTTCCAAAAAAACGACTCCCACATCCAGCGATTCATCCGCGAAGCAAAGGCCGCCTCGTCGCTAAATCACCCGAACATTTTAGTAATTCACGAGATAAGCGTCGGCGAAGGCGCGAACTTTATCGTGAGCGAGTTCGTCGACGGTCGAACGCTGAGAGATCTGATCAACCGGAACGATCTGACTCTGCAGTCAACGCTCGACATCGCGATACAGATCGCCGGTGCCCTGGCCGCGGCCCATGGTGCCGGAATCGTGCACCGTGATATCAAGCCCGAGAATATCGTCGTTCGCGCCGACGGATACGTCAAAGTGCTCGACTTCGGCCTCGCGAAACTCCTCAAACCTCAGGGCCTTTTCACCGACGGCGAGCAAGAGACCGTGCGGCAGAACCATACCGCACACGGCGTGATAATGGGGACGGTCAATTATATGTCGCCCGAGCAGGCCAAAGGCGAGGTCGTGGACGAGCGAACGGATATTTTCAGTCTCGGCGTCGTATTGTACGAATCGGTCTCCGGGTCGGCCCCATTTCAGGGAAACTCGATGTCGGAAACGCTCGCAAATTTGATAAACGCCGAGCCGGCGCCGCTTGCCGGTATCGCCCCGAATGTGCCGGACGAGCTGCCGCGTATAATCTCCAAAACCCTGCAAAAAGGCCGAAACGACCGTTACCAGACGTCCAAAGATCTGCTCGCCGACCTTACGAAATTGAAGGAAAACATCACCTTCAACGAGAAACTCGGACTTTCTCGCGATAAGACAATGAACGATTCGACCGCGGTCCTCGCCCGGAATACCGATGAAGTTCCGCGTGGCGACAATGCCACAGGAAAAATTCAAACTAAACGGGCCATCGGCCCCGGAGCGGTCGCTCTGATACTGCTGCTGGTCACGTCGGTAGTCGGTCTCGGTTATTATTTTTATGCCGGCAGACAAAATACCTCGGCCGGCGAGCGTCGTTCGTTGGCTGTTATGCCGTTCGCCAACGCGAGTCAGGACGCGAATGCCGAGTACCTCGCGGACGGTGTGACCGAAAGCATAATCAACAACCTCGCACAGCTCTCAGGGTTGAAGGTGATGTCGCGCAACTCATCGTTCCGTTTCAAAGCCGACCAGTCGGACACGCGTGCGATCGCCGCGAAGCTGAATGTGGACACGCTGGTCACCGGCGATATTAAACAGCTCGGGGACAAGTTGGTCATCAATGTACGGCTGATCAACGCAAGCGACGATTCGCAGATCTGGGGGAAACAGTACATCCGACCGGTGACCGATGTGATCGCCGCGCAGAACGAGATCGCCCAGTCGGTTGCGGAGAACTTAAAGGTAAAGATCACACAATCCGAAACGCTGGTCTTGAACAAGCGATACACTGACAATCCCGAGGCGTATCATCTCTACCTGCGAGGCCGCTTTCATGTTTTTAAGCTGGTCCCGGACGAGATCAGGCAGGGAATCGCGTATTTCCAGCAGGCGATCGACCTCGACCCGAATTACGCGCTGGCTTATGTCGGGATGTCCGACGCTTACCGCTCGCTTGCCGTAGGGAGCGAGATATCTTCGCGTGAATCGTTAGCAAGATCCAAGGCGGCGGCTAATCGGGCGATCGAGCTGGACGAAACTTTATCGGACGGACACGCCGCGTTGGGGATGACGTTGTTTTGGGGCGAGTGGGACTGGCAAGGGGCCGAAGCACAGTATCAGCGAGCCCTCGAACTAAACCCCAACGACACAAACGCGCATCTGTTCTACGCCCATTTCCTTTCGAACATGGGCCGCCATCCGGAAGCTCTGCGCGAGATTGCTGTCGCCCGCGATCTGGATCCGCTTTTCCCGTTCGTCGGTGCCCTCGAGGGCCAGTTCCTATTCCAGGCCGGTAAGGTAGACGAAGCCCTGGACCGGCTGCAAAAGACGCTCGAACTTGCTCCGAATTTCTGGATGACGCATTTGTTCGCATCTAGTGCATATATCGAAAAGGGGATGTTCGAAGAAGCATTGGCGGAGGCTCGAAAGGCGAAGCAGCTTTCGACCGCCTCGACCTACTCTATCGGTCTGGAAAGCTTCGCATTGGCAAAGCTCGGCCGCCGCGACGAAGCCGGGAAGGTTCTCAACGAATTGATGGAGATGGCCAAAAATCGCGAAGTCCCGGCGACGCATATCGCTCTGGCCTACAACGGCCTCGGCGATACGCAAAAGTCGCTGGAGTGGCTCGAGCGGGCTTTCGCCGAACACGACCCCAAGATGGCTTTCCTCAAAGTCGATTCCAAATGGAATAACCTTCGAACCCAACCGCGATTCATCGAGTTGATGAAACAGATGAATTTTCAGTGATCTTTTTATCAGGCTCGCATTCGATGGGTATCGAAACTCATCTAATCCCCAGGTCTCTTCTATGCGGAATGTTTAAGTCTTACGTTGCGGACGGCAACGGCATTTTCGACGGGGTTCTATTCCATATTGGTGCGGATCCCATCGCGAGAAATGAGAAGGGCTAAGTAACCGGCGGCGATGACATCGTAGGCAAAGCAGAACGCCGGCCAAAAGGCGGGAACTCCCGGATTCTCGATGAGGCGCCCATGCACGAGGTCGAACAAGCCGTGCCCGGCGAGAGCGGCGACGACGAGCCAGAGCGTCGACTTGAACCCCGCAACCGACAATCCGACAAAAACGGCGGCGACGGCGGTTTCCGCGACAAGCGCGTGGGTGGAACCGCCGATCACGGCGAACAGTTCATAATAAGCCGCGATGACGATCATTATCGCCGGATAAAGCGAACGGTCGCGGTCCATTCCCAAAACCGTCAGCGACAAACCGACCGCCAACGCAAGAGCGACCCCGATCAAATATTCCATATACGTTTTTTGCGGTAGATCATTTCGCCCCGAGAAACTGCGTCGAGACAAATCCCCAAATAATGATCGACAGCCCGCCTATCTCACCCGCCGCGAGCAGGTACACGTACCATGTCGTCGAGAAGGTCCGCTCGCGGAACAAGTTGTCAGTCTTGTTCAAAAGTCCGTGCGTAAAGTACCCGACGATCGTGATGCTCAAAAACGCGAGCACCATCGCCGTCGCGGTAAGTTGAACGGCTTCCGAAAAGGGATTGTATTCGAGCAACTTCGCGATCACGAGCATCGCGAAGCTGTAAAGGAACGCGGCCCGATGCGCGATGTCCGTGTACGCCGCCGCCGTGTGTTCGCTGCTCCGCAGCATCTGCTGATGTTTGACGATACCGATCAGCATGCCGGTGAGCAGGAAAAGCCCCGACGATAGAAGACTGATTTTGATTGCAAGATTCATATTGTTTTTGATCGGCGTTTAGATCGTCGCGACCGCGCAAGCTACGTTTTTTTCTTCTTCGGTGCAACGCCGCGGGCTTCGATCCCATATTCGATCTTCGATCCTTCGATCAGGCCGCAGACGTGGCCCTCGAGTTCACCGGTTTGGTCCCATTTCGCGAGTTCCGCCGAAAGCTCCTTTCGGTAGCGGGTCATCTGGGCGATGCGCTCCTGCAGTTCGTCGAGCCGGTTCTTGACCATCGTTCGGACCTCGCGGCACGGATTCTCGCCATTCCCTTTGTGCTCGATCAGCTGCCTGATCTCGTCAAGGGTGAACCCGAGGACCTGTGCTCGTTTAATGAACGCGATGCGCTTGAGAACGTCACGGCCGTAGGTGCGGTACCCGCTGTAGGTGCGGCCGGGCCGGTCGAGCAGGCCGCTTTTTTCGTAAAACCGCAAAGCCTCGACACCGACGCCGCTGAGTTTCGATACTTCGCCGATCTTCATCTGCGGCCCGCCGGCCGAGCCTTCAGGTTCTGCGTATTTTAATGCTCGGTGCATTGCTCACCACTCCTCAATTTTCGGTCACCGCGGCACGGTGTCGGACCGCGGTGACGCCTTTTAATGATCAGCCGACTTTTGGATTATAGATCCTGTAGTCAAATACAAGGTCAAGCGGGAAGCGATCAGCCGCAACTGCAGGTCGCACACTTGCAGCATCCGCACCCGGACGGTCCGCAGCCGCAGCCGTCCGCACATTTGCAGCAGGAACATTCGACACGGCCGCGGTTTGAAATTTGTTCCGCCGTCTCGACCGCCGCGATGTTGGTGTTTGTGTTTTTCATAATTATCATTCCTCTTTATCTATGGATTTACGCCGGACCGGGCCGACAAGATGAAGTGTAGATCCTGTAGCCGACTACAGAGTCAAGAGTTATTTTCGCATCGCACCAAATAAAAGATTTCGTCATGCCCGGGCGGCCTCGGCGATCTGTTTGAGACGCGCGTTCCTAGCCGAGACGAGGTCTCGCAGGTGCCGCTCGAGCACCAGTTTGTCGACGATGCGGCCGGCGACGCCGAACGGCGAACGCCAGACGAGCGTGTCGCGCATCAGCGTCCCGCCGTCGAGCGGTAAAAATTCGTGCGCGTGCCGGAACATCTGAAACGCTCCCTCGGTCATCTCGTCGACGAACAACCGCGGCCTGTCGAACTCGACCACCTCGACGGTCAGCCGCTGTCTAACGCCGAAATGCGTCCCCTCGAACGTCACCGTTTGCCCGAGACCGATCTGGCCGTCGGTCACGCCGTCGACCGCTTTCGCGTTCATCTGCGCCGTCGATTCGGTGTGTATGCGAATGTCCCGCATCAGGTCGAAACAAATTTCGGCCGGCGCGTTGATGAATGTTTCGAGAGTGAGTGTCGGCATTCGATTTGAAAAAGACGGGTCGACCTTACCGATCGACCCGTCGACGATTCTAACCTTTAAATGAGATCTCAGCGATTCGGCGCGAGCCAGAGGCGGCTGTTCTTCAGGTCAATCGTGATGACGTAGCGGCTCATGAACGGCTGGCCAAGGTTGCCGTCCATGATCATGTCGGCGACCATCACAGGGCTGTCTACCGGCACACCCGCGGCAACATCGAATTTTAACTGCTGACCTTTAGCCTCGGGATCGAGCCCGAACGACTTTGCGTAATCTTTCGCGATCAGCGAAACGCCGCCGGCCCCCGAGTCGAGCGTCAGCCACGTCATCCCGTCCGCCGTCGGCACGCCGAGGAACACGCTCAGGCATCTGCCCGAACACTCCCGCGAAACCCGGAACGGAAGTTCCTTCATGTTCTTGACGCGCTGTTTGAGACTTTGCGGCGTCTCGACCGTAATGGTCGCAGCCTGCTGATCAATAGTGATCGCTTTGCCGTCGAACGCGTCGAGCGACAGCAGCCCGTCCGGAGCCTTATCGCCCGCAAATCGATCGCCGAAATCGAACTTGCCGATGTTCACCGGCGTCAGTGCGACACCGCCGGCGTCGATTTGCACATCGTCGCAGTGAGCCCCGTCGCCGCGCTGGCCGAACATGTTGTAACCCGTATTCCGCCCCCAGAATTTGCATGGAACACCCTTTAAAAATTCATCGGTCAACAGTGTCACACCGCCGCCCGTATCGAAAAGAAAATCGCCTTCCTTTCCTTTGACCGTGACATTCACCGTCCACAACGCCTTGCGAAATCGCTGGAGCTTTATCACGTGCGCCGATCCGGCCGGGCTGGCAGTCGATCTTGCTATCGCCCGCGCGGAATATGATCGCTGCGCGGGAGAGTCGATGAAAGAAACGGTTAGAAAAAAGGCCGCGAGAATAATACGAATCAAGTTTAAGGTTCCTCCGTTTTGGAAATTTCCACCTACTCACTAAAACACCGCGGCCTTAGATATTGTGGCGAAAATTTCCCTCTTGGCGGAGCAGCCGGTACTATCTCGATCTGTCGCGGTTGACTAGGTTGGCGACGAGGGTTATCAATTCTTCAGGTTCGACCGGTTTGGCAAGGTGTATCTGATAACCGGCGGTCAGTGCGCGCATACGGTCGGCGTAACGCGTCTGTGCCGTGAGCGCGATGGCCGGCGTGAGGCGAGCCTCCGACGAAAGCGACCGGATCGCACGGATCAACTCGTATCCATCGCCGTTGGGCATATCGATGTCGCTCACCACAAGGTCGTGTTTTTCAAGAGCGAGCTGCTCCAGCGCTTCGGCCGCAATTCCGACCGCGGTGACGGCTGCCCCGCTCTGGACGAAAATGGTCTCGAGCAATTGGCGGGCATCCTGATCGTCGTCGACGACCAGCAAACGAACGTTGTCGAGTCGCGGCACCTTCGGCATCGCGTCCGCACGAGGCGTGCCGGCCGGAACCGACTGTCCGCTGTGGAGATTTAACACCGGCAGCTCGACTGTGAACGTGCTTCCCAGGCCCTCTCCCCCACTCTCCGCTCGAACGGTGCCGCCGTGCAGCTCGATGATCTGACGCGTGATGGCCATACCAAGACCGAGCCCCGAAGATCGGCGGTCGCCGTCCCTGCTCTGCCGGAACCGGTCGAAAACGTAGGGCAGAAATTCAGCGTCGATGCCCTGCCCCGTGTCCGAAACGACGATGTCGACATGAGAATTTATCCTTGCGAGCCGCACCTGAACGCTGCCGCTTTTAGGCGTGAATTTGATCGCGTTGGAAAGTAAATTCCACATCACCTGCTGCAATCGGTCCGGATCGCCGAAGATCGGCCCCGCGTCTGGGTCGAGTATGCATTGAATGCGGACGTTCTTTGCCGCCGCCGCCGGCCGCACGACCTCGACGGCCGCCTCGATAAAATTTACCGGTTGAACTCGTTCTACGCTGAGCCGCAATTTGCCCGAGATGATTCGCGAGAAATCGAGAATGTCCTCGATCAATCTGGATTGAGATTTCGCGCTGCTTTCGATGGTCTCCAGGCCCTTTTCCATCGCGTCAATGCCCATGTTTCCCGAACGAAGCATTCGGGCCCACCCGAGGATCGCGTTGAGCGGGGTACGCAGATCGTGCGACACGATCGCGAGAAATTCGTCCTTCGCCCGTGTCGCGTCTTGGGCGGATTTTTTGGCGAGCAGTATCTCGTCCTCGTACCGGCCGCGTTGCAGGATCGGCATCAAGACGCATTCATTAACGGCGGCTCCGTCTTTTTCGCGGCGGACCGCGTTCATCAAAACAGGTATCTCGGTGCCGTCCGCCGAACGCAATGAAAGGTAGATCTCCTGAACTTTTCCGTGGAGTTTTAGGAGTGGGAAAACATGTGTCTGGTAGAAAATTCGCCCGCCCGTGGAAAGTATGGACTCGAATCGCAGGCCCGCGTGAAAGCCCGCCTCGCGGCCGAGAATACCGGCAAGCGTAGCGTTCGCATCGAGCATCATGCCGCCGTCGTCGAACAGCAGAAATCCCACCGGGGCCGTGTTGATCAAACTGTCCATCAAAACCTTCGACGCGTGAGCGGTATATCTCAACTCTTCGCGGTCGCGAGATATTTCTTCATTATTTGGACGGTCTCTTCGGGGTGGCTCATGTGCGGGCAGTGGCCGTTCGCCGACATCACCTCGAGCACGCTGTCGTTCAACGTTCGGTGCAGATATTCACCGACCTCGTTCGGAGCTATCGCGTCGTCGGAGCATTGCATTATCAGCGAAGGCAGCCGGAATTCCGCGAGGTCGGCTCGATTGTCCGAGAGGAACGTCGCTCGTGCAAAAGCCCGCGCCGTGACCGGATCGGTCGAGCAAAAACTTTCCTCGAGCTCGGCCGCCAACTCCGGACGGTCGGCGTTCTTAGTCACGACCGGGGCCAGGAAATTCGCCCAACCGATGTAATTCTTGTCCATCATATCGAGCAGGCCTTCGATCTCTTCGCGCTCAAAACCGCCGACGTAGCCGTCCGCGTCGTTGATGTAGCACGGCGACGGACCGATCATTATCAGCCGTTCGAAAAGGTCGGGCCGTTTTATCGAAGCGAGCACGCCGATCATGCTGCTGACCGAATGGCCGACGAATACCGTGTTTTCGAGGCCGAGTGCGGAACAGATCTCGATAACGTCATCCGCATATCCGCTTAGCGTTGCGTAGCGGTGAGGATCGTACGCCTTTGGGTCGGATTTTCCCGAACCGACGTAATCGAACAACACGATCTTGTGATCCTGCTCGAACGCCGGCGTCACGAACCGCCACATGTTCTGGTCGCACCCGAACCCGTGCGCGAACATCATCGGCTGAGTGCCGCTGCCTGTTACCTTTACGTTATTGCGAATTAGAATTTCCCGATCCAAAATCATTCCCCTTGTAGTGAGTCTTAAGCTGCAACAACTATTATAGCCGTTCGGTCATCCCGAGGACTAACGAAATTTCGACAGTTGACACTACTTTACAGTGCTAAAGCGGCGCGAGAAGTTTTCGGCCGAGCACGATCGCCCAGATCGGGATCAAGACAAATCCGGGGATCGCAACTTCCGTCGGCATCACGCCGGTTTCGAGGTCGATATCGGCCTGCGTCGTCAGATTTGTCATAAGCGAAGCGATCGTTACCATACCCGCCACAACGCTCGCGATCGCCGCCCACCCGGAAAGCCGAAGCTTTGACTCGATAATCGGAAAATCCACCGAAGCAGCCCTGAGACCTCCAGACAGTTGTAATTAACCGCGTGCTATTTCAGCGGGATGTCCGAGTTGTACATATCGAGGTGACATTTCCATTTGCCGTCGACCTTTTTCCAGACCTCGAGGTATTTGCCGGTGTCATTGATCTTTGCACCTTTGGGGTCGGTGAACGAGAGCGAGTAAATGCCGCTCGTGTACCCGATCTCGCCGCTGTCGGCTACCTGCACGGTGGTCGGTTGCCAACTTATATTGACATCTTTCAAGCCGAGTATTCCCGCCCATCCTTTCTTCACCGCTTCCGTACCTTTTGCGGCGGGTTCGTTGGGCGGAAGTGTTGCACCGTCCGCCGTCATAAACGCCGCGACAGCGTCCGCGTCCTTTTTCCCCGCGGCCGCCGACCAGGCGATGTCGGTCGCTTTGAGATCGGCCTCTTCAGCGGCACGGTTTACGGCGGGCGTGGCGTTTTCGGCTTTAACGTTACCGGCGGGCAGCTGCGCGGATTGATTACAAGCTCCGGTCAAAACCACGGTGCCTGCCAAAATAAGTGCGATCGTGATCTTCATATTTGTCTCCTCAAAAAGTGAGCATAGAAGCACAGCAGAAAAACAGCGACTCTGCGGTTTCGAAAAGAATATGCACCTTTGAAGCGGCGTTGTAAAACCAAATCAAAATATCGCGGGAATATATAGTCGAATATTGATTGAATAGTTAAGCGATACTGGGCGTTCACCAGAGCAGTTTGAGACCGTCGGGTTTGAATCGCTTGAGCGTCGAGTCCGAGCTGATGAGTGTTAATTTTCGCGAGATCGCCTGCCAGACGAGCATCCGGTCGAAAGGGTCGAAATGGGTATTTTCGGAGAGTTCGTGCGAAGATTCGGCCTCGTCGGGTTCGAGCGGAATAGTCCTGATTCCCGTCAGTTCGGCTATTTTGATCAGGCTCTGAGCATCTTTTCCGACGGGCTCAAGACGCCCGTGACGCACCTTGATCGCGATCTCCCAGAATGATACGGCGCTTATATAAAGTTCGTTCTCGCTGTCCTGAATTGCCGTTGACGCTTTCTTAGAGAGTTTGCCGGGTTTCGAAACTGCCCAGATGAAGGTGTGGGTGTCGAGAAGAAATTTCATTTAAGGTTGATGAATTCCTCTTCCGTCATCTTGAAGTCGTCGGCAAATACGAACTCCACCTTGCCCTCCAAAATCCCCAATTTTCGCTTCGGCTTCTTCTTGGGCTTTTCGATCGGAACGATCTTCGCGACCGGCTTTTTGTTCTTGCCGTACAAAATCCCAAAGCTCTCGCCCTGCTGCACCTTCTCCAGCACCTCAGAAAAACGAGCCTTAAGTTCGCCGACAGGTAGGCTTTTCATAATTTGATCTTAGCAGTTTTCTTGACAAGTTGACAAGAAAAAGATGCTCTGGCGACAATGTGCTTCCGGAGCCACTGGTCGGCGAGTTCCACCTATTTGGAAGCTTAGTAAGGACTCAGGGCAAAAAAACATCCGCCCGCAAGCTCACTCGCCGTTGTCTTAGGTGTCGACTTTGCTTTAATTCGCCTTCATTATCGGCCTAGCGCTTTTCAGCCCAAGGTCCACTAATCTCTGACCAATGCGCCGTCGAACCTGGGAGAGATTGTTGATACCAAATTCTTCCGGACTTAGTATCCATGACGAACGTCGTGAACTTTTCACCCGTCACAACCTGGTAACGTCCCACCTCTGAAGCGGATTCCGCATGGGAACAGGAACTCGTAAACATCGCGATAACGAATGCTCCGGCTACAATGCATGCACAAACTATTGCAGCAGCCTTAATGTTCATACTCTGTATTCTCCAATAGTTAAAACGGCGCTCAAAAACCCATCTTGTACCAAGGCGAAAAGAGCATAACTAAGGGAAAGTCAATCCGCAAACGCGACACTTAACTGTTTCAGCGGCATTGATTTGGTCGTATCCAAATTGCCAATGCCGTCCCGGTTTACATAGTTGTAGAGGATGTCTCGCTGCTGCGGGGTGAAGCCGGCTTCGCGGATCTGGTAGCGGAGTTCGGCTTCGTTGGCTTCGTTGTGGGCACCGGCGGCGGAGACGACGTTTTCTTCGATCATGATCGAGCCCATGTCGTCGGCGCCGAAGCGTAGCGAAGTTTGTCCGAGCTTCAGCCCTTGCGTCAGCCAGGATGCCTGGATGTGCTGAACGTTGTCGAGGAACAAACGCGAGACGGCGAGCATCTGCAAATAATCGATGCCGGTCGGCTCCTCGGTGATCTTGCGGCCGAGAGCGGTGTTCTCACGTTGGAACGTCCACGGGATGAATGCGGTGAACTCGCCGCCGGTTCCGGTTTCCACTTTTAACGCGAGCGACTCGTCCTGCACGTCGCGGATTCTCTGCAGATGCCGCACGCGGTGTTCGATCTTATCGCCTATGCCGAACATCATCGTTGCCGTCGACATAAGGCCGACCTTATGGACGGCACGCATGACGTCGAGCCACTGCTGCGTGGTACATTTGGTCGAGACACGGGCACGAACCTCGTCATCCAAAATTTCGCCGCCGCCGCCGGGCATCGAGTTCAGACCTGCGTCTTTCAGACGCTGCAATATCGTTACGTAATCGAGCCCCGAGATCAGCGAGATGTTATGTATCTCGGGCGGCGAAAAGCAGTGAAGCTGGAACGTCGGATATTTTGCCTTGAGCGGCCGCAGCAGATCTTCGTACCACTCGATATTAAAATCCGGGTGCAGCCCGCCCTGCATCAGCACGCCCGTTCCGCCGAGAGCGATCGTCTCGTCAATGCGCTTTTCTATTTCCTCGATCGAGTGGACGTAAGTGTCCGGCTTCCCCGGCCGCCGGTAAAACGCGCAGAACGTGCACACGACGTTGCAGACGTTGGTGTAATTGATGTTGCGGTCGATGATGTACGTAACGACGTCGGTGGGATTTTTGCGCATCCGCACCTCGTGCGCCGCGAGCCCGATGCGGACGAAATCTTTCGACTCAAGCAATGCGGTGCAATCTTCCGACGTCAGACGCTCACCGCCCAGAGCCTTATCCAATATTGGTTGAATACTTTTTTCCATTCCTAACTCTTAGCTCAACTTTGCACCTTTGCGTCTTCGCGGGAAACCTATTTTCTCTCGCAAGCGTGCAAAGGAGAAATAGACGAGTTCGCAGGCTCACTGTTTTTGAGCCGGTCGAAACTTACACTATAATTTTATCAGAAGCTCGACGCCTTTTATATCCGGCACAGATGGCCAAACCAGTAAAACCCGTCAAATATACCGCCGCTCTCGAAGCCTCGGCCGAGGCCGCGGGCTGGCATTTTATAACTGTTTCGCGTGAGATCGGCGAGCGGTTTCAGACCGACGGCCGGACGCGGCGGGTCGTGTGCACGCTCAACGGAAAACTGTCGATCCAGTGCGCGTTGATGCCGAGCGGGGGCAATTTTTTCATTCTCGTGAGCAAAAAGGTGCGCAGCGCGGTCGGCATTTCGGCCGGCGATATGGTCAAACTTTCGCTCATCCCCGACACGAGCAAATACGGCTTTCCGATGCCGGAGGAATTCGCCGAGGTGCTCGCTCAGGACGCCGACGGCGACAAACTTTTTCACGCGCTCACGCCCGGCAAACAGCGGTCGCTGATATTCACCGTCGCCTCCGGCAAGGACATCGACCGCCGCATCCACCGTGCCCTCATCATCCTCGAACACCTCAAAGACAACGACGGCAAAATAGACAACAAAAAGCTCTACCACGAACTCCAGCGCCCGCTCCTCTAAAGGCAGAAGCCTGACCGTAAGGGAGGGCTAGACGGTCAAGTAAAAAGTAAAAAGTGAAGAGTGAGTTGCGAGGCCGTTTTTCGCCTTTCGGGTTGTCGCACTAGCCCTCCCTTACGGTCAGGCTTCTGCCTGTGTGCGCTCGGCAAACTTTTTGATACTTTTCCCGGATCGATTCCGCGTGTATTAGTGAAGGAACGCTCTTTGCTTTGGGAAAAGGTGATGGAAAACCGCGAGACACAATTTACGACGAACGATCTGGGCCTGCTGGTGTTCGTGTTGGTTGCGGGTTGGCTGCTGTTGTTTCAGTCGGGACTGTTTCAGTAACGCGGGGGCCGCGCTCGGACTACTTTTTTCTACCCAAAAGATAAACGATGGCGCCGCAGACGGCTGCGATGCCGAACAACATTGCCGCCGCACGAAAGTCGGCGGGCAGAGCCGCGCCTTTGATTCCGATCGACCAGCCGAACAAACGGTTCATCAGGGCAAAGATTCCTCCGAGAAAACTCACCGTCCCGATGATCTGAACCAGGAAAAGAAGGAAGTCTTTCATTCACCGTCACCTCTTTTTTAGATCGATAAAAAAGTATTCAAACTGGCGGATGATCTATGAAATATAGATCAATTTGGCAAATCTTCCGCCGAGGCCGTGTTTCGCCGCAAGCTTGAAATAAAGCTCCATCCCGTCGCGCATTGATTCGTCCGGCTCGTACGAGATATTTTCCGATAAATAACGTCGCATCTCGTCGCGGCCGATGCCGATCTCGGATTGGTAATTTGAGATTATCTCCTCGACATGCTCAACACCCTCGTCACGGGCGGCGGCGAAATCGATCGGCGATACGTCTTTCCGCGTCATCCACATAGCAAAAACGAAACCCAGGCCGGTGTGCGATCGCCATAGTTCCGCAAGGTCAAAGGTCTTAAATGCGGAATGCGGAATGCGGAATGCGGAATTAGGAGTCGAAGCTGTTGCCGCGACTTCGGGTTCCGAAAAATCCGCATTCCGCATTCCGCATTCCGCAATCGATAACGCCGGGTCGCCGATCAGCAACGCGGCGTCCGATTCGTTCAGCATCGCGTCGATGTCCGGTTTAGCGTCTCGCCATTCGGGTTCGAATCCTAAAAATTCGCGAAAAATTATTTTCGTCAGCGCGACACTTGTCCGCGACGAAACGTCGAGCGAGACCGAACGCACTTCCGCCAGTTCCGCGCCTTTCGTGACGAGACAAACGCTGCGGACGCGTTCCCTGGCACCGACGCAGACGCCGGGAATCAGTTTAACGCCGTCGATGAACTGGTATGCGATAACGGGAACGAGGGCCGCGTCGACGCGGTTTTGGCTTAGCAGCTCGGCCGAGCGTGCCGGGGCGTTGTCGAGGATGATCTCGACCTTGCCGTGATTTGAGCCGTAAAGAAAGCTCCAGATAAGCGGGGCCGTGTTCGAGTAGCTTGATGCCGAGATGCGAGGCGTGTTCATTAAAAGTGCAAAAGCCCGCACGGAAGTAAGGGCGTAACGGTCAAGCCCAGTTTCACCCAAACGCGAAAAGAACGCAAAAGCCGTCCGCGGCCTTTGCGTCCTTCGGTCAAAATTAATGTGAGATCCTAGCTGGCCGCGACGTCGCCGAATTCGCGCGTCTCGCCGAGCACCTTTGTAGCGAATTTGCACTGCGACTTTATCTTCAGGTTATTTTCGCGTGCAAACTCGACGACCGCTTTTACGAGGTCTTCGCCAACGCCTTTTCCCTTCAGCTTATCGTCGACCTCGGTGTGCGTGATGGTTATCTCGGCGTCGCCGGAACGCACATACGCCAGTTCCGCGATCCACTCGCCGTCTTCGTCAATAAAGAACGCGCCATTCTTCCCGTGTTCATCTCTTTGAATATCCATGCTTACTTTATTTTTAGCAGATGCCATAATCTTTTACCAAACCTTGTTGTTAATTAGTGCCTAAATTATGCTAATTAGATGAAGATATACGACGTTACGGTGCCAATAAGTGAAGGCGTGCCGATTTATTCCGGCGACCCGGCCGTCCGCATCGAAAGCCCCAGTACAATTGCCGCCGGCGACGGTGCGAACGTATCTCATCTCTGCTTCGGAGCCCACACCGGCACGCACGTCGACGCCCCAAATCATTTTATCGAAGGAACGCGCCGTTTGCATGAGCTCGAACTGGATAAACTGGTCGGCCCATGCAGGGTCGTCGAGATTGACAACTCAGTGACGGCGATCTCACCCGCACATCTTCCGCCGATGAACGGCGTCGAACGCATATTGTTCAAAACTCGCAATTCCGGTTTCTGGAATGACACGTCGGCCGGATTTCGCGAGGATTTCACCTACATCACGCCCGACGCCGCCCGCGTGCTCGCCGATAGCCGCGTGAAGCTCGTCGGCATCGATTACCTTTCCGTCGAAGCGTTCGGCTCGACCGATTTTGCGACACACATAACACTGCTCGAAAAAGAGATCATCATTCTCGAAGGCCTCGACCTTCGCGAAGTCGCGGCCGGCGAATACGAGATCGTCTGCCTGCCCCTAATGTACATCGGCGGCACCGGCGACGGAGCCCCAGCGAGGACGATACTAAGGGATGAGGGATGAAGGATGAGGGATGAATAATAAAATACGGACCTGCGGCGTTCCGATTCATCCCTCCGCCCTCATCCTTCATCCTTCATTCTTCCGCCTTCATCCCTCGCAGGAACCCCGTCGCTATCGCTCGCGATTCCGACAGGAAGGCCGCCTCGAACTTATGAACGTTAACGAAAGATCCTATCGCGACCGCGTTTACGAGCTTGTAAAACAGATACCTCGCGGTAAGGTGATGACGTACGGGCAGATCGCGGTCGTTTTGGGTGAGGGCTATACGCCGCGGACCGTCGGCTACGTTCTGCACGCGGCCGAAAAGGAAAACGTGCCGTGGCAGCGGGTGTTGAATTCGCAGGGGAAATGCTCGACCGGCAGGCTCACCATCCCGATCAACCTCCAGCAAAACATGCTCGAACAGGAAGGCGTGATCTTCAACGCGGGCGGGAAATGCGACCTAAAAGTCTTTCAGTGGTTCCCCGATGGCTTCGGCCCGGACGACGATATGCAGACGTCGCTTTTTGAATAGATGAACGACAAAATTTCCCTCGATCCGGAAGGTTTCGAAGTTAGTACTAATAATCGGCAGGATTACGTAAAATGGCGCGACGTGGAATCGGTTTTTGCTTACAAGTCCGATCTATTCACAGTTGATCTGATATGCATGATCGTGGAGAAGCAGGACAGCAAGGTCGTAAATATGCATGAAGATATGGACGGCTGGCGGGAATTCGTCGATGTATTGCCCAATCATTTACACGGCTGCAGAAAATTCGACGATTGGTTTTTCGCCGTAGCGTTTCCGGCTTTCGAAACCAATCCAATTCAAATTTATAAGGCATTACATGCGGGAAACGATTGATGTTCGGGGTCACCTTCCCCATTTCAGTTTGTTTCTCAGAACGTCGAAATAATTCCGATTTGTCGGCTGGACGAGGTTGAACGTCGTGCGGCTTTTGCGGATCTTTACGCGGTCGCCGGCTCTTAGCGGGTAGCCAATTTGGCCGTCGAGTGTGAGCACGACGCCTTCGTTCTCGTGTTCGAGAATAAGCTCGATGGCGGCTTCGTCTGAAACTACGATCGGTCGATTCGTCAGCGTGAAAGGGCAGATCGGCGTCAGGACCATGGCGTTCATCGACGGGAAAACGATCGGGCCGCCGGCCGAGAGGTTGTACGCGGTCGAGCCCGTAGGCGTCGCGACGATCAGGCCGTCAGCGCGGAACGAGTTGACGAACAGGCCGTTCAGACTGACCTTGATCTCGATTATCCTCGCCAGCGCCGCTTTATTTATTACGACGTCATTGAGGACGCGGCCTTTTTCCACCAGCTCACCGTCACGCCACTGTTCGGCGTTGAGCATTACACGGCGGTCGATCTCGTAATTTCCTTCAAAGATCGCTTCGAGCGACGGAAACATTTCCTCGATACGAAAGTCGGTCAGATAGCCGAGACTGCCGTAATTGATACCGAGAACCAGTGCTTCCGAATCCCCGAGGAGCCGCGCGGTCGATATCATTGTCCCGTCGCCGCCGAGCACGACGATCAGGTCGGCGTCCGCGCCGAACTCCTCGCCGTCGTCGGAATCGACCTCGCCGCCGGCCCCGATCTTTTTCGTGAACGGCTCGCCGATCAGCGAAACGCCGCGTTTTTCGAGCCATTCCGAAAGCTCGCACGCCGTCTTCCAAGCCTCGGCGTGCCCCGGTTTGACGATTACGCCGGCCTTTTTTATTTCCTTTTCAGGCATTGATGAAATTAATAATCACGGAAACCCCTCAAAACCGCAAATGCCCGCAACTGCACAAGCCCGCACGAAGTAAGGGCGTGGAGTGCCGAGTTGACCGTTTACGCCCTTACTCGCGTGCGGGCTTGTGCACGGGGTTGCGGCGTGCAGGCTCGTGGGTAACGCTCACCCGATCGGCGGCATCTTACGTCAAACACCTGGCCGCAACCGCATCAATCGTGCGCGAACATTGGTTTTCGGGCTTCTTTTTGCTAGAATCGCGTTTTGTCCGCCTCGGCCAATAATAATCCAAATCGACAGGTAATTACTGATGTTAAAGTTTTTCAATCGTCTGGAGAAGACTCGCAACTTCTTTATTCTCATTTTTGCGGTTTTGATGGTGACGAGTCTCGTCTTCTTTTACGCCCCCTCAAGCAGCAACATCGCGGTAAACCTCGCCACCAGCACGGAAACGGCGGCTAAGGTCGGGGGCGAAAAGATCACACTCGGTGAACTTTATCGTCAGCGTGAGGCGTACAGCCGCTATTCGCAAGGACGGCCGTATCCGGCAAAACTGGTCCTTAACGGGCTGATCAGCAGCCGCATCGCCCGCGTCGAGGCCGAACGCCTCGGGCTGACGGCGTCGGACGCCGAGGTCGCAGCCGCGATCCGCGAGCAGTTCAAGGACCCGAGCGGCAAGCCGTTCGACCAGAAACGATATGAACAGATGGTGATGGAGCAGGCCGGCAGCGTCGGTGCCTACGAGCAGAGCGTCCGCGACGATTTGAGCGCGAACAAGCTGCGGGCGTTCCTGACGTCGGGCGTCACGGTTTCCGAACAGGAACTGCTTTCCGACTTTCAGAAAAAAAACACCAAGTTCGATCTCAGCTACGTTGTCGTGAGCGTCGCCGATCTCGCGAAGTCCATCACGCCGACCGAACAGGAATTGCGTGATTATTTCGAAAAGAACAAGGCCACCTATTACATCGGCGTTCCGCAGAAAAAGGTCCGCTACGTTTTCATCAACACTTCGAAGATCGGCGAAAAGCTGCCGATATCGGACGCCGATCTGAAAGCCGAATACGATAAACTGCCCGAGGACAAAAAGAAGGCCGGCGTTCTCGGCCAAGAGATAGTTCTGCGTGTGCCGAAACCGGAATTTGAAGGTCAGGTGCAGGAAAAGGCGAACCAGATCGTCCAGCGTCTGAGAAAAGACGGCGAGACCGTTTCGGAAGAAGCGTTTGCTGATATCGCCAAAGGCCAGTCCGAGAACGCGGCGACCGCACCGCTCGGCGGCACGCTGAAAGGCCCGGTCAAGGAAAATCTCAACAACCCGACCGACCCGTACCAACGTTTGATCAAAATGCAGCCGGGACAGATCACCGAGCCGATCAGCTATCAGGGCCGGTATTTCATTCTTCGCCGCGGTGCTGACGTGCCGAAACCGTTCGAGGACGCGAAGAAGGAACTCGAGGTCAGCCTGCGTAATCGACGGGCGTACGGCGTAGCGGCGGAACTCGCCGGCAAGGTGGCCGAAAGTCTAAAGCAGACCAAAGACGCGACCAAGACCGCACAGCAGTTTGCTACAGAAGCTAATTCGAACGCGGCCGACATGGTCCGCGAAACCGGTTATATTAAACCCGGCGACGACGTTCCTAACATCGGCACGAATCCGACGTTCGAAGAGGGAATCACATCGCTTGAAAATCCGTCGGACGTCGGCGACAAAATTGCCGTTACAAACGGTTTCGCCATTCCGCTGCTGGTCGACAAAAAAGAACCGCGTGACGCCGAGTTCGACGAAGTCAAGGACAAGGTCAGCGAACTCGTAAAGTTTGAAAAGGCCCGCAGCCAGGTCGAAGAGATCGCGAGGGCGATCGCGTCCGGCGCACCTAATGCCGCCGGGCTCGCCGCGGCTGCTTCAGCCAAAGGCCTGAAAGCCGAAGACCAGAAAGGCTTTATTCTCGGCTCGCCGCTTGGCCAGGGGCCGTCGGCTTCGACCAGCGAACAGCTCGAGGATGCAATCTACGCGCTGAAAGACGGCGAGGTCACCAAGACACCGGTGAAGATCGGCGACAACTGGTACATCGCGGGCGTTTCGCAGCGGACCGAGGCCAGCATGGACGACTTTGCCAAACAGCGCGACGACCTGATGGAACAGTTCCTGAACCGCAAACGAGGTGAGGTGTTCGCCGACTACATGGCCGCGGCACGTCAGAAACTCGAAACCGCGGGCGACATCAAGATCTACGAAGATGTGGTCGCAAAACTCGAAGACGACGCACTTTCCGGAGCTCCGGGCGGGGACCAGTAGTTAATTAACAATCAAGTTTTCGGAATAACTGAGAATCGGTAATTGAGAACTGAAAATATATTTTCAGTTTTCACCTATCACTTATTAGTTATTCCGAATTTTTTCGCCTGCTCACCGACAATGAGGAACCCGCGGAAGATCATGAACAGCCGTTCTCCGCGTTTACCGCCGGCAGTTTGTTCAAACAAAAAAGCGGACGGCCTTGTAAGCCGTCCGCTTGAAGAATTTTGGTGCGGGCAGCATTATTCGCCCAGATACGCTTCCTTTACGCGTGGGTCCTGAGCGAGCTGCCGCGAATCGCCTTCCATAACGATGCGGCCCGTCTCGAGCACGTATGCACGATCGGAGTGGTGCAATGCCGCGTTCGCGTTCTGCTCGACCAGAAGGATCGTAGTCCCTTCGCCTTTGATCTGATCGATCGCTTCGAAAATGGAGTGTACGACGAGCGGAGCAAGCCCGAGCGACGGTTCGTCGAGCAGCAGCAAACGCGGTCGCGACATCAGAGCACGGGCCATTGCGAGCATCTGCTGCTCACCGCCGGAAAGCGTTCCCGCCTTTTGCTGCTCGCGTTCCTTGAGCCGCGGGAAAAGTGTGAAACCGCGTTCCATGTCGTCGGCGATTCCCTTTTTGTCTTTCCGGATGAATGCGCCCATCTCCAGATTTTCGCGAACGCTCAGGTTGGCAAAAACGCCGCGTCCCTCGGGCGACATCGCAATGCCCATCGGCACCAGCTTATGCGTCGGCACCCCGCTGATCTGCTTTCCCTCGTACATCACACGGCCGACCTTCGGCTCGAGCAGACCGGTGATCGTGCGAAGCGTGGTGGTTTTGCCCGCGCCGTTTGCGCCGATAAGAGTTACAACTTCGCCCTGCTCAACACGTAGGTTAATGCCGGTCAGCGCTTCGATCGCGCCGTAACTTACTGATACGTTTTCGAGAGTGAGCATAAAATGCAAAGTCGGAAAGATGGAAGATGAATCTTCAAAAACTCTTGGCCGCCTGACGTGATTCGGCTTTCATCTTCCAACTTGGGTCTTCCGTCGGGTTACCCGGTCGCTACCGCTCCCGGTTCTGACAAGTGCCTAATCTCCAAGGTACGCCTCGATGACCTTCGGATCGTTCTTGATGTCCTGCGGCAGCCCAAGCGCGATCGATTTTCCGTAGTCAATAACCTGGATGCGGTCGCAGACCCCCATCACGACTCGCATGTTGTGTTCGACGAGGACGACTGTCAGGTTAAATTTGTCGCGGATCTCTTTTATCAGGCCGGTCAGGTCTTCCTGCTCCGATGGGTTCATCCCGGCGGCCGGTTCGTCGAGCAGCAAAAGCTGCGGCCGCGTTGCGAGAGCACGGACGATTTCTAATCTGCGTTGATTTCCGTAGGGAAGCGACGTCCCGCCTTCATCTTTATATTTTTCGAGATCGAAAATGCGAAGCAGCTCGAGTGCAAATTCGCGGTGCTCGGCTTCGTCGCGGTGAAAGCGCGGCAGGCGAAAAACGGCGTCCGTAAGACTTTGTTTCGAGTGGCGGTGGCACGCCGTTATGACGTTTTCGAGGACCGTCATGCTCGGGAAAAGGCGAATGTTCTGGAATGTCCGCGAGACGCCGATCCGCGAGATTTCGTACGGGCGCATACCGTTGATGCGTGTACCCGCGATCCGTATGTCGCCGGATGTCGGCTCGTAAACACCCGTGAGCAAATTGAAAATGGTCGTTTTGCCGGCGCCGTTCGGGCCGATGAGGCCGTATATCTCGCCTTGCCTGACGTCCATCGTCAGCTCATTGACAGCAACGAGGCCGCCAAACTTTATGGTCGCTTTGTCAGTTTGAAGGACGACTTGTGCCCCGTTTCCCTGGCTCATTGATCTTTGTCCTCCTCGCTTTCGAGGCGGCGTGCTTCGGCTTGCTGTGCGATGGGCGTGCCTTCGTCGGAACCGGTCGGCTCGGTGCCTTCAGGGGTGCGCATCGGCCGCTTCAGCCAGCTTAGCCCGAACTCGCGAGTTCCCAATATTCCCTGCGGCCGGACGATCATCGTCACGATCAATATGAGCGCGAAAATGACGAGTCGCAGATCCGCAAATTTGAACGTCGCGGCACCGACTTGTATGTCGGGCAGCTGCCGCAAAAGCTCAGGCAAAAGCGTGACGATGATCGCACCGAGTATCGCACCCGTCATCGAGCCCATGCCGCCGATCACGATCATGATGATGATCTCGAACGACTTGATGAACTGAAAATCATTGGTGCTCAAAAATTTGTTGTAGTGTGCGAACAAAACACCCGCGATGCCGGCGAAACTCGAACCGATCACGAACGACGTAACCTTGTACTTGGTCGTATTTACACCCATCGCCTCGGCGGCGAGTTCGTCCTCGCGGATCGAGATGAGGGCACGGCCCGTGTCGGATTTGACGATGTTGTGTATGACGACGACGGTGATTATCGCGAATATCCCGATCCACAGAAAGTTAGCGTACCCGGGAACCTGAAGGCCCGTGGCTCCGCCAACGGCGTCGATGTTTAGGATGACGATTCGGATGATCTCGGCAAAGCCGAGCGTCACGATGGCGAGATAATCGCCCTTGAGACGCAGGCTCGGGATGCCGACGATCAGGCCCATCACGGCCGCGACGACGGCGCCGATCGCGATCGCGATCAAAAGCACGATGCTGCTTGCGACCGTGTCGCCGAGAGAGCCGAGCGAAGCCTCGATCGCCTTTCCGTAGGTTACCGTGAAGTACGCGGAGGAATACGCGCCGACGGCCATAAATCCGGCATGCCCGATCGAAAATTGTCCCGTGAAGCCGTTGATCAGGTTCAAAGACGTCGCGAGAATAATGTTGATCGCGATGAATACAAGCAGGCGTGCCTGATAATCATCTATGCCGGTCCCGAAAAAACCGCCGGTGCTCATCATCGCGTTGACGACGTAAAGCACGGCGATCAAGACGACGGCTGTAATTAAACTCTTCACCCAAGAGGACATAGATTCAATTTTCGATTGCCGAGCCTAAACTTTTTCCTGGACGTTCGAGCCGAGAAGGCCTGCGGGACGAATAAGCAGCACGAGTATCAGGATCGCAAAAGCGACAGCGTCACGGTACGTCGACGGTATGCCTATGTAGCCGCCGTACCCGACAACGAGCGTTTCGGCGGCACCGATCAAAAGACCGCCGAGAACCGCCCCCGGAACGTTGCCGATCCCGCCGAGGACCGCGGCGACGAAAGCCTTGAGGCCGGTCATGATACCCATCAGCGGTTCGATCTTCGGGTTGTACTGTGCCGTCAAAACGCCGGCGGCCGCCGCGAGTGCCGAGCCAAGTGCGAACGTGAACGCGATGACGAAATCGGTGTTGATCCCCATCAACTTTGCCGAATTGATGTTGAACGAAACCGCACGCATCGCCTTGCCGATCTTCGTCTTGAATATGATGTACTGCAGCAGCACCATCAACAAGATCGACACAACGAAAATCAGTATCTGAGATGTCGAGATCGTGGCGTTGCCGAACAGCGTTATGTTCTCGTTCGGCAAAAGCTGAGGGAACGATCGCGGCGTACCCGAAAAGAAAAATACGAAAAGGTATTCGATCAGCAGCGACATCCCGATCGCGGTGATCAGCGTCGTCATCTTTGAATATTTTCGCACCGGCCGGTAAGCGAACCGCTCGATCGCCATACCGATCACCCCGGCGATCGCCATCGCCCCGACGAGCGTCACGACAAACCCGAAGGCCGACGGCTCCGAGGCGAAACCGAGTGCCACCGCGAGCATGAACCCGGCGTACGCGCCGACCATGTAAATGTCGCCGTGGGCGAAATTGATGAGCCGCAGGATACCGTAGACCATCGTGTACCCGAGCGCGATCAGGGCGTATATGGAACCGATGGTGAGGCCGTTAATTAACTGCTGAACAAAAGTGTCCATAGAAAAAGAGTCGTGAGTCCAAAGTCGAAAGTCGTGAGTCGGAAGCAAAGTCTTATGCTTTCGACTCACGACTTTCGCCTCTCAACTTATCTTGTCGCGTTGGTCGTTGCGGTGTTCGAATTCGTCGTCGCGTTCGCATTCGAAACCGCCGTCGCATTCATGTTTGTGGCCGACGTGTTCGCAACGTTGGCGCCCGAGGCGTTGGTGTTCGCGGCGGCGGTCGTGGATGTTGCCGCACCTTCCGGGGCGATCGTTTCCTTGAACTTGAACTTGCCCGCGGCCGGGTCGAGCTCGAGCACCACGGCCGGTTTGACCGCATTGCGCTGTGCGTCGAGCGTGATGCTGCCAGTCACACCCGCGAAATTCTTGGTCGCGTTGATGGCGTCTTTCAGCTTTACGCTGTCGGTCCCGCCGGCACGCTTGATCGCGTCCGCCAGCACCTTGGCCGCGTCGTACGCCAGAGCAGCGAGCGAATCGGGCGAGACGCCGAACTTGGCCGTGTAAGCCTTGACGAAGTTCTGGATCTCGGGAGCCGGATTCTCGGCCGAATAGTGGTTCGAGATGTACGTGTTCTTCAGAGCGTCTCCGCCAAGCTTCCAGAGCTCGGGCGAATCCCAGCCGTCGCCGCCCATAAGCGGCATATTCATTCCGAGCTCACGTGCCTGTTTCGCGATGATCCCGACCTGGCCGTAATAACCGGGAACGTAAATGACGTCGGGGTTAAGGTTGCGGATCTTGGTGAGCTGTCCCTTAAAGTCGGGATCGGACTGCGTGTAGGCTTCTTTCGCGACGATTTTGCCGCCGAGGCGTGTGAATTCTTCTTCGAAAAACTGCGTCAGGCCTTTGCTGTAATCCGAGTTGACGTCGCCGAGAATGGCAGCCGTCTTTGCCTTCAAAGTGTTGGCCGCGAATTTTGCCATGACCGATCCCTGGAACGGGTCGATGAAGCAGACTCGGGAGATATAATCGCCCACTTCCGTAACTTTCGGGTTCGTCGACGAAGGCGTGATCATCGGGATCTTTGCGTCCTGTGCCACCGGAGCAGCCGCAAGGCTGTTCGTCGAGGCGACCTCGCCGATGATGGCCTGGACCTTGTCCTGACTGATAAGTTTCGAGACGACAGTCTTAGCCTGCTCGGGGCGGCCCTGGTCATCCTCGACAATCAACTCGATCTTTTTGCCGTTCACGCCGCCGGCTGCGTTGATCTCTTCAACAGCAAGCTCGACGCCGTTTTTGGTCGATTGCCCGAAGCTCGAGGTCTGTCCGGTCAGATCGGCGTAGACACCCACTTTGATCGTGTCGCCGGTATTCCCGGTCGTTGCGTTACCGCCTTTCTGCACACATGCGAACGAGCAGAAAATGGACGTAAGCAAACCGATAGTTAATAAAACTCTGGTCATAAATATCTCTCCGATTGATTTTCGTGTTGGATCGAATCTACAAGTGCACCGTTCGGCTTATTACGCCGCGCTCAGGGGAAAAGTTTTAACGAGAGCATCCGGTTTTGCCTTGAAAATTTTTATTCAAACGAACATTATACGCAATTCCGATGGCATGTCGAGCATCTATTCGATAGAATCGCCCTTTAACTACCGAGATTTCCTTATGAAAGCAGACGCCAGACAGACGCTCGGCGACATGCCGTCGGACGAGTTTCGCAAACACGGCTACGCGGTCGTGGACAAGATCGCGGATTATTTCGACCAGATCGGCGAGCTCCCGGTCCTCTCGCAGGTCGAGCCCGGATGGCTGACGGACAACCTGCCGACGTCCGCGCCGGAAACGGGTGAAGATTTTGAACGTGTGCTCGCCGATGTCGACAGATTGATATTGCCCGCCGTCACGCACTGGAATCATCCGAACTTTCACGGGCTGTTCTCGACATCGACCAGCAGCGTCGGCGTTTTCGGCGAAATGCTGTCGGCGGCGTTCGATATGAAGGCAATGCTGTGGCGAACGGCACCGGCGTCGACCGAGCTCGAGGACGTCGTGCTCGACTGGCTGCGGCAGATGATGAATTTGCCCGACAGCTTTGACGGAATTATCTACGACACGGCGAGCGTCTCGACGATGCACGCGATCGCTGCCGCACGTGAGCGTGCCGGTCTCGACATCCGCGAACGCGGCATGAGCGGCCGAGACGATCTGCCGCTGCTGCGCGTTTACTGCTCCGAGCACGTCCATTCGTCGATCGACAAGGCCGTCATCACGCTCGGCCTCGGGCAGCAGAGTTTGCGAAAGATCGAGATCAACGACCGCTTCGAGATGATCGCCGACAAATTGGCTGAGGCGATCGAAGAAGACATCGAGGCTGGTTACGTGCCTATCTGCGTCATCCCGACGATCGGCACGACCTCGACGTCGAGCGTCGACCCGGTCGATGCGGTCGCCGATATTTGCGAAAAGTTCGGGCTGTGGCTGCACGTCGACGCGGCCTATGCAGGATCGGCGGCGATCGTCCCGGAACTTCAGCACATTTTCAAAGGCTGGGAGCGTGCCGACTCGATAATTACAAACCCGCACAAGTGGCTGTTCACGCCGTTCGACCTCTCGGTACTTTTTTGCCGCGATATGCCGATGCTCAAACAGGCGTTCTCGCTCGTGCCCGAATACCTCAAGACCAGCGACGCCGATCAGGTCAAGAACGGTATGGACTACGGCATCCAGCTCGGCCGCCGTTTCAGGTCTTTGAAGCTCTGGTTCGTGATGCGATATTTCGGCCGTGATGGGATGATCGCCCGTCTCCGCGAACACTGCCGGCTCGCGAGGCTTTTCGAGTCGTGGGTCGCCGAATCGGAAAATTTCGAGTTGATGGCGCCCGTCCCGTTCGCTCTCGTGTGCTTTCGAATCGCCCCGAAAGGCGTTGCCGAATCCGAAGTGAACGATCTGAACGAAAGAATAATGAATGACATCAACGCCTCGGGCGAGGCATATTTGTCGCACACGAAGCTCAACGGCAAATTCACAATTCGCCTGTCCGTCGGCAGCATCCGTGTCGAGGAACGGCATCTGGTGAAGGTTTGGGAGCTGCTGAACGCCGAGCTGGAAAAGGCTCTGCGGTAACGAAATGCGTTTTGTAAAAGAATCGGTCATCCGCTGCACGCCGGAAAAGGTTTTTGCTTTTCACCAACTGCCCGACGCGTTCGAGCGGCTGGTGCCGCCGTTCGAGACGGTCAAGGTAATTCAGCGTGCCGACATCTCGCAGGTCGGCTCGCGTACGATCCTCGAAAGCAACATTTTCGGACCGATAAAGGTGCGTTGGGTCGCGGAGCACACCGCTTACGATCCGCCGCATATGTTCGAGGACACTCAAATTTCCGGGCCGTTCAAAAGTTGGCGGCACCGCCACATCGTCCTGCCGCACGCGGACGGAGCGGTACTTCGCGACGAGGTCGAGTACCAACCGCCGGGTGGATTTCTCGGCCGGCTCGCGGCACCGGCGGCGGTCATCCCGCGGCTCGAAAAAATGTTCGCTTACCGCCACGAGGTCACCCGCAAATGGTGCGAAGAAAGTAGCACAGGCTGTTAGCCTGTGCCTCGCATCCGGGATTACACTGTACACATGTTGACCCACATAGTTTGCTGGAAATACAAGCCCGACACCACCGCCGAACAGCGTGCCGAACACATCGCACGGCTGCAGGCGCTGCCCGGGATCATCCCGAACATCGACAGCTTCAGCGTCGGAACCGACATTTTGCATCTCGAACGCTCGTTCGACACCGGCCTCGTCGCGATATATCCCGACCGCGCCGCCCTCGACCACTATAACGAGCATTCCGAGCATCAAAAGGTCGTAGCCATCGGCCGCGAGATCGCCGAAAAGGTAGTCTCGGTCGACTTTTTGTCAGAACCACCTGCGTGAGCGGGTGGACGTCAACGTGGCAATCGATATGTCCGTGCAAACAGCCAACGTGTTAACAGTCGAACGCTCTGTATCGTTAACGACGCCGATATATGGTCGGCTTGAGTTTCTGATTGAGTCCCGACCACCCGCTCACGCAGGTGGTTCTGACCTGTAAACGTGAAAATTCTCAAACGCATTTTGCTCGCATTGCTGGTCATCGTTTTGGTGATTCAGATACCGTTCATTTACCGGCGGTACAAGATCGGCCAGCTTGCCGAAAAGATCGCGCAGTCGAACGCCACCCGCACCGTTCGCAATGATCCGCAATACAAAGAATACAAAGGGATAATCCACGCCCATACCAGCCTCGGCGGGCACAGCACCGGCAGTTTCGACGAGCTCATCAACGCAGCAAACGCCAACGACCTCGACTTCGTCCTGATGACCGAGCACTGGTCCGACGCCTACGACACGTCCGCACTGACGCTAAACGGCGTCTACGGCAAAACGCTATTCGTCGGCGGCAACGAGATCGACACCGCCGACGGCGATCGATTTTTGATGATTCCGGGCAGTGCCGACGCTGCTGGCTTGAGGAACATGTCAACTGACGCGGTGCTCGAAAAGCTGCATGCCGAGAACCGCCTCGCCCTCATCACTTATCCCGAAAAATTCAAAAGCTGGGATTCGAACTTCGACGGCGACGAGGTTTTCAGCCTGCACACCGAATCCAAGCAGATGAACCCGTTCACCGCTCTCGGTGATCTGATCTGGTCATATCCCGCATATCCGCAACTCACGCTCGCCACGCACCTGCGCCGCCCGGACGCGAACCTGGAAAAATTCGACGAGATCGCGGCAAAGCGGCCGATCTCGCTTTTCGCCGGCACCGACGCTCACTCGAACATCGGTTTTCACCTTTTCGGCGACGACGCCGGCAATAAGCTGATCAAACTAAAAATCGACCCGTATGTGACCTCGTTCGGCGTGGTACGGGTTCACGTGCTTATTGAAAGTGAAAAGTCGCTGAACCGCGAGACAATTGTGGAAGCGATCAAGGCCGGTCGGTATTTTATCGGGTTCGACGCATGGGGAGACACGACCGGGTTTCGACTAAGTATGAGCGATGGCTCTGGTTCGATTCAGATGGGGGACACAGTCATCTTTAGACCTTCTTTGGTGCTCGAGGTCGCCACTCCGTTGCGATCGCGCGTCTACTTTTCGGAGAACGGTGGTGGAAAACTCGGCGGAAGAGGGTCACCCCCAGATATCCACGCAGACGTCCAAAAGCTGACCATCGTATCGCGGGGAGTCTATCGGGTCGAAGTTTACCGTGACGACTTGGGCCCGCCGTTCGACAAAATGCCCTGGATCATCTCCAATCCGATTTACGTTCGCTAGGCAAACTGTTTATCCGTTGCAAACATCATAGAAACGCACCAAATAATCGGTCAGGTTTCGATAACAGAATGAAGAATCTCCTTAAAGTTTCCTTTGGCGTCGCCGGGCTGGTCTCGGTTTTTTTGACCGGGGCGTACGCTCAGCAGGTCAAGCGTGCGGCGTTTGACGTTGTAAGTTACAGGATCGACGCCGATCTGGCACCGGCCGACAACCGGCTGGCGGCCACATCGGATGTGACTTTTATTCCGCTGGAAGATACGCGCGTCGTCACGTTCGAGCTCAACGGCTCGTTAAAGGTCGAAAGCATTTCCCGCGTCGTGGGCGGGTCGGCCGCCGTAACGCCGCCAAAAGGATCTCGCCCCACGTCCGCATCCGCAGGTGGAAATATCACATTCGTTCAGGATCAGGTCGGCGTCTCCGACCTCGGCCCGAGCGTCCGTGTCGAGATGCCGGCTGATCTGCCGAAAGGCGTGCCCGTGACGCTTCGCTTCAAATACAGCGGCGTTCTCAACACGCCGAGCGGCGGCCCGCTGCTCAATAAACGCCTCGCGTCGGTCGACACCGATCAAGGTTATCTTATGTACGCGTCCCGGTGGTTCCCGTTTCACGATTATGCGGCAGATCTGGCGACATCGGACATCACGATAAATGCTCCCGGCGGGCTGCAGGTCGTAGGCTTCAGCGACACGCCGGTCACGGGCGGCGGCAAGTTTCGTTTCACGCAGTCTAAACCCGGCCTCATCGGCAACTTCGCGTACGGCAAATTTACGAACAAAACGATGCGGCTCGGCGATTACGAACTGCAGTTCTATACGCGTCCCGGCAACGACGCGCAGATCGCATCGTTCGGCGAAACGCTCGGTAAGGCGTTGGCGTTTTACACTCAGAAATACGGCGTCTCCGACATGGGCAAAAAGCTCATCGTCGCCCAGATCGACGACGAGAGCCTCGACCTTTACTCGTCGCTCGGCATGCTTTTCATCTCGAGCAAGGAATTTCAACAGCCGCGCGACGTCACGCTCGAACGCCTGCAGCGCGAGGCCGCTCTCCAGTGGTGGGGACTGACCGTCGGACTCAAATCGTTCGACGATGCGTGGCTGTCGCAAGGTTTGGCGGAATACAGCGCTTACGCGCTGCGCGAAAGCACGCTCAACGGCGCGCAGCTCGAAGGCCTCCGCCGCGAACTGCTCGAAAAATCTCTGACCTTCGAACAGACCGCCTCGCTTCTGCGTGCTCCGTCCAATCTCGACGACCAGTCGACCGCCTATCAGTACATCATGTACGCCAAGGGCGCGTTCGTGTACAAGCTGTTGCGCGACACGCTGGGCCAGGCGACGTTCGACAAGCTTCTCCGCTCGTTCCTCGCGGAATATCGCGGCAAGAACGCCTCTATAGACGATTTCGAAAAGCTCGCCACAAAGGTCGCCGACAAGGACATGCGTTACTTTTTCGCCCGCTGGGTCGAAAGCACGGGCGTGCCGGAATTTACGACCGACTATCTCATTCTGCGGACAAAGGGCGGGAAGTTCGTAGCACGCGGAACGATCAAACAGAACTACGACAACCTGCGTCTGCCGGTCGACGTCGAGCTCAGGTCCGAGGGCGAAGGCGGATTGAAAACCGTGTCCGTCGATATGGAAGAGGCGACCGCCGATTTCAATATCGAAGCCGACGGCAAGCCGCTCGACGTAGTTGTCGATCCGGGCTACAAGCTTTTGCGGATCTCGCCGGACCTACGCGTTTCGTCGATCGCACGCCGCGGCATCGAGCAGTTCAAAGAGGGAAATTACGTCGAGGCGCAGCAGCAGTTCGAAGCCGCGTTGAAACTCGACCGTTCTAATTCGTGGATCTATTATCACCTCGGCCTGTTGTACCTGGAACAGCGGAATTACGACCTTGCCGTCGATAATTTCAAAGCCGCTCTCGCCGGCGACATCAGTCCGCAATGGCTGAGCGTCTGGTCGAACATCAAAATGGGCAACGCCTACGACGCAAAAGGCGACCGTGCCCGTGCCGTCGCGGCCTACAAACGTGCCCAAGACCTCGGCGACAACTACGACAACGCCCAGGACGCCGTAAAACGCTACCAGGCAACGCCGTACGACCCGAAAGGCAAGGAAAAACAAACGACCGCAGTCCGTTAGACTGGATCGCCGGCATCGACTGGACCGCAAGCATCCTTGCTTGCACGCGTCCGCGAGGACGCGAAACGTGTGAATGAGAAAGGCGCCTGAACTGTTCAGGCGCCTTTTCGCGTTTCACGTTCATTGCCGGCAGGCTGCCGGCGTTCCCGTGTTAGAAATTCAATCGCAGGGCGAATTGGATTTGGCGGTTCGTTCCCAACCCGACCGTTCTGCCCACCGTCGAGCGGATCTGCCCGAATGCTCCGCCGGCCAGCGACTGTGTGTACGCTTGCCCGGGCTGGAACGACGCGCTCAGCGAGTTGTTCAATGTCGCCGATGGATTCGTGAAGTTCGTCGTATTGAACAAATTGAACACCTCGGTCCGGAATTGAATATTCGCCGTTTCCGTGATGTTGAATTTTTTGCTCAGCGTCAGATCGATCTGACGAAAGATCGGCCCGCGCAAAGCGTTTCGCGACAAGTCTCCGAACTCACCCGGTGCCGGCGTCGAGAACGCGGCTGGGTTCAGGATGTTCCGGTCGTTGTCGAGATAGAACGGCTGGCCCGTAACATTCGGACGCCGAATGTTTCGCGACGCGCCGCCGCCCGGCGTGTTGACCACGGCCATAAACCCGAGCGGAAGCGGGCTTCCCGCATTGATCGTTCCCGGCAGCGCCAAAACCTGGCCGGCGGTACATCCAGCGGCCGGATTCGTACATTGAATAACAACGTCGGCACGGACGATATTTACCTCGATCGGCAGGCCGCTGCGTGCGTTCACGATGCCGCCGATCTGCCAGTCGCCCAGCAGAGCGTTGCCGATACCGCCGAGATCAAATGTCTTGCCCTTTCCGAACGGAAGCGAATACAGAGCACTGATGTTGAACGTGTGCCGAACGTCGAAGTTGTTTCGGCCGTAATCGGCTTCGAAATTGTTGAGCTGCGCCGACGTGCGGGCTTCGTTCGATCCGGCGGACGTTCCGCGGCTGCTCGCCCACGTGTACTGCGCGTTCATCGTCAGCCCCGTCGAAAAACTGCGCGACAGCGACGTCTGCAAAGCGTTGTACGAGTCGCGTCCGCCGCTCGTTTTGTAATCGATCTCGGCAAACGGATTCTGCACCGACGTTCCATTAACGATACTGAATTGCCGAACGGTGTTGACGCCGATCACGCGTCCCGCCGCGTCGGTGCGGTTGACGACGCCGAAATTGGTGGGAATATTCGTCCCGTTTAGTATCGATGTGCTGCCCGGCAGGATCTGGTTCGTTACCGATCGCAAAAACAAATTGCGTCCCTTGCTGCCGACGTACGCGATCGTCGAAACGAGGTTGTACGGCAGCTGCTGCTGATAGGACACGCTGTATTGGTAAATGCGTTCGGGTATCTGGTATTCGGGGGCGTACGCACGCGGCTGATATGAACGGTTGTTCGGCGTCGTGTTGAACGCCGTCACGATCGATGCAATGTCGGCCGCCGTGTTGCCCGAGAAACCGCTGCTTATCAGAGCACCGCTCGACACTGTCGACGAGATGCGGTCGCTTTCGATCGGCTGTATCTGGTCCTCGGTCTGCCCCGGGCCGTAAAAGATGCCGAAACCGGTCCGCAAAACGGTGCGTCCGCCGGCGAAGAATCCGTTCCCGCTCTCGTTCGGCGTCCACGTCAGCGAAACTCTCGGGCCGAAGTTACTCTTGGACGATTTGTAAGCCGGCTCACTCGGATCGCGGAGCGTTCCCGTCGTGAGGTCGAACAAAACCTGGCCGTTGTTCTTTTCGCGAAGCGGCGCGTAATACTCGTACCGCAGTCCGTAATTGAGATTCAGGCCGGGCCTGATCCGCCAATTGTCCTGTGCGTAGGCGATGTAATACTCCTGCTCCGCCTGACGCTGCCCGCTGACGCCGGTGAACGGGCTAGGGTCGCTCAGGTCGCCGACGTATTGTACCGACTGGAGTGTGCCGGCCAGAAAATTATTGAAATTAGAGAACGTGTAGGTCGTACCGCCGAGACGATCGGTCTTCATCCGGACGAGCCGCACCTCACCGCCGACCTTGATATTGTGATTGCCGCTCGTCCAATTCAGGTTGTCGATGAAACCGAGCGTATAGGGTTTATAAGGCTGGCCGCGTCCGTTGGTCGCACTGTTTGCCCGAACGAGTCCGCCCGGGACGGATATGCCCGCCGACGCGCCTTGCCCGGCGATCGTGTTGCTCGGCAAGTTCGCGACAGTTCCCGAAACGTTCAGCGTGATGCCCGAAAAATCGACGCCGTTGATCGTCGGCGCCTCGCCGCTGATCGTCGTCTGCGCCGCGTTGTACCCGAGCCGAAATTCATTGATGAACTTGCCGAAGATCCCCGTGTAGCCGAACACTCCGTTTTGCGGAATTGCCGAGATACGCGTTTGGCGTCCCGAAACGCCTTCCGGAGTTACATCGGTACCTTTGTCGCGAAAATACCTGATATACAAACTATTGTAATCGTTGAGTTTATAGTCGAGACGCCCGAAGAATGCGTCTTCGTTCGTTTTCGTCGCCGATTGGAGTTGGACGATCTCCAGCCCCGGGACGGCGGACGGCCCGACGACGATAGCGTCGGGCGAGCGAAAACCCGCGATGTAGCGGCGGACGTTCGCGGCGATTTGCGGGCTCGTGCCGTCAGGCAATCCCCGCGGGTTGGCTGCCGTCGGCAGTACCGAACCGGCGTTGCCCAATGAAAGATAAGGTGCAAGCTCGACCGAGTTGACACCGGCCCGCACGCGATAGCCCTCGTAGCTGGCGAAAAAGAAAAGCTTGTCCTTGATGATGCGCCCGCCGAGGCTGCCGCCGAACTGGTTGAGACGCAAAATGCTCTTTGGAATGCCGGGCGACGTGTTGTCGAAAAAATTGCGGGCGTCGAGTGCCTCGTTGCGAAAATATTCAAACAGCGAACCGTGAAACTGGTTCGTTCCCGACTTGGTCACGACCGAAACCTGGCCGCCGGTACCGGTTCCGAGTTCGGCCGGATAGTTGTTCGAGTCGGCTTTGAATTCCTGTACGTTCTCGAGGCTCGATTGCAGACGAAAAGGCGACGCGACCTCGCCGTTCAGATTGCCCGGGCTCGCATCGATGATCGCCGAGCCTTCGACGCCGTCGTATCGGACCACGTTCTGCTGATTGGCACGGCCCGAAAATCGGATGTCGCCGAACGTGCCGGTTCCCGAGTTGACCGTTCCCGGAGCCTGAAGATACAACTGCGAAAGCTGACGGCCGTTGAGCGGCAGGTCCTTTACCTCGCGTTGGTTCACCGTAACGCCGATGCTCGCCGACGTCGTGTCGATGCCGACGGCGCTTGCGTCGGTGACGTCGACGGTGACCGATTGTGCCTCGACGGCCAGCGTCACGTCGAGGTCGAGCTGCTGTCCGACGGCGATCTGCACATCCGTTATCGTCTTTGTCCCGAACGACGGTGCGGAAACCGCTAGGCTGTAAACTGCGGGTTTGAGCGCGCTGACCGTATCGCTGCCGACGGCGTTCGCGGTGACCGTTCGCGACTCGTTCGTGCCCGCATTCGTTACTACGACGGTTGCTCCCGCAACGACCGCGCCGTTCGGGTCGATGACTCTTCCGGCGATCCGGCCGTCGCCGGTCTGACCCTGTGTGGTGATGAGCAAGCCTGTGATCAGGATAAAAAATATTGATAAGGCTCTCGAAAATGTACTCGGTTTCATTTCAACTCCTTGGGGGCGTAATTCGGAAATTCGATACGGGCCGGCTTCTGATAAATTTCGTTCAGAAAACCAGCCGTGTGTTACTTAATTTTTCGATTTTCTTGTTAGCAAGGAGAAGATTAGCCGCGCGAGGTTAACCGCACGTGAAATGCGTGTTAATTGAATGTTAACTTTCGAGAGTTGTTTTAACCGAGCAGGCTTTTGGCGGCGGATTCCCCGGTCTCGATCGCGCCTTCCATAAAGCCTTGCCAGTCGGCGAGGTGTTCGCCGGCGAACAGAACTTTGCCGTGCGGACGAGCGAGTATAGGGCGGATGCCGAACCATTGGCCCGGCTTGTAGAGCGCGTACGCGCCGTCGGTGTACGGGTCGCGCTGCCACGCGTACGAGGCGATATTGCGAGCGAGTTTCGGTGCGTCGCCGTTGAGATCGACGAGATCGTTCGCGACGATCCGCATACGCCGTGCGTCGGACTGCGAAGCGAGAACGTCCGCCTTTTCGCCGATCGCGTACGACGTGAGAATGCCTTGCCGGCCGGGCTGGTTCTGCGTGCTGTGAAAGTAGTAGTGCGACGTCACATCCGAAACCATCGAAAAATTATCGTCTTTCCAAAAACGCTCGTCGAACAAAACGCTGTTCTTGCAAATTCTGGCGTAGGTGAGTTTTTCGGCAGCCTCGGTTTGCGCGGTCGGCAGCGGCGGATCGAATCTGATCTTCAATAAACTCTCGATCGGAATCGTGCAGATCACGGCGTCGGCTGTGAATGCTTCCGGGCGAACAGCGAAATCGATGTGCGACGGATAAGCCGCGTCCACCGTCACCTGTCCTTTACTCTGACGTATAGCAAGTACCGTTCGGCCTAGTCTTATATTTTCCGGCCCGATGCGTTTTGCAAATTCCTCGGCCAGCCGCGAATTGCCGCCGGTCATCTTGTAGTCCATCTCGTTCTTCGGACTCGACTCGGCGTATTCCGCAAGTGCCGCGAACGCCGAAACGTGCCGGATCGATTCGCCAAAATCGGTGCTGTCCATCAGATCGCGTAAGCGAAGGTCGTCGGCCGTAAATCCGATCTTTTCGAGGTACGTCCACCAGTCGTATTTGTCCAGCCGCGTCTTTTGCAGCGGTGTGAACTTGTCGTACTGCTTGATCAGTTTTTCGAAGGCGGCGCGCGCCTGCGGCGAAAATCCCCACTCGCCCGGCCGCGAAACTTTCCCGTCCTGCAGCAGATAATCGTCGAACTGATGTTTCTGCAGCGGTATCTTAAAATCGCGGCACAGCGACTTTAACCGCTCATGGCTCTCGCCGACCCACTCGGCACCAAGCTCGCAAACAAGATCGCTCCCCGCAAATTTGTGCGACAACACGCGTCCGCCAATGCGGTCGCGAGCCTCAAGCACCGTCACATTCCACCCCGCATTTTTCAGCTTGTACGCGGCGGCAAGCCCCGCAAAACCTGCTCCGATAACGACACATTTTTTCGCAACTCGTTGGGCAAATGCGTTCGTTCCGGAAAGCGCGAGAGTACCGGCGGCAGCACCGGCGATCTTCAAAAATTTTCGGCGGTCGAGTTTTTCGGTCATCAGATTTAACGGACCATTTTCGTCAACAAATCGTCGAGCGTTTGGGCGGCGTCGGTCAGAAGGCCGGTGTGGACGGGTGATGTTTGGACGATCGTGCTGCGCGGTGCGGTCAGCCAGCGAAAGCGATCGCCCGGTGAAAGTTTGCCGATCGGGCCAGCCGTTTCGCCGCCTTCGCAAATGCGTGCGAACGCGTCGAGGTGTTCTTTGATCTCGCCGATGCCCGTATCTCGGCACAGCGCGTCGAGGCGCGTTTCGTTAAGCTCGAACTCGGCCTTGAGAAAATTTTGCGGCTTGGAGTACAGAATTATCCCGACGTTCAAAAACTCCTGCCGGTCGACGCACGGAACGAGGCGTATGACGGCGTACTCAAATAATTGTTTGTCTGACACGCATCGCCTCCTCGACAAAGATATTCGAAACGGAAAGCCTCGTATTCAAGAATTCACGATAGACGTGCCGCTTTTCGTCCGCGGCCGCACCGTCGTCGGTTAGCCACTCGTCAGGGATAAGGGCGACGATCGACTCGATTCTTTCGCTCGTTAGTATCTTGCGAAATTCCTCGTCCACCGTTTGCAGTTCACTCGCGAGCGGCAGCAGCACGTGGTCTTTCACCTGTGCGAACGGCCGCCGGCTCGCCTCGTCCCAATTTTGCCACGCGTGCTGGAAATAAAGCGATGCGCCGTGGTCGATCAGCCAAAGCTCCTTGTGCCACATCAGCAAATTCGTGTTACGCGGCGTGCGGTCGACGTTCGTGACAAAGCAGTCGAGCCAGACGATCTGCGACGCGGTGCTTGCATCGATGTTTTCCACCAGCGGATCGAACGTGATCGAACCAGGCAGAAAATCGAGCCCGAGATTGAGCCCGGCACTCGCTTTGAGCAGGTCCTGAATTTCAGGATCTGGCTCGCTTTGGCTAAGCAGCACGTCCAAATTCGCGAGCACGATCTCGGGAATTCGCAATCCCAACGCTCTCGCGATCTCGCCCGAGATCAACTCTGCGATCAGCGCCTTAACGCCCTGCCCCGCACCGCGAAATTTCAGCACGTACATCCCGTCATCGTCCGCCTCGACAATAGCCGGCAGCGATCCACCCTCGCGCAGCGGCGTAACATATCGGGTGACATTGACAGTTCTGATCACAGGTTTTCTTTTATCGCGGGAGTCCGCTCTTTTGCACAAGCCCGCACGAAGTAAGGGCGTATTGCGCCGCGTTGACCGTTTACGCCCTTACTTCGTGCGGGCTTGTGCACGCTTACTTCACGAGTGTATACACACGCACGTCGGACTCTTTTGCCAAATGTTCTTTTACGAGCTCGCGGCCGGTTTTGAGGTGGTCGGAAACGGCGTGACGATCAAGATTAGCCTTGCTCGTCCACTCTTCGATGAATGTAAAATCCGTAGGGTCGGCGGCGTTCTGCAGCAGCTCATACGTAACACAGCCGTCCTCTGCACGCGTCGGGTCGATCATGTCGGTCAGGATGCGTTTCACGTCCTCGACGCTCTCCGGCTTCGCAACGAAATGTGCGACGACTCTAACTCCGTTTCCTGACATATTTAGATTATCGTCGTGACGATCTCGCGGATGCTGCGCTGCAGTTCGCGGTCGTCGGTTATGGGTGAGCAGATGGCGACGTTGGCGGCGTCGATCGGGGCGATGCCCTGGGCGATCATCTGGGCGGCGTAGATGAGCAGGCGTGTCGAGACGCCCTCTTCCAAACCGTGGCCGCGCAGGTTGCGCACCTTTTGGCCGATCTTCACCAGGTCGGTCGCGGTTTCGAGGTCGATGCCGCCTTCTTTAGCTACGATCTCGGCTTCGGCCTCGGCGTTTGGGTAATCAAATTCCATTGCGACGAACCGCTGCCTCGTCGACTGTTTCAGATCTTTGAGTATCGACTGGTAACCCGGATTGTACGACACGACGAGCATGAATTCCGGCGGAGCCTCGATCACCGTTCCGCGTTTTTCCATCGGCAGTCGGCGTCGGTCGTCGGTCAGCGGGTGGATGATAACGACCGTGTCCTTGCGTGCCTCGACCACCTCGTCCAGATAGCAGATCGCACCGGCACGGACGGCCGACGTCAGCGGGCCGTCGTGCCAGACAGTTTCCTCGCCCTCGAGCAGAAAGCGTCCGACGAGATCGGTCGACGAAAGGTCTTCGTGACATGCGACGGTGATCAGCGGGCGGTTCAGGCGGTACGCCATGTACTCGACGAACCGCGTTTTGCCGCAGCCGGTCGGCCCTTTCAACATTGCCGGAAGCCGTGCCGCGTACGCCGCTTCGAACAGCTCGACCTCGTGCCCGACCGGTAAATAATACGGCTCATCCGCGACCTTGTACTTCTCAACCGCTAATTCCATAACTTAAGTATAAGAGAACATAAACGCCACGTGCACACGTGCCGGGCGATTATTTTGAAGTACGGGGAATTTGTTACCAGCATAATGATTCAGAATCGGCCCGCGGTTTAGCTCCGCTAGGAGCGTACCGTTTGTAGTATCGACAAGCGCAACGTGTTCGAGCTCCATAGGAGCGGCCTATCAGGTCGCTCCTACGGAGCTCTGTGCGTTTGAGAATTTCCGATTCTACAAACTGTACGCTCCTAGCGGAGCTGCTGATTGCCATCGTACGATCACGAACGTTCTTTCGCTCTCAAGTGCGGAACTTGTCCCAGTCGCCCCAGATCGCGAATGTCGCGCCGACGGACTGCAGGTTGACGAATAGCGTCTTGCCATCGCGCGAAAACGTCGAGCCGGCAAACTCGCTTTTGATAAAGTTCGGCGTGATGTTGTGGGCAAAATCGGCGATGCGCCCGTCCGGCGTTAGAATTCGCAGATAATTATCCGGGCTGCCGCCGAGGCCGACGTAATCGCTGTCCTCGCAGATGAAGAGATGCGCCGTTTTCGGCCTGACGCAGATGTTGTCGGGCATGTCGAGCACTTCGCGATCGGGCGATTCGAACGCGAGCGTCAGACGCCCCGAGTCGCGGCCCGCCGGCTCGTAATGCCAGATCTGTCCGCCTTTATTGTCACCGCCGCTGGTCGATGTGAAAAAGATATTACCTTTCTCATCCGCGCAGCAGCCCTCGAGCCGAGCGAACGTCGCCGCGCCTTTTGCTTTGCCTTGTTTATAAACCGCGAGCTCGTCGACGTCCGCCTCGGCCGGATCGGGGTTGTCGATCGTCACCCAACTCGCGGTGAAACTCATACCCTGTTTCTGGCCGGTGCGGGTGTCATAATTCGGCCGGTCCTTGACGGCGAGCATCTGCAGCACGCCGCCCTCGGCGAGGCGTTTATTTCGACGCGGCAGAAAACGGTAAAAGCCGGCCGAGGTGTAATCTTCGGTCAGGTAAACGATGCCCGAACGCGGGTCGACCGCGATCGCCTCGTGGACGAACCTGCCCATGGCTTTTAGCGGCACGGCCGGCAGATTGTTGTTCGCCGACGCCGAAACCTCAAAACAGTAGCCATGCGGTTTCGGATAGCCGCCGATCTTAGAGCCGCTGAGCGTCGTGCGGACGGTCGGCCCGAGCGTCGTTTCCTCGCACGAGATCCAGCTTCCCCACGGCGTCGGCCCGCCGGCGCAGTTGATCAGCGTGCCCGAAAGGCTGACAAAATCTTTCACGACCGCTCGCGTTCGCGGATCGATGACGAGCGTCACTGTGCCGCCCGGAGCTGTTTCGTCGTAATGATTTCCGGCCGCCATCGCTGTGCCCGGCCGCGGCACGCGTCCGCCGACGACCTCGTGATTGCGGATGATGCGCAGCTCGTTCTTTACCTTGAACGTCGCCATGCCGTCGTGCGACGGCGGCGTGATGCGGCCGTCGGCCATCGTGCTTTTCACCTTGCCGATGACGTTGTACTCAAAGCCTTTCGGCAGTGCGAGATAAGTCTCGCCTGTGTTTTTCGCCGCCGTCGGCACGAGATCGCCGTAGCCGGCGGCCTTAAAATTCGTCGAATCGCGGCCAGCGGCAAACAGCTCGGCACGCCGGGCGAGGCCGGTGCACGCAAGTGCGATTCCGCCGGAAACCGCCGTGAGGTTCGAGATAAAACTGCGCCTGTCCATAATTTTTCGGATGATCTATTGAAATGATACGATCTCAGTTTACGATAAACCCGGCGGATAGAATTTTCAAATTAAAAGCGGTTCCCGATGATCGATCTGATACAGGCTGAATCTCAAGCGGAGATCGACGAAGCCCGACGCCTCTTCAGAGAATATGAAACATGGCTCGACGAAGACCTTTGTTTTCAGTCGTTCGAGGAAGAGGTGCGTAACCTTCCCGGAAAATACGCGCCGCCGGACGGGCGATTATTTATCGCTTACTCAGACGGCAACCCAGCGGGCTGCGTCGCCATGCGAAAATTGAACGACGGCATCTGCGAGATGAAGCGCCTGTTCGTCCGCCCGCAGTTTCAGGGACACGGCATCGGCAATTTTCTCATCGAAAAGATCATCGACAGCGCCCGCGCCGCCGGTTACGAAAAGCTGCGGCTCGACACCTACCCGCCGAAAATGGGGAAAGCCGTGAAACTCTACGAATCTCACGGCTTTTACCTGATCGACGCGTACTACGAAAACCCGTACGACGTTCTGTTTATGGAACTCGCTCTTTAGAGCGTTACATTCCGCGGCCGAAATTGACGTCATACGAACCCGGCGGCGGCGGCGTGTTCTGGAAATTGTTCTCGATCCACGGAAAGACCTGCCTGTACGCAAAGGCGTTCGCCGCGTAGATGAGCGGCAAAACGAAAAAGAATCCGACGCAGATAGCGACAAAGCCGAGCAGGGCGATCAGAAACTGCAGGATCAGAAGCAGTATAAGACCGCCGACGTTTGATATCGCCGCCCGCGCGCTAAGTTTCATCGCGTCGACCGGGCTTAAGTTGTATTCCACGATGAGCGGTACCGCGAACATCAACAGCACGCGCCAAACCGCCGCGATGACCACAAACACCAAACCGACGAGAACCGCGACGATCATCACGCCGCTCGCGATCGCAAACTCGGCGTCGCCTATCTGTCGGCCTCCGTTCGTCAGCCCGAGCCTGCCAATGTCGACCGAAAACCGGAAAACCTGTGCGATCACTTCCGGGATCGACTGCACCAGCCCGACGACCATCAGCGGCACGAACTTTTCAAATCCCTTGAACATCATTCCGAAATCGACCGGCTCGTTCCGCATCGCCTTCAGATAAATGAAGTAAATACCGCCCATCACCGGCCCGGCGATAAAAATATTGACACACGGAATGCACGAGATCAGCAGCAGCGAAACGATCGACACACCAAAATAAAGCCAGTAATTAGGCTTGATCATTTCCCAGCCGTTGCTGATGCAGCCCGACGCGTCGATAGCGCCTGAGTTGAATTGCGGTTCGTTCATAGGTTTATCGAATTTTTAATGTTACAGGGTCGGCGCGATCGGCTCGCGTAAGTCTAAACGAAAGACCTCGATTTTGAAAAGCCCGCCGCGCGGCGAAAAGAAACGCGGCATTGCTAGAAGGCAATGCCGCGTTTCTTACATTGAAATCATGCGTACGTTACTTCATGACTTTTCTCGGCATTTTTTCGTCCATCATGGCGGCCTGATAAACAAATGCGGCCATGATCGTCGCGGCCTGCTTCATGTCGCCCTCTTGGATGCGGTCGTATACGTCCTGGTTCGAGTGGTGCGTCAGCGTGTCGTACTCGATCTCGTCCTGGATGAACTGGAAGCCGGGAAGCCCGATCGCGTCGAACGACAAGTGATCGGTTCCACCGGTGTTCTCCATCGTCAGCGTCTTGGCGCCGAGGTCCGCGAACGGCGTCAGCCATGATTCAAAGATCGGGCGCACAGCCGAATTGCCCTGCATGTAAACACCGCGGATCTTGCCCGTGCCATTGTCGAGGTTAAAGTACGCCGAAAGCTTTTCGTAATCGGCACCTTTCACGAGCTCGGGTTTCGGTGCGTTCGGGTCGACCGGGCCGAAGTTGTTCCGCGCGTTCTTCATCTCGCCGAAGTGCTGTTTGACGTACGCACGCGAGCCGAAAAGTCCCTGCTCTTCGCCCGACCACAGTGCAACGCGGATCGTGCGTCGCGGCTTGAGGCCGAGTGCCTGGATAATTCGTGCCGCTTCCATCGCGACAGAAACGCCGGCGGCATTGTCGGTTGCACCGGTTCCCGCGTGCCACGAATCCATGTGACCGCCGAGCATGACGACCTCGTCTTTGAGCTTGGGGTCAGTTCCCGGAATCTCGGCGATCGTGTTGTTGACCATGCCGTCGCCGTCGATGTATTGAGCATCGACGTTCACTGTCATTTTGAGCTTTTCGCCCTGCTGCAGCATTCGCACCATTCGATTGTAATGCTCGGTCGCGAGCGTGACCTGCGGCAGAACCTTGGCCTCGTCCTCTTTCTGCCACGGCGACGGGCGCCGACCCGGACCGGCTCCCGGGGCGGATGACGGGTCGCGTGCGACCGCGGCCTGCTGCACGAAAACGGTGCCGTCGGCCCCGCCGCGGCTGTTGTCGAGGATCATTGCCGCGCCATCGCTGTAAGCAAGCCAGAATTTCTTAGCGGCCATTTGCTGGGCCTGCATGCGTGCCAACTGTTCAGGCGACGGCTGTCGCTGTCCCTGCGGACGCTCGACGGTCGCCGGGTCCGGAGCGGCCGCAAGCTTTGCCAGCTCTTCATCGGTAACCCGTGTGCCGATGCCGGTAAAATCTGCCGGCGTCGGGCGCGTGTCCGAGATCATCACGATCTTGCCCTTGAGCGTGCCTTTATATTTCGCGAGTGCCGCGTCGTCTTTCGCATCCAGGTAAACGACCTCGGCGTTCAGCACGCCGTTCGTGCCGGGAGCCCAGGCCTTCGGATAAGCGATCAGCGGGATCGCGTACGGCTCAGAAACCTGTGCCGAAAATCCTTTCAGCACCCAGCCGCGTCCGAACGGACCCCACGCTTCGAGGTGGCCGTTCTTCAGTCCCCATTTTGTCATCGTGTCGCGTGTCCATTCGTTGGCCCGCAGCAAGCTCGGCGAAGCGGTCAACCGCTGCCCGATGACATCCGTGAGATAGCTAAGCGTCGGCATGACCTGTGAGCGGTTCATGCCCTCGTCGCGAATCTTGTCGATGACTTCCTTGGGTGCGTTATAGACCGTCGAGGTGCGGGCTGCTTGCGCCGCGGCGGACGTACCGACCGTCGTCTGAGCAAAGGCGGAGCCCTGCAGCACAAAAGCATACATGAGCATTACGCCCAAAAGCTTGCGTTTTAACATCTACTTATTTCTCCTGAAAAAGCTGGTATAAATCTGTGATCTCAACAACTATTACCCTTAAAACCGCGAAAAGGTTTCAGCCGGGTACTATTTTGTCGACCAGGTGAGCACGTACGCGGGCGGGACGTTCTTGACGACGAGGCGGCTGCGTTTGGTTTTGCCGTAGCGGTCGCGCATAAATTCGCGAAGCTTGATCGCCGAGGGGAAATAGTAGCCGTGAGCGTACTGAAATGTGCGAAAGGTACAGCCCTGCTGCATGAACTTGTCGATCTCCGTCAGTATCTTTTCGCCGGTCTCGTTGGGCAGGGAAACGAACGGCAGGCAGCAGATAATGTATCCGACCTTTCCTAAGCCCGATTTATCGTGGATCGCGACGGCGTCAAGCGCATTTCCGCGGACGATCTGCATATCCGGATAATTTCGATTGAGAGAACGGACCAGATCGCGGTCGAGCTCGATGCCAAGGTATGAACGGTCGTCCGGAACTATTTCCTGCAAATACTTAGTGATCGCACCCGTGCCGACGCCTAATTCCATCACGACGCTGTCGGGCGACGGCTTGATCCCGTAGATCATCCGCTTGGCGAGCACCGGCGAACTCGGTGTTATCGAGCCCACCTTGCCGGGGTTTTTCAAAAATGCCTGCAGGAACTGAATGTTTTCGTTCATCCGTAGCTATACCGCTGAAACCGTTGCATCAGTTTCCTTGCCCGTACTCGAATCCGAAGTGCTAACCGCTATCTTATAATCGCAAGTCTCGTTTTTGCAATAACGAACGGTTCCGTCACGATTTGCCGCATATTCAGGAAGATGTGCCCGCTCAGCGGCTTGGGACCAAAAATTACTGTGTGTTTCACCATTGAAGTGATCGCACTTTGGATAGTTCAAACAACTTCAAGCAACCTTAAACGGGCCGAAAATTGAGCATCTGGCGGCCTATTTCTTTTTCACGGATCTCTTAGCGGGCGTTTTCTTCGCCGCAGCCTTTGGCTTTTTAGTAAATGCCCCGGGCACCTCGGCTTCAATTAATTTCTTCACCTGTTCCAACGTCAGCGCTCCGGCATCTTCCGCGGTGGAGCGTGTGCCATCGGCCTTTTTCGGGACTGAAATGATCTTTTTACCGAATTTGATGACCGGGCCCCACCGGGCATTCTCCAGGGATATTTTTTCGTCCTCCCAGCGTTGGATGTACCGGTTCGCTTCTTTGCTGACCTTCGCTTCGATAAGTTCGTTCATCTCGGCTTGCGTCAGGTTCTCGAGATCATACCGGCGCGGCACGTTGATGTATAAACCGTCCCATTTTATAAAAGGCCCGAAACGTCCCGCTCCTTTGGTAATCGGTTTATCGTCAAATTCACCGACCGGGGCATCAGCCACCTGTTTAGCTTTTATAAACTCGATCGCTTTTTCCGTGTCCACCGTTGCAAGGTCGGTGCCGCGGGGTATGGAGACGAATTCGTCGCCCCATTTTACATACGGCCCAAAGCGGCCGATGCTCACCGACAATTCTTTGCCGTCGTAACTGCCCATCGCGGCCTGCAATTTGAACAGGGCCATCGCTTCGTCAAACGTTATGGTTTCAATGCTCTGACCGGTCGGCACTTTTGCAAATCTCGGCTTCTCCTCTTCGTCGGCGCTCCCGATCTGTATGATCGGGCCATACCGTGCCATGCGGGCAACCACCGGTTTGCCGCTTTCGGGGTCGTTGCCGAGCACTCTTTCGCCCTTGGCACGCTCTGCAGTTTCGATTGTTTTATCGACGTCTTTTTTGAATGGGCCGTAAAACTCCTCGAGCATTTCGTTCCATTGCAGCTTCCCGTCGGCAACATCGTCGAACTCTTTCTCGATCTTGGCGGTGAAGCCGTAATCCATAATGTCGTCAAAATACTGCTTCAGAAAGTCAGTTACCACAAGCCCCAGGTCGGTCGGGAACATTTTAGACTTTTCCGCACCGGTGTTTTCGGATGCTTCTCTCTTAGCGATGACGTCATTTTTTAACACCAACACGCGGAACGCCCTCGGCGTGCCTTCCTTATCTCTTTTTTCTACGTATTCACGTTTCTGGATCGTAGAAATTGTGGGTGCGTAAGTGGACGGCCGGCCAATGCCAAGCTCTTCCAATTTTTTTACCAGCGACGCCTCGGTGTATCTCGGCTGAGCACGGCTGAACCGTTCCGTTGCTCTGAGCTCCGACAGCGGCAATGACTGCCCCACCCTCATCGGGGGCAACAGGCCTTCCGACGAATCCTCCGCTTCATCTTCGTCTTTATCTTCCTGATATACCTTCAGAAATCCGTCGAATTTCAACACCTCGCCCGAAGCAGTTAATTCTTCTTTGTTTGTCGAAATTTCTATCTTGACCGTAGTTTTTTCTAACTCAGCATCGGCCATCTGCGAAGCCATAGTTCGCTTCCAGATCAGTTCATATAATTTCTGCCACTCCGCATCCGGAATTGTTGTCTTGCTGGTGTAGGTCGGGCGAATAGCTTCGTGGGCTTCCTGTGCGGATTCGTTCTTATTTTTGAATTTGCGGTACTGCTGATATCTGTCGCCGTACATACTGCTAACGGTTTGCGTGATGTCCGCCAGAGCTGTCGCGCTCAGGCTCACGCTGTCCGTTCGCATGTAGGTAATATGACCGTTTTCATATAACTTTTGGGCGATCTGCATCGTTCTGGCCACGCCGTAGCCCAGCTTTCTCGATGCTTCCTGTTGCAGCGTCGAGGTGGTGAATGGCGGAGCCGGCGTACGTTTTCCGGGCTTTACTCGAACATCGGTTACCTTGTATTCGGCACCGATGCAGCCCGTCAAGAATTTTTCCGCGTCCTCGGCACTGTTCTGTTTCCTGCCTTCGGCTTTGAAAGTTACCTGCTTTCCCGTTATGTCGTCGGCGAAAAATAAGCCTTCAATTTTAAAATGACTTTCTTGCTGAAAGGCATTGATCTCGCGTTCGCGGTCAGCGATAAGGCGTACAGCGACACTCTGCACACGGCCGGCACTCAGATTTTTATTGCTCGTACTGATCTTACGCCAGAGCACGGGACTTAATTCAAAACCGACAATGCGGTCCAGCACCCGACGCGCCTGCTGCGCCATTACGAGGTTCATATTCACCGTGCGCGGATTATTTACAGCAGCTTCTATCGCAGGTTTAGTGATCTCATGAAACACGATCCGTTTGGTGGTCGTTGGATCGAGGCCCAGCACTTCACACAGATGCCAGCTTATAGCTTCACCCTCGCGGTCTTCGTCTGTTGCCAGCCATACTTCGTCCGACTTTTTTGCCAGCGACTTTAGTTCATTAACGACCTTTTTCTTATCGTCTGGAACGATATAACTGGGGAGAAAATCATTTTCGATGTCAATACCCATGCCGGCCTTTTCAAGGTCGCGGATATGGCCATAGCAGCTATTCACCTGAAAATCTTTTCCAAGAATCTTTTCGATGGTCTTCGCTTTTGCCGGACTTTCTACAATTAACAGGTTTTTCGACATAAATCAGTTCGAATCTAAATAAGGGTTGGTGCCTGCCTTATTCGATACTCAAAGCCAAGATACTTATTGATCATCTTGGCCTTCGGCAGGGCACGCAACTATTACTCTTGCGCCGCTTGCGGACGCTATCAACTCTTTTGCTTCGGCAAGGCTGAGCGACAGGAAATCGGTTTCGAACCAGATCTCGCGGCCCGCTTCGAAGCGATGTATCTCATGCGGAATTTCGTCCTCGAGATATACGACGATCTTCAACTGAACGCTCTCGCTCGACGCTCCACTCTCAGGCTCGTCGGCCGAAAAGCTGCAGCGGCTGAACGCTCCCGCTTCGACAATTCGAACATCTAGAATGCGTTCCTTTATTTCAATACTTTCAAGGCTGCATATTGCTGTGACGATCTCCATATCCGTCAGCCGCGGCTCGAGGCCGTAGATCCGCCGATATTCGTGGCACCGGTCGCTGCCGGCGTCAAAATCGTGACAAACCTGCGGGCGTTCGTTATAGATCGTGCAGCCGATCTGCTCGCCGAGCGTGCCCGCGAGATTTGAACAGTGTCCCGTTTCGGCGTTTCGCGAAAGCACGCGGTCGACGGCGATCTCGGCGTCCGAATCGTCGAGCGTCAGCTCAACAAACTCGCTCAAACGTTCGCTGTCCGTCAGCGACACCGGAACGAATAACAAGTACGCACAGCACACGCCGCACGTCACGCATTCAGGTACAGGAGCGTCCTGCGGCGTGACCGTTCGCTCGGCGATGTACTTCGACAGCTTGAGCAGCGGAAGCTGCGGATCGATTAACCGCTTTTTCTTCCGCTCGTTGAGCTCGATCAGATCTTGATAGAACGCTTCACGCTTTATCCGCGTGATGCGGACCAGATTTTCCATGGCCGCCGTAAATTATCAAACTTCGGAAAAAAAATAGTCAGACGTGAAACTACGCCTGACATTCTGACTTCTAACACCTCTGAATCACTCGTGTCAATGCGACACTAGAACATACGTGATTTCCGCCGCTTGTCAAAACCTACCATTCGCTAGATGCGTTTTGCGTAATATTTCCCGGGCAAAGTGCGTATAAGATCGCGGATGTCGAGGCCGACGATCGCCGCGTTCAGATCGCCAAAGGAAAGGCCGCTCGTCTCGAGCAAACTGTCGATGTGAACGTGTTCGTCCGGTACGAGAAGCTTCCAGATCTTCAGCTCGTTCTGCGACAGATCGGCGGGCGCCGTCTCGGCGTTCCGCTTACCGTTGTGTTCGGGTTCGTCAATCTTCGGCGGCAAAATTCTTGCCGCGATATCAGCCGGCAGTTCGGCAACAACGTCCTGCCACTGCTGCACGAGCTTGGCTCCGGCCTTGATCAGATAGTTGGTCCCGAACGAGTTTCGCGACGTTATGTTTCCCGGAACCGCCATCACCTCGCGGTTCTGTTCCGTCGCGAGCCGAGCCGTTATCAAAGAACCGCTGCGTTCCGACGCTTCAATTATCAACACACCTAAGCTCAGCCCGCTTATGATTCTGTTCCGGTAAGGGAAGTTGTCTTTTAACGGCGGCGTGCCGAGCGGGAACTGGGTCACGACCGCCCCGCCCGCGTCGAGAATTTCATTCACAAGCCGTGCGTTTTCTTTCGGATAGACCGTGTCGAGCCCGGTGCCCATGACCGCGATCGTCTTGCCTTTTCCCGCGATCGCTCCCTTGTGAGCGGCCGTGTCTATCCCGCGTGCCAAGCCCGAAACGACGCATATGCCGCGTGACGCGAGATCACGCGCAAGCATCTCCGACGCGTTCGCCCCGTACGTCGAACACTGCCGCGAACCGATGACCGCCACGCACGGCTGCTCGAAACACGCCTGCCAGTCACCGCGAACGTACAAGGTGATCGGCGGATCGGCGATCTCGCGCAGCAGCGCCGGATAACTGCCGTCATCCAAAATAAGAATGTCGCCGCCGGACGCTTTTACACGCTCGAGTTCCGTTTCCGCAGCGTCTTCAAACTCTCTCTTGATAATGCTCTCAATAGTCGCCGGCTTCACCCGCAAAGATTCAAGCTCCGCACGCCGCGCATGAAAAACCCCATCCGGCGACCCGAACCGCTCAAGCAGCTTAGTCGCCACCCGCGGCCCGACACCGGGCGTCATGTTGAGTGCTATCCAATCTCTCATATGGAAAAAATCCAAGTAAAAAGTAAAAGGTAAAATGTAAAAAGTTATGAACAGGACGGACGCCGCTTCCTAACCTTTTACTTTTGCCTTTTTACTTTTTACTTTTTCTTGGCGGAGGCGTGTGGGAGTCGAACCCACCCAGGTTTGCTCTCGCAAACCCACAAACGGTTTTGAAGACCGCGCCCATCACCGGATAAGTTGCGCCTCCGAATTTATTTTCAACTTAAGAAATGCGGCCCAAGTTCTCTGCCTTATCACGAACCACCGTGAAAAACGTCGTCTCTTCAAAAGAAGTATCGTCATCAGGGCCAAAAAAGAACTCGTCGCCGCCGAAAAAATCAGGCGTTACCCTAAAACTGCGAGATGGCTCGTTCGCTTGTTCGCTCTCCCAACATACGAACATTTCGACGGTGCCGCCTTTCACGGCCTCGCGGAGATACGACGATAGCTGCCGCACCGACTCTCGTGACATGGCGTCGCGCTCTTTCTCATACTCATCGTCAGGGTCAATCGGATCGCTATCGTAATAAAACCCGCACCCGCAGCCCTCGAACGAGCCCGCATAAACAATATGCGGTTTGGTGAAATGTTTTTTGACGCCCTGTTCATCTTCTGCGACGCCTGTTACGCAAAACGGAGTTACTTTCTCCTGCCATTCGATTAGCGGCAAAGGGTTGTTAGCTGCTATATAAACGGCGGTACACATATTGGGGAAATCAACTAACGGGCCTTGAACACTGCTCCCATCACTGGACAAGTTGCGCCTCCATTATCAAATCTAAAATATTCTGTACATTTCGACGAGTTTGTAATCGAATATCCAGATCGCGTTGTAGCTTATAAATTAAGTTCAGCGAGCAATTGTGCAGTTGTCAGTATTCTAATGCCCAGAAACTCGTTCACAACGAGCAAGTCGTCATCGCCCGTTACAACGATCTCGCAGTCACCTGCGACGGCACATGCGAGGACTTCATCATCATCTGGATCACGTGAAGTGGGTGTATCTAGGGGTTTTGTTGCAACAATTTCAGCGAGTTCAGAGTAAGCTTCGACCAAGAAATTGTGTTCGACATTTTTCCGCGTCAAACGACTCGCAAACTTCGGCCGGCATAGCACATTTTGGAGTTCGGTCAGCAATGCAGGGCTAGTGACCAGCCCTATAATTCCGTCACGAGCGGCGTCCATTAGACGTCGCTCATATCCATTCCAGAACAAGCCCGAAACCACTATATTGGTATCAGCTACGACACGCATCTAACAGCCCGGCCGCTTGTCGGCGCGGACAGCACGAACTTCGGCCATGACTTCGTCGTCAGTCATTGGTTCGTTCGATGCGGCAAGTTTATCCATTGCCGTAAACAGCTTATTGATCTTACGACGACGAAGTTCACCCTTGAGTATCGAAGTAATAGACGCGGGTTTGAGCAGACCGTTATCCTCGGCTTCCTTGGCTATGTTATCCGGCAATGTTATTACGACTTCCGACATAATATTTCTCTCTAGATATTATAAACCATCTCACAATTCACGCAGCGTTTATCCCATAACCACCACGCCCCCAATGTCAAACTTCCGCCAGCAACATCGCCATCAACGCCGCACGTTTCGGAATGTCGTCTATATATATGTACTCGTTCAGCGTGTGTGCCCCGTCGCCCGAGACGCCGACGCCGTCGAGGAGCGGGACGCCCAACGCTCCGACGAAGTTGCCGTCGGACGCGCCGCCGACCTGCGTTTCGCCGAGTTCGTAGCCGAACGTCGCGGCGAGCGATCTGGCTTTTTCGTATAGAGCAATGACACCGTCGGTGCGTTCCATCGGCGGGCGGTTTATGCCGCCGAGAATTTCGAGCGAGACGCGTTCGTTGGACGACGCGAGGGCGCGGATAGCTTTATCTATTCGCGTCGCTTCGTCCAACGTCGAAAATCTTACATCGACCGTGCATTCTGCGTGTTCCGGAATGACGTTCGTGGTCGTGCCGCCTCTGATCGTGCAGACGTTGACGGTCGTGCCGATCGACGGGTTGTTGAGCGACTGCAGTTTTTCGATCTGCCCCGCCAATTCGACGATCGCGCTTGCGCCTTTCTCCGGTTCGAGGCCCGCGTGTGCGGGAACGCCGTGGGCTTTTACAGTGAACATTCCGGTGCCTTTCCGGCCGGTCTTTACTCGGCCGTTCGACGACGGTTCGCAGACGAGGCAAAATTCCGATCTCGCAGCCTCGCGTTCGACGTGCTCGCGGCCGGTGAAGCTGCCGACTTCTTCGTCGCACGAAAGTAGTATCGTGATCGGTCGTGCGGGCCGCGTTCCGGTCTCGGCAAAATATCGCAGAACCTCGAGCATCAGCACGACATTAGCTTTCATGTCGAAAACGCCCGGCCCGTAAAACCGCCCGTCCTCGATGCGAACTTTGTTGACCTGAGTTGTTCCGACCGGGTGAACCGTGTCGGTATGCCCGAGCAGCAGAACGCCTTTTTCATCACCCGGAAACGCACGAATTATGAGGTGATCGCCGTATTCGTCGGCGGGGAATTTCTCCAGCGAAAGGTTGAGGTTTATGCCGCGTGCCTGGCTTTCGACCCACGCCGAAACCGCACGGTTTCGCTCGACGTCGTGCGACGGCGATTCGAGCTCGACGATCTCGCGGATCTGTCCGAGTATCAAATCTTGCCGGCGGCGAAAATGGTCGACAATTTCAGTTGGGTTCATTAGGAAGCAGGGCGAGCCGCCGGTACTGCGGCGGCCGTTCCGAAGATCGCGTTCATCGTCTCGCCCAGTCGGTAACCCGCGAGAGCGAGTTGCCGCTCAGCAACGCGGTAGGCATTTTTTCGGTATTTCATCGACGGCATCTCGAACCGAATCAGGTCCGAGCGAAAGACTTCGCTGGTTGCGAGTGCGAAGCTCTCCTTTTTCCAACTCTCATAATCGCCGAGTTCGATTTGGCCCTGCGCGCGCGCGTACGGGTATCGTTTCATCATGGCATCACCGAGCCACTTGATGTACTGGCCGTCGGACATATCTTTTTTCGGCTGCACGTTGCGACCGACGATCGAATCCCAGTACCAGTGCAAATTGACCTGATCAGCCCGCGGCGTACCCTTCGGCGTAAGTTGAAATAGGTTGCCGCCTTGGTCGCCCTTCGGTTCCAGATCGGTCACGCGTGCAGAGGTATGCAGAGGTTGGTGCAGGTCGCCGGTCAGATGCATCATCCACGCGATGGCGACCGCCTTTTCCTGGGGCGTTGACGCGGCGTCACGGGTCAGTTTGTCGAACGCGATGAGTCGCTCGACGGCTCGGCCGCCCTCGTCCGGCGGAGGAAGCAATTCGACCCTGCCGTCGATCTGCTTCCAAAACGTGTCGGAGTAGTGCCAGTTAGCCTTGTGATATTTCCGCTGCCTCGCCTCGAAGATCTTTTTGTAAGGCGGTTCGAAACCGTAATCGCGAACAATGTCCGCCCACGTCGCGATCAGTTCGAAATATTCCTGCCGGCGAACGTCGAGCGGAGCAGACCCATTCGTGAGGTAATAGGTTGCGATGTCGGAGTCCTCGGGCGCTTGACGTAAGATGTCGATTACTGCGTCGCGGGCCTGCGGCGTCATCCGCTGCCAGGCGACGTACGCCGTTATCTTGTGGCCGACGTCGTCCCACGCCATCGCGGGCAGGGCCGAAACGCTAAAACAAACCGCAATTACGGCCAGCCCGAAAATAGTACGCATTCTGTTTTTCATAATTGTTCGGATAATTTTAGCCGAATTGCCGGATAAGCGAAAGCGGCCAGCGTACAGGCGAAATCGTGGTGCCAGGCGCTCAAACCGTACTAAAATCGGCCGACGGCACGGTACTTGCAAGCGAACGGGTGCCACAGAAAGGCAATTTTTTGCAAAACTTTCCCCGGGATTCGTTCTATTAACCAAGGTGGGCGAATCACAT
>JBDTUT010000008.1:0-129790 GCA_040007515.1 Acidobacteriota bacterium | reverse complement strand
ACCCCTAACTTCCTCCTTGTAAGGGAGGCTGTCTACCAATTGACGTACGTGCCCGAAAACTTTTCAATTATATCCAAAGCGGCACGTTTGCCAAAACCACTTGTCAAAAAATATCGCCCTTTTTTCGGCAAAAGAGCGAACTGCAATGCTACGAAATCTCAGACGCGACTGTCAAGTACGCGAAAACGCCGGCCTCACCGCTGCCGATCGACAATAAAATCGGCGATCTCGCGCAGCCGGCCCGCCGGCTTGCTCAGGCCTGAGATCGCCTCGACCGCCTCACCATGCGCCCGAACGGCGGCGGCCCTCGCGCCTTCAATTCCGAAGATCGCCGGATATGTGGCCTTCGACGCTGACGCGTCCTTTCCGGCGGTCTTTCCCAATGATTCGGTCGTTTGGACAACATCGAGCACGTCGTCGGTGATCTGAAACAAAAGGCCGAGCTTCGCCCCGTATTTCGCGACGGCACCCAGATCGTTTGCACTCGCCTGCGCGATCAACGCACCGGCTTCCGCAGAAAAACGTATCAAGGCTCCGGTCTTGTTACGGTGTATCAGTTCGAGTTCGGCCGGCGTGACGGGACGGCCCTCGGCCTCGAGGTCGGCTTGCTGTCCGACGACCATCCGGCATGCCGCCGTCGCCAGATTCGATATGAGTTTCAGACGTACGTCGGCCGGCAAACCGTCGTCTTCGGCAAGCGCCTCGAACGAGAGCACCTGCAGCGCGTCGCCGGCGAGGATGGCCGTCGCTTCCCCATATTTTTTATGGCACGTATCGCGGCCGCGGCGGAGATCGTCGTCGTCCATCGCCGGGAGGTCGTCGTGAATGAGCGAATAGGTGTGGATCATCTCGACCGCCGCGGCCGTTCTCAGGAGCTTTTCTCGGGGCACGTCCAGTGTTTCGCCGACGGCAAAAACAAGCGTCGGCCGAAAGCGCTTTCCACCGCCGAACAAACTCCATTTCATCGCGTCCCGCAGCCTGTCCGAAGCTATCCGTGCATCGTCGATGAGCCCGTCGATCGCGGCGTCGACATCCCGCGCGGATCCGGCGAAAAAAGATTCCAAATCGTTCATATGAAAGAATTTCTGATTATCCGTGAATTATCCAGATTTGAAAAGACGCTTCATCGGGCAATGTAACGGCGAATAGGCGGCACGCTTGCGCATTAGCCTTGCAGAATGTAGATTTTTGTTAACCTTATGCCGATCACCAACGATGAATTCAGGTCCGCACTCTCGCGATTTGCGAGTGGAGTGACGGTCATAACGACCAGGGACGCGGACGGAACACTGCACGGCATCACCGTTTCGGCTTTTAGCTCAGTGTCGCTCGACCCGCCGCTCGTCCTCGTGTGCATCGAACGATCGGCTGGCAGCCATCACGTTTTTCAGGAGACCGGACTCTTCGTCGTGAATATCCTGAGCTCCGACCAGCTCGAACTCTCGGAACGTTTTGCGTCACCAAGTTCCGACAGATTCGCAGGCGTTGGAATGACGCTGAATATAGATGGAATTCCGCTGCTCTCTAACTGTCTGGCAAATCTGGAATGCCGCTTAAAACTTACAGCCGACGGGGGCGATCATTCGATATTCATAGGCGAGGTGGAAAACGCGTCGATTCACGAAGGCGATCCGCTCATATATTTCCGCAGCGATTACAGAACCATCGAATGATCCGACAGGGCGGCGGTTATCATTCGCCGTTCAGGATTGCCTGTAAATGTTCCTCGTCTAACTGATAGACTTCGTTGCAAAATCCGCAAGACATCACGGCACCTTTGTCTTCCGTTAACATCGAAGCGACCTCGTTCGGCCCGAGTGCCGCGATCATTCCGATCGCGCGCTCCATCGAACAACTGCACTGAAATTCGATGTCGCGTTCTTCCATTATCTCGAAGTCAATATCGCCCAGCGCCATCTTGATAAGATCGACAGGCGTCGCTCCTTCGTTGACCAGCGTCGTGACGTGCGGAGCATGGGCGATCGTGTCCTCGATCATCGTCACGATGTGTTCGTTGGCACCGGGCATCATCTGGACCATCACGCCGCCCGACGCCATGACGAACGGGGCATTGCTGCTGAGCAGAACGCCCAGCAGGACAGCCGACGGAATTTGTTCCGACTTCGCCAGATAGTATGCAAAATCTTCCGCCAGCTCGCCCGAGACGATCGGCACCGAACCGACGTACGGTTCGCGGTGAAGGCCGATGTCGAAACCCGATTCGCGGATCACATAAAACATTCCCTTGCCCACGATCCCGCTGACGTCAAATTTCCCTTCATCGCGGATCAGAAGTTCCGCATCTGGATTTTTAACATATCCGCGAACCTTTCCGTCCTGTGTCGCTTCGGCGGTGATCCCGCCGACCGGCCCATCACCCTCGACCTTAACGGTCAGCCGGTCAAAGTCTTTGAGAGTTGCGCCGAGAAGCAAGGCGCCCGTTAGAACGCGCCCCAATGCGGCCGAAACCGTCGGTGACGTTTGATGGCGTCGTATCGCTTCCTCGACGATATCCGTCGTCACCGCTGCAAGTACTCTGATCGTTCCGCCGGCGGCGGTGCCGTGAATTAATTTATCCATTACTGCTAGTGTCCGAAGTCGTACACAAAAAAGTCAAATCAAAAGCGGGGCGTGTTTCGATAACAAACACATCGAGCATTGGGCGATCGACGGAAGCGATATTTTAAATTTCTGACGATCGTGCAGTGAAAAATATTCACGTTTTGTCCATGTTTCGAAGCCGGCCGCTTGGCGTTGCTGTCATCGCTAGAGCGAACCGTTAAACCATTACATTAGGGACATTCCGCTACTGTTGCAAACAAATTGGCTAACACAAGATGTTGTATGAGAATTCTGTTGACAAACAGTATATTGTCGTCTACGATTCACCCTTCACAGCTTCTATACCCGAACACTATCCAAACAAAATTCCATTAGATCGATGCCGCGATCCCATGTCTTTGGTGTTAAAATTGCATTAATTTTGAGCACAAGCTTTTTATAAGGAGAACAGTTGAATATGAGTACTGTCCTGGAACCTACTACCACCGGTAGATTCGCAGCGAAAAACGGAAACGGCGCGGGTGCCGCCTCTGCTCCCGACGCAAAACCGTTAGGCCTCAACGCTCAAAAAGTAGTCGCAAAACGCTACTCACTAAAGGACGAGAACGGCGAACCGCTCGAAACTTGGTCCGATATCGTGCGCCGCGTCGTCGGCCATGTGTCGACGGCCGAAACGGATGCACAAAAGCAGCGTGTTTTTTACAACGAAATGACCGCGACGATGCTAGCCCGCGAGTTCGTTCCCAACACGCCGTGCCTCGTCAACGCCGGAAAGCCGAAAGGCCAACTCGCCGCCTGTTTCGTCCTCAACGTGCCCGATTCGATCGAAGGAATAATGGAGCACGCTCAAAACGTCGCCATCATCCACCAGACCGGCGGCGGCACCGGTATGACGTACGAATTTTTGCGGCCGGCCGGCTCGATGGTCAACTCGACACGCGGCGTCGCCTCGGGGCCGGTAAGTTTCATGAACATCGTCAATCAGACGACAGAGGTCGTGAAACAAGGCGGCGTCCGGCGCGGTGCGAACATGGGAATTCTCGCGGTCCTGCACCCCGACATTCTCCGCTTCATTCACGCCAAGAACGACCAGAGCAGCCTGACAAATTTCAATATTTCAGTAACCGTGACCGACCGTTTTATGGACGCAGTCGACGGCGGAACGTGGTTTCATTCCGAGTTTGACGGCAAGCCCTGGAACCAGCCGGTTTTCGATCCGGTCACTGGGACGGATTATGTGATTTATCGTAATTCGGACGGCACGACCGCGACGTTCGCGGACAAGCTCGCGTTCGAGACGGCGGACGTTTCCGAAATGTCGATCGAACAGCCGCCACTGCCCGGAATGGTTTACGCTCCGGACATTTGGAACCGCATCATCGCATCGGCACACAAGTACGCCGAGCCCGGCATCATCTTCATCGACGAGGTCAATCGCCACAATCACATGATGTCGTCGATGGGGCCGATCTACGCGTGCAACCCGTGCGGAGAACAGCAGCTGCATTTCAACAATTCGTGCAATCTCGGATCGATCGACGTCGCGAAGTTTTACAAAAAGTCCGGTGACGGAACCAACACCGAAGAATGCATCGAATGGGACCGGCTCGCCCGCACCTCGCATATCTCGACGCGTTTTCTTGATAACGTGATCGACGCCGGCCACTTCCCGCTCGCCGAGATCGACGACGTTGTGAAACGCACGCGTCCGGTGGGCTTAGGCATTATGGGTTTTGCCGATCTCTGTCTTCAGCTGCAGATCACTTACGGCTCGCGGGAATCGATGCAGTTGATGGAAAAGATTATGGGATTTGTCCGCCGCGAGGCGTGGGTCGCTTCCCTTCACATCGGCGCCGAGAAAGGAGCTTTCCCCGAGCTCGAACCCAACCGCGAAGATTACGCGAAATTCCTCTATGACGAGGTCGGCATCTCACGCGATGTTCCACTCACGCCCAGAAATTACGAAGTGACGACGATCGCTCCGACCGGGACGATCTCGCTGGTCGCAGAAACTTCGTCCGGCATCGAGCCGAACTTCTCATGGGCATATGTCCGTCAGGACACGCTCGGAACGCGGACATATGTTCATACGCTCGCTGCTCAAACTTTGGGCATCGACGTCGATCAGACCGACGAAGAATCGATAAAGTCGGCCGCCGAATACGTCGTCGAGCACGAAAGCGAGCTGCCGCCGCATTTCATCTCGGCGATGCAAATCAAGTCGTTCCAACACGTCGAGGTACTTGCCGCCGCGCAAAAACACGTCGACAATTCGATCTCGAAAACCTGCAACGGTGCCAACGACGATACGGTCGAATCGGTGGACGAGCTTTACCATCTCGCCCGCAAACTCGGCTGCAAAGCGGTCAGCTATTACCGCGACGGCAGCCGCGAAAATCAGGTACTCAATTCGATGAAAGCTGAATCAAAGTCGAGAGTCGAGAGTCAAGAGTCAAGAGTCGAAAACGATCCTTCCGGCTCACGACTCTCGACTCTCGACTCACCACTTCCTTCCCGTGTCGAGCGGCCGCGTGAGCTGCAAGGTTCGACATGGAGAATTCCGTTCGAGAGGCAGAATCTTTATGTGACTGTGAATCACGACGGCGAACGGATCCTCGAGGTCTTTGTCGCCGGGCCGATCAGTGCGGGCGTTGGCCTGCTCGCGTCGAAAATGCTCCGCGGCGGTTTCGACGTTAAGGAAGTTTCCCGCAGCCTGAACAAAGTGTCGGGCACACACGCCGTCTGGTTCAACGAACGTCTTTTGACTTCACCGGAACAAGCGGTCGCCGAGTGTTTGCAGGTCGTCGACCGCCGGCTGAAGAATTTGCCGCAATCCGGCCGCCAGATCCAGAAGATGCAGGCGAACGCGGATCAGGAAACGCCTCATTCCGAAATGGCCACGCTCATCGGCGAATGTCCTGAATGCCGCGGGCAGCTCGAACACGCATCCGGCTGCGACTTCTGCCGCGACTGCGGTTATTCGAAATGTAAGTGACACGTTAGTTAGAGGTACAAAAAAGATCCGCGCTGCTTCTTGCGCCGCGGATCTTTTTGTTTCGAGCCTTTTTGTCTTTTTCGTGTGTTTCGTGGTTAAGTCCTAAATCTTAAAAACCGATCCACAAAATACGCGAAAAGCACGAACATGACACGAACAAGATCGCGGCCAAGCACTGATCCGGCCGGCCGTTTCTTGGAATGGAAGATTTCAAGTAAAATGTGCCGATGAACAATATGCAAAAGCTCAGGTTCGCCGCTCTCGGGCTCGCGGTTTTACTCGCAACCGCTGTTCTACGCTTCGACGCGTTCGCTCAGGCCGCACCGGCCGTGCGCGTAACGCCCACGCCGACGCCCACGCCGGTTGCGGTTTCAACACCTTTGCCGGTTCAGAATGTCGCTGACCTGACCGCCCGGATCAGGTCTCGCATCGCAAAGCCTGAGGTCCGACGTGGACAGATCGGGATAAAGATCGTTTCGCTCGCGAGCGGTAAAACGGTGTTCGAAGAAAACGCCGAAAAGTATTTCATGCCGGCGTCGAACATGAAAAACTTTACCGTCGCCGCCGCGATGGAAAAGCTGACGCCTGATTTTCGCTATGTCACGAGCGTTTACTCACTCGCAATGCCAACTTCCGACGGCACCGTCAAAAGCGACGTTCGCATATTCGGGCGCGGCGACGTATCGATCTCGACGGCGTTTTCCGACGGGAATTATTACAAAGGCCTCGACGATCTCGCGGATAAAATTGTCCAGGCGGGCGTCAAACGTATCGAAGGCGACCTTATCGGCGACGACACATATTTTCGCGGCGACGCACTTCCGCTCACGTGGGAATGGGACGATTTGCAGTGGTATTACGGTGCCGAAGTTTCCGCTCTGCCGCTGAACGACAACGCCGTCGACCTGGCGGTCACGCCCGGGCCGGTCGGTTACGGATGCACGGTAAGGATCACGCCGGTCAACTTGCTGATCCGCGTGACCAACACCTGCACGACCGGCGCCGCGGGATCGAAACGAACGCTCACGATCGTCAAAAAGATCGACCAAAACGTGCTCGAGATCAGCGGGAATCTGCCCGCCGACGACAAGTTTTCCGACCCCGTAACATTCACCCGGCCCGCCGAGCTTTTCGCCGCTCTTTTAAAAGAACGCCTCGCATTAAAAGGCGTAACTGTCACAGGCACTGCACGCGCAATAACCGCACGGCCGCCGATAACGGCTCCCGCTCAGGTCGAGATCGCCAAGCTCGAATCGGTTCCCTTTTCACTGATCGCGGCGAAGACTTTGAAGCCGAGCCAGAACATGTACACGGAAACGATCCTGCGAACGATGGGCGAGCAGGTGCGTGCCGAACTAGCGCAAGCGCCCGCGGTCGCCGGAAACGGCAAACCGGCCGCCATCGAAAAGGACAGCACCGACCTCGGCATCACGGCCGTGAAAACTTTTCTCTCGCAGATCGGCGTCGCTCCCGACGCTGTCATTCAGCACGACGGCAGCGGCCTTTCCCGTCACGATCTGATCACGCCGTCGGCGGTCGTCGCCGTCTACACCTACATGGCGAAGCAGAGCAAATACTCGCAGGCGTGGCGCGATGCTCTGACGATCGCCGGCGTAGACGGAACTCTAAAGAATCGTTTCGCCGGCACGCGCGCATCCAACAATCTCCGCGGCAAAACCGGAACGATCGATCAGGTCTCCGCCCTTTCCGGTTATCTGACGACCGCCGGCGGCGAACAGCTCGTCGTTTCCTTCATAGTAAACGGCGTCCCCACCGGCCGCGAACGCACCAGTTTGATCGACGACATCGTCGTGAGCCTCGCGAACTTTGACGGGAAGATTGACCAGTAGGTCGAAAGTAAAATTTTGAAATTTAAGGAAAGGTGAATCCGGTCGTGATCCGTTGACACGTCCGGCGTGCGGTTCGGTCCGACATCGCGGCCGGCCGCGACGATCGCCAACCGCGGTTTACGGCTCTGTCGAGAAACGTTCCCTCAACGCTCTCAGCCGTTTCGCCGTTTCCCAATTCAAGAGATAGTTCATTACCGGATGCAAAACCGGGCGTAGAAACGCGGGCCGAGCCAAAAACGAGTATTGGTACTGAATACTAGACGTTCGCTCGTCAATGTTGACGTGCCTGATGCTCGCGGCAAAGGAGTCGAAGAAAACGGGACGGTTTATCATCTTTACGGCCGCGACGACTCCGCGTTCAAAGCTCAGATATACGGTCCGGATCGCGATCCCGCCGAATCGGTTGTGGCCGCGACACACCGTGATCACTCCCTTACCTGCTCGCGTAAACGGCGGTTCGATATACGCGTCCTGGAGCAACGAATCCCACTCCAATCGGCGGTCGTAATCATGGACGAGATCGAAAACCGTCTCGGCCGTCGCCCCAATTACTTCTCGTACGCTTCCTCTCGGCATAACTACCCCCGATCAAGATTCGCGAACAACAAAAGATGCGACCCGCTTCATCCGGTGATTGTAGCGACGTTCCCGATATTGTCAATCCCGAAAGAGAATGGGGTCAAGCCTGCGATTCTGGCATGATGAGATTTTGCGGCGGGCGGTTTGCTCGGGCGAGGGGAACGTCCGCGGCCTTCCCGCCGATCGCCGCGGCGATCCTGCATCGAGGGAAAGAATATCGCAGAACCGCAGACCTGACCCCAAGTTCTATTTCCCGATCTAATCTGTGTTTAGTTTGGCTTTCGGCGGAAACTCAATCAATTCTCACTTTAGAATTAGATTTAAGTGGAAGACCTACGGAATCTTTTAAAGCTAAACCAAATATCGTGATTTTATTAGGCATTTCAAAGGTTACCATCGCGCTGGTGTTTGGCAGACCTTGAGGAATAATTGAAAACGTAAAGGTATAGATCTGCCTTTCATTCTTCGATCCGGCTGAAAACTTCCAAAGTGATGCGATTGACAAAACAGCTTTTTGAAGCAATTTATGACCTGTGAGCATTTTCGTTTCGATAACTTCGCCATTCTTATCTATCTCAAATTCAACCAAAACATCTCCAGATATTCCAGCAGCAATGGCGGAAATGGGATACGAAGGAAAAGCAATGCGCTGGACTTTTAGTGCATAGTTCCCATCTTCATTTTGTGCGAGGGAACCATGAGGAAAAGCCGCGATTAACAAAAACGCAAAAAGGATAAAAAGACACTTACTCATTTTATATTCCTCACTTCGGGTATATCCGCTCACTTAACTTATCTTTGGGAAGAACGGGGTCAGGCCTGCGATTCTGCGATTCTGGCGTGATGATCTTTTTGCGGCGGGCGGTTCGCTCGGGTGAGGGGAACGTCCGCGGCCTTCCCGCCGATCGGTCGCGGCGATCCTGCATCGAGGGAAAGAATATCGCAAAATCGCAGGCCTGACCCCAAGTTTCCCTTCATGACCCCAAGTTTCCCTTCAATCGTTTCAGTTGCTTATATCTTTCGGCGCAACGTTCTCAAAAATTTCATAGACAATTGCACATGATTCCAAAGCTTCTTTAATTGCGCGACGCTGATCGTCGGTCGCGTTTGGTTTAAAGGTGATTGCGATTGCATCATGCCCGTTTGCTTGCGAAGGAAGCAAACGGAGAAAGCTTCCGAACCCATCATGAACACCCTCTCCACGACCGTCGGGTCGGTCTAGGTAAATCGCATTGCGGTAACATTGATTTATTTCGTTTTCTGTGGTGCCGAGTTTGAAGTAGATCACCAGATTCGCAGGAACGTCTGGCCCGATACTTTTCATGTCGTTATTCTGTTTCGCAAAAGGCGAGCATGACGATAAAAGTATTATGAATAGAAAATAAAGAGTCATCTTGGGTTTTTTGTACATAAACTTTTGGTCCTAGTTCGGCCTTATCGCAGGTATTAGTTGAGAAAGAATGGGGTCAGGCCTGCGATTCTGCGATTCTTGGTTGATATTGTTTCGCCGGCGGGTCGCTCGCGGGGGCCGTTGCGGAAGTTTAGCAGAAAACGGCGGGATCGGTTCGGTCGGGGCGGATCACTTGATTTGTGGCTCGTTCGCCTTAGCGGCGGATGCGGCCCGCGGCGGATCTATCAAAAATGTTGCCATAATGCCGTCTTATGTGTTACGGTTCTGCTATAACCAGACCTCATAGCCGTCCTAATAACAACGAATAAGGGAGAATCTCAGATGAAACTTAGTAAGTTTTCCACCCTCATTGCATTTCTTTTCGTGCTGCTCGCTATCCCCGCCCTCGCACAGCAACAGGAGCCAAGCGACCAGGACCTAGAAGACGAGTTCATAAGGCAGCGGGCCGAGATGGGCGAATCGCACGCCTCAGGCGCTCGTAAAGAATTCGGCCCTGTGATCACCGGCAACCCTACGACAGCTTACAAGCTGATCCGGGTCGGGCTGTCGACAACGACCTTCACCGCGACCGGCGGCGTCGCAACCGAGATCACTTCGAACCGTCATTTTGCGTTCGCCGATATCAGCCATACCGCCGGGCTGGTCTACCTGAAAGACCGTGCGAGCGGTACGGTCATCGATCTCGACGTTCCCGGTACGATCGTGCATGTCACACGCGACAGCGCAGGATATCACGTCTCGATCGGAGGCATCGATTCGGGCACCTTCGCCGGGCCGCTTGTATTCGAACCGACGGATGAAACGAACGAGTTTCGCGTCGAGAATATTCGCCGAATCTATAGCGGAACGTTTGTCCCGCGATACCGCGGAGCGATCGAGCTTGCGCACGGCTCGGGAACGCCGGCGAACACGCTCGACATAGTCAACATTATCGAGATCGAAAAATACGTTCCCGGCGTCGTGGCGAACGAGTCGATCGCCTCGTTTCACGTTGAGGCGTTAAAAGCTCAGGCCGTCGCCGCACGCGGTTACGCCATCGCGAACATCGGCCGTTTCCGGGCGAGCTTCCCTTACGACATCGTCGATTCGACAACGTCGCAGGTTTATCGGGGCGTAATATCCGAACACCCGCGTGCGGTGCAGGCGAGCGCGGAGACCTACGGCCTTGTCGCGTCGTACAACGGAAACATCATCAGCGCGCTTTACTCTTCGTCAATGGGTGGACATACGGAAAACACCGAGAACATCTTCGCCGGTGCGCCGGTCCCATACCTCAAAGGCATTTACGACGGCGACGGCGCGGCACCCACGTTCCCGGCCGACGTTTCGGTATTTTGGGAACGCACGACGGCACCGGACAGCTTTGACGATTGTGCCCGTACGGCAACTACGCCCACCGGTACGGTCGGCAACACGTTCTCGCGCTGGCGATTCACGCTTACACAGGCCCAACTTCGCGCAAAGATCAGCGCGGGCACCACCGAGACAGTCACGAACGTCGCGATCACGCAGCGAATGCCCGCGTCGGGTCGCGCTTCGCGTGTGGTTTTGACGACATCGACGGGCCGTAGCGTTACGGTAAGCGGTTGGGACCCGTTGCGAGTATTTTTCCGGCCTTTCGTTGCTACGCCGAGACTGTGCGGAACATCGTCGATCCCGTCGGCGTTCACGCTGAATAACCCGAGCGTGATCAACCCGATCCGCAACACCGACGGAACGCTCGCGAGCGTCGAAGTTTGGGGCGGCGGCTGGGGCCACAACGTCGGAATGAGCCAGTACGGCGCCCACGGCCGCGCTCGGGCCGGCCAGAACTTCATGCAGATACTGAAGGCGTATTACACCGGCGTAGACATCGGATCGTATCCGATAGATATCTCTCGTGATCCCGGATCCGGCCCGCCGACGCTGCGCCAGTCGTTCTACGCCGCGGACGCGACGGGAACGCTTGTCGTACGATCGAGCGGATTAAAGAAACTGGTCGTTCATATAAACGACACCGCCGACATCATGCTGACCGCGACGGAGCTCGCCAACCCGATCTACAGCCTGGATATTTCGCAATATCTCGTGCCGGGACTGAACACCATCCAATACAACCCGGTCGGACGCTACGGCGACGTAACGGTGAACGTGAACGTGCAGTAAACAGCGGAAGTCATGTTAATTGCAAAGGCGGCGGGGAATATTCCCCGCCGCCTTTTCTACGCCCCGCCATGGTCGCGGGACTCTATGCCGGCAGCGAGAAAATTGCATGATCGCAGGACAGACCGTGAATTCTATTCTTAAAAACGCAAACTACGAATGATTTGACGCACGTCGCCTTGAGATCAATTTCAGCGTTACTGATCTTAAGCCGTCGCTTACCATCCTCAACAACAACATTCCCTTGAGCTTCGAGTGTAGAACTTCTGCTATCAAGACGTACTCGATCAGCATAGATCGTGAGGGCGTCAAAGCTAACCATTACGCCCCTCGATTTTTGCAAAGAAAAGAAATACCGTCAGGCCTGCGATTCTCGCGCGATGATTTTTTGCGGGGGGCGGTCCGCTCGGGCGAGGGAACGTCCGCGGCCTTCCCGCCGGTCGGTCGCGGCGATCCCGCATCGAGGGAAAGAATATCGCCGAACCGCAAGCCTGACCCCGTCCGTCTTTATTGCGAGCGTTCACCCCGAAAGAGTCTTATCGACGATCTTCCGAACGTACGCCGTCGGATTCGCGTTACCGGCCGGTGTCATTTCGATGAGATTGTGGTCGTCGCACTTTGCGGCAAATTCTTCATCGGAATCATCGGGAGCCCATCTTCGGATGGCGGCGTCATGAAAGGTCGACGGCGAAAGTATGAACGAGTTTAATTTCAATCCCTTGACCTCATCAAAATGCGTGCCGCCGCCCGTCAGATATTTAGAAAGTCTTACGCGGTCACTGTTAAAGCCTCCGCTTTCATTTCTTAATCCGTGCGGATCGATAAGGTTTCGCGGGTGCACGTCGAGCGATCTCTCAGCAATATTCACCGTTTACCGTTTACCGCTTACCGTTCGCCTTGTCGCACTAGCCCTCCCTTACGGTCAGGCTTCTGCCGGGGAAGGTGCGGAGAGAATGTTTAGAAGCTTGTCGTGGATGCCGCCGAAGCCGCCGTTGGACATTATTGCTACTACGTCGCCGGGTTTTAGTTCGGGAACGAGGTGTTCGAGGATGGCGTCGGCGTCGGGGAAGCTCATGGCGGGCTTGCCCTGGAGCTCGATGTCTTTTACGAGTTCGTCAGTGTCGAGGACCTTGCCCAATTCGCTGGCTTTTGAGGTGTTATAGACGCCGGCGATGATCACATAATCGGCGTACGAGAACGCTTTTCCGTACGGTTCCTGAAAAATGGCGAGCCGCGACGACCAGGAACGCGGTTCGAAGACGGCGATCAGGCGTTTGCCTTCGTATTTCATCCGCAGGGCTTTCAAGGTTTCTTCGACGGCGGTCGGATGGTGGGCAAAGTCGTCGATTACGGTCACGCCGCGTTCGACGCCGCGGACCTCGACGCGGCGTTTTACGGATTTGAAGGTGTGGTACGCTTCCTGCATCTTCTCCTTTGAGATTCCCCACGCGTCGGCGGCGATTATCACGCCGAGACAGTTCCGAACGTTGAATTCGCCGATCAGATGCGTCTCGAATTCTCCCCACGAGTGCCCGTCCTTAAAGACCGTGAACCGCGTCGTGTCGCCTGAGAAATCAATATAACGCGCCTGCCACTTTGCATCGTCCGACAGCCCGAAAGTTTCGACCGTGGTGAACAATTTGCCCGACATTTCTTCCAGAACCTCGGCCGCGACCGGCGAATCTATACCAACGATAAGCCGGCCGTTGCCCGGGACGAGATTCATCAGACGCGAGAACTCGAATTTGATCGCTTCGAGGTCGCGATAGATGTCCGCGTGGTCGAATTCGATGTTGTTGACGATCGCGATCTCGGGCATGTAATGCATGAACTTCGGCTTTTTGTCGAAATACGCCGTGTCGTATTCGTCGCCCTCGATGACGAAATGATCGCTGCCGGTCACGCGAAAGCTCGCCCCAAAATTCTGAACGACGCCGCCGACCAGAAAGCTCGGATCGAGCCCGCCGACCTCGGCGATCCACGTTGCGATGCTCGTCGTTGTCGTCTTGCCGTGCGTGCCGGCGATAACGAGAGAGCGGCGGCCGCGGATGAACTCTTCCTGCACGATCTCGGCTTGGGAACGGTAGACGAGCTTGCGGTTGAGGACTTCTTCGAGCTCAGGATTGCCGCGCGAGATCGCATTGCCGACGACAACGCAATCCGCCCCGACATCTGCGTTCGCGGCCTGATATCCGTTAAATATCTCGATGCCGAGCGCCTCTAGCTGCGTCGACATCGGCGGGTAAACATTCTGGTCCGAGCCCGTAACTTTGTGCCCGCGTGCCTGCAGCATTCCGGCTAAGCTGGCCATCGCAGTTCCGCAGATTCCGATGAGGTGGTAGTGCATAATTTGATCAAAATTCGCCCCGGGAAAACTCCTGTACAATACGCAGTAATGAGGAACGCGGCCTTTCCCTTTCCACTTCATTTATAACTTATGCCGGCCGATTTTGAAATTGTGCGGACCGAATACCGAACCGCGGATTTATCCTGTGTTAATGTAATTTGTATTAAGCTAAAGCCATCATGCGAGTCCTGCTTGTCGAAGACGATTTTCGCATCGCCTCGTTTATCGCTAAAGGCCTGCGGGAAAACTCGTACGCGGTCGATATTGCGGTCGACGGCGGCGAAGCGACCTACATGGCGGCGATCAATCCGTACGATTTTTTCATCCTCGATGTAAATCTGCCGGGTAAAGACGGATTTCAGATCTGCACGGAGCTGCGCGAGTCCGGGAACAGCAAGCCGATCCTGATGTTGACGGCCCGCGACGCGGTCGAGGACCGCGTACTCGGGCTCGATACAGGCGCGGACGATTATCTGGTAAAGCCGTTCGAGTTTCGCGAACTTCTCGCACGCCTGCGCGCATTGCTGCGAAGGCAAAACGAAATACGTGCCCCGAGGGTCAAGATCGCCGATCTCGAGATCGACACTGTTTCGCAAACGGTTTCCCGCTCCGGCATAAAGATCGAGCTCACGACAAAAGAGTATTCGCTCATCGAATTTCTCGCCGTGAACAAAGGCCGGGTGATCGGCCGCGAGGAGATCTCGGAACACGTCTGGAACGATAGTTTTGATCCGTTTTCTAATTTGATCGAGGTGTATATCAAACGTCTGAGAAGAAAACTTGATGAGGGATACGCTGTCCAACTGATTCATACAAGGCGCGGTTCAGGTTATATTCTGAACGATGTTTAGATCGATCCGCGTAAAACTGACGCTTTGGTACATCGGGGCAGTTGCGATCGTATTTGCCGCGTTTGCGTTCGCTACTTATTCGCTTTTCGTGCGGGTGCTGCAGGACGAGGCAAGAACGAACGTTACCGAGATGGCGAACAATTTCGTCAAAACGGTGACGCAGGAACAAAAGGAAGGCAAACGATCCGCTCGGCCGGAAGGTGCGATTATCCAGACGCTCGACGACTTTCATTTTCGCGATTACCACTTTGCCGTCTTCGCTCCGGACAATCACCTGATCGGAAAAACGATGGATCAGGACCTGCCGCCGGACTTGCCCGCGAGCATCGGCGAAAATCATTTCTCGAGTACGGATCTCGACAACGTTCCTTTCAATGTGCTGGAACGAACCTTTCGCCTCGACGGAAAACCTTACAAGCTTCTTGTCTTTTTTTCGCTCGATGATCAGATCTCGATCGAAAACCGCATCCAGCGCATCTTTATCATCGTCGCTCCGATATTGTTATTGTTCGCAGGACTTGGCGGATACTTCCTGGCACGCGAGGGCCTGAAGCCGGTCGCCATTATGGGCGAACGCGCCAAAAGCATCGGGGCCGCAAATCTCCACGAACGCCTGCCGGTCGCAAATCCCAACGACGAGATCGGGAATCTCGCGGTCGTGTTCAACCAATTGCTGGATAGACTCGATCAGGAATTCGAAAGACAGCGGAGATTTATGGCCGACGCCTCGCATGAGCTTCGAACTCCGCTGGCGATCGTTCAGGGCGAGTCCGAAGTCGCACTTCAAAAAGACACGCGCAGCCGCGAGGAATATCAGGATTCTCTGAGGATCGTGAATGACGAGGGCAAACGCCTCACGAAGATCGTCGAAGACCTTTTCACTCTGGCGAGGGCGGATTCCGGCGACGCAAACACCAACTTTAAGGAATTGTACCTGAACGAGATCTTGGAGGACTGCGTCACCTCGATCAGAACGCTCGCGCGCAAGCACGGAATAACGCTCCAGTTCTCCGGCGAGGAAGTTAAATTCCGCGGCGACGAACTGCTGCTGCGGCGATTGTTCATAAACCTGCTCGACAACGCCGTCAAATATAATTACGACGGCGGCCTGGTCGATGTAAATATCAAAGGAACAACAGTAGAGGTCCAAAACACGGGCCCGGAAATTCCCGCGGGCCAGTCAGAATTGGTATTCGAGCGGTTCTACCGGATCGACAAGACCCACGCCCGGCTGCAAGAAACCCTTACCAGCGGAGCCGGGCTCGGGCTCTCGATATCAAAATGGATAGCCCGCATCCATCACGCCGAGATCACACATTCCCGATCCGTGGACGGCAAAAATATTTTTTCAGTCGTCTTCAAACGTTAATCTTCTATTCATTTTGATTTGGTTAATCTGGCGGTGACCTTGCAATTAATGCAAGAAATTTCGAATAGGAGAAATATCATGAAAAAGTCAGTTAACCATTTTGGACGCGTCACATTGATCTTGTTTTTGTTCTTAAGTGTTGTCGCCGTTTCGTCGGCGACCGTGATGGCCCAAGCCGCCCAGCCAGCCGCACAAACGACGGCCGCTAAGACAATGAAGTCGAAGAAGACCGCTAAGCACACCAACAGAAAGATCGCGCGGACGTCGAAAAAAAAAAGACTTCACGCTCGAAGAAGCCCAGCAAATAGCGTTAAGAAAAATTCCCGGAACGGTTGAGAACAGCGATACGCGAACGGAAAAAGGGAAAGAGGTGTACTCATTCGACATTAAGAACAAGAAGGGAAAGACGACTCAGGTTTGGGTAGATCAGAACACCGGAAAGGTGGTGCATAAATCGTCGGAAAAGTCCCATACCTGAAAGCCGGCAGGAACCTTGGGAAAGACAAGGGGTCGAATTAACAGATAAGGGTTCCTCCAACAAAGAAAGGCAATCGATTCGCAGATGCTCTCCTCCGCGGTCGATTGCCTTTCCCTCGTATTGTCCGTCCTACTTTCCGGTCAACTCTGCCGCTAGTTCATTTGCGTCGTAGACCTTCCGCAGAGCTTCGAGGATTCCCGCTGAATGTACGGCGACGGCCCGCGAGCCTTCCGATTCCTCGATGTACCAATAGCGGTTCGAGAGTTTCTGCAGATTGCTGTCAAAGTTGAGGCCGACGAGTTCAGCGTTTCGGTTGATCACCGGTGAGCCGGAATTACCGCCGATCGTGTCAGCCGAATAGGCGAAATTGAGCGGCGTCGAGAGGTCGATCTTGTCGCGTCGGGCCTTCAGGCTCGGCGCAAGATTGTACGGCGACGCCTCGTCAAAACCTGCAGCTCGATCGTACAGGCCGTAAAATGTCGTTTTGAACGGGACGAGCGTCGTGTCCTCTTCGTAGCCTTTGACGGCGCCGTAACTGATCCGCAAATTCGAATTGGCATCGGGCGGCATGCTACGGCCGTAAACCGCAAAGCGAGCCTGTGCGATCTTTGTGCCGTTCGCGGCCTCGACATCGGCGATGTGTTCTTCGTTCCAGGTCCGCAGTTCGCGGATCACAGGCTCGATCCGCCGTGCGAGGGTTATCATCGGATCGGTCGACTTGGCAATAGCGTCCGCCGTCCCGTCGAGCAGTGCTTTTCTCGCTGCCGGATCGTTCAGTTTGGTTTCGCGAACCGCACGCCGCGCAACTTCCGCTGCGTCGGCGTCGCCCAGCGCCGCACGAATGAACGGATCGTTCGGCCCCAACACCTTGAGAGCTTCGCCGAGCCACGAGGTCAGCGCCGCTTCTTCCATATCGAGATAGATCGGGGCGGGCGAGAGCACGGATGCCTTGAATGCGTCGAGACGCGAATCTCGGTACTCGGAATAACGACGGTCGTTCGGCTTAGCGGTTTCAATTTTGTAATTAACTATCTGCGACGCGATCGTCGCAAGCCGCGAGGCGGCAAGATTCGAGAACGCCAAACGCTTGGACACCACGGGGAGCTCGCCATAGGCATTCGCAATATTTTCCCAGGCCGGAGCGTATTGTTTTTCAAGCTCGGGCTTTCGTGCCAGCTTGTCGCGAAGGTCTTTTTCCTCGGCTTCTTTCTTCGCGAACATCCGCGGATTCAAAAGTCCGTCCTGCTGTCCCTTTAGACGTTTGAGCGAGTTGGCAAAACCGCGCATTCCGGGGTTTGCCTGGCGAAGCTGCTCGGCACCGAGTTTTGAATATTCCTCGAGGGCACGGCGACGCGTTTCCCATACCTGCTTTAACAGTGGATTGCCAAAATCGCGTGCGTAAGCGAGTTGGGAGACGGTCATCAGCCGTGCCGTCGAGCCGGGGAAACCAGTAGCAACGACGAACTCGTTTTCCTTTGGCCCGGTTTCCGACCATTTGAAATAGTTTGGCGTGCTCGCGGGCTTTCCGTTTTCATAAGCACGCAAAAACGTGAAATCGAGGTCGTGCCGCGGGAAAGTAAAGTTGTCGTAATCGCCGCCGAAAAACGCCGCTTGTTCCTCGGGCGCCATCACCAGACGAATGTCCGTGTAACGCTTGAAACAATAGAGCCAATATTCGCCGCCGCTGTAATGCGACACGACCTGGCAATTCAAACCCGATTTCGCCGTCGAGTCTTTTTCCATCGCGGCGATGACGGCTGAACGCTGGCCGGCCGCCTGGGCGTCGGTCGAACCTGCTTTGACGGCGCCTTGCACGCGTTCGGTTGCGTTTCCGAACGACACGAGAACGGTCGCCTCGGCGTCCTGTGCTTTCAGTTCCTCAGCCTGCGAATGAGAGGTAAAACCCGTCTTCATCAGATCGCGTTCTTTGGTGGAAAGTTTCGCGATGATGCTCGACGCGACGTGGTGATTGGTCACGATCAATCCGTCCGGCGAAACAAATCCGCCTGACGAACCGTTGATCTTGACCGACGCGAGACGCACCTTGTCGAGCCACTCTTTCGACGGCTCAAAGTTGTAGCGTTCCTTCCACTGTTTCAGCGGCGGATTGTCATAGGTCCACATTCCGTCGTCGGCAACGGCAAACGGAACAGCGGAAAAGAAACTGATTATCAAAAACAGAACGGAGATCTTTTTCATTATTTTTAACCGAGTACGGTCCTGAGCTTTTCCATTGCACCTTCGAGAATTGCGTCTTCGCGTGCGATGCAGATGCGGACATACGGGTCCCACACGTCCGTGTCCGCGAACGCGGCTCCGGGCGTCATTCCGACGCCGGCTTTTTCCATCAGCATTTCGTTGAACGTGATCGCGTCGGAATATTGTTCCGGTATCCGAGCCCACAAATAGAATGCCGAGCCCGAATCGTAAATGTCGAACCCGAGATCGGCAAGTCCGGCGGAAAACGTCCGGCGTTTGCCGTCAAACGTGTCTCGCAGCCGCGGATAATATTCGGCGTCCGCCATCAGCACTTTTGACAGAGCTGCTTGGAGCGGCGTGGCCGGGCAAACATATATAACGTTCGCCGCGGCGTTGATCGGCGCGATCAATTCGCCTTTGCCGTAAGCGTAGCCGAGCCGCCAGCCGGAAATGTTCCACGACTTCGAAAACGAATTGACGGTGATCGTGCGGTCCCACATGCCCGGCAGCGACGCGATCGGGATGTGCGGGTTTTCGCCGGTCACATAGTGCTCGTAGACCTCGTCGGAGATGACGAGCAGGTCGAGTTCCTGCGCGACTTCGGCGATCGACTCGAGTTCGGTTTGGGTTAACACTTTGCCGCTCGGGTTGGCGGGCGTGCAGACGATGATCGCTTTGAGCGGAAACTCGCTGCGGTCTTTTAACAATTTCGCACGCGTGAGAAGCGTCTCTTTTTCGAAGCCGAGACGTTCGTCAAGTTCGAAGGTTTCGGTCTTTGCGCCGAACTCCTCGAGAATGCGGCGGTGATAAGGATAGTACGGCTCGAACACGAGTGCCGATTTACCTCGAAGATAACTCTGAGCAACGCCGATCAACGCTCCGGTCCCACCGGTGGTCACCATCAACTCGAATGGCCGGGCGTCGACGTCAACCTCGATTCCGTTGTACTTCGCGATCTTTTCGGCGACCGCTTTTCGCAATCCAGCGTCGCCTTCGCTGCCGCCGTAATGATTCTGGCTGGCGGCGATGATTCGCGCCGCTTCGGCAGCCAATTGCGGGTCGATCGGCAGTTCCGACTGTCCCTGAACCAAGTTGCCGCTCGGCGGCACAAGCCGCGTTATTGCCCGGATGTCCGGTTTCATCTTCTTCGCTTTTGCTTCGCTCATAAGGTTTAAAAATAACAAATATCGAGCCGCCACGCGACTGGACGGCCGGCATCGTTGCATCTATTTGGCGATACGTCTAATCTCACTGAATATGGCAGCAGCGAATTTGGAAAAACGTCCGCCTTCGGTGAAGCCCGATCTTATCGGCGGACATTTTCGTTCGTTTCGAAAAGACGCGACGGGATTTTTGACTCGGCTGTCGGCTCTCGGTGACGTGACGTTTTTCCGGCTCGGGCCGCAGCCTGCGTACTTCCTGAACGATCCTGAGCTCATCCGCGATCTGCTCGTTGTTAACGCTCATAAATTCATGAAAGGCCGCGCGCTCCAGCGGGCAAAAACGCTGCTGGGCGAGGGTTTGCTGACAAGCGAAGGCGAGTTTCATCTGCGGCAGCGGCGGATGATCCAGCCCGCGTTCCACCGAACGAGGATCGCGGAATATTCCCGCTCGATGGTCGAATTCGCCGAAGAAGCTTCCGACAAATGGCACGACGGCCAAACGCTCGATATCGACCGCGAGATGATGCACCTGACGCTGCGGATCGTCGGGAAAACGCTGTTCAGTGCCAACGTTGAGGACGACGCCGACGCGGTCGGCAACGCGATGACGAGCGTGAGCAAGCTCTTCAATTACCTGCTCCTTCCCTTTGCCGAATGGCTGCAAAAACTGCCGCTCCCGCAGTCGAAACGATTTCACGGCGCTCGCAACGCGCTTAATTCTGTCATCTTCGGCATCATTAACGAACGCCGAGCGTCCGGCGAAGACAAGGGCGATCTGTTGTCGATGCTCCTGCTCGCGCAGGACGAAGACGATGGTTCGGTCATGACCGACGAGCAGATCCGTGACGAAGCTATGACGTTGTTCCTCGCGGGCCACGAGACGACCGCAAATCTGTTGACGTTCACCTGGTACCTGCTTTCGCAGAACCCGGACGCGGAAGCGAATCTACACTCAGAACTCGACCGAGTTCTCGCCGGCCGTTCGCCAACACTCGACGACATTCCAAATTTGCCCTGTTGCGAACAAGTGATCGCCGAATCGATGCGTCTGTACCCGCCGGCGTGGGGCATCGGTCGTCTCGCTCTCGAAGACCACGAATTCGGCGGATATCCGATACCGAAAGGCTCGCTGATACTCGTCAGCCCGTTCGTCACCCAGCGGGACAGTCGATATTGGGAGAATGCCGGGCAATTCATTCCCGAGCGATGGGCCGAACGGTCTATAAAGGAAGCAAGCCAAAGGAATATCTACTTCCCGTTCGGCGGCGGAATCCGGCGATGCATCGGCGAGTCGTTCGCATGGACGGAAGGGATTTTGCTCCTCGCCACGCTCGCACAAAAATGGACGCTCGATCTCGACCCGTCACAAAAGATCGAGCTCCAACCAATGATCACCCTCCGCCCCAAACACGGAATGAGAATGCAGACCGCGCATCGGTCAGAACCACCGGCGTGAGCGGGTGGGTTCCTGCAAGTTGTGGTCGGGCGATATTGAGTGTATTTGACGTTGCGGAAGAACCCACCCGCACACACAGGTGGTTCTGACCTGTTCATCTCCCGCGGGAGACGTATTGATTTTCCTTGATCCAAAACCGCCACGGCTTGTCGATGAACTCTTCGGCGTAGTTGATGCCGACTCGCGGGCCGGACGTTACTTGTGAGTCGGGGATCTTTTTGTGATCTTCGACCCAGATACGGTTTCCGGTCAGCAACTCGCCGTTAAAGCCGCGGTCTATTCCGAGGGCGATGCAAAGTTTTCCCGGGCCTGACGTGAGATTTTTATCCTTCATTGCACCGCGGCGTTCCCGCATTACGTCGATTCCCTCGACCGGCTCGACCGCTCGTATCAGCACGACGTGCGGCATGTCGATATCACCGATAACGAAGTTGAGCTGGAAATACATTCCGTAAACAAAAAACACGTAAACGTGGCCGCCGGCCGCATAGGTTATCTCGTTGCGCCGTGTGCGCCGCCCGCCAAAAGTGTGTGCCGCCTTATCTATCGTGCCGAGATAGGCTTCGGTCTCAACGATCATTGCCGACACGCGTTCGCCCGATTCGGTCGGAACGACAAGTAATTTACCTAACAGTTCTCTCGCTACAGAAAGCGTATCGTCACGTAAATAGAAGTTTTGCGGCAGCATTGTGTTCACGGTCTTTCTAGAATATCAAACACAATTGCCGCTTGGTATGCCACTTGCTCTGTATTCGAAGCAAAGAGCGAAACCCGACTCGTGTGGCCTGAAAGCATACGAGATTTGTCTTCGGCCGTATGAATTGCTGACGAGAGGTTAAATATGAGTGTGAAAAATATGATGAATACGAATTCCGTCGTCTGTACCGAAGATATGCCGCTCGAAAAGGTTTTCGAGAAAATGGCGATGCAGGATGTCGACCACGCGATCGTCGTCGAAGGCTTTGCTCAATCCGTGCCGATCGGCGTGATCACCGAGCATGATATCTGCACGCATATTCTCGTTCGCGGCCGAAGCGCACGTGGACTCACGGCGGCGAGTGTAATGAATACCAAAATTAAAAAAGTCAGATCGGATTCACCGTCGGTCGAACTGAGTTCGGCGAAAGGGTCGCGTTTGATTTGCGTGGTCGACGAGAATGGAGAGCTTTGCGGAACGATCGCGGCGAATCAATTCGAATCCGCGGTCCCTCGAGCGGCCGAGACGACGACTGCCGCCTCCATGACCCGGCACTTCCAGGTTTCAATGGCTAATCGCATCTACTAGTCCAGACAAAGGAGAAAATGTAATGAATGTAAGTGAAATAATGACCGACAGTCCCGCTTGCTGCACACCGGACACGAGCGTTCATGATGTCGCTCAAATGATGGTGGACAACGACTGCGGCTGTATTCCGATCGTTGAAAGCGAAGAGAGCGGCAAGCCTGTGGGAGTCGTCACCGACCGCGACATTGTTATTCGAGCGGTCGCGGAAGGCAAAAATCCGCTCGACCTCACCGCAGCCGATGTGATGACCAAAAGTGTTGTCACGGCCACACCGAATATGTCGGTCGAAGATTGCTGCAATTTGATGGAAACACAGCAAATACGGCGAATCGCAGTTGTAGACGATAGCGGAGCTTGCTGCGGCATCGTCGCCCAAGCCGATATCGCAAGTCATGCCGACCAGAGAAAGACGGCGGAAGTCGTCCAAGAGGTCTCAAAAGCCTCTGCCTGATTCGGCATTAAAGACAAAGGACAGGTAATACCGCCCTGTCCTTTGTCTTTTTCATCACGATTTTCCTATCTCTTCTCCTCCAGCGCTTCAATATTCTACGTAGAAAATATTTTCATAAAATGCGAGCGAAAACGATATTTTCGCTGCCCGCATCATACGCGTGCGCCCCGATAACGGTCTTCGAACCGCGAAATCTGCTAAAATTTGCTGTTTTGAACATTTCGACCATGAAAATACTTTTTATTACGACATGCATTCTGATCGCGGCGGCGGCGACTTTCGCACAGCAGGCGGACGCGATACTCGCAACGGCCGCGGGGAAGAATTTCACGTCGGCCAGCCTTTCTAAAGAAGGACAAAAGCTCTACGCTGACCAGCGTTCGGCAATCGCGAAACATCGCGAAGAACGACTCGCCAAAATGGTGCGTTCCGCCGTTCTCGAATTGGAGGCAAAAGCCGTCGCAACAACGCCCGAGAAGCTGATCGCGGCAGCCGGCACAAAGGCCGTTCCCGCAACACCGGCCGAGCTCCAGTCGATCTACAACAGAAATAGTACGGCCTTCGACGGACGCACGTTAGCACAAGTACGTGACGATCTCGCCGATTTGGTAAAGCGGAGCCGCGAACAAAAGGCCGCTGACGACTATGTCGAATTGCTCAAGGTCAAACACAAAGTTGCCAACGTCAATGACGTGAACGCCGCGAGACTGAAACCCGCCGACATACTAGTCACCATCGGCCCGAGCCGGATAACCGTTGAGCAGTTCGATACCGCGAACAAGGCGTCCATTAATGATTTTGAACGCAATATTTTCGAAGACCTGAAGGCCGATCTTAGGACGTCAATGTTGTCGGTTCTGACAGCGGAAGAAGCGAGTTCACGCAGCGTGGCGGTCGGTACGATCTACGCTTCCGAAGTTACCGACAAGCTGCGGGCTTACACCGAACAGGAAAAATTCGATCTCGAAACCGCGCTGCAAAAACGTTTGTTCGCAAAATATTCCGCAAAGATCCTGTTAAAGGAACCGGTTCCGTTTTCGCAGGCGATCTCGGTCGACGACGATCCTGCAAGCGGGCCGACGGCGGCTCCGGTCACGATCGTGATGTTCAGCGATTTTCAATGTCCGGCGTGCTCGGCGACACATCCTGTGCTCAAGAGCGTTATTGCCGAGTACCCGGAAAAGATACGCTTCGTCGTTCGCGATTACCCGCTGATCGCACTGCACGAGAACGCTTTCCGAGCGGCGCTTGCGGCAAATGCGGCGAACGCACAGGGCAAGTTTTTCGAATACGCCGAGATACTCTATACACATCAGGATGCTCTGGACGACGCCTCGCTCAAGAAATACGCGGCTAGCGTAGGTTTGAATCCAAAGCAGTTTGAGCTAGACTTAACGGACGAAAAAACGGCCGCGGAAGTCCGCAAAGATATGGCCGACGCGGCAATTTACGGCGTTTCGTGGACTCCGACGATCTATGTCAACGGCGTCAAAGTGATGCGTTCCGGTGCGGACGATCTTAGAGAAGCGATCGATCGAGCTCTTTCAAAATAGTTTCGCTGCCGCCCGTCAATTTTCGATCAGATCTTCAAATTATGCGCATCTGTCTTTTGTTTACGATCGCTCTCGTCGCTTTATCATGTGGCGGCGCGTCGAACGATAATAAAGTGAATGTCGGCAACGCCACAAAGGCGAACGTCAACGCAAATAAAACGAGCCGCGAGCCTTTGCCGGTTTATACGTATGAGGTCGTAAAGACGTACCCGCACGACCCGAAAGCCTTCACCGAGGGACTGTTTTACCACGACGGTTTTCTATACGAAAGCACCGGACAGGAAGGCCACTCGACACTGCGCAAGGTCAACCTGGAAACCGGAAAGGTCGTCCAGCAGTTTGAACTGCCGCGAGAAAGCTTTGGCGAAGGCATTTCGCTGATAAACGGAAAGATCTACCAACTAACGTGGCGCGAAGGTCTGTGCCGTGTCTTCGACGCAAAGGATTTCAGCCTCATCAAAGAGTTTGATTATCCTGGCGAAGGCTGGGGAATGACCACCGACGGAACCGTTCTTTACATGACCGACCGCACGCACGTCATCCGCGTGATGGACCCGGAAACGTTCAAGCCCGTGAAGCAATTGGTCGTGCTTCGCGAAGATGGGAAACCGCTATACCAGATAAACGAGCTCGAATTTATCAAGGGCGAAATCTGGGCTAACGTCTGGCACTCCGAAGAGCCGCAAATACTCGGCAAGCCCAACTACATCGCTCGTATCGACCCCGCGACCGGCAAGCTGCTCGGGTGGATCGACCTTCAGGGGATCTCACCCGACGATGTCGACCGCGATTCGGAAAATACGCTGAATGGCATCGCGTACGACGCGGCGAACGATCGCATTTTCGTGACAGGCAAAAATTGGAAAAAGCTGTTCGAGATCAAGGTCAAACCAAAGGAAACATCGTAATGGCCGAATCCGAGCAGGACAAAACATTTATGGCGCGTGCCGTCGAGCTCGCCCGCGAGGGCGCCGATCGCAATGACGGCGGTCCGTTCGGCTGCGTGATCGTGAAAGACGGCAGCATCGTGGGCGAAGGCTGTAATCAGGTCACGTCGACCAACGATCCAACCGCTCACGCCGAGATCGTCGCAATCCGCGACGCGTGCAGTAATCTCAAATCGTTCCAGCTCGACGGATGTGTGATCTACACGTCGTGCGAGCCGTGCCCTATGTGCCTCGGTGCGATCTATTGGGCTCGGCCGGAAGGAATATTCTTCGCTGGCACACGCGAAGACGCCGCCGCAGCCGGTTTTGACGACGAGCTTATTTACAAAGAGCTCGACAAGCCGAACGACGAGAGAATGCTGCGAATGAACCCGCTGATGCGCGACGCCGCCGTCAAGGTCTTTCGCCAATGGCAAAACAAATCCGACAAGATCGAATACTGAGCCCGCGTGAGCACACAGGTCAGTACCACCTCGCTTAAGCGGGTGGGTTCCGTAAGATTTACGCGTGAAATGTACACGAGTTACGCGTTTACGCGTGAAAGCGATGGGCGTGGGGCCCATCAAAAATTATCGAGAGTGCCGACCATACGGCTTCACGCGTAAACGCGTAACTCGTACGAATCCCGACAAATGTCGAACATTTACCTTTACATTTTAATTGCGATCGTCGCCGGAGCGATGATGCCGACACAGGCCGCTACCAACAACAAAATGGCGGTCGTGCTCGGCAACAGTCCGATCCTGGCGGCGTTCATTTCGTTCTTTATCGGAACGGCCGCGCTGTTTATTTACGTGGTCGCGTCGGGCACGCCGCTGGGCGATATGGCTGCCGCTAAAAACGCTCCGCCGATCGCGTGGATAGGCGGGGTTCTCGGAGCCTTTTTCGTGACCGCGACCGTCATCCTCGTCCCGCGTCTCGGCGTCGCGATGACATTCAGTTTGATAATCGCCGGCCAAATGATCGTTACGCTGATAATCGATCATTACGGCCTGCTCGGTGTTCCGGTAAAAGAGATCAGCCTCACCCGCGTCGGCGGCATCCTTCTGATCACCGCCGGCGTGATCCTGATACGCAAGTTCTAGTCAGAACCACCTGCGTAAGCGGGTGGGTTCCGGCAAGACGCTATCATGCGATCTTGAATGTTGACCACATCGTCGAAGAACCCACCCGCTTACGCAGGTGGTTCTGACCTATATGATCGATTTTATTCTCAACGACCGTGATATTTCGACCGACGTTTCGCCGGGAACGACCATGCTCGACTTTGTCCGTTATCGGCAAAACCTCAAAGGCACAAAGATCGGCTGTCGCGAAGGCGACTGCGGTGCATGCACAATTCTCGTCGGCGAGCTGCAGGGCGGAAACGTCCGCTATCGCACGATGACCTCCTGCCTGATGCCGCTCGCGAACGCCGCCGGCAAGCACATCGTCACGGTCGAAGGCATCAATCCCGAAGACGGCTCGATGACGCCGGTCCAACAGGCGATGGTCGATGAATCGGGCACGCAATGCGGATTCTGCACGGTCGGATTCGTCATGTCGCTCACCGGTTTCTGCGTCGACGACACGCCCAAAACTCTCGAAATGGCAGTCTCCGCAATCGACGGCAACATCTGCCGCTGCACCGGCTACAAATCCATCGAACGCGCCGCACACAACCTCACCAAAAAGCTGGCCGCATGGTCAGAACCGCCCGCGGTAGCAGGTAGCCTACGACAAGCCATCGACAACCTCACCGTCCCGAAATATTTCGAAAGCATCGCCGATCGTCTGACGGCGATAGACGCTAATGGTCAACAGGCAGAAACACGACCGGTAGGGAGTGTGCCCTCGATTGCAGCTTTTGTCTCCGGCGGCACCGACCTCTACGTCCAACGCCCCGACGCGATGGCCGAAACGGCGGCGAACGATCTTTTCTACAACGATCAGTTGAGGGCCATAAAAGACACCGGCGAATTAATCGAGATCGGAGCATCGGTCACCGTCACCGACCTGCTCGAATCGCCCGTGATGCAGTCGATCTTCCCCGACCTCTACAAACACCTAAAGCTGGTCTCATCAACGCCGATCCGCAACATGGCGACACTCGCCGGCAACTTCGTCAACGCCTCGCCCATCGGCGACATGACCGTCTGGTTCCTCGCACTCAACGCCGAGGTCGAATTATGCACAAGCCCGCACGATAGTAAGGGCGAAACACGATACCTCGCGTTGAAGGATCTCTACCTCGGCTACAAACAGCTCGCAAAAACGCCCGACGAATACATCTCGTCTATCCGTTTCCGCAAACCGACAGGCGATTTCCGCTTTAACTTCGAAAAGGTCTGCAAACGCACATACCTCGATATCGCGACCGTCAACACCGCGATCTCGCTCACCGTCGAAGCACTTCCCGGCCCCGGCTGGCTCCCGCCCGTCCTGTCAGAACCGGAAGCGATAGCGACCGGGTCACTCGCTAACAACATCGATTACACCATCACGAGCGCCCACGTCGCCGCCGGCGGTGTCGCACCCGTGCCGTATTATCTGAAAGAAACGTCCGCGTTCCTCGCCGGCAAACCCGTAAACGCCCAAACCATCGCCGATGCTAACCCGATCATGCAGTCAGAAATATCGCCGATCTCCGACGTACGCGGAACCGAAGCTTACAAACGTCTGCTTCTACGGCAGCTTTTTGCGGCTCATTTCGTTGAAGTTTTCGAAGTGAATGTGTTTTGAGGGGTCCGTACGGAGATGGTTGGACTTCACTCCGCAACTTCAAAAATGAACGTTTGATCGTTGCGGTACGATATTCGGACTATTACTCCCTCCGACAGCGTGATGCCTTTGGCTGGCTTATAACCACACCTTGTGGCGTCATAGTCCATATAATTGAATCTAATGCCGGAGACGGTGAACGTCTCTCGCTTCGGACCACGGGCGTAGTCTTCAATTTGTCCACTTATCACGGCAAAATTATCGGAATGCCGCGCGGCTAAACAACTTGATTGAATAGAAAGGGTGTTGCCGACTGCCCACAGACCTACAACTAAAAAGAGAGGCAAGACCACGACCGCGAGTTTGTCATTTATACTTTCGAACTGGAACTTGTTCTGACGTAGTTGGAAGAAAAATACTATCGAAAAAACAATGGCACCTATAAACCACAAGATTACAAACCAACTGAGGCTTAAATATCCCTCATTCGAAATGTCGTAAACTACACGGAAGTGTTCTTGGGCCATCTTGCTGAATCTTAACATGTCGAGAATGCTAAACGCCTTCAACTATTAGTAAAAATTAGATTGTGAAAAATCTCGATTCAAAATCCCACGTCCGCGGCACCGAGGCTCACAAACGGCTGCTTCTAAAGCAGGTTTTCCGTGTTCATTTTGCCGAATTATTCGGGCCGAACGCTGTATAATAAAGCCTATGAAAACCGTTGTTACAGAGGACGAGAACGGCGATTTTACGATGATGCGCCACGGCAGGGACATCAAAGACATGGACCGCTCCTTTGACATCGAGTTTTGGCAGCGACAAGGATCGTCGGCGATCTTCGATGCTGCCTTTGAACTGATCCAACTCTACTGTGAAGAATATGGAATTCGCGACGCCAGAATTCAGCGAACTGTTGAACATTTTCAACGAACACGAAGTTAGATATTTGGTTGTAGGCGGGTTCGCCGTAATGGTATATTCCGAGCCGCGATACACAAAGGACTTAGATGTTTGGGTCGAAGCCTCCGCAGAGAATGCCGTAAAGGTCGTTACTGCTCTGCGGCAATTTGGCGCTCCGCTCGACGGGCTTACCGAGAAAGACTTTTCTGAATCAGGTTTTTATCAAATGGGACGGCCGCCCAGCCGGATCGACATTATGATGTCAATCGACGGCGTCGGCTTCGAATCGGCCTGGGAGAGTCGCCACGCTGCCGAGTTTAGAGGTGTGTCGGTTAACTTTATTGGCAAACAGGATCTGATACGGAATAAAGTGTCCGCGGGACGATTGCAGGATCTGGCCGATATTGAAAAGATGGAAGTTAAGGACAAGTAAGGTATATCATCTCCGGCATCCAGGGCATCGAAATCCGCGAACTCCTCATATGCAAATAACTATTCACTTCCGATTGCTTAGCAAGTGGGACTAAATGAAAAGCCCGGATTCGAAATCCCACGTACGCGGTGAGTCCGTCTAAACGGCGATATCCCTGCTGTTCACGGTGCAGTTTATAGAAATATTTGGTATCGAGAAAAATGAAACTATTTAGAAATGCATCTTTTCTGTTTATTTCAATAATTGCCTGCTCTATTTACACTAATGCCCAGTCGTTTCCTACGGTAACGAAGTTCGTCGAACCGGCGTTTCCGCCCGCCGCTCAGGCGGTGCGCGCCGAAGGTTCGGTAGTTGTAGCCCTCGAAGTGAACAAAGATGGAAAGGTTGACGCAGCGCATCCGGAGTCCGGTCACCCTCTGTTAAGACAGGCGGCAGTGAATGCCGCCCGCCAGTGGGAATTCGCTCCTTTGCTTGGTAATCATTTCATCTCGTTGACGTTCGTTTTCAAAATCAACACGGACCGCAAGGCCAGACCTTCGGAGCGACTAGGTGCATATAAATTGCAGGTTTCCGCGCCCATGGCTATAGTCGAATTTATTCGAGTTCACTAATTACCGGCCCTTTTCGAAATCGGCTATTCACTGAATGATAAATCTCGATTCAAAATCCCACGTCCGCGGCGAGTCGGTTTATCTTGACGATATTCCGGTTGTGCAAGGAACTCTGTACGCGTGCGTTTACGATTCGCCGGTGGCTCACGGAAAGCTGATCTCGGTCGATACGGACGACTCACGGCGTTCGCAAGGCGTCGTTCGGGTAATCGTTGCGGGCGATCTGATCGGTGAAAATCAGATCGGCGGCGTGCTGCCGGATGAACCGCTGCTTGCAGACGGCGAAGTGCATTTCCAGGGAATGCCGATCGCGATCGTCGTTGCCGAATCTGAGGAACTTGCACGGAAAGCGGCGAGAAAGATCACCTCCGAGATCGAGGAACTGCCGCCCGTCACCGAACCGCGTGTCGCGGCCGCGAACGGCGATCTGATCGTGCCTGCTAAGCATTTCAAAATGGGCAACACCGAGCGCGCTTTTCTCGATTGCGAGCACGTTTTCGAGGGCCGTGCCGACATTAACGGCCAGGAACATCTTTACATCGAAACGCAGGGCGCATACGCGGTGCCGACCGAGAACGGCGGCGTGAAAATTTATTCTTCGACGCAGGGACCGACTGCCGTTCAGCGTGCGGTCGCAAAGGTGACCGGTTTGCCGATGCACCAGATCGAGGTGGACGTTCAGCGGCTCGGCGGCGGCTTTGGCGGCAAAGAAGATCAGGCGAACGCGTGGGCCTCCGTTTGCGCGGTGGCGTGCCAGCTGACAAAACGCCCGGTCAAATACGCGCTTCATCGAATGGAAGACATGAGGATGACCGGCAAGCGTCATCCGTATTCGGCAGATTACAAGATCGGCCTCGATAAAGACCTGAAGATCGCCGCGTACGAAGCGACGTTCTACCAAAACGCGGGTGCGTCGTGCGACCTTTCGCCGGCGGTGCTCGAACGAACTTTGTTTCACTGCACCAATTCTTATTTCGTTCCGAACGTCACCGCGACCGCATATAGCTGCCGCACTAACCTTCCGCCCAACACTGCATTTCGCGGATTCGGCGGGCCGCAAGGGATGTTCGTGATCGAATCGGCGATCGCACACGCCGCCGAAAAACTCGGCGTTAAAGCGTCGGACATCCAGCAGAATAATCTGATAAACGAAGGTGAAGAATTCCCGTACGGACAAAAAGCTGAAAGCGACGCCGTGACGACCTGGACGCAGGCCGACGCGAAATATGATTTCGCACAATTGCAGAACGAGGTTGACGACTTTAACGCTCGCTCTAAATATTCAAAAAAAGGCGTCGCGATGATGCCGGTCTGCTTCGGCATTTCGTTTACAAAAACGCCGATGAACCAGGCACGTTCGCTGGTACACGTTTACACCGACGGCAGCGTCGCCGTCTCTACCGGAGCCGTCGAAATGGGCCAGGGCGTGAATACGAAGATCGCTCAGGTCGCCGCAGAGGTTTTTTCACTTCCCGCGGAACGCGTGAAGGTGCATTCGACAAACACGCTGCGCATCGCTAACACCTCGCCGACCGCCGCGTCCGCCGCCGCCGACCTCAACGGTAAAGCGACGCAGATGGCGTGCGAGGCTATCCGCGAAAGGCTTCTGGAAATTGCGAAAGATTTTGTCGAGGCGGAAACGGCTGAAGCCGTCACTCTGAACAACGGATTTGTTTACCGCAACGGCGAACCGACCGATTTTGACTGGATACGTCTCGTGAACGAAGCTTACATGCAGCGTGTAAGCTTGAGCGAACACGCTCATTACACGACGCCCGGGATCAATTTCGATTGGGGCACCGCGAAGGGACATCCGTTCGCTTATCACGTTTACGGGACAGCGATCGTCGGCGTCACGGTCGATTGCCTTCGTGGGCGTTATGAGGTCGATTACGTAAAATGCTGCCACGATTTCGGCTCGTCGATGAACACGTCCGTCGACTACGGCCAGATCGAAGGTGGCATCGTGCAAGGCCTCGGCTGGATGACGATGGAAGAGTTGGTTTACGACGAAAACGGCAAACTGCGCTCGAACGCACTATCCACCTACAAGGTGCCGGACATCTATTCGGTCCCAAAAGATATTTCGATTCTCCCGCTCGAAACGGATCGCAAAAATCTCGCCATCTTTAACTCAAAAGCCGTCGGCGAACCGCCGCTAATGTACGGCATCGGCGCGTACTTCGCGATCAGAAACGCGGTCAAGGCGTTCACTGACTGCTCACCAAAATTCGACGCGCCGTTCACGCCGGAGAAAGTGTTGGTGGATCTGTACAGCGAACAGGCCGTTAGTCCGACCGCGACAGGCTAACAGCCTGTCGTACCGTTGCAATGCAAAAAGAGATCGAGCTATGGCAGTTCATCGCCGAACGGCTAGGGAAGGAGCAGAACGTGATGCTCCTCGTCGTCGCGGAAAGTTCCGGTTCGAGTCCCGGTCGGCCAACCTACAAAATGGCGGTCGGCGAGGACGGTGAATTGATCGGCAGCATCGGCGGCGGTGTGATGGAAGTTAATCTCGTGGAGCAGAGCCGGGAAATCCTGCGTAAAAGCTCGAACGTCTGCAAGGACGAATCGTTCAGTGCCGGATTGAAACTTCAGGTTCACAAAAAGAATGTTCCCGATTCCTCCGGGATGATCTGCTCGGGCAAACAAACGGTCATCTTTAAAGTTTTAACGTCGCACGATCTCGATTCGGTCAAACTCGCCGTCGATTCCCTGACCACCCTTCGGCGCGACACAATTACAATAACGCCCGAGACGTTTGGCATTTCGCCATCGGGCAGCGAAACGACCGGCGAAGATCTTACCTTCGGGACAATTTCCGATATCGATTTTATTTATCGCGAAAAGCTCGGTCCGAAAAACGATCTGTTCATCATCGGTGGCGGCCACTGTGCGTTATCGCTTTCCGAATTGATGTCGAAGATGGATTTTCACATCTCGCTTTTTGACGACCGGCCCGAGTTGAACACTATCGAAAAAAACCGCTTCGCTGACACGATCAGGATCGTTGACAGCTACGATTCGATCGACTCGTTCATCCCGTCCGCAACGAACGCCTACGTCGTCGTGATGACTCTCGGATATAAGTCGGACGAGACCGTGATCAGAAAGTTGTTGGGAAAGGAATTTAAATACTTCGGCGTGCTGGGCAGCAAGGCGAAGATGGCGACGCTGATGAAGGCTCTAAAGGACGAAGGCTTCCCCGCCGAAAGTCTCGCGCACATCCACACTCCGATCGGACTCTCCATCAACAGCCGGACACCCGAGGAGATCGCCGTGAGCATCGCAGCGGAGATCATTACAGTGAAGAACTCGGATTGAGCGAGCGATATTTGCACCGCCCGATGCGGGGCTTATTTTTGAGTCAACAGCGTGTGAACCTTGTCGCGTTCGACCGCCTGTTGAGCGATGGTGCGTTCGAGCCCGAACAGGCCGGCCTCGTTCATGGCATGCAGGACGGCGCCCGGCCCACCGTCGGCTTTCGCCTGTAGTATTTCCGCGAATCGCTTGAGCCTCATCTTACTTTCTTCCGTTTGGCCGTCTCTCGAAACCATAAAATGCGTTCCCCATCAAACAGCGATCAGCATCGCGTCCTCGATATTGCCGGCAGAAAAGAGATGCTTGGTGTGCGGACAGCGGTAGTTGTTTGACTGCATGAAGACGACCGCGGGCGGGAGTTCGTCGCCGGTAAATACGTCTTTCAGCGGCACGCGATGAAGTTTCTGGTCTTCGAGCGTTAATTGAACATGCACCGAATGCGGCTGGCCGCATTGATCACAATTCACGTATACATCGTATAAAGGCATATGGATATTTTCTGACGCGCCAGAGTATCACAGGCGTTCGCGATTCGTGTTGCAAAAGTGTGGCGGTTGCTTCAACCGAACGGCCAAGCAGTAATTCGAATCACTCGGGCATCTACTGTAAGATAAAGGTCAATTCCGGAGGTATTTCAAATTGAACAGACATAGATTTATTGCTTCATTGAGTATTTTGCTCGCACTTGTAATAACTGCGGCGGCGCAGAACAGCAACGCCAAAGAGGTCAGCGCCGCCGCCAAGACCGCACGAAACGCGACCAGGTCGCTCGACGAGATAATGTCGATCCGCGACAAATCGATTCCGGCTGATCTGCTGAAGAAAGCTAAGGCGGTCGCCGTGTTTCCGAATGTTCTGAAGGGAGCGTTCATCATCGGCGGCCAGGGCGGCAAAGGCGTCATCAGCCAGCGAATAGGCGGATCTTGGGGCCCGCCGGCATTGTTCAAACTGGGCGGCGGCAGTATCGGGTTCCAGATCGGGGGCTCGTCGACGGATATCATTCTGCTGTTCATGACCGATGACGGACTCACAAATCTGCTCGAGGACAAATTCGAGATCGGCGCAGAAGCGACCGCTGCCGCCGGGCCGATCGGCAGAACTGCCCGAGCGACAACTGACGCACAGCTTCAGGCAGCAATACTTTCGTATTCGCGGAGCAAAGGCCTGTTCGCGGGAATCGCACTTACAGGTGCGGTGATCAGCCCCGACAACGACGCTAATCAAGCTCTATATAACTTATCCGCCAAAGACTTGCTGACCGGAACCAACAGAACCGCGACGGCACTCATTCCGCCGGCGACGAAACCGTTTCAGCAGGCGTTGGACCGTTATTCGAAATAGTTGCGCCGTCGCACGCGGGACGCTGATACGAGAAAAGCCTCGGAAAATATCCGAGGCTTTTCTCTTACCCGCCCTTGCTCGTTAAATAACTAACTGTCGAACTAGTAGCTCTGAATATTCAGGATCGAGCTCAGTATCGAACCCAATATATTCACCGTACCGCCGTTGTTCGTTCCGTACTGGTAACGGCTGTTATATCCGTCCTGATAACCACGCTGGAAACCCTGCTGGAAATAGTACTGGTATTGGCTGCGGTCGACGTATGTCTGATAGCCGTATGTTCCGTTCCGATAAACGGTGGAATTCGTCCAGCTCGATCGTCGGCGGCTGTTGTGGTCGCTGCGGCCCGCTTGCAAGCCTTGCTGATATCCCGCGTTCACTGCCTGTCTCAATAGATCAGCACCGCGTTGGTCCGTATTGTAATACCGGCCGTTCCTGTAGATGCGCATCTGCTTTCTAGCAATTTTTGCCTGCTGCTTCTCGATCTTGTTCTGCGCCTTCTCGATCTTTTGCACCTGTTTTCTCTGATTGTTTCCTCGGCCCTGTGCATTTGCATCGACGCTTGAACCCACCAACGCAACCAAACTCAAAGCCGAAACTGCGGCTACTTTTTTAAGATTAAATGATTTCATTACAAACTCCTTTCCTTCCCTGTTTCGTTTCTTTACCAATTCTCCGATTAGATACCGTGAATTGTAAAGTTTTGTAAATGATTGATTCTCAACCACTTACTGTTCCCGCCGATACATATATCAATCGGTGTGCCAAAGCCGGATTCGCTGGGTTTTGCCGCTTTTCCGTCGATACGCGGCTCGGACGGGTACACGATATCGTCTATCCGTTCGCATCCTAAACACCGCGACTTCTGGCGAACATAGTGACGCTCGAATAAACGTACACCGAAGATCGTGCGGGAACATTTCGCCTTACGCGGTGTCTAACAAAGCGACGGTTGGCACCGGCTTTTTGAAAAGGAGGAAACGCAAAATGTTTGACAAACTGATCGAATCGAACTCGGTTGAAGCCGATTTCAAAACGCGCGGCCGTTACTTCACGGTCTCGAGCGTGATCGTCGGAATATTGTTCCTGACAGCCGTTGTCGTAAGTCTATACGCCCAGGATTTCGAACTCGGCACCGACAATTTTGATGTCTCCGAGATCCTCGCCCCTGTCGCACCCGAAGCGCCCCAGCCGCCCGAACCCCGCCAGCAAACACCGCCAGCAAACGCTTCACGATCGTCGAACCTGCCGCAAGTGACAGAGAGCATCGCAAGAATGGACGAGTCCCCGAAAGTGCCCAATGGCGTTGCCGTCACGCCGAACGCGGTGAAAGAGCGTCCGGTTGGACCGTACACCGTCGGTCTTACCAACATCGACGCGTCCGGGGTCTCAGAAGGTCCGGAAAATCAAATTGGTACGGGCAGCGCGAACGTGGCGCCCGATACCGAAGTTGAGGACGCGGCGACGGCGGCCGTGAAAGTCGTGCCGCCTCCGATCAAGCCGGCCCCGCCGAAACGCCCTCGATCGATCGGCGTGGTAAACGGGAACGCAACATATTTGCCAAAGCCGCCTTACCCGCAGCCAGCGATCATGGTCGGTGCACAGGGCGAGGTTACGGTGCAGGTCACGATCGACGAAACCGGAAAAGTGATCTCGTCAAAAGCCGTGAGCGGCCATCTGATGCTTCGAGCTGGGGCGGAAAAGGCAGCGTGGGCGGCAAAGTTTACACCGACCTTGCTCTCGAAAGTGCCGGTAAAAGTCACGGGCGTAATCGTCTATAGATTCACCCGGTAGGCTGCAAATGTTTTATACAATGGAAAAGGGCACGAAGTATAAATTCGTGCCCTTTGTTGTTTGAATGATCGTCGGTTACCGGTTATCGAGAAAGTCGACGAGTTCGTTTATGTCGAAGTCGTAGACAGGCACGTGAAATTGGGCTTTCAGATCTTCGAACATCAATCCGTCGATCATGATCGGCTCATCGGACTTTATCGTGTGCTTCGGAATGATGACAAAATCGCCTCTGATCTGGTCCTTGATATTGACGTAGTCCCTGCCGGAAAGCAGTCCCGCGACCGAAACGTCGCCGCCGAAATACGTATTCGGCACGCCGAGCACGAACAGATCGGAACCGGTCAGAGCGTTGTATCGCCCGATCTGCTCCTCGAGAAACGGAGCGAACATTTCGCCCGTACAAATCGTGCCGTTCAGCGTCGCCGCGTGATCCAAACTTGCCACCGTGCGGGCGGCCGTGTCGGGGACGATCGCGGCAGCGTGCGTTCGCACATTTTTGAATCTGGGCGTTTTAGCGGCTTGTCGGGTGAGAAGGCTTCCGAACGTGTTCAAAAACGAGCGGATCATCCCGACGCCGTCTTCGATCTGCGGATAATTGCCGTAATGCCGACGCGACGGTATCTCGACGCCCGCTTTCACATATATCTCATCGCCGAGGAACGCGAACGTAACGCCGAGCGTTTTTCTGAATTCCTTTTGCAGCTTTTCGACTTCCTTTATCGTTCGCCGGCAAAATTCCGGCGTGACGCGCGTTAGGCGTTCGTCCGTGTTGTACCGCGTGAGCGCAACCGGTACTACTGCAGTGCTCACCACTTTTGGATATTCCGCCGCGAGATCGCGAAGCGTTTTTTCGAGAATTTTGCCGTCGTTTATCTCCGGGCAAAGCACGACCTGTGCGTGGAGTTCGATATCGTTATCCAGCAGCCGCCGCAACTTGGCGTCGATGTCGGCACGCTTTTCTTCGACACCCAGCAGATAAGCCCGAGTCTTGAGGTCGGTCGCGTGCACCGAAACATACTGCGGCGAAAGACGCTGCTCGATGATGCGGCTCATCTCGTCTTCGGTTATCGAGCTGAGCGTCGTGTAATTGCCGTAAAGGAAGGAAAGTCGAATGTCCTCGTCACGAACGAAGAGCGACGGCCTCGCGTCGTCGGGGTTTCCCTTGCAGAAGCAAAAAAGGCACTCGTTGGCACACTGACGCGGGACGATCTGTTCGAACATCAAGCCGAAATCTTCGCCTTCGTCGCGGTCAAATTCGATCTCGTGCGTCTCGCCGTTGACTTTTTTCACTTTGAAAACGAGTTCCGTCTCGCCGGCCGTCTGAAAGCGAAAATCGAGATAGTCGCGCACGGGCCGCCCGTTAACGCGGATTATTCGATCGCTCGGGGCAAGCTCCAGCTCCTCCGCCAAACTGTCCGGCGTGACCTCCGTAATTATCACGCCCGGTCGGCGAAGCTGTGTGACAGCCGGTGTTACTGCAAATTCGTACATGGTAAAGAAACTACTTAGTGTATGTTTTGCGACAGAAGGTTGGCAAGTAAGCGTCAAGTCAGAACCGGGAGCGATAGCGACTGGGTCGCCCGATGGGCTGTGGACTACGAAAAAGCCAAAAAGGCACGAATCAGTTAAGATTCGTGCCTTCTCAGTTTAGACGTTACCCGGTCGCTACCGCTCCCGGTTCTGCCCTAGCCCGCTGACGCGGTCTTCATGTCGAGCACGCTGTCCAGCGGTGTGTATTCGAGGTTCTGCGATGCTGCGACCGCTTCGTACGTAAGCTTGCCGGCGTAGGTGTTGACGCCTTCGCGAAGCCCGGCGTCATCGGCGATCGCCTTTTCGAAGCCTTTATTCGCGAGATCGAGCGCATACGGCAGCGTTGCGTTCGTCAGAGCGAATGTCGAGGTGCGCGGCACCGCTCCCGGCATATTGGCTACGCAGTAATGCAGCACGCCTTCCTCGTAATAGGTCGGGTTCGAGTGCGTCGTCGCGTGAGTCGTTTCAAAACAGCCGCCCTGATCGACGGCGACGTCGACGAGCACCGCTCCCTGCGGGATCAGATGCAGCATGTCACGCGTCACAAGCTTTGGAGCAGCGGCACCGACCACCAGCACGGCACCGATGATGAGATCGGCGTGCGATATCGCTTCTTCGATCGCGTAACGCGACGAAGCGAGCGTCTGAACTTTGGAAAGAAAAATGTCGTCGAGTTGGCGAAGCCGGTCAAGGTTTCGGTCGATGATCGTGACCTTTGCACCGAGTCCTACAGCCATTTTCGCCGCTTCCGTGCCGACGATACCGCCGCCAAGGATGACGACATTTGCCGCCGGCACGCCGGGAACGCCGCCGAGCAGAATGCCGCGGCCGCCGTTCATTTTTTCGAGATATGTAGCGCCGACCTGGACTGACATGCGGCCCGCAACTTCCGACATCGGCGTCAAAAGCGGCAGCTTGCCGTCCTTGATGATCGTCTCGTACGCGACGCCCGTCACCTTTCGCTCGAGCATGACGCGCGTCAATTCGAGCTCGGGTGCGAGGTGCAGGTACGTGAACAGCAACTGGTTCTCGCGCATCCGCGGATACTCAGGCGCGACCGGCTCTTTGACCTTGACGATCATGTCACCCGTCGCCCAAACCTCGTCCGCCGTATCAAGCAGTTGGCCGCCGGCCTTTACATACTGCTCGTCCGTAAAACCCGAACCTTCGCCCGCCGTCTTTTGCACAAAAACGTCATGGCCCGCGTGCGCCAGGGCCTGAACGCCCGCCGGCGTCAGCCCGACGCGATACTCGTTATCTTTGATCTCTTTTGGAAGACCGACTTTCATAAACAATCTCTCCTAAAATCTTGCTTGTTATAAGAAATGACTATAATTAATGATTCTACGATTTTTCACCGGAATTCCTAAACGCGAGCGTTAACTTTATGTGCGCCGCCTTGGACCGGTCCGAGCGAGCTTTCCGACCGTCGAAGAAAATGCCAAGCCGGGCAGCCGATAGTCGCCTTGTTTCATAGCTTATACAAGTTGCGATCTATGATACAATAACGAGATCGATCGCCGTCAGGACGATCGAGGTTCTTTGAAATATTGTCTGTAAGGTGAAGAACATGACGGCGCGAAAAAAAGAGTGTCCCGTGCGGCGTTTTCGGGACACTCTCGTTAACCGATGTGTTTGCAACGGCTTACGATTTACGCGTCCCGCGCACAGTATTATCGCTGATATCGCGGGACACGTCGCCTAAGTTTAATCGATACCTAGGTTTAGCCGTCCCACGACCTAACGGGACAGCAGCGGGACACGCCGGGACAACTTTCGGGAAACCGGCTGATGTCCTAAATGTCGACCACGTCGATCTGGGCCTTTTGCAGCTTGCCGGAATAGTCGATGTAGAGCGATTTCCACTCGGTGAAGATGTCCAGAACCTGTGTTCCGGCTTCGCGGTGGCCGTTGCCTGTGCCTTTCGTTCCGCCGAACGGCAAGTGGACCTCGGCACCGATCGTCGCGGAATTTACATAGCAGATGCCGGTGTAAAGCTCCTGCATCGCATAGAACGAGTTGTTCACGTTGTTCGTGTAAATGGCGGACGACAGGCCGTATTTGACGCCGTTGACGATGTCGATTGCTTCGTCGAGCGTCGAAAACGGGATGACCGACGTCACCGGCCCGAAGATCTCTTCCTGTGCTATGCGGTGGTTCGGCGCGACGTCCGAGAAAACGGTCGGCTCAATGTACCAGCCTTTCTTGTAATCGCCTTTGGTCAGACGATTTCCGCCGCATGCAAGTGTCGCTTTGTCTTCCGTCTGGCCGATCTCGATGTAGCGAAGAATGTTGTTCATCGCGTCTTCGTGAATGACCGGCCCGACTTCGGTTTTTGCATCGAGCCCGTTGCCGACACGGAGTTTCTTCACACGCTCGACCAGTTTCGTGACGAATTGTTTGTAAACCTTTTTGTGAACGACAAGCCTCGACGATGCTGTACATCGCTGTCCACTCGTTCCGAACGCGCCCCACAGCGAGCCCTCGACGGCGTTGTCGATGTCGGCGTCGTCCATGACGATGATCGCGTTCTTGCCGCCCATTTCGAGTGAGACTAACTTGTTGTCGCGTGCACATTGCTCAGCGATGATCCGTCCGGTGTCTGTCGAACCTGTGAACGAAATGAGCCGCACGTCCGGATGGCTCACAAGTGTCGAGCCGACATCGGCACCGTGGCCGTTGATCAGATTGACGACGCCTTTCGGAATGCCGGCTTCTTCACATGCTTTCACGAGGTTCAGCGACGAAAGCGGAACGTCCTCGCCGGATTTGAGAACGACCGTGTTGCCGCAAACGAGTGCGGGAATCAGTTTCCACGACGGTATGGCCATCGGGAAATTAAACGGCGTTATCAAGCCGCAAAGCCCGACCGGTTGCCGGACGCACATCGCGAACTTGCTCGGCATTTCGGCCGGCGTGGTAAAGCCGTGCAGCCTGCGGCCTTCGCCGGCGGTGTAATAGGTGCAGTCGATCGCTTCCTGAACGTCGCCGCCGGACTCTTTCGTGACCTTACCCATTTCGCGCGTCATGTCGCGGGTGAAACGGTCCTTGTTGTCACGAAGGATCTCGGCGAGACGGAACAACAGTTCCGCACGTTTCGGGGCGGGCGTTCGACGCCATTTGGTTGCGGCCTTTTTCGCCGCGTCGACGGCTTTATTGACGTCGTCGGCGTTCGACAGCGGAAAGCGTCCGATCACATCGCTCGTGTCCGCGGGGTTAACATTTTCAAACCATTCGCCGGATGAACTCTTTACCCATTCGCCCCCGATATAGTTGTTATAGGTCTTTGCGGTTGATTTCTTTGTCTTTGCTTCTTTTGCTCTTGCCATATGTTTGGTGAATTTGTTTGGAAAATAATAAATCGTAAACCGCGACGGAAAACTTTTCCATTCGCGGTTTACGATTCATGAAGAGATGAGACTATTGAACTGTGAATTGAACGATCTTTAATTGTGCCGCCCGTGACGAACCGCCTGACGCTAGAACATGCAGCACAACCGGGTCGCCTTTTTTCAATTTCCCGACGATCTCCGCAAACACCTTCGGGTCGGAAACAGACACACGATTGATCCGCTGTATCAAATCGCCTTCGCCCAACGCCTCTCCGCCGTTCGACTGTTTGACGTCGGCGATGTAGCTGTCGGGATTTACTTCGGTCACGAGGACGCCTTTGAGCCCCGTGAGTTTATATTTTGTGGCCAGCGGCGGAGTCAACCCGGTCAACGTCAACCCGAAGGGGCGAACATCCGTTTTTGACCGGTCGAGCAGTTGGTCGCCCGTCGCTCCGGCATTAGAAGTTCGGTTTGGAGTCGGCCGTTCACCCAAGCGGATCGCAGCCGTTTTACGTTCGATGCTGCTGCCGTTTTCCCGCAGATATTCGATGTTAACCGTTTGCTCGGGCGGCGTCGACGACACCTTTGCGATGAGGTCCTGAGCGTTCTCGACTGGCTTGCCGTCAAATCCGACAATGACATCGCCGACCTGCATTCCGGCCGTCGCGGCGGCCCCGCGGGACTCACGCACCTCGGTCAGGATCGCTCCTTTGGCTTCCTTCAGCCCGTAGACCTTGGCAAACTCGGCCTTGACCGATTCGAGGCCAACACCCAGAAATCCCCGTCGGACCTTTCCGGACCTGACGATCTGGTCGTAAACATTCGCCGCCTCGGACGAGGGAAGAGCAAAGCCGACGCCGTTGTAATCGCCGGTCGAGGTAGCGATCTGAGAGTTGATCCCGATGACCTCGCCGTCCATATTCACAAGCGGACCGCCGGAATTGCCTCGGTTTATCGCAGCGTCAGTTTGAATGAATTTCTGAAACGCCGATGTGCTTGGGGTTTCGCGGCGCGTTTGCGAAATAATGCCGGCCGTGACGGTTTTGGTCAATCCGAAAGGCGAACCGATAGCCAGAACCCATTCGCCGACCCGGGCACGATCGGAGTTTCCAAGTTTGACGAAAGGCAGGTCTTTTTCCGCGTCAATTTTCAAAATCGCCAGGTCAGTTTCCTCGTCCGTGCCTACGACGCGTGCCTGGAATTCATCCCCGGAATCGAGCTTTACCGTGATTTTTACCGCGTCCTCGACGACATGGGCGTTGGTCATTATATAGCCGCTTTTATCGACGATAAATCCGCTGCCGACCGAGTAGATCGGGCGGCGCGGCATCTGGCGGCGAAAGAATTCGAGAATGTCGTCAGGCTGCCCCGGTGCGGATTGGGCCTGCGAAGCCGGCTCAGACAATTTACCCTTTGTATCGATGCTGACTACTGCCGGCTCAACACGCTTAGCAATGTCCGCGAATGAATCGGAAAGTCGCTCCGGAACAGTTGCCGTGATGGCCGGAGCGTCCGTCCGCGTCGTCGATTGAGCTTGTGTGTCGGCTGACGCCGCACCCGTGAAGGCGATCGCGGTAAGCAGGCCGCAAAGACCGAGAATTCGGGCTGAAGGACTTTGAAATTCAGGCATAGATGCGTCTCCTTAAAACTTCTGAGCCGGGCATTTATTTTCGCAACCGATTATAACAAAATCAGAGCGATAAATTCCGACAAAGACGGTGCCGCGTACGACATATTAATTATTATTTAGCAGCACCTTCATTACGCCTTTCGCAGATGCCGCCGCGATGGCGCGAACCCCGTCACTCAGGCTGAATTCATCGCTGATCAAATCGGCAACATCCACCTTCCGCTTCGCCAGCAGATCAAGTGCCGGGCCAAATCTGCCGCATCGCGAACCAACGATAGTGATCTCATCGACCACGACCCGCCACGCTTCCCACGACGGCGTCCCGTGAAAAGTCGATTTGAGCACTATCTTTCCACGCGGGCGGACGATGTCGACTGCGGTCGAGAATCCGGATTCCGACCCGCTGGCTTCGATGACAACGTCAAAACGTCCATGCATTTTCGCAGTATCGCAAGACAAAATCGTTTCCGCACCGGACTTTTCGCCGAGCCGCATTTTCTCCGGATGTTTGCCGATCAGAACGATATTCTCGGATAGCCCCGACAGGCTTCGAAGACAAAGCAGTCCAAGCTTGCCGTCACCGATCACAGCGACTCTTGTATCGGGTACTATGACGACCTGCTCTGTGATGCCGAACGCGGCGGCGAGCGGTTCGGCAAAAACGGCTTCGTCGTTCGACACGTTTTCCGGTATTTCAAAAAGGTTGCGTGCGGGCAGGGCAAGAAACTCTGCGTGCGCACCATCGCGGCCCTTTATTCCCAGCACCGTACGCGTTGGGCAGTGACGTTCGTCGCCGCCACGGCAGAGTCCGCAAATTCCGCAGCCGACATTAATCTCGCCGACGACTCCTCGACCGACTAGATCAGGAATTTCGGGCGAAGCTTCCACCACACCGACAAACTCGTGTCCGATCGTTCCGGTAAATCCCGCGTAGCCTCGCACGATCTCGATATCCGTATTGCAAATGCCCGACTTAACGACACGTACAGTACACTCGTCGGGGCTTTGCGGTTTCGCCGCCGACCTGACTTCGAGCGTTTTGCCGTCAAATTTGAGTGCTTTCATCATTAATAGACTTTGAGATCGCGTTCGCCGTTTATCAGCCACCGGCCGTCGACCTTTTTTAGGGACAAGCGGCTTCTCACCTTTCCTTCGGAATGGCCGTCGCCGTCGAAGACCCATGCCTTGTCAAACTCGGCAATCGCAGAATCCGGCGTCTTTCCGGCCATGATCTGCATGTTGCTGATCTGGAATCGGATCGAGTCGTACATTGAGAAAGCCCGCTCCTTATCCCGGATCACGAACTCGCGAGATGCCCCGGGGTTTCGGTAGTAATCGACAGTGTCCGCGTAACGTTCGAACAGGCTGTCTGTATCCAGCGACTCGGAAGCGTCCTGCCAACCGGCGATCGCCTTGGTAACTTCGCGACCGATCTCAGCGTCGTTCGGAGTGGGCGCTACGTCCGCATTTGTCGAATTTGATGCAGGTGACGGACTCGCGGTTGGCGTTGGCGTTACCGTCGGCGTCGGGTCCGGACTTTTTGCGATAGCGACATTCACGTTCGTACTATTGCGGGACGCATCCTGCCGGCCGCGGGACAATATCAAAAAACCGGCCCCGAGGATCCCCAAGGCCAACAAAGTACCGACCGCCGTTACAAAGACGATCAAACCCGTGCGGCTCTTGCGTTTCGGATCGATGTGTAACGAACTTGCGTCGCCGGCGCGTGACTTCACGGGAGGGGTCGGCACTCTGCGTTCAGAAACCACGGTCTCTTCTTCGAATGCTTCGCTGTGCCAGGCTTCGTCGTCCGCTTCTTGAATGAACGCTTCGAGCGGCGTTCCATCCTGGAGACAGTACTGCAGCGTGTCGTCCGTATACTGCGATCTGCATGCCGGGCATCGTTTCATACTCGTTAGGAAACCTCTTAAATATTTATCTATTCAGGATAAGGCCGGAATTTGATAATGTAAACGCCAAGGCGGCCCGCACATGGCTGCAAAATTTACTTTTAGCCCGAGTAAACCTATAATTTTCCAAACATGCTCGGCCCCGCGTCAGCGTAATGGATGTTTAGACCTCGACCGATCCGACGAACTGTGAAACAAATTAGTTTTTGATCAAAGTATGCGTATTTTCCTTTTAACATTGCTATTAGTGGTTTTGGGCTTAATAGGCTTCGCGTGCGGCAGCAGCGGTAGCAACGGCAACAGTTCATCCGGCGCGCAAAACGGCGACTCACCGACGAACAGTTACAAACAGCTTTACACGGCCGTGAAAGCCAAAAATCTCGACGCGATAAAGCAGCAGATGTCGAAAAACACACTCGCCTTTGCTGAAGCGGTCTCGCAGCAGCAGAAAACGCCGATAGAAAAGGTATTTGAGAATGGATTCACGGCGACCACATTTTCGGACAAGCTTCCCGAGATCCGGGACGAACGCATCGACGGCACTAACGGCGCAGTCGAAGTGTGGAATTCGAAGGAAAGCCGGTGGGAAGACCTGCCGTACGTGAAGGAAGACGCCGGGTGGAAGCTCGCCGTGGGAGATTTGTTCAAAGGAACGTGGAAGTCCCCGGGCAAGGGTCGGGCCACCAGAGAAATGGAAGCAGCAAACGCGATCAACGGCGGATCTCAAATGGTACCTATGCCTAATTCGAATACCGCATCGAACAGCAACGTGGTCCAAAAGATCGTTCCGAAGCCCGAAGCGAACAACAGCAAATGATCGACGCCGATTCCGCTCACCAGGTAATCGAGCAATACAAAAAGCACGGCTGGGTTCTACGCCGTGTTTTGTTTTCGTCCCCGCTTTCGCCCCTGGTCGCCAAGTTGGCCGAAGGCACACCTACCCAAAAGGCAGCGATAGACGCGCTATGGTTTTCGCGACGGTCGCTGCCAGACTGTGAGGCATGGGAGCTTCGCCGACTTTCGGGTTCGCCGTTCGCTCTTGTCGAGGTGATTTATGACAGCACTGATCCAGAAGCGATCGAATCCGTTCTCAGCGGCGTCGAGAGTCGTATGTCCGCAGGTTCCGGGCCGGTTTCTCACTAACTTTACCCATTAATAAGCTTACGAGAACAGCGAGCGAGTGGCCAATTCTCCGGCATTGCGGCGCCGGAAAACGATGCTTGACAACCACTCGTTTGAGGGCGAAAATTGAAGTGTTGACATGATGATAAAAGATCTTGGTACCGGAGTTGCGCATGTTTGGGAAGGTCTCCGGCCCATAACCAAAAAAATGCTGGTAGGCGTCTTACAGTCTCCTACCGCGTCTTCCTCAAACAGTTCCACACCTAAATTTTCGTATGACGCTCACGCGGATTGGGAATTAAGCCGCCTACTTTCAGCATTGGACGCACAGTCGAAGAATTTTGAGGCGGCGCCCGACCCTGAGAAATTAGGCGAGATCAAGCAGCTTGCTGAAACTTGTGTTCGTGTCCTCGAATCCCAGAGCGGGTCCGCTGAGGTGTTTATTCAGCTTGCCGAAAGGGCGATCGCGAAGCACGACTATAAGAATCTCGACAAACTTGCTGACGGCTTGATGGAACGCTTTTCCGCGGCCGAGATCGCCGAGATCGTCCGACAGACCGAGGCCCCGCAAATAAGGGCGATCGCGTACGAGACGCTTGCACTGCTGCCTGTGGGGACATTGACGCCGCTGCTCGACGATTCGCTCTACGCCGATATTGTCGCGAATGCTTTGGAACAAAAGGCGTTCGAGTATGACTCGGAAGAAGCCCGAGACGTTTTGGACCAGTTCGATTCGGAGAACGAATTAACAGGCGACTAGCGTCGTCCGCCGATATATTAAAAAAGCTCGGGTATTCACAAATACCTGGGCTTTTTTATTCACGGTAAACCGCTTTTAGGCTGCGGAGATTGTTCCTGACGCCGGCCGTGGCAGACGGTTCGGGTACATTGGGAATGCGGCCGTGATCTCGGCGACTTCCTTCTTGACCCGTTCCTTTACATCGACGGATTCCGGCTCGCGGATGATCGCGGCGATCATCGCGCCAATTTTCGCCATTTCGGCTTCCTTCATTCCGCGGGTGGTAAGCGCCGGCGTACCGAGCCGGACGCCGGACGCTACAAAGGGCTTGTTAGTGTCGAACGGGATCGTGTTCTTGTTCGCCGTTATGTGTACCTCGTCGAGAGCCTTTTCAGCGACCTTCCCCGTGATTCCCTTCCCGTCCATGAACACGTCGACTAGCAGCAGATGATTGTCTGTGCCGCCGGAAACCAGCCGCAGGCCTTCGCCGGTAAGCGTGTCTGCCAAAGCCTTTGCATTGTTAATGATCTGTTGCTGATAAGTCTTAAAATCCTCGCGCAGGGCTTCGCCGAACGCTACGGCTTTAGCGGCGATTACATGAACAAGCGGCCCACCCTGAATTCCGGGAAAAACGCTGCGGTCGACGTCCTTCGCAAACTCTTCACGGCAAAGGATCAACCCGCCGCGAGGCCCGCGTAGCGTTTTGTGCGTTGTCGTAGTGACGAACTCGCAATGCGGAACGGGCGATGGATGCAGCCCGACGGCAACGAGCCCGGCGATGTGTGCGATGTCCGCCATGACTTTGGCGTTCACGCTGCGGGCGATCTCGCCGATACGCTGAAAATCGATCGTTCGTGGGTAGGCAGACGCGCCGCAGATCAAGAGCTTTGGCCTGTGCTCTTCGGCGATTCGTTGTAGTTCGTCGTAGTCGATCTGCTCCGTCTCGCGCGAAACACCGTAATCAGCGACCTTGTAGTTGATCCCGGAGAAGTTCAGCGGATGGCCGTGCGTCAAATGCCCGCCGTGCGACAAATTCATCCCCAGGATCTGGTCGCCGTGGTCCAAAGCCGTCATCAGCACCGCCATGTTGGCCTGTGCTCCGGAATGAGGCTGGACGTTTGCGTGCTCGGCTCCGAACATCTCCTTCGCCCGGTCGATCGCGGCCTGTTCGACAACATCCGCGAACTCGCAGCCGCCGTAATAACGTTTGCCCGGATAGCCTTCCGCGTATTTGTTCGTAAAAACGGTACCCATCGCCTGGAGCACGGCCTCTGACACAAAATTCTCCGACGCGATGAGCTCAAGGCCGTCAGTCTGCCTTGCAACTTCATTATCGATCGCCTTGCTGATCAACGGATCAGCGTCCGAAATTCCCTGCGTAAAAAAGTTGTTCATATAGATACGGCTCGACGAAGCGGTCTCGATGGTCAATTATAACTAATCTGATTTAGCTAACCATATCGCTAAAGTCGCCTTCGGCCAAAACACTAACGCCAAGACCTTCTGCCTTAGTGAGTTTGGATCCCGCATCGCTGCCGGCCACGACGAAGTCCGTATTCTTGCTCACCGACGATGAAACCCGGCCGCCTCTTTCCTCGATTATTTTGGCCGCCTCGTCGCGGGTGTAATTTTCGAGCTTTCCGGTGAGCACGAAGATCTTTCCGGCGAATCGCTCGTCGAAACTCGCGGTTGCGTTGCCGTCCACTTCCATCTTGACACCGTGTGACTTCAGACGCTCGATCAGTTTCTTATTATCACCGCTTCCAAACCAATTGTGAACGCTTTCGGCGACGGCGAGACCGATCTCATGTATTGCGTCGAGTTCTTCGACAGTGGCTTCGGCGAGTTTGTCGATGTGCCGGAAATGATTTGCGAGTATCTTCGCGTACCGTTCGCCGACGTGTCGTATGTCGATGCCGTAGAGCAGCCGCTGCAAGCCGCGTTCCTTGCTTGCGTCTATCTGCTCGATCAGCTTTGTCGCCGACTTTTCAGCCTTTCGCTCGAGGTTGGCAATATAGTCGGCCGATAATTCGTAAAGGTCCGCAACGTTTTTCACCTCTCCGTTGGTCACGAGCGTTTCGACAAGCACTTCGCCAAGGCCTTCGATATCCATCGCCTTTCTCGACGCGAAATAGAGAACACGTGCCTTTACTTTGGCCGGGCAATTAGGATTGGTACATCTGCGTACGGCTTCGCCTTCGGGCCGAACGGCCGGATGCTGACAAACCGGGCAAATATCCGGGAAAGTGTATTCGGTCTCGCTCCCGTCGCGTTTCGATTCGACGACCTGCAGAACCTGTGGGATTATCTCGCCGCTTTTCTCGATCAGAACGATATCTCCGAGCTTGATGCCAAGGCGTTTGATCTCGTCCTCGTTATGTAGCGAAGCACGCGCGACGACCGTGCCGGCCAGAAGCGTCGGCTCGAGATACGCAACGGGTGTTAGCGCTCCGGTTCGCCCGACCTGGATCTGGATATCAGTCAATCTTGTCGTCGCCTGACGGGCGGGATATTTGTACGCGATCGCCCAGCGCGGCGCTTTGGTCGTTGCGCCGAATTCCTGCTGGAGCTGCGTCGAATTTACCTTTACTACTACCCCATCGATCTCGTAATCAAGTGCGTCCCGTTTGCTTTCTATCGAATTGATAAACTCCGACAGCTCTTCGAAGTTACCGCAGAGCTCCCGGTGAGGATTAACGTGAAATCCGTTCGCCGCGAGCCATTCGAAATTTTCCCAATGCGTCGCGAACATTTTCTGATTGCCGCGAAGAACGTCGTACGGAAACATATCGAGCCGTCTTGCGGCGACGGTTGCAGAATCGAGCATGCGGAGCGTGCCCGAGGCGCAATTTCGCGGGTTGGCGAATGTCTTTTCGCCCAGCATTTCGAGCTCGGCATTTATCTTTTGAAATTGAGAACGCGAGAGAAATACTTCGCCGCGAACCTCGGCGTGGCCGGTTCCGTCAACCTTAAGTTTAAGCGGAATTTTCTTGATCGTTTTTACGTTAGCTGTAACTTCATCCCCTCTGACGCCGTCGCCGCGTGTTGCACCGGCGGTCAAAAATCCATTCTCGTAATGGATCGCTACGCTCAGGCCATCGATCTTCAGTTCCGCGACGTATTCGACCTGTCGTCCGTCGGCCAGCCGCTCGCAGCGTTCGGTGAATGCTTTGAGGTCATCGAGGTCATAGGAATTATCGAGCGACATCAACGGAACGCTGTGAACGAACGGCCGCAAACTCTCGGCCTTTCCGCCGATGCGCTGCGTCGGGCTGTCTGGCGTGATCAGTTCAGGGTTTGCAACCTCTAATTCTTTGAGGCGTTCGAGCAGTTTATCGAACTCAAAATCCGATATCTCGGGAGCGCTGTTCTGGTAGTAAAGCTCGTTGTGCCGGTCGATCTCGGCACGCAGTTTTTCGAGCTCTTTTTCGATCGAGAGAGGTTTACTCATTTATTGAATGGCAGGAGTAAATTTGTGAATGCAAAAACATTATTCCATAAACTCGGCGATCAGGCGATGGAAGTGATGCGTTCCTGTCTCGCGCGTCGGTGAGTAACGGCCGTGCGTGTAAAACCGTGATCTTATTCCCTTTTGAACACTCTCGACGATTTTTTCGTCTTCCATTTCCACGCGATGCAGGTCCGCACCGGCCCCGCCGCCGAGTTTCGTTTCGTCCAAAACATATGTGAGAAACGAAACGACGCTTTTATCAGCATTTATCGGCCGAACAATATTCATCGATATTCCCCACGGGTAAAAATTTAGCATCGTGTTCGGAAACATAAAAAAATATCGTCCCGCGATCTCACCGTTAGAGTCGAATCCGGTTTGCATACTCGAATACCGAAACGTTTCTGTCGAATAAGTACCGTAGTCGACGACCTCGTTGAGCGATTTGTGAACGTAAGGTATGTGAAATCCCTCGAGATAGTTCTCGCAGTACAGGGCCCAGTGAGCCTTGACCTCGTAATCGCGTGTCGACACCAGGGATAATTTTGCGGCATCGGTTTCGTTGACCGCAAATTCCGAACCAGCCACAAACGCCTCAAAGGGAGAGACCGGTTCGAGCGATGCAAACAAAAAAGTGTTCCACTTGTTCAAGGCGACTGACTGCAAGTTATCGGCATCCGAAGGAAAATCTTCAACGCCTTCAAATTCCGGCATCGAGACAAATGTGCCGTCGAGGTTGAATCTCCGCCCGTGATAACCACACCGGATGCGATCGCCTTCACACGGTTTATCCACGAGAATCATCCCTCGATGTGTGCAAACGTTCGACATACACGACAACTTCAAGCCTTGCCGCGTTATCAGCAGCGGTTCGTCTAGTAGGCCCTCGAGCAGCGTGACCGGTTTTAAATTATTTACATCACCGGCATTGCCGACAAATTGCCATGTGCGGCCAAAGATCCTTTCTTTGGCGAGATCGAAATAGGTTTGCGAAGTATAAAAATCAGACGGGAGCGTTTTTGCCTTGCGAATGTCGGGGTCGATTTGAACGCGCTTCATCTCAGTCCTTGTAAAGCAGATAGGCGTTGCTTTCCCGGCCGAATCGGCGGCAGAGCATTTTTGCTTCAAACGCCTTCTCGAATTCCGATCTGATCCGCGTCAGCTCAGTGACCGCCGTTTCCGGATCGTTTTCGATGAGTGCATTCCATTCAGCGGGGATCGTTATGGACGCGCACGGCTCTTCTTCGGCATCGAACTTTCTGCCGTCCGCCAATGTCTTCACGCGTTCGCTCTCCAGACGCCATTCCGCGAAAAGTCTGTCGCTGTCGAGGCCGATCTTTTTTCCGATGGCTGAGGATGAATAATCGGTGCCGTAGAAATTCCTCTGATACTCGGTAATGACTGCGCCGAGCTTTTCGAGATTAAAGAAAGCGTTGCGCGCCTTTCCCGGTTCGAACGTCCACTTGATAAATTTGACGCCTTCGGCGAGCGCCCGCTCCCGCTGCTCCCATTTTAGTTTCGCACCGACGCCAAGCCCCTGGAACGACGTCGCTACCGCGGTCATGTGTGAATAAAACGCGCGATCGCCGCGAAGAAATGCGGGAACGCTTAACACAAACCCAACTAACTCATCGCCTGCAAATGCACCCAATGCAAAGCCGCCCGCGTTTTTGGTCACGATCAAATGCCGTACCGGCGAAAGCTCTACTTCCGGCAGTGCAAATACAGCCCGCTGGAGGTCGACGCACGCGGTGAGTTCGCCGTGCGTTAGGCACTCTCTTACTATGATCTCTTTTCCCATCTTAAGGTTAAATAACGGCCGACGAGGTATGATCTGTTGAAACTGTCGCAATTTGCTTACTGGCTGTCAAATCACAAGTTTTCAAGCGTATATTTCTATTGCGCAGGAAGCACGTTTGGACGCGAAATTTCCTTAACAATGCCGGCGGAACTCTGCTATCATTGCAGCCGGCGATACTTGGCCACTCCACCGCAGTTTACCCACAATCTGATCAAATGACTCCGCAAAGCAACCTAGATCTTTCAGGCGATTTCCGCACGCATCCGTTCGCGGAGCTTATCGTCGAGATCGTTCAAGCCAAACTGACCGGCTCGCTGCGCGTCGCTCGCGCGACGAAAAAGACCATTATCTACTTTCGCGACGGTGCCATCGTCTTCGGTGTTTCCAACGTTCGCGAACATCGGCTCTTTCATCGACTATTAAAGGAAAATCGCATCGTACAATCCGATCTGCACAACTGCCCCGGTTTGGGCAACGATATGGAATTGGCGGTGTGGCTGCAGAATAAAGGGTTGATAGCCTCTGCGGAGATCAGCGAAGCGTTCGTCTCGCAGATCGCCGAGATCATCATAGACGCCATCACCTGGCCGGACGGCCAATGGGTGTTCAGCGCGTCGGCCCGGCTGCGTTCCGACCTAAATTATCGCATCGATGTCTTCAAGCTCCTGCTCGATTATGCTCGATGTGTGTCCGGCGAAACAGTGATGAGCCGGTTCAAGAGCGTTCACGAAACTTTCGTCCGCCAGATCGACAATGTCGCGGACCTGCTCCTGCAACCTCAGGAAGCGTGCGTACTCGAAGCATTTGGAAATACTCCGCTCAAGTTCGATCAGCTTCGCGGTATGTTGAACATGCCCGAATCGGGGCTGGCCCAGGCGTTATATGCTTTGTGGCTCGGCGGCGTGATCGTGCGCGTCGGGTGGAACAAGGCTTTCACGGACGCTAAGATCGCTGATATCAAGACCGCCCGATTCACTAAATTAAAGGACGCTGCAGCGATGACGGCCGTAGAAGACCGTACCGAACCGGCCGAGCAGGAACGAGAACCAGCGGGCGAGCCGACTGTGTTTAAGCCGGTACTGCCTGAGATCACACTCGACGAATGGCTCGCTCAGGTCGAGAACTCCAAGACGCATTACGACATTCTCGGCATTTCCGAGAACGCAGGGTCAGAGGAGATAAAAACCGCGTATTTCGGAATGGCCAAGCTCTTCCATCCCGACCGGTATCATCGCGAGACAGGCGAACGGCTGCGGCGGATACAGGTCGCCTTTACCGGCCTCGCACACGCCTACGAAACCATCAAAACTCCCGAGTCCCGAGAAGCCTACGATTACAAGATCAGAAAAGAGCTCGAAACCCGCGAGAAACGCGCGGCGGCCGGCGTACTCGAAGGTGACGGAATGCAGTCCGAGCAAGCGCTGGAGAGTTTCGAACAGGGCCTGCATTATCTGAACGACGAAGAGTATTCGGCCGCGGCCGCATATCTCGCCCGCGCTGTTCATTACAACCCGCAAAACGCTCTTTACCGTGCGTACTACGGCAAGGCTCTTTCGGATGACGAGAACCAGCTGCACAAGGCCGAATCGGAAATGCAGGCCGCCGCAAAGCTCGAGCCGCAAAATGCCAAGATCCGTTTAATGCTCGCCCAATTTTTTATCGACCGTAAACTCAAGAAACGAGCCGAAGGTGAGTTGACCCGATTTCTTGAGATCGCGCCGAATAATAAAGAGGCACGAGCCCTACTCGACGGCCTACAAAGGTAAAGTTTGATTTCGGTTTTGCCGTGCTCAGTTGTTATACTTCGGTGAACAAAGTATAAAGCTTACGATATGCAAAACCCCGCCGCGGCGCCATCACGCTTTGACGAGAAACTTCTGGACCTTTCGACGAGCATTGACCAGTTCGAAGGTTACGCGTACGCCCACGCGCTGAGCATTGCTCTTATCGCTGACGCGGTCGCCAAACAGTTCAATCTCGCTCCGCACGACAGGTTTTTCATGCAGCAGGCCGCCCTTGTCCACGATATCGGCGAGATGATCATGGCGCGCGACTACATTAAGGCTCATCGGCGTTTAACCGACGACGAGCGGATCGATTTGCAGCGGCACCCTGTCATCGGCGAACAGGAGACGGCACGACGCGGATTTTCGCGGGGCGTTCAGTTGCTTGTTCGCTGGCATCACGAATGGTGGAACGGCAGTGGCTACCCCGACGCGATCGAAAGTTCGCAGATCCCGCTTGCCGCCAGAATACTCAGACTGGCTGACTCGTACTCGTCGATCACGGTCGATCGCCCGTGGCGGCCCGCAATGGGCGCGATCGAAGCGAAACAGTTCTTGATAGATTGGGCCGGCATCGAATTCGACCCCGAGGTCGTTCGAGCGTTCCTGTCGGTCGACGAATCAGTCTATTCGCCGAGTGCCCCCGTTGAAGCCGAAGCCATTCAAACCGAACACGAAGCTCGATGACGCATACTCCAACATCACCGGCCAACTGGCTCGCCTTTGACCTGAACATTCTGCGACGGATAGAATTTAAGTCCGTCGCGATGCCGTTCACCGGCGACCCGAAACTCGGGGTTTATCTAAAACGCCGCGGCATTCGCGTGCTCGCAAATGACACGCTTCAGTCGGCGTGGACGCAAGCGGTGGCCGCGATCCAGAACAACAGCGAGAAACTCTCAGACGACGACGTCAATGCGGTGCTGGAAGATATTTACGTCCCGCGGCATAAGCTGCAGAATGCTTCGCTGCGGAATTGGTTCGGCGAAACCGATGCGTGGTGGTTCGACAATGCGCGGCAAAACCTCGATCGGCTGCGTTCGCCTTTCGCATTCGCGATGGCCGCGAGTCTTGTGATGGCGGTCGGCGATTACGCCCGCTCGTTCACACCGGAAACGCTCGAACTGCGGCGGCCGCTGTCGAATGTTTTCAGGCGACTTTGGACGGTGACGCCCGAGCCGGTCAACAATGGCCAGAACAACACCTGCCAAAACAAAAGCCCGGACGAATTCATCGCCGAGAATTTCGCCGACCTGATGTTTCTCAGGCTGCCGACACCCGGCGGCCGTGCCGGCAACGCCGACCGGACGATATGGCGGGAGGAATGGCTCCGCGGCGGAAACGACTTTTGGGACGATGTCGAAGCGTCGCGCAACGGCAAGCTCGGGATGCCGGTGGAAACTAAATCGCAGTACCTTAGGCTTTTGGAAGAGACGCTGCGTACAGCTTCGAACGTACATCACTGGGCGATCTCGCACGTCGAGACGGGATTCGTCTCGACCCAAGACATCGTGCAGGTGATCGGAAAGATTCGACGCGTCGATGCGATTTATACGAAAGACTTCTCCGAACTTACCGGAACCAAAGCCGTTATTGTCACCGCGTAAGTCTAAGACCGCTCGGGCTTTTCTCTCAGAAACCACACAACACCAGAGCTTGCCGAAAGTATTCCGGAAACGATCGTCAAAGTTATTGGCGAAATGTAGAACATCGCCTCGCTCGCGAAATAACTCGATAAACCGAACATGGTCATTTCGGCGCCGCGATCGAGCGTCGATATTCGGCCGCGAATAAAATCAGGCAGACTCCTCTGGAACATCGTTTCCTGCACCGCGTACTCGACCCCCACGATCACCCGCGAAACAAAAGTGAAAACAGCAAAAAGCCAAAGCGTCGGCATCAGTCCCGCGATCGAAAACACTACGCCGTGAATTATTAGCGATCCGCCAATGAAAGCATGGTTGATCCTTTTCCGGTCGAGATAGATCGACGTGCGGTGGGCGATGAGCATCCCGAGCGTTAACCCGAATCCGGATGCCGTCCATAAAATAGCGACGGCGATATCGGGGTTCCAATGTTCCTTCTCTGCGAAATAGATGCCGCCGCCGCGTTCGAAGATGACATTTATCGCTCCGCCGCCGGTCGCCCAGATCACGTTCATGATCAGGATCGTAAGGGCAAGCCGGTTTGTTAATGTGTAATTGAACCCTTCGCGGAGTTCAGTCATAAACGACTCGCGCGTCGCATTCCCGGACATTCGGTCGGCTGATAATTCGTCACGAGTAGCTTCTTCGGGAATCAGCCAAACCGTATATGCCGAAACGAGGAAGGAAACCGCGTTTATCAGAAACGCGACCTTGTAACCGAACGCCGCAGCCGCCCATCCGCCGAGTGCCGAGCCGACCGCCATCAGGAGAAATCTGCTCGAGAACATCAACGCCGTGCCGGCAAGCAGTCCGTCCCTTCCCGTAAGGTTCGGTGTCGCCGCATTTTTTGCGCCTTCGAAAAACGCTCCCGCTGTAGAGAGGAGTATCGTTGCCGTGTACGCCACCCACAGTGTCTCCGGACTGGACACCAGCAAATACATTAACGCGACGACGACGCGTGCGAGGTCCATCGCGATCATTACCTGCCGCCGCGAAAACCGGTCGACGAGCGTTCCCGCAATCGGCGACGCAAAGGCAAACGGCAGAAGCCGGCAGACAAAGAATATGCCCGCCGCCGTCGGCGAGGCGTCCGACACGAGACGCACTAGACCAAGCCCGGCAATAAAATTGAACCAGTTGCCGAGTTCGGATATCACCTGCCCTGCGAGCAAATTCCGAAAATTACGGTTGCCCGCGAGCAGTTCCCTGTAGGTCAATGACGGCATGCGAATTAAAGAATAAGCGCTCCCGCGAATAAACGCGAAAACGCTTTAGCCGATGCCGGTTTTAATGAATCATTATAAGACGGCCGTCATGATCAGGCGGCCGTTTGCCTTCGGGTCTTCCAGTTGGCGAACCGCCGAAGTGCAAGCGAAAATCCCGTGTACACCAAAAATGCCCCGCCGACGCACGCGGCGAACGCGATGAGCTTTCCGAGCCAGCCGCCCGTCTCGCCCGTGTGAGTGAACCGTATCCAAGTGCGTAACTGCCGCCCGGAATTCTGTTCCGAGTAAGGCTCCCATTTCGCGACTTGGCCCGAAGCGGTGTCGAGTGTGAGCGACGAGCGGCCGAAAATATTCCAGGAAGTGCCCTCATCGATAGTAAACACCGCGTCCTTTCCGGCCGGAAGCCGCATGCTGATCGACTTCCAATCCTGAGTGTGATTTTGGGCGGTTTCCCACAACGTGTCGATGTTCGCGGGCAGTTCGTGCTGTGTCTCGGCCGCTGGGGCGGAAGGCGGCCCGGCGGCCGGCGGCGGCGGGTTCCCAGTCAGCTTATAGATTAGATTGCCAGCCCACTGATACGAGATTACCGTGGCCGTCAGCGTGAGGACCACCAGGACCGCGGAACACCAAAACCCGATCGTCGTGTGCCAGTTGAAATCGCGGGCCTTCCCTTTCGCTCCGCGGCGAAACCACAATAACGGGCGAAGCCGACGCCATTCCAAGCTCTTCGGCCACCAGATATACAACCCTGAAAGTGCAAGGAACAAAAAAATCATATTGGCCGCCCCCGTCAATCCTTTCCCGACCGCGCGTCCGTCGCCAGACATTGCGATATAACGGTGAAGGTCGGTCATCGTCCTGAAAAAAGATCGAACCGACGATGAGCTCGCTTCCCTAACCGTTCCGGTGTAAGGATCGGCGTAAACCGAACCTTCGCGGCCCAATGCGATAGTCAGTGCGGCATTGACGTCATCCGCTATAGCGATCGAGGTCGGTTTGGAATCCGGCCTCACCTCTTTTACAGCACCTAATATCGCTGAGATGGGCATCCGGTCCGCTCCCGCTGACGGCCGTATCGTTCGAACGTCTCGTTCCGCAAACTCAAGAATGTCCTTTTCGAATGCCAGAGCGGCACCGGTGACGCACATGATGAAAATAACGATACCTGCCGCGAGGCCGCAGATAAGGTGGACCCAAAAAAGGGTGTTTCTAAATGACTTCATACTATAAGACTAAATAGGTTTGAGCTGGGAATAGCAGCGGATCTGAGAATTAGAAACTTTAGTTTGACATGCACCACCTCCAGTTTTATACTCGTTTTTCTTATTGAAAACGACTTTCAATTGCATTATTAGAATATCTCAATACCGTTTAGGAGACAACTCGTGACGCTGTCAAAAGCATTCCTTTATTTTCTATCGTTTTTATTGTTTATCTTTCCGGCATTTTCGCCGGCCGCGAACGCTCAGACCGGTTTGCCGCTCTATCGTGTTCAAGGGCGTATCGTTGATGCGAACAACGCCATTGTGTCCGGGGCGAAGGTCTCGCTTAATGCCGCTGGTACACAATCGTCATTCACCACCGTCACCGACGCGAAAGGTGAATTCTTTCTTGAGGTTCCCGAAAATGAATATTCCCTAACGGTTTCTGCTGAGGGCTTCGCTCGCGAATCGCAGGAGTTGAACGTAAGGCAGACGGGCGAAGCTCCGCTCGAGATCTCGCTGGACATCGGCACCTTCGACGCGGTGGTAACTGTCACAGGCACCGGCGAATACGGCACGGAGTTGATAACGAGCGCGACAAAGACCGATACACCGCTGATCAATATTCCGCAGTCGATCTCGGTCATCTCGAAGCAGCAGATCCAAGATCAGGGCCTGTCGGGAATCGGCGACGTTGTTCGCTATCTGCCCGGCATCACTGCTCATCAGGGCGAAAACAACCGCGACCAGTTGATAATTCGCGGACAGAGCAGCAGTGCCGATTTCTACATCAACGGCGTCCGCGACGACGTCCAGTATTACCGTGACCTTTACAACCTTGATCGCGTTGAAGCCCTGAAAGGTCCGAATGCAATGGTTTTCGGACGAGGCGGCGGCGGTGGTGTCGTCAACCGCGTCACGAAGCAGGCCGAGTTCGCATCGATTGCGGATCTCACTTTTCAAGGAGGAATGTTCGGGAACAAACGCGTAACCGGAGATTTCGGACGTCCGTTGAGCGATAAGTTTGCCTTTCGCGCGAACGGCGTATTTGAGGATTCGGATAGCTTCAGAAAGTTCGTCGGCCTGCAGCGGTTCGGGATCGCACCGACGGTCACGTTTGCCCCCGACTCCAGGACGCGTCTCACGCTCGGTTACGAATACTTTCGCGACCGGCGGACGGCGGACCGTGGAATTACTTCTGTCGCCGGAAGGCCGGTTGACGTCGCCCGCTCAACCTTTTTCGGCAACCCCGATGACAGCCACGTAAAAGCCGACGTTAACATCGTGGCGGGAACGTTTGAGCGGCAATTAGGAAGACTGAACGTGCGCAACCGCACGCAGTTCGGTGACTACGATCGTTTCTATCAGAATTACGTGCCGGGCGCCGTTAATGCCGGCGGTAATCTCGTGACCCTTTCGGCATATAACAACGTGACGCGTCGAAAAAATTTCTTCAATCAAACCGACTTAACCATGTCGGTTCAAACAGGAATACTTAAACACACGCTGCTCGGCGGCTTTGAGTTTGGTAATCAGCGAACGCGGAATTTTCGCAACACCGGTTACTTCAACAACGCGACGGCTTCGATCCAGGTGGCATTGGATGATCCGACCACTAACGTGCCGACGACCTTTCGGCAAAGCGCAGCGGATGCCGATAATAATCTACGTCTGAATCTGGCGGCGGGCTATTTACAGGACCAGATCGAGATCACGCGCTTTGTGCAGGTAGTCGCAGGGGTTCGCCTAGACTACTTTGACCTGAATTATCACAACAACCGGACAACGCAGGAATTGAACAGAATCGACAGCTTAGTTTCGCCTCGGCTCGGATTGGTCATAAAACCGGTCGAACAACTTTCACTCTATGGCAGTTACAGCGTGTCTTATCTGCCAAGTTCGGGGGATCAGTTCTCGTCGTTGACCAACGTCACACAGCAGGCGGAGCCGGAAAAATTTGAAAACTATGAGGTGGGAGTAAAATGGAACATCCGCCACAATGTCGCTTTGACGTCCGCACTTTATAGATTGAACAGAACGAACACGCGTGCAACCGATCCGAACGACCCGACGCGGATAATCCAAACAGGCCGCCAGCGTACGAACGGGTTCGAGGTTGGCATAAACGGCAGCATGACGGACAAATGGAACGTGGTCGGCGGATATGCATTCCAGGACGCTTTTATCTCAAGTGCGACGGCTGCCGCGATAGCGGGCAAGCAGGTCGCACAAGTTCCACATCACAGCTTTACTCTCTGGAACAAATACCAACTGATGTCGAAGTTGAGCGTGGGACTGGGCGTCATTAATCGTTCGGATATGTTTGCAGCTATCGACAACTCGGTCGTCTTGCCGGGCTATACACGGGCGGATGCGGCAGTCTATTACACATTCAACGAAAATTGGCGTGTGCAGGCAAACATTGAGAACGTGTTCGGTCGCCGATACTTCGCGAACGCCGACAGCAACACAAACATTTCGTTTGGTTCACCGACCGCGGTTCGAGTGGGGCTGGTAGCGAGGTTTTGGTAGATTATTTACCGGAGAAGACGGGAGGACGCTTTTCGAAGAATGCTGTCACGCCTTCCTTGAAGTCGTCAGACCTCCCGGATTCAAGCTGACACTCGGCCTCTAGCATTAACTGGTCTTGGAGGCTATTTGAGAAACTCGTGTTGAGCATTCGCTTGATCCGTCCGATCGCTCCGGTCGGGCCGCCTGCAAGTTGCGAAGCGAGCTTTTGTGCCTCAGCCATCAGGTGTTCGGCTGTAACAATTCGATTGACCATTCCCCATTTCTCGGCTTGCTGGGCCGAAACGGTCATTCCGGTCATCATCATTTCGGCGGCGCGTTTCTCGCCGACGGCGCGAATTAGAAAGAACGTCCCACCGCAGTCGGGCGATAGTCCTATTCTGACGAACGCCTCATTGAATGAAGCATTCTCCGCTGCGATCACAATATCGCATGCGAGCGCGAAGTTCGTCCCGGCGCCGGCGCATACGCCGTTTACCGCCGCGACGAACGGGATCGGCGTTTCGCGGATAAGGCTGATCACTTTGTGAAGCGCTTTCAACGGTGCGTCGAGGAACGCTTCGATGTTCCCTTCGCTCTTCCCCATCTCCTGCATTTCGCGAAGATCGCCGCCGGAACAAAATGCACGCCCCGAGCCCGTCAGCACGATCGCCCGGGCGTTGTCGGCGATCGCTTTATCGATCGCCGCGGCGAGATCGATACTCAACTGCAGCGACAGAGCGTTTAGGGCGTCGGGACGATTCATCTGGATCGTCGACACGCCGCTTTCAAATTTGTAAACGACTGTTTCAAACATAAATAAGAAACGCCGCCTCATCGGGGCGGCGTTTGTGTTAGGCAAATCTTGCGCGTGAGCGACTGGCTTCGTGGCAATCGCGGCACAGTACGGTCCGACCGACCTTTGGCTGGAACGGCACCTGATCGCGCTTGCCGCAGTTGTCGCAGACGATCTCGAAACGCGTCGGAGCATCATCGCGTGCAGCAGCCTTTTTCGAGCGGCACTTTGCACAACGCTGCGGCGGCATCATGTTGCGCTGATAAAAGACCTCCTGTTCCTTTTCTGTGAACAGAAACGTTTCCTTACATTGAACACACGAAGTTTCAACATCCGGCATCGCACTTCCTCCTGTGGCTGTTTCTAGGGGTGTCGGCGATGATTCTAACACAAACGTCAAAAAAAATCGCAACCTTCATGAGCGGCCGAGTTCGCTCACATGCGATTTCACCGTCGAGCCTATCGTATCGAGATTGTAGCCGCCCTCGAGGCAGGAAATTATGCGTCCGCCGCAGGTGTGGTTAGCCCATTGTTTCACGGTCCGCGTCATCGCAACAAAGTCGCGATCCTCGAGACGAAGTTGTCCGAGCGGGTCGGTCAGGTGTGCGTCGAATCCGGCGGAAATGAAGATAATATCGGGTTTCATTTTCGACGCGATGTCGTTGATGGCAGCGTCGAACGCCGATACCTGTGACGCCGCCGCTGTATTTGCTTTCACCGGGACGTTCAACGTGGTCCCGAGGCCACGGCCGTGGCCAGTTTCACCGCCCGAACCGGTTCCGGGATACCACGGATACTGATGCATCGAAAAAAAGAAAACGCTCGGGTCATTGTAAAAGATACCCTGCGTCCCGTTACCATGGTGAACGTCCCAGTCGACGATCGCGACCGTTTCGATCTCGTTATATTTATTTTGCGCATAACTTGCCGCAACAGCGACATTATTGAACAAACAAAAACCCATTGCGTGCTCTGCCGTTGCGTGGTGTCCCGGCGGTCGAACGGCGACGAAGGCATTTTCCGCTTGGCCCGACATGACGGCGTCGACCGCGCGGCATGCACCGCCGGCGCCAAACATCGCGGCGTCGAACGACTGCATCGAAATGACGGTGTCAGCATCGAGCCTGTCGAGCCCATCGGCGAACGCATTTTCCACTCGTCGAAAATGCTCCTTGGTGTGAACGGCCTGTATCAATCCCTGCTGCGCTCGGTCTGGAATTATCTCTGTCAATGAGGCCCACAGCTCGTCGTCGCTGCGGAGTGCGTTGATCACGGTTTGGTACCGACGCGGCGTTTCCGGATGCCCTGGGCCGGTGTCATGTTTTGCGTAGATCGGATGGTGAACAATTGCGGTTTTCATGTTTCGGATATTGTAGAGCAACGCTTCTGGCCTTAAATCAACGTCGTTTCCTGCAGGAGTTCACCGCGGGCGAAACGATCGATGTGCAGACAGGACACATCCAGAAACCTGGAACCTCCGTCGACGATAATTTCGGCCAGTGCCCGACCTGTCGCGGGGGAGTGCATGACCCCGTGTCCGGAGAATCCGTTAGCCAGAAACAAACCCTCGACCTCGCAGCCGCCGATGATCGCGTGATGATCTGGAGTGTTCTCGTAAAAACCGGCGCGGCATCGTTCCTCGACCACAGCAAGATCTCTTAAAAACGAGGCACGTGTATATGCTCTTTCGCACGTAGAACGGATAAACTCGTCGCCGCAGACAGTATTTAGCGACGAAACCTCTTCGAGTCCCGGGCACGCGAGAAGTACCTGTCGGCCCCGGCGAACCGGTCGCAAAGCCGCATCGGAGCTGAAATTGCGTGCCGGCCGGAAATGGAAGCCGGTACCGGCGTCGATGACCATTGGGAGCCCGTTGGGAAGGTCATCGATTGTCTCAGCCCAAACTATCTGACGCTTTACGGGTCGGACAGGGAGGTCGATTCCTATCGTACCTGCTACGTCGCTGGCCCGTGGGCCGCTGCAGATGACCGCAGCATCGCACTCGATACTTTCATCGGGTGTCGTAACGGATGTGACACGGCCTGCGTTTTCGCATATCGAGATCACGGGCGAGTCGAATTCGATCCTGACACCTCGGGCCGCGGCGCGGCTGGTAAAGCCATTCATGACCGCGATCGGATCGATAAAACCGTCACGACTGCCGAAAGTGCCGCCGACGATATCGGCGGACTGAATGCCCGGAACGAGTTTGCAGACCTCAGCTCGGTCAATGACAGAAACGTCGCTCACACCTAGCCGCAACTGGTTGGCGACGTTGCGGGAAAGGCACTCGAACTGCCGGTCGCATGTAGCAAAGAATAGATACCCGGCGGGCTCATAACCACATTCAAAATCACAGCTCTCAAAAAACGATCGCGAATACAGCGACAGTTGAATATTGATGTCTGTCTCGAACTGGGCCCGAATGCCGCCTGTCGCCTTTCCGGTCGAACCGAGGCCCTGCTTGGATTCGCATTCGAGGATCAACACGTCCGAAACGCCCCGCTCCGCCAGGTGATAGGCAACGCTGGCGCCAACAACGCCGCCGCCAATTATGACGATCTCAGCTTTTCGCATTTTAGGGATAAAAGATTCCGACGCCGATCACGTCAGATCCGTCTGCTTCGCAAAGACCTGCGAGAAATCATTGAATCCTTTAAATTCCAATGCGTTCCCGCTCGGATCAAGTAAAAACATCGTCGCCTGTTCGCCAACCTCGCCGGCAAACCTGACTTTGGGTTCGATCACGAACTCAACGCGCTTCGCCACAAGTTTCTCAGCTAATTCGTTCCAATCGTCCATCCGCAGAACGATGCCGAAATGCGGAACCGGGACATGGTCGGCATCGACGTCGGACGTTGAACGGATCCCTGTCGACTCAGGTGCAAGGTGAGCGACGATCTGATGCCCGTACAGATCGAAATCGATCCATCGTTGCGAACTTCGGCCCTCGGGGCAGCCCAGAACACCGGCGTAAAATTCTCTCGTAGTGTCCAAATCTTTAACCGGAAACGCGAGATGGAATAGATTGGTCATAAAATTTCAGGCACAGTTTCCCGGATCGCGGCAGCCTACTTTTTTGCAGCTTTGGCGATCTGCCGTATCGCTCCCAGATGATAGGCCGTGTGGGCAACCATTCCAATGGCCATTCCCAGGTTCGTGTCGCCCCAGGATTCGACCGACGCGATCGACCGCAGCGTATTCTCGTACGACTTTCTAACGCTGTCCCGCAAAGCGTCCCATTCGGCCGGATCAACTGTCTCTATCAACCAACTGGCGTCCCAGTTGACGCGTTCCGTGCGTCCGTTGATGAATTCGCAAATGCGGTCGAGGTAGAACTTGGCGTGCTCGGTTTGCGCCGCAATGGTCGTCCCGTAAAAATCAGCCGACGCCTCATCCGCGGCAACCCGTTCGAGCGTGCTGAAGATTCCGACGCCCCGATCCAAATAGGCACTTGCCTTTCCCTCCGGCGAACCTTCGAAGGTCTCGAGAAGAAGGTATGCAATGCCCTCCAGAAAGTGTTCCTTCATGATCTGATCATTTTCCATCTATGCTAACCTTTAAATCAATGGCGGACGAAACCGAGAAATTAATCGCAGCCTTTGCTCAAAGCCTTGTTGCCGATACGTTTGTAAAAATGACTTTAGGCAATTATAAAGGCAGTGTCGAACATCCGCAAAAGATCGTGGTGCGGCCGGTTGCGGCCGGGCGTGGAAAACTAATCGCATTTCAGTACCGCTATGACACCCGCGAGATCGTAAAGAACCAGAACGCCGCCGAAAGCTCTGAAACTGTGCGGACATTCGTAACATCAGGGTTTCGGAGCGCACACCTGTTTACTACCGAAAACGACTTTCAGCTCGATATCGGCAAAAGGTCGTCGAGGCTTCGTGTATGCAAACCGACATTCACTCACCCGGGGTCGGTCGCCCACGACCGAAAGAAGGAGCGTCTCATCGACCCCGGGGCTTACTATCTGAAGGCACTAGGAATAACGACCGACGGCGGCGATATAAGATCGTCGCAGCAGGACAAATGGCGACAGATCAATAAATTCGTAGAAACACTCGGGCACCTGATCGAGGGATCTGCGCTGAAGGACCGGAAGTCGCTCAAAGTCGTCGATATGGGCTCGGGAAAAGGTTACCTGACCTTTGCCGCTTACGATTATTTCACGAACACACGCGGACTGGAGGTGGAGATGACCGGCATCGACACAAAGAGCGAAACCGTTGCGCTTTGCACTGACATTGCGGCTGCTTGTAGTTTTGACAACCTGAAATTCGTTAACGGCACGATCGCGGATCATGCCCCGGACGGAGTCGATCTATTGATCGCACTTCACGCCTGCGACACAGCTACTGACGATGCTTTATTCAGTGGAATCCGGGCGGGAGCAGAGATAATAGTCGCCGCTCCGTGCTGCCACAAAGAAGTTCGGCGCCAAATGAAGCCGCCCGCCGGAATGCACAACTTCCTCAAACACGGCATTCTGCTCGAGAGGACTGCCGAAACTGTGACCGACGGGCTGCGTTCGCTTTTGCTTGAGCGAAGCGGGTATAACACTAAAGTCTTCGAATTCATCGACCCGGAAAACACGCCGAAAAATAACATGATCGCGGCGATAAAAGCCGAAAAGCCCCGTGAACGCGGGCCTTTCGACAACGAGATCGTTACGGTAAAGAATATGTACGGCATAACCCATCAGCGTCTGGAGGACCTATTGGCTTGATTTTTTGTACGGATATCGCGTACTATTAGAGTTTGTCTTATAAGGCAAGGTGGGTACATAAAGCAATGAAACAAGAGATACATCCTAACTATCAGGAAATTAACGTTGTCTGTGCTTGCGGACATTCGTTCAAGACCCGTTCGACGCTTGGCGAAGATCTGCACGTCGAAATCTGCTCGGACTGTCATCCGTTTTTCACCGGCAAACAGAAACTGGTGGATACAGCCGGACGTGTTGACCGCTTTAACAAGCGTTACGCACGCGGTGCTGCGCCGGCAGCGGCAGAGAAATAGTGACCGTTTTTTACAAACACTAGCTTAGCAAAATTTGACGCCGACGCTTTTAGCGCCGTTCGATAGAGGTGTACCAAGTATGCCCGCGAAAGGTGAAAAAACGTCGGCGTTAGTTCTTTATAAACGAATTGGAAACTCTCCTCAAAGTCGATTGGCATTCGATGTTCGTGCCGCAGGAATCTCTTATAGAGATATTCATTCGCGGCTCGATCTTGTACGTGGCGATGTTCGCATTATTGCGAATCTTCAGGCGTCAGGCGGGAGCCGTAGGGATCGCCGATCTGCTCGTGATCGTCGTGATCGCAGACGCTGCCCAAAACGGAATGGCAGGCGATTCCAAATCGATCACAGAAGCGCTGCTTCTGATCGCGACGATCTTTTTCTGGAACTATCTTTTTGACCTGTTGGGTTTCAAGTCTAAATTCATTCAGGGCTTACTCGAACCCGAGCCGTTGCTTTTGATCAAAGACGGAAAAATGCAGCACAAGAACCTTGCAAAAGAGATGATCACAGAGGACGAGCTTAGAGCTCAACTCCGCCAGCAAGGCATTGAAGACATTTCCTCCGTCAAGAAAAGCTGTCTTGAGAGTAACGGACATTTCAGCGTTATACTCGACGCCGGAAGCCGCGATAAACAAAAAAGCAACGAAAGCGGGCCATCCGCCGTCAATTGAACGTGATGAAAAACAAAATGTCGGCTCGCAAACTCAGATTCATCCATACCGTTTTCGCAATGGAACGTGACCTCATCGTGGGCGGCCAGGCCGTGATGGAAGGCGTCATGATGCGCACACCGTCCGCTTACGCGATCGCCTGCCGCAAGTCGGATGGCAGCATCGTTCACACTTCGGAAGCTCTGCCGAAGTGGAGCGACACATATAAATGGCTTAACCTGCCCGTTCTTCGGGGCGGCGCGACCTTGATCCAGTCGATGGCGTTGGGCATTAAGGCGCTCAATTTCTCCGCGAAGGTCCACGAAGACGATCTCGAAGCACAGAAGGAATTGACGACAGAAGCCGCGGCCGCCACGGAAGCCGTATTTGCCGAAGGCACGACGGACCAAAATTTTACTAAGGCCCCGGTTAAGGTCGTTATGCCTGCAAATGCTGGAGCCGAAAAGAATTCGGGCACGTCGATCGGGGCAGCGGGCTCGATCGTATTTGCTCTCTTATTTAATGTTCTTTTGTTTATCGTCGCACCGCTGATTCTGACCAATATCGCGTTCATCTCGCTGGGCTGGGCCGAAGCACCCGTAATCGCGGCTACCGTAGGTTGGCTCGAGATGGGCAAGGCATACATCTGGGAGATCAAGCCGCATTCATGGATCGCCTTCAACTTGGCGGACGGCCTCGTGCGAATGTTCTTTTTCGTCGTGATGATTTTTTCAATGTCGTATCTGCGGGACATCCGCCGTGTTTTCGAGTATCACGGTGCGGAGCATAAGACCGTATTCACATGGGAAAAGGGTCTGGAACTTAACGTCGAAAACGCCAAGCCTCAGCGGCGTCAGCATCCGCGTTGCGGAACATCTTTTTTGATGGTCGTTATGCTGGTCGCGATCGTGCTGTTTTCGGTGATCAAGTTTGACGCGCTTTGGATGAATCTTTTGGTCCGCATCGCCCTAATGCCGCTCGTTGCCGGGCTGTCTTATGAGGTTATCCGTTACGCAGCGAAGAAGGAGTCCGGCGCGGTATTCAAACTAATGACGCTGCCCGGCCTCTGGCTGCAGAACATCACGACCCAGGAACCTGACGGGGAGCAACTGGAGGTCGCCATCGCCGCTCTCAACGAATCACTAAAATTCGAGCCGCAAACAACGTAAGAGTTACGCGTTTGCGTGTGAAAGCAACGCTGATTACATAGACCATTTTTTAAACCGGCCGTTAGCTCACGGCCTTCACGCCTAAACGCGTAACTAATACAAGTAACTATGTTTGAACGACTCGCACAAATAGAAAAGAGCTACGACGAACTGACGGCCCAGATCTCGTCACCTGAATTCATGTCCGATATGTCCGCCTACGCGAAGCTGATGAAACAGCATCGAAGTTTAGGCGAGATCGTAGAGAAGTATCGCGATGTAAAGCGAATGCAGGAAGAACTGGCGGGAGCCCGCGAAATGGTCGAATCGGCAGACGAGGACGAGATGCGGGAAATGGCACAGTCAGAAATTGCCGAAATTGAAGAAAAACTCCCTGCTGCCGAAGAAGCTCTGAAAGTAATCTTGCTTCCCCGCGACCCGAACGACGAAAAGAACGTCATTCTCGAGATTCGCGCTGGTACCGGCGGCGACGAAGCGACATTGTTCGCTGCTGAAGTCCTGCGCATGTACGCCCGTTACGCCGAACGCCAAGGCTGGAAAATGGAGATCATGGACGCTGCGGACACCGGCGTCGGAGGCATCAAGGAAGCCTTCGCCATGATCGAGGGCGACAAGGTGTATTCGAAACTAAGGTACGAGTCGGGCGTTCATCGTGTGCAGCGTGTGCCGCAAACTGAGACGAGCGGCAGAATACATACGTCGGCGATCACCGTTGCGGTGCTGCCCGAAGCTGAAGAAGTCGACGTTCAGGTCGATCCGAAAGACCTTCGGGTCGATTATTTCTGTTCGTCCGGACCGGGCGGCCAGTCAGTGAATACAACATATTCCGCGGTCCGACTCACCCATTTGCCGACGAACGTTGTCGTCTCTATGCAGGACGAGAAATCGCAGATCAAGAATAAGGAAAAAGCGATGCGCATTTTGCGTGCCCGCCTGCAGGAACTCGAAGAGCAAAAACAGCATGACGCGCTTTCCGCGGAACGCAAATCGATGGTCGGCAGCGGCGACCGTTCAGAGAAGATTCGCACCTATAACTTTAAGGAAAATCGGGTAACCGACCATCGCATCGGTTTGACTGTTCATCAGCTCGATCTCGTGATGGAAGGCCAGATCGATGAGTTCATCGAGACGCTGACGACGCACTATCAAACCGAAAAGCTAAAGGCCGAATCCGTAGCGGCTTGAGTTTGCAGATCAAAGATTCCCGAACTGAGCAGAATTGGACGCCGATCTGGAATCTGAAATTTGGAACCTTAAATTTTACGCATGCCGTTAACCAGACTCTACCTCATCCGTCACGGACAATCCGCCGGAAACGCCGAAGGGCGATTCGGCGGGCACGGGCCCACGCCGCTTTCAGTACTTGGCAAAAAGCAGGCTGAGCTGGTGGGTCAGGCGTTAGCGAAGGAAGGTATCACGGCGATCTATTCCAGCGACCTTACACGTGCGGTTCAAACCGCAGAACCGCTCTCACAGATACTCGGACTCCCGATAAATCAGCGCACCGCGTTCCGCGAACGCAACGTTGGCGTTCTCGAAGGACTAACCTTTGACGAGTCAAAGGAAACATTCCCAAAAGATTACTACGCACTCATCGACCGCAACGTCCACCACGTCATCACGAACGGCGAAAGCTATCGGAACCTCCTACGCAGAAGTTCCGGGGAACTTTGGGAAATTCTGCGTGACGAAATGGGCGGAAAGATCGCGATCTTTTCCCACACCGGCGCTATTTGTTTCCTGACGCTTCACCTAATGGGCGCGATCCGCCGCGACACAAAACAGACACCCTGGATCGTCACGTCCAACTGTGGTGTCAACCGCTTCGAAGTCCGCGGCCGCAACAACGTCCGCATTCTAGCACTGAACGACACCCGCCACCTCCACGAAGCAACCGGCAACGACGCTTTCGCGGCTCGGTAACCATAAATCAAAAAAGCCGGGACCTTAAGGATCCCGGCGAATGAGACTTGCTCGAGAGTTGCTAGAACGAGTAACGCAGCACGAACTGCATACGACGCGGGATGCCTTTGATTCCCGTGAACTGTCCTGTCTGAGCAGTGAGCTCCGACGGAACGCTTGGGTCAAAGGGATCCGGTGCCGAAATGCTGAACGCCGTTATGCTGTTCTCGTCCATGTACTGAAGGTTGAGCACGTTGAACACTTCCCACCGGAACTGGAGTTTATGGTTCTCATTCCAAGGCATATCGAACGTCTTACCAAGATTCATATCTAACTGCGAGTAAGAACTGCCGCGGAAAATGTTCCGGTCGCCGGTTTCGCCGGGACGAGCCGGCCTAGCGGACCTGCGGAGCTGTTCCAGATTCGAAAACAGGTTCGGCCTACCTTCTGCACCGTTCCTCGTTATCGACGTCTGGATCGCTGAAGTTCGAACCGCTGACGATCGGATCTGCCAGTTTGTCGCCCACCCTGCGAGGTCGATCAGGTTGTTGAACGGAAGGCCGCTGTTCCAGCGGAAGATCCCGCCTAGCTGCCAGCCGCCAACCAGTGCGTCCATTGCACGACCCGAATCGCTTAGGAATTTGCGGCCTTTTCCGAACGGCAGTTGCACAAGTGCGTTGGCGTTAACAACGTGACGTGTATCGAAATCGGAATACGCGTAGTTGTCGCTTTGGCGAAGCGAATTGAGAATGAACGCGGACCCATAAGCTCCGCTGGTCTGTAATCCGGATGCGTCATCAAAGGATTTGGAGAACGTGTAGTTAAAGTCCATTACTACGCTCTGTCCAAGACGCTGGCGGACCGAAATGCTCCCCCCGTGATAATCAGACTTGCCGACGGTGCTGAACGCAGCAAAGGCAGCGTACTGCGGCTGGTAGAAGAAATTGCTCCAATTCGGATCGTCGGTCTCAAAAACGTACGAGTCGTCCAGCAGCAACTGCAGATAGGTCCAGTCGCCGAACGCGAAGTTCTGGTTGGCCCACGCCACGGTTTGCGTCGCAGTGGTGCCCGGCCCGAGATAGCCGACCAGGCTCGGGAACAAATTCTCGAAATAGGGGACGGTCGCAACGTTCGAGTAATCGGTGCCGGAGTAGTACGCGTCGTAGATTTTGCCCGCGGCCTGGTACCAGTCCGTTCCCGATCGCGGGTCGCGCAGGTTGTTCGGCGCCATAACGTCACGCTGCACCAAGAGGTGGCGTGCCATACGTCCTACATAAGAAGCCTCGATGTAAAGGCCTTTCGGCAGCTTGCGGCCGTAAGAGAAATTCCAGCTGTAGTTGATCGGCGACTGAAGTTTGGAGTCGAGCGAATATTCGATGCGGGTGTCTTCGTCCGCCGGTGTCATGAAGCGGTTTTCGAGTGGGGCGACGCCGGGCAAATTGTTTATCCGCTGTCCGAAACCTGTAAACAGCGGTCCGAGGTTATCACTAAGGTCGAACGTGTTCGGTGCGATCGAATCGGACGTGAGGAAACCGAGCGTGCTCAGTCCATTGAACGTAACGGCAAGCTGCTGTCCGAAATAGTCATTCGTGATGGCAAATCCTCCACGGAATACCGACTCGTTACTTTCGCCGAAAAGCTTGCCGAGGAAACCGGACTTGAAGGCCGGCGACCACGCCGCAGATATACGCGGCTGGAAGTTGTTGGTATCGAGACTGTAATAACCGGGCTTATTGTTTTTCGGCCCGGCAAGCTCGAAGTTTAACGCTTCATTGAACGGACGGCCGTTCGCCGACGACTGTACGCGTTGCTCGAAGTAATCGCCGAGCGCAATAGTCGGCCTGATTTGGTAACCGTTCTTTTCATAAACAGGGCGGCTGAGGCTATAACGAAGGCCGCCGTTGATCGTGAGGTTCTGGAACGGCCGCCACGAGTCCTGAGCGTAAACGTCGTATTCCTCGGTAGCGAATTCGCGTTCGATCTTTGTACCCTGCGGCAAGACATTTCCCTGCAGGTCGTAATTGTAGTTTGCACTGTACTGACTGTATCGGCCGATCACTGCCGCTACTGCCGCCTGAAGGTTAACGTTGCTTGTCGCAACACTAAATGGACCGGCAAGCGGGGCCAAAAGCGAGCGTCCGGAACCGGGGTAATACGACGGATTGATGACCGCCTGATCAAAACCCGGGCTGGAATCCGAACGCTTGTTTCGGATCAATCGAATGTTTCCGCCGAACTGTATCGTGTGGTTGCCCTTTGTCCATGTAAAGTCGTCGGTAAAGTTTTGGATCGGCGTTACGCGACTAAGGTCGTAAGAGAAATTAGACGGAGAGTAAACGAATCGAAAGCTGATCGCGTTTTGATTCGAATCCGCGCCTCGCGTATACGCCTGACGCGTTAACCCATATCGAAAGTTATTGATCTTATTACTCGAGATCGTCCACGTGTGTCCGACTGCGACACCGGTGTTATGGTCCCAGTCTTCCGCTTGAACCGTGTCCGGGAACGCCGGTGCGTTCTTGAAAACGTCGAACTGCTTATTACCGCGAACGAAAAGCTGCTGGTCGGAATTGATCTGCCAGTCCAAACGAAGGACATGAGTATTCTGTTCGTAGGCCGTCGGAGCGTTAAACCGGAAACCGCCGGTGTTCAGGCCGTCCCCCGCCTGGGTCGAATTGGACGGGTACCGTGCTGCCGCATCTGCGAGAGCAGCCAGAGCGAGCGGATTTTGTCCTCCCACACCCGGATAATATTGATTGAATTGTGCCGGTGTGAGCGATACAGTCGGCGACAGCCGGATAATACCCTGTCCCAGGTTGGGGAGCGGCACCGTTGCTATGGTCGACTGAGAAACCGATTCACGCCAGCCTTCGTAGGCGTAGAAGAAAAAGAGTTTGTCCTTCTTGATCGGTCCGCCGATGGCGCCGCCGAAAACGTCGCGGCTTATGTCCGGCCGTTCGATCGACTCTCCGGTGTCCGGATCGATCGTGCTGTTATTGAAAAAGTTATTAGCGGAACCGAATGTGCGTCTCGGCAGCCAGAATGCGCTTCCGTGGAGGGAATTTTTTCCGCTCTTGGTGACGAGCGATATCTGGGCACCGGATGAGCGTCCCTGATCAGCATTCGCATTGGTCGTGGTCACACGGAATTCTTCCGTCGCCTCGGCGATGGGACGTAGGACCGAGAAGAACGCTGTGCCGAGCTGCTGGTCGTTGACGTCCACGCCGTCGAGAGTAATGTTCGCCTGGTCGCTGCGGCCGCCGTTCACGTAGCCTTCGCGGGTGACGCCGGGCTGCAAGCTGAGAAGCGAGTTGATGTTTCGCGAGTCTGTCGGTAACTGCTGGATCTGAAGCGGCTGAAAATTATTGCCTATCGTCGCATCTGTGGTGTTCACGATCGAGTCGATCGAATCGGACGTTACCGTTACGGTTTCCGAAACGTTACCGGTCTCAAGGGCAACGTTGATCGTCGCCGAACTCGCGACCGGTGCTTGAACACTGGTCTGAACGTTTTTCTTGAATCCGCTCTTTTCCGTCGTGACCGTGTAGGTACCCGGCGGGATTGCAACAAAACTGTAATTGCCATCATCGCCCGTCTGAGCGGTTCGCGTAAATCCCTTTTCGGAATTATTGATGGTGACCGCGGCTGCGGGAACGGCGGCGCCCTGAGCATCGCTCACCGTGCCGGTTATGGTCGACGTGTCGGTTTGGCCGACCGCAATGAACGCAAGGGCCAAAATCAGCGACAATGTAGCCAATGGTAGGTTCATTGACTTAATAAAACTCAATTTCATAGCTCCTCCCAGTTATGTGATTAGATCCCCTAAGGAATGCAGCTGTAACGAGCGACGCACATTTCGTTCCAATTGGAAAAATTCGGAATCGCCACCGCAAATACGGTCAAACGAGCAGCTTTGCCCGTTTAATTCTTAATTTACGATTCTTGAATATTTGGATAAAATTCAAATTTTCGGGGATGAAGCTGGGTTTTCATAAGAAATGAATCTGGGCTTTATAGGAAACGACGTGCCGCGAAATAAGCATTTACTGATTTTACGGCTGTGGCTGCCGAACCGACCGCGCCCGAGATCGTCGGGGCGGTCGGATTCGACAGGTCGCCTATGGCGTAAACAGCGGACGCCGAGGTTTCATAGTGACTATTTACGAAAGCGTAACCCGCTTCGTCGAGTTCAATTTTTCCGCGGAGGAGCTCGGAGTTAGGCGTGACGCCTATGCGTATGACTGCGAGGTCGACAGCAATGTCTTCAGCCGTTTCCGTTGCGCGATCGAGAAGCTCTATCGTGTCGAGAGACTGATCACCGCTGAACCCCCGCACCACCGCGTTGAAGCGTGTTTCGATCCGAGGGTTTTCGATCACCCGGCGAACGAACTCTTCGCGTGCGGTTAGTTCGGGGCCACGATGGATAAGGATGACCTTTTCGGCGAATTCGGCGAGCATCAGTGCATTTTCGACCGCTGCGTCGGCTCCGCCGATGACGGCGACGCGCTTTCCGGCGGCGCTTTTCCGCTGCCTTGCTCCGGAGTCAAGAATTCCTTTGCCGGCAAACCGCGTTTCACCTTCGACTCCGAGTGAGCGGCGGCGGACGCCGGTCGCCGCAACTATTGCCCGGCCGATGAAACGTCTGTTATCAGCGATCGTTAACGACATCGAATCAATATCCAGATCCGCGATCTCGATACCAACAAAATGTTCGTGCTCGACATGCTTGAACGACTCGAGAAATCGACCGCTCAGTTCACGTCCGTTCTCAGTTTCGAATCCGATATGGTTTTTTATGGGATTGTAAATTCTAAGGAGCTGTCCTCCGAGTTCCGGCGATCGGTCCAAAACGACCGATCTTAATCCCATATCGGCGCACCATAACGACGCCGAGAGACCCGCCGGCCCGCCGCCGATTATCAACACATCTCTCTCTATCGAATTGATTTCTGTCATTTTCTGTAGGTCAAATTTTACGAATTTTTGTCAATCTGACGCGCCACAATTTGTCACTTTGGCTGTTTCGATGCGAACCGGGTCGACACCGTCCCGCGACGGTAACGTCCATATTTTAGAGCGAAATCAATGGTTTCGCCATGCGTGCCGGTGTAATCAGCAAATGGCACTGCTTTTGCATCTGGCTGTAGGTCGCAATCGCGCGAAGTCCATCTTCGCAACTTCCCCGCCGTATCGAACATTCCTGCTTCCATTATCCCACTCGACAAATCATATGAGATTAGAACTTGAAAGCGTCGTGCCAAAAATATCAGTGACGGAGATCATAAAACCGCAGGTTGCCCCTGCGAACAACTTTGCCGCTGAGGCTAAAGAGTTGTTGGCCGAAGGCATTCGAGCCGCACAGTCCGGCGACCGCGTGAGTGCTCGTGTCTCGCTGCTGCGCTCTTCAGAGCTTGACGCAAACATTGAGAGCACTTGGTTGTGGTTGGCGTCGATCAGCGAATATCCCGAAGAACTTTTGGTCTTTCTGAGCATCGTTCTCGAGATTAATCCTGAGAGTCAGAGAGCGATCGAGTGGACGGCGGCGACGAAATCTCTGCTTTCTAAAACTTTCGTTCAACGCGGCATCGACGCTGCCGAAGAAAACAAAGCGGATTACGCGGCACAGTGCTTCAACCAGGCACTCGAATACGATCAGACGAATTCGATGGCGTGGCTTTGGATGGCGTCGCTGTGTGACTCGAACGACGGCAAGATCACATACTTTGAAAGCGTGCTGAGTATCGACCCGGCAAATGAGACGGCGCAAAACGGACTACGCTCCGCCCGACGCGAGATCAGCCAGTGCCAATTGGCGGAAGCAAGAGCAGCTGCGGTCGCGGGCAAAAGCGCGGACGCAAATGAATTTCTCGACGCGATCATTGCGGAGAATCCTGACTCGGAAGACGCATGGATACTTCGTGCCCATATCGCTGAAGGCTTCGATCGCAAGATACTTGCATTCCAGAAAGTATTGCAGTTGAACCCGGCTAATGTGACCGCAAAGTCCGGCCTGGAATCGCTGCTTTCGATAATTGAAACAGTTGCGCCGAATCAAAGTGCGGCTAGTATAACCGATGCCGTTTCCGAAGCACCCGCTGTGGAAGCCGAACCCAGGGACGAATCCGAAGCCGAAGTTGACACACATGACGACGAGTTCGTTCCTGCGTTGCACACCGGCGCGGACGCGGAAACTATAGCGGCGGTCGAACCAGCGGTTGAGGAAGTAGTCGATTCACCGTTTGAGCGTCTTGAAACCGTTGAGGCCAGTGAGGCGGACGAAGTTCCGCGATACCTTAGCGACGAAGGTCATTCTCCCGACGATCACGAGTCCACGGGCCGCGAATACACTTCTGGAGCGTCAGCATTTTTCGAAACGGCCGTCGAGTGGAAAGCTCAGCCGGTCGAGGAATTCGTTACGGAATTTGAGGTGCACCTGGATCTTCCCGAACCCGCAGCCGAGATCGAGGTCCGAACTTCCGATCCGGACTCGCCGGAAGTTGGTGGTTTCGAGCCGGAACTTCAGTTCGAGATGCAAGCGCTACCGGAGGACAATGATTCCGAGGCGGAATGGGAAAACTCGATCCCCACGGATGAACCCGTTGAGCCCGACGAGTATTTTGCACAGGACACGTTCGAGCAGTTATTGCTCACGGAGAATTATTCGCAGCCCGCTGAGTCAAGCGATTCCCTTCGCGATGCAATTACCGTGGTTTCTGAAGACGTCTGTGACTCGGTACGAGAAATGCCGGCCCCTGCTACCGAGGCCGCTTTTGATCACGTAACGGTCATGCCATTAAGCAGTTCCGTGGTTAGCATTGCTCACGAAGGAAATACTTTTTCACACGTTACATTCTGTTCATTTTGCAACGACGAGAACGATGTGCAGGCGATCGTCTGCCGGACCTGTAATGCGGTTTTGAGTTTGTCGGATCTGGAACTGCTCATCGCAAACACTGCTGCCGATAAGCTGATGCTCAGGACAGCCGTTGAACGAGTAGAGGCCGAAAAACTTAAACGCGAGTTGTCGGAGGCCGAACTCACGATGTTGGCGATCGGTCATCTTAACCTTCACAATTATCCGTACGGCCTTAACTATCTGGTACAGGCATCGGACCTCAATCCGAATAACGTTGTTCTAAGCAGTCAGGTAAACGGACTTCGGATCCGGCTCGACGAAATGAAGCGCCGCGACGAGGTGCACGACGCAAAGCCGAAGGGAAAAACGATCCTTATCGTCGATGACAGTCCGACCGTGCGTAAACTGATCGCCGGCAAACTCGAAAAATGCGGCCATGACGTCGTCTGCGCGGGCGACGGCGTTGAAGCGATAGAATGCTTGGAGGATCTCGTCCCCGACCTTGTCCTGCTTGATATAACGATGCCGCGGATGGACGGGTATCAGGTCTGCAAAATGATCCGCAGCAATACTGCCACACAGGACGTTCCTGTCGTAATGATCTCGGGTAAAGACGGGTTTTTTGACAAGGTTCGCGGACGTATGGCCGGTACGACGGGGTATATCACCAAACCGTTCGGCCCCGAAACGCTGATGAAAGCGGTCGAAACCTACCTGTCTCAAGATGCTGGAGCGGAACAGGTGAACTAATGACCGCCTCGATCCTTGAAATCAATCCACAAACCCATTCTGACGTGTTGGAGATGAAAGTTGTCGCTGAGGAGACGGCCGCATCGAATCCGGCTGGCTCGACCCGATTTGTGACGTTCTTTTTTGGCGACGATCTCTACGGTCTAGCGGCTGACGAGGTTTCAGAGGTGACTCATCCGCTTCCGGTCTCGCCTCTCCCGCACGGGCCGGAGTTCCTCTCGGGCATCTCACCTCTTAGAGGCGAGATCGTCGCAGTGATCGACGTAGGCCGCATGCTGGGACGAAACGCCGTGACATCGTCAGCTCGTTCAAAGTGCGTCGTTCTCGGAAAATCTGAGAATGAAACGCAGGCGGCATTCAAAGTCGACAAAATGCATGAACTCGCGACTTTGGCGAACGTCGACCTGAGCGTCAACCCACAAGCCAAGTCGATCTTTTGGGGAACCGCGAAGTGTGGCGGAAATACCATAAAAATTATAAGTCCGACCGCGATCAGGGCGGCCCTTGGTTCTTAAAAAGTTCATCATTTTAGAGCGAATAAATGGCAAAGCAATCATCAGAATTCCTTCTTAGCTCACTTCGAAACCGAATTCTTCTCGCCGTCGCGGCGCTCGTTGTTTTCAATTCAATTTTCGGTTTTTTGGGCTATCTGGCGGTTTCGTTCGTCATCTCTGAACCAATATACGCGGTAGTTTCAGCAGTCGCCGCTATGACGGCGGCCACGGCCCTATTCGGGTGGTGGCTCAGCAATGAGATACTTCGCCCGATCGAAGCCGTCAGCCTGCTCGCCCGCAGCCTTGAACGCAGCCCGTCCGCTTCCCTGCCGAAAACTACCGGAGCTAGCGAAACCGACGAACTGCTCAGCTCTCTTCACCGTAACAGCCAGCAATTACAAAACTTGATCGGCTTGATGGACGACGTGGCGAGCGGGAAGACCGACGCCGCAATGGCGCCGCTGCAAAATCCCGATCGACTCAGCGTTTCCTTTCAGAAACTGGTTTCCAAGGTCATCGAATCGATCAAGGCAAAACAGCAGCTCGATGCACTGCAGGGTTCCATTAATCGATTAAGAAGTGATGTTTCCGGTGTTCGTTCAGGAGATCTGTCGGTCCAGTTTCGCGGCGATATGTGGCAAACGAACGAGATTGTCGACTCCTTCAAATACGTTCTCGGAAGCCTCAGCGAGCTTGTCCGTCACGTGTCTTCGGGTTCGTCCGCGACAAAGGATGCTGCGGTAGAAGCAAAAAAGATCGTGCGGACCGTTATTGAAGCCGAAGGCGGCCAGGCCGACCGCCTCAAAAAAGCTGCATCTCTGCTGTCGGAATCACCGGAGCAATTTAGTGAGCTGACCGAACAATTGGCAACGGCCGTCCGCGATGTCAACGGAAGTCTGCGAGCCGGCGAGGTCAGCCCCGTCTCGCAGGTCGAGACGATCGACCGCCTGCGAGGTTTCGTCGGCGAGTCGCGAAAACAGCTTGACTTGCTTCGCGAAAGGACAAACGCTATTCCACAGGCCGCGAGACGAACCGAGGAGATCGCCCGTCGCTCGAACATCATTGCTCTCAACACGGCGATTCAGGGCGTGCAAGTCGGCACCGAGCAAATTCTCGCAGAGGAAGTCGCGGGTTTATCGCTTCGGGCCGAAGCGGTTCACAAAGAGATCGTAGCAATCAACGAGTCACTCGTTTCTGACCTATTGAAGCTCGAGGCGTCACTGGGCGCGATCGCGTCCGAGTTGCCCGAGATCAATAACGTCGCGTGCCGGCAGGCGGACTCACTAAACGATATCGAAAGCAATGTCGGCCGGATAAATGCAGTTCTGACGGCGTTGAAAACCTACGCCGGCGAACGCTCGACGGCGAACGAGTCGATCGTAAAAGCTCTGACGACACAGTTTCAGGGAGTCGACCGAGTCTCGCTGCTGAAAAAATCGGAGAGCAATCTCGAAACGATCATCAATTCCGCCGACATATTACGTGATGCGGTCGCCGATTTTCGCTCTGTGGCCGTGATTCCGTCGAAGGAACTCTCCTTTAACTCCTCGCTTCCAGCACCCGAGGCCGCAACGCCGGGAGAATCAGTCTTGAATGGCAGCGACAAATAAGCACAAATGCAAAACCCTCTTTGGAATTTGATCTTGAAAGTGTCATCGGCCGCGGCGGCGCTTTTTCTTCTGAGTGCTGGGGCTTTGTTATTCGCAGCAAGTTTCGGCCTGACGCAAAATCATACCGCCGGCCTTAGCACACTTGTATTTGCTGTGGTCATTTCGCTGTTCTCATTGATCGCCGTCAATTTATCGCATGTCCATTTGCAGCGGCAGCTCGAACTCGCCGACGATGCCGCTCACCGGCTTTCTCTAGGGCAGCTGCTCGGCGATGCCGACGCGTCGCAGGTTATGAGTTCGTTCATGGACATATCGGTTTATCTTGCCGAACGTGCCTCGCACGTTATGAAGATCGAGAGCGGCGAGTTGGCCGCGAACGTCGCTCTTCGCTCCGATTCGGACGTTCTTGGGATGGCTTTACAGGATATGACCGAAAGGCTTCGCGAAGTGGTCGGAACCGAGACGACGCGTGACAGCCTGCAGAGATCCATTTTAAAACTGCTTGACGAAGTGTCCGAAGTTTCCGCCGGCGATCTTACCGTCCAGGCAGAAATGGGGCCCGAGGTTACGGGCGAGATCGCGGGTGCGTTCAACTCGATGACCCGCAATCTGCGTACACTGATCAAACAGGTAAAGGACGTAACGGTGCAGGTTGGGTCGTCCGCCAATGCGATCAGCGACACGACCGAGCAACTGGCCCGCGGAAGCGTGGTGCAGGCTTCGCAGATCAACCGAACAACGGCCGCGATATCGGCAATGGCGGCGGAGATCCAGGAAGTGTCGAAAAACGCTTCGCTATCGGCTCTCGTCGCGGCGGAGTCACTCAATTCGGCGAGGTCGGGAAACAAGGCGGCACGCGAAAACATCGACGCGATGAATTGCGTCCGCAAACAGGTGCAGGAAACCGCAAAGCGGATCAAGAAGCTCGGCGAACGATCGCAGGAGATCGGGCAGATCGTCGCTTTGATCGATGATCTGTCGGACCGCACCGGGCTCCTTGCCTTGAACGCTTCTCTTCAGGCGTCCGCCGCCGGCGAGTCGGGCAACGGCTTTGCGGTTGTGGCCGAAGAGGTCGAACGTCTCGCGGAACGATCGAACCGGCTGACCCAACAGATCTCGGCGCTCACGCAAACCATCAATACCGAAACCAAAGAAGTTGTCGCTTCCATGGAGGAAACGATACATGAAGTCGTAGTCGGTTCGACCCTGGCCGACAAGGCTGGGCAATCGCTCATCGAGATCGAGAACGTATCGAGTCGCCTATCGGACATCCTCCATTCGATCTCGGATTCGGCAAAAGTTCAGGCGAAGAGTTCCGAAGATATCTCGAGTGCGATGGAGAATATTTCGGAGGTAACGGAACTGGTCCAAAACGGTTCACGTCGTGCGACCGAATCCGTTCGCCTGCTTGTTCAGCTTTCAGGCGACCTGCGAAATTCTGTCGCTCCGTTCAAGCTTCCGGCCGAAATGAACGGCCACGACCCGTCCCAGCTAAGCAGTTTTGTAAACTAGATCCGTTCGATGGAACCCGACAACATTCAAAATTTCATTGCGGAAGCCGCGATCGAGATACCCTCGCTGCGGCGCGGCATATTGACACTTGCTCAACCCGGCTCTGACGCATCGGACATTTCTACGCTCATCGAAATGGCGTCGATGATCTGTGCTGGAGCGTCGGGCTGCGGCATCACTGATACGGAGGTTAAGGCCGCGGAGCTCGGATCGGCGCTGTCGGCGATCGCCGCCGAAAATCGGCCGGTAGCCCAATCCGAAACTGCTTCCCTTCTCGACCGTCTCGCCGAGCTCGAGGAAGCTCTGCTGCAGAACTACTTCGGGGAATCTGGCCCGTCGATCGACGTCGCTGCCTTCGTTGACGAATCTTTCGATTCGCTGCAGTGCGTCGCCGACGGGGCGTTTCTGGAAGAGCAATCTGCGGACGGTTCCGATGAACTCGTTGGTTTTGACATCGACGAAGAATTGCTCGAGGTCTTTGCACTTGAAGCTGAAGGCCTTCTCAAGAATATCGAGTCGAGCCTTGACTCAATGCGCAGAAACCCCGATGACCGTGACGCTCTGTGGGCGATACGGCGAAACGCCCATACGTTCAAAGGCGCCGCCGGTATCGTGGGATTCAAGAAACCGTCTGAGCTTGCTCACCGCGTGGAAGATTTGCTCGATCGGATGGCGGAAAACGATTTCCGGTCGACGGTACCGCTATTCGACGTTCTGCGGAATTCGACCGATTGCCTTCAGGCAATGACGAGCGGCGACACATCTCGGCAACTGCAGGAAAAGGTGGCGAACGTGTATCGCGAATTCGACCGCGTTCTCCTGGCTCTTGCGTCGCCCGCCTCCGTTCCTCCGGCTGAAACCGTCGAGATGGTCGAGACGCTTTCGCCCGTTCCGCCGATACTGAGAGATCCGGATGCCTTGCTTGAGATTCCATCGTCCGGCCCGGAACACGGCTCGCACTTTCGACGGCGGTCGATCGTCCGCGTTCCGCTTGAACGACTTGATCATTTGGTACGCATAACCCGCGATCTATTGATCGACCGCTCGATCTTTGAACAGCGGCTGCGTGACCTCGAAACCCAGATCGACGAGCTAACCAACGCAACGCGTCGCTTGCAGAGTACGAGCGGCAAACTGGAAATCGATTTCGAAGCGTCGATGCTTAGCTCACCAACGGTCGGCCGGCGAACGGCAGCCACCGATCGACGGTATGCACCCGTAGGAACGGCGGCCTTCGACGACTTGGAATTCGATCGCTATACCGAGTTTCATCAAAGTACAAGGCAGCTTTCCGAAGCTGCTAGCGATACGGTCGCGATCGGTAACGCACTGGACATTGTCCACGGCAGCTTCGAGACTCTGTTCGAACACCAGCGCTTTCTGATCGAGGAAATGCAGGAAAAATTGATGGGGATCCGGATGGTCGAGTTCAGTTCGCTCGCCACCAGGCTCCAACGCGTTGTAAGCGTGACTTGCGAAGAGGCCGGAAAGAAAGTTCGCTTAACGATTCAAAATGAAAAGCAGGAACTCGACACGCAGATCCTCGACGGGTTAGCCGAACCGCTGATGCATCTGTTGAAAAATGCCGTCGTTCACGGTGTTGAAACACCGGATACCCGCCGAATGCTAGGGAAATCTGAGACCGGCGAGATAACTCTCAACGTCACCAACGAAGAAACGCACGTCGTCCTTACCGTAAAAGATGACGGCCGCGGCATTGCCCTGGCGGCACTTAAGGAAAAAGCTGTCGAAACCGGACGGATCAACCGCGAGCAGGCAGATGCGATGAGCGATAACGAAGCGTGTGACCTGATGTTTGTATCTGGGCTCACGACGGCCGAAAAGCTAAACCTGAGCGCCGGCCGCGGCGTCGGAATGAGCATTATCAAGGAAAGCCTCGAGGCGCAACGCGGGCAGATCTCAATCGAATCATTCCCTCAGAAAGGTACGCTGTTTACGATCCGGGTCCCGCTAAAGCTCGCGGTCACGAACGCTCTGCTTGTGAAATGCGGACGCCAAACCCTGGCAGTCCCGATAAAACTGATCACTCGCGTGAGTGAATTAAAGGAAACCGAGGTTTTCGAAAAGGACGGAATACGCTGCGTCAATATTGGCTCGTCGGCCGTACCGCTAAGTCCGCTGTCCGAACTGATCGCCGCCCCGTCGAACATTGAGACCAACCGGTCTTTTTTCAACGCACTTCAGATTGAGACGGGGGGCAAGTCCTACCTCGTAGCCATCGACGAGATCGTGCGGACCGAAGAAGTCGTTATCAAATCTCTTGGCCGACCACTCGAAAACATCAGCGGCATTCTTGGCGCCGCGATCTTAGGCAATGGTGAACTTGTGCCGATCCTAGATATGCCCCACTTGCTTAATTCCACAACGATGCCGATCACTCTGCGGAAGGAACCCGAACTCAGGGCCGACCAGATCACAGTTATGATCGTGGATGATAGCCCGAGCGTTCGTCACATGACTTCGAAAGTGATCGCGGGCGCCGGCTGGGTCGTAAAAACCGCAAAGGACGGCATTGACGCGCTCGAACAGCTAAAATTGGCAAAGTCACTTCCGGATATTATTCTCAGCGATATTGAAATGCCGCGGATGGACGGATACGAATTAGTATCGACGCTCAAACGCACCGAAGGATTATCAGAGATTCCCGTGATCATGATCACATCTCGGGCAGGCGAGAAACATCGTGAAAAGGCATTTGAGGTCGGTGTGACGGGGTATCTTGCAAAACCTTACGAGGAAGTTGATCTGTTGGCATTGGTAGAACAGTTCGGCCGAGCGAACCCGAATCAATTTGATGATCGACATTCTTCGTGACCGGTGTGACATTCGAACTATTTCTGCGGCGGCGAGCTCGGCCGTATCTCGACCTTGCTCGGTAACGCACGGTCTGGCATTTCCAGCAGATCGATAACAACTTGTGCAATATCACCCGGCTGCAGCTGCCACGACTGGTCGTCGCTTGGCGTATCGCCGCCGAAATATGTGTTCACGCTTCCCGGGCAGATATAGCTAAGCTTGATGTTATCGGCCCGCACCTCCTGCATAAGTGCTTCCGAGAAACCGTTCAACCCAAACTTCGACGCATTATACGCAGCCATTCGCGGATGGGCGTTCTGGCCGGCCAGCGATGAGATATTGATGATATAACCGCCGCCTCGCTTTTTCATCATCGGGATCGCGTAATGACATGCATAAAAGACGCCGAACAAATTTGTCTCAACCGTTTGCCGGAATTCGTCTCCCGGCATTTCCTCGACAGTCTTCCCCATAATGCCAATGCCGGCATTATTAACCAGAATATCCACGCCGCCGAACAACTGCTCGCATCGTTCCAGCATCAGTCGAACCTGCTCCTCGCTGCGAACATCCGCCACAACTCCTTCGACCCGCCCGTTGGCAGTGAGTTCGCTCGATGCACGAGCCAAATCACTTTCGGACCGACCGCAAATCAGCACTTGGGTGCCCGCCCGCAGCAAACTTTTAGCTATCGAATAACCGATGCCTTTTGTCGCTCCGGTGACGACTGCCGACTTTCCGTTTAATTTCATCGCATTTCTAATTTACTGAGGGTCGTCCGTGGAATCGTCGGTGCCGCGATCCTTTCCGATAAATTTCGCGGGGTCTTCGTTGGATGGAACTTTCAGTTTCGGCGACCGAGCGGACGACAGCTTTGTCCAGACTATCGTGACGGCTCCGTCGTAATCGATCCTCTCCACTCGGAACGCGACAGTAACGTCGTTTCGCTTATCGAAATCGAGCTCGTTGTAGGCAGCGCCTTTCACGGCCCGCATAACGCGTCCCTGGTAAGCAATCGCTCGAATCACGAATGTGTGAGCCGAGGCGACCGGCAGGTTCCGCCGATATAGATAACCGTCTCTGCGGACCCCGTCGGTCAACAGTTTGTCTACCGCCATCGCTTCCGTGAAATCACTCATCGGTTGGAAATTGTTTATGAACGCGATAGCGGGCGTTCGAGCTGTGACCTGCTCCAGCGGGATGTCACCCAAGTCAACCATTAACCCGTGCATAAGTACGCCAGTCGTCCAGAACCCGCCCGCAACGTAGGTGATATCGGCAAGCTGCCGCACTCGATAATTGCCGGTTCGAAATGAAAACGAATTGGCAGCGCCCGGAAAGAGATATTTCAAGCACTTTTCGCTGGCATTAACGACCTTCGTGCTTTCCGCACAGCCGGAATCGGGAACAAGCTTAAAGATTCCCGAGTCATTCTTTCGCAATAGTTCACTATACTTGGCCGTGATCGCGCTGTCCGGCGCGAGCGGCTTAAGTTCTTTACCGGTGGGTTTGCGGTACATCGGCACCGCATACTTCTGCACTAGCATCATCCGCCTCGCCATCGGATCGGCCTCGATCGGCGAACCAAATCCCGCCGAAGTGCCGACGGCGTTGAACGGCGGAAGGCCGGATCGTGAGATCCGTGACGGTATCCGGTTTGTGTTAGGCGTCGAGGCCGGAGCAGGCGGAGGCGAAGGCGCGGGAGCGGGCTGCTGGCCGAATGTGATCACGGTCCCGAACAAATTCACCACGATTGGCCAAAACACATTCCGCATACTTTATCTAAGTTTCCGACGACAACTTTCGTTTGAGTATCTCGTTGACGATCTTGGGGTTGGCTTTGCCTTCGGACGCCTTCATAACCTGGCCGACGAAAAAACCGAAGAGTTTGTCGTTGCCGCCCCGATACGCCTTTACCTGACTTTCGTTCGATTCAAAGATCTGGTCAACAATTTTTTCGATCTCTGCCGTATTGGAGACCTGAACGAAGCCTTTCTCAGAAATTACGTCTGCCGCCGATTTTCCATCAGCGAACATTTGAACCAAAACTTCCTTTGCCTGGTTATTGTTTATCTCACCACGATCGAGGGTGCGGATTAGTTCCCCCAGACTTTCAGGCGAAACGGGGCTGTCCGCAGCCGTCCGCGACGAGTTGTTTAACTCACGCGTTAACTCGGAAAGGACAAAGTTCGCCGCCACGCGCGGGTTACCCGACGCTTCGGCGGCCCGTTCGTAATACGCTGCCAAACCCTTTTCCGACACCATCTGCGACGCGTCGGTGTACGACAGCCCGTAGCTCGCAATCAATCGGTTGCGCATCGTGTCGGGCAGCTCCGGCATTTCGCGTCTGATCGATTCGATAAAGTCCGGCGTGACCGTCAGCGGCTGTAAGTCGGGTTCGGGGAAATAACGATAGTCGTGCGCGTCTTCTTTTGAACGCATAATGCGTGTCTGGTTATTCTTTTCGTCCCACAGACGTGTTTCCTGACGCACGAATTCGCCAGCCTCGTGGGCCTCGATCTGTCGTTCGATCTCGTATTCGATCGCCTTCTGCATGAACCGCACCGAATTCAGATTTTTCAGTTCGACCTTGTTATTGAAACCAGTCTCGCCCACTTCCCGGACGGAAACGTTGGCTTCGCAGCGGAGATTTCCCTTCTCCATATCCGCATCGCTTGCTCCGACCCATTGAAGGACGCGGCGGACGTGATTGACGTAATCGTATGCCTGCCACGAGCTTCGAAAATCCGGTGCCGTCACGATCTCGCCAAGCGGTGTTCCTGCTCGGTTCAGGTCGACGTAAGAATATTTATCGACATCCGGCAAGCCTTCGTGAACGTTCTTGCCGGCGTCTTCCTCGAGATGCATTCGCTCGATTTGTATCGTCATCGGCTGCCATTCAACGACACGTCCATGCTCGTCGCGGTCCGACGTCATTATCGTCAACCGCCCGTTCGCCGAGAATGGTTTGTCATATTGAGAGATCTGGTAGCCTTTTGGCAGATCGGGATAGAAGTAATTTTTGCGGGCGAATATGGACGTTTCCTGTATCTCGAGGCCGAGCGATAAGGCAGCTCGTGCCGCTAAATCGACAACGCGGCTGTTGAGTACGGGCAAAGCTCCCGGAAGTCCGAGACAAACCGGACAGGTATTCGTATTAGGGTCGCCGCCAGTCTGCACCGCGCAGCCGCAAAAGATCTTGGTCGCAGTCGCCAATTGGGCGTGGACCTCCATTCCGATCACTGCTTCCCAGCCATTCTTCATATGATTCTTTCAACGTATAAACGCGGATTATGATTCAATCATAATCCGCGTTCCGTTAAAACTCAAAGAATCCGAAATCTACCGCGATCGACGACCCTGGAATATTCGGGTCCTGTACATCGGGAAACTTAACGGACCACCGAAAACACCTGCAGGCGTCGCACGATATCCAGGAAGTGCCCGATAACGAAGACCTCCGAACGACAGCCGCAAAAAAGGAGACCTTCCAAATCCACGCCGGCCGAACCTATAGCCGTAACCCCCGTAATAACCCCCATATCCGCCGTACGATGTCACGCCGTAAATCGACTGATCACCATCTTCAGCCGGCGGTTGCTCGGCGCTGTAAGCCGCGGCAAGTTCTGCTTCCGCGCGTACCCGATCGACCGCGATTCGCTCGTGTTCGATCCTTTCCTCGCGCAACTTTGCTGATAGCTCTTCCCGTTCGATCCGGCTTTGCTCGATCTGACGGTCAAGTTCCTCAGGCGAGGGAAACCCAAGCTCAGCGTAATTTTCCCGAAACTCGCGTTCAGCCGCCAAACGTTGTTGTTTGAATCTGTCCAAGTCTGTATTGGTTACAGTTCGACTCGCCCTGGCATAGTAACGCTGGTTGACCTGTGCCATTCCTAAAACTGCCAAAGTAAGAATGACGCTCGAAACCACAGCGATCCGTCTCATCGATTTCTCCTCCCTTTCCGCGATATTACCACATTGTTAAAGCGCTTCAATGAGTAAGGCTACAGCGGAAGGTGCTTCGCAATTGTAAGCAGGGATACATATCCTGCTCAAAAGCTGAGGGCGAGCCCGACACGGGCGCTCCTGCCCGGTGTTCGGAACCCGTTCTCATAATAATTGTGATCGAACACGTTCTCGATCGTTCCGTAAAGCCGCAATTCGAAACGATCTTTTCTCAGCGGAAAAGTGTAACCGGCAGTTACGTCGGCGCGGCGGTTGCCGCGAAAGCGAAATACGTAACTGTTGAATGTTTCGCTGCTGAATATCGGAGCCAGATAGCCGTTGGTCGCCAAGAGGTCGAAATTCGCCCAGAACCTGCCGACTCTTTGTGTGGCGACAACAGTGAATTGCTGCGAAGGAATTCCGAGAGTTCGGGTAACGCCGCTCCCAGCAACCTGTTGCACAATCTGATCGCTGTTCGTATATGTGTAGGACACGAAAATATCCGTCGTCGAAGTGGGCCGAACTTTGGCGCTCAACTCCGCCCCGCGAGCGATGCCGCCTTTCGTATTCAAGTAACCGCCGAACCGTCTCGTTGTCGTTCCGATGTCCCATACGGTACTTCCGAACCCGATGGTGTCAAGCAGTTTGGTGTAAAAATACGTTGCGGAAAGCCTTGCCCGATCGTCGAATAAACTCTGCTCGATCCCTGTATCGAATGCGATCGTTTTTTCAGGTTCCAACATCGGATCGCCCAGAGCTTCGAACCTGTTTGGGCCGGGAAACGTGAATGTGTTGAAGAATGTTCCAAACCTTTCATACAGACTTGGCACCCGATAGCCGTTCCCAACATGCGCGCGGAGCTTTGTACCCGTCGAAAAACTGTATGCAGCAGAGCCGTCGAAGGTGTAAGCCGGCGGCGGTCCGCTGAGCACAACCCCGGAATACGGTGCGTTGGTCAAGCTAAACTCGGGCGATTTCAGATCGAAAAATTGGGCGCGAAATCCACCCGCAAGCTGTAGCCGGCGATCGAAAAGCTGCACCATGTCCTGAATGTAAAACGTATGGCTCGACTGAAATGCGCGCGTGAAAAAATCGCCTGCACCGGTCGGCGTAATCCCGTCATTCCCGAATTTTTCATATTCGAATTCGTATCCTGCCGTAACCTGATTAAATGCATTCGGGACCCAGTTTATATGTGCGTTCGCCGTATGAATATTGCCATCGAAAATGCTCGTTGACGCACTTTGAAATCCCGGCCCCAGTGTTCCGTTATCATTTTTGCGAGACGTTATTAGGCCCGAATAACTTCCCTCGAACAGTATCTTGCTACTGAACGCATGACTGAGCACGAACTGCCCATTGAAGAATTTCGACTTCTGAGTGCTGTCGGGATCATCTGCGTCGGAAATGAAATTCACTCCGTGCTGTGCGATGGTCACTCCGAAATTGGATGGCGGAGCGTTGAGTGTGTCAGGGTCCGCGTTTAGGCGAACGAATGCGTTGGAAACAAAAAAGCGTGCTGACAGATGCGTGTTTCGGGCGGGGTGAAATTCGATTCGGTTTTGGATATTTGTATTGTCGGCGTCGTCATCTTTATCGATCCCTTCAGTGTAAGCGGTTCGCGAAACTCCCAGCGTAAAGCCGATCTTACCTTTTGCTAAGGAGTCGGAAACGTTAGCTCGAAACCGCTTTAACCCGAGCCCGCCTGTCGCTGCCGAGACTTGCCCGTGCAGCTCTTCTGTTGGCTGCGGTGTTTGAAAATCCACCACGCCGCCGATCGCGTTCGTTCCGTACAGCGACGAGCCGGAACCGCGAAGCACTTCGATCTTGCTGACACTGGTCAGCGTAAAATCACCAAGGAAAGCCGACGCATCGCCGGTAATGGACGAGACATCGCGAAACCTGATGCCGTCGATCAGGATCGCCGTATCCTGATTTCGCAGCCCGCGAGTTTTGATCGTTGCGGTTCGCCCAAATCCACCCAATTGCTGCACTCGGAAACCAGGAACGGTGCGAAGGGTGTCGACCAACGCAAAATCCGCACGGTCGCGCATTTCCTGCCCACCGATCACGTCCACGGTTTTCGACACTTGCTCGAGGGTCTGAGTTGCATCTGCCGCGACGTTAACCGTTTCACGAATTCGAACACTGTTTGTAACGGTCAGTTCGACAGGCGGATTTTGGCCGCTAGCAACCCTTATCACTTTTTCGCCGAATAACGGTACGGCGGAAACGTCGCTTTCGCCTGTGATGCGATAGTCTCCGGGCGGGACATTCTCCAACGAAAAGTTTCCGTTCGCGTCACACTTCGTCGATATTCGATCTTTCGGGTCTTTGGTCGAGGTCAATACCACGATTGCGTGGCTGCCGTCCGAGTCGTCAGTCAGATTGGAAATAACGCGACCGGTGACGGTTCCGGAACTTTGCGCAAAAACACTTGCTGCTAAAAACAAAATAAATCCAAAAACTTTCATTCCTACTCCTTATTCTGCCCATCGCAGAACGGTTCGAGTTTCAGCAAATAAGCAAAGTTCCCGGCTTCGCGGAAGAGTTACGCCTTCAGGCGTGAACCTCGTTGTCCATTGGCAACAAGGCCTTGACGCGTAACTCTTACCGCTCACGGTTGCGTGGGCAGCGCTGGATCTTCCCCAGTCTTCCTTTGGCCAATTCGCCATCCAAATCGGGTTATCGTCCGGACATTCCGATCCTAAAAAACGGTTGTAACTCTAACTTTGCCGCTCGCTGGATTCTCATCCAGCAACACGTTCATCCCGAAAACCGGGAAAATATTCTCCGACGTTAAGATTTTCTGCGGGGTACCGTCGGCGTAAATACTTCCGTCGCGCAGCAGCAAGACCTTGTCTGCAAACTCGGATGCGAGATTGAGGTCGTGGGTTATAACGGCGGCTGTCATTCCGCGTTCACGGCACCGTTTGCGCACGAGTGTGAACATCAATGCCTGATGTGCAAGATCCAGATTTGCGGTCGGTTCGTCGAGAAGCAAAACGTCCGTCTCGGCGGCAAGTGCTCGGGCCAGCACAACACGCTGTCGCTCGCCGCCCGAAAGTTCATTCATCATGCGTGCGGAGTAGTCCGCCAAGTTACAATCAGCGAGTGCAGTATTGGCGGCCGCGTTGTCGTCGGCGGTTTCCCAGCCGAACGGACCACCGCGGACAAAGCGGCCCGACAGAACGTATTCGAAAACGGTGACCGGAAACTTGGTCTCGTTCTCCTGAGCAACAACTGCGATCCGGCGGGCTATCTCACGCCGCGACATATCTTTCAACAGTCGCCCATCGAAGTTGATCTCGCCGTTAGACACCGATATCGTGCCGTTCAAAGCGCGAAGCAGCGTCGTTTTTCCCGCTCCGTTTGCTCCCAGGACCGCCGTGATCTCACCATTTTTCAGCCGACATGAAACGCTCCGCAAAACACTGCGGCCGCTGAGTTCAACGTCGATATTTTCGGCAGCTAACATGATCAAAATAATGAGAACGCTGCTTCGTCTTAATTTACGCGCGCTGAAGCACAAGCAAGCTGAACGCTCAGCTTTTCCGCAGTAAATATATGAACATCGGTGCTCCGATCAACGCGGTTATCGCTCCGACTGGCAGCTCGCGGGGCGATATAGCCGTTCGGGCGACCGTGTCCGCGAGTACGACAAAGATCGCCCCCGCGATCGCGGAAAGCGGCACTATTAAACGGTTGTCGCTGCCGATCGAGAGTCGCAAGAGATGCGGGACGATCAGCCCAACGTAGCCGACGGAGCCGCTCGCGGCTACAGCCGTGCCGACCAGTCCGCTCGCAGCAGCAAAGACGATCAGACGCACCCGTGAGACTTCCACGCCGAAATCGGCCGCGTCGCGCTCGCCGATCATCATCAGATTCAACGCCCGTGCCTGCGAAGCGATCGCGGCCGTGCCGACGATCGAGGCGATCAGTGTTATGTAAAAGCCCTGATAGGTCGCCTGCGAAAGGTCGCCAAGCAGCCAAAAGGTAAAACTACGGAGGCGTGCCGCATCGAGCAAGGTCGTGAACAGAACGATGATCGAGGAAAGAAAGGTCGTTACGATGACGCCCGACAAGATCAACCTTTCGACATTCATTCCACTGCGACTTTTCGCCATCTGAAACACAACAGCCGACGCAAGACCTGCACCGGCGAATGCGAATATCGGGCGGACGAACGCGTATTGTCCAAGAACGACAAAGCCGAGCATCGTTCCCAACGCAGCGCCGTTCGAAACGCCGAGCAAGTAAGGCTCGGCCAGCGGATTCCGGAGCAGCGCCTGCAGTCCTGCGCCAGCGACGGCGAGGCTCGCCCCAACGCACGCCCCGAGAAACACCCGCGGCATACGAATGTCAAAAAGAATCGCACGCTGCTGCTCTGTAATATCAAGGAACGAGACTCTCTCGCTTCCGACGGCCAATGCCGTCAACAATGCAGCCGCCAAAAGAACGACCAGCGAGACTATGATTTTATGTCGGCTTTTCAACTTAATCCGCGTTCATTTTGCAACTGCAGCTATTTGCGAATGTCTCGTGCGATCTCTTCCATTGCATCGACCAGCCTTGGCCCAGGCCTGGACAAGATATCCGGATCGATCCGAAAAACCCTTCCGCTTTTTACCGCAGGGGAATTCCTGAACGCGTCATTCGGCCCGCGGTTGTCTTCGCTGTCCGATAATATTATTGCGTCGGGTGCGAGAGCCAGAGCTGTCTCCTTACTCAGTACTGGAAACGCCTTTTCGACATCTTTCGTTACAACGTCGCCGCCGGCTCGCCGTACTATCTCGGTAAGGAAAGAATTTTTCCCGATCGTGTAAAGTGGCTCTCGCGAGATCTGTATGAAAACGCGAACCGGTGTTTGCGTCGAATTCCCCGCCTCGACCGCGTCAGCGCGGCTCCTTAGTTCCCCGACCAGAACGTTAGCCTTATCCAGCGTCCCGAATATTTCGCCAAACTGCTCGAGATTTTTGAGGACGCCGTCGAGGCTGTTTGGATTGGTGACGAACACCGCGATCTTCTGGTCGGCAAGCGTTTTCGTGAACGCTTCGAGTTGGGACGCCGTTGATACCAAGACCACTTGCGGCCTCAGTGCAATTATCCTTTCGGCATTTGGCGTCTGCGTATCGCCCACTTTTTCTATCGAAAGGGCCTCTTTCGGATAATCACAATACGTCGTCACGCCGACCAGTCGATCTCCCGCACCGACGGCGAAGATGTTCTCCGTTAGGTTTGGGGCGAGGGAAACAACCCGATCGATCTTCAGCGGCAGTCTGACAGTTCGGCCGAGATCGTCGGTAAATTCTCGAAACTGTTCCACAGGCAGCCGTGTCGTTTCGACACGGCACGCAGGCAAGGCACCAATTAGCGCGGCCAGCATGCAGAAAGTGACGGTTCGTTTTAAGGTTAATGTAATCAAGTTCTCAAAGCCGAATGCCAAAAATTAAATGCCCTGTCTTTACATCCGCGAACACGGACACAAAAACAGGGCATTTTGATATCTACCTTGATTGCCTCCGATGTTTTGACGCGAAACATCTGAACTGGCAAAAAACGTGGCGGCAGGTTTCTGACTTGATCGAACTTATCGATTTACAGTGACGCGATCGTGCGAGATTTTCACTCGACTTCCCTTTTGTGGCCGGCTGCTGAAAACGCGGCACCGCTAAACGCTTTATGTTTGAAAGAGCAAGTATCGATTATAAGGTTATAATTCCATCGGGCGCAACTGGGCGATGCGCTCGTTTTGGTCGCAGCTTACGAAATACGAAACGCAACGGAGCTGTATCAACACGGTACACACCTGAGGGTTGTGTTATCTAGGTGTAGCAAAAAACGCCGATCGCTTGGTTGGCACCGTATTTGCATTTGTGGTTATGAAGTTTTTAATTCATTTATAGAAGGAGTAAATCAAAATGGCAGATGACGGAAACAGCACAGGCAGCAACGTTGTTTGGGCGATCGCACTTGTTGTGATCGTCGCGATCATCGCGGCTGTCGCATATTCGGGCGGTTTCCTGGGAAATCGCGGCGGTGATAAAAAGATCAACGTTGAGATATCGGCCCCGAGCAGGTAGCCGAATATCGATATAGATGAGATCGATCGTTTTGCTGATCGCTTATTGTGAAAGTCCTTGGGCGGCAGAAGGTGGAGCAGCCTGTGTTTCGGGAAACACAGGCTGCAAATTTTTCGGATAGGTAGTCTGAAGGCAACGCGGAGATGTAGGCAAAAGGCGGATTGTCAGTGGTTGGCGTTCGTGCCTGCTAATAGATTTCTCCGCATATCTATTTCGTAAGCACTGGAAACTATTCTTTAGGACGTTCGTACCCAAACTTACGGGCCTCGCGTTCTAAGGTCTGTGGATCGCTCTTTAAAGAGTGAATCTCTTCTTGAAGAGCTATATTCTCCGTTGTCAAAGTCTGAACTTGGTTGTTGAGCGTTTCGTTCTCAGTCGATTCACGTCTGTATTCGACGAACGCTCGATAATTTACAGTCAGGCATATAAGTAACGTCAAAAAGCCTGCCGCAGCGATCGGGATCCATTTTTTCTCGAGAAAAGCTGGCGTTTTATTATCAGTTCGCTTAGCTCGGTTCGGCCTTCGTCCGTCCCGCGGCCGCGAAACTCGTGCCCGCCTGTTATCCGAGTAAGTATTTACGGCCCTGTTCAAGTAAAACCTCCAGATCTTCCTTGCTTTCGCTTTCGGCGTATATTCGAACTACCGGTTCAGTCCCTGATGGACGCATCAGCATCCAGCTATCGTCGGCGAAAAGAAACTTAACCCCGTCTAGTCTGTTTATTCGTTCGATCTTACGCCCACCGAGTTCGCTTGGTTCCTGCGCAAGCTTTTCTTTCAATTTCGCGGCGACATCAGTGGTGAGTTTTACGCCGATCCTGCCCGATTCGAGCCGACCAACACGGCTGTAAAGCTCATTCAACTGTTCCGTAATACTCGCTTTTCGGGCTGCTACGGCTTCGACGGCGAGAAGGCATGCAAGGATTCCGTCCTTTTCAGGATAGTGTCCGCGAATCGAAAGACCGGCTGATTCCTCGCCGCCGAGTATCACTTCGTCCTTATTTATCAATTCGCCGATATACTTAAATCCAACTGGCGTCTCGTAAAGCTTTAGACCTCGATTTTTCGCAACGCGGTCGACCAAATGTGTTGTCGCAACGCTGCGTGCAACGCCTTGCTTCCAGCCCCGGCTCTCAGCTAAATAATCTGTCAATACCGCGATCAATTGATTCGGCGTAATGAACGCGCCGTTGCTATCGATGATCCCAAATCGGTCGGCGTCTCCGTCGGTCGCGAGCCCAAGTGTTAGGCCTTTCTTAACTACTGCGTCCCTCAATTCACCCAGATGGTCTTCACCTGGTTCCGGTGCCTGGCCTCCGAACGTGACGTCTCGCCAGTCATGGATCGTTTCCACCTCGAGGCCATGATCGATCAGAATCTTGTCGAGATAGCCCCGGCCAGTGCCCCAAAGCGGGTCATACGCGAAGCGACCCTTTGCTTCGGCGATCACGTCGAAGCGTATCTTTGTTTTCAAATCGTCCAGGTATGCCGGACGCGGATCGAAAAATTCCGCCGAGCCGCCTTCCATCTCGTCCAGCGGTGAATTGACGGTTATCAATTCTTCGATCTTCCCTGTCACCTCAGGAAGGGCCGGTGCCCCGTCAGGTGTTGAAAATTTTATCCCCTGATATTCCGGCGGATTATGCGACGCAGTGAAGTTTATTCCACCTGCAGCTCTGAGGCTGCGAATCGCATGGGAAATAGTCGGCGTCGGTGTCGTGCCGCTGCATTGCAGGACCTTGAAGCCTTTTGAAGCCGCGATCTCGGCCGCGACCTCTGAGAACTTTTCGCCCATGAACCGCGAATCATGGCCGACGATCAGCGTCTGCTGTGAGTTCGGTCCGCTTTCTTTCAAATATCTACAGATCGATTCGGTTACTAACCTCACGTTGCTAAACGTAAAGTCGTCCGCGATGATCGCCCGCCAACCTGACGTACCGAAACGTATTGGCATAAATATCCACTGCAGATTTACCGCGAACCCGTACTTCTGCTTTCGCCTTTGCGTAAGATCGAAAATTTAATGCTGATGCAACTTTCGGATGACTTAAGACCTAATTGCCCTTGAAGTGAATGAAACTTTAGCACACGGAAATAGTCGTGTAAAGAAACATTCTGGGACGATATTATATTTATAATCAACATGATACCGTCACGTCGTTAATGTACTTGCTGACTACCGCGCTTAAATGTGAACGAACCGAGTACGCTAAAGAAATCCGGAGATCTAGTCGGACTGATCGCCCGTGATTAGTTGGCTGAAACAATGTTCGACTTACAATCGAAACATACTCATGGAATCCCGGTCGATCGGTGATTAAACGAACGCTTAAAATTACAAAGGACGTGGTCTTCTTCGACACCCGTTCGGTCGCAAAAGCGTGTGTCAAAAGTGCTGTGAATCGAAGTATTGCTTAGATGTGTATCAATGCGACACAGGCAGCCCGTGCCACCGACCTAACCTTGAATGCGTAAATGTTGCAGCTATTGCGTTTAATGCGAGCACACGCTCGGGCAGAAATGGCACGCGGATTGCAAACCTAGTATTAACGATATCGGCGTTACTCCCCAAATTCCCGAAATTAGTAATATATAGGATTTCCGATATTAACGTAATGCACGTTTTTATTTGATCGGAGCAATCAACACTTTATGAGACCAGTAAAATACTTTGAAAAAGGACTGACATACGCTGCCAAGGGCGCGTTTAATGCGATTAAGTCGGTCAACCAGTACAAGCCAAACGAATCGTTCATCCCCAAATGGTCCGATAAACCGCTGCTTAAATCGTGGCAGAAGACGAAGCCCACGCTCGGCTTCCCCCGTCAGACCGATTCGCTCTGTCCAAATTGTGTAATTGAGGCCCGTGAATCCATACTGTCAGGTGATAAGGAAGTGTCGATCCTTGTTAATGACAAGGTCGGTGAGATCAAGGCGCAGATCATCGAACGTGACGGACAGGTATGGATGGTCAAGGACTGCCCGACTCACGGCCATTTCGAAGACATGATGGCGATCGATTCGAAATTCCTTCAGCACATTGAATCGCTCTTCCCCGGCCGCGATATCGACGCGCATAATGACGAAAAGCTGCACAACCACGGCACGTCGTCGGTCAAGTACGGCCGCGGAGCTGTTCTTACAGTTGACTTAACGAACCGATGCAACATGATGTGCGATCCGTGTTTCATGGATGCGAACCAGGTTGGTTTTGTTCACGAGCTCTCGATGGAAGACGTTTCCGAGATCCTCGACAACGCGATCCAGATCAAGCCGCGTCGTCAGATGTCGGTGCAGTATTCGGGCGGCGAGCCGACGCTTTCGCCGCACTTTTTGGATGCGGTCCGTTACGCACGTAAGGTTGGTTACAACTCGGTGCAGGCCGCGACCAACGGTATCGAATTCGCAAAATCGAAAGAGTTCTGCCGCGAAGCCGCCGAAGCGGGATTAAGATTTGTCTATCTCCAGTTCGACGGCATCGGCAACGACGCCAACTCGCACAGACAGATCGGCAATCTCTTTGATGTTAAATTAAGGGCGATCAACAATTTGCACGAAGCGGGTGTCGACATCATCCTCGTTACGACGCTGGTAAACGGCATCAACAACGACCAGGTCGGCACGATCATCCGTTTCGCACTCGAAAATCCGAAAAAGATCTCGTTCATCTCGTTCCAGCCGGTGTCGTTCACGGGCCGCGACGAGCTGATCACGGAACAGCGTCGTCTGCAGCAGCGTTACACGCTTTCGCACATGGCATTGGATGTGAAAAATCAGCTCGGTATCACCGAGCCGACGCGTGACTGGTTCCCGCTTTCGCTTATGGGAGCGTTCGCCGATTTCGCGGACGTCGTCCACGGGCCCGAGACCGATTGGGGCCAGGTGTCGTGCGGCTGCCATCCGAACTGCGGCGTCGGCACGGCCGTCATGGTCAACAAGGAAACAAAAGAGATGGCTCCCGTTCCCCAGTTCCTGAACATTCAGGGCCTGGTCAAGGACATGCAGCACATCACCGACACGGCACGCGGCAAGTGGTTCTCTAATTTCATGATGGGCCTCGCGCTTCTTAAGAATTACGACCCGTTCGGTGCACCGAAGAGCCTTACGCTCGGCGGCATCCTGAAGAAGTTCGATAAATCATTCGGTTTGTCGGGCAAGGATTACGGAAAGGTCGGCCCCGAGCGTACGCTCGAGGACATCGAGAAACGCCGTCAGGACCCGTGGAACTTCCTGTTTATCGCCGGAATGTGGTTTCAGGATCTGTTCAACTACGATTTCCGCCGCACCGAGATGTGCATCATCCCGTACGGAACGCAGGAAGGCGAAATTTCCTTCTGTGCATACAATACGGGCATCGGCTGGAGAAACATCATCGAGCACATGCACCAGAATGCGACCGTCGCCCAGTGGTACAAGGACCACGGCCGTCACGAAGTGTTCGCTCGCGGTAAGGAAGTCGAGCTCGGCGACGCGTCGCACGATCTCGTCCTCAACCAGGTCGACCTCTCGCGTCCCAACAAACCCGAAATGGAAGGCCCCAAGACCGCTGCCGAGGAAATGCAGATGATGCGTAAACTCTACAACCAGATGGTCCTCGACAAAGCCCAGATCAAAGCCGAACCCATGGTCCAGATCGGCGGCCTAAAACGCGAAAAGAAAGTCGAAAAAGACATGTCCATCGCGGAATAACCAAAACGGCAGAAGCCTGACCGTAAGGAAGGGCTAGCCACACAACTCAAAAATAAAAAAGCCTCGGCACGACACCGAGGCTTTTTTATTTTCTTGATTCCGTTTTATAACAAACGTTATAATGCTCACGTGACGAACAAACTCAAAATAACCACTGTCGGAAACTCCGCAGGGATCGTCCTGCCTAAGGAGATCCTCGAACGCCTGCGCGTCGAGAAAGGCGATACGCTCTATGCGGTCGAAACACCGAACGGCATCGAGCTCACGCCGTATGATGCCGACTTCGAGCGAAAGCTAGAGATAGGAAAGCGTGTTATGCGCGACAATCGCGACCTTCTCCGAAAGCTGGCTGAATGATCGAGTGGATCGACAGAGACGTTGCGCTTGCCTATCACAACCTTCAGATAGCCGAACACGGAGGTGCCGCGGGCGTGCGCGACATTGGCCTGCTCGAATCGGCACTTGCGAGGCCGCGGAACCTGCACGCCTACGAACCGGACGCCGACCTCGCATCACTGGCGGCAGCTTATGCCTTCGGAATTATCCAAAACCACCCGTTTGTCGACGGCAATAAACGCACCGGATATGTCCTTACGGAATCGTTCATAATTCTCAACGGCTGCGAGCTCAGAGCAGACGCCGCAGACAAATACGTCACCATCATCGCCCTCGCCGACGGCAGCCTGTCCGAAGACGAATTGGCCCAATGGCTCCGCGAAAGAATAACCCCGTCCGCCTGACCCGGTCCCGACAATCCCGACATGCAGCCATCACGGAGTAGTTAAAGGACGAAAATCAAAATGGAAAAGCCCGGCCGTAAGGTCGGGCTTTTTTGTTTAATGCTGTATTACCTGCCGGTCGTTTATCCGGTGCGTCTAATATGACTTGAACGACGACTTGTACTCACCGCTTGGGGTAACGGTTTCTTTGGCCGTGCCGCAGACGACGCCGATAATACCGCCGAAATTTATGCACTGCTCAAATGATTCGCGGTACGCTGTGGCCGGCCGCCAGCTCGTCTGGCCATGGTCCTGATAAACGAAAAAGTCGAGCGTGTTGTCCTCGTTCAGTTTCGTCACTTCCTTAGCTTCGCAGGTCGCATCAAAGGCAAAGTCGAATGGTCCATCACCAGTCCGAACGTAGCATCCCTGTCCTCTATCCGGCTCGGCGCGCTTCGCCGAGGCGGTGGTTGTTCCGATGAACGAAGCCGCGGCGGCGACAACAGTTAAGAATACAACACTGCCAAAAAGTCTATTCATTTGTTCTCCGATGATCTATCGTGGGCAAATATCGACTACTCAGGAAGCTGAACGTTTTCGCTCAACGCGAGCGAAGGCGGTGAATTCGATCGCAGCCGCGCACCTCATTCGTAGTTTTTATTCTGGGAGAGGCGTCCAATCGGTTCTGCGCAGATCGCTGAGCGGACCCTGAACACTAATATAGAAAAGCTTTGTGTTTCCGGAATACTAGAAGCTAACCGGCTAAATGTAAAGCAGTGTAATTTAATATTTTAATTCCCGAAAACTGTATAAAGAAAGGATTATAAAACATTAAAGAAATAACCAGTAAGTAAACATCCAAGAGCAAAGCCGAACCCATGGTCCAGATCGGCGGCCTAAAACTCGAAAAGAAAGTCGAAAAAGACATGTCCATCGCGGAATAACCAAAACGGCAGAAGCCTGACCGTAAGGAAGGGCTAGACACTCTGCTTATCGATCGAAAAAGCCCGGCCGTAAGGTCGGGCTTTTTCGTTTTGCTGCGTGCCTACCAGTTCCAGTGATCGGCAGTTAGGTGATCTGCTCGACGGCGTGGTTCGCCAACGAAGTTCGCCACCGAATTCAAACTTGTAACCTAACAGCCTGCCTACGGGGCCGAGACCTCAACATTTACCTGACGCTGCTGCTGCGGGCTCGTGAACCGTTTCAGTGCGCCGCTATAATAAAGCGCCCCGACGATGATCGCCACAATGACCACGAAAGCGATCGCCCAAACGGCATTGCTCCCCGTCCCGTTACCGCCGCCGTCCCCGTCACGCACCACGACATCCCTTTCGACCACAACTTTTTCATCCATAATCGATGTTCCCCCTTTCCGAAAGATTACTGTTTAACTCGATTTAAATAATATCAGAAAAGCCCGGATCCCATTCGTGTTTTCTCCCCAACCGCAACCCAACAACACCCGAGCAACGCCCGCACGTAAACAAATTGCAGCACCGATCGCGCTCGCAGTCTCGAATTTCTCAAAGAGAGGCAGATGCAATTCGGAAGTTATCTCACGTCTCCCGAACCCGTCGGCTAAAAGTATTTCTTGAGTGATATCGGGCAAACTGGGTTTTATGGTTGGGGCTGTGAGCTACTGCGGTCCGTGACGTTTGATCGCGGGGCGGTCAAATCGTTTTCAAGCCTAAGCTTTCTAGGTATTTGAACGTTTTATCGTAATATTCGGATTTCCTGGTATGGTCCCTTTGATCGCCGATTGGGACGACGATTACCATTCCTTGACGGGCACGTGTGAGAAGCACGCGATAGGCGTTCTTTAAGTATTGTTTCCTCTCTTCTTTTTTGACCCTATGCCATTTGTCTCCGACAAATGAGTGCGTAGTCCAATCGGAACCCGCGAATCTGAAATCGGCGTCCCACGTAACGCAGGCCCAATCTAGCTCTAGGCCCTGTACATGAAACTCGGTTGCAACATCTTCCAAGTAATACGATGAACGGACATCATTCTTACTTTCTAAAAACCAATTAACAGGATTCATTGGCGACTTTACATCGATCGCGAGCGGTTTGAGTCGCTGAGCGTTTGACGAAACAATGAGACCGTACCGCTCGGTTCCACGTGCGTTTTCTCGCAACCACTGTTTTGCGACGGCGACGTCTCTCGTCAGCACTATCGGATATTTTTTGCGAAAGGCCTCAAGATCATCCCTAGCTGATTCGACTTCGAGGTCTAATACATTCTTCACGAACGAGGAAACTCGTTCGGCTCTAAATGAGCGCATAGAAACGCCGAGATGCAGGTCTTCAACGCGTCGAATGCTATCATCAGCGTCCAACTCGGCTATCGCGTCCGCAGCATCGTATTCGGTATCTTCTAGCCGGTCCGACAAGTAGATCTTCCAATCCTTAAAGGACCGGTTGATAGACTCCAACCATTCACGAATTCCGGCCTCGCCTCGATTTATCTCTTGGCCGCCGCCGACCAAACATACAATCACTGCCCAATCATCATGTCTATCTAAACAAGAAATCAGGAATTCAGGTTCGGACCGGGCGAAATTGGCAACCCCTTTCTTTCGCTTCATGAAGTTAGCGGTCTGCTCCACGTTCCACGCCCGCTGTGCTTCGTCGAAGATGGCAACGTGATCCACAGGGGCCGATTCATCCTTCAAATATTCATCGCGGTAATGGTGAACGTTTTGTATAAAGACTTTGACGTTGGTTCGAGCGACTCCCTTCGCAAGCTTCTCTCCTTTTTTCTTTGCGCGTAGCACGGAATCTCGTGCTAACGCTTCAGTCAGAATTGCAACCAACGGGCCGTTACCCGATAAGAACACGCTTCTGTCGGTGCCAGCTGCGTCAAGATATTTAGTAGCAATATCGAGCCCGACGAGAGTCTTTCCCGCGCCCGGTACGCCGGTAACAAAACATATCGCTTTTTCGTTATTTTCCTTAGACTGGGCGATTATGTCGGTGACTGCTCGAGTGGTAAGCCGCAAATTCTTAGCCGAAGCGTCTTTCCGTGAAATATTTTCGACTGAATGTTTGCTGTACAGAGCCGTTGCCGCTTCGATGATCGTTGGCGTCGGAGAATATCTGCCGGCTGCCCAATTTCCGTGATCAATATCCTCGCCGTCGGCGATTGCAAGAATAGATAGGTACAGCTTCTTAAATTCACAGACGCTAGCCTTGATTGGATTGAATAATTTGTCGGTAGCCGAAACAATTGCTTCTGGGAGAACGATTGAGTTAGCTAACGTTGGAATCAAGACTGGAGCGACAAATGATCCATGGCTTGTTTCATGAAAATTCTTTAGATCGAGTCCATAATCCCAAACTTGGTCGATATCAATGTTCAAGAATTCCTTCTGACCCACTTTAAATTCCAAAACAAAAATCACATTCCTATCGACGACGACGGCGTCGATACGCTTTCCCATTCGCGGAATGGCATATTCGAAATAGATATAGCCTTCGCGGTCGGCCAGCATTTCTTTGAGAAAGCGAATCTGAAACTCCCACGCATCCGTCTGCGTCGTCTCGGAAGCGAACTCATTGTTTCGAGCGAGTTCGCCGAGAACAGTAAGTTCGTCTTTCTCCAAAAAAACCGAAATTTGATCTGAGTAGTAGCTGCGTCTCATTGCGTGGAAGTAAGGGAATTTAATCGCTAGCCATCTTTGAAGCATGGATATTCTAGCACTAACAATGAAATTGAAAGTAGCACGGAAGCACCAATGAGAATCACTGGCGTTGAGATAGCGGTTGGATTTTGGGAGAGCTAGGAAAGACGAGGAACTTGGTGCCGGTGGACGGCGCACTGGTTCAGGGTTTTGGGGCGGTTTTTAGGTAGGTGTGGAGGGTGGATTTGGGGATGTTTAGGGTTTTGGCGATTTGGCGTTGGGTTTGGCCGGCGGATTGGAGGGCGAGGGCTTGGGCGGTTAGGGTTTGGCGGTTGGTTGGTGGGACGGAGCGGGAGATGAGGTGGATGTGGTCGGTTTCGCGGGCGTAGCCGGTGTGGGTTAGCTGGAGAAACGGGCCGATCTTTTCGATGCGGAAGAGCACGACGTTTTCCGATTCGTGATTTGAGGCGGCGGAGCGGGACTTTACCTGTTTCAGATACCGGACGTTGGCGCCCTTGAGGCTGGAGCCGATGGCGACCATCGAGTCGGCGAAGTTCGCCTGCATTTTGGAACCGACGAGATCGCGGGTGGTGAGGCGGTCGGTCGGCCGGCGTTTGGGCGAGTGGCCGATGACGAGCATCGAAAGATCGTGCTCGGACTTTATCCGCCGCAGCTCTTTCATCACATGCGCCGCCCGGGCCGAGCTCTGGAGCTGGTCGGAGAGGTAAGTGATGTTGTCGATGACGACCACCTTTGCCTCGTGCTGCTCGATCTGGTCGACAACGGCCGTGGCGAAATACGAACGGAAATTCTTGAATCCGTAACCCTCGTGATCGGGCGGGCCGGACGCCATCTCGACGCGGATCAGGTTGGGGGAGAAGGTGAAAAAATTGCGGAATGCGGAATGCGGATCGCGGATTTTGGCGGTTGGCGAATTTGTGGAATCTAGAATCTGGTCAGCCGTATATCGGGCGGCGAACTGGGCGGTGGTCATTTCGAAATCGAAGTAGAGCACCTTTTGCGGCGGCGTTTGGTTGGTGAACGGGCCGACACAGGCGCCGCGTGCGATGGCGTCGGCGATTTGCGTGGCGAAAACGCTTTTGCCTTTGCCGGTGTCGCCGAACAGGACGCATAGCTCGCCTTCGAGCCAGAGGTCGCCGAGAAGGCGGCCGGGCGGGCGGCCGTTCGCGGCTTCGTCAAACCATTCGGCGGCGGGGCGTGAGCGGAGGAGTTCGTAACTGATGAGGCCGGGCTTGTCGCGGAATTCGAGAGCGTCGTCGGGGAATGAGTTCATGTGAAGAGTTTTTCACGCGCGGTCGTTTGAAGGAATGATGATTTGGGCGATCTGGGAGATATCTATGAATTGGTTGATATCTGAGGTGCGTGACGGCGAGATGCGGAAGAACCCACCCGCTCACGCGAGGTGGTACTGACAAAACCGGGACATGGTGGGCGGCTTGCGCTCGCGGTCGAAACGGTGTTTAATTATAGTTTGCCTTCGGGCAGCGGAATGCGGGTTTTCGAGCCTTGCGGTCCGGCACGAAATTAGCCGAAAAGGAGGTGAGTACAAAAAATGGCATCTATTGTTGTAAACAATAACGAATCGATCGAAAGTGCGCTGCGACGCTTTAAGCGTAAAGTGATCAGCGAAGAGATCATCAAAGATCTGAAAAAACACGCTCACTTCATCCCGCCGGGACAGAAGGCAAAGCTCAAATCGGTGAACGCACGCAAGCGTAACCGCAAGCGCTTTCGCCAACAGCGTCCGATGGGCAGCGGCACGGGACCAGGTCGTCCGGGCGGCTTCAACTCGGGACGATAGTTAAGAGTGGAAAAGTGAAAAGGTGGAAGAGTGAGTTTTCGCTCTTCCACCTTTTTTGACGTTAGCGACATTTGCAGAAGCCCGCACGTAAGTTTGGGCGTGTGCGCCATGTTGAGTGTTTCACCCTTACTTGCGTGCGGGCTTGTGCAGATAACGCCCTTACTTCGTGCGGGCTTGTGCAAATTATGAGTAGACCTAGGATTTTAATTACCAACGACGACGGTTACCACGCGGCGGGGATCATTGCGCTTGAGAACGCGATGGCGGATTTGGGCGACGTTTTTGTCGTGGCGCCGTCGAGTGAGCAGAGCGGAGCGTCCCACAGTTTGACGTTGGGACGTCCTCTGCGGATCAGACAGGTCGACGGCCGGCATTGGATAGTCGACGGTACGCCGACCGACTGCGTTACGCTCGCGCTCAACCGCATTTTGGGTCCGGACGAGCGGCCGGACATATGCGTTTCGGGAATCAACCCGGGCGCGAATCTTGGCGACGATGCGACCTATTCCGGCACGGTCGCCGGTGCGATGGAGGCGACGATACTCGGCGTTCCCGGGCTCGCATTCAGCCTTGCGGCCAACCGCAGCCAGGATTTCACCGAGTCGGCGAAGGTCGCTTTCAACGTGACGCAGAAAGCGTTGGCGGAGGGCATCCCGCACGGAACGCTGCTAAACGTAAATGTGCCGAAAGGTACGCCGCGAGGTATCCGCATCACGAAGCAGGGTTTCAAGGACGCCCAGCCCGTGATCAGCGAACACATCGACCCGCGTGGGAAACCATATTATTGGATCGGTGAGATCCGCGGCGGCTTTCGGGCCGAAGGCGGAACGGACTTTGAGGCGATCGACGAAGGCTTTGTTTCCATCACGCCGATGCGAAGCGATTTGACAAATTACCAGGCACTTGTCGAAATGGCGGACTGGGACGATCCGGAATTATAACGAAACGGGCACGGCTCCTGTCGAGAGAAGCCGTGCCGCTGTTGTGCCTAGAACTCAAAGGAGAGGAACCCACCCGCTTACGCAGGTGGTTCCGATCTGAGCGAGCTAGTAGATGTAAATACTGACGGTTTCAGAATTGCCGCCGGCATTCTTGGTCACCTGGCGAACGTCGCTCCATGTCTTTTTGAGTTTCGTGCTGAATTCCGGAGCGACCACCTCGGCGAGGTCATAATGATCGCCCGATCTGACGAATTTCAAAACTGCCTTTGTGTCGCGATCGTATCCGCTTAGAATGATGGGCTTGATTGCCTTTGCCACTCCTGAAGCTCTGCTCGTGATGCCGAGCACGGGGGCCGAACTGTCCGAATTAAACAATCCCAACGTGTAACTTCCCGCCTTCATATCTCTATTGCCGATGCTGAAATCGAAAGGAATTTCCGCCCGGTACTTTTGAGTCATTTGTGCGCTTGCTGACGCTGCTGCTGATGTAAGGACGATAATTGCGATTGCCGTTAGAATTATAATTTGTCTCACTGCAGTTCTCCTACGTTTCACTCTTGTATCTTCGGAGGCGGGGTTTTTCGCCTTCATTAATTAACGCGACAATCCTCGGAAAACCGTCTCAAAAAAGAAACGGGCGATTGAAAAAGCTTTGCGTCGGGGAGGTAAAAGGATAATAATCGCTGGTATCCGTCATGGAACCGGAAGTCGAACGAACGAATATTACCGAGATGCTTCGCGAATGGGGCGACGGCAAGCCGGAAGCCCTGGACGAGCTGCTGCCGCACGTTTTGGCGGAATTGCGGCGACAGGCTGACCGATACCTTCGCCGCGAACGACAAAACCACACGCTGCAGACAACCGCCCTCGTGAACGAAGCGTATCTCAAGCTCGCCGGACAAAAGAACGTCGAGTGGCAAAATCGAGGGCATTTTTTCGCCGTGGCCGCGCAGGCGATGCGGCGGATATTGGTCGACTACGCCAAACAGCGTCACCGTTCGAAACGCGGCGGATCGAACGAGGACCTTCCGCTCGAAGAAGCCCTGCTTGCCGCGGCGGACGAGGCAAATGTCGACATCGCCGCTCTGGACGAGGCCCTGAAGCGTCTGGCAAAATTCGACGAGCGGCAAGAGCGTCTGATCGAGCTCCGGTACTTCGGCGGAATGACACTCGACGAGGCCGCCGACCTGATGGGAATCTCGCGTGCGACGGCCGCACGCGAGTGGAAGATGGCAAAAGCGTGGCTGTACCGGGAGCTCACGCGTTGATAAACAAAAGCGATGCCTAAAAAGCAGTGGGACCAGGTAAAAGAACTGTTTCACGAGGCCCTGCGGCACGATACAGGCGAGCGCGACGCGTTCCTCGAAACCGCGTGCGGCGGCAACATTCAGCTTCGCATCGAGGTCGAATCGCTGTTGATCGCGCTCTCGGACGCAACCACCTTCCTCGAACAGCCGTTGGTCGTCGACGAAGTTCGAGAGTCGCCGTGGCAGCTCAGCGACGGTCAGTCGATCTCTCATTACACTATCGTGTCGCCGATAGGGATCGGCGGCATGGGCGAAGTTTATCTCGCCCGCGACAATCAGCTTCACCGCTCCGTGGCTCTTAAAATACTTCCCGCGGACCTTGCTAACGACATGGCTCGTCTTCGCCGATTCCAGAACGAGGCAGAGGCCGTGTCGGCGCTCAACCACCCGAACATTTTGACGATCTTCGAGTTCGGTGAGACGGACGGCATTCACCTTTTCGCCAGCGAGTTCGTCAAAGGCGAGACGCTTCGGCAACGTTTGTCGCGGGAGAGGCGCCTGCCGGTCGCCGACGCCGTCGACATCGCGATGCAAATGGCGTCCGCGCTCAAGGCCGCACACGAGGCCGGCGTTATCCACCGTGACATCAAACCGGAAAACGTGATGATCCGCGACGACGGTTACGTCAAGGTGCTCGATTTCGGCCTGGCAAAATTCTCGGCTCCTGCTGTCGTCGACGACGAAGCCGCGACACGCGTTCAGGACCTCAGCCATCCGGGAATGATCATGGGGACGACCTCGTATATGTCGCCCGAACAGGCTCGCGGGTGGGCGATCGACGCGCGGACCGATCTGTTCAGCTTCGGCGTCGTTCTTCACGAGATGTTGGGCGGCCACGTGCCGTTCCGCGGGCTCACAAAGACCGACGTCCTCGCCGCGCTAATCCAGTACGACCCGCCGCCCGTCAGTTCGCACAATAGCAAAGTGCCTCATCAGCTCGATACGATCGTATCGAAATGCCTCGAGAAGGCGCGCGAGGACCGCTACGCATCGGCAACCGATCTGCTCGCGGCATTGAAAGCCTCGCTCGTGCCGGAACTCGCGGCTGAGGTGAAAGCCGAGGAGCGGACCGAACTGCTTCCGGCGGTCGATGACACTGCGCCGACACCGCGCGGCCCGTCGCGATGGCTCGTCGCAGCGGCCGCAGCTGCAATACTCGCTTTAGCCGCGCTCACCGCCGCGTATTTCACCGGGCGTCTCAGCTTTGTGGGACGCACCGAACCGCAGATACGCTCCCTCGCCGTTCTGCCGCTCAAGTCTCTCGACTCGGGCGATAACTATCTGGGGCTTGGCATCGCAGACGCCGTTATCAGGCGAATAAGCCAAACGGGTGAGTTAGTGGTTCGGCCGACCAGCACTATTCGCAAATACCTGACAGAGGACACCGACGCGTTGGAGGCCGCGAAACAACTCGGCGCCGATGCTGTGCTCGAAGGAAGCGTCCAGCGTACTGCCGACCGCCTGCGCGTCAGCGTCAACCTCTTGAGAACCGCCGACGGAAAGTCGCTATGGGCCGACAATTTCGACATGCAGGCGTCAGACATTTTCGCCATACAGGACAGCGTCGCGCAACAGGTCTCGACTCGATTACGGCTGCGGCTCGACCCCGAACAAAAAGCGAAGCTCGATAAGCGCAGCATGTCCGCAAACCCGGTCGCGTACGAATATTACCTGCGGGGGCTGTACAGCTTCGACACGAGGATGGACACAAACCGACCGCAGATGCAGTCGACTATATCTCTCTTCGAAAAAGCGATCGAGAGCGACCCCGGGTTCGCGCTCGCCCACGCCCAATTGGCCCTCGCCTACGCCGCAATGGCCTTGTTCGTCGACCCGACGAACCCGGAATGGATAGACCGTGCGAAGGCGGAAACCAAGGTCGCGGAATCGCTCGACTCTCAACTTGCGGATACTCACTTAGCACGCTCACTTTTCCTTTGGAGCGGTTACGAAAACTACCAGAATGAAGCCTCGATCCGCGAGATACTTGCCGCCCAGCAGATCGATCCCAATGTCGGGCACGCCGAACTGGCAGCCACCTATGCCCATCTCGGACTCGAGCGGCAGGCCGACCGCGAGATCCACCGTGCGGTCGAGATCGATCCGACGAGCGAATTCGTGCGGAATCAAAGCCTCAACGTTCTCTGGCTCGGAAACAAGTATGACGAATACATGGCCGCCGCTAACGGTTCCGGCAACACGCATGGGAGTTCGGACGATGAATTGTCGTGGTATCTGCTGGGCAAGGGCCGTTTGGACGAGGCCCGGAAAGTCATCGACCTGTGGGCGAAAAAGTCACCTGATAATAACTACATTCCGCGACGTACGGCGATCCTCTTCGCATTGAAAAATGACTTTGCGGCGGCCGAATCGCAAATACCCAAGATCCTCGCGCGGCAGCCCGTCATGGACCCCAATTACCACCATGCCGCGTACGACATCGCATTGGTTTACGCCCTCGAGGGCAAAGCGGGCGAATCGGTCAAGTGGCTGAGAAAGTCCGCCGAAACCGGCTTTCCAAACTTTCCCCTTTTCGAACGCGATCGGAATCTCGACCGAGTTCGCAATTCACCCGACTTCGTTCAGTTCATGTCCGAAATGAGTTCGCTTAACGAAAGGCTAAACGCCGAGTTTCCCTAGCCAATAGAACTTAGCGGGCGTTAGCATTATAATCGTTGTCAGATGACCACAGGACCCTCACGCGTGAACCACACGGATGGATTCGAGATCCCGAGATCGAGAATGGTCCAGTTGCTTCGCGAACATTACCACATCAAAGATGAAAGAGTGCTTGCGACGATGAACCGTGTCCCGCGTCACCTCTTTGTGCCTGAGGCGTTGAAGGCGCAGGCGTATAAGGACAATGCGCTGCCGATCGCCGCCGGGCAGACGATCTCGCAGCCGTTCATCGTTGCACGGATGACGGAGCTGCTCGAGCTCAACGGCAAGGAACGCGTGCTCGAGATCGGCGGCGGGTCGGGATACCAAACCGCAATACTCGCTTCCCTGGCACGCAAGGTCTATTCGATCGAACGCATTCCGGTCCTCGCCGCCGAATCAAAACAACGCCTGCCCGCACTCGGGTACCGCAACGTTTCGTTTCGCTGCGACGACGGCACCAATGGCTGGGAAGTCTACGCTCCGTTCGACGCCATCCTAGTCGCCGCCGGCGGCCCGACTTTGCCCGAACCGCTTATCAAGCAACTCGAAATCGGCGGCAACCTCGTCATCCCCGTCGGCCAGAACCAAAAGACACAGGAACTCGTCCGCGTAGTGAAAACCGACGAAGGCTACACCACGGAAAACTGCGGCCCCTGCGCGTTCGTCCCGCTTATCGGCAAACACGGCTGGGCGGGAAAGTTGGAGCAGTGAAAAAGTGAAAGAGTGAAAAAGTGAAAAAGTAAGAGGTCGAGTGGAGGATCCAGAATCGGCTAATATGGGCAAAATCGAATGCTTTGAGGATCTTTATATCTGGCAACGTGCCGTGGAATTTGCAAAGGACATTTATCTTCTGACCGAAAAGAATGGAATTAAGACTGACTTTGGATTAAAGGCGCAGATGCGAAACGCGGCGGTCTCTATCTCTACAAATATCGCCGAGGGATTCGAGCGGCGTTCGCGAAAGGAATATTTGAACTTCCTAAATATCGCCAAAGGTTCATCGGGCGAAGTACGCAGCCTTTTATGCATCGCCGAGAAAGTTGGGTATATTAGTAGCAACGAACACATCGAACTACGCGAAAAGGCTCGCTTCCTGAGCGGTTCGATCTCGAATCACGTAAAGGCAATTTCAAATTCAAATTCGTCCTCCTAACTTTTTCACCTTTTCACTTTTCCACTTTTTCACCTTTTCATTCATGGATTCCATCACCGAATTTCTCTACCAGATCAAAGACTTTCTTAATCCGAAGTTTCTCATCGATTACATGCTCGCGTGGCTGGGCGGGTATGTTTATTTTGGGTTGTTTTTTGTAATTTTTGCGGAGACCGGTTTGGCCGTCGGGTTCTTTTTGCCGGGCGATTCGCTGCTGGTTGTTTCGGGGTTGTTTGCGGCGGCAGGGAAATTGAATGTCGCGCTCGTGCTGCTCGCCTTCTTTCTCGGTTCGGTGATCGGCGACAGCACCGGATATTGGACCGGCCGGGCGATGGGCAAGACGCTTTTCAATCGCGAATCGTCGTGGATCTTCAAACCGAGCCGCGTCGAAAAGGCGAAGCACTTTTTTGACAAGTACGGTGTCAAGACCGTCGTCCTCGCACGCTTTGTCCCGATCGTCCGCACGTTCGCCCCGCTTGTCGTCGGCGCGACAGAGATGCCGTACAGCAAATTCCTTTTTTACAGCGTCATCGGCGGACTCGCATGGATATCGAGCATGGTCCTCGCGGGCTATTTTCTTGGCGGCCTGATCGAAAACGCCCTCGGCATCAAACTCGAAGACCATATCGAAAAGGTCGTCATCGTCGTAGTTTTCCTCTCACTCCTCGCTCCGATCATCGAATTCCTAAAACACAAATTCAAATCAGAACCACCTGCGTAAGCGGGTGGGTTCCGGATAGTCGTGAGGGAAGAGTCAAGAGGCGTGAGTCGGAGGAGGCCCTCATGCTCAGGCCTCTTGACTCTTCCCTGTGCACTACTAAGAACCCGCCTGCTTACGCAGGTGGTACTGACCTGCGTGGCATGGCACGCCGGTTGCTTTATGGCTTGCGGGAAAGGTGTATTTATATGTATACGAACAAGAGATTACGATATTCGGTGTTACTTTCGCTGATCTTCGCGATATCGACCGGCTCCGGGTTTGCGCAGAAAAAGGCTTCTGTGGTTTCCAGTGCGCGGCCGGTGCTTTGGGAGTCGGTGACGGGCGAGCGGGACCTTTATTATGGCCCCGGCGGCGAGGATGTGAAGCCGGACCTGCGAAAGGTAACGTTCATTAAAGAAGACAAGAATGGCCACAATAAGAAATTCGAGATAAAGGACGCGAAAGGACGAACGTGGATCGCCAAACTCGGCTCGGAAGCACAGCCCGAGACGGCGGCTGTACGAATTCTGTACGGTATCGGCTACAAAACTGAGATCAATTACTTGGTTCCTAAGATCACCATTCCCGGCCAAGGCACATTCGAAAACGTCCGGCTCGAGGCGAGACGCGAGAACGTCAAACGCCTCGACGAATGGAAGTGGAAGGAAAACCCGTTCGTCGGCACCAATCAACTGCAGGGATTGAAGATAATGATGGTCTTTTTTACGAACTGGGACCTGCTCGACCTCCAGAATAAAGTGCTGCAGGTTCGCGAGGGCGGTGGCATCGAGCATCAGTACGTGATCAGCGATCTCGGCGCGACGTTCGGCAAGCTGGGGAACAACAATCTGCCGCTCTTTTTCCGTCTTGGCCGCAAGACGAACGACGCCGGAACGTGGAACGAAGCCGGTTTTATAAGCGACATCCGAGACGACGGCACGATAGATTTCGATTTTAAAGGCAAAGGCCGCGGCTTGATGAACGACATCACGATCGCACAGGGCCGATGGCTTGCCGACCAATTAAAACAGCTGACCGACCGCCAGATAAACGACGCGTTCCGCGCCGCCAATTATTCGCCCGACGAAGTGGAACTAATGGTTGTCGGATTCAAGGGCCGCGTCGATGAACTCGACAAGGCGACGCGGCAGGTCACCGCTGTGAAAATCAACTCGAATTGAGCGGCCCCAACCCTACAAGTTGTCTACCACCTCTTGGGCGCCGGGCTCGCGCATATGAATTCGCGGATCCAGCTTAACGCGCATGTCCTCGAAGAAATGTTCGGCTTCCGCGAAAATTTCGAAGTAACCGTTTATCGGCGGCGGCAGGTATCTTGCGAGTTCGCCGATGCCGCTAAATAACCGGCCGAATGCCTTTGCTGCCGCCTGCGGATTTTGGCTGATATTTATCTTCCCGAGGTCCGATATCGCGTTTGCGATCTTTATTCCGCTTACGATGTTTTTATACGTCGTTTCGGGCAATTCGAGAACCTGTATCGTCTGGTCGATTTTATCGCGGTAAACACTTATGCGTTCGGCGTCATCGATGACCATCTCGGCGGCACCCAAGTACGACGACGCTCTCTCCAGATCTGCGATCAATTCTTCCTTGGATTTGTGAAAATTCTTGTACGATGGCAACGGTTTAAATACCTCATCCCAAAATCCCATAGCGGCCTCCTTTTCGAAACGATCTAAAAGTTCGTGTTACTGTGACTTGACGTTCGGCGGGAAATTGTTTGCGGTTCGGATTAGTAATTGTTGTAGAAAGAACTTTCCCGGGTCAGTTTCGAAGTGCCTGTACACGGAACGATCGCGAGGTGTCCTCGGCGGTTGTTAAGGAAAGGTTCGCCGCACATTCGCACGCGAGTTTACGCACCGCATGTTCGTCGACGATTTCGATGCGTCCAGTCGATTGTCCGATAATTCCCTGGTTGCATAGGATCGACATTGCGTCAGTAATTGTCGGACGATGAACGCCAAGCGCCCGGGCCGCGTCGATATGGGTTATACGGATGCTTGGCCGCCCGCATCTTTCACTTACCATCAACATCCATGTGCAGAGGCGCTGCTCGACCGAGTGATAGCGATTGCACAGCACCCGCCGAGACATATGCCGCAGGCGGTCGTTCAGCGAACGGATCACGGCGGCCTTCAGCTCCGGCTCGTGCCGAACGATCTGGACGACAAATTCGGTGCGGATCTTCATCGCCGTGCCGCTGATTGTTACCTGGCAGCACTGCATCGCCGCGCACAAATTGAACGTCGAAGCGAGGCCGACCGCGCCTTCGCGGCCCATCAACACGAGTTCGATTGTTCGGCCGTCCTCGGACGTCCCGTATTGGGAAACGACCGCGCTCAGCGGAAAATAGATCGAATCAACGGTGTCGCCCTGGCGATAAAGGTGCCTGCCTTTTGCCAGGCGCACCGTTTCGAGCTGAAACGCCATGCGCTGCATGACGGACAAGGGCAGCGAGTCGAGAAAATAATTTCCTGTGTTCATGGGAGGTAAATTATTTGGTAATGGTTCTTCCGCCGACATGACGTTGAAGACGTCCATTTTTGCGTAATTTCCACAAAACTTTCGTAATTCTTATCGGCTTGTGTAAAGTACCTGACTTTTCTTGTTCATTATGTGAACTAACATGTGTTCGATCGACACTGGCGAAATGATCGTTTCCATCGGAATAACCCCTCACGATCCGGTTGGATAAACTCAGGATTACGAAATGAAATGGACCTTTGACGAGAGCGGGGCGCCGGAGTTTATTCGAATAACGGTGTCCGGGCGATATATTAAGAACGATTTTTCGGCGATGATCGCCGAGCTTGCGGCGCTGGAAAGCTTCGAGGTCGGCTGTCGCATCCTTGTCGACAATACGTCGCTCGATGTTAAACACATGTCGGACCACGACCTCCTCGGCGCCAGCAACGCTTTTATTCTGAATAACAAGGTGTTCGCGTACAGCAAGGTTGCTATAGTCACGTCGCCGTCAGGTTTCGATTTCGGCCGTAAATTCGAACGGATCACCGAATACGGCTCGCGGGCGATCATGAAAATATTCAGTGACGAATCGTCCGCTCTTGGCTGGCTCGTCGGCAGCCTTGCCTTGGCACAGTCGGCGATTGTCGTGACCATGCCCTAACGAGCGTCCGCATAAACGTGTTTGACTAAACGCGGGCGGTAACCTACACTCTTTTCTTGACCTGTCGGGGCGTGGCTCAGCCTGGTAGAGCGCACGGTTCGGGACCGTGAGGTCGGAGGTTCGAATCCTCTCGCCCCGACCATCAAGATCAAAAAACGGCTGCCATAATTGGCAGCCGTTTTCTATTTAGCGTCTCATGTTCCGTGTGGTTCGTGGTTTACGTTTTTTGAAGAACGACCACGGAATATACGGAACAAGATCGGAACTCGATCCAACCACAGAAGTAATCGGCTTAGTGTTTCGGCGATATCTTCCAGAGCTCGGCGTTGGGTTCGTCGGTGACGACGTAGAGCGCTCCGTCGGGGCCCTGGCGGACATCGCGGATGCGCTTGCCGCGATCGGTCAGCAGGTGTTCTTCGCCGGTGACGCGGTTGTCTTTGATGACGACGCGGACGAGCCGCTGTGACGCGAGGCCGCCGATAAAGATGCTTCCCCGCCATGCCGGAAATGCTGAGCCGGTGTAATACTGCGCCCCCGACGGAGCGATGACCGGGTCCCAATAATAGATCGGCTGCTCGTAGCCTTCTTTGGCGGTGATGTTGCCGGGAATCGGCTCGCCGGAATATTCTTCGCCGTAGCTGATCACTGGCCAGCCGTAGTTCTTTCCTTTCTCGATCAGGTTCAATTCGTCGCCGCCTTTTGCTCCGTGTTCGACCGTCCACAGACGGCCTTTATCGTCGAACGTCGACGACTGAACATTGCGGTGCCCGAGCGTCCAGATCTCGGGAAGCGCTCCCTGCTGTTTGACGAACGGATTGTCCGCCGGGACCGTGCCGTCGGGATTAATGCGGATAATTTTGCCCAGATGGCTGCCGAGCTGCTGTGCCTGTGGCCGCGTTTTTTCTTTGTCGAACCGCTCGCCGAGCGTGATGTAAAGCTTGCCGTCCGGCCCGAATGCGAGCCGCGAGCCGAAGTGCACGCCATTGTCATATGTCGGCATCGCTCGAAATATAACGCGCACCTGTTCGAGGTTCTTTCGATCCGCCGTGAGCGTGCCGCGTGCGACGCTCGTCCCGCTGCCGCCTTCACGCTGCTCGGAAAAGCTCCAAAAGATCGTGCGGTCTTTGGCAAAATCGGGACTCAAAGCGACATCCAGAAGTCCGCCCTGGCCGCGTGCCGAGATCGGCGGCAATCCGCCCTGCCCGCTCGCCGCCGAAACTCCGCCCTGCCCAACGGGCAACAGTCCGCCGATCGGTTCGCCGACCTGGCCGCTTGCGGAAACGATGCGCATACGGCCGGCTTTTTCGGTGATCAGAAAATTGCCGTCGGCCAGCGGCTCGACCGCCCACGGCTGGGCCAGGCCCTTCGCCACGACAACCACATCGAAAGCCACATCGGACTTAACGCCGCAAACGCGGGTCTGCCCGGCGAATGCAGGCTTTTGCTCGAGCGCGTTAGCCGTCGCCGTTTCGAGCGGCGTGCATTGGGCCGACGTCGTCTTATTGTCCTTGGCCGGATTTTGAGCGCACGCCGAGTTCAACGCTCCCGCCAACATCGTCAGAATGATCGCGATCTGGATCTTTTTCATAAAGCTGCTTCCCCACGGATAACCAAAAGTCCCTACAAGTTTCGAAAGTCTTTGCTTTATTATGCCGAACCATGGACGATTTCAAAAAACTGAAATCGTTTTCCTCGCATCCGCGGCCTCGTTTCTTTCCTTTCGTTGGTGCCTTTCGTGTCTTTCGTGAATAAGGCTTGAAGAATTAACCACGAAACACACGAAAGGCACGAAACAGGAGAACTCTACGGCCCGAGATCAGATCAGACCCGGCCGTGCGTGCCCGAAATAGAACCCGAGGCACTCGATCGATGACTGCGCGGTTGACAAAATTCACTTTATATTGCAAAGTACTTTTCGACACGTTGGCCGTTGGGCAACGGCATTTGATCGTGAGACAAGGCGGGAAAGGTGATCGGGTTCGAGTACACGAAACTGCTGCGTCGCGAGGAAATTTTCACCCGTCAGAACGGCCGCATCTCGCCGCCGCACTGAATAACGATCAAATGATTTGCACAGATACTTTATTATAGAGAAAACAAAATCGATGAACACTCAGAACAAAAGACTGACCGGAATTGTTGTTACGGTAGCGATCCTGCTGCTTATACCATTTTTGGCGATGAAGCTCGGCGGCGGCGGCGTTAACTGGTCGCCGTTGGATTTCGTGGCCGCAGCCGTGCTGCTGTTCGGCACCGGGCTCGCGTGCGAATTCGTGCTAAGAACGGTGAAAAAATTCGAGTACCGGATCGCCATCTGCGCCGTGATCCTGATCGCACTCGCGCTCATCTGGATCGAGCTGGCGGTCGGCCTGTTCGGAACACCGTTCGCCGGATCATAGCGTCCTGACTAAAGCGCACACGTCCCGCGTGCAACGCGTCCGCGAGGACGCGAATATCGTGTTCGCCGTACTTGTATGTATATAAGCACTGCTTTCGCACTTCGTGCTCGTTGCAGGCAGGATGCCTGCGGTCCAGTCGGGGATGCGTGAGCTCTAGTCTATCCGATACGTGGCGACGCTCGTCGGGGTTTCGAAGCAGCGGACCTTGTGGACCTTAACGCGTTCGTCGGCGATGCGGCCGTTGAGGTATTCGAGGAAATACCGGGCGAGATTCTCGGCCGACGGGTTTAGTTCCTCATCGAACGGCGGCAGCTCGTTAATGTTGCGGTGATCGAGGTATTTGACGATCTCGTCGGCCGCCGATTTGAGATCGCCGAAATCGATCAGCAGGCCGATATTATTCAGCTCCTCGCCGCGTGCGTAGATCTCGATCTTGTAGTTATGCCCGTGCAGATTTTCACACTTCCCTTTGTACCCGCGCAGTTGGTGAGCACTCGAGAAATTCCGTTCGATCATAACTTCATAAAATGACGACATAATAATAATGATTATAAGTTGAACGGCCCGAAATCGTTAAATACAGCTTACCTATCGAAAATAATTCCAAAGTTCGGCTGTCCGCTAAGTTATATACCTAACATATAGTTAAAACTTGTTTACCGCTGAACCCCTTATTTTATTTGAGGTTAGCGGGTTTTCGCGCTTGCATCGAGCAGCCATGTGGAATAAGATGCATCAACTCTGTCAGCAAATGAGTTAAGTTCACACCCATTTTCCCACGGAACTTGCTCTGCCTTTTTGTTGATTCACCCATAACTAAACAACAATTTTAGGAGAAATTGAATGACCCACACTTCTTTCGAGAAGCGTACTTCTGCCTTCGGACGTACGGTGACCGATCTCGCGCGGAGGGCACGCCGCCTAGGCACCCGTTCCCCGCTTGTGGCGGCAGCACTTTTTATAGCTGCAGCAATGTTAACAATAGGCATCTCAGCCCAAGCTCAGTCTTTTAATCAGACATTGATCAGTTCGATATTCGGTGCGTTTACCCCGTTTACCGAAATGAGTACACCTGCCGTCATTTCCGACGACAAGAAAGATACCGGGACAACCTCCGATCTCAACCTGGCCGTGCAGTACAGCCAGGGATTCGAAACCGACGGTGTCTGGTCACCGACATCAACGGTAACGCGCGTGGCGTCGGGCACCAACGGCGTGACCTCGAAAACCGGCGGCTTCCATGGCGAAGTTGGGACAAACTCTACTCAGTGGGGCGGATACAATTCGACCTTCCCCGCACTTGGTTATGTCACCTCTGTCGATATTTATTTGAACGTTGCGGGCGGATACGCCAACGACTCCAGATTCGACTGGGATTCTGCGGTCAGCAATTCTAGCGGAGGTTTCCTTCGCGATTTCGTATTTAACGCTGGCTTTTACACGGATGGAACAGGCCCGGGAGCCGGCGTTCCGCGATTCGTTGTGAGCGGCAGTAATAATGCCACGAGCTCAGGAGCTTTCCCGAAAAATCCGGCTCGAAACCCGGTCGCTATTACAGCCTCAGGGTGGTACACGTTCAAACATCGTTTCTACAACGACGGCACCGGCAAACTTGCCGTTGAAATGACGATCGTGAATTCGTCGAGCGCAGTTGTAGGAACATGGACATTAAGTGATCCGACCGACGTTATCGGCTCAACGGTCGGCGGCAATCGCTATGGCTGGTTTGTAGTGAATGCGATACCGTCGCTTGCGATCGACAATTCGCAGCGTGCGAACGTCGCTCCGCCGACCGTTGTAACGGTGCGGCCGGAAGCTCTCAACGGTTGGACGGTCAACACGGAGCTTGGTGCAGCAGCTGACTTCATCAGCGATGCTACGGCACCCGGCGGCTTCGGTGCATTGAGACTGACGTCACCCGCAGACCCTAGCGCGTCCGCCTATCTGGCAAAGGATGTCGATGTTCCGCTCGCGGGCATCACCGACATGGGCTACTCCACAAAGCAAATAGCCGGAGGCGCACCGGCCGATCCGTCGTATGTGTTCCAGGTTTATCTTGACGGAACGGCGTCGACGGCGACGTACATGTTCTACGAACCGTATTGGAACGGAACCGTCCAGACCGGCACCTGGCAGCATTGGGATGTTGCGGCAGGAACCCAGCTTTGGTCGAGCAGCACGCGTAACGCGGGCGGATCGTGCCAGGTCACAGCCGGCGGCGGCGGACCGCCTTTCTATACGCTCGCCGGTCTGAAAGCGGCATGCCCGAACGCCGTTGTCAAAGGAATCTTTGTAAACATCGGCTCGGGCAACCCCAACTACGATGTCGAAACTGACCTGTTCAGCTTCAACGATACGGTTTACGATTTTGAACCGACCGCGATCAAGGTCGTTGACCTTGACGGCAAAGCGTCAGCAACGGATTGTAACGATACGGCAACGATCGCCACGACATCGATCGGCGCCGCCGTATCGGCGGCGAATCCCGGCGACACGATCCGTGTTTGTCCGGCTACATATCCGAACGCGGCGACGATCAACCTGAACAAAGCGGGCTTGACCATCGTCGGTGTCGGAGCGGCAAAACCGGTCGTCCGAACTCCGGTCGCACCGAACCGACTTTTCTTCGTTAGCGCGGACAACGTTACGCTCGACAACCTCGAGATCCAGAAAACCGATCCGCATTCGACCAGTGAACATAACCTGATCAATGTTCAGGCAAACAACTTCACGGCAAAGAACAATTTAATCTACGGCCCCAATCCCGGCGGCCCGTGGCTCAGTACCGGTAACTATTATAGTCGTGCGTTCGCGATCTCGGCATCTACCGGTCTGCTCCTGCAGAACAACACTATTCACTCGCTTCGGCAGCCGGCTTATATGAGCGGTAGTGCTACGAGCGGCGGCACAATTACCGGCAACAACGTGTCGGGAACCAAGGGCTGGGTCGTCGAAGGCGGCAACTTTGCTTTTAGCGGCAACACCTGGGGCGAACCGCAGAATCAGGATTGCGACATCGCACTTCTTGGTACACTCGCTCCGGCTAACGTTGCGTTCTATCAGCCTCTGCTCACGCTGAGCAGTACGAACGACAACGCATATATCTGCGGTCAGTACACAGGTGCCGAGTCGGGACGTGCGGTCGCGTACGTCGATTCGCCGATTCCGTCGCTTGGTAACGGCAGCGACAACTCGAACTACACGACGATCCAGGAGGGCATCAACGGTGCGCTTGCGGGTGGAACGGTTCAGGTTGCGGCGGGTACGTACAACGAGCAGATCGACATCAACAAAAAGTTGAACGTGCTCGGGCCGAACGCCAGCATCGATCCGAACACCGGTGCGCGTGTTACCGAAGCTGTGCTTCATCCGACCGTTAACGATCCGAGTTATGCGACGGGCACTCAAATGGTGGTTATCTCAGCCGACGAGGTCGTGTTCAAAGGCTTCACGGTCGACGGTGATAATCCGAGCCTTGCGGGCGGCGTCAACTATAACGGCGCCGATGTAAACGCAGGCATTGGTATCATCAACACGGGGAACGCTAACCCGCGTGCGACGATCACCAATAATATCGTCAAGAATATTGGCGAGATGGGGCTACTCTTCTACGGAACTGCGAGCGGCGGAGCTGCGAATAGCACGATCACCGCCAACAAGTTCGACAATATTCCCGGACAGCTTTTCGGCCAGGGAATTCATATACGCACTAACGCATATGCGAACGTAAATAATAACGTTCTCACACGCGTCGGGTTCGGGATCGTTACCGAAGACTTCTTCGCCCCCGGAGCTGCGCCGGCAACAATCAGTAACAACACGATCTCGGCGCACATCTACGGCATTCGTCAGAACGCGCATTACGGTAGCGCGACGAGTGGCTTTACGATCTCGAACAACACGATCGGCTCATATGTCGAAAGCTTTGTTCGTCCGACTCCTGTCACCCGTTACAACGGCATCCGTATCGAATCGATCCAAAATAGTGTGCCGGTAAACGTCACGGGCAACACGATCACACCCGATCGTACGGCTCTGGTCGGTAACGGATATTCACGTGTCGACGGAATATTCATCACGAATACTTCGACGACTTCGCCGAATATTGTGATCTCGGGCAACACGGTCAGCAATGCGCTGCGTGGTATCTCGCATACGACGCCGGCGGTTCCGACCGTGACCTGCAACTTGCTGATCAACAACGACACTGGCATCTATGTCGGTACGGACATCGGTTTCGGCGGAACGCCGAGCTCGTCGACGAACGGCATAATCGTCCACGACAACAACATTCTGAGCAATTCGACGTGGGGTCTGCAGAACGAATCTTCGTTCGTGACCGACGCGACGAACAACTACTGGGGCTCAGTCTCCGGACCCGGCGGTGCCGGTGCTGGAACCGGAAATCCGGTAAGTTCGAATGTTAACTTTACACCGTTCCTGACTGCGGCATCGAGCTGTGCGGCACTGCCCGCGGCGGTCTCGATCTCGGGTGTCATCACGCCGGCCACCGCCGGCATCACGGTCACGCTCAGCGGCGACGCATCTGCGACGACGACGACCGACGGGGCCGGAAACTATAGCTTCACCGGTTTGACGTCAGGCGGCAACTACCTGGTCACGCCGACGTTTGCGGGCAGCAATTTCGACCCGACAAACCGAAGCTATTCAACCGTTACGTCGAGTATCACCAACGCGAACTTCACCCGTTTCACGGGCGGATCGCCGAGAGTGATAAGCGTCGTCAGTCAAAACGTAATACCGGGCCAGCAGGTGGTCGTTCCGATCACCGTGTTGAGCCAGGGCAACGAAAATAGCTTCGGCTTCAGCGTGAACTACGATCCGGCGTACCTGTCGAGCCCGGTCGTTTCGCTCGGAACCGACTGTGCCGGATGCAGCCTAACCGTCAACCCGACCGGTTCGACGATCGGTATCGTATTGGCGAAACCTTCGGGACAGACACTGCCGGCTTCCCCGCCTGCACGTCAACTCGTCAAGGTCACGTTCAACACGACCTCGACGCCGGCAAGCTTTAGCACTCCGGTCACCTTCGGTGATCTGCCGGTTTCCAGGGTTGTGGGAGACACCAACGCAGATCCACTCCCGGCTTCGTACTCGAGCGGGAACGTGACGTTCGCGACCGGTTTTGAGTCCGACGTTGCTCCCCGATTTACGGGCAGCAATACCGGCCTCATTAACGCTCTCGATTATGGTCAGATGGCTCGATTTGCGGCGGGACTGGATACGACCAATCCTCTGTACAACGAGTTCCAGCGTGCCGATGCAGCTCCGCGAGCTTCGCGAGGAAACGGCGCGATCAACACGCTTGACTACGGTCAAGCGGGTCGTTATGCAGCCGGGCTCGACACTGTTCAGTCCTCCGGCGGACCTACGGTGGCAAGCCTGTTTGACGGTGCCGCGGTAACCAAGAAGTACGCAACCGAGAGTTTCGTCGCGGGAAGTGTGCGTACGGTAAAGGCAGCGGATATCTCCACTCATCGTGGCAGTCAGGTTATCGTCTCGGTCGAGATCGAATCGCAAGGCGACGAGAACGTGCTTGGCTTTACGTTGAGCTACGATCAGGCTGCTCTTGTTAATCCAACGGTCGCTTTGGGCACTGGTATGGCAGGCGGGAATTTGACGCCTAATACCAACACCGCCGGTCGCGTGGGTGTAGTGCTCGGACTTCCTGCGGGAACGGTTCTATCGGCCGGAACGCGGCAGCTCGTAACCATCACCTTCGATGTTAAGAATACTGCACCGTTCGGACAGACGCCTTTGACGATGGTGAGCTACCCGCCAGTCGAAAACATCATAGGCGACGTAACGGCAAACGAACTCCCTGGGGTCTTTGCGACCGGATATGTAAATATCCTGAGCCCGACGGCGGCGAATGTGCCGGTGATGGGGCAGGTTACTAATGGAGCGGGGCAGGGGATCGCTCGTGCGAGGGTTTCGTTGAACGATGGTCAGGGGAATGTTTGGACGGCATCCACGAACGGTTTTGGTTATTACCGTTTCGAGGATGTGCCGGCAGGCGTGACGTTCGTGGCCAGCGTTGAGGCGAAAAACTATCGTTTCGAGCCGATCTCGTTCACGCTCGGTGACGAGTTGGTCGATCTCGATTTTATTGCCGAGAAGTAGAATTCTCGAAAATATGATCGCTATGGGCGGGGAGCATTCCCCGCCCTTTTTTGCGCCCGCCGTGATCATCCTGGACGCGAAGCGCGGAAAAAAGCGGGACATGAGCGCGCTTGTCCCGCTTTATTTTCTGTTTCTACCGATTCCTTGAACCCTGTATTAAAGAGATGAATGCGGCACAAACTTCGGCGTGGCGGTTGGGACGTTATCCTGGCCGTGCAGGTCGGATGCTACCCTAGCCTCCGTGCCAAATGACACCTTGTCGGCTAGGTTCAGACTATTACCTGTGCCCCGAGCGGTCGGTAAGGCGCAATACAGACCGGTTAACTATCTTAAACGGTTGTATAAATTGTGATTAATACCGCCGATACACGTATTCGACAAGTTTGGAAACTGTCACCGGTTGGCCGTCCTTTACCGCCGGTTCGAACTTTATCTTTCTCGCGGCTTGCAGTGCATGCTCGTCAAACTCGCGGCAGCCCGACGGCAGCGTGATCTCAGCCGCCGTCACCTTGCCCGATTTGTCGAAAGTGGCACGCACGCGGGCCACAACTTCGCCCTGCGAACAATACCCGGGAGCGGCGTGCGGCTTTTTCTTGATCTTCAGCGGCCGATCGCCGCCAGCCGGCACGACGTTAGCGTTTTGTCCGTGAGCGGCAAACGCAAACAGAAATATCGCGAAAAACGGAAGTAGTTTTTTCATATTACAGTTGACGGCGATACGGGGGCCGCTTTGCCGATACGCGGATCAGCTCACGGTCGCGTCTCTTGCGTTCGCGGCTTCGAAAATGGCGGAAACGTCTTTCAGGTCACTCGTGATCCTCATTCGCGGCAGGCTTTGCAAAAAATCACGGCCGTAGGATTTTGTGCGGAGCCGAGGATCTAAGATCGCGATGACGCCGCGGTCGGTGCGGCTGCGGATGAGGCGGCCGACGCCTTGTTTTAGCGAGATGACGGCCTGCGGTACGCTGTATTCGAAAAACGATTTGCCGCCGTTCTCCTCGATGAATTTCGAACGCGCGGCGACGACCGGATCGGTCGGGACCGAGAACGGCAGCTTGTCGATGATAACGCACGAGAGCTGTTCGCCCTGTACGTCGATTCCCTGCCAAAAGCTCGAGGTCGCGAAAAGGACGGCGTTCGGCGTTTCGCGGAAACGTTCGAGCAAACCGGTCTTGGACATCGAGCCCTGGACGAAACACGGATAATTAACCCGCGACGATACCAACTCGAAAAGCGCGTTCATCGACGAGTTGCTGGTCGCGAGCACGAATGCGCGGCCGTCGGTGACTTGCAGAATTTTGACGATCTCGCCCGCCGCGAGCTGTGTGAATTCGGGCGTTCGCGGGTCGGGCATCGCTTTGGGCAAATAGATGACGGCCTGGCTTTCGTAATCGAACGACGACGGAGCGACGAAACCGCTCGTTTTTGCCGTATCCAGACCGAGGCGTTCGCGAACGAAATTAAAGCTGCCGCTGCTGGAAAGCGTCGCCGACGTCAGCACGCACGTCTCGACCTTATCGAACAGTTTTTCTCTCAACAATTCCGAGACGTCGACCGGCGACGCCCGCAAAAACATTCCCTTGCCGCGGCGTTCGATCCAGTAGACGTAGCTTTTTTCGGCCTGCCCGACGATGAAATCGAGATCGACGCGCGCCTGCCGGATGCGGCGGACGAGACTGTCGGCCTCGGGCATTTCTTCCGAGAAAGCTTCGATCGCGGATTCGAGAGCGGAAAGCGCGCCGTCGAGTGCGAAATGTGCTTCGCCGAGCTGCGTCGGCTCCTTTTCGCCGCTCCGCGTGCGGAACGAGAAGATGTCCGGCAGCAGCGGAAAGCGTCCGTCGCTGCGGGCCAGAGTGAACCGCATCCAAAACTGGTCGGCGAAACCCATGATCCGCGCGGCGATCTTGGTGATATCACGCGTCGCCATCGGGTCCGTTATCGGCAGCGTGTCGGAATCGCGGACGAGCTCGTCGATCTGAAAATTGGAAACCTGCATGCCGAAATAATCAGCCGCGATATCTTCTATAAGGTGAGCCTCGTCGAAAATCACGGCGGCGTAATCGGGCAGCACCTTGCCGAACTGATTACCGCGGACGTTCAGGTCGGCAAAGAACAGGTGGTGATTGACAATAACGATGTCGGCCGCCTCGGCATTGTTCCGCATTCGCGTGATGAAGCACGGCTCGAAGTCGGGACATTTTTGTCCGATGCAGGTTTCTGATTTGGCGTTGATGCGGCTCCAGAACGAGAGGTTTTCCGGCAGCGTCGTCAACTCGCGGCGGTCGCCGGTTTTGCTTTCCATCGACCAGCGGCGAACCTCGTCGAAGTGGTCCATCTCGTCGAGGCCTTCCAAGATCGGCTGGTGCTCGGCCTTGTTTATCCTATATAGACACGCGTAGTTCGACCGGCCCTTCATGTATGCGGCCGAAAACTTTCGCGGCAGGATCTTCTGCAGAAAAGGAATGTCCTTTTCCATCAACTGTTCCTGGAGGTTTTTGGTTCCGGTCGAGATTATTATCCGCTTGTTGCGGCCGAGGGCGGCGGCTATCGCCGGTATGAGGTAGGCGAGCGTCTTGCCGGTCCCCGTGCCTGCCTCGACGATGAGGTGTTTTTTGTCCTCGAAAGCCTGCGCGACGCGGTTGGCCATGTCGATCTGGCCCTGGCGGTATTCGTAGCCGGCGTGGTGCTTTGAGATCAGCCCGCCGCTGCCGAATACCTCATCTATTAGTTTGTCCTGCATTAGTTATGTTGGTTATTGACATAAGCCATTCGATTTGCTACAAGAGATGAGCGATAAAAATCTCTAACTCAAGTAGGACGCAACGGATTTCCCTCTCAAGTCGCTCTCGCGGCACGTCATCAGAAATCTGGCTTTCCTGGGTCATTATAAATTGTAGTTCTAATTTTTCCTGATGTCGAAACACCCGGTTTCGACAATATATAGTCCGAAGCGATCCTGTTGGATGCAACTTCGCCTGGGACAGTACCCTACACTTTCGATAAAGTTTTTTGGAGGACTTTTGATGACAACACCCGGCTGGGGCGGCGCTCGACGCGTCCTTTTGTTCACGTTCTTGGTTTTTGGGATCACGGCAACGGTTCTGATCCTCCCATCGTATTTTCGTTCTGAGGCGGGCAGCGTAAAGACAGGCAGCGGCCTGCTCACCCGCACCGCGAGCCAGGACGACCAGATTCCTAATTACGACATTCGTTCCGACAAAGACGCGATCGAAAAGATCGCCGGCTTTCGCGGTTCGATGAACCGCGCGGCATCGGATGTAGCGGACGTCCGCGACAGTTTCGTACGCGGCGAAGAAAAGCTAAGGTCATCGGTCCCGACGCTGAAGGTCGAGTACAACAGCGACATCCGCACGCCCGAAGTCATCGGCCCGGACGTCGCATTGGGCCGCCAGATGCTGACCGCACCGTCGGGCGTAAAGCGATCCGACATCCTCCGCGGTTTTCTTAAACAGAACACCGAACTGGTCGGTGCCCGCGACCAGCAGATCAACGACCTCAAAACGGCCGCTGATTACACAAATCCGGACGGCAATTTGTCCTTTGTCATCCTCAATCAGGAGATCGACGGCATTCCCGTTTTCCGCGGTGAGGTGAAGGCCGGTTTTAATAAGAGCGGCGAAATGATCCGCGTTATCAACAATCTTGCTCCGGGATTGGAATATTCGTCGCTGTCGTCGAATTTTGCCGATCCGTCGGACGCGGTAAGAGCGGCCGCAGGTTACATCAAACATGACCTGAACGCCAACGATCTGAGCCGCAACGCCGCCGATTCGACCGACATCAAAACGGTTTTCGGCCAGGGCGACTGGGCGACGACCGCTGAAAAGATGTACTTCCCGACCGAGCCCGGCGTCGCAGTTCCGGCATGGCGTGTTCTGATCTGGCAGCCGGCAAGTGCGTATTACATCATCGTCGATGCACAGACCGGAACGATGCTCTGGCGCAAGAACATCGGTGAGGACCAGACACAGGCAGCGACGTACAACGTCTACACGAACCCGAACGCGATGATCAACAGTGCCGACAATCCGTCGCCGTTGACACCCGGACCGGTTACGCCTGTAGGTCCCATTCAGCCTTCGGTTATCGCACGCACGAACGTCACGCGTATCGGTAACGAAGCGCCCTACACATTCAACACCAACGGCTGGGTCAACGACGGAGCCAACATCACCGACGGTAATGCCGTCGAGGCCGGCGTGGATCGCGTTGCCCCTAACGGCGTCGACGCAACCATGATCGGTACACCGAACCGCGTATTCTCGTCGACATGGAACCCGCCGCCCGGAAACCCGGCACCCGGCGACGATCCGCTGCTCGCGGAATCGCAGCGCGGCTCGGTCATCCAGATGTTCTACATCATGAACCTCTACCACGACGAAATGTACCGTCTGGGGTTCACGGAACAGGCCTTCAACTTCCAGAACGACAACTTCGGCCGCGGCGGCGCCGCAGCCGACCGTGTTTCGGCGGAAGGCCAGGATTCGTCAGGAACGAACAACGCCAACTTCAACACGCCGGCCGACGGCGGACGCGGACGCATGCAGATGTATCTGTGGACCGGACCGACGCCCGATTACGACGGAACGACCGACGCGGACATTATCATCCATGAAGTGACGCACGGTACATCCAACCGCCTGCACGGCAACGCATCGGGCCTCACCAACAACATGTCACGCGGCATGGGCGAGGGCTGGGGCGATTTCTACGGCCACTCGATGCTTTCCGAGCCGACCGACCCGCTCGATGGTGTTTACACGACCGGCGGCTACGCCACGTACCTCGGTGCCACGGGTTACACCTCGAACTATTACTACGGCATCCGCCGTTTTCCCAAAGCGATCATGTCCTCGACGGGCGGGCCCAACAACCGGCCGCACAACCCGCTGACATTCGGTGACCTCAACGCAGGCTGCGTGCTGACGGACGGGGCGTTCGCTCGCGGGCCGTTCGGCGTGTCGCAGTGTGACGCGGTGCACAACGCGGGCGAGATCTGGAGCAGCATGCTCTGGGAAGTCCGTGCGAAATACATCGCACGGCTCGGCTGGGCAGTTGGCAACCGCCGCATTCTGCAGCACGTCACCGACGGCATGAAGCTTGCTCCGATCGGACCGACGTTCGTTCAGGAACGCGACGCGATCATCGCGGGAGCCATCGCCAGCGGTTCTGCGGCTGATGTCGCCGACCTTTGGGCCGGTTTCGCGGTACGCGGGATGGGCTTCAGCGCACGAGTAACGGCTTCCGGTGCACCCGCGGTCGTCGTCGAAGGCTTTGACCTTCCGAACCTTTTACAGACGCCGACCTTCACGGTAAGCGATGCGGGCGGCAACAACAACGGCTTCCCCGAACCGGGCGAAACGCTCTCGCTGTCGATCCCTCTGTCGAACAGCACGGGCAATCCGGCGACGGGCACGACGCTTCAGGTCGTCGGCGGCGGAACGGCAAATTACGGCACGATCGCAAACGGCGCCACGGCGAGCCAGACGGCGACCTTTACGGTACCGGCGGGAACGGTGTGCGGCAGTTCGCTGACGCTGACCTTCAACGTCAACAGCAGCCTCGGCGCGACCAGCTTTACGCGTTCGATAGTCATTGGTGTGCCGGTGACGACCTATACCGAGAACTTCGACGGTGTTACGGCCCCGGCGTTTCCTGCCGGATGGACAGCGGTGTCAGTTGCAAGCGGTATAAATTTCGTTACGACGACGACCAATTCCAATTCGGCACCCAACTCGGCGTTCGCGGCAGATCCGACAACGGTCGGCGGCGGCAGCGATCTGACATCACCCGCCATCCCGATCACGGCTTCGGCGGCGACGATCAGCTTCCGAAATCGCTTCGACACCGAAGCGGGATGGGACGGTGGAGCTCTCGAGATCAGCATCGCGGGCGGAGCATTTAACGATATCGAGTCGGCCGGCGGCTCGTTCCTCCAGAATGGATACAACGGCACATTGGGTGCAGGTGCGAACAACCCGATGGCTAACCGTAACGCCTGGAGCGGCGATTCCGGCGGATACATCACGACCGTCGCGAAACTGCCGGCAGCGGCAGCGGGACAAAGCGTCCAGTTCAAATGGCGTTTTGGCGGGGACGATAACACAGCCGGCAGCGGTACCAATCCGGGTTGGAATATCGACAACGTAGCAGTGGTCGGCAGCTACAACTGCGGCGGGGTCACACCGCCCCCGGCGAAGTCGCGTGCGGACTTCGACGGTGACGGGAAGACGGACG
>JBDTUT010000007.1:0-136188 GCA_040007515.1 Acidobacteriota bacterium | reverse complement strand
CCGTTTCGGAGATCGTGGAATAGAAAAAGGGTACGAGTTACGCGTTTACGCGTGATTTGATAACGAAAGATCACGCGTAAACGCGTAACTCTTACAAAGATTATGTTAAACGAAAAGATTCGCATCAAACTGAAAGCCTACGATCACCGCGTCCTGGATCAGTCGACGCAGGAAATTGTAGAAACGGCGAAACGAACCGGAGCTAAGATCGCAGGTCCGATACCTCTACCCACGATCAAGAACAAATGGACTGTTTTGCGTTCGCCGCACGTCGACAAAAAATCGCGTGAGCAGTTCGAGATCAGGACGCACAAACGACTTATGGACATCCTCGACCCGACAGCCGAAACGGTTGACGCGTTGATGAGGCTGGACCTGCCGGCGGGCGTCGATGTAGAGATCAAAGCATTTGGCAAGAGCTAGTTTACTGAGTTCATCGAGTTCTTAGAGTTTATTGAGTCAAGAGTACTCAAATCACTCTACAAACTCTACAAACACTACAAACTCTAAAAACTCTACAAACTCTAAAAACTTCTATGATTAGCGGAATTATTGGTAGAAAACTTGGAATGACGCAGCTGTTCGCTGAAGACGGAACCGTAACACCGGTCACCGTTATCAAAGCCGGACCATGCGTTGTTGTGCAGACGAAAAGCTCGGCAGGCCCGGACGGCTACAATGCGGTTCAGCTCGGTCTTGTCGAAGAAAAGCCGGTTCGTTTGAAGAACGTAACAAAGCCGCTTCGCGGACACTTCGAAAAGACGGGCGGCGGAATGCCTCCGACCAGAATTTTGAAAGAGCTTCGCCTTGTCGCTGAGCCCGAGGCAGCGGTCGGCGATCAGATCAAGGTCGATGTCTTCGCGGACGGCGATGCTGTCGAAGTCGTCGGTACGTCGAAAGGTCGCGGTTTCGCGGGTACGATCAAACGACACAACTTCCGTCGCGGCCCTGAGTCGCACGGTTCAATGAACGTTCGAGCACCGGGTTCGATCGGCCAGTCGGCGTATCCTTCGCGTGTTATCAAAGGCACCCGTTCGTCGGGCCACATGGGCGACGCTCGTGTAACGATCAAAGGTTTAACGGTCGCAAAGGTCGATCTCGAAAACAATCTTTTGATGGTCCGCGGTGCAGTTCCCGGAGCGAACGGAAGCTTGGTTGTTGTTAAGAAAAGCTAGAGAGTACGAGTCACGCCTTCAGGCGTTCATTGCGTAGACGATACGCAGCAAAGAGAACACGCGCAAACGCGTAACTCTTACATTGGAGAATATTATGCCTACCGTAAAGGTTCGCAATTTGAGTAATAAAGAGGTCGGTGAGGTAAGTCTCTCCGACGCCGTGTTTGGCGTCGAATTGAACGAGTCTTTGATCCACTCGGCACTGATGAATTTTCAGGCCAACGGCCGCCAGGGAACTTCCGCGACGAAAACACGCGGTAACGTTTCCGGTTCGGGACGTAAACTGTGGAAGCAGAAGGGAACGGGCCGCGCTCGTATCGCTTCACTCCGGTCACCGCTCTGGAAAGGCGGCGGTAACGTTCATGGACCGCAGCCCCGCGACTGGTCATACAAAATGCCGAAGAAAATGCGCCGCGGAGCACTCCGCTCGGCACTTTCGGAAAGGGTTCGCGAAGGGAACGTGATAATCATCGACGCTTTCGAGTTTGCTACGCCGAGAACGAAGGACTTTCTCGCCGCTGTTGGAACGCTTGGCCTGATCGAGAACGAGAAACGTGCAAAGACGCTGGTGATCGATTCGCTCGATAACCTTAATCTGATTCTTTCGTCACGCAACGTCGAGAAAACTAAGGTCACGAATTCGTTCGGCCTCAACATTTACGACATCATCTATCACGAGAAGCTTCTAATCTCGAAAGCCGCGGTCGAAGAGTTGAACCAGCTGCTCGACCCCGCACGCGAAGGTTCGAAAGCCGACGAAGCGGAAGATCAGGCGGAGATTTCGGCAGTAGCCCCGAAAGCGAAAAAGGAAGCAAAGCCCAAGGCGGCAAAAGCCGACGGTGACAAGCCTGCCGCAAAGAAGGAAGCAAAGCCTAAGGCAGCAAAGAAAGAAGAAGCTCCGGCTGTAGAAGAAACAACGCGGGAGGCGACGGACAATGAGTAAATTTACTGTTTGGGACATTTTGAAGTCGCCGGTGGTGACGGAAAAGAGCGTGATTCTTAAGGAAGAGTCGAGCGAAGAGAATAGCGATCGTAACCAGGGCCAGGTCCTTACATTCCGCGTCGAAAAGACCGCCGGGAAATTGGACATCAAGAAGGCTGTCGAAGAGATCTTTAACGTAAAAGTCTCGGCGGTCAGAACCGTCCAGTACGAAGGCAAAATGAAAAAACGCGGCCGCCACGAAGGACGCCGTCCGAGCTGGAAGAAAGCTTACGTGACTTTGAGAAAAGGCGAGCCGCTCGTCGATTACGCAGAAGCGATATAACGAATGCGGATTGCGGAATGCGGAATGCGGATTTGAAATCCAAAATCCGAAATCCAAAATCCCAAATTGAAATATGGGAATCAAGAGATTAAAACCTACCTCGCCGGCACGACGCTATCAGACATATCTGACGCGCGACGAGCTGACGAAAGGAGCAACACCCGAGAAATCGTTGCTCGAGCCGAAGAAAAGGATTTCAGGCCACAACAACGACGGCCGAATCACGATCCGCCGCCGCGGCGGAGGCCACAAGCGCCATTACCGGATCATCGATTTCAAACGCGACAAAGCGGGCATTCCGGGACGCGTTGCACAGATCGAATACGATCCGAACCGCTCGGCGCACATTGCTCTGATCAGCTATCTCGACGGCGAAAAGCGTTACATTATCGCTCCCGTGGGTCTGAAGGTCGACACGATGATCCTTAGCGGCGAAGAAGCGGATATCCTGCCGGGAAATGCGCTGCCGATCAAGAACATCCCGCTCGGTACCGAGGTTCACAACATCGAGCTTCGTCCCGGTAAAGGCGGACAGATGGTTCGCTCGGCGGGCGGTTTTGCACAGATCGTCGCTAAAGAGGGCGCTTACGCTCAGCTCAGAATGCCGTCAGGCGAAGTTCGCCGCGTCCCCGTCGTCTGCATGGCCACGGTCGGACAGGTCGGCAACACCGAGCACGAGAACGTTTCGCTTGGTAAAGCGGGCCGAAGCCGCTGGATGGGACGTCGTCCGAAAGTTCGCGGTGTCGCGATGAACCCGGTCGATCACCCGCACGGCGGTGGTGAAGGTAAAACGTCCGGCGGACGTAACCCTGTAACTCCCTGGGGACAGCCGACCCGCGGTTACAAGACACGCCGCAACAAACGCACGACGAACATGATCGTGAGGGACAGAAGAAGAAAGTAACTTTATTTTGGAATTTAGATTTTGGATTTTGGCTTGCGAACATTTCGCACCCATTCAATCCAAAATCCAAAATCCAAAATCCAAAATTGAAATATGCCACGTTCATTAAAGAAAGGACCGTTTATCGACCTTAGCGTTCAGCGAACGCTACAGCGAATTTTGGATGGCGGAAAAAAGCCGCCCGCGATCAAGACTTGGTCGCGACGTTCGACGATCTCGCCGGATATGGTCGGACTGACATTCGGCGTCCACAACGGCAAACGGCACATTCCGGTTTTCGTTACGGAAAACATGGTCGGCCATAAGTTGGGTGAATTTTCTCCCACGAGAATGTTCAAAGGCCACCCGGGAACGAAAGCGGAGAAAATGGCAAAGAGGAAGTAGTCAGTGGTCAGTGGTCAGTGGTCAGTTTAAGAACCGCCGACAACTGACAACCGACAACTGACAACGGACAACTGATTATGGAAGCGATAGCAAAGACAAAATATCTCAAAGGCTCGCCGCGAAAGGCACGCCTCGTGATCGATCTGATCCGCGGACAGAATGTATCCCGAGCACTTGCGATCCTCAAGTTCACGGACAAGCGGGCCGCCGGACCGATCTCGAAGACACTTCGCTCGGCCATCGCCAACGCGACGTACACTGCGGAACAGCAGAACATCGCGATCGATCCCGACGGGTTGTGGGTTAAGACATGCTTCGTCGATATGGGCCCGACCAAGAACCGGCGCCGTATGCGTCCGGCTCCGCAGGGACGTGCGTATCGCGAACAGCGGCACTATTGCCATATCACGATCCAGCTGAGCAACGACGTCCAGGCAAAGGATCTGAAAGCTCAAGAGTATGCCGAAGCGAAAGCGAAACGCGACGCTGTAAAAGCACGCGAGGCCAAAAAGGCGACCGGTAGCGCCGACGCGCCGAAAGCGACCAAAAAGGCAAAAGCCGATAAGGTACAGGACGTCGAAACGCCGATCATCGAGACGGCTCTTGACGCGACCACGACACCGGCCGCCGAACAGGTTGAAGCGGTAAACGCCGAGAACAACGCGGAAGCTGCCGATGCGAAGGACGCAACCTCGCAGACGCCGGCCGAAAAGAACGAAACGAAAAAGGCTGACGAAGCGCAGCTTGACGAGAACGAGCAGCTCGAAAGACAGTAAGGAATTTTATGGGACAGAAAGTTCATCCGTACGGATTTAGAGTCGGGTACAACAAGGATTGGCACTCGCATTGGTTCGCGAAGCACGATTTCGCAAAGTTCCTTGCAGAGGACCTGCAGCTCAAGCGCGACCTCAAGCGACGTTTCAGCGGCGGCGGAGTTTCGCACATCGACATCGAGCGTGCCGCGACCCGACTGAAGATCATCATCTATACGGCACGCCCTGGTATCATCATCGGCCGTAAAGGTGCCGAGATCGAAAAGCTTCGCGAGGACCTTTCGAGAAAGACCGGCCGTGAAGTGCTGATCTCGATCCAGGAGATTCGTCACCCTGAGTTGAACGCTCAACTCCAGGCAGAAAAGATCACGCAGCAGCTCGAAAAGCGTATCGCCTTCCGCCGTGCAATGAAGAAGACGATGGAAGAATCCATCCGATTCGGCGCTGAAGGTATCAAGGTCATGATCGCAGGCCGCTTGAACGGAGCGGAAATCGCACGTACCGAATGGTCGCTGAACGGCCGACTTCCGCTGCACACGCTTCGTGCCGACGTTGATTATGGTTTTGCAGAAGCGTTGACGACGTTCGGCATCATCGGCGTGAAAGTTTGGATTTACCGCGGTGAGATCCTTGACCCGAATGCGTCGATGGCGCGGGGGACGACGAGCGATCCCGTGAACGAAGTGAAGGCTGACCGAAACGCGGGACGCGGCCGCGGTGACCGCCGCCCGAGACGCGACGATCGGGGAAGATAACAGTTGTCAGTTGTCGGTGGTCAGTTGTCAGTTGCAGGACCAGATCGACGTCAAAGTGAAACCTGCAACGAACTACGAACAACAAGCGACGAACGAGGAATTAAGTTATGTTGATGCCGAAAAAGGTCAAGCACCGGAGAGTCATGAAAGGGCGCATGCGCGGGAAAGCCACGCGCGGCGAGAATCTGGACTTCGGCGACTTTGGACTAAAAGCATTGGAAGCGGGCTGGATCACCGACCGCCAGATCGAAGCGGCCCGTATCGCTATGACGCGTCACGTCAAACGTGGCGGTAAGATCTGGATCCGGATATTCCCCGATAAGCCGATCACCAAAAAGCCGGCTGAAACCCGAATGGGTTCCGGTAAAGGTGCTCCGGATCATTGGGTCGCGGTCGTAAAACCGGGCCGCGTGATGTACGAGATCCAAGGCGTGGATATCGAACTCGCCCGCGAAGCCTTTAAGCTTGCGGCGCAAAAGCTTCCGATCAAGACGAAATTCGTCAGCCGTGCCGACCTCGAAGGAGGCATAGTTTAGATTTATGAAACGCAAAGAACAGATCGACCAGCTCAAGGATATGAGCGTCGCGGAACTCAACGAACAGGCCGATGCTCTAAAGGAATCGCTCTTCCGCTTGAAGTTTAGAAAGACACTCGGTGTCGGCGAGGTCGTCAACGACATCCGGCGCGAGAAAAAGACGCTCGCACGTGTTTACACCTTGATCGGTCAGAAAGATAAAGCCGCGAAATAAGGCTGGGATAGAAAAATGGTAAAGAAGAAAACAGACGAAACGGGCGAAGTCATCGAAGGCGCCGAAGAAACTCAGAACACGGAAGCCGTCGCCGAAGATACTGTCGAAGCTAAGCCGAAACGTGCAGCTAAAAAAGCTGCCGCGACGGACGCTCCGGCAGATGAGCCCTCGATCGTAGACTCGGTCATCGACACCGCGACGGCCGGCGTTCAGGCGCTTATCGATACCGTTGCCGACGGAGCCGCGAGCATCGCGAGCCTTGTGACCGGCGACGATTCGGACAAGAAAGTTCACCGCGGCAAGCGTGCTGAAAAGATCGGTGTTGTAACATCCGACAAAATGACCAAAACGGTCGTTGTCCGTGTCGACCGCTTGATCAAGCACCCGGTTTACCGCAAGTACGTTCGCAAGCGTAAGAAATTTATGGCTCACGACGAGCTCGAATCGAAGATTGGCGATAAGGTGCGTATCGTCGAAACGCGTCCGCTGTCCGCCCGCAAACGCTGGCGTGTCGTCGAGATCATTCAAAAAGCAGAACTTTAGAGTTAAGAGTGCGGAGTTCTTAGAGTTTATAGAGTCATATATCGTTCCACTCTACTAACTCTAGGAAGTCTAAAAACTCGAATAACTGTTTCGGAGAAACAATATGATTCAGATGCAGACCTCGTTAACGGTCGCAGACAATTCGGGTGCAAAGCGGGTCGTAATGATCGCGCCGATCGGCGGGTCGACCGCGAAGATCGCTCGCCTCGGCGACAAGATCAAAGTCACCGTCAAGGAAGCGTCGCCCGACGGCACCGCGAAAAAAGGCAAAGTTTACAATGCCGTTATCGTCAGAACGCACAAGGAAGTCCGCCGCAAAGACGGTACCTACATCCGCTTCGACGAGAACGCCGCGGTCCTCATCAAAGACGACGGTACGCCGATCGGAACACGCGTGTTCGGTCCCGTTGCACGTGAGCTGCGTGAAAAGAACTTCATGAAGATCGTCAGCCTTGCACCGGAGGTCATATAAAGTAAAAAGGCAAAAGTAAAAAGGCAAAAGTGTCCGGATACTTTGACCAAATACTTAAGTGAGTGTGATGAAAGTAGCAAAAACAGGAACAGTCAAAAGCAAGATCAAGCGCGGCGACCAGGTGGTTTTCATCTCCGGTAAGGAGTACAACCGCTACGACAGCGCCGGTAAACGTCAGCCGTACCGCGGCCGCGTTATCGAGGTTGATGCCCGAAACGGCAAGGTCAAGGTCGAAGGCGCGATGATCGTCAAGAAGCACCAGAAACCAGTCCCGCAGATGAACAAGGAAGGCGGCATTCGAGAGCAGGAAGCCTGGGTTAACGCTTCGAACGTAGCATTGATCGATCCCGAAACAGGTAAGCCGACCCGCGTTAAATACGAGGTCCGCGACGGCGAAAAGGTTCGCGTCGCGAAAAGCGGCAAGATCCTTCCGCTTGCAAACGTTTTCGGCAAAAAAGAGCCGAAAAAGGACAAGGAAGAGAGCACTGAAGAATAGTGGTTTGAAGTTTGGCAACGGCGACAAGGCAGATAGTTACAGGTTACTGGTTACTGGTTAATAACCAGAAACCAGTAACCAGTAACTTGAAACCTGCCAGCCGGGTCCCAAACAAGTGAGCGTCAGACAATGGCAAGATTAAAAGATAAATACAAGAACGAGATCTCACCGGCTTTGGCCAAGGAATTCGACATCAAGAATCCGATGGCCATCCCGAGGATCGAAAAAGTCGTCGTAAACATGGGACTTGGCGAAGCAAGCAGCAACGCAAAGATCCTCGACGTCGCCGCTGAGGAATTAAAATCGATCACCGGTCAAAAGCCGGTCATCACGAAAGCGAAGAAATCGATCGCGGCTTTCAAACTTCGCCAGGGAATGAACATCGGTACGATGGTCACGCTTCGCGGCGACCGCATGTACGAGTTTCTCGATCGGCTGATCTCGGTTGCCCTCCCGCGTGTCCGCGATTTCCGTGGAATCTCGGGCAAGGCATTTGATGGCCGTGGGAATTACACGCTCGGCATTCGCGAACAGCTCATTTTCCCCGAGATCGATTTCAACAAAGTCGACAAGACACGCGGGATGAACATCTCGATCATTACGACGGCAAAAACGGACGAGCAGGCACGTTCGCTTCTGAAATCGATGGGAATGCCGTTCAGGGCATAGTTCAAATTCCAGATACCAAATTCCAAATTGAGAAAATCTGGAATCTGAAGTTTGGAATATGGAATCAGTAAAAGAATATGGCAAAGATCAGTAAAGTAGTTAAGAACAACATGCGCAAAGAGAAAGTGGTTCTCTGGCGTGAACGCAGAGCTGCCGCAAAGGCGATCATCAACAATCCCAGATCGACCCCGGAAGAGGTCGACGCGGCGGTGATCAAACTTCAGAAGATGCCGCGTGACGCGAGTCCGATCCGTGTTCGCAATCGCTGTTCGCAGTCTGGCCGTTCACGCGGTTACCTGCGGAAATTCGGCCTTTCGCGCATCGCTCTGCGCGATCTCGCCCTCGAAGGCCAGATCCCGGGCGTTGTTAAATCAAGCTGGTAGTTAGAAAATTAAAAGGCGGCATGCCGCACGATGTCAGCTGATCCGAAAATTTCGGATATCCAACATCAGGCACCGCCGGTAGCGGAGTAAACTAAAAAATGACAGATCCTATAGCCGACATGCTTACGCGAATTCGCAATGCAATTTCAGCGAATCATCCGCGCGTGGACATTCCGGGTTCGAAACTCAAAATGGAATTGGCCAGAATTCTCAAAGAAGAAGGCTATATCAACAACTTCGCAACCAAGGGCGAAGGCGTAAAGTATATGATCCGCGTTTTCCTTAGATACGACGCTAAGGGATCTTCGTCGATTACGCATTTATCGCGTGTGTCGCGTCCCGGCCGCAGAGTCTATGTCGGCGCAGGCGAGATTCCGCGCGTTTTGGGCGGCTACGGTATCAACATCGTTTCGACCTCGCGAGGCCTCATGAGCGGCAAGAACGCCCGAAAAGAGAACGTGGGCGGCGAGATCTTGGCAGAAGTATATTAAAGGATGAGGGCTGAGGGATGAGGGATGAAAATTTCGGATGTTGACTTCATCCTTCATCCCTTAGCCCTCATCCCTAAAAAAATTATGTCACGAGTAGGAAAAAAACCGATCACGATCCCGGCGGGCGTAACCGTCACGATCAACGATTCGGCGCTGGAAGTTAAGGGCCCGAAGGGAACCTTGAGCACACCGGTGCCGAACGGCGTCAGCTTCAAGCAGGAAGACGGAACTTTGATCGCTGAGCGTACGGACGACAGCTTTAAGGCGTTTCACGGACTTGCACGCGCGCTAGCGAACAGTGCGGTCGTGGGCGTCACCGAAGGCTTCACCAGAGAAATGGACGTTGTAGGCGTTGGATATAAGGCGGACGTGCAGGGCAGAAAGATCAATTTCTCGCTCGGTTATTCACATCCGATCGAGTATCCGTTGCCTGATGGCGTCGACGCAAAAACCGAACGTGTCGGTACCAAGACGAGCATCAACCAGTACCAGTTGACCATAACGCTCACCGGTATCGATAAACAAAAGCTCGGTCAGGTCGCAGCCGAATTGAACCGCCTCCGCAAGCCGGACGCATATAAGGGCAAGGGCGTACGCTACGCCGACCGTATCTATAAATTGAAACCTGGTAAGACCGGGAAATAGTTTATAGAGTTCATCGAGTTTGGAGAGTTTGTAGAGTTAAGAGATATTGTTCCGAAACTCCAAAAACTCTACGAACTCTAGAAACTCAAAATAAGATTATGGCACAGAAGAAGAGAGCAGAGATCAGACGCGGAGTTCACAGCCGCATTCGTAAGAAAGTTCGCGGTTCGGCAGAAAGGCCGAGGCTTGCAGTGTTTCGCAGCGTGAGCCACATTTACGCTCAGGTGATCGACGACGACAGCGGCCGCACTTTGGCGACGGCTTCGACGACCGAGAAAGACTTTGGCGGCAAGACCGGCGGCAACGTCGAAGCGGCCCAGCAGATCGGGAAAACTATCGCGGAACGAGCCCAGCAGGCGGGTGTTTCGAATGTTGTTTTCGACCGCGGCGGTTATGTGTATCACGGACGCGTCAAAGCATTGCTCGATGCGACTCGCGAAGCGGGTTTGAACAAAGGCGAAGCGTCGAAGAAGAGCCAGCCGGCCGAAAGTGCAGAATAAAGAGATAATATAATGAAGAGCAAACAGAGAATTTCTCCGAACGGTCTGATACTCAAGGACCAGTTGATCTCGATAAACCGTGTCACGAAGGTCGTCAAGGGCGGTAAGAACATGTCGTTCGCGGCCCTCGTAGTCATCGGTGACGAGAACGGCCACGTCGGGTTCGGCACCGGCAAAGCAAAGGAAGTCCCGAACGCGATCAAGAAAGCGGTCGAAGCGGCAAAGAACAGCCTCATCCGCGTACCGCTCATCGACGGCACACTGCCGCATGAACTGATCGGCGAGTACGGAGCCGGCCGCGTTCTGCTCAAACCCGCCTCGGAAGGTACAGGCGTTATCGCCGGCGGCGCCGTCCGCCTGGTTCTGCAGTCGCTCGGAGTGCACAACGTTCGTACGAAGATCCTCGGTTCGAGCAACAACCACAATGTCGTCCGTGCTACATTCGACGGACTGATGCGGATGAAAGACCCGATCGAAGTTGCCCGCCTGCGCGGCAAACAAGTTGAAGATTTAGTATAATTTCAGATTCCAGATTCCGGATTCCAAACAAGGATCTAAACCTCGTTCTGGAATTTGGAATTTGAGATTTGGAATCAAAAAAGCAATGGCAAAGAAATCAGAGAACGCACAGAGCGGAAATATAACGATACAGTACTATCGCAGCAGTATCGGGTATTCAAAGAAGCAAAAGGAAATTGTCAAAAGCCTCGGCATCACGAAGCTCAATCAGACAGTATCGCGCCCGGACAGCCCGGCATCGCGCGGTATCGTTGCGAAGATTCCGCATTTGTTGAGAATTGTAGAATAGAACTTGTCGATTGTTGCTGGTCCGCAGCCTGTTGCCTTTCGCCAGTAAACCGCGAGGTTTATGCCGAAAGGCATTTCGGCAACGGACATCGGACAAATTTCACAGGACAAATATATGGCACTATCATTAAATAATCTTAAACCGGCCGCGGGCTCGACCCATAAGAAGAAACGTGTTGGACGCGGGCCCGGTTCCGGTCTCGGCAAAACTGCCGGACGCGGTCATAAGGGCCAGAAATCACGCTCGGGTTACAGCAGCCGCCCCGGATTCGAAGGCGGCCAGATGCCGCTTCAGCGTCGCCTCCCCAAGCGCGGATTCACGAATATCTTTAAGAAAGAGTGGATCGAGATCAGCCTCGCGAAGATCGAGGCGAACTTCAACGCCGGCGACACCGTGACACCCGAGATCCTGCACGAACGCGGCCTGATCAAGAAAGCAAAGCACGATCTCGTCATCCTCGGAAACGGCGATATTTCAAAATCGATCAATATCTCGGCCCATCGATTCACCAAAACGGCGAAAGACAAGATCGAAAAAGCGGGCGGAAGCGCCAACGCGATCACAAGAGCTCAGGCGGCGGCATAGACTGTTTGTTAAGAGCGAACGGTCGGCTATCTCAGCGGTAACGTATAGAGGATTTTATGGAGAAGTTTTTTAGTGCCGTCCAAAACATGTTCAAGGTGCCGGAGCTGCGCAAGCGCATCTTCTTCACCCTGATAATGCTCGCGGTTTACCGCCTGGGCGCCCATGTTACAGCTCCCGGTATCAACAAACCGCGTCTCGAACAGGTTTGGGGCGAAGTCGCCGGCACGCTGCTCGGCGTACTTGACCTTTTTTCGGGTGGTAATTTTCGAACGATCTCGGTCTTTGCTCTTGGCGTAACGCCGTACATCACGGCGTCGATCATCATGCAGCTCATGCCGGTACTTTCTCCGCAGATGAAGAAGATCCAGGAAGAAGGCGAGGTCGGGCGTCAGAAGATGAACCAGTGGACGCGTTACCTCACGGTCGTACTTTGCGCGGTCCAGACATTCTTTGTCGCTACGTGGCTTCACCGCAACGGCGTCATTTCGGAAACGTGGGCGGCGACGGCGATGATCGTCGTTACGCTTACTACCGGAACGATCTTTGTCATGTGGCTCGGTGAACAGATAACCGAACGCGGTATCGGGAACGGCATTTCGCTGTTGATCTTTGCCGGTATCGTTATCGGATTGCCCCGCGGCGTCATGCAGGTATCGGAACGCGTCGGCACAGGCGACCCGATGCAGTCACTCGGTGTTATTTTCCTCGTCGCCGTACTTGTGGCATTGACCGCACTTATTGTTTACGTCGAGTCCGCTCGTCGAAACATTGCAATAACGTACGCCAGCCGCCGGGTCGGTAATCAGTCATTCCGCGGTCAGGAAACGAGCCTGCCGCTCAAGATAAATATGGGCGGCGTTATACCGGTGATCTTTGCATCGTCGGTGCTCGCGATGCCGCAGACGCTGTTCTCGGCGTTCCCACCGGACCAGAACAACCCGACCTCTGCCTGGAGCAAGGTTTACGCTTTCATGCAGCAGTTTCACGGCGGCGATCCCTATTACGAGATCGTGTTCATTTCGCTGATCGTGCTGTTCACGTTCTTTTACATAACGGTCGTTTTCAACACGGATGAGGTTTCGGACAATCTTCGCAAGCACGGCGGATTTATTGCGGGTATCCGACCCGGCGCTCCGACCGCCGAATATTTGAACGCTATAATGACCCGGCTGACGACAGTCGGAGCTTTGTACCTCGCGTTTGTCGCCTTTGTTCCGCAGATACTGCTCAGCGGCTTTAAGGTCGCCCGCCTGCCGTTTATCGGTGATCGGCTGGACGCGTTCCTGACCGCGACTCCGGGATTGAGCTGGATACCGACGGGTTTGGGATATCAGTTCTTTTTTGGCGGCACGTCACTGTTGATCATCGTGGGCGTCGCTATGGACACGGTTGCGCAGATCGAGGCTCAGCTCGTTATGAGGAACTACGAAGGTTTCCTCGGCGCGGGCTCGAAACTTCGCGGACGGCGGAGTTAGTTTGCAAGTCGTTTAATTGAGACGCGGCGGCCGAAGGCGAGAATATCGCACTGTCGCCGCGTATCTAATTAGCAGGGACACATTTTGAAATTAATGCCCAGGATTATTGTTTTGATCGGCGCACCTGGCGCCGGAAAGGGAACGCAGGCTCGACTTTTACAGGAACGTCGCGGCATTCCGCAGATTTCGACCGGCGACATGTTCCGGGAGATGAAGTCGTTGAGCACGCCTTTGGCCCTTGAAGTTCAAAAGATCATGGCCGAGGGCAAACTGATCTCAGACGATATCACGTACGAGATCGTGAAGGAACGCACCTCCCGAGAAGACTGCATCAACGGTTTCGTCCTCGACGGATATCCGCGGACAGCAGTCCAGGCTAAGCAGCTCGAAGAACTGGCGAGTGCTGAACTCGGCATGGAAATCCAGGCGATCGAGGTCGATGTTCCGAGGGAAGAATTGATGCGGCGGTTGACGGGGCGTTGGAGCTGTCCGGTGTGCGGCGAGATATACAATATCTATTCAAAGCCGCCGAAGATCGAAGGTGTGTGCGATTTTCATCCTGATGCCGGACTGGTCCACCGAGCGGACGATAACGAAGAGAGCGTCAACACGCGTCTCGCAACATACGAAAGCAGCACGAAGCCTTTGCTCGACTTCTATCGCGTTTCGAACAGGCTGCAGAAAGTCGACGGCACCAAAAGCGTCGAAGATATCTATAAAGAGATAGACGGGTTGATCTAGATCGCACGCCGACTTTTATGTCCGGAGAATTACGGATAGACCAGTTGGCCTCGGCACTAAGCCGGTTTCTGCTGGGTAAGAAAATGATCATCGCAAAATCGCAAAAAGATCTTGAAAAAATGCGTGCCGTCGGCGAGCTTATCGGCGAGGTTCGCGAAGCTCTTCGTGCGATGGTCGAACCCGGTATTTCTACAATGGACCTCAATCGTGCGGCCGACAAAATGATCCGCGACGCCGGCGCCATCCCAACTTTTATCGGTTACCACGGTTTCCCGTACGCGATCTGCGCATCGGTAAATGACGAGATCGTCCATGGCTTTTCGAAAGAAACGCCGCTGAAGGAAGGCGACATCGCTTCGCTCGATATGGCGGCGACATTTCAAGGATTCGTCGGCGACACCGCGACGACCGTTCCAGTTGGCAAGATCAGCGACGAACTCGCTCAATTGATCCGCGTGACGGACGAATGTCTCGCACTCGGCATCGAACAGTGTCGCGTCGGCAACCGCGTCGGCGATATTGGCTGGGCAGTTCAGCAGCACGCCGAAAAGTACGGTTACGGCCTCGTCCGCGATTACACCGGTCATGGAATCGGCCGGGCGATGCACGAGGCACCGCAAATACCCAACTACGGCCGTCAGGGCACGCGCGAAAAGATCAGGGCCGGATACTGCTTTGCGATAGAGCCGATGCTCAATCTCGGGACTCATGAAACACGAACGCTTGAGGACAAATGGACTGTCGTGACGCTCGACGGCAAACCGTCCGCTCACGCGGAGCATACCTTAGCGGTAACGCTCGAGGGCCCCGAGATACTAACGCTTTCGAAAGAGCAAAAACGTCAGCTTTCAATGGGTGCGGCAGAAAGTACAGCGGCGTAACTTGAATTCGGCGGTAAAAACGGTTAACATTAACGGTTTGTCCAACTATTCGGTAAGTTGGCCTAGGAAGGCATGTCAAAAGAAGAAGCTATTGAGGTAACGGCGACCGTGCTCGAAACCCTCCCAAACGCAATGTTCAAGGTTGCGGTGGATGGTAACGAGCATGAGGTGCTCGCCCATATCTCGGGCAAAATGCGTAAGAATTTCATCCGCATTTTGCCGGGCGATAAGGTTCTGGTCGAGCTTTCGCCGTACGATCTGAAACGCGGCAGGATCACCTACCGCTATAAATAAAGGCAGGGAACATTATGAAAGTGCGTCCGTCAGTTAAAAAGATGTGCGATAAGTGCAAGGTCATTCACAGGAAAGGCATTGTTCGCGTCATCTGCGAAAACCCGAAGCATAAACAGCGTCAGGGTTAATGGAATGTCTGCGATTTGCAACTGCATTTGATCGGCTGCTTCGACCGAACTCCAATCGCGGACTTAAAATCGAAGATAGAAAATAGGAAGGAATTATGGCTCGCGTAGCAGGTGTAGATTTACCGCCCAATAAAAGGGCACAGATCGGTCTTACATATATTTATGGCGTCGGCAAGTCGCGTTCGACCGCGATCCTGGGCGAGGCCGCTATCAGCCTCGACGCAAAGATCCGCGATCTGAGCGAGGACGAACTTAATAAGATCCGTACGATCCTCGACACTCAGGGCGACATCGAGGGCGACCTCCGCAAACGTGTCCAGATGGACATAAAGCGTCTCATGGATATCGGTTGCTACCGCGGCCTCCGTCATCGCCGCGGCCTGCCCGTCCGCGGACAGCGTACATCAACGAATGCCCGCACACGTAAAGGACCGCGCAAAGCAGCAGTCGCCAAGAAGAAGGCACCAGGTAAGAAATAGTCCGGAGTCGTGAGTCGAGAGTGGAGAGTCGGAAGACATCTTGCTCTCGACTCCAGACTCTCGACTTACGATTAATTTTATGGCAAAAGCAGCACCAAAGAAAAAAGCTTTCAAAAAGAAAGAGCGGAAAAATATTCCCATGGGAATAGTTCATATTTCGGCTTCGTTCAACAACACGCTGATCTCGATCACCGACACTCAGGGTAACCTTGTTGCCCAGTCGTCGTCGGGTGCACGCGGCTTCCGCGGTTCGCGAAAGGGAACTCCGTTTGCGGCGCAGCAGGCAGCCGGCGAAGCCGCCCGAAAGGCTGTCGAAGCCGGAATGCGTGAAGTCGAGGTTCGTGTCAAAGGCCCGGGCGGTGGCCGTGAGTCGGCCATTCGTGCAGTTGCCCAGGCGGGCATCCGCGTGAATGCGATCCACGACACGACGCCGATCCCGCACAACGGGTGCCGGCCGCCGAAACGAAGACGCGTCTGATTTTGGATTTTAGATCTTGGATTTTGGATCGAAGAATAGAACTTCGATCCGGTTATCTAAAGGAAGAAGGGAAGTCAAATACTTCCTGTAAACTTTTTCCCAAAAATGAATTGGATCGGTAGGGCGATACGCGGATGAAATCCAAAATCGCAATTCCAAAATCCAAAATCATTTTTGCAGAAGGCAAAAAACACTATGGCTAGATATAGAGATGCGGTGTGCAGACTTTGCCGCCGCGAAGGCGGAAAATTATTTTTGAAGGGCGACAGATGTTTCAAGCCCTCGTGTGCGATCGAAAAACGCGGAACGAACCCGCCGGGGCAGCATGGTGCTGCCCGCCGCAAGATGCTCGCCGGTTACGGCCAGCAACTTCGCGAGAAGCAGAAGGTAAAGCGCATATACTTTATCCTCGAAAAGCAGTTCCGGACATACTTCGAAAAGGCGCGTGCGCAGAAAGGCGTGACCGGCGAAAACCTTTTGTTCATGCTTGAGCGTCGTCTCGACAACGTCGTGTACCGTTCGGGATTCTCGACGTCGCGCCGCCAGGCCCGTCAGCTCGTCAACCATGGCCACGTCGAAGTGAACGGACGCAAGGTGGATATTCCTTCGTTCCAGGTAAAGATCGGCGACATGGTAGCTGTCAAAGAAAAGAGCCACAAGAACGCCCACGTCGAAGGCGCCTGGCAGACCGCTGCGGGCCGCGGCCGTCCGTCATGGCTTTCGCCCGGTGATGCCGATCTAAAGATCGCGGTCGCGTCCTTGCCGACGCGTCAGGATATCGACCAGAACATCAACGAACAGTTGATCGTTGAGCTTTACAGCAAGTAGTTTGTAGGGTTTGTAGAGTTTGTGGAGTTCTTAAAGTTCGGAGAGTTTTTGAATACTCCGAATGCCCGGAACTCTACGAACTATATGAACTCAACAAACTCTCTGAACTTTTTAAAACTAATATGACACAAAGCAACAATTGGACAGATTTCCAAATGCCGGGGCGGTTGAATGTTGAGAATGAAACGCTGACGGAACGTTACGGAAAGTTCTACGCCCAGCCGTTCGAACGCGGATTCGGGACGACGATCGGAAATTCGATCCGCCGAGCTCTTCTGTCGTCGATCGAAGGTGCGGCCGTCACAGCCGTCAAGATAGACGGCGTCGAACATGAATTCTCGTCGATCAAAGGCGTGGTCGAGGATGCTACCGATGTCATTTTGAACTTAAAGCAGGTGCCGTTTATCCTGCACGGTACCGGACCGAAAACGCTTACAGTTAAAAAGAAAGGTGCTGGCGAGGTTACAAGTGCCGATATCGAAGCTGACGCGGACGTAGAAGTTCTGGACAAAAACGTCCATCTTGCGACGATCAGCGGTTCCGGTTCCATCGGTATCGAAATGCGGCTCAAACGCGGCCGCGGTTACGTTTCTGCGGAATTCAACAACGACGAAGATCTTTCGGTCGGGTACATTCCGGTCGATTCGGTCCATACGCCGATCAAAAAGGTCAATTACAACGTTGATAAGACACGACAGGGTTCCAACACCGAATTCGACAAACTGACGATCGAGGTCTGGACCGACGGTTCAGTCAAGCCGGAAGATTCGATCGGCCTCGCCGCGAAACTGGTCAAAGATCACATGTCGATCTTTATCAATTTCGAAGAGGAAGAAGAAGAATACAAATACGAGGACATAGCCCGTCCGCCGCTCATGCGTAACGACCTGCTGGATAAGCCGGTCGACGAGCTCGAGCTTTCGGTCCGCTCGTACAATTGCCTGAAGAACGCCGATATTCGTTCGATCCGCGACCTTATCCGCCGCAGTGAAAAGGACATGCTCGGCACCAAAAACTTCGGCAAGAAATCGCTCACCGAGATCAAGGACTTGCTTCACGGCATGGGACTCGATTTCGGAATGGACTTTGACGAACAGGGCAATCCGATCCCCGGATCCGGCGGCCGCGACTTGGATTAGTCCCAAGTCCCAAAGTCTCAAGTCCCAAGCCTTCGGCGCGTGACTTGAGACTTGAGACCTGAGACCTGAGACTTTATTTATGAGACATTTAAAAGCACATCGTAAACTGGGCCGCACGACCGAGCATCGCATTTCGCTTCTGCGAAACCTGGCAACGTCGCTGATCAATGCTGAGAAAGAGCACATCGTAACTACTGTTCCGAAAGCCAAGGAACTGCGTCCGTTCGTCGAAAAGGCGATCACACTTGCACGCAAAGCTCAGGCTCTAACGGGTGACGACGCTCGCGTCAAGGAAGTTCATCTTCGACGCCAGGCGTCGGGATTTTTCCACGCCGGCAACAGCACCTTCAAGACCGAGCAGAGCCGTTTTCGGGGCAAGAAAGGCGAAGCGAAAGATCCGATCGTACGAACGGCCGGCGTCAAAGCCGTCCAGCGTCTTTTCGGTGAACTCGGGCCCCGCTACAAGGACCGCAACGGCGGCTACACGCGCATCATCAAGCTCGGCCGCCGGGTTGGTGACAATGCCGAAATGGCGGTGATCGAACTGGTCGACAACGCGCGGGAGATCGCGGCGAAGGGATAAAACTTGAAGAAGGAGTAGATCAACGATGAGTGATGTTACGGCTTCTGCAACGGCGATGGACAAAGACAAAGCGACCAGCGACAAATCCCAGGCGAGTTCGAAAAAGCAGAGAGAGCAGGCACCTGCCTCTTTGAACATGAACGAGCTTCGCGAACTCGCGGAACTGGTCAACGAACACGGATTTACCGATTTCGAATTCGAAAATGAGAATATCCGCGTTCGTCTGAGCAAGATCACGGCCGCACCGATGGTTCAAGCTGTTCAGGCAGCGCCGGTAATGCAGTCGACGGCTTCGACGCCCGCCGCGGCTGATGTCGCACCGGTTTCGGCCTCCGTAAGCGAGGACGACGCGCTCGACAAGATCACTTCGCCGATCGTGGGCACCTTTTACAGCTCGCCGTCGCCTGACAAAGATCCTTACGTTAAGGTAGGCTCAAAGGTCACACCCGACGCGGTCGTCTGCATCGTCGAAGCGATGAAGCTGATGAACGAGATCCAGGCAGAAACGACCGGAGAGATCGTCAAGGTCTACGTCGAAAACGGCCAACCTGTGGAATACGGCCAGCCGCTCTTCGGTATAAAGAAATAGGAATTTTCACCACAACGGCACGGAGAACACAAAGGCTTTTTAAGGTCTGATCTTTGTGTCCTTTGTGCCTTTGTGGTTAAGAAAAATGAATACCCGCGAAATTCGCAAAATACTAATAGCCAATCGAGGCGAGATAGCATGCCGAATCATTTGGACGTGCAAGGAGATGGGGATCAAGACCGTCGCCGTGCATTCCGAGGCTGATCGTGAAGCGCTGCATGTCCGATATGCCGACGAGGCTATCTGCATCGGTGCCCCACCATCCGCTCAGAGCTATCTCAACATTCCGGCGATTATAAGCGCAGCTGAGATCACGAACGTCGACGCGATTCATCCGGGCTACGGCTTTCTCGCCGAGTCGGCGACCTTCGCCAAGATCTGCGAAGACTGCAACATCAAATTTATCGGGCCGAAAGCCAGCGTGATCGCGATGATGGGCGACAAGGTCGAGGCCCGTCGTACAATGGCGGCGGCCGGCGTGCCGATCCTGCCCGGAAGCCCCGACCCGATCGAATCTGCCGACGAAGCTCGCAAATTTGCGAAAGAGATCGGACTGCCTGTGATAATCAAGGCGGCTGCCGGCGGGGGCGGACGCGGAATGCGTATTGTCCGCACCGAGCAAGAACTCGCCAGCCAGCTCGAACTTGCCCAGACCGAAGCTCTCGCGGCATTCAAGAACGGCTCGGTCTACATCGAACGTTATATCGAACGGCCGCGCCATATCGAGATACAGGTGCTTGCGGATGAACACGGAAATTGTATTCACCTCGGCGAGCGCGAATGTACGATCCAGCGTCGTCATCAAAAGCTGCTCGAGGAAGCTCCGTCGCCGGTTATCACTCCCGAACAGCGCGACGCGATGGGCGCCGTTGCGGTGAACGCCTGCAAAAAGATCGGCTATACGAGCGCTGGCACGTTCGAATTTTTGCTCGATGAAGACGGCAGTTTTTACTTCATGGAGATGAACACGCGAATTCAGGTCGAGCATCCGGTAACCGAGATGGTCACGCTCGCCGACATCGTTCGCAATCAGATCAAGATCGCCGAAGGCGAGGACATGGGTTACACGCAGGACGAACTCCAGATCGTCGGTCACTCGATCGAGTGCCGCATCAACGCCGAAGATCCCGTCACCTTTGTCCCGAGTCCGGGCAAGATCACCGCGTTCAACATTCCCGGCGGCCCAGGCGTACGCGTCGATACTGCGGTTTATCCCGGCTATGTCGTTCCGCCTTATTACGATTCGATGATCGCAAAACTGATAGTCCACGCAAGAACGCGCGAACTTGCGATCGCCCGCATGCAGCGTGCGCTGGACGTGATGGTTGTCGAAGGCATCAAGACGACGATACCGCTTCACAAAAAGATCATGGCGGACGAAAAATTTCGGAAGGGCGATTTTTCGACCAAGTTCATGGAAGAGTTCAAGTACTAGGGTTATCGATAAGACTGTTTTTTTTCGCGTCTTATTCGTGCATTTTGTGTGTTTCGTGGTTAATTCTTAAAATCCCGAGATCAGTAAACACTAAGTGCACTGATCAGCACGAACTTAAAAGAAGATCGAGACGGGATGTCGATTGATAATACGAGGCAGATATTGTAATCTAGTGGCACATTTAGCCTTTAGTTTTCGATAGTTAGATGTTTAGTAATTTTTGCGGTTAGCGGTCCGGAACGGGCCGAAGTTACTGCGAGCAAGGAGAGACTATTTTTAGCTCAGATAAATATGGCAACAGTTAAAGAAGTAAAAGAACAGATCGTTACGGACTACAAAACGCATGGCTCGGACACGGGGTCCTCTCAGGTCCAGGTTGCTCTGCTCACGCAGCGGATCAACGAATTGACCGAACATTTCAAGATACACAAAAAGGACAACCACTCGCGTACGGGATTGCTCAAAATGGTCTCGCGCCGACGTAAATTGCTGGATTATCTCAAGAGACGCGATATCAACGAATATCACGAGATCATCAAGAAACTTGGTCTGAGAAGGTAAAAGTAAAAAGTAAAAGGTAAAAAGTGAAGAAGCTCGTTCGGGAAATTCCACTTTTTACAATTAACTTTTACCTTTTTACTTTGCAATTGGCTGCTTCGAGCCAAAATACAAGAGGTTCTCGCGAAGAATTTGCCGGTGGCTGCTGAACGTGACAGCGTAATATGGCTCCAAACAAAAGAGAACTTTTCATCCAACGTTATATCTCCAAAGGCGGCGGGGCTTCACGACATAGCACCCGTCGCTTTTGTTTTGAGGACAACAAATGACAACGAAAAAGTATTTAAAGGAATCGATCAAGGTCGGCGACAGGGAATTGAGCGTCGAGACCGGCAAGGTCGCTAAACAGGCGGACGGTTCCGTCGTGATCCAATACGGCGAGACGATGTTGCTCGTCACCGCAGTAAGTATGCGGACTGCCAAAGAAGGATTGGACTTCTTTCCTCTTACGGTTGAATACCGCGAATCGACCTACTCGGCCGGTCGCATTCCCGGAAACTATTTCCGCCGCGAGGGACGCCCGAGCGAAAAGGAAGTATTGACCTGCCGCCTCATTGATCGGCCGGTTCGCCCGTTGTTTCCGGACGGCTATCGTTTTGAAACGCAGGTCGTCGGAACGGTCATATCGTCGGATGCCGAAAACGACCCGGACGTCATCGCCATCACCGGTGCTTCGTGTGCACTTTATCTTTCGGACATCGTTTTCAACACGCCGATCGCCGGTATCCGCGTCGGCCTTATCGACGGAAAGTACGTTATTAATCCGACCTTCGATCAGCGTCGCGAATCGAAACTGAATCTTGTGGTCGCCGGAACGGAAGAAGCGATCGTGATGGTCGAAGCCGAGGCGCAAGAGGTCGAAGAGACCATTATGGTCGAGGCGCTGATGCTCGCACACAAAGAGATCAAACGTCTCTGCCTGTGGCAGAAAGAGCTGGGTAAAGCTCTCGAGATCACCAAGCGTGAATTCACGCCGGCACAACTCGACGAAGCGTTGGTTTCCGAGATCGAAGCGAACTACGGCGACAAACTTCGCGATGCGATGAACACGACCGGGAAGGACAAGCTCAGCAGCTACGCCGCGATCGACGCTCTGAAAAAGCAAGTTGTCGAAAGCTATCCGGACGACGCCCCCGAAAAGCGCCAGATGGCCGGCAAGGTTTACGGGCGCCTTAAGGAAAAGATCTTTCGCGAGGATATGCTCGGCAATCGCCGCCGCCCGGACGGCCGCAAATTCTCGGAGATCCGCCCGATCACTTGCGAGGTCGGCTGGCTGCCGCGCGTTCACGGTTCGTCGCTGTTCACCCGCGGTGAGACACAGGCGATCGTCACGACAACGCTCGGTACCAAGATGGACGAGCAATACATGGACGATATCGAAAAGGGCGAGGTGAAACGTCGCTTTTTGCTGCACTACAACTTCCCGCCGTACTCCGTCGGCGAAGCGGGCCGTTTCGGAGGAACGTCGCGTCGCGAGACCGGTCACGGCAATCTCGCACGCCGTGCAATTGAGGCCGTCCTCCCGGACGAAGCCGATTTCCCGTATACCTTGCGCATCGTTTCCGACATCACCGAATCGAACGGTTCGTCGTCGATGGCATCTGTTTGCGGCGGTATCCTGAGCTTGCTTGACGCCGGTGTGCCGATCAAACGCTCGGTCGCTGGTGTGGCGATGGGACTTGTCATGGAAGGCAATCGTTATGCGATCCTTTCAGACATCGCCGGCGCGGAAGATCACTACGGCGACATGGACTTCAAAGTCACGGGCACCACCGAGGGCATCACCGCCCTGCAGATGGACATAAAGGTCGGCGGCATCAACGCGATGATCCTGCAGGAAGCTCTCGAGCAGGCACGCAAAGGCCGCATGCACATCCTCGCGATAATGGACGAAGCTCTCGCCCAGCCGCGTGAAGAGATGTCGCCGTACGCACCGCGAATTATTACCCTGATGATCAACCCGGACAAGATCCGCGACGTCATCGGCAAAGGTGGTTCGGTCATCCGTGCTATCACCGAGGAAACCGGGGCGAAGATCGACATCTCCGACGACGGTACGATCCTAATTGCGACGGCCGACAGCGACGCGGCCCAGATGGCGATCTCACGCATCAAGGCTTTGACGGCCGAGGCGGAGATCGGTGAAACTTACCTCGGTACGGTTTCGCGTATTGTCGACTTCGGCGCGTTTGTCGAGATCATGCCCGGCCTCGACGGCCTTCTGCACATCTCTGAGATCTCCGACCGCCGCGTCCGCGACGTCCGCGACGAGCTCAAAGAAGGCCAGCAGATCATGGTCAAGTGCATCGGCAAAGAAGGCAACAAGATCAAGCTCTCGCGTAAGGCGATACTTGCTCAAGAAAAGGCGGCTTCCGGTAACGGCGGCGGTGACCACAGTGAAGACCACGGTGACCAAAACGAAGCACGCGACGAAGATTAGTTTTCGCCGCGATGATCCGATCAGAACTGGACGGTTTCGGCCGTCCATTTTTTGTGCCAATTGACTTTAGAAACCGGAATGGCTACGATGTGTATAGAGTCAGTCAAATATACACATCATGCGCACAAACATCGAAATCGACGACAAGCTGATGAAGGACACTCTGAAAGCGACCGGGCTCAAAACCAAACGGGAAGTCGTAGATCGTGCCTTACGGGAGTTGCTCAGGCTCGAACGCCAGACCGATTTTCGAAAACTGCGGGGCAACATCGACTGGAAGGGCGATCTCAACGAAATGAGGCGCGATAAATGATCCTTGTCGATTCGAGTGTTTGGATCGATTACTTTCGCGGGAACGAATCCCCGCAAACCGATAAATTGGATCTGTTATTCGGCACCGATCAAATCGTTGTGGGCGATCTTATCCTAACGGAGGTGCTCCAGGGATTTGACGTCGAACGCGAATTTCAAAACGCACTGGAACTGTTCGGAACCGTTCCGCTGGTGACGATCGGGGGACATTTAGCAGCCGTCGAGGCCGCGAGAAATTTCAGGAAACTGCGTGCGAAAGGCTGCACTGTACGCAAAACGATCGACACGCTGATCGCGACCCGCTGCATTCTCAGCAACCTTGAACTGCTGCACAACGACCGGGATTTTTTGCCGTTCGTAGAACATCTTGGACTTAAGTCTGTAATTTGAGTTCGTGGTCACGATTATTTACAAGTGAATTCCTATGTCTGCACCCAATATCGAAACGATCGTGTCTCTCTCAAAACGGAGAGGTTTTGTTTTTCCGGCTTCCGAAATATACGGCGGCCTCGGCGCGTCGTGGGACTACGGGCCGCTCGGCGTCGAGCTTGCCAACAATATCAAAAAGAGCTGGTGGAATTGGTTGGTCTATGAACGCGACGACATTGAGGGCCTCGATTCCTCGATCATCCAGAACCGCCTGGTGTGGAAATATTCAGGCCACGAGGACACTTTTAGCGACCCGCTCGTCGATTGCCGCGACTGCAATTCACGGTTGCGGCTCGACAAACTCGACGTCGATCCCGCCGACAATAAGGCGTTGTGTTCGCATTGCGGCTCGAAAAATCTTACCGATCCGAAGGATTTCAATTTAATGTTTCGCACCACTGTCGGTGCGGCGTCCGCGGAGGACGATCCGTCGGCGCTCGCTTTCTTAAGGCCCGAGACGGCTCAGGGTATATTTATCAATTTCGGTAACGTGCTGAACACGTCGCGGCGCAAGCTGCCCTTTGGCATCGCGCAGATCGGCAAAGCGTTCCGCAACGAAGTGACGCCGGGCAATTTTATTTTCCGCACGCGGGAATTCGAGCAGATGGAACTAGAATATTTCTGCCGCCCCGCCGAGGCGCCGGCCATTTTCGATACGCTGCTCGGGGACTACCAGCAATGGCTGGAAGGCCTGGGAATTTCTTCGGAAAATTTGCAGAGATACGAGGTTCCTAGGGTGGAGCTTGCTCATTACTCGGAACGCACGGTCGACGTCAATTACCGGTTCTTCCCAGAGCGGAGCGAGACGGGCGGCAACGAATGGGACGAGATCATGGGCATCGCCAACCGGACGGATTTCGATCTGAGGTCTCATTCCAAAAAGCCCGAGAACGCGGAAGGCAAACGCATTAATCCCGATTCGACCGACGATCTATCGTATTTTGACGAGGCGACCAAAGAGCGATTTTATCCTTATGTGATCGAGCCTTCGATCGGCGTCAACCGAACCCTGCTCGCGGTAATGATGGACGCGTACACCGAAAAAACGAATGACAAGGGCGAGACTCGCGTGATCCTGAAACTCAAACCTGAACTTGCTCCGATCAAGGTCGCCGTTCTGCCGCTAGCAAAAAACAAACCCGAGATCGTCGAGATGGCTAAAAAGCTAAAACACGAGCTGCAGCCGTCGATGCGTGCGGTTTACGACGACACCGGCGGCATCGGCAAACTCTACGCCCGTCAGGACGAGATCGGCACCCCGTTCTGCGTCACGGTCGACCACGACTCGCTCGAGGACAACGCCGTCACCATCCGCGACCGCGACACGTGGGAGCAGGAACGTGTAAACGTGAGTGAGCTCAAAGCTTATTTGCAGGAACGACTGCGATAAACGGACCGCAAGCATCCTAGCTTGCAAACCGTGGCCATGTTGTTGGGCTTCGTGCGGACGCTTTGCGTCCGTGCCGGCAAGGATGCCGGCGGTCCGGTCGAACACTCTACATGATACGCCCGCCCGAAAAAGTTATCGAATTAGCGAAATCTGTTTCCGCTGCGGGCGGCCGGGCGATGCTCGTCGGCGGGTGCGTGCGCGACGAGTTGATGGGCGTCGAACCGAAGGATTGGGATCTGGAGGTTTACGGCGTCACTTCGGAAAAACTGCGTGCGATTTTGGATACGTTCGGCGATGTGAACGTCGTCGGTGAGGCGTTTACTGTTTACAAGTTAGGCAATGATCTCGACGTATCACTGCCGCGGCGGGAGCGTAAGGTCGGCAAAGGTCATCGCGGGTTTGTCATCGAAGGCGACCCATCCATGTCGTTCGAAGAGGCGTGCCGGCGCCGCGATTTCACGGTCAACGCGATTCTCCAGGATCCGCTGACGGGCGAGATCGTCGATCCTTTTGATGGACGCAGCGATATCGAACGAAAGGTCCTCAGGCATGTGTCAGCCGACACGTTTGCAGAAGACTCGCTGCGAGTTCTGCGTGCTGCCCAGTTCGCCGCGAGGCTGGTTTTTGATATCGCGCCGGAGACCGTTGAGATCTGCCGCACGATCGACGTTACCGATCTTCCCAAAGAACGTATCTGGGGCGAACTCGAAAAACTCTTACTGCAGGCAGAGCGGCCGTCTATCGGCATCCGCCGTCTGTACGAACTCGGCGTCGTCGACCAGATATTCCCAGAACTCGAGTCGCTCGTCGGGGTAAAGCAGGAACCCGAATGGCATCCCGAGGGCGACGTTGACGTTCATACAATGATGGTTGTCGACGAAGCAAGAAAACTGATCGACGATCTGCCGTACGAACGCAAGGTCGCGGTGATGCTCGGCGCGCTTGCACACGATTTCGGCAAGCCGCCAACGACCCAGTTCTTCGACGGCCGCTGGCGTTCGCACTCGCACGACGAAGCGGGCGTCGAGCCGACGATCGCGTTTCTCGATCGTCTCGGCATCTATACATTAAATGGATTCGACGTGCGTGACCAGATTGTCCAGCTCGTCCGTTACCACCTGAAGCCCGGCGAATTCTACAAGAATGAATCGAAGAATCCGGTCGGTGACGGAGCGTTTCGGCGGCTGGCCCGAAAGGTCGAGCCGGATCTGCTGTACCGCGTTGCAAAGGCAGATAGCCTCGGGAGAAATCCCGATTGGCTGCCGCCGGAAAAGCGTTTCGGTTCCGAGTTGATGGAGTGGTTTATAAAAAAGGTGAGGGAACTGGATATAGAGAAAAAGGCGCCCGACCCGATACTAATGGGACGGCATTTGATAGAGCTGGGGCTGAAACCGGGCCCCGAATTCAAACGCATCCTCGACGCCGTCTACGAACTTCAACTCGACGGCAAAGTTACCGACCTCGACCAGGCGTTAGGCGAAGCCCGGACACTAATTGACACCTAGTAAGAGTTACGCGTTTACGCGTGAAAAGTAAGAGTTACGCCTTTAGGCGTGAAGCACCGTTATCACCACTCGGGTTAATTCTCAACGGGCCCCTGCGTTCATCGCTTTCACGCGTAAACGCGTAACTCTTACTTTTGACCGTTCTCTTTTTTTACCTTTTCAGCCAACAGGTTCTCGTGCTTGATATCGACGCGAATCATTCTATACATGCTCATCAGTTGATTCGCCACCCACGGCAACGCAAAGAAAGCGATCAGGTATCCCCGCCAATCGTCGAACAGCAGCTTAAAGCCCGTGATGAAAAGCAGGATGATCGTGACCCAGTGGCTGAAGCAGTATTCGCACGTCCAAACGTAACAGAATTTCCTGACCAAAAAGCTGCTCGCCGTTTCGCTCCGGTGTTTGAGAAATTCCCTCGGTTCGCGAAAGATCTCTTCCTGTGTGACCGTCCACGCGACCGACGCAACCACGACCGAGAGAATGACCAGCCAGAATATCTGCGTAAGCATCGCCATAGAAATAAATTCTAGCAAATAAAAACGAGCGGCCGGAAGTGTTCCGGCCGCTCGCGGTATCTAATTAATTCCTAACTGCCTAAACGGCTTTACTGCTTCCCTTCGAGAAATGCCTTCAGCCGTCGTGAACGCGACGGATGACGCAGCTTTCTGAGTGCCTTCGCCTCGATCTGCCGGATACGCTCGCGGGTGACGGCAAAATGTTGACCGACTTCCTCAAGTGTGTGTTCTGAGCCGGTATTTCCCAGTCCGAAACGCATTTTGATCACCTTTTCCTCACGCGGCGTGAGCGTCGCAAGGACTTCGTCGGTGATCTCACGAAGATTCGAAAAGGTCACGGACTCAGCCGGGTTCAAAATCGATTTATCCTCGATGAAATCGCCGAGATGCGAGTCTTCTTCTTCGCCGATCGGAGTTTCGAGCGAGATCGGTTCCTGAGCTATTTTCAGTACCTTTCGCACCTTAGAAACTGGAATGTCCATCCGCTTAGCGATCTCTTCGCTGCTCGGCTCGCGGCCGAGCTCCTGCACGAGAAGACGCGACGTGCGGATGAGCTTGTTGATCGTCTCGATCATGTGCACCGGGATGCGGATCGTTCTAGCCTGGTCGGCAATGGCACGCGTGATCGCCTGACGGATCCACCAGGTCGCGTAGGTCGAGAACTTATAGCCGCGACGCCATTCAAACTTGTCGACCGCCTTCATCAAGCCGATATTGCCTTCCTGAATAAGATCAAGGAACTGCAAGCCGCGGTTTGTATACTTTTTCGCGATCGACACGACGAGACGCAGGTTGGCCTCGACTAGTTCACGTTTCGCCTGGTTGGTCTCGTACTCACCGATGCTGATCGTCTGATACGAACGCTTTACCTCGACCGGAGGCAGGTGATTCTTCTCTTCTAACTGGACGAGAGCTTCCTTGGCCTCGGCGATTTTTGCTTGCAAATCACGCTTTTCGGCCGCACCGGGCTTTTTCGAGAGACGTTCTTCGGATTTTTTGATCAGACGCTCGTGCTTGCGGATCTCTTCGACCGCCTTGCGGATCGCTCCGATCAGCACCTGCATCGAGTGCTCGGTCAAGTTAAGGTTCTTGATCTCCTGGGCGATCTCGAGCCGCTGCCGAGCGACCTGACGCGTCAGACGCAGAAGCTTTTTCGAACGCTTTCCGGTCGTGGCGCAATTGGCCTGTTCCTTTCTGAGCAAGTTCCAGGTTTTCAGGGCGGTATCGTAATTCTGCTTGATGTTGCCGATGCCTTCGAGCGTCCACCGCAGATACTCTTCGGCCTTGTCTTCTTCGAGCGAGATCTCGGCCTGTTCCGAAAACGCGACCGTTTCGCGAATGCTCGCTTTGCCTACAAGCAGATCTTCGCCGATCTTCAAAAGGCGTTCGACCGCGATCGGTGAACGCGAGATCGACTTGTGCGTTTTCATCTGCCCGCGTTCGATGCGTTTAGCGATCGTGACCTCGCCCTCGCGGGTCAAAAGCGGGACGATGCCCATCTCACGCAGGTAAAGCCGGACCGGGTCGTTCGATTTATCGAGGGCACCGGCCGAAAGGTCGAGATCGATCTCGTCTTCTTCCTCTTCTTCGGCTTCCTCGTCGAGAGCGAGCGTCGACGCGCGTTCGAGCATCTGAGCGTCAGATTCAGCAACAGAGATATTTGCTCCCTCGAGGCGTTCCAAAACGTCCTCGATCTCGTCGGGAGACATCATGTTTCCGGGAATTTCGCGGTTGAGCTCGTCAAAGCTCAAAAATTTCTTTCGCTTCCCAAGGGCCAGGAGGCGGTCCATCAGGTCTTCTTTTTCGTCGTAATCAGCCATATTTCACTGGAGACTAAGATTAGATCTCCACCTAAATCGTTGTTCGCAATAATACTTGTAAACGCTCGAATGGCGGGAATTGTTTCACGCCCAAATCCCGCCGTTTAAAAAACAAAAGTATATCAGGTTTCGGCGATTTTATTAAGGAGCGACTGCTTCATCTTAGCTAAGTCCATCTGTTCCTGCGAAAGTTGGATGACCGCATCAGAGTCTCGATTTAGCTCGGCAGCAATTAGTTCCTGACTTACTTCAAGTATACGATTCGAAATCGCCATGGATCGAAGAGCGAAAATACAGCTCTCGGCGTCATGCAAAACTCCGTCGATGACTTCGCCCTCGACGCGTTTCCGCTCACCTACCATTAAAAGGCGAACAAAATCGCCAATCGTTTCCTCATCTTCAAGCTCTTCCAATAGCGTTTCCAGAGTGACATCCATGCCTTTTGCGTCCAGCGCGATTAACGCTTCAAACACTGGAGCAGTGGTCAAGGCCTCGTAATCCGGCTTTTCAAGAATCGGCAGGACGGTCGCTCGCAATTCGTGGTCGAAGACAATTAAATCTAACAATTGGTCTTCAGCGACGGTTATCCGATTTCCGTAAGTTCTTTTAAGGATTTTCCCGATGTCGATATCGCGGGCAGGAGTTCCAGCTTTTACTTTTTTCCATAATTCTTCGCGTGTGTATTTGTCTGTGATGTTGAACTGGTTTAACGCTGAGTCGAAGAATTCTCGCTTTTCAAGGCCCCCGCTTATGGCACAAATCACTGGCAAGACCTCTTCCATTGATTCGTACTTATGTTTCTCAATTCGTAGATTCCGGCTCTTAGCCGCCGAATTCAGGACAAAATTTAGGCATGGCGTTGCCTTCCCTCGAAGAACTTCATATCGCTCTGTTCCTTCAGTTCTTATAAAATCATCAGGATCTTTTCCATCGGGTAGTACGAGCACCTTTATCTCGAAGTCTTTTTCGAGCAGAATTTCGATCGCTTTTCGGGCGGCGTTTATTCCGGCCGAGTCGCCGTCGTAGTTGATAACGACCTTTTTCGAAAAGCGGCTGAGCATCTTGGATTGCTCGGGCGTGAACGCGGTGCCAAGGCTTGCCGCTACGTTCGTTATGCCGAATTGATAAAGCGCGATGAGGTCGAGATAGCCTTCGACAAGGATGACGAATTTCTTTTTTCTTATCTCGTCCTTCGATTGGTAAAGACCGTAAAGATGTTGGCCTTTGACGTATGCGGGTGTCTCGGGCGAGTTAAGATATTTCGGCTGATCGTCGCCCATCGCTCGTGCGCCGAAAGCCACGGGCCGGCCGTTGATGTCGAGAACGGGGAACATTATCCGCCCGCGAAAACGGTCGAACACGCGGTCCTTTTCCTCGTTCACCGAAACAAGACCGCTCTGCTCGATCAAATTGTCGTCGCCGATTTTGTCCCGCAAAAGATTCAGCAACGCGTCCCAACTGTCGGGCGAATAACCGACGCGGAACGTTTTTTGAATCTCCTTTGAAATGCCGCGGCTTTCCATGTAATCGCGCGCCGCTTTCGCTTTCGGGTGATCGCTTTGCAGTTCCGCTTCCCAAAACTCCAGAGCGATCGCGTTAAGTTCGACGACCTGGTCCGAAAGCTTCTTCTTCTCTTCCGACCGCTTCTTACTCTTGACGAACTGCTTGTCGTCGACCGGTTCCGGCAGCTGAACGCCCGAGATCTCTGCGACTCGCTGAATTGCCTCAGGGAAATTCAACCCTTCCATCTCCATCAAGAACGTATAAGCGTTCCCGCCCTTGCCGCACCCGAAACACTTGTAAAAACCCTTCGCCGGGCTGACCGAAAACGAAGGTGTTTTCTCCTGATGAAACGGACAGCAACCCATCCAATTGGAGCCCTTCTTCTTCAACTGCGCATACGGCTCAATTATCCGCACCAAATCGGCCCGGTCGCGAAGATCGTCAATGAAGTATTGTTCGTAGAGCACAAGCTAGGAAAATTGACAGAATTCCAGGAAATGTTGGTCAAGGCTGACGACGCTGCATTACAACGCGTCGATTACGGGACATAACGATATTCTGCAATGGGGTCCAAGCCGTAATCGATGTTCGGTTTCTCCGTAAGAAAGAATTTTATCCTGATGGGATCGATCTTCCTTTGTATTATCAAATAAGTCGAGACGTCCTTTTGCTTTTGTCTGGCGTCACTAAGAGTGCGTCCACGCACCACGATCGTCGCCCGAGCGTTCTGATTTTGTTCGAGCAACTTTGCGAAAACGTTTAAATAATTCAAGGGCGGACAAAGATCGTCAAAATTGTATTCCTTCACGACCACCGGCGAAACGACCGAGGTTGCCACGTAATTCTTTGAACGTTCGGTTGGTTCAGATTGTGCAGATGAGACCCGAAAAAACTGGGTGCGGAATTCGCCATCAGTTGTGCGAGAGTAACTTATTCGAGACTCGTCAAATCCGCGAAACGCGATATGATTACGTATCATTTCTTCCCGCATCACTGCTGAAATCTCATCACTTCCACGTCCACGATTGATAACGAGCCCGTGCGAACCGGGATTATCGCGAAGTTCCGAGAGGAAACCGTCGATTCGTCCGCGAAATCCGTCGCATGGATAGCTGCCGAATTCGTCAATGAGTATTAGTTTCGACGTCTCCTGGCTTTCCACTGCAACAGGAAATGCAAGCAGAACGATTACCAGGAAGACGATTCTCGATCCGTTCATAATTTGTTCCGCAGGAAATCGTAAAACAACTCTTCTCGAGTTCCCCAGCAAATCGAATAAGAGCCCAATCTATAGCTTTAAGTCGGCAATCGTCGCACCGTGCCCGCCTTGGTCGGGTGGGGCGAAGGCGAAGCGTTCGATCATGTCGTGGCCTTTCAGGAAATGGTGGACGAAATTTTTTAGTGCGCCGGTGCCAAAGCCGTGGATTATGCGAATTCGCGGCACGGACGCGAGGTACGCTTCGTCGAGGAAGCGGTCGAGCTCGTATTCGGCTTCGGCGGTGGTTTTGCCGATCAGGTTGAGCTCGGATGCGGCGTCCTCGGTGTCGATCCGCAAGTTGGAGCTGCTCGCCTGTTTTTGAAGTTTGTCGCCGCGGCTTTCGGCGGTATCGGCTGACTCAGCGACCGTTTGCAGGTTGGCTATCTTCTCACGCAGACGCATGCCGCCAACGAGAACCTCGGCGACCTCTTTGTCCATCTTCTCGACCGTACCGATGTTGCCGAAGGAGGTTATGACGCGCGAGCCGATCTTAATTGATTCAGACGAGGCGGGCACATTCCCTACCGGTCGTGTTTCTGGCTGCGATGCAAAGATGCCTACTCGCGATTTGCCGGGTTGGACCTTTGAGACGACGGCGCGATTGAGCTCGGCTTTGCGGGCGGAGCGTTCTTTGTCGAGTTTGTTTTTTAAAACTTTGTCCTCGATCGAGCTGATGAACGCCTTTGATTGGCGGTCGAACGCATCGATAGTTTGCGAAAGTTCATTCTCGAATTCCTTTTGACGAGCCTTTTCCTTTTTGCCAGCTTCGATATCGAGCGTGGCGTATTTCATCGCGACGGCCTCGCGTTCTTCTTCGAGCGCTTTCCGCAAGTCCTCGGCCTGGACGGTTTCGTCCTGCAGCTTTCGCAGGTACTGTTCGGCATCCTGAGCGGAAACGTCGAGATTCTCTCGGGCATGTTCGATCACTTCCGGTAATATTCCGAATCGGCTCGCGATCTGGATTCCGGACGAGGCACCGGCAAGCCCGAGCAGCAGGCGATAGGTCGGCTGCAGGGTTTTTTCGTCGAACTCGACCGACGCGTTGACGACGCCTTCGTCATTGGCGGCGTACATTTTCAGTCCGCGGTAGTGTGTTGAGGCGATCACTTGCGCTCGGCAGTTGCGGCGAAAATGATCGACGATAGCGACGCCGAGTGCCGAGCCTTCTTCGGGATCGGTGCCGGTTCCGGCCTCGTCGAGCAGCACGAGCGCCGGTGAGGTACAGCTCTTGATCATGTCGGCGATATTCGACATGTGCGATGAGAATGTCGAAAGATTCGCCGAAAGCGATTGGTGATCGCCTATGTCCGCAAGAACTGAACGGTAAAACGGGATCTTCGCTGACTTCGCGGGAACCGGAAGGCCTGAGATCGCCATCAGACCGAGCAGTCCGGCGGTTTTGAGCACGACCGTTTTTCCGCCCGCATTGGCGCCGGAGATGATCATCACCGCCATTTGTTTGGTGAGTGTGAACGAGCTCGGGACGATCCCTCTGTCAGAACCACCTGCGTGAGCGGGTGGGTTCTTAGTGTCGTTCGACGGCTCACCGTCGCGTAACCCGGTCGCTACCGCTCGGGGTTCTGACTCTGCGTCTCTGCGACTTTGCGGTGAGATGTTTTTGAGATTTTCTTCCAACAGCGGATGGCGGGCGTCCACTAATTCGAGCGTTTCGTTATCAGAAATTTCCGGAACGACGGCGCCGAACTTTCTCGCAAATTCAACTTTCGCCTTGATGAAATCAAGTTCCGCTACTGCTTCGACAGCGGTTTCGACGGCAGGCAGTTGTTCGCGGAGGTCATCCGTCAGCTCGAATAGTATCCGCGCGATCTCGCGTTCCTCTTTGCCCTTTAGATTCTGCAGCTCATTGTTCGCCTCAATGGCCTCGAGCGGCTCGACAAAAACGGTCGCGCCCGACGACGAAAACCCGTGAGCGACGCCGCTGACCTTTCCACGAAAATCGCTTTTCACCGGTATCACGTAGCGATCGTTACGCATCGTCACGATCGCGTCCTGGATCGCGTCGCCGGAGCTCCGCATAGCCGCCTCGAGCGATTTGGTCAGCCGCACACGCTGGTTGTTGATCTCACGCCGTAGCCGTGCAAGCTCCGGCGACGCCGAGTCGTCGATCTCGCCGCCGGGCAACAGCTTTTTGTTAATTTTATCGATCACCGCGAGCAGCGTCGGCGGGATCTTTTCGACGATTGACCACAGTGCCGGAGCGAACTCCTTTTCCGGCCCGATCGCGGATCGTGAAAAGATCGCCTGGCTGCAAACGCGGGCGATCTCGAGCATTCGGTTAGGCTCGAGCGTGGCGTTTCTGATCTTTAGGATAGCGACCGCGTCGGACGGATCTTCGAGCCCGCTGAACGACCACGTGATCTGTTTCTCTTCGTTCAGGCTGATCGTTTCGGAGATGACTTGGAGTGCGGCATCGAGCTCGAACCGGTCACTCATCGGACGCAGATCGGCAAACCGCCCAACGCCCATCGGCGTCTGCGCTCCGCGGCTGACAAGTTCGAGCAGCCGTGAATATTCCAATGTTTCGAGCGAGTGGTTCATATAGGAAAAGCAGGCTCCCCTCCTTGGGAAAGGAGGGGGTGGATGCCGCTTCGGCAGACGGGGTAGTTCATTCCGCGTATCCTTCAATGCTGTGTCCCTGTTCCCGAGAAAACCACCCTGTCACCGCAAAGCAGGTGTCACCCCTCCTTTCAGAAGGAGGGGAGCCGGATGTTATTCGGCCACCTCGACGCCCTTCCAGAACGCCACATACCCTTCGATCTCTTTCGCGTCTGGTTTTGCTTCAGGGTAATACCATGCGGCGTCGGAATTCGTTTCGCCGTTGACGACTACGTCGTAATAACTCGCTGTGCCCTTCCAACCGCAGACGGTGTGCGTCTGACTGGGCTGAAAATATTCCGTATTGATCGAATCGGCGGGGAAATATTGATTACCCTCGACGATCCGCGTGTCCGTGCTCTCGGCGAGCGTCGCTCCGTTCCACGTTGCTTTCATATATTCTCGTAGGACAGGCTGTTAGCCTGTCCTTTGTCAAAATTAGCACGACTATTGTCCCAGATGGACAGGCTAACAGCCTGTCCTACGTTAGGAATCTTGCTCGCACTTCGGGTGACGGCAGCATGCACTGGTCCTTTTTACCGAAAACGCGGTAGCGATATTTCGCGAACAGCTTGTAAAAGTAGTCACGAATTGTTTTCGGCACCACAATGAACGCATAAAGCAGCGACCACGGTGCACCGAGACGGCGAATTATCTTTAGTGCCGCAGTCGAATGTGTATACGCGTTTCCGTCCTCGACGAGGATCACCGAATCGATCGGTATCAGGTCGCTGCCCGGTTCCGATTCGCCGACGGCTGACCAAAAGCCGAATTCATTCGCGAACCGCCGGCCTTCGTCCGATTGCAGGGGTGCGAATTTGAAATAACCTTCGCGGTCGTGGTCGATGATAAAGTTCACCGAGCTGTCGCAAAAATTACACACTCCGTCGAATAGAACTACCGCGCCCATACAAAAATTCTACCGCAATTTTCGGATAGATATTAGTCCCGACCGCGATTAAACTCTAAAACATGGAAAACGAGCTATTTTGGCAGGCGGTGAAGACGAACGACGCGAGGTTCGACGGGGCGTTTTACCTGGGCGTGAAGACGACCGGCATCTATTGCAAACCGTCATGCCGGGCGCGGCTGCCGAAACGCGAAAACGTCGACTTTTACGCCACGGTAACAGACGCCGAGGCAGTAGGATTCCGAGCGTGCCTGAGGTGCAAGCCGCGAGCGATCGAACGCATCGACCCGCGGGTTGCGAAGATACTTAAAGCCGTCGAGCTGATCGAAGGCGAAAGCACGCTCTCGCTCGACGACTTGAGCAAAGAACTGCTGCTCAGCCCGTTTCACCTACAGCGCAGCTTTAAGGAAATAATAGGTGTATCGCCGAAGAAATTTGCAGAGGCCAGGAAGATGGAAAAATTCAAATCAGAAGTTAAAGACGGGAGCGACGTGACGACCGCGATGTACGTCGCCGGATACGGTTCGAGCAGCCGCCTTTACGAAACCGCGTCTGAAACTCTCGGCATGACGCCGAAAGCTTACAAATCCGGCGGCAAAGGAATGACGATCGAGTACACCATAACCGATTGCGAGCTAGGCCGCATTCTTGTCGGCCGTACGATCAAAGGCCTGTGCTCGGTGGCGTTTGCCGACGACGATCAAAGCCTTGAGGAAAATCTCAAGACCGAGTTTCCAAATGCCGAGATCGTCCGCGACGCAGCCGTGTTGAAGGAATTCGTAGACGAGATCCTAAAATATCTCGGTGGCGAAAATCGCCGGCTCGATCTTCCGCTCGACATCCAGGCCACGGCGTTTCAAATGAAAGTGTGGGAGATACTTCGCAAAATTCCGTATGGCGAAACGGTTTCCTACAGCCAGATCGCCGAACAACTCGGCGACAGGAAAAAGGTACGGGCAGTCGCCCGTGCATGTGCGACCAACCGGATCGCCGTCGTCATCCCGTGCCACCGCGTCATTGCCAGCAACGGCAAATTGAGCGGCTACCGCTGGGGTGTAGAGAGAAAGCAACGCCTGATAGACACCGAGCGGAAGCGTTAACACGTCGCCGGCAACACTCAACCCGCACCCGAACCGCTCGTATCGGACCGGATCCGAAAAAAAACATCGACATTTCACCAAAAAGCGAATAAGATTCGGCCTCGTTCATCTTCCACAAAATATTTCTCGTATTTGCTAAGCAAACGTCGCGGAATAAACCGTCATAAGGGAAATTCGATAATTTGGCATCGATCCGCCCTGGGCGAACGTTCCGCATCCCGGTTTCGTTTCCATCCAGGACACAGTGTTCTAAAAGTGGGGCCCGATGCCTGGAGGTGGAAGTGAATGAAAAGTGCTCGTCTTGTTTATCGGGTCAAACTTACTGTTCTCGTTCTGGCTTTTGGCGTGGTTGCTCTGTATTACGGCCCCGGCACGCTCGCCCAGTTGATCGACCGCACGAAGAACCCCAATGCCATCAACGCCGGCATCGCCAAATCGCTCAGCCAGCAGGCTGGTGCTGGCCGCGGCGATATGGTTACGACGGACTCCTCGATGTTCATAATCAAACGGGACCCGTTCCGCTCGATCAGGCGAGGCCGTCAATTGTTTCAGCGCAAGTTCCTCCGAACGCAGGGTATGGGCCCGATCGCCGACGACCTCGTCCTCGGGGGTAATATTGAAACTTCGCTCAGGATTGGCGCGGGCCTCGCCGACAGTTGTGCGAGCTGTCACGGCCGGCCGCGCGGTTCTGCCGGATTCGGCGGCGACGTCGTTACACGCCCCGAAAGCCGCGACGCGCCGCACCTTTTCGGTCTCGGACTCAAAGAGATGTTGGCGGACGAGATCACGGCCGACCTCCGTTCAGTACGTGACGCAGCGATCACCGCCGCACAACAGTCCGGCCATGACGTCACTGCAAATCTAAAGAGTAAGGGCATCGATTACGGCAAGATCACCGCACGCGCGAATGGCACTGTCGGTCTGTCGCAGGTAAAAGGTGTGGACACCGATCTTCGCGTCAAACCGTTATTTAGCCACGGTGGAACGATCTCCATCCGCGAATTCATCGTCGGGGCATTGAACGACGAGATGGGTCTGCAGGCCGTAGACCCTGATCTCATCACCGCCCACGACGGCGGCCGGATCGAGACACCTTCAGGAATGGTTCTCGACGGATCAAAAGACGCTGTCTCGAGGCCCTTGGTTTCGAGCACCTCGGAGGACGAAGACGGCGACGGCGTGGCAAATGAGATTCCGACGAGTGTGGTGGACCATCTCGAGTTCTATCTGCTCAACTACTTCAAACCCGCGACGTATCAGCAATCACAGACGACCGCGAAAGGCCGTGAAACGTTCATCTCCGTCGGGTGCGCTCAGTGTCACGTTCCGGACCTGACGATCAACCGCGACCGCCGAGTCGCTGACCTTGATACAAAGTACGATCCCGAACGCGGCAATTTCAACAGCCTTTTCGCGACGGCGTCGCCGTTGTTCTCGGTGGTGGGTGACGACAGCGGGTACCCCGCGATGAAGAGGCCGAGCCACGGGGCGTTTCTAGTCAAGAACATCTTTACCGACTTCAAACGCCACGATCTCGGGCCAAATTTTTGGGAACGTAACTACGACGGTTCGATGCGGAAGGAGTTTTTGTCCACTCCGCTGTGGGGCGTCGGATCGACGGCACCCTACGGTCACGACGGCCGCAGCATGAACTTAGCTGAAGTTATTCTGAGACACGGCGGCGAAGCGTCAGCTGCACGGCAGGCTTTTGCTGACCTCAATCAAAACAAGCAGCGGGACATGCTCGATTTCCTGAACTCGCTGATACTGTTTCCACCCGACGACACGGCGTCAAATCTCGATCCGGGCGACCGAAACGCGATCGGGTTTCCGCAGGTGCGGCAGGGCAGCATAAAACTCGGTGTGTTGTTCAACAACCCGAACGACCCGGAATAGCCGGTATTGTTCTTGCGGCCGCTTCAGCGATGAATCGCACGGAGGTTTATTAAAGTTTCAGTTTGTAATGCGCCCCTCGCTTTGCAAACTGAAACTTTTTTATTATCCTCACGTTAATTCATTTTGCCCGATTCGTTTAGCACGTAATTTCTTTATACAGTTTATGAAACTAAAGCATCTGCTGGTTGCTTTCGGAGCGATCGGTTTGTTTTTTGTCTCTACTTCATTTGGTCAAAGCTACGCGATCACTGATGCCCGGATCGTCACGGTTTCCGGAACTCCGATCGAGAAGGGCACCGTCGTGATCCGCGACGGCCTGATCCAATCCGTAGGCGCCGACGTAAAGGCTCCGGCTGACGCTCAAATTTTCGACGGGACGGGGCTGACCGTTTATCCCGGGTTTTTCGACACGCTCACGACGCTCGGATTGCAGTCTCCGGCTGCACCTGCCGCACGAACGCCCGGCGGGCCGCAAGTGTCAGCGTCGCCTGCTGCGTCAAATTCGAATTATCCGGCCGGATTGCGGCCGGAGGCTCTCGCGGCGGACGATCTAAAAGCCGGTGAAGCGCAATTCGAAGCGAGCCGGAACGCCGGTTTTACGACGGTCGTCACCGTCGGGCGCACCGGAATATTCAACGGTCAATCGGCGATCATCGACCTGGCGGGTGAATCGACCTCGGCGATGATCGTGAAGGCTCCGTTCGCGGAACACGTGTCGTTCAACACGATCGGCGGCGGGCAATATCCCGGTTCGCTCATGGGAACGTTTTCGTCCATGCGTCAGATGTTTCTCGACGCACAGCGTCTCCGGCAGATCCAAAAAATGTACGACGCAAACCCGCGAGGCATGAAACGCCCGGACGCGGACGCGTCGCTCGAAGCTCTCATTCCGATACTCGATCGAAAGATACCGGTCGTGTTCAACGCGAACCGCGAGATAGAGATCATCCGTGCACTCGATTTTGCAAAGGAATTCAATTTACGTGCGCTTATCGCCGGCGGGCAGGAAGCCTGGAAGGTCGCCGATCGATTGAAAGCTCAGGACGTTCCCGTTCTTCTCTCCCTGAATTTCCCGAAACGCACCGCCGCTGCCTCGACCGAGGCTGATTCCGACAGCATGGATTTGCTGCGGTTCAGGGCCGAGACTCCAAAAGGTGCCGCGCGCCTGGCACAGGCCGGCGTTAAATTTGCCTTTCAGTCCGGCGGACTGACGAGTATCGGCGACTATTTCAACAACGGAGGCAAGGCTGTCGAAGACGGATTGAGTAAAGACGCCGCGATCAAGGCAATGACGCTCGGGGCCGCCGAAATTCTCGGCATCGCCGATCGCACCGGATCTATCGAAACTGGGAAGATCGCCAATCTCACCGTGGTACGCGGCGATCTTTTAGGTAAGGACAGGACCGTCGTTCACGTGTTCGTCGACGGCAAATATTTTGAGCAAAAGCCACCGGCAAAACAGCCCGCGGGAGCGGCGACACCGACCGGTGCGGCACCGGCCTTCGCGAACGTCGGCGGTAATTTCTCAATAATTATCGAAGTGCCGGGACAAACATTGACCGGCACGCTGGCGATGACGCAGCAGGCGGCCGTGCTTACAGGAACCATGCAAACGCAGGTTGGCACGTCGGCGATAAAAGACGGCAAGGTGACCGCCGAAGGCTTTACTTTCTCGTCAACCGTCGATTATGCCGGATCGACCATTGAGATCGTCGTAAAAGGAACCGTCACCGGAAATCAGATCAGCGGGATGATCGATTCGCCGCAGGGAACGATTCCGTTTTCGGGAACACGCAATCCGTAAGGGTTCACAATGATGAAAAAATTACTGGTTATATTGGCTTTGGCCGCGATCAATCTTTCGTCCTCGGCGATGGTCTTCGCCCAGACGGCGAACGAGGTGCTCGTCAAGAACGCGACCGTGCTCACGGCAGTTCGTGGCACGCTCGCGAATACCGACATTCTCATCCGCAACGGCAAGATCGCGAAGATCGGGAAGGGATTGACGGCGTCGGCGAACACCCGCGTGATCGATGCAACACGCAAATTTGTCACGCCCGGAATTATCGACTGCCACTCGCACACGATGATGGACGCAGTTAATGAAGGCACGCTATCGGTTACCTCGATGACACGCATCCGCGATGTGCTGAACCCGAACGACATCGCGATTTATCGTGCACTCGCGGGCGGCGTGACGACGGCGAATTTATTGCATGGTTCGGCAAATGCGATCGGTGGGCAGAACACGACGGTCAAGTTCAAATACGGCCGCCCGGTCGAGGATTTCCCGATCGCGGACGCGCCGCCCGGGATCAAATTCGCGATGGGCGAAAACCCGAAACGATCGTACGTAAATCTGCAGCCTGGCCAGTCGCCGCGTTATCCGCGGACGCGAATGGGCACGATCGAGACGATGCGGGACGCGTTTCTGCGAGCACGCGATTACAAGCAGGCGTGGGACGATTTCAAAGCCAAAAAGACGACCGTTCCGCCGCGCCGAGATCTTGAACTCGAGCCGCTGGTCGAGGTGATCGAGGGCAAACGGCTCGTCCACGCACACGGCTACCGATCGGACGAGCATCTTAATTTAATGCTGCTCGCGGACGAATTCGGGTTCAAGATCGCCACGCTGCAGCACGGGCTCGAAGCGTACAAGATCGCACCCGAGATCGCTAAACGCGGGACCGGTGTTTCGATCTTCACCGACAGTTGGAGCTACAAGCTCGAGGCGTACGACGCGATACCATACAACGCCTACATTCTTTGGAAGAACGGCGTGAATGTGTCCATCAATTCCGACTCCGACGAACGCATGCGTCGGCTAAACCTCGACGCCGCGAAAGTTGAAAAATACGGCGGCGTGCCGGAACAGGACGCTCTACAGATGATCACGCTTAACCCGGCAAAACAGCTCGGCATTGACAAGCGTACCGGCTCGATCGAGGTCGGCAAGGACGCCGATCTTGCGATCTGGACTGCCCATCCGTTCAGCGTCTATTCGCGCGTCGAGATGACTATGATCGAGGGCGAAGTTTACTTTGACCGTGCGAAGGATGCTCAGATGCGTACCGACCTCGCCAGGGAACGCGAAACGCTCGAAAAGCTCGACGTCAACAAGCCGCCTGGAGTGGGCGGCACACAGCCGAAAATACCGGCCGAAAAGCGGCAGGAAGAACACGACGACGCTGAATTCGGAGACGGAGTGAACCGCTAAACGAATCGTCGTTTTCTTCGTTTTTCTTTTTTAGTGCATTTCGTGGATGAATCTTCCTATTCGGGATTCAGAAGCAAAAGAAGTGGATTCATCCACGAAACAGATCAATAAGAAAAAAAGGAATACATCCGTTTAACCATTTGTGCGATAGCATCGCCGCTCAATGTTCTCGATCAAGACAATGAAATATTCAAAGTTATTATTCCTTTCCACTGCTTTCGTTGCCATCTTTGCAGGCGGTCCTCAGCTTTGCCACGCCCAAAACGACGGCTCCCAGCAGAATAAGACAGGCCGGGCGGGAACGTTTGCGATAACTAACGTCCGCATTGTTACCGTCTCCGGCCCTGTAATTGAGAACGGCACGCTGGTCATCCAGAACGGCAAGATAGCCGCGGTTGGTTCCGGCGTTTCGGTACCCTCGGGTGCGGAACGTATCGACGGAAAAGGCTTGTCGGTCTATCCCGGAATGATCGACGCCGGCACGCAGCTGGGCATGGCCGAGATACCGCTCGGTGCAAACGCGACGGTCGACAACGCGGAGGTCGGCACGATGAACGCGAACGCTAAGGCGATAAAGGGAATCAACCCTCACTCGTCACACGTGAACGTCACGCGGGTGAACGGTATTACTTCGGTTTTCTCTGCGCCGTCGGGCGGGCTGATCGCGGGGCAGGGAGCCCTGATAAATTTGAACGGCTCGACTCAGGCCGAGATGGCGATTGACCCGACCGCGGCGTTGGTCATCAATTTCCCCCGTATAGCTACTTTTGCCGGGTTTACGCCCGGCGTCGGGCCGCAGACGGTCGAGTTTAGCGAAGCGGTAAAGCGCCGGGATTCGCAGTTGGACGATCTGAAAAAGGTCTTCACAACGGCGGCGAATTACGCCCGGGCAAAGGATGCGTACGCAAAGGACAAAACGCTTCCTTATCCCGCGACCGACCTTCGCATCGAAGCTCTCGTGCCGTACGTCAGGGGCGAAAAGCCGATCATTTTTACTGCGGAACGCGAGCGTGATATTCGCGGCATCGTCAAATTCGCTGCGGACACCAAGGTAAAAGCGATAATAGCCGGCGGCCAGGAAGCATGGAAGGTCGCCGACGATCTCAAAAAGTACGACATCGCCGTGATCTACACGAATATCTACAACCTGCCCGTCCGCGACGACGACGCTTACGATTACCTTTATGAAGCGCCGTCGAAAATGCAAAAGGCAGGCGTGAGGTTCGCTATTTCGACCGGCGACGCCGGGGCCGAGGTCCGCGACCTTCCATATCAGGCGGGCATCGCCAGTGCTTTCGGCTTGAGCAAAGAAGACGCGTTGAAATCGGTTACCCTCTATCCCGCACAGATTTTCGGTCTCGGCGACCGTTTGGGTTCGATCGAGGTCGGAAAGATCGCAAACGTTGTGGTGACCGACGGCGATCTGCTCGAACCGCGAACGAACGTCAAATACCTATTCATCAACGGCCGTCTGCTGCCGTTAACGAGTCGTCATACGGAGCTGTTCGATAGCTTTAAGGACAGAAAGTAAGACGATCACAATTGTATTGAAAAAAAAGCAGGCTCGAGGCCTGCCTTTTTTTCGGGAAATTTATTATTTCGATTTCAGGCCAAATTAACGCAAAAATATCCCAGATCGACGTTATCGTTAGTACCATGTCTCGGAATATCCAAGTGGCGAGATCTTGACGACCTAATATAACGGAGGACGGAAAATGGCAGGACAATCGACTTTGAACACTGAACAAATTTCGGTATTGATGAGTGAAGGCACCTTTCACGGGCTTTCGATGTTGATGGGGCAGAATAAGATCACCGCAGGCGAAGCAAGCGGCGTGATGTCGAGGGTGTACAATTCGCTTCTGGAGGAGATCCAGGAAGCCAAACGAGAACTAAAGCATATCTCCGCCGTTCTCGATCGTCTTGAGCATACCTGCCATAACGGAAAACATTCGGCACACGGAACCGTGACTGACGGCAATCACGTCCATCTCAACCAAAATATGCTGGCGTTCGATGGTTGGGTCATAAGCCTAATGGAAACCGACCTCACCATGACAGGACTTCTGAATCCAAAATTCACGCGAAAGAAGATCGCCGATTTTGGGAACGCGATGAATGCACTTATGGACAAACGCTCGGCCAACCAGCACCCGCTAATGGACGACCGCGGTTTGTTCAGTGCTTACCTGCAGCAATAGGGTTCAGGACTTCTGCGGGATGTCGGCGCCTTCGGGAAAGAACTGCAGCGAGGCCGAATTGAGGCAATACCGTTGGCCGGTCGGCGGCGGACCGTCGGGGAAGATATGCCCCTGATGGCCGTCGCAGCGGGCACAGCGGATCTCGATACGCCGCATCCCGTAGCTGTTGTCTTCGATGTTCCGCAAATGCTGTTTGTCGAACGGCGAATGGAACGAGGGCCAGCCGGTGCCGGACTCAAACTTGTGTTTCGACGTAAACAGCGGCAGTCCGCATAGGCGACAGCCGTAAACGCCGTCCTGCTTGTTGTCGAGCAGTGTCCCGCAAAAAGCTGGTTCCGTGCCGTGATCGAATAAGACGCGGTACTCCTCGGCGTTCAGGTCCTTTGCCAGCCGGTCGCGTTGGTCCGCGGAAAATGGTGTGATGTCGTAACCGCTTTCGGAAAGTTTTCTTTGTTGTGTAGCTTCCATAAAAACCTCTTTTACAATTACACCACCTGAGCGCCTAATTCCCAAGCCCTAACCCCACCAGAACGCCGCGGCGATTATGCAGTACAGGCCCACGAGAGCAAGACCTTCGAGCCAGATCGATTCGCCGTCGAATACGACAAACGCCGAAACGAGCGACGCCAGCAATAGAGCGACGATCAAAAGCGGCGAAAGAACGAACGTAAGTACCGCACCGCCGAGGACGAAAGAGAGAAGTAAAAGTATCGGGAAGAGCCCAAGCGCGATCTGCAGCGAACTGTTGAGGATAACGCTCACGGCGTAATCGGCCTGATTCCGCCAGGCAAGTTGGACCCCGATGAGGTTCTCGATCGCGTTACCGGCGATCGCGACGATGACGAGGCCGGCAAACGTCTCCGATATTCCGAGAGTTTGCATCGCCGGTTGCAGGGCTTCGACAAACCAGTCCGCTACCAATGCTGCACCCACGCCCGAACCGGCGAGAACGCCGATCGTCAGGCCCATCGACCACGCTGCGTGACCCATTTCCGATTCTTGCGGAGCGACGGCCGGGTCGCCCTTTATCGAAAAATAAATGCTCGCGGCGAAAACGACCAAAAGGATGACCGCTACGACGATGTCTAGGCGGTTTATGTATGGCTCAGCCGGCGAATGAAGTGTCTTGGCAAGCGTCGGGATAATAAGCGCCGAAACCGCAAGCAGCATCAGCGTCGCGATCATCCGGGGCGGCTCTGACCGAAATCGCTGCGTCCCGTTCTTTAAGCCGCCAAGGAACAGCGCTAAGCCGAAAACGAGCAGCGAATTGCCGAGGATCGACCCGACGAGCGCTGCCTGAACAACGTGATCGAGGCCGGCGCGCAATGCGAATATCGCGACGAAAAGTTCGGGCAAATTTCCCAGTCCGGATTGAAGCACTCCGGTTGCGCCCGGGCCGAGGCGACTGCCGAGCTGCTCGGTCGCGTCACCAACGATCATTGCCAGCAAAGCTAGAGCCACACCTGTGGCCGCAAATGTGATGACCGGCAAAGCTTCGGCGAAATGTAGGACGCCGGAAACTAGCGTCGCTATCACGCAAAGGACAATGATGATCTTCTCTTTCTTTTGCATTTATCGCTCCTCTAGTTTTGCGACGCGTTTTTGAAGGTCGCGCAGTTTTCCCGCAAATTCACCGAGTCGTCGGAACGCCGCGGTTGAACGAAGCCAGTCGCGGTTGTCGAACGCCGGAACGCCCGAGATCACCTTGCCGCTTTCGACATCATGGCTCGTTGCCGATTTTGCAGTGACCACGACATCGTCGCCGACTTTCAAATGTCCGGCAATGCCAACCTGGCCCGCGAGGATCACACGCTTTCCGATAACGGAACTGCCGGCAAGTCCGGTCTGCGAGCAGATCAGAACATCTTCGTCGACCGTACACGAATGCCCGATCTGGACGAGGTTGTCGATCTTGGTTCCGCGCTTTATTCGCGTCTCGCCGACGGACGCGCAGTCGATCGCCGTGTTCGCCCCGATCTCGACATCGTCTTCGATCACGACGCGGCCGGTTTGAGGTATTTTAAGCCAGCGTTTATCGCCGGTTTTGGCGTATCCGAATCCGTCGCAACCGATGGTCGAATTATTGTGGATGATGCAGTTATCGCCGATCTCACAATTTTCGCGGATGGAAACGCCCGAATGGATGACACAATTGCGGCCGATACGAACGCCGCTGTAGATCGTCGCATTCGGAAATATTCGCGTCCCGGCCGCGACCGTACTGTTATGTTCGATCACTACGTTCGCGTGAATTTCACATCCAGCAGCGATCGAGGCTGACGGATCGATGACTGCCGAAGCGTGAATATGGTCCCTGATCGCCGGCTCCGGGTGAAATATCCGAAGTGCTTGTGCGTAAGCCACATATGGGTCGGCGACGCGCAAAACGGCGAGTCCGCTCCGCTCGCAATTGACGCCTTCCGTCAGAAATATCGCACCTGCACGCGTAACGGCGATCTGCGGCGTGTATTTCGGATTCGCCAAAAAAGTGACGTCGGACGGCCCGGCGAGATCGAGTCCGGCGGCGCCTGTAATTTCCGGGTTCGGTGCTCCGCCCTCGATCACTGAGCCGGTCGCGTCGGCTATGTCGGAAAGTTTCATAACTAATTCCTTGAAAAACATTCAGTCGATATGCAACACTATGTTTTAGCAGACTAAGTTTCTCAAGCAAAGAAGCAACCAGCCTTTGTTTTAACCACTCTTCCGATCTTCGTAGTATTTAACCCAGGAGTTACAAAGAATGAATGAAAAAGGCGCCAGCCCAGTCCCGCAAAAGTCCAGTGTGGAAGATTATCTCAAGAACGAGCGCAACAGCGCAGCGCGAAACGAATTTATCAACGGTCGGGTGATCCCTCGTGCGAATTCAAACCGTTGGCACAACCTGATCGTCACAAACGCTACGATCGCGATCGGGAGCCGGCTTCAGGGTCACAAATGCGACGTTTACGTGAGCAGCATGCGCGTCAGGCTTCAGAACAGCGTGATCTGTTATCCCGACCTGATACTTGTAAACGGCGAGCCGACCTTTGCTGATCAAAAGCTCGACCTGCTGCTCAACCCGACGGTCGTCGTCGAGATCTTTTCAGCCAAGACCGAAACTTCGGACAAGAGCGAAAAGATGGAAAGCTATCTCGCAATGGACAGTATCAAAGAATGTCTGATGGTTAAGGAAGACGGCATGCGCGTTGAGCACTACGCTCGGCAGAACGCCAAACAATGGGTGTACCGCATCTACAACGAACGCGACGATGTCATCTCGCTCGAATCCGTCCAATGCAAGATCTCACTTTCGGAGGTCTATTCGCAGATCAAATTCGGCCAGGCCGAATTCAGCTCGACGGCGGTCAACTAGTAAAGAAAACTAGAGCAAATTTACGGGGTCGATCTCGATGTGAATGCATCGAAGGTCGGCCCCTTTTGATTCGGCGTCCTCCGCAGCGATGTCGAGGCACTCGCGAAGTTCGGCGCGCGAAAGTGATTTCACCAGGATCTGCAGCCTAAATTCGTTCTTTAATCTCGCGATCGACGCCGACGCCGGGCCGAGCACCTGGCACGTGCGTTTGGTGTTTGCCCGGTCGAGTGCGGAACGTAAGATCTGTGCGTTCTTATCGGCGACGGAGTAGTCTGCGTGCTTGATTAGGATCGATGCAAGCACGACGAATGGCGGATAATGCAGCCGTTTGCGGAACTTAATCTCCTCGGCGAAAAATCCCTCAAAATCCTGTTCGCAGGCGAATTTCAGAGCGTAGTGTTCAGGATAATACGTTTGGATCAGCACGCGGCCCGGCAGGTCGCCGCGGCCCGCTCGTCCCGCGACCTGGGTGAGCAGTTGGAATGTTCTCTCCGCCGAACGAAAGTCGGGAAGGCCCAGCCCGATATCTACCGAGATGACGCCGACGAGCGTGACGTTGTGAAAATCGTGCCCTTTCGCGAGCATCTGCGTGCCGACCAGCATATCGATCTCGCTGTTGTCGAACGCCGTTAATATCCGCGACATTTCGCCGCGCCTCGCCATCGTGTCGCGGTCGATACGGGCAATGCGGAGACTTGGAAATTTCTTTACAAGGATTTCCTCGAGCTGCTCGGTTCCTTCGCCAACGAAATAAAGAAATTCGCTCGAGCAGAACGGGCATTTTTGCGGCACCCTGACATTGTGGCCGCAATAATGGCAGACCATTCGCGAGTCGCGTCGGTGATAGGTCAGCGTGATGTCGCAGTTCTTGCACCGCAGTGACTCACCGCAGCTTCGGCATAAAACAAAGGTCGAGTAACCTCGGCGATTAAGCAGAATTATCGATTGCTCGCCTCGGCGGTGCGTTGCCTCGATCGCTTCGATCAACTGCGGCGAAAGAGCAACGTCCTTTCCGGCTTGCTTGAAAACATCGCGCATGTCGATAAGTTCCGCCTTTGCCAGCGGCCGATTTTCGATGCGATTGCTGAGCTGTAGATATTGATACTTGCCCGTCTTTGCGTTTTGAAACGTTTCCAGTGCCGGCGTTGCCGTGCCCAGGACGACGGTCGCTCCGTTCAGGTTCGCCCGCATGACCGCGGCATCGCGGGCGTTGTAGAACGGCGATTCCTGCTGGCGGTAGGACGTGTCGTGTTCCTCGTCGACGATGATCAGCCCGATGTCGCGGAGCGGCGCAAAGATCGCCGAACGCGTGCCGATCACGATCCGCGCATTTCCCGAATAAACGCGCCGCCATTCGTCAAACCGCTCCCCAGGCGAAAGGTTTGAATGAAGGATCGCGACGTCGTCGCCGAAAACAGCGCGCAGCCGCTTCGAAAAAACCGGCGTCAGCGCGATCTCGGGCACTAGCATCAGCGCCGTGCGTCCCTGATCGAGCGTCTTGGTCATCGCGCGGATATAAACTTCCGTCTTGCCGCTACCCGTCACGCCGTGCAGAAGAAACGCCTTATACTGAGGCGACTTCAGCGCCGATTCGATCTGTTCGAGCACGCCCGCTTGATCTGCGTTCAGGGTTATATCTTTTACTGCCGGAAGCGATGTGTCGAAAAGCGGGTCGCGGCGCACTTCGCGAATGTGAACTTCGACGAAGCCTTTCTTTGCAAGCGTGTTGATCGCCGAGGCGCTCACGCCGGCAACTTCGCTGAGGTCGCTGAAAAGAATCTCTCCCGAGGCATGTGTGAGAGCCGAAATGACCGCCGACTGACCGACATTTACGGCACCGGCCGCTGCTTCGTCGGGTGCGACCGCGAGCCGAACCGATTTCCGCAGCTTTGGTTTTACCTTCGTCGTGACTGCTCGTTCGCGAAGCCGCACGAGCCCGCCCGCGTTGAGGTCGCGCACTGCACGCTGGACGGCCGACTTCGAATATTCGCGCTCGATCTCACGCTGCGGCCTCTCGGGAAGCGTCGCAATATCGCGCAGAATCTGCCATTTCAGCGGTTTGAAATTAGCCGTCTTTAATAATGCGGACCGTCCCGCCTCGGTGATCGAAACGATCCGCTCGGTAGCAGAATTGATCCCTGCGGGCAGTGCCGCCTTCAGAATTTCGCCCCATGAGGCAGCGTAGTAATCGGCGGTCCACTTGGTGAGCCGAAGGATTTCTTCCGTCACGAGCGGCTCTTCGTCGATCAGTTCCTCGGCGTCTTTGATAGCCGAATCTTCGACCGAAAGTCCATCGGGTTTTGTCTCGTGAACGTCCACGGCATAACCGGTCAGAAACTGCCGGCCAAAGGGAACCAGCAAACGCGAACCGATCTTCACATTATCCGCGAAACCGGCCGGCAGCGCATATGTGAACGTCCGCCTTATGGGGAGCGGAAGAGCGACCTCGACGTATCGTGGCGCGGACGTGCTTTCGGTGTGCGGCTGGGGCATTTTAGGTTGCGATTTGTAAAATGATAACCTATTGGAACTTTAGACGAAAATTGGCATCTAATTAACCGGCCGTAAGTTATGGAAACGTTGCTAAATCGGGAATCACAGGGTCCGAATCGGAAGATCGGGTTGATCGTCGGCGCGCTCGTCGGCATCGTCGCGATCGGACTTGTGATCTGGCTCGCGTCGTTCCGCCCATCGATGGATGAGCAGATGTCTCAGGTACTCGAGGGCTCCTTCCGCGAAGGCTCGCCCGAGTTCGCTCAGATCACGAAGGACATCATCATCTCAACCGGCGACAATACGGTACAGTCGCCGAACGGATTCGGCCGGATATCGATGTATATCGAGGGGACGATCCGCAACAAAGGCGACCGCGTGATAAACGGCCTCGAGATCAACTGTGCGGTCATAACGCAGTTCGGAAATGTCCTGAAAGAAAAGCGCGTTCTCGTTGTCCCCACCAAACAGGAACTCCTCGCCCCGGGCCAGACCATCACGATAAATACCCAGATCGACGGCTTCGACAAAGACGACGACCGGGCAAACATCCGCTGGAAGGTAACCGCCATCCGAGTACAGCACTGACTTCTTCCTAGCTCCGCAAGAAAGATTAGTGGCCGCCGAAAAGCCATCGCTGGATGTCTATCTTCTTTTGTCCTAATTTCGTGCCTTTCGTGTGTTTCGTGGACAAAATTCTTGAAGCCTTTATCCACGAAATACACGAAATAGGACAAATTACGAAGCAAGAACTCGCGATTTTATTACGCAGTTTCCCGCACGAACAGATCTTCGAGCGATTGCTTCACACTGTTAACGGAAATGAGCGTTCCGCCGGCCGATCTCGTAAGTCTGATCACATTCTCGATATTGGATTCGTCCGGCACTTGGACCGTCGCACTGCCAGCGTTTCCGGAAATCGACAGAGTTGCGACCGACGCCAGGACCGATTCGAGCTCGTCACCCGATATGCCGCGAAACTGTATCTCGAACGAACGGTGTTTATCTTCGCTCGCCAATAGGTCCTCCAGCTTTCCGGAGGCCGCAAGTTTTCCTTTTCGCAAAATGGCGACCTCGTCGCACAATGCCTCGACGTCCGACAGTATGTGCGTCGACATAAAAACCGTCGTGCCTTTTGCACGCAGTCCGGCAATTAGCTCGCGCACCTCGCGACGGCCGATCGGGTCGAGCCCGCTCATCGGCTCGTCCATGAACACGATCTCCGGATCGTTGATCAGCGACTGCGCGAGGCCCACACGCTGAAGCATTCCCTTCGAAAATTTACGAAGCTGCTTATCCCAGTCTTTTTCATCCAGGCCGACCGCCGCCAGCAGTTCTTCGGTCCTCTTCTTTCTCGCCGCCGACGACATGCCGAAAAGCTCTCCGAAATAGTTCATCAGCTCGCGCGCGGTCAGGTAATCGTAAAAATACGGATTCTCGGGACAATAGCCAATACGCGAATGCATCGCCGGCTCGGAAATACTACGCCCCAAGATCCGAGCGGACCCCGACGACGGAAATAACAGACTCATCAATATCTTGATCGTCGTCGTCTTCCCCGCACCGTTCCCACCCAAGAACCCAAATATCTGCCCCGCCCGCACGCCCAACGTCAAATCATCCAGAGCCCGAACCTTCTTCTTTTTCCAGAATCCAGTTTCGTACTCTTTAGACAAATTCTCGATTTCTAAAACATTATTCATTGATTTCAATATGTTGTGATTTATTGCGGTCAAAGATTTCCCATGCGATAGCGAACGCCGCGGCGGCCCATGCAATGAGCGAAATCAAACGCGAAATATAAGTGTACTCAGGCTCCACGAATTGAAGTGCTATATTTGAGCTCTGCGATCCGATTTTCAAACCTAAAGCGCCGTCGACGGAGCTTGTTTCAGCCGCTTCGCCATTTACGGTGGCTTTCCAGTGCGGGTAGTATAAGATCGCGGTCCGAAGCTCAACAGATGAGCCGTCGTTGATATCGAACTCTCTGTCCAAAGAATCCCATCTTCTAATGGATAAGCTACGCTCAGCGGCTATGACTTTTTTGTCGACCTTGAACGTGTCATCGCTCGACCAAACCGGCCGCCAATGTGGGAGTCCGTTCGACGATAGTGATCGTGACGGTAAGTCGTCGAACGCATCGGCGGTGGTGGTGAAGGCCCCAAGAATCACCTGCTTTACCGCAAACGTAGCGAATATGAGCACGACGCCGGTAATTACTAATTTCGCCGGACGTCGTACCCGAAAAGTGCCGTCGATCACGATGCAAATGGAATAGCCAATCAATACTGAAGTGATAAGGCTCACGACGGAAAGGAATCGCCATGGAAATTGAACGCGTTGTAACGGGGTAACATATTCCCACATTAAACGACTTACCGGCAATAACAGGAAAACCGCGACCGAGCCGATCACCGTCAATGCACGAATCTCACGGTTGGATCGTATCGCTCTATATCCACCGGAAACCAAAAGAGCGATAACCGCGCCTGCGACAGATGCTAAAAGCATGAGAGTCGCGAACCATAAGCTCTGGGCATCAAATTCGAGACCGTTCAGGAGAAAATGATTTCCAAAATAATAAGCTGGATCGTTGTTGGGCTGAGAGACATTGATCCAGTTAGCTTCATACGCAACGCGAACCCAATAGAATGCACTCAACGCAGCCCCCGCGACACAAGCTGCGGAAAGAGCAATAGCTTGTCGAACTATAGTTTCTTTCTTAACAGCAAACAGCGTGTATATCCCAACGCACACAAGCCCTATGACGGTTTGCGGGAGATTTCCCAGTATCAAAAGCGATATTGAAATGCCGAGCGATACAGCATTGATAATCGAGCCGTCACTGCAGACTCGGCGCGCGAACAAGAAGACAAAGGGAAGTACCGAGAGTGCTGCGAATTCACCCCACATGAACGAGTTATAGAACTGATTGAGATGATAAGGTGAAAAAGCGAATACGCAGGCCGCAGCGATTGCCGCGGATCGGCTATTTAATATGTCTCTCGTCCATAAAAAAACTCCCCAACCTCCGGTAAAGGACCACATTGTAAATGCAGCGAAAACTGCGAGATGCCACTTTCCGGTCACCAGATGGAACGCCGCAATACTCATATGCATAAGCGGCGGATAGAATCTTACAGTTACAGCTCCGTATCCCTGGTTTTCAGCGGCGACCCAATCCGGGATAAAATGCCCGCTCTCAAACGCCATCGAATAAGCGTTCGCGATTTGAAGATGATGAACAAGGTCGGCCGTACCCACCGGCGGACCAATAACGAGTACAGGCAGAATGCTAAACGACGCAACACAAAGGATCAGAATTGCGTCTAGCGGACCGATACGAAACGGGATTTCTCGCGTCATATTATTCCAGCGGAGACTGCGTAGAGTTTTTGGTTGCGGTCACGGAGCACGTCTCGCTCACGAGAACATAGGGCGAGCCGCTGCGATCGAGGAATCGTCCGTTGTTGTCGGTATGGAAAAACTGTCTGCTTTGTGTGGTTAATTGTTTTAATTGGGGAAGGATCTCGGCTAGATTTGCTGGGCAGCGGCCGTTTCTCGATTGAAACGACTTCAGCACCGAGTTGATCGAGTCGAGCTCGTCCAGCGATTCGATTTCGAACAATCGCTGCCGCGCGATTTCGCGAGTCTGGTCGTCGCCATCTTGATCGAGCATTTGCGAGTAAATCTCGCGAGCCGTATTTCTGGCTCCGCCGTCGGTTCTCATGCGTGCGGCCATTAATCTCATAAAGGCCGGAGCCCCGATAATACGTGAACCACGTTCGTAAACTTCGCCGGCCTTCTCATAGTCCTGAGATCGCCAATAGATATATCCGAGATACTGGTAAAGTCGCCATTCATCCGGATTATGCAAAATACCTTTTTCGGTGAGGGCAACAGCCTCGTGCATATTGATCGCCGGCAGCACGGTAGCACCGTAAGAAAATACGGCTGAAAATTTGGGGTCCAGGTCGGTCGCGTTATCGAGCAGCGGGTACAACAATCGCGGGTTAAGAGACTGGAGATTTTCGATGTTCAGCGACCTTGAATCGGCATTTATTACTTTGTCACCGACGTACTGGAGTGCTCGTATCCAGTATACATCGGCAATTAAGCCCTCGGCGCCAAGAGCGAAACCGTTTAGCTTCTTACCCTGAAGGTCCAGGTCTTCGTCGACATACGACTCCGGCAAACCTATGCGATTGTGCTCAAGGTATTTCGTGAGCGAAACAACGGCCGTAAAGCCGACAAAAAAGATTACAGTCGAAATGAGGAGTGTTTGGGTACGGGAGGCCATAATCACTTGAAATTACGCCTGTTGAAAATCAGCGTGGTTATCGTGAGTAGGATCGAAATATAGGCCGCAGCGTAAGCGGTTGCGGCACTGAGCATCAAAATGCCCGGAACCATGCCGTTTGCGGCCTCGGTTCGGAAGCTGAAGTGAGCGAGGTTCGGCAAGATGTAGTAGACACCCTCAAAAAAATATGCCGCCGCTGTCGAATGTAGGCCGCCGGCCAGATCGCGAAGTGACGAACTCAGGTGACCGATCACAAAAACGAAGAATGTAAGTAGGGCCGAAAGTGCAGGGGTGGAAAACGAGGAAAATAGGAGAGCAATGGACGTGGTGATGGAAAGCTCGAGAAAGATCAAAAATATGCCGCCCCAGATCGAGAACGCTTTGGCAGAACCGCCGACGTAGATTAAAGCCAGCGTTACTCCGCCACCCATTACGGCCACGTTCACCAAAAGCGTGAGACACAATCCAAAATATTTTCCGATCACGAATTCGGACCGTGTCACAGGTTTTGCGAGAATGGCGAAAAGGGTCCGTTTTTCGACTTCTTTCGATACCAGTCCGACGCCTACGAAAATCGCTATGAATGTGCCGAAGGCTAGCATCGCGTTCAAGCCGATACTAATTATCGTACGCGCCTCTTGTCCTGCCGTTAGTTCACCCAATACTGCCGCGCAGGCGGTCAGGAGCAGGACGAACAGCACTAGGTTGTACAACACGCGATCGCGGATTGCCTCGCGAAACGTGTTCTTTGCAATGGAGTAAATACTCTTCACCACAGGACTGAACTTTCCTCTCGATAGAAATAATTAGGATTTATACGGGTTTGTGTTGCGGCGTTATCGCGAGTTAATAATAGTTCATTTCCAAAACTTCAGGAAGCAAACATGAACCAACGTGAAATGAAATTTACTGCGGCGAGTCAAATTTGAATCGTTCGGCGGGATGCATTATTTCCCGTTCGGCCATAACCGCATAGATGGCATTTTGTGGTTGAAGATCCATGATCTTTGAAAAGTCGTCCCGCACGCTTGCTCGTTCTGATGCTGCGCGCGGACCATCGTTAAGCATGGCCCACCACGTATTCGCCGCGGACTTGTTTATTGTCAAAGCTCGTTGAAGTTGAGCAACAGAATTCTCGGTATCGCCGCACCTCTTGAGTATTTCGGCATACCGGGTCAGGACGAATGGTGATCGCGGATAGAGGGTCGCTCCTTGTGCGAGAGCCGCCACCGCACCACTGCAATGGCCTGACAACCAATGTGCCGTTGCAAGGTACGAGAAATCAGCAGACGGAGCCTTGCCTATATCGATCGATCGTTGAAGATAAGGGATCGACTCAGAATACTTTCCTTCGCGAAGAAGGCGAAGGCCGAGAATGTTCGGAGCGTCGGGATTTTCGTCGTCGAGCCACATCGCCTGTTTGTACATGAGTGCGGCTTCGTCGGTGTTTTGAACATAATTAGCGTGTTTGGTGTAAATTACGCTGGTAACGCGCACGACAGAATAAGCACCGAGCGAGAGGCATATTATTACGCCAAAGCCGAGAGCCAATTTGACTCGTTCGGGGTTCAACATTCGCGTCGTAGCAGGCGGCTCGTCCGGTGTTCTGCCGGATGAGAATTTTGCGAGGACCGCCAGTACAAAGAAGAACACAAACCCATTTTGAATCAACCGAAACGAGTACGAGCTCACTAAGGAGCTTGCCATAAACATGGCAAGTCCAAGAACGGCCGCGAGCGATTCAAGTCGCAAACGCCGTGTTCGGAGAACGCGAAGTGCGGTCATGCCGATCCCGGCTAGAAAACATATAAAAATAACAATTCCGACTGTGCCAAGTTCCGCGGCAATTTGAAGATATTCGTTATGAGCCCGCTCGGGAATATCACTCTCGGCACTTGCAAGATTCGGATCCTCGGGATATTTCGATGCATATTCCGCTCGGTAATAGTTGAGCTGCATCCCGAAATTGTCGGCTCCTACGCCCGTCAATCGTTTTGCAGAAAACATCTCGAACGCGATCGACGCTATCAATTTGCGAAAATTGTTGCTGCTGCTGAGAGCATCGTCGTTTGTCATTCTCTGGACGACGGGCACCGAGAAATCCTCGGACATCAATGACGCAAGATGAAGCGGGAACGGAGCGATGACAAGGGCTAAAACGACTATTGCCATCTTGCTTCTGAATTTACGCAACGGACGAAAAATAAATATCGAGCACGCAATCACTGCTGTACTAACTCCGAATAGAAACAAATTGATGCGGCTGAAACTACAGAAGATCAATAGCCACATGAAAGCGATACAAAAGGTGCCGAGAGCGAATTGCTTTCCGCGCAGCCGGAGAACGGCCAAGGTCACCAACGGGTAAACCGTATTGATCTGTTCGCCAAATTTCGCGAATCGTATACCCAATGTTGTTGCGCCGCCAAAAACCAGCACGGCACAGTATTCGAGCACTGCGGGTATGGCGAATAATACGATCGAGATGACGACCGCATACAGCAAGCGATCGTGATCAGCTCTAGTGCGAAGCAAGTGCCGGACGATCAGGAAAAAGATGAGATATTCGCACCAGACAAGAGAATGATGAACGGCCGACTTCCATGACGGGGCCCAAGCGGTCGAGATCGAACTCCATGTAATGAACAACAAGATGGGAACGACGAGGTAGATATACTCTGAACGAGATATCGTTCTTGAAAGCTCGGTATATTTCGTATTCCAGATCGCGAAGAGAAGCGTTGAGGCGAGAAGGATCGAAGCCGCCAACTCTGTCCGCCACATGTGAATGAACGTATCCCACGCTGGGATGACGATGATCCAAAGTGCAAGCATTACGGCGGCCCATCCGGCTGCGAAGAGAAATGCAGGTTCCTTCCAGTTTCTAGCGATGTGGTAGGCAGGCATCTTTAAGGTCCTACGAGAGTGATATTAAGCGGTTTGCGACGATTGCACTGGTAACGCAGCGGTCCGGTGTTTGGGAAGGTAGCATAAAAAACCGAGAGAGGCTATCCCGCAGGATTCGCCTCTCTCGGTTTTTACCTTGCTTTTAAGAAAGGCGATTACTGGCCCATGGTCGCGATGAGGCCGCCCGAACCGTACGATGAGGGCGAGGCACCGCTGCCGGCCGCTGCCAACATCGTTCCCGCACCGCCTGTCGGAAGCGGTTCCGCTGCGAGTACACCGTCGGTAGCGATACCGAAGTTGCGTGTTCCGGTCGACGTGATGCCGGTGTTCGACAAGGGCTTCGCGACGATCGCGAAGGTTGCCGGGTTACCGGACGCACCTGCAGCGTAAAGTTGGTTGACGTATGTGAAACCATAACCGCTCTTCGACCCACCCGCAAGGACGCTGTCGATAAGGTTAACTGCGTTGAGTCCCGCCAAGTCGACAGAGTAGTTGCCGTTGCCGCTAGTTGCCTGATAGGTTGCTTCAGCACCGTGCAAGGTGCGGAGGGCGGAAACTGCTGAGCCTTCGTTGGCGGAGCGACGGGCGGCGAGCAGGTTGGGGATGGCGATGGCGGCGATGATGCCGATGATGACGACGACGATCAAAAGTTCGATCAGCGAGAAACCTTTCTGATTTTTCATTCTAGTTCACAATCTCCTAAAGTTTTGTTTGGGGTCTTGACTACCTTTCCCAGGTCACGAGGGTTAATACAAGACGCGTGCCAGAGGAAGTTCGTAGAGTTTGGAGAGTGCTAAGTGCTTATGAGAGGGGAGTTATGGCTAACGCTCGGCCTGTGGGGTGGGGCAGTTGAAAAGATTGGAAGGGGAGGATAAGGGGTTTTTAACAGTAATTGTTATTTCGTCGATGACAAAAATTGTAACTGAATTGTCGTCATTTTCGCAGAAGGTGAAAACTACGGTGTTTTTCTCAAGTGACTGCAAAGTGTCATCGTCATGCGTGAGATCTCGTCGAGCATTTGGTAGCAGCTATCGAAGTCTGGCTGCGATATATACTTCAGGTCTAATGCTATATAAAGATGTGATTGTACCTCGGCCGCCGAAGCGTGCGCGATAACCAGGAAGTTCGCAAAGTCCTTATTGGTGCGGCGGCCGTAACCGTCGGCAATGTTCGCCATTATCGAAACTGCCGCACGGCGAAGCTGGTCGCGCAGCCCAAAGTCTTTCGAGAAGTTTCCGTTCGAAGAAAGTCCATAAACAGCGACCGTCAGCTCCCGTGCCTTCTGCCACGCCTTTATCTCCTCAAACTTCGTAAACGCGGCCATACTCTCCAAACTCCTCAAACACTCCGAACTCTAAATACTCTACGAACTCTAAAAACTCCACGAACTCTACGAACCGTCATTCTCCGCTTCGCATTTGAGCCGACAAATTCCGGATGCTGTGTTTGTCGAGGAGATGACGGAGTGATCTCACCTGCATCTGCAGGAGGTCAGCGGCTTTCGTTTGGTTGCCGGCGGTTTTTCTTAGGGCTTCGACGACGTAGGTTTTTTCGAGGTTTTCGAGGTGGGCGGTGAGATTGAGGCCTTCGTCGGGCAGGTCGAATTCGGCGTTGATGCGTTCGGGGTTGTAGTTCGTGATGTGTTCGGGCAGGCGTTCGGGTTGGATCTCGTCGAGGCGTTCGAGGGCGACGGCTCGTTCGATGGTGTGTTCGAGCTCGCGCACGTTGCCGCCCCACATGTAATTTTCGAGCAGGTTCATAGCCTTCGGCGCGATCGTGAGGCTGCGGCCGGTCTGATCGCAGAATTTGCTGATGAAATGGTTTACCAACTCGACGATGTCCTCACGGCGGTCGCGCAGCGGCGGTAGGCCAATGGGAATTACAGAAATGCGGTAGAACAAGTCTTCGCGGAACGTACCGTCGAGCGACATCTGCTTGAGGTCGCGGTTGGTGGCTGCGATAACGCGCGTATCGATCGGTATCTCGTCATGGGCGCCGACGGGCCGGACCTTGCGTTCTTGCAAGACGCGCAACAGTTTGACCTGCATCGCCGGCGACATTTCACCGATCTCATCGAGAAAGATCGTGCCTCGGTTCGACGCTTCGAAAAGTCCTTTCCGGTTGCTGTTCGCGCCGGTGAACGAGCCTTTTATATAACCGAAGAGCTCCGATTCCAGAAGCGTCTCGGTGAATGCACCGCAGTTGATCGAGATGAACGGTCTCTCGGCTCGCGCGCTCATATCGTGAATCGCACGCGCCACAAGTTCTTTACCCGTGCCGCTTTCGCCGTTGATCAGAACGGTCGAGTTAACTTCCGCCACAGTTTCGATCATCTGAAAGATCGCCTGCATCTTTGTCGAGTTTCCGACGATGTTCTTTATACTTCCACGCTGCCGCTGGGCGCGTTTGAACGCGCGATTTTCGTCGATCAGCGCTTGTTTTTCGAGCGTCTTTTTGACGATGAGCTTTAGCTCTTCGACGTCGAATGGTTTCTGAATAAAGTCATCGGCGCCGAGCTTGAAGGCTTCGCGTGCGGTCTCGACCGACGCGAACGCGGTCATCAGGATGACGCCGAGATCGGGATGCGTCTCGCGAACCGACCTCAGCATCTCGATGCCGTCCATGTCGGGCATTTTGACGTCAGAAATGATGACGTCGGCCGCGTCCTGCTGCAGCAGCGCGACGGCTTCACGGCCGTTCGACGCGGTTCGGATTGAATGGCCGTCGCCTTCAAATACAAGACTGAGAAGCTGTCGGTAGCTCTGCTCGTCGTCAACGATCAAAATGTTAGACATTTGGTGATGTTAGTTTGCGGTAATTACAAGGTATGCGGACGAACCGAGGCAATTCGTCGCCGTCCTATTTTCACAGATAGCTGCCGTTCGGTTCAAGAGGAAATTTCCGATTCGTGTTTCACGTGCAGATATTCCTTTAATCGCGTCGGTGCCGACGACGAATGTATATCGGTATTGTCGGCCGCCTGTGCCTTTTGCTTGAATTCGCGGGGCAGTTCGACCGTGATCACCGTGCCTTCGCCTTCGAAGCTGCGGACGTTGATAGCACCGTTGTGGTCGCGGATGATCTGATAAACGATCGAAAGGCCGAGGCCGGTGCCGCCCGATGTCGAATTCGAAAACGGCTCGAAAAGCCGCTCTACCTGGTCCTGTGTCATACCGACGCCCGAGTCCTCGAAGACGATCCTAACACGACCGTTCGGTATCGCCGCCAGCGAGATCTTCAGCGTTCCGCCGTCGGGCATCGCCTGTATCGCGTTGCGCGAGAGGTTCCAGAATATTTGCTTTAACTGTGTCGTGTCGGCCAAGACGATCAGCGGATACGGCGGCAGGCCTTCTTCTATATTATGCTCGGGCTTGATATCCGGACTGTGCCGCAGCAGTTTTAGCGTGTCGCGGACCGCTTCGCACAGGTCGACCTCGGCAAAACTTCCGACCTTCGGTTTTGCGTAACTTAGAAAGTTGGTGATGATGCTGTTGAGCCGGTCCGATTCGCGCAAGATAATGCTCATCAGATCGGCCTGGATCGATTCCGGCGGCGTATTCGATTCGAGTACCTGTATTGCCCCGCGCATCGCGCCGAGCGGATTGCGGATCTCGTGCGCGAGTCCGGCGCCGACGCGGCCGACAGCGGCGAGCCGGTCTTTCCGACGCACGCTTTCTTCCATCGAGCGAATTTCGGTGAGGTCCTGAAACGTAATGATAAAACCTGACGCCTCGTTGTTCTCCGAAAATAAATGCGAAACGCTGTAGCCGATGCGGACGGCGAATCCGTCGGGGGTTTCGAGGTCCGCCTCAAAACGCGGAAGCTGCTCGCCAGGTGTCGCAAGTGACAGATCGATCGCGACGGCAAAATCGTTAATAAATTCGTAGATCGACTTACCCCGCATCTCGTCGGCGCGGTAACCGGTTATCTCGGTCGCGGCGGCGTTGAACGTAAATATCGTGCCTTCGAGGTCGGTGGTGATCAGCCCGGAGCGGATCGATTCGATGATCCGCTCATGAAGTGCGCGCAGGTTGGCGAGCGATTTTGTTGCTTCCTTCAGTTCGTCCCACGACGAATATCGTTCGGCGAGGCGCGCCGCCAGCAATCCGACGACGACAAAAGCGACGACGTGAAAGCTGACGATCTGAATTACTCTTGCGGGCGTCTGGGCCGCGCCGGTCCGCTCGATTATCGAAAAACCGGTCAACCCGGCAAGCATCGTGAACAGCACGGCGCTGTAGATCGACATCAACAGCGTCGACCGCGGCTTTAAATAAAGACTCGTCGTCGCGATCAAAACCAGATAGAGCGTAATATACGGCGAGGTCAGGTCGCCCGTTCGCCAGACGAGCCACGTTATCAGCAGGGCATCGATGGCAAACTGCGTCAAAAGCTGCCATCTGTATGACTTGCTGATCCTCGATAAAAGAAAATAGATCGCCGTTAGCCCGATCGCGACAATGCATACAAGCAGGGTACCGGTCGGGAAGTTCTGCAGCGAAAACTCCGCGGTCCCGGCATATGACGTCCAGCTCGTCACAAGCAGCAAAAATATGACGATCAGCCGCCCGATAACGAGCGTCTGAACACGCTGCAGTTGCGTTACGTTGGCTGAAGCCGCGTTTTCGTCTAAACTATTCACTGTCTTCCTATTGATGAATGAGCCGCCAAGAAGAAAAGCATTTAACCGTCGAGTATGATAGCCGGCCCTGGGGCAGCTACACCGTGCTGGACGACCGCGAAAATTGTAAAGTAAAGCGTATAGAGGTGTTACCCGGAAAGCGACTCAGCTACCAGCGGCACAAGCGACGTGCCGAACACTGGTTCGTTATCCAGGGCACAGCTAAAGTAACACTAAATGACCGCGAAATTCTAGTGAACGCGGGTTCGGCTATCGATATCGCCGTCGGCGACGCTCACCGTGTGGAGAACCCGTCCGGCTTCGAAACGCTGATATTCATCGAGGTGCAGACGGGCGACTATTTCGGCGAAGACGACATCGAACGTCTAGAAGACGATTTCGGAAGGCTATAACGTCAGCTAAGTTTTTACCGCAAACATATCTCTTCGACTCCGATCTGCGATGACTCTACAGTTCGAGCGAAAATTCACACTTATCCTGTTGTTCGTATTTCTGATATTGACGACCATCGGGATCGCGTTTTACCAAAGCACTGTCTCGAGCAAACAGGCCATAGTCTGGCAAAATCGTACGCGGGACATGCTGACAACGCTCGACGATATTTCAACAGTATCGCTTGATGCCAATTCCAGCGTCGATTCGTTCATTATTACCGGAAACGACAGCTACCTCGCAACTTATGACAAAGCAAAACAGAAGATCGAGCGTGATATCGCCAGCCTGCGGTCGGCGGAAAATTCGACTGATACGACGAAAGCCGAACTGGATCGACTCGAGGCGTTCGAAAAGGCGACGTTCGATCGCCTCGCTTACAAGGTAGCTTTGCGAAAGAGTGCCGACTTTCAGACTGCCGTTTCGGAACTGCCGAAGGCCGAAGACAGAACTCTTCTTCTCAACATCCGGGCGTCGATAGAGCGTGCAAAGACGGCTGAGTCGGCACAGCTTCAGGCAAAGCTGCAGCAGCTCGAGGCCTCGCGTTCAAACACAATAACCTTACTCATTTTGAGCTGCGTCGCCGGGATCGGTTCGCTCGGCTTCGCCAATTTTGTCGTGTTTCGGGAAACGGCAAAGCGTTCTAGAGCCGAGGCTGAATTGATCGAAGTAAATCGCGGCCTTGAGGAGCGCATCGACGAACGCACCGCAGAACTGCAGAAAGCCGGCGAGGAACGCAGCGACCTTCTGATAAAGGAACAAAAGGCGAGGCGTGAGGCCGAGATCGCGAACCGCCTTCGCGACGAGTTCATGGCGACGGTCTCGCATGAACTGCGGACGCCTTTGAACTCGATACTCGGCTGGGCCCGCCTGATGCGCATCGGCAAGCTCGCTCCCGATCAAGAAGAAAAAGCGGTCGAGACGATCATCAATAGTGCGGAGATCCAAAACCGTTTGATCGAAGACCTGCTCGACGTGGCGCGTGTAGTGTCAGGCAAACTCGATCTGGACCGAATTGATTTCGATATCATCGAGATGGTCGAGGGATCGATCAACACGATGCAGCCCGCGGCAGGTGCGAAACGTATCACGATCATTTTCGAACATCCTGAAGATTCTGTCTTGATCAACGGCGACAAAAACCGCCTCGAGCAGGTCATGCTCAACCTGCTAACGAACGCAATAAAATTCAGCCCAAAAGAAAGCGTAATAACCGTTCGGGAAAGAGTCGAGAATAGCGAAGTAGAAGTGAGCGTGATCGATCAGGGCGTGGGGATCAAGCCCGATTTCCTTCCGGTGATGTTCGAGCGGTTCAGTCAGGATGCGTCAACAGCGGCCGGCAGCGGCGGTCTCGGGCTGGGCCTCGCGATCGTCAGAAATCTCGTGGAGATGCATCGCGGAACTGTAGGTGTAACAAGCGAAGGCGAAAATCGCGGGTCGGAGTTTATAGTGCGTCTTCCGTTAAAAGAATCGGGCTGGATGGCCGCAAGCTGATGATCTGCGCGACGATGTCGAGCAGATCCTCTCCGACCAGAGCTGAGCTCGTCTCGATCTCTGCCACGTGGCCGCGCCCATAACCGGTCATTACCATCGCCGCTCCGATCCCGGCATTTACGCCCGTTTTAACGTCAAGAGCTTTGTCGCCGACCATCCAGGAATTCCCCAGATCGATATTGAAATCCGTACAGGCCTTGTGCAGCATCCCGAGTCCCGGCTTGCGGCATTCGCAGCCGGCGTCGGGCATATGCGGGCAGAAATAGAACCCGTCGATCGCCCCGCCGAGCGATTCCTGTATCGCGTCGTGAATCGCGTGCATGTCGGCTTCGCTGTAGATCCCGCGAGCGATTCCGGACTGATTTGTAACGACGATCAGCAGATATCCGCTGCCCTTGATCCGCCCGACCGCTTCCGCGGTGAACGGAAACAGCTTCAAATCTTCGACACGTGAGAGAAAGTTGACCTCTTCGATCAAAGTCCCGTCGCGGTCGACGAATATTGCGGGTTTTGAGGTTCTGCTATCGTTCATCTCGATCTACGTTTCCAACAGATATTCGGCCGCCTTTTCATAAACAGATCCGACGCTGATTCGTGTCATGCACCGGTGATCGATCGGGCAATCTCGAAGCAGGCATGGCGAACATTCTACATCAACTCGAATCACGGCGGACCTGTCGTCAAACGGCGCGGTCGTGACCGCGTTCGTCGGGCCGAAGATCACGATCGCCGGCGTCCCGCCCGCCGGTGCAAGATGTGCGAGGCCCATGTCGTTCGAGATCAGCAAGTCCGAAACCGCGAGTATCGCCGCCGCGTCAGCGAGATTTGTCTTGCCGGTTATGTCGATCAGGCGCTCGTTAGCGGCGACTTGGACCTCGGCTGATATCACCGCCTCTTCCGATGCCCCGACCAAGATCACATTGACGTTCGATCGGCGGACGAGCATATCGGCTAACTCGCCGAATTTGGAAACGCCCCAGCGCTTGGCACGCGAATTCTTTGACCCGGCCGCGATCGCGACCGTCGGCCGCGATATGTCGACGCCGCAGTTCGCCATGTTCGTGCGTGCCGCGGCCTTCCGTTCATCCGAAACCGGCAGTATCGGGCCGGCGTCCCCAATTCGACCCGCCGGCAAACGCCCGAACGCGTGTTCGACGGCTTCGACGAGGTTCAGGTAATAAAATACCTCGTGCCTGCTGTTCTTCCATTCAGGAACACCGATCTTATCAGTCAGCAATATTCCGCGTCCGTCGGTTGCGTAACCGAAAACGCGTCCTGCTCCCGCAAGTCTCGCCGCGAGCGCCGATTCAAACGAATTCGGCAGCAGGACGGCGATATCGAAATTCTGCTTTCGTGCGGCGGACGCCTGTTCGAGAACCGACGCCACTCGGGACTTGTCCGCATCTATCGTGATGATGCCGTCGAGAAAATCGGCGTCGCGGAAGATGCCTTCGGCCCACGTGCGGGTTAGCAGCGTAATTTCGGCTTCGGGGAACGATGTCCGCAGCCGGCGAAGTGCCGGCACTGACATCACCGCGTCTCCGATCCAATTTGTGCCGCGTACAAGTATTTTCACTAGGCGAACGCCGGCCGGAAAAGGCTTTTCAGGCCTTCTTCTAAAGTGAGTTGGGGTTTCCAATCGAGCTCGCGCTTGACGAGACTGAGATCGGTAACATAGTTGAGCGGAATCGGATTCGGCAGTACTTGTGTTTCATCGATCACCGCCTGGAGCTGCGAAACTCGCTCGAGCGTCGCGAGAATGTCACGAAGCGTTCCCGAGTTGGCCCGGCCGCCGCCCAGATTATAAAGTCCGTGCCGAATTACCGAATCAATAAAGGAGCTGCAAGCTCGCGACAGGTCGTCGACGTGAAGCAGATCGCGGCGCGGAGCTCCGCGGCCCGGCAAGACGAGCCGTTCGCCCTTATCGATCGCTTCGGCGTAGCTGCCGACAAAACTCGGTGCATTGCCCTCGCTCGGCGGAGCGTAAACGGTTGAGAGACGGAATATACAAGCGCGAAACTTCCCCTGATGAGCGTAGTATTCGACGTACCGCTCGGCGACGAGCTTTGACCATTCGAGCGCCGACTGGCCCGCGTACAAGGTCGGACACGTCTCGGGAACCTCGGCGAAGTTGTCCGCGAACCTGCCGTAAACGTCCCGCGTCGAGGCGAAGATAAACACCGAATCCGGCCGCATGTTGCGGAGCAGGTTTATCGTGCCGTCGACGTTCGTCAGGAAAACCTCTTCCGCCGCTTCGGGCGACTTATCAAGGTGCGCGGCGAGATGAATGACGACGTCGTAATCCGAAGCGATTACCGTGTCGGCCGAATTCAAAACGTCCAGCCCGGACCGCCGCGAGAGATCGTCCGCGCCGAAAAACGCACGCACATGCGTGCCCAGATAGCCACTTCCGCCGGTTACCAATATCTTCATTTCATTCAAAGGATAAGGCCGAGCGCCGTGTTAGTGCAAAGTCATGGCCCGGTTTGTAACGCGTTCCGCAACGGAACGCAGGACCACTCGAACGCGAAACTGAATACCGATGGCGCTTTGCGAGGGCGGAGAGTATGATATTGCTTATGTCCAACACAGCTTGGCTGATCATACTGGTTCTTTCGTTGACGCTGCTTGGCAGTCTCACGCTGCTTTTCATTACCGTAAAATATTACTGGGGCGAACGCGGCGGTCCGCCTGTCCGCGGCGAGGAAAGGCGGCGTCAAAAGGAAGAAGAATTGCGTCTCCGGGCCGCACAGATCGAATATTTGAAGACGCATCCGAGAGAAGAACGCAGCCCAAGTTTCTTGGACAACCGCAAAATTGCGTCGGCGCCGAAGGGAACTCGGACCCCGGACGCTCGCCGGTAGCTGGTTCGCGCAAGTTCAATTTTCTGGACATCGACAGCCCTTGCCTATAGAATTCGATGTGGGCAACTGCATCTGCTTCTATCCTGTCTAATTATCTGCAATCCGCGGGAATAAATGCCTGAGTACAATGCAAAAAGAGGTACGCGTTCGAAGCTTGCGCCGAAAAACTGGCGCAGTCCGCGGCGCGTGGCTGCATATCAGGCGCCGCCGCCTTCGCGGTTGAGGCGATTCGTCCACCGCGTGTTCAATCTCTGGACGCTGTCGCTCGCTCTCGTCGTGCTTCTCGCCGCCTTTTTGACGCTGACATATTACTGGTTCGAGTTCTCGGACAGGATCGACCGCAAACTGCTGACCGGCGAGGTCTACACGCCGGCGGCCGGCATCTATTCGGCTCCGAAGATCCTGCGTGCCGGCGAGAAGACGTCGATGACCGAGCTGATCGATTATCTGAAATCGGCCGGATATATCGAAAAAAACGCCCGCGCCGACGCGACACGCAGCCGCTACTCGGTGGCGACCGGGAAATTGATGATCGAGCCGGGCTTTACTGCCATCATCGACGGCAAAAAAATGTTTCCCGATCTCGCCGTCAAATTCAGCAATGACGGCAAGGAAGTCGATACGATCGTCGATACCGACGGCGGTTCCGAACAGCCGAAAGTGAGGTTAGAACCCAAAATGCTGAGCACCGTCGCTGCCGAAGGCGACGGCCGCCGCAGGACGGTGACATTCGACGACCTGCCGCCGCAGTTGATAAAAGCGATAACCGTCACCGAGGACAGGGCGTTTTTCGAACACTACGGCGTCAACTTCCGCGGCATCGCACGCGCGCTCTGGCGTCGATACGAAAGCGAGGAAAACACTCCGCTCTCCAATCAGGGCGGATCATCGATCACGCAGCAGCTCGTCAAGAATCTTCTTCTCAATAACGAACAGACGCTCCAGCGAAAGATCACCGAAGCCTACATGTCGATGATCCTCGAAACGCGGCTGACCAAGCAGGAGATCTTTACGCTTTACGCGAATCAGATCTATCTCGGGCAGCAGTCGGGCGTTTCGATATACGGTGTCGGCGAGGCGTCGAACGTCTATTTCGGAAAAGACGTGTCGCAGTTGACCTTGCCTGAAGCCGCGTTCATCGCCGGAATTATCCGCAGCCCCAACCGTTACAACCCGTTCAAAAATCTGGAAAAAGTTTCCGAGCGACGAAATCAGGTTCTCGATTCGATGGTCGAAGCCGGCGAGATATCGCCTCAGCAATCTGCCGACGGCCACGCGGCGAAGCTTGAACTCAAACAGATTTCGAGCAAAAAAGATCTGCAGGGAATGCCGTACTTTTCGCAATACGCGATCGAGGAATTGCCCAAGATCGTCAGCGACCCGGAAGCTCTCCAGCATCTGCGAGTTTACACTTCGATCGATCCCGATCTGCAGCGGATCGCTTACGAGACCGTCAACAAACGTCTCGAAAAGCTCGATAAGTACTTTCCGAAAAAGGCCAAGGGAAATCTGAACGCCGCGCTCGTTGCCATCCGTCCGAAAACCGGCGAGATCGTAGCGATGGTCGGCGGACGCGATTATCTAGAAAACCAGTTCAACCGCGCGACCGACGCCAAACGCCAGCCCGGCTCCGTTTTCAAGCCGTTCGTCTACGCGACCGCGATGAACTCGCCCTACGATGGAACGTCGCGCGTTTTCACGCCGGCGACGATCTTTAAGGACGAGAAGAAGGTATTCACATTCGGCAATGACAGTTACGCGCCGAACAACTACGGCGACTCATTTTCCAACCACGAAGTTACGCTCCGTGACGCGTTGGTAAAAAGCAAGAATACGATCACCGTCGATCTCGGCATGCAGGTGAACATCGGGAAGGTGATGAACCTCGCCGCCAAAGCCGGAATGCCCAAGGTCGAAAAGGCTTATCCCTCGATGGCACTCGGTACGGCCGAGGCGTCGCCGCTCGAGGTCGCGACGGCTTACACAATGTTTGCAAATCTCGGGGACCGCGTACTGCCGACGCCGATCACGCAGATCACCGGCGGCGATGGCCGCATCGTGGCGACGCCCGCAGTCGATCGCAAGCCTGTCGTGCGTGCGGACGTTGCGTACATCATGGACGACATCATGAAGGATGTTATCAACCGCGGCACCGCGGCTTCGGCCCAAGCGTGGGGTTTTAGAAACGTCGACGGCAAGACCGCGTTCGCCGGAAAGACAGGAACGTCGCGCGACGGCTGGTTCGCCGGATTTACGCCGGAGCTCGTCTGCGTCGTGTACGTCGGTTTCGACGACGGTGACGACCTGGGAATGAAAGGCTCCGATTCGGCAATGCCGATCTGGGCCGACTTTATGCAGGAATCTTTGCGGGAACACCCCGAATGGAACGGTGATTGGGCAATGCCGGCCGGCGTTCGTAAAGCCGAGATCGACATCAGGGACGGCTCGCTCATCCGCGAACTCGACGGAACCGAAGCCGCCGTCGGATCCGAAACTCCGAAACCTGCCGCGACTCCGAAGGTTACACCGGAGGTCCCGGAAGATCCGGCATGGCAGACCGAAGCGCCTAGCGTTCCGACAGAGGTTGTCACCTCAAACGTCCCGCCGGAATTCCGGCGTATCGAATTATTCGTCGGCGGCACAGTACCGAATCGCGTAATGTCGTCGGCCGAAGTACCGCCCGACGGTTACACCGAAACGGAAATTCCCGCACGTGAGCAGCCCGAGACGGGCGAGCCTACTCCGTCGCCAATGAGCGGCACGTGGCAGCAGGGAGCCGAAGGTAACTCAAACTCGAACAACCGCCAAAACCACCGCGACGCACGTTCACGCGACGTATCGGTGGCGATTTGCCCGCTTACCGGAATGAGAGCAACATCCAACTGCCCGGTACGCGAGCTGCGTACATACCGCGCGGGAAGCGAGCCGCAGGAGTTCTGCACGTTCCACGTCAATCCGCCTAAATGATCGGCCCGTCCTGAATTCCTTTATACCCGAGACAGCGAGTGCAAAAAATTGTCCCGAGGTTCGTCCATTGGTGTTATCATTGGGCGTTTTTATTATGCCCGGCGGAACTTGCTGTTTGAGTTTCGGGCAACTCTAATTCTCACGAATCCTGATTCGAACGCACCTTTCCTGACTGGAACGGCTAAGTCGTTCCGGCCCGTCATCAAAAGACCTCGGAGGATAAACCATGAAACGAAATTCATTCTTTTTATTGACACTCGGAGCTGCACTCCTATTTAGCGTTTCACCGGTGCAGGCCCAGTTTACGATCACCATTCCCAAGATACCCAAGATCAAAAGGGAAAAACCGGCAACCGTCACGACCGAGACATCGACGACAACGACTACGACTACGTCGTCCAATGATGATTCTAAGCCGGCCACGACCACCGAAACGGCCTCCGGCAATGACGAGGGCGGCGGTGCGGCCTGGTGGTATAAGTACCAGATCGATGAGATCGCCAAGCTAAAGAAGCAGTTCGATGAGTGGGACCCGGAGAACCAGTATTTCCCATCGTCGATAACGAATGACGACTACACGGGCCTCGCGTTGTCCACGACGGAACGTGCAAAGTGGCTGAAGGACCACAAACAGCCTGCCAACGCGCGGCTCGAAGCCGCGTTTGACGGCCTCAGGACCTCGATACTAAAGCGTATGCCTGAACATAAGCTCGAGCCAAAATCCTTTGCGTTCCACAACGTTGCGGAAGAAAAAATGCTGATAGCCGAGATGCGGGACGTTCCGGGCATAAAGGTTTTCAAAACCGGTTTGTCCGAAGGAGGCTGGTTGATCGAAAAGAACGATTACGGACTGCCGACCGCACGTTATAAGCACGGAGCCCTCTACGGCCGCAATCCGAGCTCGGAGGACAAACTTTGCCGCGTTTGGTATATCAACATAGTCCAGGACTACTCCGGCGGCGGCACATACGGTGCAAGCGGGACGCGTTTCGTCGGTAAATCGTATATGCCTTGCCCAGCAGGGATGTAGCACGGCCACGGTATCGACCGATCGCAGTTGAAATGGGGAGGATGAGGTGTGGCTAACAATCTGCCGAATTTCGACTTTATGAAGGTCGTTTATAAAGGCGATGGGTGGACCGCAGACAAAGTGAAGGCGGCGATCGGCGGCGACGTCAACGCTCCGGACATCGACGACACGTGCATCGTTCGAATAAGCGAACCGTTAAATTCGGCGGGCGGGATTCATCTGATCCCGCCCCGAACCGAACCGTTCCGAACGCGACGGGGAAAAGACAAACGGTGGTACGGACTTCGAGTTAAGGAATTTTGGCCGTATATGGAGGCGAAATACGGCAAGCCGCAGGTGTTCGCGGCAGGCGCGGATATCAAACGCGAATTGTTTGAAGGTAAGACGGGTGTGATCGGATTTCGCGTCCATTTTCAGGGCGGCAGTGCTACCGGGCACTTCACACTCTGGAACGGTGAAAATTTGCTCTACGGCGGACTCTCGCACGATTACTTTAATGTTTCGTACGAGGCGGCACTGTGGCAATCGGGTGTTCAGCATACATTCACTTTGTCGGCACCTGTGTAAGTTCAGGCACAACGAGTAAACAAAAAGAAGAGGCGTTTAACGCCTCTTCTTTTTGTTTAGTGATCGTTCGAAGAAGAACTACTTCATGTCGAGATTTCTCACCAGAAATCCGTAGATATCAGCCTGCTCCTCGATCACTTTCGCGGTAGGTTTGCCGGCACCGTGTCCCGCTTTCGTCTCGATGCGGATCAGGACCGGTGCGTCGCCCGCCTGCGCCGCCTGCATCGCGGCAGCGTATTTAAAGCTGTGCGCAGGGAAGACACGGTCGTCGTGATCGGCGGTCGTGACCATCACGGCCGGAAATTTCGTGCCCGGTTTTACATTGTGGTACGGCGAGTATTTATAAATCGCGCCAAACTCGTCCGCGTTGTCCGGCGAGCCATAATCGGAGGTCCACGCCCAACCGATGGTGAATTTCGGAAAACGAATCATATCCATCACGCCGACTGCGGGCAGTGCGGCCGCGAAAAGATCGGGCCGCTGATTGAGAACCGCACCAACAAGCAGGCCGCCGTTCGATCCGCCTTCGATGGCGAGCTTTTTATTCGACGTATATTTATTCGCGATCAGCCATTCGCCCGCCGCAATAAAATCATCAAAAACGTTTTGTTTTTTTAATTTCGTGCCTGCTTCGTGCCATGCCTCGCCATACTCGCCGCCGCCGCGCAGGTTCGCCACCGCGAAAACGCCGCCCATCTCGGCCCAGACGAGCCGCGACACCGAAAAGCCGGGTGTCAAAGAAATGTTAAATCCGCCGTAACCGTAAAGGAGCGTCGGATTATTGCCGTCGAGTTTTATGCCTTTTTTATAGACCAGGAACATCGGAATTTTCGTGCCGTCCTTGCTCGGATAAAAGACCTGCTTGACCTCGAACGCCGACGTGTCAAAACCCACCTTCGCCTGCCGGAAAAGCGTGCTTTTGCCGGTCTTCATGTCGTAACGATAGATCGTCGGCCGAGCGTTGTAGCTCGAATACGAGTAAAACGTCTCAGTGTCGAAGCGCTTGCCGTTGAAACCGCCTGCAGATCCGATACCAGGCAGATCGACGCTTCGCACGAATTTACCGTTGCGATCGACGATCTTGATCTTTGTGTACGCGTCCTTCAAATAGTTCAACACGAACTGGTCGTTGATAAAATCGACTCCGCCGAGCGTTTCGGCAGACTCAGGCACAATGACCTTCCAATTATTCCAATCAAATTGCCGGGCGAGCACGTTTACAGCGACAACTTGGGATCGAGCGGCTTTATCATCGGTCTGGAAATAAAAAAGAGCTCCGTCATTTCCGATAAAGGAGTAGTTCGCCTTTAGGGTGTCAATGATTGGTTCGATGGGCGAATCAGCTTTGCTTAGGTCTTTGAAATAGACCATGTTCTTCGGCGAGGTGCCTTTGCCGACGCTGATGACGAGCCATTTTCCGTCTTCGGTGACCTGTCCGCCGATGAAGTATTCCTTGTCGTCCGGACGTTCATAGACGACTTTGTCCTGTGACTGCGGCGTGCCGAGTTTGTGGAAGTAAAATTTCTGAAAGAACGTGTTGTTCTTCAGTTCGCTGCCTTTTTCGACTTCCGGGTAGCTGCTGTAAAAAAAGCCCGAGTTGTCTTTGAGCCACGCGATGCCACCCTGGCGATTCGGCGAAAGCGTGTCGGATAATAGCTTGCCGGTCGCGACGTCCATCACTTTCCATTCCGTTCGGTCCGAACCTGCCGTCGCGACGCCGTACGCCCACAATTTCCCGTCGTCGGTAAAGGACGAGCCGCCGAGAGCCGCAGTCCCGTCGGCCGATAATTTGTTGGGGTCAAAGAAAACCTCGCCCGGGTCATTTATCGACGTCGCTTTGTAGAGAACGCTTTGGTTTTGCAGACCGTCATTTTTCGAATAGATATAGTAATTTCCGACCTTCGACGGCGATGAATAACGCTCGTAGTTCCAGAGCTGTGTCAGGCGAGCCTTGATCTTTTCGCGTTCCGGAATGGTCGCGAGGTACGAACCGGTCAGCTTATTTTCGGCCTCGATCCAGGATTTCGTCTCCGCGGAGTCGGTGTCTTCCATCCAGCGGTACGGGTCGGCCACTTTCGTTCCGTGGTAATCGTCCGTCTGATCGGCCTTGCGCGGTTTCGGATAGTCAAAACCGCTTTGGGCGGCAGATAAAGACGCTGAGACACAACAAATCATAATAGCTAATGCGAACTTGATGAGCATCGTTTGGGTAACCTCGAGGTTGGATTTTCAACGATTATAGTTTGCCGCCCGGTATATTCAAAATCAGCGAAACCGACGATGAACCATCGGTATCCCGCCCAACGCGGCAAACGAAAAAGCCGCCCGGTCCGCGGCGGCTTATTATTCGTTATATTCGCGTGTTGTTTTAGAAAACCGGCAGGTTCTCGTCGCGTCGGTTCGGCTGCTGCGACTCGTAATCGTCCCGCTGGCCGAACGGCAGCCAGTTCGGGCTTTGATACAGCAGTTCTTCGGTTTCCGCTTTCGACTTCGGTTTCGCTAGTAGAAATCCCTGGCCGAAATCACATCCCAAATTCTGCAGCACCGCGAGCTGGCTTTCCGTCTCGATGCCTTCCGCTATCACGCGCATTTTGAGGTTTTTAGCAAGCGAGATGATCGTCTGCAGGATCTCGGAATTCTCACCTTTTTCGCCTACGTTATACACAAATGAGCGGTCGATCTTCAGCGTATCGAACGGCAGGCGATGCAGGTAGCTGAGCGACGAATAACCCGTACCAAAATCATCGATGCTCAGCATAACGCCGATGCTCTTCAGCTTGTTGAGCACGTTGATCGTGTGCTCGGCATTTTCCATCGCCGTACTCTCGGTTATCTCGAGCTTGAGCGTACGCGGAGAGATGCCGGTATTTGCGATCGTGTTCAGGACGTCATCGATAAGGTCGTTGTTGGAAAGGTGCTTACCCGAAATATTGACGCTCACCATAAGGTCGCCGTATTCCGGCGATATCCGCTGCCAGGTGCACATTTGCCGGCCGGTCTCGTTGAGTATCCAAACTGTGAGTGCCTGTATAAGCCCGGCTTCTTCCGCGATCGGAATAAAACGATTTGGCGGGATCAGGCCGAACTCCGAATGATGCCAGCGCAGCAGAGCCTCGAAGCCGATAAGGCGCCCGTCTGTCAGGGAAATTATCGGCTGGTAATGGATGGACATTTCGTTCCGGTCGACCGCGTGGCGCAGGTCCATCTCGAATCTGACGCGCTCGAGGAACCGTGAACGAAGCTCTTTGGTGAAGACCGCGAGGCCGTTCTTGGTCTCCTTCGCGTAGTGCATTGCGATGTCGGCATCGCGAAGGATCTCTTCCGGTGTGTCGTACTCCGTGTCGCACGGAGCTATTCCGATATTGACGTCGATCGAAATACTGTTTCCGCTAAGTGAGAACGGCTGCGTGATGTTCTGGTAGATCTTGCGGGCGACACGCTGTGCCTTTCCGGCGGAGTCGATGCCGCGAAGAATTATGGCGAACTCATCGCCGCCGATGCGGGCGACGGTATCGGTATCGTTCACGACACGCACAAAACGCTTTGCGGCGATCGCCAGGACCTTGTCGCCGATCGAGTGTCCGAGGCTGTCGTTTATATTCTTAAAGCTGCGGATGTCGAGAAACAACACCTGAAAGTTTGCGGTCGGGTCCTCCTTGTAATTTTCGATCAGCGTACGAAGTATGTCGCCGAGGTGTTTTCGGTTCGCAAGGCCGGTCAGGGAATCGTGCAGTGCCGCGTGCTGAAAATCCTTTTCGCTCTTTCTCAGAGCTTCGTTCGCAAGTTCCTCTTTTTCAAGCGAGAAACCCAGCATCGCCGCGTGACGTTCGGCCTCCATTCGGCGCTCACGTTCGGCTTCGGCCTTCAACTGTTCGGCTTCCTCGACCTGCCCGATCGCGTCGTTAACCTCACCTATCGACTGCCTGTAACTCAGGTACGCGACCAGCAGCCCGACACCTGCGATCGCCGTCGTCATCAGGTCTCCGTAGTTGATGAGCTTGAATACCAGGCCGGCCAGGCCGGCACCGACGATCTGAGTCATCGAGCTGGAAAAACAGTCGCGCTTCCATGTGTTCCACACGCTTGTCCCGTCTTTGATCGATTGGAACAAGGCAGCCGCCACCGACGAAACGAAAAACTGCGTCAACGCCAGGCCGCCGAGAACGGTTATTAAGTGCTGGGTCTTGCCCGTGTCCAGAGCGACCGGTGCCGCATCGCGGATCAAAAGCCAGACTACGTAGGTCGCAGTTGTCGAGATCGCCGTGATCGAGACGTTGGTCGGTATCATCAGCCGCCCGAACGGAAAATCTTTGGCGCGAAGGTAAAGACAATTAGCAAGCGTCTCGGCCACCGCCACGACGATCGCGGCCGGCCCGCCGAAAAGCAGAAAGGTCAGAAGCGTCAGTGCGTCGGAAAAGCTGATCGCAAAGTTCGAGCGCGGCAGGGTGAGCGTCATGCGCGGAGCGACAGCAACGCCGAACGCGAGCACGAACAAGTACTTGTAATTAAGTACCGTCACCGGCATCATCACGATCGCAACGCCAAAACAGACAGCGCCGAGTGTTATGGCTGCCATCTTTAAAAGCGTCGACAGTCGGTCTCGGCTCATTGCGGGGAAACGCTGATTTATAGAGGTGCTCATTGAGGCCAGTGAGAACAGAAGAAAGCGGGCGGCAGGTGGGATACCGGTAAGAACAATAACACTTAAACAAAGTTAAATCCAGCAAAAAGTTCGCTACTTTCGGCCGTATGTATACTCACTAATCACTTTCAATGTGTATAGCTTGTACCCACATTTGTAATTGATGCAATGATGAGAGTTATCGTGTCCAAGTCGCGCTGCTGTGCACTAGGTATACACAAATAAATTAATTCTCATTCTGCCTGCTAACGACCCAACTGTGCCTGTAAACGTTATGGAATCAATGGTTTAGTCGTAATGGCTGAAGCTCAAAACGCGATGGCACGGCGATTGTAATAAGGGAAGCACAAGGAAGCGAAAGGCTTTCGAGATCCCAAAGAGACAGGAGAACAGAGAAAATGAGAAACACACTTGCAGCACTTGTAATGATCGCAGTAATGGCATTCGGCACCACGTTCGCAAACGCAGGCATTATCGTCGCGGGATTGGCCGACGGCGACCCCTGCACGGATAAGGCAGCCAACACCGGCATCATTGTCGCCGGATTCACGGGCATCATCGTCGCCGGGTTCACCGGCATCATCGTCGCGGGTGCAACGGATGACGGACCGGAAGTTTGCGGAATCATTGTCGCCGGCTAAACACCCGCGAATAAACACAAGCCTTTGGGAATCTCCCATCGAGCCCGGCAGCGATGCCGGGCTTTTTTTGTTTTATCGTTGTGTCGACGCGGCACGGGGCGACAGGCGTCTGAGGTTTTCGACTGCGGCGGGGAGCACTTCGAGTACGCGATCTAGATCGGCGGCCGTATTGTCCTTTCCAAAACTGAAACGGATCGCTCCGCGGGCGAGTTCGTCGTCGCGGCCTAGTGCGCGAATTACGGGCGACGGTTCGAGCGAGCCGGACGAGCAGGCCGAACCTGTCGAGACGGCGACGCCCTGCATATCGAGGTTGATGAGAAGTCCTTCGCCTTCGATCGAGCGAAATGAAATGTTGGCGATCGTCGGGATCCGGCCGTCTTTCCGCCCGTTGAACACGACATCCGGAATAGATTCCGCGACGGCCGTCTCGAACCTGTCACGCATTTCCCGAATCCGCAGCGAAGTTCCAGCGAGGTCTTCCGCGGCGAGTTCCGAAGCCTTCCCGAACGCCACCAAATTCGCTACCGGCTCGGTCCCGCCGCGACGCTCTCGCTCCTGATGGCCGCCGATATTCTGCGGATGAAGCCGGACGCCGCGGCGAACGTAGAGGGCTCCGGCGCCTTTCGGTGCATAGATTTTGTGGGCCGAGATAGTGAGCAGATCGCAGTTTATTTCTTCGACATCGACAGCGATCTTCCCGGCGGCCTGCACGGCGTCGGTGTGGAAATAAATCTTCCGGCCGTCGGCCCGCAGCGACCGTAGGAGCTTTCCTATATCGTCAATCGGCTGTATCGTTCCGATCTCGTTATTGGCGACCATTATCGAGATCAGCACAGTATCTTCCCGGATCGCGTCGCTGACATCTTCTATCCGTACGACACCGTCCTCGTAAACCGGAAGGTACGTTACCGAGTAACCCAGCTTTTCCAGGTCCTGGCAGACGTTCTTTACCGCCGAATGTTCGATCGCCGAAGTGATGATGTGCCCGCCGGCGGCATCTTTTCGGCCCTCGAGCAGGCCGCGGATCGCGAGGTTGTTCGCCTCGGTCCCGCCGGACGTAAACACTATCTCATTCGGCCGCGCGTTTAGAAGCCCGGCAACCTGATGCCGTGCTTTGTCGATCGCCGCCCGCGCCTCCTGCCCGAAAAAATGAATGCTCGAAGCATTGCCGAACTGGCCGCTCAGGTACGGCAGCATCGCCTCGAGGACTTCGGGGTCAACGGGCGTGGTCGCGCTGTTGTCAAGATAGATTCGCCGGAACATATTCAATATTCTACTTCAATCGCACGCGGGAGCTGAAAAAGGCGGGAATCGATGACTCCCGCCTTTTATCGTTATTCGAAACAAGATCGCCTAATTGTTATAACGATAGGCCGTGTACTGCTGGTCCATGCGCATGTCCTGGCCGGCCGAGAACGCGTTCATGCACGAATCGTCGGTGTAGTCCATGAAGTTCTTGATCGGATCGAGGCCGGGAAACTTCGGGCCGGTGCAGCTGTCGCGGCCCGCCGGGCAGCCGAACGCCGCCGATTTTTCAGCAGGCGTGTCGGAAACCGAGTCGCCGCCAGTCGTCGAGCTCCTGGCACATCCGCCCTGGAACGTGTGATAAAGGCCGAGCCAGTGACCGACCTCGTGCGTCGCCGTGTCGCCAAGATTATAAGGCGATGCCGATCCGCCGGGCAGGCTCTCGTTCAGGACCACAACGCCGTCAAGAGCCGGACGCGAGTTGTAGCTCGACGGGAACGTCGCGTAACCGAGGATTCCGCCGCCCGGGCTGCAAGTGTACAGGTTGAGATCCTTTGCGGTGCCTTGGTGCAGCGCGTTTTTCATCGCGGATTCTGCCGAACCGTAACAGTTCGTGTACCAGCCACTGTTGTTGGTACGGTCGATCGATGCCACGCTGAAAGTGTAGCCCCAACTGCTGTACGCCTTGGTCAGCACATCGATCTGCCGGTTGATGTCATTATTGGAGACATCGCCGTTGCCCGAGTCATCCCTCACTATATGAACATACACCGGGATCGCCGCACCGGTTACATTCGCTTCGCCAAACGCCCGCAGCTCGGCCAGACGTGCGGCGAGGTCCTCTTCCATTGCCGCCTTCTCCTCGTCGGTCGGCTGGACCGGGCAAAAACGCTCGATCTTTTCTTCTTTAACGCCTTTTTTATCGTCCCTCGACGACAGCATTTGAGCATCGCTCTTAAATCCGATGATGCACGCGCTCACCAGCAGCGCGATAGCCAAAAGTGATTTTCGATTCATTACTTTTCCTCCGCAATCCGAAAGTTTTTGATGCCGGTTGAGCTCTCAGCCGTGTGGGAGAGGCGCTCGTGAATATTTGAATAGACCCGAATACTACTCTCATCGCTAAATTAAGGCAATACTTTTTAAATAGGCGTCGAACGGTCGACGGATCGCCGCGGTCTTTGAACGAAAAAGGCGGCCCGGTAAGGCCGCCTTTTTCGTTCACTTAAAAACCAGATGTTTCGAATTATTTGGATATCTGGCCCAGGCCCGGATCCGCAACGAAGTTCTCGTTGTTGAGATCGGTGTTGAGGTTCACGCTGCGGCTCGGTGCCGCGAAGGTGAACCGTTTTGCGGAAACGGACAGCGTATACGTGCCCGACGGAACGTTCGAGAACGAATAGTATCCCAACGAACCGGTTTGGACGACAAGCGGAGCCGGGAGGCCGCCGCCGGTCAACGTTACGGTCGCGTTTTTGATGCCCGCGCCGTTCGAAGTCAAGATCTGACCGGAAAGCCCGGCGAACGACGGAGCAACCGCGAGTTCGACAGAGCCTTTTTCACATCCTGAACCGGCCGGCCGCGTTACGCCACGTTGGTCGGAGTTCACAGGCGTTCCGCAATCGTTCGTTCCCGCCGGGATCGTGTTCACGACGGGGCTGCCGGACGCTGGAACCTGCGTGGGCGTGTTGCCGCCGTTGTTGCCCAAAGCTCCGAGCTGCGGGTCGACGCCGGTGACGTTGTTCGCGATGACGCCCGTGATCGTAGCTCCCGTGACATCCTCAATGTGGTTGTAATCTTGTGAATTGAAGGTGCCCGAAAGGTCCGGTCCAGATCCGCCGGTCCCAACGGTGTTGTCGGCGACGATCGAATTTTTCAGATTGATGGTGCCCGAAGCACGGATGATGCCGCCGCCCGATTCGGTTCCCATATTGTCGTTGTTCGCACGGTTGTTCGCGATCGTGCTGAAGTTAAAGTTTGTCGTCATTACGGCCGCGGCAACAGGTTGTTCGAATGCATATCCGCCGCCGTTCGCCGACGCGATGTTGCCGCTGATCGTGCTGTTGGTGAAGTTGAAGGTACCTGTCGAACTTGCGAGGCCGCCGGAGTTGCTGACCAGCATACCGCCGCCGTTTGTTCCGCCGGTGTTGTTCGAGATCGTGGTGTTTACGGCGTTGAAGGTCATCGCTCCGCCGATAACCGTGGCGTTTATTCCGATACCGACGCTGTTGCCGCTGTTGCCGCTAACGGAAACTCCGTCAAGAGAAACGTTAAGCGTTCCGGCCGCCGTGCTCGTGAAGAACTGTATTCCCGTGCCCTGGTTGAGCGAGGTACCGCCGGGTGTTCCAACGTTATTGTTGAAGGTCGAGTTCGTAGCGCTGAAAGATGCCGCTCCAACACTACTGAGAGCACGGACGCCGACGCCGTTGCTGCCGCTCGTTCCGGTGCCGACGTTGTTGTCGACATGACTGTTCGTCAAGACGACGTTGAATACGTTTTCGAGGTAAATGCCGGCGCCGAATCCGAATCCGCCCGCCTGAGTGGTCACGCTGTTGCCCGAGATGCTGCTGTTCGTGATCGTGATCGTTGCCGCCGTGAGCGAGTCGACGCCGCCGCCGAAAGCGCTGCCGCCGGATACGCGTAAGTTGCTGTTTGCAGTGACCGTCGAATTGTTGAGCGTCAGCGCCGTTCCGGCGTTATGGACCCCGGCGCCGATCGGATTGCCGGTCGTGGAATTGAGTTGGTTGTCGCGAACGGTGACGTTGTTCAGCGTCAGCGAGCTGAGGTTTTCGATACCGGCGCCGCGTGTTGCGGCTGTCATCGTGCCGGTGAATCGGCCGTTGCGTATCGTCACGTTCGAAACTATAGCGGTGCCAGAACGAACATTGAGTACACGTTCGATAGCTGATCCGGCGGTCGCCGCGGCCTGCAAAAAGGTGGTCGCCTGGTCGGCGCCTACAATCGCGATGTTGCTTGTAATGTCCCAGTCGCCGCCGGCGTTCAGGTCGTCGTTCGCGGCTACGAGTGTTTGAGTGTAGGTGCCGGCCGGAACGGTGATCGTATCGTCACCGGCAAAGGCGTTCGCCTCGCTGATCGCGGCACGCAGCGAGCACGCGGCCACGGCGTCGGCGCAGATTCCGTCGCCCGGCGTCGCGTCAACCGTATCGTTTGTGGTGTTTACGACAAATGTGGCCGCCTCGGCAGCCGAATAAAATGTGCTCAGTGCAAGAACGAACAAAGCCGTTCGAAAGAGTGTCTTCATCGAATTCTCCTGGTTGCAATTTGAAATGTGGAATAACGGAAGTTAGTGGTCCAACAATATCATTAGTTCGCTGCTGGCGTAAAGGAGTTGTGCTCGTCCGTTTTAGCAGGCGACCAACCGTACTATTCGAATCCAGAAAGCGGCTGTCGAGGCACATCGCGATTACATAACAAATACAAAACGAGCCGCTCGCGCGTGCATCTAAACCGTGTTGCGAGCACTGTTTTGCTGCAGCTCGCGGCACGTGAGTAACTTGCTTATTAATTGACCGCAAGTTACATTATATATTGCTGTTTACGGCGATTTGGCCGTTTTTTCGGCAAAAGGAATCATCATGGATTTTGCTACAAAAGAGATTTTCAAGCGGTACGCGAGTATTTTGATCGGCCGTCCGATCTCGCCCGTGTTTCTGAACATTTTGGTAACGAGCGTCTGCGACATGCGGTGTACGCACTGCTTTTTTACAGAGGAGCTCGACGACCGCCCGCGCAAAAAGCTGCAGATGAAGGCGGACGAGATCAACAAGATCTCAGAGACGCTCGGCGGCAACCTCGGCGTGCTGGTGCTCGCCGGCGGCGAGCCGTTCACGCGTAAAGATCTGCCCGAGATCGTCCGCGGATTCTACGAAAATAACAAGCTCGATTCGGTTTACCTGATGTCGAACGGCCAGATCCATCAGAGGATCTTCCCCGACGTGACGCGGATAATGGAAGAGTGCCCGAACCTCAATGTCACCGTCGCTCTCGGCATCGACGGCATGAAGGATTCGCACGAAAAGATCCGCCGCAAAGAGGGAAGCTGGGACAAGGCGATCCACACTGCCCGCACGCTTCAGCAGATGAAGCGTGAGCAGTTCCCGCAACTCGACATTCAGACGTGCACCTGCGTAATGCATTCGAATGAAGACACGATCTTTGATTGGTACGACTTTTTGAAGTACGACCTCAAGCCGGACAAGGTGAACATCAACTACATTCGTCCGCCGTCGGCCGACCCGAATGAGTTGAACTTCGATCACAAGCGTTACGGCCAGCTCGCCCAGATGATCCTGGACGACACGAAGAGCTCGGCGCTCAAGAACAATTACGGCGGAAAGTCGGGTTACTTCAAAGCTGCGGTCGACATTTACATGCACGACCTTATTAGTAAAACGAAGGAAGAAGGCAAAGCGCAATTGAAATGCTACGCCGGCAGCGCCGGTGCTGTCATTTACGATAACGGAGCTCTTTCGTCGTGCGAAAACAAAGCTGACGTGTTGAATCTTCGCGACTACGACTGGGATTTCCAGGCCGCGTGGAAGACCGATCTTATGAAGCAGCGCCGCATCGAAGCCGGTGCCGGCTGCCACTGTACGCATGAGTCAAACTGCTTCTACCCGTCGCTGCCGCTCAACCCGGGCCACCTGATCAAGATCAAAAAGCTCGAAGGTGAAATGAAAAAAGCAGCGAAAAAAGGTGCGTTTGAAGCAGCGAAGGAAGTCGCGTTGAAGGCTTAGGCTGTGTCGGAATGAACGCTCAAGTGGATCGGGTGTCTATTTCTTGTTTCGTGTGTTTCGTGGATGAATATTGGATTTTGCTCGTTATCGAGAACAGGGTAGGCGTGAACGATCATCCACGAAATACACTAAACAAATCAAAAAAGATCGAAATCTAGTAAGCAAAATCTCTTTAGCGATAACCGACAAAGTCGGCCCCGGAACATTTTTAACCAATGCCGCCAACCGCACCGAAAATCCTCATCATCTCATCCGATACCGGCGGCGGGCATCGGTCGGCGGCGCAGGCGTTGGCAGTTGGCATTCAGCGTTTTTGGTACGGCGAATCGATTGCCGTTCGTGTGATAAAGGCTGTCGAAGATTCGCACAACGTAACCGACAAGCTCGTAAAATTATACAACTGGATTCTTCGGCACAAACAGGGCTGGATGAAGTATCTGTATTGGGCGGTCAACCGTTTTCGGCCTGAGACGCGTGAGTTTTTTCAACGACGCTGCATCGGCTACGTCCGCGAAAGCTTCGAAAAATGGTGCCCGCATATTGTCGTCAGCGTTCACCCGCTGACTCAGCATATTTTCGGACGTATTTTGCGCGAACTTAAGCTTTCGGACCAGATACCGCTCGTTACGGTCGTGACTGATCCGTGTTACGGTTTTTGGAAAGGCTGGGCGTGCGACGACGTTTCGCTATATTTGGTCGCAAACGAGGACGCCGAGCGGCAGTTGGTCGATTACGGAGTTTCGCCCGATAAAATAAAGATCTCGGGCCTGCCGCTGCATCCGAAATTTCACGAGGTCACCGACCTCGATGCGCAGAATGCCCGCCGTGCCTTTGGGCTCGATCCTGATAAGTTTACAGTGTTCGTCAATGCGGGTTGGGTCGGCGGTGGTAACATTCCGGCGATCTTCAGGGAGCTCGTCCGTGGCGAGCTTGACGTGCAGGCGATATTCCTTGCGGGCAAGAACGAAGAGCTCCGGAAGGAAGCCGAAGAGATCGCAAAGAATGCGAAGTTTCCCGTTCGCGTCATCGGCTACTCTGACGACATCGAAAAATTGATGCAGTCGGCAAATGTGATGGTTTCGAAACTCGGCGGCCTCACGACGTTCGAAGCTCTCGCGTGCCGTCTTCCGATCATTGCCGACGCGACGACGCCGCCGATGCCGCAGGAAGCGGGCACGGTTAAACTGATCGCAAAACGCGGTGCCGGTCTAATGCTGAATAAGGCGACGGACATTGTTCCGATGATCGCCTCGCTCGTCGGTGATCCGGGCAAGTATCAACAGATGAAAGCGGCGACAGCCAGCCTCTCGGTACCAAATTCGACTGAACGGATCATTCGCGAGATCACGGCTTTGCTCCCGCATTCCGAGACGCCCGCGATCGAGGCGGCGGCCTGACCGTTCCCGCGCCGCATTCCCGCAAATCCGATTCATCAACTTGTCACTTATTCCGTATTTCATTAACCTTGCTTATTACGACTAACTCTTTTTCGGAGCTATAAATACATTGAGTCTTTTATTAGAGGGTAAGCGCGCTTTCGTTTCGGGCGGCACACGTGGGATCGGGGCGGCGATCTGCGAAGTATTCGCGCGCGAAGGCGCGGACGTCGCGTTCAACTATCATTCGAGCGACGATCTTGCGGCCGACGTTCGCAAAAAGATCGAGGCGCACGGCCGCCGGGCGCTATCGTTCAAGGTTTCTGTGACTGACCGCTTCGGAATGAAGCACATCGCCCGCGAGATCCGCGACGCGTGGGGTGCGATAAACGTTTTGGTCAATAATGCGGCTGTAAACAAACCGGACAATTTCGCGACTATGACGGATAAAAGCTGGGACTGGGTCGTCGATACGAACGTGAACAGCCTGTTCTCCGTAACGAAGCCGTTTTACAAACAGATGATCCGCGAAAAGGCGGGCTCGATCCTCAATATCACCTCGGTCGGGGCGATCCGCTCGCTGCCGACGTCCGTTCATTACGCCACATCAAAAGCGGCGATGATCGGATTCACGAAATGCCTGTCACGCGAGGCCGCTAATTTTGGAATAACCGTCAACGCCATCGCCGCCGGCATTTTCGACACCGACCTCGGCAACACGCTGCCCGACCGCTTACTTCAGATGCACGATTTTTGGGTATCGAAGGGAAGGCTCGGCCGCCCCGAAGAATTGGCCGAATACGCCGCGTTCATGGTCAGCGACCGCAACAGCTTTATGAACGGCGAAGTCGTGATCGTCGACGGCGGAGCCGTCACATAACAGGTCAGCCCTGTACGAGTAACGCCTTCAGGCGTGAAGCCGCGTTATCGGCACTCGAGTTGATGGTAGGCTCAGCCGATGACTATCGCTTTCACGCGTAAACGCGTGACTCGTACATTTTAGGCGTCAACTCGCGACTCGTGCTTTCCGCTTACGCAGGTGGTTCTGAGCGTTCAAGCCTTTCTTTTGCGCGCTGAATAAAGATTCTGATCATTTCAGCGATCTTCTTGCTCATTTCGTTGCTTATCAGGGTCTCACCGGCGACGCCGGCGAGCATGTGGAGGTCGCGTGCGGACTTACGCCGCAGCTCTACCATCTGCGAAAAATGGACGAGCGTGACGTCTTTCGCTTTTTGAAGAAAGTCAGCGGAGTAGCGAAGGAAATTTTGCGTTTCGACCTGAACGGGGAACCACTCGATGCGGTCCTCGCTGTCTTCGGTAAGCTCGACGGCGAACTTCTGGATCATCGCTCCGACCAGCGGCAGATCGGCCTCGATCTTCCAATGAGCGACGCCTTTCGCATCGGTGTGAATGCTCGCGATGCCGGGCATAAGATCGGCAAAGTTGCGGATATCCGAAAAGAACTCGCGGGCCCGATCGATGCTCGTCCGCAACTCGATGTCGTCACTAAAACCTGCCTTTACCGTAAACATATTCTCAATTTTCCCCTCGATCGAAAGTTTGCACAAAAATCGCTATAGTACACCGTTGAACGCAATGGCGTTAAAGAACGGCCGCGTCGTCGTTCGGAAAATGCCTCTGAAAAACGGCTCTTCGGCGAAGAGAACGACGTGGCCGCTGCCGTTCGATTCGTCGAGAACGTAGGCCGTTCCCTTGAGAAGCTTTTCCGTATTTCCTTCCCAAACAAAACCCGAGATCGTCAAAGGCTTCACGGGTTTAGCGTCAAAAACCAACGCATTCGAGCCTTCTTTAGAATACCTGAAAAAGTATCCGCTCGCCAAAAGAACGGGCAGCTCGTCGGCATTGATGCCGTACGTTAGATACGTCGTGCGGTCGACGGTTGCACGCATTATCGACCCGGGCAAAGCTTCCGGTACTTTGTTCGCATTCGCCGACGGCGATGCGATCGGCGGCAGGCCGGGCGAAATGCGGTCGGCTTTGTCCGAAAGTATTTCCGGCGTCGGTGTCGGTTCGGGAACGGGCGTCCGCTTCGGCGTAGGTTTTACCGAAGGTGACGGAGCAGCCTCGACCTCGGCTCGCTTGTCTTGGTCAGACGATTCGGCGGGTTTGCCTTTTTCCTCCTCATCCTCGCTACCGACGAGTTTCGATGTCGTAAGCGAAACGTCTTTGAGCGCGGCGAAAACTGAGCCGCCGCGTGCGGTTATCAAGGTTCCGCCGTGCGACACCCATTCCTTCAACAACGAAGTTCCGCTGCTGCCGAAAGCACTGAAATACCGTGCCGGCGAACCGTCCGGAATGATCAATACATTATAATTCTCGAGCCCGCCGCCGCGGATCGAACCGATCGTCATCGGTGTGAACGCCACGCCGTACTTGTCCATCGTCCACCAGATCGAGCCGTACGAGGTCTGATCGACCGACTCGTCGGCGACGATCGCGACCTTGGCCGCACGCAGCGAGACGACCGAACCGCCGCCGATGCCCGTGTCGCCCTCTTCTGAAAATCCGGTGTTCGCCGCATAGACGTTGACGCCCATTTCCATCGCCAATTTTGCGACCGCGTCGTGGATCGTTTCGGCATTGCGCGTCACGCGAACGACGAAGGTTCCTTCCGGCCAGTTGCGCCCGGCTGCGTTCAGCGGCCGCGTCGAGACCGCGACGCGAAATCCCTGCTGCGCCAGCCGTGCCGCCATCGCTCCGGCTCCGTCCGTTTCGTATGGAATGATGTAGGCGATCTGCGCCCGTGCGTTCACCGATCCGCGTTTCGCGTTCGCGAGGTATTCGTCCGTAACGTCAGTGCCGGCAAAGTTTCCAGCGTCTTCGGTCCAGTACGCCTCGACGCCAAAGGCCAGCGGCAGCGACCATGCCGTGATGTCGTAGAATCCGTAATCTTCCTTCGACTGTCCCTTGCCGCGCATTTGGTTGCGGTTGAACCGACGCATATTGTCGGCGACAAATGCCTTGTCTTGCGGCGTGTCCTGTTCGAGGATCGCCTTGATCAGCAGTCGCTGCGGCTGGTCGAGATCGACCACGTACGAACCGGCAGGGAACGTCCGGGACGAGGCCGCCGAGTTCTTTTCGAGGTAACTATGCGCGGTGGATGAACGGAAAGCCGATCCGGCTATCTTGACCTCGATCCGCGAACGCCTGAGAACTTCGATCAGCTCCGCCGTCTTGACGCGGTCCGCAGTGGGCACGATCACCACGCGTTTCAATTTCGAACCGGCGCTGTCTTTCATCGCCTGAGCACGGAAATTGTAGAAATCCGTTAACCTGTCGGCTTTGTTTTTTGCGGTTTGCTCGAGCGTCGTCATCGAGGCAACAAAATGTTTTGCGATAGCGCTTCTGAGCGTGACGATCGAGCCGTCTTCGCGCGTCCATCGCAATCCCTTGAATCCGCCGCCGTCCGTCTCGTACGTCATCCCGATCGCGCCGTTCAACGTCGGGTAAGTGTCCCAATACCCAGGATAGAAAAGGTCGAACACATCGCGGACGTAGTAGTCCCAACGGTTAGCATCGAACGCCTTCGCGTTCGCGCGGCCGTAGATGTCGAGCCATTTGTTTGTCACCGGCTGGGGGAAATTCGGGTTGATCGGAAGTGCCGCCGGCGGGAAAAAGAACTGCGACGGCTGGCCATGGTGATCGACCGACACCTGCGGGTTCCAATCCAAATACGCCTTTTGCAGGTTCTGCGTTTCCTTTTGCGTCATCGCGAGCGTGTCGCGGTTGAGGTCGAAGCGATAGTGATTGACGCGGCCGTAGATGCTCCACGGTTCGCGGTGCTCGATCGCATTGCGGTCGGCGTTTCCGGTGGCGACCGAGTTGTACCACGTCGCGAAACGCTCGTGACCGTCGGGGTTTTCGCCGGTTACGACGAGGACTACCGTGTTTTTCAGAATGTCGAGCGTCGCCGGTTCGTTCGAAGCCGCGAGCTGGTAAATGACCTGCATCATCGTCTCGAACGACGCCGACTCGTTGCCGTGTATCGTGTATGCCATCCACGCGATCGCCGGCGTATTTTGCGCGATCGTCTGGGCGTCGGCGGCCGATGTGCGTCGCGGGTCAGCGAGCCGAGCGACGGTCGAGCGTATTTCGTCGATGCGCGAAATGTTCTCCGGCGCGGAAATCGCGACGACGTGCTGCATACGATGCTCGTTCGTCTCGCCGATGTCATAGATCTTGACGCGGTCGGGTGCGGCCACCGCGATCGATTCGATCACCTTTTCCATCTGCGCGTACGTCGTGTGAAAATCGCCGACGTCGAATCTCAAAATGCTCTGCGGCCGCGGCACGTTCTGACGATATTCGCCGCGCGTGTAAAAGTCGAATTTCTCTTCGGTCTGCGCTAACGCAAAATTAGCGAAAGCCATTGCGAGCGACAAGGCGAGCGACAAGGCGGCGGCGATCTTGATCTTCATTCGTTATTTTATATACGAACACACGCGGGAAACGCGTGAAATAGATTTCTAAAATTTCCCTAGAATATTAAACTGTAAATGCCTAAACGTAAAAACGACGTGCATAGTTTCGAACGTATAAATGTCTGCCCACGGTGCGAGTTCCCGATGATGAAACACTGGGACGAACTCTCCGACGACGAACGCTTCATAGTCGAAAGGCTGGAGACCTCGCTCGATTCTTCGCCTGAACAAAGAAAAAAGCACCGCTACTGCCCGCGGTGCTGGTTCGAGGATAGAGGACGAAATGACCGCCTCGCTTAAGGCGTCATGTTCACGCCGAAGTCGAAGAACTTGGCACCGATCGCGGCACTGGCGTTCGAGTTGCCGGAATTGACGAGATAAAACGCGTATTCGCCGGGTTTCAGGTCGCCGGTCGGCTTGATCTTGAACACACCGTTGCCCACCGGTTCAGCGACAAACTGGACGACGTATTCGTCCGATAGTCCGCCTTTCGATCCGTACGCGTTCGACTTCGAGATCGTCACTTCTCGGTTGTCGCTTCGCTGATTAAAACGAATAAGCGTGAATTCGTTCGGTGTCGACGGTATGCCGCTGGCCGTGTTGAGCCCGCCGCTGGACGTGTCCAGATAGAAATAAAACACCGGCGAATTGTTTTTGATCTGCAATGCCGCGCTTCTTCCCGGAAGGTTCGCCTTCGTCTTGATCTTACCGAGGCCGAAAGGCGTGACCGATGCGGTAAACCCGCCGCCCGTCCGGTTTTGGGCCGAGACGCTGACCTGCAATTGTGTCATTTTGCGTGTTCCGCCGGTCTCTTCAAACATGTACAGTCCGTATTGATGTTTCGACGCCGGATCGTTTGGATCGCCGAAGGCCGCTGCTTCTGAAGTGGCCGGGGCATTGACCGATCTACCACTTTTAGCCTCGAGCATCGCGGCGACTATATCGTCGGACACGCCCGCTTGTTTGAGCTTAATGAGGTTGTCGGTCGACAGGTCAAAGCTGGACTTTGATGTTCGGATCTTTCCGACGATCAAAGACGGGCTCAGGCCGGCCTTGGTCAGGGAAATAACCTCGTCGTTCGTCATCGTCTCGTTCTGGCCGAGCACGGCCGAACTGACGCCGAACGTTAACACTGCCGCCAACAGGCAGCTGATAAATCTGAATTTCATTTTGCGAATCTCCTTAGGTGTGAAAAGTCCGGTAATAAAATGCAGACCGGTTGATTTCCGAATTTGTGCTGAACACCGCCTCAGTTGGAACGGCCCGAATAATTTTCCCTAGTTCGTATTGTTAGATTCGGGCGATAGACGCGGACTTTGATGTCGTATTCCGCTCCGGGCCGGCGTTCGTCTGATGGATAATACCCCAAACTGTAAATTTTGCGAAGTTCCTCAGCGATCCGCGAAAACGCCGCAGCAAGATTTGTTCTCGACGAGACCCGAAACACGTGCCCGCCGGAAATGTCGGCGACTCGTGCAAAAAACTCGTCGGCCTCGGCGTAATCACTTTCACGCTGTCCCTTTTTTAATGGGGCCTCGACGAGATACGGCCGGTCGTCGTCGTCGTAATGCACTTCGGCGTCTTTTCGCCGGCTTTCGCGGACGTCGTCGAACGTTGCGTATTGGATCGGATAAACGATCACGTTACCGGCGGTGATCTGCGCCTCGACGTCGGCCGCTTTCAATTTAGAAGACGTCGTATCGACGCCGTCGCTCAGAACTATCACCGCCTTGCGTCCGGGAATATTTTTGAGCTTTTCGTTTATCGCGACGCCGAACGCGTCGTACAAACTGGTGCCCGACTTGATCCTGGAACCGTCGATTGCGAGGCTCAAAATTCTCCGGTCGTTCGTCGGTTCGCAGAGTATCTCGGTCTTCTCGGCGAAGCCGACGACCATCACGCGATCGGTCGGCCGGAGCTGTGCCGTGAATGCCTTCGCCGCGGCCTGTATGTCTTTTAGTTTAAATACGCTCGAGTAGCTCATATCGAGCGCAAGCGCGACGGTGAACGGCTGATCGTCCGCGGAGAAGTACGCGAGCTCCTGTTCGGCACCATTCTCAAAGATCTTGAACTCGGAACGCGCGATGCCGGCGACGGCCCGTCCGTTTCGCTCACTCACGCGAACCGGCACGGTGACGAGATCAGTTTCCACACGTATAACGCCGTTATCGGGTTTAGGGGTAGCGGCAGCCGCGGAAGGACGAACCGCCGATCGTTCGGTCCGCTCCGATGTACTCTCGGAGTAGCCGGCAACCCGCCGGGACTGCGATGTTGCGACGCCGGAAAGTGCGAGAATTGCTATGATCGGTAAAAGGCCGTAACTCATGGTGATCGTGGAGATTATACAGCGATAAATTTGAGACACGAAAAATGTTTTTATGCGGGAGTGACGGCGCGCTGAACGGGATCACTGGCGACCGCAGTTGTAGAACCAAAAGAAAAGGCTCCGCGAACACGCGAAGCCTTTTCTATTAAAATATTAGCGAATCAAGCAGCCAGAGGCATGTGAGTTCCGACGACGCGACGGAGTTGATCCATGTCAACGGGCTTTTCGATCACTTCGTCGAATCCGAAGTCCGACGACGATTCGACGTATTGATCGCAATAAGCTGTGACGGCAACGATCGGAACGTTGTGACAGTTATCCAGCGAACGAATGAGAGTCGCCGAGGTTATCCCATTCATTATCGGCATAGCGATATCCATCAAAACAAGGTCCGGTCCGTGCTTGCGGGCCTCGAGGAGCGCCTCGTAACCGTCACGGGCCTCGATGACCTCGTAACCGAATTTCTCAAGCATGAACCGCATCATCATGCGGACATCTGCGTAATCTTCAACGAGTAGTATAACTTGTGACATTGCGTTTCCTAGCTCGAGTGCGTGGGGCACATAATTACATTAACTCTATGTCACATATATTACAATAGCTCGCCAAGTCCGAAAGCCGCCCCGGGGGTGCCCGGCGACAGTTCAGATCAGGGCAACGGTAAGTGCGGATTACAGTTGCAGCTCGCCCGCGATGTTATTCACGACGAATAAAAATGAATATGCGTCCCCTGGAACTTCCCGTACCGAACGCGATGTACAGACGGACAATTGCCGGCCTTACGATCCATACGCCGGCGGCGGGACTAGACGAGCTCGGACGCTCGTGCCCTTAGTTCGGAGACAAAATTCGCACGGCCTTTCTTTATCATCCCCTGGCCGCCGATCGTGCGGGAACGGGTTTCCGAAAAATCGTCTGAGGCTGTGATGAAGAGTATCGGCGTACGCTTATCGAAAACGCGGACGTGTTTGCACAGCTCTTCGCCTGTGCCGTCCGGGAGATAGTAATCGACAACCATCAGATCGAACCGGCTCGTTTTCGCACACTCGAGGGCCGCGGCTATTGTGGTGACCGAAATCACCTCAAAGTCGTATAGAACTCGTGTGATCAACTCACACGTTTCGCGATGGTCTTCGACGCACAGCAAGCGTCTAGTCTTTTTCCCCATATGGTCGGATTATTTTGTTCGATCTGATTGTCGCGGCTGCAGTGAAAGTTAAGTCTACTACCCGACACAAGGTAAGTCAAAACATTGGATTTTCAATGGCGGCACCGAGCGGGGGCGCTGCCGCGAAAATATCGAGAAACACAAGTTTTTAGCGCAAGTCGGATTTGGAGAGGTTTCGCGGCCGATCGCCGTCCATTTTGAGTTCGGTACTAAACTAGATAGAATTGATACTGCTTAGGTTGGACTTATCCTCCCTCCAAAAGCAACGGGAAGGGGCCGCAACAGCATTGCGGCCCCTTTCTATTTGCCTCGAAAACGGCCTGCGAGCGGTTCAGATCGTCAAAAAAACAAGCCTCGCCGATATTCCGGCGAGGCTTTCCCCAAACACACTGCGTGTATCAAAAGTATATATTCAGCGGCGGGACATCAGATTTACCACTGTTCTAAAATGAGAGGTTTCGCATTCATTCAGTACGACCCGCCCGGGTTTCCCGAAACGAACCGAGACCTCTCAGAAAGCCTCCCCAAGCTATCCAAACAGCTAAATCCCAATACAGGAGTATCGAAAGAAGGAGACAGTTGGCGTATGACGGACACTCTCCCCTTTGTCTGACAAACGGCGACTGTCTCCGTTAGTGTTCGAAACAGCAAGCGGCGTGCCGCGGCGAATTTCGACGCACAAAAAATTCGCTTAACAAACCTGCCCATTCTTCGCTAAAATAGAAATGCTATGAGAACGTGTTTACCGGAAAGGATCGTGTCGATCGTCGTCGTTACGGCGGCGGCCGGCGTGATTTATCTATACGCAATTCGCACGTTTTTGACGAATCTGCCGGACGTCGTCATTCCCACCGGATACGATGGAGTGATGTTTTTCGTGATGCAGGCGATGGTGCTTTTGTCGCTCGTTGGGAGCCTCAGAGCCTACGGCCGTCACCGAAACATTTTTCCGCTGCTGGTCGCGATCGTTTCAGCGGCCGCGATCATCTACGGCATCAACGCTCAACTCGATACGTATTACATGATTCCCGGAATGCTGGGACTGCTCGTCGTTTCACTGTGGAGTTCGTTCGACGCAAGTCGAGCGGAAGATGTCGTACGCTGATCGAGCCGAAACGTTAGGTTTGGGTATGTGATAACAGCCGTCGGACGGTGGGTGCGAATTTGTCGAAATCGTTGGGCTTGGTGAGAAACTCGTCGGCGCCTGCCTGAAAGCCTATCGACCGGTCGGTTTCGCGTGCGTTCGCGCTGTAGATCAGTACAGGCGTTCGCGGAAATACCTTTTTGATCTTGAAGCAGAGGTCGGCACCGTCGAGATCCGGCATTCTAAAGTCAAGGATAAATAAGTCGAAGGTTTCCTTATCGATCGCCGTCAGGGCTTCCTTTGCGCAGGAAACAGCCGTCACCGAATACCGTTCGTCGTCGTGCGTCAGCCAGAGCTGCATAACTTCGAGAGAGTCGGCGTCGTCGTCCACATACAGAATGCGGTAATCCGGCGGCAACATAATTTTTCTATGCGAAATGATAGGGCCAAAATTGGGTGAACCTAATTTAAGCATTTCAATCGGTAAACATCCGTCATCTTCAATACATAAGCCAAAAACGCGGCGGCCGAGCGGAAGTAACTCCCACCCGGCAGCGCATCTGACGGTTTGATCTTGCTAGAGAATATTCACATTTCGGTGGACACGGTCAAGTGCCGGTTTGAACGCGCGTGAGGCCTTTCGCGATGTGCCTTGCGAGGTTCTCGGCGAGCGAGCCCCACGACGTGGTTTCACCGGCTCCGACCACGGTTCCGGAACGGCGGTCGAATATGCTGTAAGTGTATCGATGCGTCAGCACCGAGCCGTGTACGAAACTTATCTCGACCGAAAGGTCCGCGGCGCTTTGATAACGAACGATCGTCAAATTCAAACCGCGCCAGTCGGGCCGCTTGAGCAGTTCCTTTTCGAGAGCGGAAAGTGACGGCTGGAGTGACGATTTTGAAAACGCGATCGTGGCTGCGGCTGTGATCGCTTTTTTCTCGCTTACACCTGAAGGCGCCTTTTCGGCAGTGGCCGGCGGCGGCGGTATCTGGAGGGCGGGGAGTTCGGCCTGCTGTTTTGACAGCATGAGCGTGATGACGTTGTCGGGAACGCCCGCTTTTTTTAATTCAATAAGCGCCGTCGTGGACACATCGAAACGGTTTTTCGAGGCCTGTATCTTCGTTATGATAACGTCCGCCGAAAGCCCGGCCGCGGTCATCGCGGCGACGTCACCGTTCGCGAGAGTCTCTTGCTGAGCGTAAATCGCACCGGTCAGCGTCAATACAAAAAACAATGAAATGATCTTTTTCACAATTATCTATTTATCTTCTCCCAAAGCCGATATTTTGACGGCCGAATGTGTCTCGAACGCCGGGATGAACATCTTTCGTATGCCTTTTCCGACCTTCAGCACAGCGAAATCGTTTTTCGTTCGCACTGTGACCCAATGACGCCTGTGTTTCGTAAAACCGATCGGGATGGCGATGAGGAATAACGGCGGAAAAACGAACGCCGCCGCACCAAGCCCGAGGCCTGTTTTCCATCGAGGATTCTTCGTATATGAATATTCGGCAGCCGTGATGTCTTCGTATTTCATTTCCTTGATCACCGTGCCGTTTGAAGCAGAGACCACAGCCATCGAATTTTCGCGAAATTCGATACGCACATTGGTCTCGCGTGTCCTTTCGCCCGACGCTTCGAGCAATTCGATATTGCGGTACGATTCTGCTGCCCGATCTTGCCCCAATGCGGCCGCCGGTATGCAGCAGGCTGTAAAAATGACGCTCAGAAGTATATTTGCAGTGATTCTTTTCATAAACGGATCGGACGACGCAACTGATGCAGGTCGCTCTTACCAGTTTATGAAAACACGTAAATCTTCGGGTGTGAGATGCGTTGTTACACTTCGTGAACTGTCACAATCAGACGTCAACGACACGCTCGAACGCGCCGCGGATCTCGATGCGGTGGATCGAGAGTGCTTCCAACAGTTCACGGTTTGATGCGAGACTCATCCGCCGGGCGATCACCGGCAGGGAAGAATGATTTTCGTGCGGGAGCCGTGTCGTTCGGCCGAACGTGAGACGCAGTTCGTGATCGAGCGCGGAAAGGAATTCGTAGCCGCTGTTCAACGCCTCGAAATCTGCCGTTCCCAGCGAGCCGCGATCGCGAAGCATTGTGAGAACGCTGCCGGTGGAGCGCACCGAATCATCGTCCGGCACATTGTCGCGGAGCTGCAGATACCGCACGGCGAAGTAAATGTCGAGCATGCCGCCGGGGCCGAATTTAATGTCAATGTCGCGGCTGTTACGCGTGCCTGAACGCTCTTGCTCGAGTCGTGTCCTGATACGGAGCGTTTCCTCGGACAACTGCTGTCGTCCGGCATCGAGAGCACGCCGGTGAACGGCGTCGCGGACCTTGGCTTCGACAACGCGGCCGAGTATTTGGTCGCCGCCGGCATGCCGTAGTTTTACGAACGCCAACAGTTCCCAGATCGCCGCTTCGGCCTCGACATATTCGACAAAACCGTCCGCCGCGATCACGCTGCGGCCGTTGCGCCCGTACGGCCGAAGCCGAAGGTCGATACGATACAAACTGCCGTCGCGCGTGACGCTTGAAAGCGCGGTTACGAAATACTCGACGGCCTTTGCAAACAACTCGGCCGGTTCGATCTTGCCGGACAGGCTCGGCTCCACGTCGCCGTGAACGATGATGAGATCGAGGTCCGAGTCATAATCGATACCACCGCTGCCGAGTTTGCCGAGTCCCATGATCGCCATCGGAAGCTCGGCGACATTGTGCCCCAGCTTTTGCGACAACTCGAATTGGGCCGAACGCAGCGCGGCCGCGATACTGGCTTCGGCAAGGCGCGTCTGCAGCAGCTTGACCTCGCTCAAAGACACTTTCCCGGCGGCATCGAGCACCATCAGCTCAAAATGCAGCTTTGACCAAGCCCTTCGCAGGCCCGCTATCCGCTCGCCGAAGTTCCGTGCGTCTTCGACCGCCGACATCAGTATCGCCAAGTAGGACAGGCTGTTAGCCTGGCCTTCCGAGAAACGCGGCACTTCGTTTATAAGCTGCGGAGCAGCCGAAATCATGGCCGTAATGCGCGGAGAAACACCGATCGCTGCCGCGAGCATCTCACGCTGTGCGGGATCGACGCGGACCAATACATCCGATTTCTCCAGCGAGGACTGGATCTCACGCGGGAGCTCATCGCTCGACGCGTGTGCGTCCAAAACATCCGCTGAGCCACTGTCGGGCGCGATCTTGAGGTTAGCAGAAGCGACTTCACGCGTGTTCTCATCGGCTGCCGCGAAAACGCGATCGAAAATGCGGCGGACGTTTGCGGAATGGGCGGCGAGAATTGACTCGAATTCGCTGAGCGAATCGTAATGCATACGCGTCGAAATGATCAGACGCCTGGCGTGCTCGTTCGGCACCGTGTGCGTCTGCAATCCGTTTTCCATCTGCAGAACGTGCTCGAGCCGCCGCAGGAAGTTGTACGCGTCGTAGAGCTGCGTAATTTCCGATTCGTCCAGCAGGCCGCGGTCCGCGAGCCGCGACAGGCTGATCAGCGTGTGCGGCGTACGCAGCCACCTGTCGCGGCCGCCGTAGGCAAGCTGCAATGCCTGGGCGATAAACTCGATCTCGCGGATGCCGCCCCGGCCGAGCTTTACGTCGTAACCGCGATCGTCGCGATTCTGCACGTCGATCTTCTGTTTCGAATTGCGGACGTTCGCGAGTGCCTGCTCGACGGTCATCTCGGTCGAAAAGACCGTCGACTCAACCTGCGAAAAAAAGCGTTGGAATAGTTCGGCGTTGCCGGCGCTCGCTCGCGAGCGGATGAGGACCTGCCGCTCCCACGCGTGGGCCTCGCCGGTGTAATAGCGGACGGTGTCGTCGACCGACATCGCAAGCGGCCCGACACGCCCGTGCGGCCGCAGCCGCAGATCGACGCGATAGGCGGCGCCTTCGCCGGTCTGCGATCCGACCAGCCGCGAAACGTTCTCGGCAAGTTTTGAAAAGTACTCGCGGTTCGTCACAGAATCGCGCGTGCCGGTCGTCGATGTCGTTCCTTCTTCCGAATAGATGAACAGCAGGTCGATGTCGGACGAGTAATTGAGTTCTCGAGAGCCCAATTTCCCAAGCGAGACGACCGCAAAAGCGGCTGGTGTCTGTCTGCCCTTATCGTCGATCTGCTGCGGCATTCCGTATCGGTTCTGCAGTTCCTGATCGGCAAAACGCACGGCGTTTTCGAGGATCGCGTCGGCGAGATTTGATATTCCCTCGGTGATCTCGGCGATCGTCAGCAGGCGCCGGATGTCGGCGAGAAAAATGCGCGTCAGCTCGCGACGGCGAAACCTCGCGAGCAGAATGTTGTACGGCACTTGCGAGTTTGTTAGCGAAAATCGGGCGAGCGATTCGAGCAGTTCTTCCTTTGTGCGGATGCCTCGTTCGCGGCGTTTGCGGTCAAGCCACCAGAAATATTCAGGATTCTGCAGCAACGTCGTCGCGATCAGCGGGCTGTACGAAACGAGCGTCAGGACGTCGGACAGCAGGCCTTCCTTTTTCTGCAGCTTCTTGAAATTTGACGGATGCTGCTCCGACAATTGACGCAAAAAACGCCCGGCTGAGTCTGGGTCGGGCAGATCGCGTGCGAGATTTTCGGCAGTGTTCATCGGCGAAACCGCATTGTATCAATTCCGTATTTTTTTATCCTGTAACCCAATATCCGCTCGCTCGAATCCAGTTGCAAAGCCGCCTTCGCGACGTTGCCGCGCGTCGATTTGAGCGCGTCCTGTATCATCCCGCGTTCGAACGCGTCGGTCGCCGATTTGAGCGAAAGATCGGTGACCGTTCCCGTTACCTCGGCGGTCTGAAGGGTCGGCGGCAAATGATGGCCGTGAATGACGTTCGAATCGCAAACGACCACCGCGCGCTCGATCGCGTTTTCCAACTCGCGGACGTTCCCCGGAAAGTGATAGCTCATCAGCATATCGATCGCCGGCGTCGAAATGCGGCGGATCCGCTTGCCGTGCTCGATCTCGAACTTTTCGAGGAAGTGTTCGGCCAGCAGCAGAACATCGGATTTCCGTTCGCGCAGCGGCGGCAGATATATCGTGAAAACGTTGAGCCGGTAATAAAGGTCCTCGCGGAATTCGCCGCGGGCGATCGCTTTTTCGAGATTTTTATTCGTGGCCGTGATCAGCCGAATGTTCGTCTTGATCGTTTCGCCGCCGCCGAGCCGTTCGAACTCGCGTTCCTGCAATACACGCAGCAGTTTGATTTGCGTCTGCAGCGGCAGATCGCCGATCTCGTCGAGAAAAAGCGTGCCGCCGTCAGCCATCTCGAAACGTCCCTTTTTAAACTTATCCGCGCCGGTGAACGCGCCTTTTTCGTGCCCGAACAACTCCGATTCGATAAGCGTGTCAGGCAGAGCGGCACAGTTTATTTTTATCAGCGGCTTTTTGCTGCGCAGGCTGTTGTAATGTATCGCGTTCGCGATCATTTCCTTGCCGGTTCCGCTCTCGCCGCGCAGCAGGACGGTGGCGTTCGATTTGGCGACCTGCGTGACCTGATCGTAAACCTGCTTCATCGGATTTGAATTGCCGATGATGTGCGTGAACTCGTGCTTTTCCCTCAGCTCCTGCCGCAGGTGCGTGTTTTCCTCAAGCAGCTTTTGCCGCTCGCCGAACACCGAATGCTCGACCCGCAGATGCTGCGCGATCATCGATGCGAAAAGGCCGAGAGTCTTTGAAACCTGATCGTTCCCGGTGTCGATCTCGGCGGGGAACTCGACGCACAGAACTCCGAGCGGCCTCGCTCCGAGCGTGACCGGCACGGCGTAGATCGATCTTGAGTCCGCCGAAGTCAAAAACGCCAAGTCCGGTTCTGCTTCCACGTTCGCCAACTGCTTGCCCTGTCGCGACAGTTCGGCTTTTTTTAGCAACCCTTGTCCGCCGCGTATTTCGAGTTTTCGGAACTCAGTCACGCTCAGCCCGTACGAGGCAACCGGTTCCAGCGATTCGCGGCCGTCCCTGAGAACGAGCAGAAAGCAGCGCGTCCCCGAAAGCTCGGCGGCGATGATCTCCATCACCTTGTTTAGGTTCGCCGGCGAGTCGGGCGAAAACGATAACGCGCTGGTGAGCTTTGAAAGTGATTCGAGTAGATCGTTCTGCATCAGTTGGCCACGGTTATATTTTTATATCACCGTCCCGCGTTCGATACAAAATTGTGTCCGGGAAAATATGAAGTTACAAAATTGTAGAATTCCCGATCTTTGTCCATTTTTTTCCGTGCTTTTGGTGTGCCCCGTGGTAAAGCCTTAAAGACTTGGCCACGAAACACGCTAAATTCACTATAAATGCGATAAATCGAATTAGGCGGGAGCAAATTCGTGGAGCCGCCGCACAGCGTTTCGGCCCTTCATAAGATAAAATCAACTTGTGCACGAACGAATCGAACTTATCGCCGCCCGCGACGAACAAAAAAAGAAGCTGGGTAATTTTTTATTCGACCGGCTGACGGAACTGAGCCGGATGTACATCCGCGAGGTAGTGAACACCGGCGACTGCGAGGTCAACGGCCGCTTCGAAAACGTTGGCTACCGCATGCGCGAAAACGATTTCGTCGAGATCAGCGTCGACACGACGCGCGGTACCGCGATGATCCCGCAACCGATCGAGCTCGACATCGTTTTCGAAGACGACCATCTAATGGTCGTCAACAAACCCGAAGGTATGCTCGTCCACCCAACGCACCGCGACCGCAACGGCACGCTGCTCAACGGCCTGACGCATTACCTGAACGCGCATCGAAACGGCGGAGCATTCATCCGCCCCGGCCTGGTTCACCGGCTCGATAAACAGACCTCCGGCCTGATGGTCGTATCAAAAACCGAACAGGCCCACCGCGTGCTTTCCGACCATCTGCAGCGCAAGATGTTCAAGAAGCTCTACGTTGCATTGGTCGACGGCGTTTGTGTTGAGGACGAAGGCGTGATCACCGATCTGATCGGAAGATTTGCCGAAGAAAAACGCTGGGGCGTCAAAGAAGACGGAAAAGAATCGGAAACACGCTACCGAGTGCTGGAAAGACGTGCCAACTCAACCCTGCTCGAACTCGAACCCGTAACCGGCCGCACAAACCAACTCCGCATCCACTGTGCCTCGATCGGCCACCCGATAACCGGCGACTCCGACCGCGGCGGAAGCGAATTCGACCGTCTGTGCCTGCATGCAGCTTATCTCGGATTCAAACATCCCGTTACCGGCGATCTTTCACAGTTCTTTTCGCCGATTGACTTCGATAATGCGGGCACATATTAGATAAAGGTTTTGGCTTGCTGACCTCGGTTATTAACGCCCGAATTAACCGGGCGCACATTCAATGAAACAAGCCTTCAACTATGGGAACGAAAGCTGTGCTATTTGCGCTCCGGTTGAATGAGTTGTTAGGCCGCATCGGCAACCATGTTTATTCATGCCCGGTGACAGTAACATAGCCTTCATTCCAATGGTCTTTATCCAAAACGTACGGGTCAATTTCAAAACCCTCTGGAGTATTGCTGAAGCCTGGTTGAGACTTCAATCTCTCAATGGCCGATTCTGCCTGCTCATGTGAGGAATAAACGCCAATCATCTTTACGTCTTCCTCGCCATCATCAAAGCTCTGGACATGCTGTAGAACAAACACCTTCATTCCCGTTCCTCATTCGTTTGCAGTAAGCCATTCAAGTTAGCGGCCTAACTATTGATTAGCGCCAAGCCGTTGATAATACTCAAAAATTGCGATTTAGGCGCTGATCGGAAGGCTCATTTTGCCATAGAGCGCCGCAGTGCGTGTCCCGGCATCGCACCGGTCATTTTTGAGCCGTCAAAAATGATCTGGCCGTTGACGATCACGGTCGAAAAGCCTTCGGCATATTGATGCGGTTTGTCGAATGTTGCTTTGTCGGTGACGGTGTTTTCGTCGAAGATCACTAGGTCGGCGGCGAAGCCTTCGTGGATCTGGCCGCGGTCGCTGAGGCCGAAGGTTTGGGCGGGAAGCGAGGTCATTTTGCGGATCGCGTCTTCCAAAGTGACGATCTTCAGCTCGCGGACGTAGCGGCCGAGGACGCGGGCGTTGTTGCCGTATCCTCGCGGATGCGGAACGCCGGACCCGAACTCGCGAACGCCGCTGTCCGAGGCGATCATCGTGAAAGGTTCACGCATTATCTTTTGCACGTCGTCCTCGCTCATCACTTTATAGACCATCTGAGCGCCGCCTTTGCCGTACATTTCGAGGATCTGGTCGATCTGGTCGTCGACCTTTTTCGATTTGCGGACGAGCTCGGTGATCTCGGCGATGTTCTTGCCGTTGAAGGTCGGATCGGCACGGTAACTGGCGACGTAACCGAACGCGAAGTCCTTGAACTTTTTCTCTTTAAGATCGGCCTTCATTTCCTTGACGATCTCTTCACGCATCGCCGGGTCGGCAATTCGCTTTCGTCCCTCGGCACGGCCGCCGGCGACTGCCCAATTCGGCAGCCGAACATCGAGCGACGTTGACGAAGCGGTGTACGCGTACTGATCGACGGTCACGGTCATGCCGCGTTCGCGTGCCGCTTTTACAAGCCCGATCGTCATCGGCGTCTGTCCCCAAAGCGCCTTGGACGAGATCTTGAAATGTGATATCTCGACCGGCATCTTCGCCTGTTCGCCGATGTTGATCGCTTCGGTAATCGCGGCCGCGACGTCGTTACCCTCGTCTCGGATGTGGCTTGCGTAGGTCCCGCCGTAACGCGAAGCGACCTTAGCGAGCTCGACGACCTCATCGGTTTTCGCGAACGTGCCGGGAACGTAGATCAGGCCGGTCGAAAGGCCGACGGCACCATCCTTCATTCCTTGCTCGACCACGGCATTCATTTTTGCCTGTTCGTCGGCTGTCGGTGCCCGGTCGTCGAGACCCATAACTTTCGCCCGCACCGAGCCGTGAGCGATCAGTGTCGCTAGATTAACGGCGATCGGTTTCTTTTCGATCTGCGCGAGGAATGCACCAATATCCGTCGCCGAGCCGCCGCAGTTTCCGGTGATCAGCGACGTCACGCCCATACGCACAAAATTCTCCGCGTTCGGATTTCCGTAAATGTCTTCGACGTGCGTGTGAACGTCGATGAAACCCGGAGCGACGATCTTGTTCTGCGCGTCGATGATTTGTTTTGCACCGGCAGCATCGACAAATCCGACCTTTGCGATGCGTCCGTCCTTCACCGCGATCGACCCGCGGAACCACGGATTGCCCGTGCCGTCGACGATCCGCGCGTTCGTTATTACGAGGTCGTAATTTTCGGTCTGTTGTGCAGGCAATGACATTGGCATAGCGAAAACAATTATCAGCAATAGTGTGATGAGTCGCATGATCTTAATGTGTGCGCGGACGGCATCCGCCAAAATAAAGTCACCCTGAGGTTAGTTGAATGAGTTCTGTCGCTTTGTGCTTTGTTTCGCGTGTTTCGTGTGTTTCGTGGTTAGGTCTTAAAACCTTTAACCACGAAACACACGAAAGGCACGAAAAAGAAACGAAAAAGATCAAATGGATCGAACGGGCGGAACGCCGAAAGATCACTTTATTTTGACGGTCACGGTAACGTCGATGGCGGCTTCGGCTAAGTTCTGGACCTCGAAAGTGTAATCGCCGTTCTTTGGCAGTTTTGCGGTGAACGCATTTTGGCTTTCGGTCACGGTTGCGTCGTCAAGCAGCCTCAGCGATGCTTTATCGGTGTTGATCGAGACTGACATTGTCTGGCCGGCACGGGCGCCGAGCGTGTAACGCTTTAGGTCCTGGGCGTCGATGCGGACGGTGAAAGTTTTGCTCGATGCACCGCGCGTGAACGTCAGACGCTCCTTCCGATAAAGCTCGCGACGCACAGGCTTTCCTACCGCAACGAGTTTGCCGGCGTTGAGTTTGTATTTCGTGGTGATCGCATATTCCGGGCAGCATGCTCCGCCGGCCTCGCCGACGTCGTTGCTGTCGACCGACAAAATTCCGTCCGCTACGGAAGTCGAACGCAGGCCGCCGTACGCCCGGTCGCCGCCCGCGAACCGCGCGGCGAGAACCGGCTTTCCGGTTTTCGCGGTGTAAACAAAGCCTTCCGAAAAGTTTCCCGTGCCGCCCGTGTTGCAGGAACCGATGACGACCGCGTCGTCCTTTCCGTCACCGTTGAGATCGCCGTATGCGACGTCCATCACGTAAAACGAAAACCGGTCGACGTAGCCGTCCATCTGTGTTTCCTTCGAAAATTCGCCGTCTTTCACCGTCACGCGCTGCGGTTTGTCACCGACGCAAAACGGCGTGTAGGTGAAATTCTTAAAATCGGTCTTGTGAATATCGGCTTGGCCGTATGAGATCGTCACGGCGCAAAGCATCACGAGCGTGCATGCAAGTGTTTTCATCGTTTTGCCTGAGCTACTCCTGAAACGCCTTAGCCTCGTCCGCGTCCGAATACGGATTGTGCAGGTGCACCGGCTCCTTATGCGGCCGCAGGCGCATGTTGAGAATTTCGACCAGGACCGAGAACGCCATTGCGAAATATACGTAGCCTTTCGGAATGTGCTGGTGCAGGCCTTCCGCGATGAGCGTGACGCCGATGAGCAAGAGGAACGAAAGCGCAAGCATCTTGATCGTCGGGTGCCGCTGAACGAACGCTCCGATCGATCCGGCAAACAGCATCATCGCGATGATCGAAATGACGACGGCCGCGATCATTATCCAGAGATTGCTGACCATCCCGACCGCCGTGATGACCGAGTCGAGTGAGAACACGATGTCGAGCAGCGTTATCTGAACGATCACCGCGGTAAAGCCCGCATACACTTTGCGCGAGGCCTCGCCCTCTTCGCCCTCGAGGCTGCCGTGTATCTCGTGCGTACTTTTTGCGATAAGGAACAACCCGCCGATCAGCAGGACGAGGTCGCGGCCCGAGACTTGCTGGCCAAAGATCGAGAAAAGCGGATCGGTCAGTCCGATAACCCACGACAACGAAAACAGCAGGATAATGCGCATGACGAGTGCGAGCGTGAGGCCGATAAAACGGGCTCTGGCCTGCTGCTCCGGCGGCAGTTTCCCCGACAGTATCGAAATAAAAATAACGTTGTCGATCCCGAGCACAAGCTCAAGAACCGTTAACGTCAAGAACGCGATCCAGATCTGCGGGTCAGCAATCCATTCCATAATTGATCAATAAACTCTGCGGCGATAAGACTTTAAAATATTTCAAAGATTCTAACACGCCGAAACGCACATTAGAATTATCGCGAACGAATCAGTTGGTTCATTGCACCGGCAGTCGTCTTATTTCCTTTTCGTGTATTTCGAGTGTTTCGTCGTTACTCTTGGAAACGCGGTTAGAGCGAACCACGAAACACACGAAAAGCACGAAATACACGAAAAGAAATAAGGCCGCAATTCGGGATTCAGCGACGATACACTACTCGGCCGGCGACGATCGTCGCCACGGCGGCACCGTGAAACCGGCGTCCGTCGAACGGACTGTTTTTTGATTTCGATCGCGAATCGGCGTTCGAATACGTCCAATCGAGTTCGGGATCAAGGATCGTTATATCGGCGAACGAGCCGGGCGTCAGAGTGCCGCGGCCGTCGAGCTTGAAGATCTTCGCCGGATTTGTCGAACATAGCTCGACGAGACGCACGAGGTCGATCACGCCTTTGTGAACGAGCTCGGTGAACGCGAGGCCGACAGCCGTTTCGAGGCCGGTGATGCCGAACGGAGCTCGATCGTATTCGAGAGCTTTATCGTCGGCGTGATGCGGTGCGTGGTCGGTTGCAATGGCGTCGATCGTTCCGTCCTTTATTGCGTCGAGCACCGCTTCTAGATGTTCTTGGCTGCGGAGCGGCGGTGCCATTTTCGTATTGGTGTCATAGCCTTCGACGGCGGCGTCCGTCAGCGTGAAATGATGGGGCGTCACTTCGCAGGTGACGTTTATACCTTCGTTCTTTGCACGCCTGACGGCTTCGATCGCACCCTTTGTTGAGACGTGCGCGATGTGAATGTGCGCACCGGTCTCTTTTGCCAGCAGAATGTCGCGGACGGCGTCGATATCTTCGGCAAGTGCGGGCATTCCTTTGAGGCCGAGCAGCAGCGATATCCTGCCCTCGTGCATCACGCCGCCGGACGATAACGATTTGTCTTCGCAATGATCGATCACCGGCAGATCAAAGTCGCGAGCGTACTGCATCGCCCGCCGCATTATTCCCGCGTTGGGAATGGGACGCCCGTCGTCCGAAACAGCGACGGCGCCCGCGGCCTTCATTTCTCCCATCTCCGCCAGCTCCGTGCCGTCCGATGATTTCGTTATCGCGCCGATAGGAAAAACATTCGCGAAACCCGCGCGCTCGGCCTGCTCGATCATGTACCGAGTGATCGCTGCGTTGTCGTTTATCGGATTTGTATTCGGCATCGGGCAAACGCTCGTCCAACCGCCCGCCACCGCTGCCGCACACCCGCTCGCGATCGTTTCCTTATGTTCCTGTCCGGGTTCGCGCAGGTGGACATGCATATCGATGAAACCGGGAGCGACCACCAAACCGGCCGCGTCGAATACCTCGGTACCCTCCGGAACGGCTTCACCCGCACCGAGCCAAGCCGCCACTCGGCCGTTTTCTATCAACATGCTTTTTCCGCTGTTCTCGTTCGACGACGGGTCGATCAGATGGCCATTAATGATTGCAAGTCTCATTTAAAAGAAGCTGTCCCGGCAATAGTATTTTTACGTATGAAAAGCTATTCGAATTACGTTCTCGATCTGACGAATTCCGCGGTGAGTTTTAAAAGATCGAGCCGCGGCAACCAAATGTTTTCTCGGTATATCAAAGTATAGATACCTATAATCTAGGCTTATCGAATTTCTGAAGTTAAGAAATATGCGTTATAGGATTTTTCCAAAAAAATGTATAAATAAATTACCTCGGAACTGCCGCAGAGGTAGTTTACGATCCCGCAACCCCAATCCGCACATACAGTTAGGTAATCGATCGCAGAGTGGCGTTTCGTTTGCGTTAGATGAAGTTCGAACAGTTGGAATCCCGGCTATTCACTTTCGCGTCAGCGGACGTGAAAGGAAGACGTCGCAGCCAGCGACATATTTAATTTCGTCGATGCTATACGCTCACGATCACCGCCATTCGGCGTTCTATCGGCAAAATATCCCGCCGATGACGGTGATCAAGAGCAGTTTCGAGCCTGTCTAAGACTCTGCCGCAGTCGTCCCTTTTTTGGGTCAACCAGGCGGCGCAAGTATAGCATTTTTCCCGAAAACCGGAGGCGGTTTTCAAGGAGTGAGAAATGAGATACAAATTTATTCTGCTTGTTTCATCCTTTGTCCTTTTTGCCTCCCAAATTTATGCACAGGACCCGTTCGGTTCGCTCGAAGGAAACGTAAAAGATCCGCAGGGCGCGGTGGTGCCGAACGCCACGGTCGTCGTCCGCAACATCGCGAACAACGCAACGAAGACCGTCGTTACCAACGAGGACGGCCATTACCGCGTGCTGCAATTGCAGCCGGGAAATTATGAGATAAAGGCGTCGGCTGCGAACTTCAAGCAGTCGGTCATCGACAGCGTTCAGGTGCAGGTGGGCCAGATCGCGGCTGCCGACGTGAGTCTCGAGATCGGCGGAGCGTCCGAGGTGGTCAATGTCACGCCGACGGCAGAGGCGCAGATCGAGCGCTCGGACAACACTGTTTCGGGCGTCGTCAATACACGGCAGATCGAGAACTTGCCTCTCAACGGACGCAACTTCCTCGATCTCGCGCAGCTACAACCGGGAGCCGAACGCGTGGACGGCGGTTCGTTCGACCCGACGAAGGCGAATTTCACCGGCGTCTCCATCGGCGGTCAGGCCGGCCGTTCGACTCAGATAACGGTTGACGGCGGTTCGGTGGTGGACAACGTCGTCGGGACGACGGTTCAAAACTTTTCGCAGCAGATCGTTCAGGAATTTCAGATCAGTTTGTCGAATTATAGCCTGTCGACGGGTGCGTCGAGCAGCGGCGCGGTGAACATCGTTTCACGGTCCGGATCGAATCAGTTTCACGGCAACGCGTTCATCTTCGCACGCGACGACAAGCTTTCGGCATTCCCGAGTCTGAGCCGGCTCGACGCCGCCCACGGAATTCCCTTGATAGCGCAATCCGAACGCGTGCCGTTCGACCGTCAACAGTTCGGCGGAACGCTCGGCGGGCCGATCATCAAGGACAAATTGTTCTTTTTCGCGACGTACGAGCAGAACCACCAGGACGGCTCGACGGTTTACAACCCGTTGAAGGCGCCCGGTTTCGCCGGATTCGCCCCAAATCCGTTTCGCGAGAAACTGTTTACCGGAAAGATCGATTGGACGGTCAGCGACCGCTCGTCGGCCTTTTTCCGATATTCGTTTGACGACAATAAGGCGCAGGGGCCGTTCCCGCTCGGATCGGGTATCGTCCCGCGCGAAAGCGCGTCCAACATTTTCACTTCGAACGATCAGCTTGTGACAAACCGTGCACACAATTTTGTCGGCGGATGGACATACGCTTTTGGTTCGAACATCAGCAACAATCTGATCGTGAATTACAGCCAGTTCAGGAACGCGATCGATCCGGTGACGGTCGGCCGTCCTGAGATCTCGATCAACCCGGAACGCGACTGGCGCTCGGGAACGAACGCGATCGCGCCGCAGGACACGCCGCAAAAACGTATCCAGATCCGGGATGACATGACCGTGATCCATGGCAAACACACCTTTACTTTCGGCGGCAACTTCGAGCGCACGTCGATCGGCGGAACATTCACGTTCGCCGATCCCGTGCGTATTCGTCTGTTTGCGACCGACGCTGAGGGGACACAATTGCCCTTCGAATCCGAAGGCGATTTTCTGAATGCGTTCGTGCGTGATATTTCGATGGGCATCGGCGATCCTAATCTGCCGTTCAACCACGTCGGCAATACCAAGAACAACCGCATACAGGTCTATGGCGGCGACACGTGGAAGATCACGCCGCGATTTACCTTTAATTACGGCGTGGCCTACCGCTGGGACTCGAACTTGTGGAACCACGATCTCGCTCGTCCGGCGGTGATCGCTCCGCTATTTGAAAAGGGAACCGCGCCGTCGGCTCGCGACAATAACAATATTGCTCCGCGTGTCGGTTTCGCGTGGGACCCGTGGGGCGACGGAAAGACCGTCATCCGCGGCGGCTTCGGCGTCTACTATGACAACACGATCGACAATCTGCGATTGTTCGAGCGTGCCGATCTCGGTCCGGTTGGTGCCGAGCAGTTTCTCGTCAGTACTGCGATTATCAGCCCGCTTCTGGACCCGTTCGGAGGTGACGGCCGGTTCGATCTCGGTCAGGTCACGCTGGCGCAAATGCTGGCGTTGTATCCGTCGGTCCGCGCCGACCTGGAATCGCGCCTGACCTCGTGCACACTGCCGACGGCGTTGGAATGCACGGGCAGCGTATCGGGGCCGATATTCTCGAACAATTTCCAGGTGCCGTACTCGCTGCAGTATTCGATCGGCGTCCAGCGGGAATTGCCGTACAACCTGATCCTGCAGGTAGACTACAACTACCGCAAAGGACTCGGCGAAGTGCAGGTGTTCGATATCAACCGTGCGGACTCGGTCGAGGGAGCGCGGCTCGGCGCTGCGTTTCCGTTTCCCGTACCTTATGCCGATTCGTCCGCGTTTTCGACCTATTCGGGATTACTTGCCCGCCTCGACCGGCGCTACCGCAACGGTTTCCAGTTCACGGCGAGCTATGCATTCTCGAACTTCAAGGCGTTCAGCCTCGACGCTCTCGGCCTCGGCGGCGTCCCGTCGGATCTGAACAATCTGCGGGCGGACTTCGGGCCGGCCGGACTCGATCGCCGGCATCGATTCGTGTTCAGCGCGATCTATGAACTTCCGTTCTATAAGAAGTCGAGCTCGTTCTGGAAACGAAATCTCCTCGGAAACTGGACGGCGTCGATGATCTCGACGACGTTCAGCGGTCTGCCCGAGAGCATTTTCCTGCCTATAGACGTGGACATCACCGGAACCGGAACGTTCACGAACTATCTGCCCGGCACGACCGCGGGCTCGATCGGCAGGAGCATAAAAACCGTCGACCAGGTCAACGCGTTGGTCCGGCAGTATAACCAGAACATCGCGGGCGGCGCCGATCCGTTCGGAACTCCCTTGGTCAGGCTCGCCGAACTCCCGGCCGATACGCAGATCGGCGGAGATTCGGTCAACTCGCAGGACTTTCGCCTGTCCAAGACGATCAACTTTACCGAAAAATACCGGCTGGAGTTGATCGGCGAGGTCTTCAACGCGTTCAACAACGCTAATCTTGTGAATGTTAACGACCTGGTGCTTCCCGAAGAGGGAACGCCGGTCGACCAGATCACGACGCTGCGGCCGACACAGCGTTCGACCAGCGTCTTCGGCACAGGCGGGCCGAGGACATTCCAGTTCGGTGCGCGATTTGTTTTTTGATCGATTCGGCATTGAATGAAAAAAAGACGGGCATCACAGCCCGTCTTTTTTTATCGATAAACTGCGGTTGCGTTCAGCGTCCTTTCGCCACAAACGATCTGACGTTCTGGACCTCGGTTGCGAGACTCGCGATGACACTCGCGTCGTCGCCCTCGACCTTCGCAGTAGATTCCGAGGTTAGAAGCGGACCGCCGCCGGGTTTGCTCAAAGTGTAGGCAACGACCGATTCCACTTTTGCCGGGCCACCGTTCGACGTGCCGGTCACATTCCCAAGGATTCCTCCAGCCTTGCTGGCCGCAGACTGCTTTAGGTCTTTTACATTGGTTGTCAAAATAAAATCACAATTCAGTCGCCCGGCATCGGCTTCGGAACCGATCTGCACGGCGTCGACGTTGCCAATCGAAAGCGACGAGACGAGATGGCTTCGGTACATATCGAGGGCAAGGACGCGGGCCGTCGAGTTCGTCACCGGCATCACGCCGACGCGCATAACGCCCGGCCTTTTCACATTTGTCATTCCAGGCATCGGCACCGCAGAGCTATTTTCGGCCGGCGTCGGCCTCGCGTACTGGCGCTGCATTGCGTTTCGGTAAAGTTCCTGTCGCGACGAGGCCTCGGCGTAGCCGGCGGGAATATCGAAAAGAGCTGCGGGCAGCGTCGTCTTTGAAAGCTCAAGTACCTCGGTTTTCATCGTAGACGTCATCGCGCCTTTGTCATCGCCGCCGCCCATGCCGATCTTGGTGGTCTGCAAAAGTGGGAAGCCGAGTTTCGCCGAGCCTTTGCGGACAACATTCATCTTGTCGCGGCAGCCGCCTCCGCCGATGCCCACCGGCTCCGACATGGGGCGATCGTTATGGCACGTGATCCCGAACGTCAGGTCGGCATACCAGCCGTCGGTTTCGATACGCTGCGAGCCTTTTCGGCAGGCGTCCGGTGAGGATTCGATCGTTGTGATCGTCTTCATATGGCGCGCCGTCAGGCCGAACATCTGCTTTCGTTCGCCGGTGTCGATCAGCTCGATCGTCTGCGTAACGACGCCGCCGCTTCTTACGGGCTGCCGCGTGGTAGTCGTGGAAACTCGTTTTGCCGACTCTGACGGCAGCGGCGTGTCCATCGGCGTGACGAAATATTTCTTTTCGGCGTCGCTGACATCGACGGAGCGCTTCAGATCGCACTGCATGATCGAAATACTCTGCGTCCCCGTCGCATCGCTCTCGTGCCGCTGACGCGAGCCTTTGACCATCACGGAGCTGTCGAAAGACTGCCCGGCCACCGTCATTCGCTGTTTTATCTTGAAATCGTTCTGCCCCGGAACGGTTTGGGTGGTGAGAGCAAACAATGTGATAGCGAGAAAGAACACATATCCGGCCTTCATAAAACCTCCGTCACGATGTTGTTTGAAATAGCGTGAGACTATGCGGGTATTTTCGTATTTATAGCAGCGAAGGACAAGCCTCTTTATGCGCGATCGTCGCGCGTCATCGAACCGCCGGTCGCAAGATAGAGTACCGCCATGCGAACTGCGACGCCGTATTTTACCTGGTCGAGGATAAGTGAACGCGAGCTGTCGGCGACCTCCGACGAGATCTCGATGCCGCGGTTCATCGGGCCGGGATGCAGAACGATGGCGTCTTTTTTGGCGAGGTTGAGTCGTTCGTTGGTGAGGCCGAAATGAATTGCGTATTCACGCAAAGTCGGGAAGTACGCCGAGTCCTGCCGCTCGCGTTGGATGCGCAGGATCATCACGACGTCGGCGCCCTCGATCGCGTCTTCGATATGCGGCATGACGGCTAAAAGGTCGGTACCACCTGCGTGAGCGAGCGGGTTCTTCAAAGCCTTCTTAACACCTAGTATCGCCGGATTGCGGTCGTCGGAATCCACCCGCTCACGCAGGTGGTTCTGACTGACCAAATATTCAAAATCTTTTGGGACCAGCGTTCCCGGTCCGGCGACACGGACGGACGCCCCGAGCTTTGTCAGCAGATGAATGTTCGAACGGGCGACGCGGCTGTGCAGGATGTCGCCGACGATCGCGACCTTCAGCCCTTTGATCTTTTTCTTATGCTCGCGGATCGTCATCGCATCGAGCAACGCCTGCGTCGGATGCTCGTTCGCACCGTCGCCTGCGTTGACGATCGCGGCCTTGCTCACCTTCGCAAGCTGATGCGGCACGCCCGCACTAGAGTGACGTACAACTATGCAGTCCGGCGCCATCGCGTCGAGATTGAGCGCCGTATCGAGCAGCGTCTCGCCTTTCGTAACGCTCGACGACGAAACGCTGATATTCACCGAATCCGCCGACAGCCGCTTTGCTGCGAGCTCGAAGGAAGTCCGCGTCCGCGTCGAATTCTCAAAAAATAAATTGATGACCGTCTTCCCGCGCAGCGTCGGCACCTTTTTTATCTCACGCGAATTGATCTCGCGAAAGTTCTCGGCAGTATCGAGAATACCGCCGATCTCCTCGGCCGTTAGGTCGCGGATACCAAGCAGATCTCGTCGTCGAAAAGGCTTATCCATCGAATGTTGTGCCGACGTCCCGCCGGCGTTACAAAAAAAGCAAGGCGGCTAACCTTGCTTCGCTATTGATATTAACGTCTGTGCAACGATCGGCGGGACCGGCAGAGGATAAAACATTTCCGAATCGTAGAGATAATCCTCACCATCTTCGTCAATGACGCGAAGACCGCCCAGTTTTTCCGCTTCTTTGTCCGGGACGATTTGATAAAGTTTACCAACCTCAAGCGAAGCCGCAAACCCATCGTTTTTCAGGCAAACTACGAATTTCGGTGCGTTCATAATTCTAATCCAGAAATGGAAATTTGATCTTCACATCCCTTTTCCCGATCCCGTGGGCTTCGTACCAATGAACCTCGGCGAGCCGGAAACTTCCGTCTATCAGTTTAACAGTTGCAACGCCCTTTTTCTTCCGCCAGCGGCCTCGCCCGTATTTTTTATTCAAGTGCGATAAGATCCTGATCGAACTCCCGCTTGCGATCGTTTCGATCTGCTCTATCTCGCTGACTATTTCGAACTTCATGGACGTTCGAAAATGCCGACCGCCTCGACCTCGTCATATTCTTTCAGCATTACCTTTATTATCTCGGCTTGCTTTGTCGGGACGATCTTTCCTACAAAATCGGCCTGGATCGGGAGTTCGCGGTGTTCGCGGCCGCGGTCGATGAGGACGGCGAGCTGCACCTTTCGCGGTCGGCCGAAATCCATGAGCTGGTCGAGCGCCGCACGGATGGTGCGTCCTGTATATAGAACGTCGTCGACTAGGACGACGACCTTGTTTTCGATGTCGGCTTCGAGCTCGGTCCGGTTGACGATCGGGTTCGCGCCGACGGTCGAGAGGTCGTCGCGGTAAAGCGTGATGTCGATTATTCCGTACAGCGGCCGCGTGCCTTCGAGCGATTCGATCTTGTCGACGATCCGTTCGGCGAGCGGAACGCCGCGACGCCTTATGCCGACAATATACAGGTCCTTTGCCCCCTGATTTTCCTCGACGATCTCCGACGCCAAACGCGACAAAGCCCGCTTGATACGGGCGCTGTCCATAATTCGCGATTTTTCGACCAGTGAAAGAGTGTCTGCCATTTGCAAGCAAATCGTAACAGAGAGCCATTCAAAGTTCAAAGATCAAAATCCAGCGTCCCGTAACAGGCAGAAGCCCAACCGTGAGGGAGGGCTAGACGGTCAATCGAAAATTGAGAATTGAGAATTGAGAATGATCGAAGTATCAATCGGATGCTTCATCATGCTGCACGTTCCGAGCTTTTCATATTCGATTTTCAATTCTCCATTCTCACTTGCCCCACTAGCCCTCCCTTACGGTCAGGCTTCTCCCTTGCGGTCCCAATGTGAACGAGTTGGGGTATTATGGAAGTCGCCTACTTTTACCTTCTGCCGATGACGGACCTCTATACAAATTTGATCAAGCGTTCGCTTTTCAGGCTGCCGGCCGAGACCGCGCATAACCTGGGGATTGCGGCACTGCGCGTTGGGTTAGGCACGAGAGCGGCGAGAACGATCGCTGAGCGGCGTTTCGGATTCGATTCGCCCGAGACGCTGCAGAGGTTCGGATTGAAATTCAACAACCCGCTCGGCATGGCGGCTGGTTTTGATAAGAACGGCGTGGTGGTCGATCAGCTGGCGGCGATCGGCTTCGGATTTGTCGAGGTCGGGACGGTCACGTTTCGGCCGCAGAAAGGGAATGACAAGCCGCGGCTTTTTCGACTCCCCGAAGATAATGCACTGATCAACCGCCTCGGTTTCAACAACGACGGAGCAAATGTCGTCGCCGAACGCCTTCGCCGCATCGATCGAAACTGCGTCGTCGGCGTCAACATCGGCAAGAATCGAGACGTGCCGATCGAAGAAGCGACCGAAAACTATCTTGCCTCTTTCGAATTCATCCACGACGTCGCCGACTATATCGCGATCAACGTGTCGTCGCCGAACACGCCGAATTTGCGGGAGATGCAGAACGCTGACAATCTCGAATTTCTGCTCTCGACGCTCAAACAACGAAACACAGAGCTCGGTGCAAAACCGCTCCTCGTCAAGATCGCTCCCGATCTTTCCGGTCAAGAGATCGAGCAGATCGCGGACACGTGCATGTCCGTAAAGATCGACGGCGTGATTGCGACCAACACGACCATCGAACGCTCCGGCCTGCATTCAAAAAACGTCGACGCGATCGGTGCCGGCGGATTGAGCGGTAAGCCGGTCGCCGAGCTTTCTAACCGCGTCATTTCAAAGATCTACAAACACTCAAAAGGCGTCCTGCCGATCATCGGCGTCGGCGGAATTTTCACGGGCGACGACGCCTTCGAAAAGATCGCCGCCGGCGCCTCGCTCGTCCAGGCATACACCGGCTTCATCTACAACGGCCCGTCCTTCGCCGGCACCGTGAACGAAGGTTTGCAGCGGCGGTTAGAAAAAGAAGGCCTCCGCTCGGTTGACGGGGCGATCGGCTGCAATTCATGATCCGACTGGACCGCAAGCATCCTTGCTTGCAACTCGTGGTCATTCGGCAACATAAATTTTGGTCACACGTCGTTCGGACGCTTCGCATCCGTGCAAGCAAGGATGCTTGCGGTCCAGTCGATTTGGGCGAAGCTCGCCGCAAATTCGGGTTTGACTACGGTTTCTAACAAGGTATAATTGAAAATTTGCTTTCGGGATGTTCGATTAGCTTTTTATCCCGGCTGGTTATGATCATCGAATTAAGCAGTATTGATGACAATTCGCGTCCGTTCGATCTTAAAATATCGGGCGACGAGATAGACCTTGATGTTGAAAACGTAAGGCTTACCGGCACGGTCGAAGCCAAAGGCGAAGTTTCGAAACGCATCGCGCAGACCGATATTCGTGGGCATATCGATGCGATAGCGGCCATGGACTGCGTCAGATGCCTGCAGCCGGTCGATCGGCCGATTTCGGTTGATTTTGAAGTCAGTTACGTCGATCCTGAGCATTTTGCCGCCGACAAGGAAAAAGAGGTCGCGGCCGATGATCTTGTAACCGACGTTCTCGCCGGCGATACGATCGACCTGAAAGACGTAGTCAGAGAACAGATACTTCTCGACCTTCCGGTCCAGGTTTTCTGCAGCGAATATTGCAAAGGTTTGTGTCAGAAGTGCGGCGGTAACCTTAATTTGGTAACTTGTAATTGCCATGACGAAGAGGCCGACCCGCGATGGGCGGCACTCAAAAATTTAAAATAGTATTAACTCGACGAGACTGGATTGTATTGAGATATTTAAAGACGGTAACAATTTACAAATAACTTCGCTTTTCTTTCGTGCCTTTTTGATTTGTTTTGTGTGATTCGTGGATAAGAAAAATATCATCCACGAAATACACGAAATAAGAAAAAGTCGAACGCACGAACCGCAAGTGACACGTCAAGCGTCATCCAAAGTCCAAACGAATTTACGGAGCAAAAATGCCTAATCCAAAACGACGACATTCACATTCACGTACACGCCAGCGCCGTGCCCACGACGCCTTGAAAACACCGCAGTTCTACCTCGACAAAGATTCGGGTGAGCCGAAGGTGCCGCATCGCATCGACCCGAAAACGGGCATGTACAAGGGCCGCCAGATAATCGACGTCAAAGAAACCGAATAGTTTTTGAAATTTTAGAAATTTTAAGTTCTAATTCTAATTAATGACACAGCAAAACGCTGGAATCCTCGGGATGGGTCACGCTTACCCGGAAGGCATTTTGACGAATGCGGACCTGGAAAAGATCGTCGAAACATCCGATGACTGGATAACATCCCGTACCGGCATTAAGCAGCGCCATAAGGCGGAGGCTCACGAGTACACGTCGCAGTTCGGCGTCCTCGCGGCGAAACAGGCACTCGAACGTGCCGGGCTCGCCCCGGAAGACATTGACCTGATCGTCTGCGCGACTACCACGCCCGACCAGATAATGCCGTCGACCGGTGCCTTAATTCAGGCGCAGATCGGAGCGGTGAACGCGGCGGGCATGGACCTCTTCGCGGCGTGCTCGGGATTTTTGTACGGCCTGACGATGGTCGAATCGATGATCCGCACCGGACAGATCCGTTACGCGTTGGTGATCGGCGCCGAGGTTTTGACTAAATACGTCGATTACACCGACCGCTCGACCTGCGTGATATTCGGCGATGGCGCCGGAGCCGCGGTGCTCGGCCCCGTGCCGGAAGGCAAGGGAATTCTCGCGACAAAGATCCGCTCCGACGGCCGTTACGAGGAGCAGCTCTACTCGCCCGGCGGCGGGACCAAAATGGGCACGACCCATAAGACGATCGACGACGGAATGCACTTTTTTAAGATGAAGGGCAACGAGCTCTTTAAGGTCGCCGTGCGTTCGATGGCGGACATTTCCGCCGAGATGCTGGCTAAGGCCGGATACACAGTCGACGACGTCGACCTCGTCATCCCGCATCAGGCGAACCAGCGAATAACCGATGCCGTCGCGTCGCGTCTTGGCGTGCCCGACGAAAAGGTCTATTCCAACATCGCCGAGATGGGCAACACGTCATCCGCATCGATACCGATCGCCCTCGACGAATGTATCCAGTCCGGCAAAATAAAAGAAGGCAGCCTCGTCCTGCTCACCGCCTTCGGCGGCGGCGTAACATGGGGCGGAACGGTCATAAGATTTTAGTTTTTCGGCAGAAGCCTGACCGTAAGGGAGGGCTAGTTCGACACGTTGAGTGTCCAGCCCTCCCTTACGGTCAGGCTTCTGCCTTTGATATTGAATGTCGAAAGTTGCTTATATTTTCCCGGGCCAAGGCAGCCAGTCCGTGGGCATGGGAAAGGACCTGTTTGACAACTTTTCCGCTGCCCGTGAAGTGTTCGAGCAGGCGGACGAGGCACTTGGGTTTTCGTTATCGGAAATGTGTTTCGCCGGTGACGAAGCTGATTTGCAGCTCACCGCGAACACGCAGCCGGCGATATTGACCACGTCTGTCGCGGCGTATCGTGCGATGCTGAGCGAAGGTTTCGCGGCACCGGCGTTTGTTGCGGGACATAGTTTGGGCGAGTATTCCGCTCTGGTGGCTGCCGGCGTATTAGACTTTGCCGATGCCTTGCGAACCGTTCGCAAACGCGGAACGTATATGCAGGAAGCGGTGCCGGTCGGTGTCGGTGCGATGGCGGCGATCCTCGGGGCAGACGTCGCGACGATCGAAGCCGCGTGCAGCGAAGCCGCGGGATCGCAAATTTGCAGCCCGGCGAATATCAATTCGCCTTCGCAGGTCGTGATCGCCGGTGACGCCGACGCGGTCGATCGGGCATGCGAATTGCTGAGGGAACGCGGTGCCAAGCGAGCGATAAAATTGAACGTTTCCGCACCATTCCATTGCGCTCTTATGATGCCGGCGCAGGAACGGCTCGCGGACGATCTTGCTGAATTGAGTTATGGTGCGTTCGCGTTCCCGATCGTGCACAATGTAGATGCACTTGAGAACAGCGACTCTGCGAAAGTCGCGGATGCCGTGACGCGACAGGTGACGTCGCCTGTCCGCTGGGTGCAAAGTATCGAGTCTTTACGTTCGGCGGGCGTCGACACGTTTGTGGAGGTCGGCCCCGGAAAAGTTTTGTCAGGATTGGTTCGTCAGATCGACCGCGAAGCGGCGACGGCGAACGTAGAGAATACGGAAAGTTTAAGAAATACCTTAGAAACGCTATTTACATAGGAGAAAATATGTCAGAAGTTCAGGATAAGATCAAACAGATCATCGTCGACGAATTGGGCGTGGACGAAGCAGAAGTTACGGAAAATGCACGTTTTATCGAGGACCTCGGCGCCGATTCGCTCGACCTGGTCGAACTCGTGATGCGTTTTGAAGAGGAATTCGACATCGAAATTCCCGACGAAGACGCCGAAAAGATCCAAAGCGTCCGCGACGCATACGCGTACGTCGAACAGCACAAAGCAGCGTAAGAAAGTGGTCGGTGGTCAGTGGTCGGTGGCCAGTTAAAAAGCCGCCGCCGGACCACCGACTTTGACATTATACCGGTTCAAAGTTTTCGCGAGCCGATCGTTTGGCAGAAGTCGATGGGATTGGTGAGGTCGGTTTACGAGCTATCTAAAAAGTTTCCCAGTGAGGAGCGTTTTGGTTTAGCTTCGCAGATTCGACGAGCCGTTGTTTCGATTCCTTCTAATATCGCAGAGGGACAAGGGAGAAATTCAACGAAAGAGTTTTTGCGTCACCTGTCGATCAGTTACGGCTCGCTGATGGAAACGGAAACGCAGATATTGATCGCAGAGATGCAGATGTACGTGACGGCTCAGGAGAGCGAGGCGTTGATTCTAAAGTCTGCCGAAATTGGTAGGATGATCAATGGTTTGGTTCAATCGCTGGAAAGGAAAATCTACTCCTCCGACTGACCACTGACCACCGACCACTGACCACTATGAAAAGACGAGTAGTTGTAACGGGACTTGGGATCGTGTCGGCCATCGGGAATGATGTCCAGACGACCTGGAACGGCCTTTTGACGGGTGCCAACGGTGCCGATTACATTAAAAAATTCGATACCGAAAAGTTTTCGGTAAAATTCGCGTGCGAGGTCAAGGATTTCGATCCGCTCAGCTTTCTGGATAAAAAGGAAGCGAGGCGTATGGGCGCCTTTACCCATTTCGCGATCGCCGCCGCGGACGAAGCCGTCAAACACAGCGGCCTGAAGATCGATTCGTCCAACGACGAGATGGTCGGGACGTATATCAGTTCCGGCATCGGCGATTTCTGGGCGATCGAACGCGAGCACGAAAAGCTTTTGAATTCCGGCCCTGACCGCGTCTCGCCGTTCTTTATTGTCTCGGCGATCGTCAATTTGGCGGCGGGAAACGTGTCGATCCGTCACGGTGCGAAAGGCCCGAATTCGGCTACCGCTACCGCGTGCTCGGCCGGTGCTCACGCCATCGGCGACAGCTTTCGCCTGATCGAACGCGGCGACGCCGACGCGATGATCTGCGGCGGTGCCGAAAGTGCGATCACGCCGATGTCCGTTGCCGGATTCGCGTCGATGCGTGCGCTTTCTACCCGTAACGACGATCCTAAGCACGCATCACGCCCGTTCGACGCCGAACGCGACGGTTTTGTCATCGGCGAAGGCGCGGGAATTTTGATCCTCGAGGAATTGGAATTCGCCAAAGCTCGCGGTGCGAATATACTTGCCGAGATCGTCGGCTACGGAATGAGCGGCGACGCTTTCCACGTGACGATGCCGGACGAAACCGGTTCGGGCGCGATTCGAGTAATGACGCGGGCGATCAAAGACGCCGGCATTTCGCCCGAGCAGATCGGCTACGTCAACGCCCACGGGACCTCGACGCCGTACAACGACAAGTTCGAGACGCTGGCGATCAAAAAGGTATTCGGAGATCATGCGAAAAACGGACTGGCCGTCAGTTCGACAAAATCGATGACCGGCCACGCTCTCGGAGCCGCCGGCGGCATCGAAGCGGTCTTTTCGGTCCTTGCGATCAAAGAGAAAAAGCTGCCGCCGACCATCAATTACGAATTCCCCGATCCGGACTGCGACCTCGATTACGTCCCGAACACCGCCCGCGACGCCGAGGTCGACTACGTTTTGTCGAACAGCTTCGGCTTCGGCGGCACGAACGCGTGCTTGTTATTCAAACGCTATTCGGAGTAACATTTTTGAAAATGCGGACACTCGAATACACTTTCTGGAAGGACGAGGCTTTCTTTATCGGCCATCTTAACGAGTACCCTGACTACGAAACGCAGGGGACGTCGAAAGAAGAACTTGTCGAGAACTTGAAGGATCTGCTCATCGATCTTGAGTCCGGCGAGGTCCCGTTCGTGCGAAAGGTCGAGGAACTCGTTCTCGCATAATGTAACGTCGTGACTTGATCCGTCAGCTCGAAGATCTAGGCTGTGTGCTTGTTCGACACGGGGCGAAGCACGATTTCTATACTAATTTCAACACGCGGCAATCGCAGCCTGTTCCCCGCCATAACGAGATCAACGAGCGTCTCGCGAGATCTATAATCAAAAAACTCTCGGAAGAAAAATGAAAGTTATCGTTCTAATGAAACAGGTCGCCAATAAAGATGCGGTGCTCCGTATCGCCGGCGATGAAAAGTGGATCAACGAGGCGGACGTCGCGCAGCAGACGAACGAATCCGACGGCTACGCACTCGAAGAAGCTCTGCGTTTGAAGGAAGCCAAGGGCGACGGTGAGGTCGTTGTCTGCACGCTCGGGCCGCAGTCCGCAAAAGCGGTTATCAAGGACGCTCTAGCCCGCGGGGCCGACCGGGGCATTCATGTCATTGTCGACGATTCCAAAAAGCTTTCGCCGTTCCAGATCGCGACTGCTATCGCCGAAGCGATCCGCGAAGAAAATGCCGACCTCGTGTTCACCGGCCTGCAGTCCGATGATGCGAGCTACGGCCAAACCGGCGTGATCCTCGCTGAACTGCTCGGCATCCCGCACGCGACCATCGTTATCGAGGTCGACCGGGCGAGCCTGAACGGCGGCCTCCGCGTCAAACGCGAGCTCGAAAGCGGCTGGTACCAGTGGTTCAAATATCAACTGCCGGCGCTGCTCACGATCCAGTCCGGCATATCGCAGATCCGATACGCGTCGCTGAAGGGAATCATGGCGGCCAAAAAGAAAGAGATCCGCGATGTAACTCCGGCGGCCGACGGTTTCGCTTCGGCGCAAAAGATCGAAAAAGTTTACATCCCGCTCAAGACAAAACAGACGCAGATGCTCGGCGGCGGTGACGCAAAGGCCGGGGCGGTCGAGCTTGTGCAAAAATTAAAAGACGACGTACGTGTGATCTGATAGCACGGAAACGAGAGCGAATCGTTCAAAATGAAAAAGCCCGGATCAAGTCGATCCGGGCTTTTCGTTTCGATCGCTCTATCCTACGGATTCGAGATCAAGTAAGGCGATGTCGCCGGCTGGTCCGTCGACGTTCCCCACGTCGGCGAACTGATAGTGTCGTACGCGCCGTTGTGGCTGTTCAGAATGTACCAGATACCCATCGACGGCCGGAAAACAGCAAAGTCCGTCCGCTTATCGCCGTCATAATCGGCCGGCTGCGGAATATCGCCCGTCGTGCCCCATCTCAATGATGAGACCGCCGTCGTCGCAAGGTCGTTACGGCTGCTCGGCAGGTAGTACCACGTGCCGTCGGACGGCCTGTAAACGGCTATGTCGGTTTTGCCGTTGCCGTCAAAGTCGCCGGGGGCTATCCGGTCGCCAGCCGTGCCGAACCGGGAGCTGAGGAAAAATCCGGCGTTAAAATTGGTCTCGAGAATGTACCATTGATAATTGGGCGTCACGCCGACCTCGTTGGGCCTGACCACGCCAAAATCAGCCGCCAGGTCGCCGTCAAAATCGCCAGTGACCGGAACATCGCCGTTAGTTCCCCAATTCACAGCCAGAAGTGTTTGATCCGAACTGCGAAGAGCGTACCAAAATCCGTTCGATGGCCGCCAAACCGCCACGTCTGTTTTACCATCGCGGTCATAATCGCCGGGAACGGGAATATCGCCCGCCACGCCCCACCGGACACTATTCACCGCCGATTGCGGATCAGTCTGGCTCGAGCTGTAAAACCAGGTATTAGTCGACGGCCTGTAAACGCTGAGATCGGTCTGTCCGTCGCCCGTGTAATCGCCAGCCGTCGGAATATCGCCGTTCGTACCGAAGCGGAACGAGCTCGATCCGCCGGCAGAATTCAGAATGTTCCATGTGCCGTCCGACGGACGAAAGAACGTCGGGTCGGCTTTGCCGTCGTTGGTCTTGTCAAATCCGGCGAGGCGGCAGCCTGTTCGATAAGTGACCGTAAAACTGTAGCTTGTGCACAACGCGTTAGGCGATTCCAGGATGTCATGCACGACGACGGTGTAATTTTGGCCGGCAGTTACGGGAAATGAGAACGACGCGTTACCCGTCGTGCTGAACCCGAAATCGCCGATGACGTTCGCCGCCGGTGACGCCGGATCGAATGAGGAATATGCAACGGCCTGCGTCGTCGCCCCGCCGCAGGTGGTCGCGTTTAAGTCGACCGTCGCGCAGCCGGTTACCGGCGAGGTGTACGTATAAGCGTCGTGCACGACACCCGTCGAATTTTGAAGTGTGTTCGATTTGCCGGTACACGTCGACGGCACGCCGGCGCGAACGACACGCCCGCTTTGAACCGGGTCACCGGCCGTCAGTGATCCGGTTTGGACGATCTGAGCGCCGTTCAACTGGCAAACGTATTGGGAAAATGCGATCTGATTCGACAAGACGAAAATAGAACACAAAGATGCGATAGGTAAGAGACGCCGGGCCGCGGCTTTTAAAAGTTTCACAGATTGACCTCCGATTTAGTTCCTGAAAGCAAAAGTTAGTTGCAGTGCATAGGTTCGAAACAGTGCACCGCGGCAAAATGGTGATGGCTGAAAGTACTCCGAAACCGAAAATTTTGCAACAACTTTCAATTTTCGCGAGACGGCGATCCTTGCCTCAAGTTGCGATTCTACGGGCTTTTTGTCATACTTTTCCTTTCTATTTTCAGCATAACTCCAACTATATGAGCGCGATATTAGTTTTCATCGAACACAAGAACTGCACCTTGAACAAGGTGTCGCTGGAGGCCGTCGCGGCCGCGCAGAGCATCGGCAAGGACCTCGGCCTGACGGTCGCTGCCGTCATTCCGTGCGATAAGGATTGCGCGCTGGCCGCCGAGATCGCGCAGTACGACATCGAAAAGGTTATTGTCGCGAAAAACGAAAAGCTCGCAATGTATACGCCCGACGGTTACGCCGACGCCTGGGAGCAGGTGATCAAATCCGAGTCGCCGCAGTACGTCGTGATGGCACACACTTATCAGGTGCGCGATTTTGCGCCGAAGGTCGCGGCACGTTTCGGCCGGGAAGTCGTCGGTGACTGCATCCGCTGTCGTGCGGACGGCGGAAAACTCGTTCTAACACGGCGAATATTCCTCGGCAAGCTTGACGCCGATGTGACGATCGGCGGCGAAGCTCCTTATTTCGTAACGTTCCAGTCAGGCTCGTTTCGCGGCGACTCAGCGGCGAAGGGAAGTGCGACCGTTGAAACTGCTGACGTTAACGTCGGCGAGATCCGCATGACGGCCGAAGAACCGTTTCAGGAAGCCAAGGCGTCGGTCGATCTCACAAAATCGCAGATCATCGTTGCCGTCGGCCGCGGGATCAAGTCGCAGGAGAACATCGCGATCGCCCAACAGCTCGCCGATGTCCTCGGCGCCGACCTCGCCGCGTCGCGTCCGATCTGCGATTCCGAATGGCTGCCCATCGACCGCCAGATCGGCTCGTCCGGCCAGACCGTCGCGCCTAAGGTCTACATCGCACTCGGCATCTCAGGCGCGATCCAGCACATCGTCGGCATGAAAAATTCCGGGACGATCGTCGCGATCAACAAAGACGCCGAAGCCCCGATATTCGACATCGCCGATTACGGCATAGTCGGCGACCTGTTCGACGCCGTCCCCGTAATGATCGAGGAAGTAAAAAAAGCAAAAGCCTAGCGCGACTGGACCGCCGGCATCCCTGCCGGCAACGCGACTGGACCGCCGGCATCCTTGCCGGCAATGAGCGTGAAACGCGAAAACGCGCCTGAATGATCAGGCGCCTTTTTTATTAACACGCTTCGCGTCCTCGCGGACGCGTGCAAGCAAGGATGCTTGCGGTCCAGTCGAGGCCGGCAAGGATGCCGACGTTCCGGGCCTATGCTTTGATCGACTCGGTGATCGCTTCTTCGAATATTTCGAGTGCGACGTCCACGTTCTCTTTCGCGAGGATGAGCGGCGGCGACCAGCGGATCGAGTTTGCTCCGCAGCCGAGGATGATCAAACCTTTTTGGAAGCAGGCCATTTCGATACGGTCGCGAAGTTCAGGTGCCGGCGTGAGCGAGGTTTTGTCCGTCACAAACTCGACCCCGAGCATCATGCCCATGCCGCGAACGTCGCCGATGCAGTCGTACTTGTCCATCAGCCGCCGCAAACCTTCTTCCAGATAAGCACCGACGTTTTTCGAGTTATCGACCAGTCCGCCCTGCAGCAGTTCGATCGTTTTGAGAGCGGCAGTCAACGCAACCGGATTGCCGCCGAACGTCGATGCATGAGCGCCTTTGTGCCACGTCATAACATCAGCACGTGCGACGCATGCGCCGATCGGCATTCCCGATCCCAGACCTTTCGCGAGGCACATGATGTCGGCCTTGACGCCGTCGTGATGGTCGAGCGCGAACATCTTTCCGGTGCGGCCCATTCCGCTCTGCACCTCGTCGATGATGAGCATTATCCCGTGCTCGTCACAAATTCGGCGAAGCTCTTTGACGAACGCCGTCGGCGCCGGAATGTAGCCGCCTTCGCCCTGGACGACCTCGAGGACGATGCCCGCGACCTCTTCCGGCGGAGTCGTCGTTTTGAACAGCCGCTGCTCGATCCACTTGACTACGTCGCGCGTTATCGTCGCTTCGTCGGTCGGCATATCGGTGGCAAAATGGCGGAATTTGTTTGGATAAGGAATGTGCACGACGTCGAGCGCCTGCCGCATGAACCCGAGCCGCTGAGCCGATCGCGACGACGTCAGCGAAAGTGCTCCGAGCGTGCGCCCGTGAAACGAGCCGTAAAACGAAATGAATTTTTGCCGGCGAGTGTGATACATCGCGAGCTTTAACGCGGTCTCGACCGCCTCGGCGCCGCTGTTTGCAAAGTGCGTTTTGGTCGGTCCGTCGATCGGGCAGATCTCGTTGAGCTTTTTGCCGAGCTCCGGCATGTGCCGGTAATAAAAATCGGTCCCGCACAGGTGGATCAATTCACTCACCTGTTTTTGGATCGCCGCGACCACTTCCGGATGGCAATGTCCGGTCGAACACACGGCGACGCCGGCGTTACAGTCGAGAAATACGTTTCCGTCCGGATCGGTGATCCAGACGCCAGACGCATGGTCGGCGACAAGTTTATAATCCGGCCGCGGATAGCTCGGCGTGACGTACTGAGCGTCCGCCTCAATGATCTCGCGTGATTTCGGTCCGGGAAGTTCGGTCTTAATACTCGGGCGCTGAAGTTCTGCTGTCGGCATCATAAATTTTCTCCTGTTGGAACGCTTGGGTCCGGAAAGGCAGAAGCCTGACCGTAAGGGAGGGCTAGTCACGCAATGTGATCATAGCGACGGCGAGAACGCTCAACTTGACCGTCTAGCCCTCCCTCACGGTCAGGCTTCTGCCAGGTTGGCGACGGAGACAATTAATCGCCGGCGAAAAGATTCGCACGCTGCTTGATCGGACGAAGTTTTGCAATGCAGCGGGATGTCATAGCATTTAGCGACACTATATCAGATATCAATCAACCGAACCAGACCAGTCCTCGACTGGACCGCAAGGATGCTTGCCGTCCAGTCGGGGGCATTTTATTGATTCTTTCAATTACGCGTGAAAGAATAACCTCATGCAAGCTCCAAAAAAACATACGAACCGGCTGATCGACGAGACGAGTCCTTATTTGCAGCAGCACGCGCACAACCCGGTGGACTGGTATCCGTGGGGCGACGAAGCGTTCGCGAAGGCGACGGCGGAGGACAAGCCGGTGCTGGTGAGCATCGGTTATTCGGCGTGCCACTGGTGTCATGTGATGGAGCACGAGTCGTTCGAGGACGAGGCGACGGCGAAGATGATGAACGACTATTTCGTCAACATCAAGGTAGATATGGAAGAGCGGCCGGACGTCGACCAGATCTATATGTCGTTCGTCCAGCTCACCACCGGACGCGGCGGCTGGCCGATGAACGTCTTCCTGACGCCGGACAAGCTGCCGTTTTTCGGTGGCACATACTTTCCGCCGGCGGCCCGTTACGGCATGCCGAGCTTTCAGAATGTTTTGCTGAGCATTGCCGAGGCATATCGCGAACGCCGCGACGAGCTGCTGCATTCGGCAAACGACATCGTCGGCGAAATGCGCCGCATCAGCATTGCCGAAGCCGGAACGGCCGGGCTGACGACCGATCAGCTCGATGCCGCGTTCACGAACCTCGCACGCAACTTTGACGCTGTGAACGGCGGCTTTGGCGGCGCTCCGAAATTCCCGCCAGCGATGACGCTCGAATTTCTGCTGCGCTACCACAAACGCACCGGCGACGAAAATGCTCTGAACATCGTCACGCAAACCGCGAAAAAGATGGCCGAGGGCGGCATTTACGATCAGCTCGGCGGCGGCTTTCACCGGTATTCGGTCGACGCCGTGTGGCTCGTGCCGCATTTCGAAAAAATGCTGTACGACAACGCCCAGCTTATCCGCATTTATCTGCACCTATGGCAGATCACAAAGGACGAATCTTTCAAACGCGTCGCTGTCGAAACATTGGAATATGTGAAACGCGAAATGCTCGGCCCGCTCGGCGGTTTTTACTCGACGCAGGACGCCGACAGCGAAGGTGTCGAAGGGAAGTTTTTCGTATGGACGCCGGACGAGATCGAGGCGATTCTCGGCGAAGACGATTCACGGCTTTTCAGTTTCGTTTACGACGTTTCCGAAGAAGGAAACTTTGAAGAAAAGAATATCCTGAACATCAGCTACACCACCGAGGCCGCGGCGAATGCGTTGAAGATGAGCACAGTAGACCTCGAGCGATCGTTGTCGGACAGCAGGCAAAAGCTCTTCGCTGAACGCGAAAAGCGGATCAAGCCGTTCCGCGATGAAAAGGTGCTGACGGCCTGGAACGGCCTGATGCTCGCCGCATTCGCCGAGGCCGGCGCCGTTGTGCAAAGCGACGACTATATCGACATCGCAAAACGCAACGCCGACTTTTTGCTCGAAAATTTGCAGGCGGACGGCCGTCTACTGCGAACTTGGAAGGACGGACGTGCAAAGCTCAACGGGTACATCGAAGACTACGCAAATTTCGCCGACGGCCTCACCGAACTTTATCAGGTGACCGGCGACGGCAAATATCTCGTCGAGGCCCGGCGTCTGGCGAATGCGATGATCACCGAATTTTGGGACGAGGAAAGCGGCGGGTTTTTCTTCACGTCCGGCGACCACGAGGAACTGCTGGTCCGCAACAAGGACTTCTTCGACAACGCCACGCCGTCGGGAAATTCGGTCGCGGCGGACGTGCTGTTGAAACTTTCACACCTCACCGGCGAAGAAAAGTACGAGCGGTTCGCCTCGACGGTCCTGCGTATCGCGGCGCCGCAGATCAAGCGTCACCCGCAGGGTTTCGGTCGTGCGTTGTCCGCGGTCGAGTTTCAGCTTTCGCGAGTATTGGAGGTCGCTCTCGTCGGCGACGATCTGGCGGATCTGAAACGCGCGGTGTGGAGCGAATATATTCCGAACAAAGTCGTCGCCATTGGCGGGCCGGACGCTGCCGATATCCCGCTGCTCGAGGGCAGAACCGCGATTGACGGCAAAGCCGCTGCGTACGTATGCGAAAACTTTGTGTGCTCTCGCCCCGTGACCTCGGCGGACGAACTGCGGGACCAATTGAGCGACGGGTGAGTGACATCGTCATTCGTATTTCAATTGCCTCCAGCTTTAGCTGGAGGTTTCGATCAGCAAAGAATCGGGCTTTAGCCCAAATCGCAAAGAGGACACTTTATGGATTCAGCCAAATATCACTGAGCATAAGCGATAAGGAATTCTATCAGCGGAAGTTCGGCTGAAGCCGGTTGTGTGTTAGTCAAGTGGACCTCCAGCTAAAGCTGGAGGCAATTTATCTGGAGAATTGCAGTGTCACTCGTAGCGCGCCCACGCAACGATCCGGAATCGAAGACCGGGAAAATTGATCTGTGTTCCTTCATGCGAACTTAGAGCAATAAAAAAAGCGTGGTGCTTTTCAGCATCACGCTCTTAAAACAAAGCCGTAACCCCAAATTTATTTGTGGTTTGCGTTTGCCATGTTGGTGTTCGTGGTCGTCGTCGTGGTCGTCGTGCTGTTTGTCGCGGTGTGCGCGGCATTCGAAGCATTAGCCATCGAGTTGCTTGCCGCGTTCGCAGCATTAGCCATTGTGTTTGCAGCCGTTGCCATCTGGTTAGCAGCCGAGTTCGCAGCGTTAGCAGCGGTGTTCATTGCGTTCGCGGTCGTTTTGTTGACGTTGACTGCAGTGTTGGTATTTGCTGCGTCGCCGCAAGCCATTCCCAGAGCGCCGAGCGCCAGAACGGTCGAAAGTACGATTACTTTTTTCATTGAAATTGATTCTCCTGTCTTCTTCAAAGGTTAACTTAACTTATTTTTACGAAAATTCCGCGCTTTCACGCGGACTTGTCCCTAGTCTCTTAATTTCGGAACATTGGTCAATATAGAGAGCTATGACTGCATAGTCAACTCGAAAATACTGAAAAATTCGATTTTTTTAACAATTTTTTCACAAATCGCCGAACGAGCGGCGTTTTTGCTCTAAATTAACGGTTTTACGCCATTTCAATAATTTGTTGACTAAACCGACAGCAGCAAGTAATCTTCAATCTGGCTGCAATTCCGCTGCGTTTATCGTCGTCCCCGCACACCGTAACTTTCTAATAGCATATGAGACAAAAGGAACATCCGGTTCCCGGCGATGAACAGTCCGGCCCGAGCGTTCTCGTTTATTCGGCACTGATCGTCATCGGCATGATCGCCCCGGCGCTGACATTCATGATCGCGGTTTCGGGCCTGACGCCCGACACAAAAATATACGGCCTGGCCGCGACCTCCATCGCGTACTTCGCCATCTGTTTTTGGTCGTTCAAACGGCTGCGTGCCGAGGCGATTCGCCGAAGCGGTGCAATGCCGAATCTACAATCGGCCGAGGCCGAACTTACCGGCAAACTGCTCGCCCTCGAAGAGGCTAACGAATTTTTCGGCGCGTCGCTTCAGCCGGCCGACACGTTCCGGCTCGTCACGAACCGCATTCGCGACCTTTATGATTTCGACACGAGCGTTCTGTTCGTGGTCGGCCCGGACGCCGCAGAACTAAAGGCGGTGCAGGTGCAGGGAACGAATCAAAAACATTTTCGTGACTGCGAGGTCGAAAAAGGCCTCGGCCTTGCGGGGCTGGCGATCCTGAGCGGCGAGGTCGAGTTCTCGTCCGACCTCAACGAGGACCGCTCCGTTCTGCCGGCCGAATCTCTCGCGGGCCTGCGGTCGTCGGCCGCCATTCCGATATTTTTCAAAGGCGAATCGTTCGGAGTTCTCCAAATGTTTTCCGCGGAAAAGATCGCCCACGACGATCGTTCGCGCGAGATCCTCGGGGCTGTCGGCGAGCGCATCGGCCCGCTGCTTCGCGGCTCGATCGCACACGAAGAATCGCTCTCGAGTGCGCTCACCGATCCGTTGACGAATCTGCCGAACGAACGAGCTTTTTTCATGATCCTCGAGAATCAGCTTGCCGAGTCGATACGCTTTCGCGAAGAACGGCCGCTGTCGGTCCTGGCTTTGGACATCAAGGGATTTGACGAGGTTGATCCGGCTTACGAATCGGGCGAAGCCGAGCGGCTGCTGACGTTTGTCGGCGACGTCGTTCGCGGCCAGTTGCGAAAGATGGACTTTCTCGCACGGTCGAACAGCGACGAATTTCTCGTCATCCTCCCGACCGCTTCGAGGACGACCGCCGACGAGGTCGTAAAACGCATCCAGGCGGCGTTCACCAAAACACCGTTCACGACCCTGGGCGGCGAGGACGTAAAGATCTGGCTGAACATCGGACGCTCATGTTTCTGGAAGGACGGCGAAACCGCCAATCAACTCCTGCAATCCGCACGCATCCAAAAACAGCAGGCGAAATCACAGGAACCCGAAACCGTTCTCTGGTTTCCAAAGGAATACGTTAATTAATACAGAATAGCCACATCGCCGCCGAACCTGATATTCTCGGTCATAAATATTATGGCAACAATATCTTTCTATGGCGGCGTCGGATCGGTTACGGGTTCTAAATATCTTCTCGAACACAACGGCAAGCGCGTTCTGGTCGACTGCGGTTTGTTTCAGGGGCTTCGCGAATTGCGCGACCGCAATTGGCAGGCGCCGCCGTTCGACCCGGCGTCGATCGACGCGGTCATTATCACGCACGCGCACATCGATCACACCGGTTATCTGCCGCGGATCGTAAAACTCGGCTTCAACGGCCCGGTGTTTACTTCACGGGCGACCGGCGATCTTTTGAAGATACTTTTGCCCGACTCCGGCCGTCTGCAGGAAGAAGAAGCCGACTACCGCAACCGCCACGCGCTGACTCGGCACGAGCCCGCTTTGCCGCTTTATGACGAGAACGACGCACGCGATGCGTTGAAACTTTTACAGCCGGTCTCCAACAACGCCCAACCGGTGAAGATAACGGACGGCGTCACCGCTTCGTTTCAGGTCGCCGGCCACATTTTGGGCGCAAGCCTTGTGCTTGTCGAACTCGAAGGCGCCAACGCGGACGGCTCGAACGTCAAATTTCTTTTCTCCGGCGATCTCGGTCATTACGATCAGGCAATACTCAAAGATCCCGCCGTGCCGCCCGACTGCGATTATCTGATGGTCGAATCGACGTACGGCAACCGCCTGCACGGCGACGTGTCGTCCGAAGATCAGATGGCCGACATCATCAACCGTGCGGCGAAGCGAAAGGCACCGATCCTGATTCCGTCGTTCGCCGTCGGCCGCACCCAGGAAGTTCTCTACATGCTCCGCGAACTCGAGGACGCAGGTCGAATTCCGATCCTGCCGGTCGTCGTCGATTCGCCGATGGCCGCGCAGGCGACGCAGGTTTACAACCGCTGGAACGAAGAGCACGACGAGGAGTACGCTTCGATCCTGATGCAGAAACGTCACCCGCTGCGTACCAAGTCGATGACCACGGCCTCGACGCGCGACGAGTCAAAAAAGGTGAACGACATGCATGGATCGCGGATAATCATTTCCGCGTCCGGGATGCTAAGCGGCGGCCGCGTCATGCATCACGCGATGCGCATCTTGCCGGACGAGAACGCGACGATAATTTTTGTCGGCTATCAGGCCGCAGGCACGACCGGCCGCCACGTCCTCGACGGCGATCCCGAGGCCAAGATAATGAAAAATTGGATACCCGTCCGCTGCCACGTCGAAAAGGTCGAGGGCTTTTCCGCCCACGCCGACTGGCAAGGCGTCATCCGCTGGCTCGAAGGCCTGCACTCCACGCCAAAAACCGTGTTCACCACCCACGGCGAACCCGAAGCCGCCGAAGCCATGGCCCAACACATCCGCGACCGCTTCGGCTGGAACGTCGTCGTTCCGCAATACGGTCAAACAGTTGAACTCTGATCGATATTGTTTCTTCTTTTTTCTTAGTTCGTGTGTTCCGCGGATCGAACTTTTTCTTGTCTCGTGTATTTCGTGGACGGTTTTTTCTCCGTCGTGAGATTCCTGGGAGAAGATTCTAAGATCTGTCCACGAAACTCACGAAATACACGAGACAAGAAAACATGAAACGTTTGCGCGATCGATCATTCGTATCTCAGGCACTCGATCGGGTCGAGGCGTGAGGCTTTTCTTGCGGGGAGCACGCCGAAGATCAAACCGACCGCGACTGAAACCGTCAATCCGGAGATCACCGCCCACGCGGGAATCGACGCCGGCAGAGACGGGAAGAGCAGCATGATCAGGTTGCTGATGCCGACGGCGAGCGTGACGCCGAGCAGCCCGCCGAAGAACGTGAGCGTCATTGCTTCGAGCAAAAACTGGAGCACAATTGCGCCTTTGGTCGCACCGATCGCTTTTCTGATGCCGATCTCCTTGGTGCGTTCGGTCACGGACACGAGCATGATATTCATCACACCGATGCCGCCGACGAGCAGGCCCAGGCTCGAGATCGCGATGGCAATCAGCCCGACCATTCCGGTGATCGAATCGAATTGCTTGATAAACTCGCCCGCCGTTTTGATATCGAAATCATTGTTGTCGCCGGTCGCCACGTTCCGCCGTTTTCGAAGTATGCCTTCCGCGTCCTCGAGAGCTTCGTTAAGGCGACCGGACTTTGCCTGAATTATCTGCAGCAGATATTCACGCTGCGGCGCGACCTTGCGAGCAGTGCGGTAGGGAAGCATGACTTTGCTGTCCTCTTCATTCTCGCCGAACAGGGCCGCTTTGCGTTTAGCGATCACGCCGATGATCTCCCAAGTCGAGCCGTTCATCCGAACGACCTTCCCGACGTTGCCTGTCGTCTCGTTCGGAAACAAAGCCTCGGCGCAGTTTACGCCGATGACCAGAACGTTTCGCCGCTGCTGATTGTCCGCCTCGGTGAAAAACCGCCCCTCGAGCAAAACGAGATTCGAGATGCGGTCGTAGTTCGGTGATACGCCGTCGGTACTCGCCCGGCGGTAGTTGCGGCCCTCGTAGGTAAGATTGTCGTCAAAACTGTCAGCCCCGAAATTACCGATCCCCGGCGCGACAAGCGCGATGTCCTCGACCGCAGGCGACTGTTCCATTATCGCCTGAGCGTCTTCGACGGTTAGCGGTTTGCGGTTGCGCTCCGAACGGTCGCCGCCGCCCAAGCCGGTCGTCAGGTGGAACGCGTAAATGTTGTTGGTGCCGTAATCTTCGACGATCGAGACGATGCTCTGCCGCATTCCCGTCAGGATCGACGCGACAACGATCGCCGTCATCACACCGACCACGATACCGAGTATCGTCAGAAAGCTGCGAAACTTGTTGGCACGAATACTGTCGAGCGCCATTTTGAGGACTTCGGCCGGCATCGATGCGGAAAAATTCGTTCTCATACAATTACAACCTCAAGCCTGCGTTAGTGCCACGATCGGGTCGAGCTTTGCCGCCTTGTATGCGGGATAAAGTCCGGCGACCACACCGATCACCGTCGAAACGCCGACCGACAACATCACGTATGTGATCGTGATCGTCATTGTTATTTCCGCCACAAAAGTAATTACCTGCGTCACGGCTGCCGCCAGCAGAAGCCCGATCAGCCCGCCGACGATGCACAGCAGAGCCGATTCGATCAGAAACTGCAGCAGTATCTGGCCCCGCGTCGCCCCGAGTGCCTTTCGCAGGCCGACCTCGAAGGTGCGTTCCGTAACCGAGACGAGCATGATGTTCATCACGACGATTCCGCCGACTATGAGCGTGATCAACGTGATCGGGACGATGACGCCGGCGATGGCAGCGGTGAATTGGTCGATCTGGTTCCCGAGGTCCTGCGTATTGACGACGCCGAACGTGTCGTCTTCGCTGCCGATGAGTGCTCGCCGGTTGCGCAAAGCGAGTCGTGCGTCCTCGATCGCGTTCACGAAATTCTCACGTCCGACCGACTTGCCGTGCACCTGCAAACCGTCCGCCCGGTTAAACAGCATCGTGAACATCGAGAGCGGAATGTAGATCTGCCGGTCGAACGAATTGCCGAACATCGAGCCGCGTTTCTCCTCCATTCCGATTATCTGCAGCGGCACGCCGCGAACGCGGATTATCTGGCCGATCGGGTCGCTATTCGGGAAGAATTTGTCCTTGACGTCGTAACCGATCACGCAGACCTTCGCCGCCCGTGTCACCTCGTCCGCGGAAATAAATCTACCGTCGCTGATGTTTTTGTCCTCGATGTCGAGCATGTTCGCCGTGACGCCGACGATTCGCGTCGCCGGCATCTCGACGCCGTTTTCCTTGAGGTCGGTCTGCGTGCCCATCGAAGCTCCAACCTCGGAACAATTGGCGCAGTTCGCCTTGACGTACTCGTACTCGTCAACCGTTATCTTTTTATTGCGGCGATTACGGATCTCATATTCCTCATCGCTGACTTGCCCCGAAAACGCCATCCGCGCCATCATAAAATGATTGACGCCGAGCACCTTCGAGACCTTGTCGGTGACGTACGAATTCAGCCCCGAGATCGACGCCCCAACCACAACCACCGACGCGACGCCGATGATAATTCCGATCAGCGTCAAAAACGCGCGCAGTTTGTGTTCGAGGATCGATTTCAAAGCGATCCAGAATGCGTCGGTATAAAATGAATAAAGCTGCCGCATAATTTAAGTCAGAACCGCGAGCGGTAGCGACCGGGTTTCTATTTGGAACAAGGTCGATCGTCCCGCGAGCAAATCGGCGCGGGTCGGGTGCAAGTTAAAAGTGCAAACGTATCTAACCGGAAAATGTTCAAAAAAACTTGGATTATCTCGATTGCGGACGTAAATACCGGTCGTGATATACTTTGCCTTTATTTTTATTACCGATTTTGAGGAGAAAATTAATTGAGCGTCTTAGTTGATAAGAACACGCGGCTGATCGTCCAGGGCATCACCGGCAAAGAGGGAACCTTTCACACAAAGGCGATGGTCGAATACGGCACTGTGGTCGTAGGCGGCGTCACGCCCGGCAAGGGCGGCACCGTGCACGAAGACGTTCCCGTATTCAACACCGTCGCCGACGCCGTCCGCGAAACAGGTGCGAATGCCTCCGTCATCTACGTGCCGCCCGCGTTCGCCGCCGACGCCATAATGGAAGCCGCCGATTCAGGGATCCCACTCGTCGTCTGCATCACCGAAGGCATCCCCGTCGCCGACATGATCAAGGTAAAAGCCTACCTCGCCGACAAGAATGCCGAGTCTTCCGCACTTCGCACTAGATTGATCGGCCCAAACTGCCCCGGCGTCATCTCGCCCGGCAAGTGCAAGATCGGCATCATGCCCGGCCACATTCACAAAGAGGGAAGGATCGGCGTCGTCTCGCGCTCGGGCACGCTGACCTACGAAGCCGTCGGGCAGCTCACCGCTCTCGGCCTCGGCCAGTCGACGGCGATCGGCATCGGCGGCGACCCGATAATCGGGACCAATCACACCGACGCGCTTAAATTGTTTCAGGAAGACCCGGACACCGACGCGATAGTAATGATCGGCGAGATCGGCGGCACCGCCGAAGAAGACGCGGCAGCCTATGCCAAGGACAACGTCACCAAGCCGATCGTCGCATTCATCGCCGGCCAGACCGCACCTCCGGGCCGCCGAATGGGCCACGCGGGCGCAATAATCTCCGGCGGAAAAGGCACAGCCGCCGAAAAAATGAAGGCATTGACCGAAGCCGGCATCCGAGTCGTCCAATCCCCAGCCGACATCGGCCAGGCAATAGTAGAAGTCCTCGAATCGAAAGCCTCCGCCTAAGGTCAGTACCACGTCGCGTAAGCGAGTGGGTTCTTTTTCCTCGATCTGTCAGAACCATCTCGCGTAAGCGGGTGGATTCTTTTTCCTCGATTTTTCTTTATCGTCCCGCGACGAAACGCAGCACGTTGCGTATGTCCTTGCGAACGCAATAGACCATCGCTTCCACCTCGCGGCGTATACCTTGATATCCGCGGCTCAGACCTCGCCGAAGTGAGCTTTTCATAAGCCCTCCTCAGTCACATCGGCTCCATACCGGAGTACGACTGCCGGCCGATCTGATGTGTTTTTTGGTTGACAAGCAGGGTAACAGCACCCTCCCATCGCCTATGTCACCCAGATTACAATCGCCAAATATAATTTTTTAACCCCCGGACCGCCGGCATCGACTGGACCGCCGGCATCCTTGCCGGCAACGCGTCCACAAGGACGCGAGTTGTGTAAACGAAAAAAAAGGCGCCTGACATATCAGGCGCCTTTTCCCGTTCCAACCATTTGCCGGCAAGGATGCCGGCGTTCTGTTTTCAATACCGCGGGCGTCCTTTCCGCCTTTTCGCCTGGACGGTGTCACGCAGATCGAGTATCAGCACGCCCGAGTTGTCTATCTGGCAGTGGTGAAACCTCACCGTCGCATCCAGATCTATCCCAAACTGCCGGCACAGCTTATAGCTGTTGATCCGTTTCCCGCCGTACGGCCCGCGGTCGATCGCCTTGTACGCGTTCTTTTCCACCGCCAGCCTCGCCGGCCTCAGCCCGATCGTGTCGCGTTCGCGGTCGTACAGCAGCACATACGAGTCCGGCGCGCCCATCGCCTCATGCGTCACCCGACTGATCCTGATATGCCCCTCCGCATTCAAAGTCGCATACAACACACCCCACCGGGCACTCGCCCCCTGATCCTTATCACACTCCTCCCAACTCCGCCGCACATTAATTGTATCGATATCTCTCATACAATATATGTATCAGAGATGCAACAAATGTGTCAAGGATGAAACATTCTCATCACGCCGGTCTGTGAAACGAGCAAAGGCCTATGCTAAAATTCGAAGCGTCCCGCAGCTTCCTAAT
>JBDTUT010000006.1:0-154168 GCA_040007515.1 Acidobacteriota bacterium | reverse complement strand
GCTCGTTGATCAGTGCGGTCATTTCAACCGCTTGCCCGTGGTGCATGATCATCCCCTGCATGAACTCGACGTCCTTGCGTGAAAGCGGCGGCAGTTTCGCACGCGTGGACGGCGGCAGCACCTTCGTCTGCTGACCGGGCGCTCCCGGCTGCACCACAACCGGCTGCGTATTTATTTCGCCTTGCTGTGCGTGAACTGCTAATGGGGAAAAGGATACGAAGGCGCAAGCGGCCAGAAACGCGTTTTGCAGTGCTGACTTCCTGGGCAATGATCGCGACCTACGCCGGATACTGAAAGCAAACGAGTGCATGGAATCTCCGTGATAAGGTAATAAACTGCAATTTTATCATACAAAGAAAGCGGGCCACATGAACATTTCAACACCTCGCGCCGCCGTCAGCTTTCTCGCGGCCGATCGGTGCATCAACCAAAAGCAACGACCGCTGTCCTGGAGATCAGCGCGTCACAGGAGCACAAAAACCAAAAAGGGCATCCGCAGTAACCTGTCGAATGCCCGATCTTAATGGTGGCGGGGGGGAGACTTGAACTCCCGACCTCGGGGTTATGAATCCCGCGCTCTAACCAGCTGAGCTACCCAGCCACGAACATTTGATTATAGTTTCAGGGCAGAAAAAATCAAGTCCCGTTCTGGACGGCGGCCGATTTCGCGAAATTGCGAAAAGCTGTCGGCTCCCGAAAACCGTCTGATGCGAGCGGTTATGCAAGGCAGCGATAGGTTTATTAGATGAAGCGAACAGCGGACGAGCGTGAGAGGTGCTCGCCCGCTGTTCCAATTTTGTTCGGTGCTACTGGTTTTGACCGGCGCTTCGGCCCTTATTGTTGATCGTGGAATCGGTCGTGCGAGCCTTCTGATCGGATGTCCGGTCCTTCGCCGGCGGAACGAGGTCCGCACGCAGCGTCTGAACGCGGTCTTCGAGGTGGTGCTGTCGTTTTTCCACTTCCTGTTCCGCATCGACGTATTTGCCGAAATTCTCGCTGTTGCCCGCGTCCATCCGGTCCATATCATGGCCGCTATTAATATGGCCGACGTACGCGTGGTCCTTGTGCCGCATGTTGTCGATCATATACATAAGCGCCATGCCGGAACCCATGCCGATCATTAGCGGCAAAATGCTGCTGCTGCTCCTGCTCGAACCCGAGTTCGACCGGCGGCCGCTCCAGCCCATTCCCATCGAGCGCTGGTTGGGGGACGGGGCCGATTCCGAGATCTCGCGGATGACCTTGTTCGTCCTTGCCGGATTCGCGTTAGACTGAACGACGTCGGCCTGAGCTACAATTCCGCAGCATTTGCCCTGATCGTCGACCACCAGCACGCGCCTGATCTCGCGATCCTCCATAACGTCAAAACACTCCTCAAGACTCATATCGGGTTTCACCGTCGCGACGCCCGATGTCATTACATGCGACGCTTTCATATTCGCCGGATCGTGTCCGGCAGCGACGGCGCGAATGGCGATGTCGCGATCCGTTATCGTCCCGACCGGCCTCATCCCTGACATACTGTCGACGACCGGGATAAGCCCGCAATCGTTGTCTTCCATCATCTTCGCGATCTGCGGCAGCATCGAGTCTGTCGTGCAGCATGCCGGATTCGCGGTCATTATTTCTCTAACCTGCATAAAACTAACCTCCCTTGAAATTTCCTAAAACCGTGGCGTATCAATACGCTTTCGTTTAGTACATTGAATAAGAGCAATTACCATTCCGTCCGGACGCAGGTTCCATCCGTGATGAAACGCAACGGGCGAAGATGTTAGAATATGCACTGGATCTTTCGTGCGAATTTTATGTTCAGATTGGCTGCAGTTCTATTTATTTTTTGTCTCGCCTTGTGCGGGGTTGCCGGCGGCCAGGCGAAAAGGCCCGCGGCGGCCGCGCAGTCGCTGCGAAGTATCACCGTGGCGACCGAACCCGGTGCGGCCGTGTGGATCGACAGTGTGCTTTTCGGCAAAACAGGAACTGACGGCAAGCTCGTGATCCGGTCAGTTCCCGCCGGCAATCGCACCTTGCGGGTGCTGCACGACGGTTCGAAGGAATTCCGCAAATTGCTCGGCCCGGCCGTTAAAGGCGAGATCGCCGTTAAGCTCACGCCGACAACCGATCCGGCGGAGCTTGCCTATCAGGAAGCCGAACGCATGACGTCCCGCGACCGGCAAAAGGCGATCGCGGCTTTCGAAAAGGCCATTTCCCTTCGCCCCAAATTCCCAGAAGCCTATCTCGGCCTCGCCCGCACGCTCTCCGAATCCGGCGACTTCGAACGCGCCGACAAGACCATCAAGGCCCTGAAAAAGATCAAGCTCGTTTACCCCGAGGCGTCCGCCGTCGAGGGCCGCATATATAAGGACGTGGCCGAAGAGGCAAAGGCCGTCGCCACATTCAAACGTGCGATCACCGAAGGCGGCGGCTTTCAGCCCGAGGCTTACACCGGGCTCGGCCTGCTTTATAAGGAAAAGGCCGAGAACGCCGGTTCGGCGGGCGATTACGCCGACGAATCGGCCAATTACACCGAGTCCGCCAAATACCTCGCCGCCGCCGCCAAACAGCTCGCCAGTGCTCCCGACGCGGCCGTCGTCTACCAGCTCCTCGGCCTCACCTACGAAAAACAAAAGCGTTTCCCCGAAGCCATCCGCGTCTACCAGGAGTTCCTCCGCCTATTCCCCGACAGCCCCGAAGCCACCGCCGTCCAGTCGTTCATCGACCAGATCAGGAAACAGAATCGCGAGCAGTAGTCGTTTGTCCTTGGTCCTTTGTCTCTTGCCTCTTGCCTCTCGTCCCTTGTCCCATGATCCTTAATCCTTGACCGTGCTATCAAATATTGCTATCATTCAATATGAATCGGAAACAACAAAAAACCCTCGATGCCATTTTCGAAATGCCGACGAGGTCGAACATAAATTTTTCCGATATCGAAAAATTGTTGGCAGCTCTCGGTGCCGTAAAATCGGAAGGCGAGGGCTCACGACTTTCCTTCCAGCTAAACGGGAAATCGCTCTTTATGCACCGTCCGCATCCGGGCAAAGAAGCGAGGAAGTATCAAGTTGAGGCGGCACGAGAATTTTTGAATAGGGTAGGTACTGACAATGAATAACATCCTCGATTACAAGGGCTACAAAGCCAAAATAGAGTTTTCCGCGGACGACAACGTATTCGTCGGCCGGTTGATCGGCGTCAACGAGATCGTCGTTTTCGACGCTGAAACCGTCGAAGGTCTTAAAGAATCGATGAGACTCTCGGTCGATTTTTATATACAAACCTGCAAGGCGGAAGGCAAAAAGTTAAAGAAGAATTTTTCCGGCAAAGTGCTGTTCCGCCTGCCAAACACACTCCACGAGCGGATCGCGGAGGCCGCCGCCCGGCACAACAAAAGCATCAACGAATGGGGCAAAGAAGTATTCGAAACGGCGGTAAATTCCTGATCTCATCCGGCAATAAAAGGCTCGCCCCCGTTCGTCAGCCCGCGATACCGGAAAGCTAGTTCTCCGCGTCGAGCCTTTTTGGACGGCGTAATTAAAGCCACAAATTCCGGCGGTCATCACCGCGCGTGATAATTCCGCCCTCGACCCCGGCTCGCAACCGTCTAGTCTCGCCATATTCGCGGTGATCCTACATCCGATGCGACGAAATCGCAGAATCGCAGGCCTGACCCCGAACTCCTATTTACGAACTTCCTGAGATTGATTTAGAAAAACCAAAGTTTGGATTTTAACCTGAACCAAAAACTGTCCAATTCCGCGAACTCTTTCTCGGATATTTCGTCAGTTACCCTTTGGAGTGGTCTGCTGCGATTCCCGACGTACGTCGTGACTTTCAGAGTCTTGCCGAATGCGTAAACCAACTAACTTTCACCAATTTGGAACGCAAATTCTCCGCGGGGTCTTGAACCATTATCGGAAATAACCATAATTTCTGATTCATTTCCTTTCCAGCTTTTCTCAACTTGAAATTTTATCTTGTCGCGGTAATATTTTCGGTCTTCCGAATCTGGACTAATATCGTTCTGACTTACGTCAATCACTTTTCCGACAAACACGGCTTTCGCCCTTCTAAAATACTTGGTGTGGCTTTGAAACACAGGAGAACAGGCGAACGCACTGACTCCACCAAAAATCGTCAAACAAAGGAGTAAAATTGCCTTCATATAGGAAAAATGGGATCAGCCGTGTGAATATGCGATGCGAGAGCGGTAATTCTCGGCGCGTAGCAACGTTTGTTGTGTTGGAGCGATGAAGCCTGACCTGTGCCCGCGGTCTGCTCGCCTTACACGCTGAAGTTTACACCACAAACACGAAGATCGCGGAATCGCAGGCCTGACGCCGGCTTCTCGTTGAAGGGCGAGAGCGTGCGAAATACGTGGCACACTGCGCCTTAACGGATCCGCCGAGCGGAAAAGCTGTGCTTTTCCGAGAGGCCTCAGTGAACTATGGCGGCTGCGCCGCCTTTCCCCGAGGGTGGCGTAGCCGCAGGAGTCTTTATTAGAAGTTCCCGGAAAAGCATAGCTTTTCCGCTCGGCGAATCTGCGATGTAAGGATCAGCTATTTTGTCAGGAATTTCTCCTTTCCGTCGATTCGCGTTTGCGAGATCGAATCGGTCAAAGCGAACGATAGTCGTTCAAAAGAAATCTTGACAGGTCGGTGGTAAACATCTACTATTGGGATTCAACGGTGTTTATCGCTGTTGTGCCTGTACCTCTCTTGCTAAGTATTTCATAGAAAACCCTGCAGTCAATTCCTCTTGCTATACCCAGCCAATTGGAACCCTTCGCAAAATAAATGTCAGCAAAATTAGGGGAAATTCTTGTCCGCGAAAATCTGGTGACTCCGCAGCAATTGCGTGAGGCGCTCGATTATCAGCGGACCAGCGGCGGCCGGCTTGGGGCAAACCTCGTAAAGCTCGGCATCATTTCCGACGACGTGATCACGGCCGTGCTCTCGCGGCAGTACGGCGTTCCGTCGATCAATCTCGACCTCTTCCAGATCGAGGACAGCGTGATCAAGCTGATCTCTCAGGAAGTTGCCCTGAAGTATTCGATACTGCCGATCTCGAAGGTCGGTGCAACTCTGACGCTTGCGATGGCCGACCCGACGAACGTGTTCGCGATGGACGACATCAAGTTCATGACGGGCCTCAACGTCGAACCCGTCATCGCATCCGAAGCGTCGATCTACGCCGCGGTCGGAAAATACTTCAGCGGCTCGACGCAGATAGACATATTCGACGCGGCCGTCGCGTTCGAGACCGAAAAAGTCGGATCCAAGAACGGCAAGAACGGCCATTCTAAAAACGGAAAGAACGGCAACGGAAATGGAAGCGGTTCCGAACGTTTATCCGAGGCCGACCTCGCCGTCGACCTCGAGACCTTCGACTTCCAGAACCAGGAAGCCGAGGAATTTGAGGTCATCGAAACAAACGACGAGATCGACCTCGCGACGCTCGCGCGTGCCAGCGAAGACGCTCCGGTCGTGCGGCTCGTTAATGTCCTGATGGTCGATTCGCTTCGACGCGGGGCGTCCGACATCCACGTCGAGCCTTACGAAAAAGATTTCCGCATCCGGTTCCGTATCGACGGCGTGCTCTATGACGTCATGCATCCGCCGATGAAGATGCGCGACCCGCTCATCTCGCGACTCAAGATCATGGCCAAGCTCGACATCTCTGAAAAGAGACTGCCGCAGGACGGCCGCATCAAGATCAAGGTGAAGATCGACGCTCGTTCACGCGAGCTCGATTTCCGCGTGTCAACGCTGCCGACGCTGTTCGGCGAAAAAGTGGTACTTCGATTGCTGGACAAGGACAAGCTCATGCTCGACATGACGAAGCTTGGATTTGAGCCGGAAAGCCTCGTGAAATTCCAGCGTGCGATCTCCAACCCGTACGGGATGGTGCTCGTTACCGGGCCGACAGGTTCGGGTAAGACGAACACGCTTTATTCGGCTCTGCAGACGCTAAACACGCCGGAAACCAACATCATGACCGCGGAAGATCCCGTCGAGTTCAACCTCGAGGGCATCAACCAGGTGCAGATGAAGGACCAGATCGGTTTGAATTTCGCCGCCGCACTTCGTTCTTTCCTGCGACAGGATCCGAACATCGTTCTTGTCGGTGAGATCCGAGATTTCGAGACCGCCGAGATCGCCATCAAGGCCTCGCTGACGGGCCATCTTGTGCTCTCGACGCTGCACACGAACGACGCTCCGTCGACCATCTCGCGTCTGGTGAACATGGGCATCGAGCCGTTCCTGGTCGCGACCAGCGTCAACCTTATCCAGGCGCAAAGGCTGATACGCCGCGTCTGCAAAGATTGTAAAGAAGAAACGCACGTGCCGGTCGAAGGCCTGATAGAGGTCGGATTCTCACCCGAGGAAGCTCCGTCACTGAAGATCTTTAAAGGACGCGGCTGCGACACGTGCCTGAATACCGGTTACAAGGGCCGCGTCGGCCTGTACGAAACGATGGAAGTCACGGACGAGCTCCGCGAACTGATCATCATCGGCGCAAGCGCCATCGAATTGAGGAGAAAAGCGGTCGAACTGGGGATGATCACCCTGCGCGGTTCGGGACTCTGCAAACTGCGCGAAGGGATCACGACAATTGAAGAGGTTGTGAAGGAAACGGTCTTGTAAGAATTTGGAGGACATATGCTATTTAGGGCAATCGTATTATCACTGGCTTTGCTGATCGGTATCGGGACGATAATTCCGTTGGCAACGAACACGATCGAAGCCGGACCGCACAAAACCAAGACGTACAGGGGCAAAAAGAAATATAGGAAATATTCAAAGGCCTGGTGGCGTCAATATCACGCACGCCAGCGCCGCAAAAAGGCGCTTCAGGCACGCAAACGCACGATGCGTCTGCATCAGATCCGCATGGCCCGGGCCGCGCAGAATGCAAAAGGCAGCAAGGTCGCCGCAATCGCAAAGACAAAGGCGGCCCCTGAATCGACTGTCGCGGTATTGCCCTCAGGAGCACCCGCTCCGACGGGTTGGAAGAAAGGCCAGTCGTCGGGTTCCGAGCTTCAGTTCAGCGTCGATAACGGCAACGCTTCGGCGGCGATCTCGGTCGTCGGGCCGGCCACGGGCGAAACAGTCGCGACGGGCCGCAACCGTTCAGTCGGCGGCGTACCGACGGCATCGCTTCGCCGTGAAGTGATCAACCGAATGGTTCGCGAAAACGGCTGGGTCGTCAACGACTATCAAAAGGAAGTGGGCGACAAGCAGGTCTACGTTGTCGTCGCACAATCGCAGAGCACCAGCGGACGCGTGCAGTCGCGGATGTTCTATTTCACAGAGGTCGACGGACGCATCTACAGCGTCGCGATGAACTCAAATCCGGACGCGGCCACCCGGCTCGCCGAGGAATCTGAAAAGGTCATCTTTTCGTTGGGTGCACGCCCGCGGCCCGTTCAACAGGCCGTTGTCGTCAAGCAGTAGACTCCTTCCAAAACTACTTTCGCGAGCCGGCAGAGGCGTAAACACTTCTGCCGGCAAGTGAAAGTCCCCGCCTGATAAATCACTATTATGAGCTTCGAACAACAAGCCTCCGTCGAGTCACAAATAACCCTGCCCGAACTGCTCAAGCGCATGACGGAAGCCAAAGGTTCCGACCTTCACCTTACGACGAACTCGGCACCGCAGGTCCGCGTACACGGCCACCTCGGGCCGCTCTCCGGTTATGGGCCGCTCACGCCCGCCGAAACGAAGCGGCTCGCGTACTCGGTTCTAACGGACGCACAAAAGCACCGATTCGAAGAAAATCTCGAGCTAGACTTCTCATTCGGCCTAAAAGGAATGTCGCGTTTTCGTGCCAACCTTTTCAATCAGAAGGGCGCCGTCGGTGCCGTGTTTCGTGCGATTCCCTACGAGATCAAGACATTCGACGATCTGCATCTGCCGCCGATCGTTGCCGATCTCTGCAAAAAGCCGCGCGGACTGATCCTCGTGACCGGCCCGACCGGCTCGGGTAAATCGACTACGCTCGCGTCGATGATCGATAAGATAAACGTCGACCGCCACGAACACATTTTAACGATCGAAGACCCGATCGAATTTCTACACAACCACAAAAACTGCGTCGTCAATCAACGCGAGGTCGCCGCCGACACGCACTCGTTCGGCTCGGCACTTCGAACAGCACTTCGCCAGGACCCGGACGTCGTGCTCGTCGGCGAAATGCGTGACCTCGAAACGATCGAGATGGCGCTGCGTATCGCGGAAACGGGCCACTTGACGTTCGCCACGCTGCACACGAACTCGGCGTACTCGACCATCAACCGTATCATCGACGTCTTCCCTTCGGCCCAGCAGTCGCAGGTCCGCACACAGCTTTCGCTCGTGCTCGAAGGCATCATGTGCCAAGCCCTTTTGCCCAAAGCATCCGGCGACGGCCGTGCAATGGCCCTCGAAATTCTTATCCCCAACGCCGCCATCCGCAACCTCATCCGCGAAGACAAGGTCCACCAGATCTATTCGATGATGCAGACGGGCCAGGACAAATTCGGCATGCAGACGTTCAACCAGGCGCTTGCGAGTCTGGTCCACAAACGCGACATCTCGCTCGACACCGCGATGGCACGCACGTCGAACGCCGACGAGCTCAAGGAATTGATCGAACGCGGCTCGGGATTGAATCAATCGTACACGGGACCAGGCAAACCTGCCGTGTCGCCCACGAACCACGCAAGTCCATACGCCCAGGGACGCCCGGTCGGCTCACGCCCGCCGGCACGCTAAGAGTAATTCCAAATTCCAGATCTCAAATCCCAAATCTGAGATCTGAAATCTGAAATTTGGAATTTGGAATTTGGAATTTGAAATCTGAAATCTGCGATCCGCAATCCGCAATCTCAAACATAGTCCAAGAGGAGCTTAGAGAACCGAAATGCCTACATACGCCTTTAAGGGAAGAAATCGCCTGAACGAAATGATCGCCGGTGAGCGCGACGCCGCCAGCCAGGACGAACTGCGTGCGCTACTTCGCCGCGAGCAGATCGTTATGCTGCAAGCATCGGAAAAGGGACGCGTTGTTTCGATTCCCAAGCTCGGCCGCCGCAAAAAGGTCGGCGCCAAGGAACTTGCGGTATTTACGCGTCAGTTCTCGGTCATGATCGACGCCGGACTTCCGCTCGTCCAGTGCATCGACATTCTCGGCGAACAGCAGCAGAACGTCTATTTCAAGGATGTCCTCCGCCAGGTCCGCCAAAATGTGGAAGAAGGCGCGACGCTCTTTGCCGCACTCGAAAAGCACCCCAAGGTATTCGATCCGCTCTATACGCACATGGTCGAGGCCGGTGAGACCGGCGGTGTGCTCGATCTCATCCTCCAGCGTCTCGCGACCCTGATCGAAAAGATCGTCAAGTTAAAACGCAGTATCGTTTCCGCGTCGATCTATCCGGCGGCCGTCATCCTCGTCGCGATCATCGCCATCGCGGTCATCATGATCGTCGTCATCCCGCAGTTCGAACAGATCTTTATCGGACTACTCGGTGCCGGCGAGCAACTGCCGCTGCCGACCCGAATAGTGATGGGAATAAGCGGCTTTCTGGCCGGATGGGGCGGATTAGGATTGTTGATCGGCATCATCGGTTCAGCGATCGGGATACGTACGTATTACAAGACCGAAAACGGACACTGGCAGATCGACAAGCTGCTGCTCAAAACACCGATCTTCGGCAGCATTCTCCGTAAGGTCGCCGTTGCCCGATTCTCGCGCATTTTGTCGACGCTGCTCTCGTCCGGTGTGCCTATTCTGCAGGCTCTCGACATCACCGCAAAGACCGCCGGTAACGTCGTTATCGAAGACGCAATCCTTAAGGTCCGTGCCGGCGTCGAACGCGGCGAAAACTTTGTCGATCCGCTAAAGGCCTCGAAAGTCTTCCCGCACATGGTCGGCCAGATGATCGGCGTCGGCGAACAGACCGGTGCACTCGATGCCATGCTCGGCAAGATCGCCGACTTTTACGAAGAAGAGGTCGACACCGCCATCGCCGACCTGCTCGCCCTGCTCGAACCGGTCCTCATCGCCTTCCTCGGCGTCACCATCGGCTCGATCGTCATCTCGATGTACCTCCCGCTGTTCACCCTAATCGGCAAACTCGCCGGCGGAGCGAAATAGCCCTAGCGAACAACCATAAACGTCCACTTTGAACAGCCATAAGTGGCCAAAGTGTATAACCATAAGTGTCCACCCTAACGGCCGGCCGTAAGCTTCGCACCCGCGGCCGTTAGGGTTAGCAAACAAAAAAGGCCCCAGATTCGTCTGGTGCCTTTTTTATTTAGTCGGACGGAAGCTTCCGTATTTAACCCCGACGTATCTTCACAGCGGTACTCGGCAGTATTGCCGGTATCTATTACCGCTCTTCAGATGCCGCTCAAACACCGTCCAAGCTATTGCGCCGAAAAGTTCAGTTCTGTCAGATCTTCCATCACCCTAACCACTTGCGGAGCAAAAGAGGACCTTTTGCTCATGATGCCGACTATGTAAGTCTGCCCTGCTCGGATTTCGAAGAAACGGAAATAACCGAAGGGATTCGTGCGGGCGGTGCGCGTAGTGCCGCTCGAATCGGTCATCGTCACCGACGCATTCATCAAGCCTGTGCCCTCGCTCGATAAAACTCTGCCTGATACCGAAACTGCGGCGGCCGTCGGCGCAAGAACGGTGGTGATGATCGCGGCTTGTGAAGTGACGATCGCGCCGGATTTGCGGACGAGAACGTCATAATATCCCGCATCGCCGGAGACGGTCGAAGCGATGTTCAGATTTGCCGTCGTCGCTCCGGAAATCGTGCCGCCATCCGTCAGATCTACGCCGTTTTTGCGCCATTGGTAAGTGAGCGACGCTCCGGCGTCGTCGTCAGCGGCGGACACCGAAAGACTTGTCGGCGACAAAAGGCGTATCGCCTGACTTCGCGGTTCCGTCGTGATCCGGATCGGCGGAGTCTGTCCGGGAGCGGTTATCGTGTACTGCCGATAGCCGGTCGCGTCGCGCACGTCCAGCGTGCCGTTGCCGTCGTCCAGCCCGCTGGCGTAATAGTTCATATACGGCTTATAGCCGGCGTTCAATGCTGGAACATCGGAATTCGGATCGGTCTGGTAGACGCCTTGAACGCTCTGCTTCCATTGCCCGTCGCCGTCGTAGACGTGAAAGCCTCCATTGTCGCTTCCCACGTAGACGTTGCCCGCCGGATCGACCGTCATCGAATTGATCGCCGGTTTGGTCGGGTCCAGATCGAAGGTGCCGAGAAAAGCACCGCGCGTCCCGCCCCGCACGCCCGTGTCGAATCTCAAAATGCGTAGATTTTCGTAGTCGAGCAGGTACAAAAAGTCGTCCGCTCCTTACGCCATCGTCATCAGACCGCCGATGCTCTTGCCCGTCTGTACGACGACATCACCGGAGAACGACGTTATTTCGCGAGTGTTCTGATTGATGCTGGTGAGACGGGTCGGGACCCCGTTGAGTTGATACGAGGAAGCGGTGCAGGCGACGCTCGTGCCCGCGCCGCCGAAAACGATCGCGCGAGCGGTGGGCAATCCCGTCAGCCAGCGCGTCTGTACCTGTCCGGTGGGAGCTATCAGGTTGTAACGGAGGCTGGTGCCGAGCATTCCGAAAAGAGTCGCCGCCGTAGGAAACGAACTGTTCGTATTGATATGGCGTTCGACGATCGAGGTCATGGTCGATTCGACATCCGATTGTCTGACGGTGCCGTAGTAAGCCGTGCCGTCCCCTCGTTCCTCCATGGCATAAAACCGGTTATGCATCGCCAGGAAACGCTGCTTCCAAACCAGTTGCTGCGTTTGGTCCAGATCGGTCGCCCCCAGACCGGAATCATTCAAAGCCAGGTTGGGCACGTTCAGGAGGCGACCCGGCAGTTTGATCTCGCGCTTGTGGGTGAAGGTCTGGGCGTGCGTCGCTCCGACGCCGGTTAAAACAGTAAGCATGATCAGACAGAAGCCTGAAAGTGAGTTATATTTTTTGTGGGTGTTTTTCATTTAGTGAGGATCGGTCGATCCCATTCCGGCCAGCCGGAGGAGAATACCCGGGTCGGTACCTTTGGCAGGGCCGTATCAGTAATTGTTTGGATTATCTAACAGAACCAGCAAGACCGGGAAATTTAACAATCGAAAAATTGTCGAGAATGTTGAACTCTCGTAGAGATGATTATGTTGTATTGTTTCATGCCCAACATCCGTTAAAGTTTCGGCGCGTACAGTGTCGTGACGTCCGGGTTCATCATCCGTTCGACGTATTTCGCGATCACGTCGGCCTCGAGATTTACCGGATCGCCCGGTTTGAGAGTCGACAGATTGGTCAGTTCCCAGGTTTTGGGGATGATCGCGATGTCAAAATAGCTCTCGCCGAGGGACGCGACCGTGAGGCTTATTCCTTCGACACAGACTGAGCCTTTGTATACGAGATACTTCGCAATTTCGGGCGGGAAACCGATCCGCACCGTCCAGAATTCGCCGTTATTCTCGGCCGAGATAAATGTTCCCCGACCGTCCACGTGCCCTTGGACGATGTGCCCGCCGAGCCGCGTCTGCGGCGTCACAGCCCGCTCGAGATTGACCCGCGAGCCTTTACCCAAGTTGCCGAGCGTCGTGCGGTCGAGCGTCTCCTGCGACAGGTCTGCCGAAAACGACGTCGGAGTAATCTCCAAGGCCGTCAGGCAAACGCCGTTGACCGATATCGAATCGCCCTCGCCCGCATCGCTGACTACGATCCTGGCTCCGACGACCATTCGTGCGCCGCCGTCGTTCTTATCAAACGCCTCGAGCGTTCCCAATTCTTCTATAATTCCGGTGAACATTATTTTTCCGCCGGCTCTGTCGCCGAGAGTTTTTTGATGTTGATGGACAAGGCCTCGCCGTCGCTGGTTTTGCGGTAAAGATCAGCAAATCTTTGGCCGATCAGGATCTCGTCGTGTTTGTACGACGAGCGTGTGTGCACCACCTGTGCAAACGTTTCGTCGGTCGCCGAGAGTAGTATCAAAATTTCAGCGTCGGTGCGTTTCAGATCGTCGGCCGTCAGCCCGTACATCGGCGAGCTTTCGTCGATCGGGTGCACGACCGTCCACGCCAGCGGGAAAAAAGCGACCTTTCGGCGCTCGAGTTCCAGTAGGTCGAACCGCCGTTTCGCGACACCGTTCTCGTTGACGAACCGCGCGAACATCACCTTCGCCTCGACCTCGATGAGCTGATTGCTCCGCCCGTTCACGATGCGGAACATAAATCCCGTTCTTCCGCGGTACGGGGCGATCACCGATACCTCGCTAAAGACGACCTTCGCGACCGGGCGGGCAAACCTCGCAAAAACGACGCCGGTTATCAGGGCATTCGCCAGCAGGCTGTAATACGATTCGATCGTGACCAGCAGATTTGGAACGATGCCGACCGGATGGATCGTTCCATAGCCGATCGTCGCGAAGGTCTGAACGCTGAAAAAGAACGCGCGGATGAAAACGTTTTCGGTCGGGCTCGACGACGTGTCTACGATCGCCTCGGCCCCAAGCGACGAGTAAAGCAAGCCGAAGAAGATATTGCTCAGAAAATAAAGCAGCAGCACGAGGCTAAGGAACACACGCCATTTCAGCGTGAGCACCGTGTGATAAAGATTGAGCGAGGTGAGAAAGCCGACGCCGGCACGCTGGACGTTGAACGTGCCGTCGGGATTCAGGAGCCGCTGCTGGCTGCGTCCCGCGACGACCGAGCCGAAACCGAGGTCGCGGTCCTCTTCGCTTTCCGTCGAAAGTGCGGTGAAATTGTTGTCTAGAGTTTCTTCTGCCACTTTATTTCGAAATTATAGTCACGCCCGGGCGCCGTTGTAAAAGCGTATCTCAAATGAAATAATCACGCTTAACAAATGAGCACACAGACTGAACAGGAAAATTTACCGCCAAAGCTGCGCGCCGCACCCGGCGGCGGCATCGATAACGGCTCGCTGGCCGATCTCGTCGAGTGGTTTTTGAATTTTGACGAGCGCACCGCACGAATTCGGCACGCCAACACCGAGGAACTTTTTCAGTGGAAGCAAAAGGACGATTCGGCAAGCGGTGTCGGGATATATCCGTTCGAGAACGCCGAGGCGCGGTTTGCGATCGGTGTCTTTCAGGCGCTCGAGGCAAATAATTCCGAGCCTCTGCTAAACCTCTGGCTGACCGATGTATTGAACGCGCTGCAGGACGCGAAACAAACCAAGTCCGAGATCACCGAGGCATACAAGCTGGACGCGGTTCCCGAACTGTTCGATCTAAAAAAGTCCGAGAAGCTGACCAACCAGGCCGAAAAGCGTTTCTATCTGACAAGCTGCTGGCTCGAAGCACTGTGCACCACCGAGGCCCGCGTGCTCGGCTGGGTTTATCAAGAGATCTACGGCCGCCCCTTCACCCCACCCGCTTAGGACAGACTAACGGCCTAGTTCATTAACTACTTTTTTTGAACGCGGATCGGGTGGATTGAGCAGATAAAAACGGATCTGAAATTATTTGGACTTTCTTTTAGGATCGGCGAGAATCCGCTTGATCCGCGCGATCCACGTTCAAAGAACTATTATGGCCACTTCGAACGTGAGACAGGCTAACAGCCTGTCCTACCGGATGGTTTGGCATTGGCGCATGTCGCCGCCTTGCATTCCACGTGCGAAATACTGCATTCGCTGCTGAGCAGATCCGTGCGTGAACGATTCAGGCACGACGTAACCCTGCGTGCGTTTCTGGATCATATCGTCGCCGACGGATGACGCTGCGGTCAGTGCTTCTTCCGCGTCGCCCTGTTCGAGCAAACCCTGCTTCTGTGCGTAATATCCCCAAACGCCGGCGTAGCAGTCCGCCTGTAATTCCAACGCGACCGAGAGGCGATTGCTGTCGCCGGAACGCTGTACTTTGTCCATCGTCCCGAGCAGGTTTTGGACGTGGTGCCCGACCTCGTGTGCGATCACGTACGCCTGAGCAAAATCGCCTTTTGCTTTGAAATCACGCTCGAGCTCGCGGAAAAAACCAAAATCCAGATAAAGCTTTTCGTCGCCGGGACAATAGAACGGCCCGACCGCGGCGCTCGAGTAACCGCACGCCGTCTGCGTCGAGTCCGTGTACAAAACGAGTTTCGGCGCCCGGTAACGGATGCGTGCCTGCTGTGGCAGCACCTGGCCCCAAACGTCCTCGGTGCTCTTCATGATCGCGCTCGCAAACTGCCGGTTCTGGTCTGCGCCGGGCGCGGCCGAATTGCTCGCCGCCGGGCCGGGCTGCTGCACCTGAGTTCCGGTTTCGCCCGTTTGCAGGTTTTCCAAAAACGATCGCAGATCGCCGCCGCTGCACAGCCAGATAGCAGCCGCCAGGATCACCATTCCCAAACTGCCGCCGCCCAAAGCGATGCCTCGCCCGCCCATTCCGCGGCGGTCTTCCACATTTGAACTCTGCCCGATGTCTTGCCAACGCATATTTGTCCCCTTGTAAAGCTGGTTTTCCGAGTGCTGTGATTTTATCATTTCACGCCCGATGTCGGCACATCAAATGATGCCGGTTTTTTGTTATTAAATGTCGGAATTCGTCATAGCGGGCAACACGGCAGTTTTCCCCGATGTTTTTCAGCGCACCGACGGCCTTCGCAAAATCTTGACAGCCGTAGAGTTAGAGGAATATGATTCAATAAACTATTGACGCGGACTTCTCTTCCACGCGCCAAGCCGAAAAGGAGGAAATGATGATCAAACTGGACATCGTCAACCAGGTCGCTGACAAAACGGGCGTTCCCAAGCAGAAGGCGGAGCAGGTTGTCGACTCGCTTTTCAACGCTATGAAGGACGCCCTCGCTATGGGCAAACGCATCGAACTCCGAGGTTTTGGTGTGTTCGTTGTCAAACCGCGAAAACGCGGCGTGGGCCGAAATCCGAGAACGGGTAAAGAGGTGCCGATCCCGGCCGGCAAAACCATTCGGTTCAAGCCCGGCAAGGAGTTGTCGGCAAAGGCAGTGAAGCGGTAAAATAGCTCCGCAGGGACTTTCTTAAGATCGTAAACGCGCAGAAAGGCTGTAACGGGCTGTGCGATTTGCGATCTTTTATTTTCGGTTTTAGATGTCAGCGAACGACTTTTTTCTCGATTATCGGCCTGAACGCCCCAATTTGCGGACGTGGGCGAAGCACATTTTCTTTCTGCTTCTGACGTTTTGCACGTCGACGATCGCCGGGGTGCTCTACCCGTTCGGCATCATCAACACGATGCCCGAGTCGGACCCGCAGGATTGGCCCGAAGTCGTTCAATTCTTTATTACGATTCCGAGCCGGTATGTTGCACTGGTCTTCGACGCGGTCCATAAACTGTTCTCAAATGCGGAGTATCTGCGACACGGCCTTAGCTTTTCGGTCTCCCTGCTGTTCATCCTGCTGTCGCACGAAATGGGACACTACGTCGCGTGCCGTCTGTACCGCGTCGACGCAACCTTGCCCCTGTTCATCCCGACGCCGCCGATGATCGGTCCGGCCGGCACGTTCGGAGCGTTTATCAAGATCAAATCACCTATGCCGTCACGGCGTGCGGTTTTCGATATTGGTGTAGCCGGGCCGATCGCCGGATTCATAGCATTGATCCCGGTCGCGATCATCGGCGTCGCGACGATGCAGCCGGCGTCGATCGCACAAACGACCGCACCCGGCGGGATCGTTTTCACCGATCCGCTTTTGATGAAGCTGATCGCCGCTGTATTCAACGTCGATCTCGCTTACAGTGTCGGAAACCCGTTCTATTTTGCGGCGTGGGTGGGATTACTCGTGACCGCGTTGAATCTTATTCCATCGGGCCAACTCGACGGCGGCCATGTTCTTTACGCGGTGCTGGGCAAGAGCGTCCACCGTTGGACAGGACGGATCGCGTTCGTCATTATGGCGACGCTTTCGGTCCTCGGATTTTTGTATTACAACAGCCCGAGCGGTTTTTTGATCGCGATACTTTTGGGCGTGATGATGCGGATCAAACACCCCGAACCGTGGGACCAGACGCCGCTGGACAAAAAAAGAAAGGCCGTCGCCTTTCTTACTTTAGTGATGTTCGCGTTGTGCTTTGTGCCGTTCCCGATCCACATTAATTAAGTAAATTATGTTCGGGAAACGAAACATCGCGATAGATCGATTCGAGCGGAACGGAACATGAGACCGATCTCAGCTCAACCGCTTCGGCAAGGCTGTTAAACTCGAGATTTATCCAGAAACCGTCACCGTGTTTGATAAATTGCGAAACGTGCGGGCGGTGCTGCGCGACCAGAACGTATTCCGAAAAGGTCTCGATGGATTTGTAGTAAGTGAATTTATCGCCCCGGTCAAACGCCTCGGTCGAATCGGAAAGCACCTCGACTATCAACTGCGGATTTGCAAGCATGTCTATGCCGCCGATCTGCTCGATCTCCGGTTTGCCGCAACCGGCCGTCAGATCGGGGTATCGGTACGGCGAATAGGACGGAACCTTGATCCGCATGTCGGCAGGAAGCGCAAAGCAGTTCTTTTCCCGAAGCTTGAGGTCGAGCTCGGTGCTCAAATTTCGCACGATAAGATTGTGCGCAAAGCTCGCTCCGCTCAGCGACCACACGTTGCCGTCCCAAAATTCGAACTTTTCGTCCGAATGTCTTTCAAGCTGGAGATACTCCTCGAGCGAATAAATACGTTTTGGTTGAAAGGCCGCCATTCTTTTTACTATACAGCCTCGGGCAGCATTCCTTTTATCTCGCGCACCATTCGCTGGACGTCTTCCTGACCGTCGAGTGCGATCATAAAGAAGTCGTAGCTCGTCTTGAAGCAGACCATTCCGTTTCCGAAGAACCAAACGCCCTCGAGCAGCGGATTTCCGCCGATCAGCCAGTCGAGCGGTGCGCCGGTGATCGTTTTCGGGTTGAAAATGTTCGTCATCATAACGGCACCAGAAGCGAACGAGAACGCGCCCAACAGCGGAGCTCCGACGCGTTTGGCAATGTCGCGTTCGAACCGCACGCGTTCTGCGTCCGCCTCGGACAATTCGCCTTTAGCGATCAGTTCTTCGCGGCGGCCGAGATAATCATTGAACTGGTCGCTGATCTTTTTCACCGACCACGCGGGAATCGCCGAGTTGAAAAGCCAGTGCGAGCTGATGCCGGTGAACACAACGCCGAGGCCGGCACCGACCGCCATCGATACGCCCGTCGTCGCGGCCCTGACTGGATATTCCTGCACCCAATCCGACGTTTTCCCGATCGCTTTCCACGCGGAATCGAACGTTCGCGTCCAGCCGACGCCGAAATTGAATACAGATGAAACACGCTGTGCATTCGTGCCGACGGCGTGCCGGACGTCATCGAATATCTCAGCAGCACGTGCTCCTAGATCCTTCGCCGCGTTCCCTGCTTTTTCACCGGCGTCTTCCGCCACGTCGCGGATCGGCTCGCTTGCATTCCAAGCCTTTTTCGCGGTTTCCTCGGCAGTCTTGAACGTATCTTCCGTGAGTTTCACGGCCTGTTTTCCGACCTCGGATCTTTCGGCCTCGGCCTTGATCTTTTTAGCTCCTTTTTGAGCCGTATCGATAACGGCACGGGCACTTTCGCCGAGCTTTTCCTTGAGGCCAAGCTGGTCGTCGATCTCTTCGAATCTTTCCTTGGCGTCGCGCTGCCATTTTCCGAATTTTTCTTTGTAATCGGCCATAATCTTATTTTACCTGTTCAAATTTCCTGCCTACAAATACGAAATCGCGACAGGATTGTTCGCCTTTGATGCGAACCGGGCATCTAAACTTTGTATAATTACATTTCGCGGCCCGTTCGTTCAATCATTTTTTGCCCGATGTGAGTATTTATAACGGCCGGCGGCGTTGTGATAATCTGGAGTTTTGGCAACAGTATGTTGGAAGTAAAATGTCCGCACTGCGGAAAAATAGTCGAATATGCGGGAAATGAGTTTCGCCCGTTTTGCTCGGAAAGGTGTAAATTGCTCGATTTCGGAGCCTGGGCCGACGAGCAGTATAATCTGCCGGCCGAAACGTCTGAACTCACTGACGAAGATTTTGATAAGCTCGAAAAAGCGAGAGAGGAAAAGCGTTCCGAATGATAAATATTGCGATCATCCTGGACATCAGCGGGACGGGCGCTCTGGCTGCGGGCCTCGTTTTTTTCGCCGTGTTCGCGGCGGCTGCGTATGTTTTGTTTCGCCTGTTGAGAAAGACGGTGAAAATGGCATTCAGACTGGCCGTCGTCACCTCGATCCTGCTTGTCGCGATCGTCGGCAGCCTCTCATTATGGTGGTTCAACTCCGGCACCGCACAAAAGCCGCGCCCGGCCGCTACGCGAAAGAGTTAGTAACTTAATTTCACGCCCGGTTCGTCTGATATTTAATGGCAAAGTCCTCAGGCACGTCGTCGTCCGGTCTTTTTGGTCGTTACCGCCAACTGCCGCCGACGGTTTTCGCGCTGAGTGTCGTCAGTTTTCTGAACGACACGTCGAGCGAGATAATCTATCCGCTGCTTCCGGCATTTCTCGCGTTGACGCTTGGTGCCAGCCCGTTCGCGATCGGGCTTATCGAAGGATTTGCCGAATCGGTCGCGAGCATCCTAAAGCTCTTTTCCGGCTACCTCAGCGACAAATTCAACAACCGCAAGCTGCCCGTATTTCTGGGATATTCGCTCGCCGCGATCATGCGGCCGATGCTGTCGTTCGTGACGAGCTGGCCGCAGGTGCTGGTCGTCCGCATGACCGACCGCGTCGGCAAAGGCATTCGCGGAGCGCCGCGTGACGCCCTCATCGCCTCGAGCGTGCCGGAGGAAAGCCGCGGGCTCGCTTTCGGATTCAACCGTGCCGCTGATCATGCCGGCGCCGTTGTCGGACCGGTCATCGCATTTCTGTTATTGACGCTGATGGCGGCAAACCCGGACGACCCGACCGCGCAGGAATATCAACGAGTATTTCTTTTCGCCTCGATACCGGTAGTTCTCGGCCTGTTCGTCATCGTCTTTTTCGTAAGGGAAAAGACCGAGCCCGGGCATGAGGCCGAGACGATACCGATCAAGTTTTCGCTGCGCGAGTTTGACGGCAATTTTATTAAGTTTCTTGCGGTCATCTCGCTGTTCACGCTGTCCAATTCGACCGACGCGTTTTTGCTTTTGCGGGCGAAGGAAGCCGGCATTGCTCCGCCGCTGCTGCCGCTTTTGTGGATGGTCCTGCATTTCAGCAAAGTGCTGAGCTCACTTGCCGGCGGCGCGCTTTCGGATAAGTTCGGGCGGAAAAGCCTGATATTTACCGGTTGGATAATTTATGCGCTCGTTTACGCCGCGTTCGGGTATATCCACGCACCGTGGCAGGCATGGATGCTCTTCGCAGTTTACGGTCTCTACTTCGGCCTAACGGAAGGTGTCGAAAAGGCACTGGTCGCCGATCTGGTGCCGGACGAAAAACGCGGCACTGCGTTCGGCTTTTACAATCTCGCTTTCGGGATCACGGTGTTTCCGGCATCGCTGATCTTCGGCCTTTTATGGGATGAGTTCGGTTCGACGACCGCATTCATGGTGAGCGCGTGCATTTCGTTAATAGCGGCCACGGCGCTGCTTACGGTTAAGAGCAAACGGCCGATCGAAGGTGAGTAATTCATTCGGCGAGGAAACGTCCGCTCAGTCATTGTCCTTTGAAGAGTTCCCGGTTCTATAAATTGCCTCCGGCTTCAGCCGGAGGTCGCGTCAGAATGCAAAATAGGCTTTAGCCGAAATAACTCGAAAGAGCATGATCTGCATAGCTTCGTGCCGATTCGTGGCGGCTGAAGCCATGCGGATCTTTCCCGGTTTTGGGCTAAAGCCCGATACTCTTTGGAATCCGACCCTCCGGCTAAAGCCGGAGGCAATTCATGAATCATTAGAACTTAGTCATTAAACCTGATCGAGTTGATCATCGCCCGGAACGCTCGCGAGTATTCGGGTGAATCGTTTTCCGGCGAGACAGCGGCAATGTAAACGAGGTCGCCGTTTCGCAGCATTGTCGAATAGACCGTGACGATCTCATTCTGGTTTGTGATCGGCGACCGGCCTGAAAGCTGCGTCGTGTAAGCCTGGCGTCCGGCGACCGACGTCCGGATGGAGCTGCCCCGCTGGCGGAGGTACGAGTTGCCCGACAAAAGCTGATCGACGTACGCCCGCGTCGCATCGTCTAGATCATTAGAGCCGGACTGGACAACACCGATCATCGCTCCGTGCGTTATTCCCTGGTCGCCGTAGCCGCCTTCGGGTGCGAACGTGACTTCGCTCTGGCCGGCAAACTCGCGCCAGTTGTTGGGGACGCTCATTCTGATCCAATTGCCGCTCGAATACGAACGGACGCGCGTAGACGGATAAGGCACGCTGCTCGCATAACGACCACCCGACGTGGGATTCTGCGATCGCGACTGGCCCTGGCTGTTGCTGCCGTATCCGCCGCGTTCGATCTCCGCCATCGACGGTGCCCGCGACATGCCTCGCAGCCGTTCCTGCGTCCGCGAAAAGTCGCGCGTCACCTTGATCGGGTTCGGCGAAACGAGCAGGAGCGAGGCTTCGCGATTGATCTTTTGAAAACGATTGCCCGGATCGGGATGGCTGCTCAGCCATTCGGGACTGCCGCCGCCGCCGCGGCTTTGCTGCTGTATCGTCTGGAACATATTCGCCAGATCCCGAGGATCATATCCGGCACGAGCCATTATCTGGGCACCGAGCGTGTCGGCCTGCGTTTCGTATTCGCGGCTGTACCGCAGAAAATATCCGGCCGCCACTATCTGGCCGGCCTGTGCTCCGGCCTCGCCACCGAGGACTGCACCGCCGAGAATCGCTCCGATGCCTAATATCTGATTGAGCGGATTGTTCACCTTTGTCTGCTGGGCCGTCGCGTGACGCAGTGCGACGTGGCTGATCTCGTGTGCCATCACGCCTGCCATCTCGCCTTCATTTTTTGCGGCCTCGATCATCCCGCGGTTCACGTACATCGGCCCGCCCGGCAGTGCAAACGCATTGATGTCGCTCGCGTTGACGACCTTGAATTGATAATCGAACGCGGGTTGTTGAAACTGTGCGGGAATCGCGGCGACCAACCGCTCACCGACACGCGTGACGTAATCTTCAGCTTGCTGGTCGTTCAGGATCGGAAACTGTTGGTCGACCTTTGCCGCCGCGTCGCGGCCGAGCTTTATGTCGTCTTGGACCTTGTATTTGTTCTTGGGCATGCTGACGGCCGTCTGGCCCGCGGCTGCGAGCGGCAAAACCGCCATCGACAGCGCCATAAGTCCAAAGAAAATTCTTTTTTCTATTAAAGATCGTTTCATATCGCTCCTGCCCTTATCCTAAATGATTGTATTTGAAAGCTCTAACGAGAATCAATCGCAACATTTGCGGCCGGTTGGATGAGCGGCGTGCCGCCTGCCGTTCGCCGTATTCGTCCGCCGGGCGGCATCGCGTGCGATGTTAACTTCATGTTACATCTGTAATACGGCCGATGTGCCGCTGCCGCGAAAGTCGGTATAATCCCGTTTGAACTCGACAGAACGGCTCAGGTGAAAGCGTGCAAAACGGGACGACGGCAGACGAATACACACACAGCGGCGAGGTAAATCTTCGGCTTGATATTCTCCGCGACAAAATTCTGCTGCTCGGCGGCGCGACCGAGGCCGCGGTTCAACGCGGGATCCGGGCCTTGACGGAACGCAACAGCGAACTCGCCCAACAGGTACTCGACGACGACAAGGTCATCGACCGCATGGAGGTCGAGATCGACCGGATGAGCATCGAGATCCTGGCGGCACTGCACCCGACCGAGCACGATCTGAGATTTGTGATGTCGGTCGCAAAGATCACGCCGATCCTGGAACGGATCGCCGACCATGCCGGCAGCATCGCCGAGGCCGCGATAATTCTTAATAACGAGCCCGTGCTCAAGAGCTATGTCGAGTTTCCCTTGATGGCGGCAACGGCGACCGAGATGCTCAAAGCGGCTCTCGACGCGTTCACGTCAGAGGACGCGGTCGCCTCGCGCGAGGTCATCGCGCGTGACAAGGAGATCGATGAGTGTTATCACCGTGTATTCGGCGAATTATTAGGCTTGATGGCGGTGAATCCGGCGGCGACGACCGGCGCGGCGCATCTGCTCTTTGTCGCAAAGCATCTCGAGCGCATCGGCGATTACGTAAAGGACATCTGCGAGCTGAACGTTTACCTGCGCGAAGCGGTGTTCATCAAGCACGGCGCGGCGAATTAGCATGCGGCCGGTGATAGAATTGGCTGGACTTTCTGAAACAGTGGAGAAACTAAATTATGGGTTTTAGCTTATTGCCGCGTGAAGACGTGTATTTCGATTACTTTACACAGATGGCCGGCAAGATCGAAGAGGCGGCGGGTATTCTGGTCGAAATGCTGGACGGCAGCGCCAAGGACCTTGGCGAATATAAGCAGCGTATCAAGGACGTCGAACACGCCTGCGATACGATAATGCACCAGATCACGACAAAGCTGAACAAATCGTTCATTACGCCGTTCGACCGCGAGGATATTTACACCTTGTCGGTGGCGCTCGACGATATCTGCGATTACATCGACGCCGGAGCTCGGGCCGTCGTTATGTACGACATACGCGAGTTCAACGATTACTCGCGGCAGTTGGCACGCATAATTACCGACCTTGGCAAAGAGATCACCGCGGCGATCGCGATGCTCAGCAGGCCGGACGGAATGAACAAGCATTTTGTCGAGATACATCGCCTGGAGAACGAGGCCGACGACGTGTATTTCCGCGCAATGGGCGTACTGTTCAAGGAAGCGACCGATGCCGTTACCGTCATCAAGTGGAAGGAATTTTACGACATCCTCGAAAACGCAACTGATCGCTGCGAGAGCGTCGCAAACATCATCGAAAGCATCGTGTTGAAGCATAACTAGTCGATAGTGGTCAGTGGTCGGCGGTCAGCAAGAATGCTGTCCCGGCCGCTTTTTCCGAAAGCAACCGACCACCGACAACCGGCGACCGACAACCTTTTTATGGATCAACAGTCAGCCACCTTCGGCCTAGTAGTTCTGATCATCATCGTCGCACTAGCGTTCGATTACGTTAACGGCTTCCACGACGCCGCGAATTCGATCGCCACGGTCGTTGCCACGCGAGTGCTTTCGCCGGGCATCGCCGTCGCGTGGGCGGCATTTTTCAATTTCGTTGCATTCATCATATTCGGAACTGCGGTCGCGAAAACGATCGGCGGCGATATGGTCAATATTGCGGTGATTCCTCAGGGCGATCAGCTCTATGTACTGCTCGCGGGCGTCATCGGGGCCATTATCTGGAACCTGATCACGTGGTACCTCGGGCTGCCTACATCGAGCTCCCACGCACTCGTCGGGGCCTACGCCGGGTCTGCACTCTCGTCGTATGTGTGGCATTTCGGTCTGACCGGGGCCGAGACGGTCCTGAAAGCCGAAGGCTGGATAAAGACGATCACTTTTATCGTCCTTTCGCCGCTTATCGGAATGGTGATCGGGTTTATCCTGATGGTTTCGGTCTATTGGATATTTCACAAGGTTTCGGTCAATAAAGTTGACCGTGGGTTCCGGGTCGGCCAGCTTTTCTCGGCGGCTGCCTACTCGCTCGGCCACGGCGGCAACGACGCCCAGAAGACGATGGGCATCATCACGATCGTTCTTGTCTCCGGCGGTTATCTTCAAATGACGGCCGCGGGCAAGCTTCCCGACATTCCGCTATGGGTAGTGCTCTCTGCTCACGCGGCCATCGGGCTCGGCACGCTTTCCGGCGGCTGGCGGATCGTGAAAACTATGGGCACGAAGATCGTAAAACTACAGCCTGTCGGCGGCTTCTGCGCGGAGACGGCGGGTGCGATGACCCTTTTCGGTGCCACGTATTTCGGCATTCCGGTTTCGACCACGCACACGATCACCGGCTCGATCGTCGGTGTCGGGTCGGCGAAACGGTTTTCCGCCGTCAAATGGGGCGTTGCTGGCCGTATCGTATGGGCCTGGGTTCTAACGATCCCGATGGCCGCTCTTATCGCGGCGGCCAGCTACTTCGTAGTGCTGGGTATAGAACAACTCTTCGGCGTTGCATAACGACCGGACCACCGGCATCCCTTGCCGGCCACGCGACTGGACCGCAAGCATCCTTGCTTGCACGCGTCCGCGAGGACGCGAAGTGTGGTAATAAGAAACGCTCCCGATCAGTCAGGAGCGTTTTCGCGTTTCACGCTCATTGCCGGCAGGATGCCGGCTTTCCAGTCTTTGCCGGCAGGGACGCCGGCGGCCCGGTCGACTTGCGTTCTCCTTCCTAAAGCGCAATCATTTTCGTTTAATTCCGGTCGGATTCTGCATCTAATATGTAGGAGAAAATGATGCCAGCAACACTCGAACAAACCAGAGCGTTAGAAGATTATCTCGTCATGCCGGATGAGGAAATGCACGAGCGAATCGAGCTCGCCCGCAAAGAGCTCGGAAAGCGCGTCGTTATTCTCGGACATCATTACCAGCGCGACGACGTCATCCGCCATGCCGATCTGACGGGCGACTCGTACCAGCTTTCCGTCATGGCTTCGCAAAGCGATGCGGAATACATCGTTTTCTGCGGCGTTCATTTTATGGCGGAGTCGGCGGACATTCTCGGCAAACCGACACAGCGTGTGATACTTCCGGACCTCGGGGCCGGTTGCTCGATGGCGGACATGGCGACGATCGACCAGGTCGAGGACGCATGGGAACAGTTGCGCGAGATCGGCGTGCTTGAGAACAAGGTCGCCCCGATCACGTACATGAATTCATCCGCCGCGATCAAGGCGTTCTGCGGCAGGAACGAAGGCGTCGTATGCACGTCGTCGAATGCGATCCCGCTGTTCGATAGATATCTGAAAGAGTACGACAAGATGTTCTTTTTCCCGGACCAGCATTTGGGACGGAACACCGGCGCAAAATTCGGCATCCCGCTCGACAAAATGGCGCTCTGGAACCCGTATGAAGAACTCGGCGGCAATACGGAAGAGCAGCTTCACAACGCAAAATTGATTCTCTGGCGCGGTCACTGCTCCGTACACGGGCGGTTCAAGCCGTGGCACGTCGATAAAGTGCGGAAAGAAATTCCCGGCGTGCAGGTTCTCGTCCACCCGGAATGCATGCGCGAAGTGGTCGAGGTAAGTGATCTCGACGGCTCGACTTCGTTTATCATTAAGACGGTCGAGAACGCACCGAGCGGTTCTAAATTCGCGATCGGAACCGAGGTCAACCTGGTCAACCGCCTGCAGCAACGTTTCCCCGACAAGGAAATTCAATTACTCGCACCCGACCTCTGCATGTGCGCGACGATGTACCGGATCGCCCCGCAGAATCTAGCGTGGTCGCTCGAAAATCTGTTGGACGGAAACGTCGTGAATGAAATAGTCGTCGACGCGGAGACGAAACACTTCGCTGGCATCGCGCTCGAGCGAATGATCTCGATGACCGAAGGTCGGTAGTCGGTGCCACCTTGAGTAAGCGGGGAGGCTCCGGATAGTCGAGAGTCAAGAGTAGAGAGCGGAACGGCGAGCCTCCTGCTCTCGCCTCTTGACTCTCCCCTCAGCACTTTTAAGAACCCACCCGCTTACGCAGGTGGTTCTGACCTGATTGATGGCAGAGGCAAAAGACAAATTAGTTGAGAACGTGCACGGCAGGTATTATGTCGACCGGCAGTGCATCGACTGTGACGTCTGCCGCGACACCGCTCCTGCCAACTTTACCCGCGACGACGATAACGGCTATTCGTACGTCCACAAACAGCCGGAAACACCCGGAGAGTTGGAACTGTGCCAAGAGGCGTTCGACGCCTGTCCAGTAGAAGCCATCGGCGACGACGGAGCCTCGTTCCACGCGTCCGCTAGACAGTGATCTTGATCATCCCGTGCACGATCGCCACATCGTAGCTCTCCACCGAACATCCCTTTTTCGTCGAACACTTACCGTCCCTGACGTCGAATCGCCACGCGTGCAGGTTGCATTCGACGGTGTGGCCGTAGACGTGCGAATCGGCGAGCGGAGCGCCCTTGTGTGGGCAAAAGTTTTCGATCGCGTAAAACTTGCCGCCGATGTTGTACAAAGCGATCTCGCTGCCATCTTTTAGCCGAACGGTCGCACTTTTGCCCGGCGGCACGGACTCGGCTTTACCCACCGTTATCACAACACCGGTTCGTTTAGGCTTAAGTTTGTTTTCGCGAAACTTCCCCATAATTGTACAGAAGCCCGCCCGCGAGAAAAGGCGATCTCGTTGCATAAGCCCGCACGCGAGTAAGGGCGTCATGCGTCAACATCGCGTGCTTACGCCCTTGCTCGCGCGCGGGCTTATGCAATGCGGGCTTCCGCAGTCCGACCTTACGCTAGTCTCGCCGTTCAACTCGGGGTGAGCAAGTGATAGATCAAAATTGTTGACACTTGCTTTATTCACCTGACTCAAACAAAATAATCAAAAGGAGATAACGACAATGACTCAGGATGAAGCTGCGGCGATATCTCGCCAAAAATGCAGCGAAATCATGACTAAGAGCGTCAAGACCGCCGGCCGAAACATGTCAGTTCGGGACGTTGCGGCATTGATGCGTGACGGCGACATGGGCAGCGTTCCGGTCGTCGAGGACGGCAAGTTGGTCGGCATTGTGACCGATCGCGACATCGTCGTGAGGTCGCTCGCGGACGGCAAAGGCCCGTCGACGCCGGTCTCTGAGGCGATGACCACCGAGATCTTTTCGGTAAAGCCTGGCGACTTCGTATTCGAGGCGGTTCGCCTGATGGGCGACCGGCAGGTGCGGCGTATTCCCGTTGTCTCGGATGACGGGCAACTTGCCGGCATCATCGCAATGGCGGACGTTGCTCTCGAGATGGAAGACGAACGCGAGATCGCCGAAACGCTCGAAGAAATATCAAGCGGCAGCGCGTTTTGGAGCAAAAAGTAGGGCAGGCTGTTAGCCTGTCCGCGGCAGGCTAACAGCCTGCCCTACTGTAAATGGCAAAATCAACTAATCGCACTTTTCAATTTATCGGCTCGTCGAAGACCGTGCGGCCGTCAGAGCGTCTGTGGTATCCGGCCGCCGATGTTTTTCAGACGCCCGAGGGCTGGATGGTCAAGGTCGAACTTGCGGGCGTATCGGTCGAGGACGTCCAGATCGACATTCAGGGAAACGTGCTGACGATCGCCGGAACGCGACGGGACAAATCATGCGCGGCGGCCGGTTTTTCATATCAGCAGTTGGAGATAACCTACAGCAGCTTTGAAAAAACGCTGACGTTCCCGGCCCGGATCGAAGGCGCTCGGATCGAACATAACTTCGAGGACGGGTTATTGATAATCCGTCTGTGGAAAAGTGAAAAGTAAAAGCCGGCTTGCAGGAATGGCTTAACGTTCGGAAAAAAGACTATGGTGGACGAGAACATTAAAACACAGGCTGAGACGCCTGCACCTAAATTGCCGGAACAGTTCGAGATACCGGTGCTCCCGCTGCAGAACACGACGCTGTTCCCCGACACGGTCGTGCCGCTTGCGGTCGGCCGCGAGCGCAGCGTTCGTGCGGTCGAGTCGGCGCTGTCGACCGAGGAAAAGCTCATCGCCTGTATTACGACAAAAACCGATAATATGAACGGCGACGAGGTCAAGTTCGACGACCTTTTCCAGATCGGCACTGTCGTTAACGTCAAACGCATGATGCGCAACGAGGGCGTGATGCAGCTCATCGTTCAGGGGATGGACCGGTTCCGCATCGTCGATTGGATGCAGGACCAGCCGTTCTTAAAGGCAAAGGTGCAAATGCTGCCGCCGCTCGTCGTCCGCGACGGCGAGGCTGTCGAGGCGCTGAAACGCAACATTCAGAGCATGATCCAACAGGCGCTCGCTCTGCTTCCTAACATTCCGCCCGAGGTCCGCATGGCGGTCATGACCCAGAACGATCCCGTGCAGCTCGCGTATTTTCTCGCGTCCGTGCTGGATCTCGGCGTCGAGACCGAACAGAAAATGCTCGAGTCCGAGTCGGTCGACGGTCTGCTCACCTTGACGCACGCTGCACTGGCACGCGAGCTTGAGATAATGCAGATCCGTTCAAAGATCGCGACCGAGGCGCAGACCGAGATGGACAAATCGCAGCGCGATTACGTTCTGCGCCAGCAGATGAAGGCGATCCAGAAGGAGCTCGGCGAGGATGAGACGGGCGAAAAGGCCGAGGCCGCACAGCTACGTGAACGCCTCGAGACTGCCGATCTTCCCGATGAGATAAGGAAAGAAGCCGAACGTGAGCTGAAACGAATGGAACAGCTCCCACAATCGGCACCTGACTACCAAGTTATTCGGACGTATCTCGAATACGTTCTCGAGCTTCCGTGGAAAAAGTCGTCCGAGGAAAAGCTCGATCTCAACGAAGCACGCAAGATTCTGGATGAGGACCACTACGGCCTGGAGGACATCAAGGAACGCATTCTCGAGTCGCTCGCCGTCATCAAGCTGCGTCCCGATTCCAAAAGCCCGATACTTCTCTTCGTCGGCCCGCCGGGAGTCGGTAAGACCAGTCTCGGGCGTTCGATCGCACGGGCGCTCGGCCGCGAGTTTGAACGAATGAGTCTCGGCGGCATGCGCGACGAGGCGGAGCTTCGCGGGCATCGACGCACTTACATCGGTGCTATGCCGGGACGGATCATTCAGGCACTGCGGCGTGTCGGCGTCAATAATCCGGTGATGATGCTCGACGAGATCGACAAGCTCGGGAACGATTACCGAGGTGATCCGTCGGCCGCTTTGCTCGAGATTCTCGATCCGCAGCAGAACAACACGTTCCGCGACAACTATCTCGATTTGCCGTTCGATCTGTCGAAGGTATTTTTTATTGCGACGGCTAACTCGCTCGGGCCGATTCCCGCGCCGCTCCGCGACCGCATGGAGATAATCACGCTCTCCGGCTACAGCGACCAGGAAAAACTGAACATCGCAAAGCAATACCTGATCGCCCGCCAGATAACGGAAAACGGCATTGCCGAAGGGCAGCTCGAGATCACCGACGACGCTATCAATTTGCTGACCGCTCGCTACACACGCGAAGCCGGCGTCCGCCAACTCGAACGTACGATAGGTAATCTCGCACGCAAGGTTGCACTTAAGATCGCCGAAGGTGCGACCGACAAGGTTACGATCACCGCAGCCGATGTTAAAGGTTATCTCGGCGGGCCGCGCTTCTTTCCGGAGTCGGCCCGCGAGGAATTGCCTCCGGGCGTCGCGACGGGGATGGCGTGGACCGAAATGGGCGGCGAGGTGCTGTTCATCGAGGCGACCGCGCTTCCCGGCGGCAGCGGCCTCACGCTCACCGGCCAGCTCGGCGACGTGATGAAGGAATCCGCACAGGCCGCACGCAGCTATCTGTGGGCGCACGCGGCTGAGTTCGGCATCGACCCCGACTTCATCAAACACAACGGTGTCCACGTGCATGTGCCCGCGGGTGCGATCCCGAAAGACGGTCCGAGCGCCGGCGTTACCATGGCGTCCGCACTGGCGTCGCTTTATACAGGCAGAAAAGTCCGTTCGGATACGGCGATGACCGGCGAGATCACTTTGTCGGGCCTCGTCTTCCCGGTCGGCGGCGTCAAGGAAAAGGTCCTCGCCGCCCACCGTGCCGGTATTCGCCGAATAATTCTGCCGGCGCAGAACGAGCCGGACATCGAGGACATTCCGGAAGACGTGCGAAAGGAACTCGAAGTGATCCCGGCCACCCGCGTCAGCGATGTGCTCGCCGCCGCGCTCGAGAAAAACGTGGACGACTCCGTCCTCGAGCAGTTCGTCCTCCCGAACCGCGACGGCACGCCGGACGTCGGCGAACCGCTGATCGCAAAGGAAAACAACGGTTAAGCAGAATACCGTTAGTAGATCATTTCGTATTTTTGTTCGTGCCTTTCGTGTATTTCGTGGTTTCAGTTCTGAGGTATTAAGAATTGACCACGAAACACACGAAAGGCACGAATAGCCCTCACACAGCTCTTCTTTTTTAATCGATCATTTAATTGTCGCGAACGATCGTCCAGCGGTATCACCGGCGGCGCGAGCGGAATCGCGGATCGAGTTGGATGGCGCGTTGGAAGTGTTTTTCGGCTAGGTCGTTCATGCCTACGTTTTGGAGGCGGAGCGCGAGCATCCATTGGAAGTACGGGTCGTTAGGCGTGGAACGTTCGGCCTGGCGTTCGTAGGCGGCGGCTTTGTCGGACTGGCCGGCGGCCGCGTACGCTCCGGCGAGCATGTTGTTTGCGACGGGCAGGCCTGGGTTTCGGGCGACCGTATCGCTCCAGACGGCCACAGCTTCGGGGCGCCGGCCGAGCTGCCAGAGCGATTCGCCGCGTTCCTCGCGGGCGAGGACGAGGTCGGGCGCTTCGGTCAGAGCCTTGTCGAGGCTGGTTAACGCTTCGTCGTATTTGCCGGTGCGGTTGAGGATCGCACCGCGGTAATAGAGACTCAGAGCCTTCGACTGCCCGTCCTGATGCGTCGCGGCCAAGCTTAGTAGATTGGTCGCTTGACCGGCGTTGCCGTTCAAATATTCGAACCACGCGAGCTTTGGCAATACAGTGTTATTTACCACGAGGCCGCCGTCGAACGCGTTGTATAAGTGTTTCGTTCCGTCGGTAATATTCCTGCGGTCGCTCGGGCTGAGCCATTGTTCGGGGTCGGCCTGAGCTAGCGCGAGTTCGTCGGGTATTTTCAGGTTTTCGAATGCGGCGGCACCGGCCGATTCGTGATAGTGAATATGGCCGCTGTGAGCGTTCAGCCCGATCCACAAAATCGCGAACAGCAGGAACGCCCATCCGGCTGTTTGGATCTTCCCGGCGTTCTTCAAGTTGAAACGGTAGAACGAAAGGTCTTTTGAGCGGAACAATCGCCATGATCGTAGTGCGAGAAACGTCGTGACCGGTGCCACGCCGAGCGCCATCAGCATCGGGACGAGCTGATACGCGTCCCATATCGCCAAAAAGCTGGCGGAGAAGATGATTGCCGCCGCGATCTCTTCGGGCCAGGTGAGCGAGTAGTTTTTCTTCACCGGCGTCGTTCCGCCGCTGCCGGCTCCCACGAGAACGGAAGGCTTGCCGAAGCCGAAATACAGAGCGTCGTTCGGGCAGACGCTGACGCAGTCCATGCACTTCATGCAGCCCGAGTCGACGACCATTCCGTACTGCTTCACTTCGGCGTGGACCATGACGTTCGACGTGCAGACCGCCGTGCAGTGACCGCATTGATTACACGCGTCCGTGACGCGGATCTTGCCGGGCGCGATCTTGTCGGCGAGGTTGAAAAATCCGCCATACGGGCACGCATATGTGCAAAAGCCTTTCTGTCCGAGAAAATAAACCGTTACGAAACCGCAGATGAATAGAAAAGGAATAGCGACCGCAATTGTCGGGAACGTCGACCAAAACTCGGTTGTCACCAGATGGTTGGTGAACTGGGGAATGAGCGGCTCGTTCTTCGGCTTCGTGACGTAACGGGCGACGGTCGGCCACACGAACATATAAAGTGCCGCGATCAACGGGACGAAAACGAGCAGCCGCGAGCGGAACGGCCGCGGCGTCAGCCCCATCTTTTTCAGCAGCCAGCCGCAGAAGTCCTGCAAAGCCAAAACGTGGCAGCCCCAGCCGCAGACGAACCTGCCAAAGATGAGCGTCGCTAATATAGCGAGTGTAAAAAATATAAATCCGGCATTTATCGCCCCTCGCTGAAGCGTCGCCATCGCCTCGGACGGCTCGATCGGCGAGATCGTACTGCCGCCGACGCGCCACTGTATGTAATGAGCGGCCATCAACAACGTAAGCGCGACAAGCGCGGCCGCCCGCCATCGGCTCGTTTTCGAGTGCCGGACGTCGTTCGTTTGAGCCGGAGAATTCGGCAAAACAGGGAGCTCGACAGACCTCTTGGCCTTTATTTCATTGTGGGTACAACCGGTCTTCATAAACTGCAGTTAATATAAAAATGAGTAGCGGGCTGAATGACATGATACACAGGACTTGATTAAAGTACCTAAAACAGTGTAAAAGGTATCTACCTCAAGAACAGTCAGAACGGTCGTTACAATCTTAGTTTCATCAGTTTGCATTGCCCCCGGGGCCGGGATCTCAAAATTATGTTGAAGACACTTCTCATCGCTTTGCTGCCGCTGCTGATGTTTTTCGGCAACGGAACAGATAGGTTATTAGCCGGACTTAACCAGAAAGGCCCGGTGGCCAACACCGGAACTCTGGAAAAAATGATCGTGGCCAGCGGCGGCGTCGCATTGGACCTCGATATGAACCGAATCAACGGTGCCCGCTCGGGTTCAAAGCAGCAGCGTTTAAGTACGGTGCGGTTTGATATCGAGCGCGACTCGTTTTTTACGGTGCTTGTATTCAATGACGAGCTGCGCGGCCCGACACCGAGCTCGATGAACCTCATTCCGCAAAGTTCCGCGGCCCTGCCCGGAAAGCTGAGTGCTTCGTTCAAACAACTTGTGATCGAGATCGCCTCATGGGGCGGACCGTTCGAGTTGGTCGTCCGTGACGGCAAAACGGGATTCGTCTTCTTCAATATCGAAGGTTACGAGTACAACTATGATGCGAACGGACGATCGTTCGGTATCGACGGCGGCAGACTGCTGATCTCGAAAGAGTTTGCGGCCGATCTTGGGCGTCCGTCCGACGCCGGTGCTATCGTCGGCAAGATCTCTGTCGCGGCGACCCTGCGGCCGATCGAGATCACTGAATATGTAGACGGCGAGGTCACTTCGGATGTGATGCCGGCGCTTGCCAGCCCTGAGACCGGAACCGTCCCCGGGCCCGACGTCATCGTCGGAGACCTGAGCGGACTTGCACAGTTCGGCAGCAGCAGCGGAACGCAGGTTGGACTCGCGGTCGGAACGGATTCCTGCAACTTCGGTACGGTCGATCTTAACTGGTTCGCCCTGCCGAGCAACGACCATCCGGTGATACCGCAAAACCTTTACCGCATGAGCGGCGGCACGTCGAACGACGAGCGCTTTGAACAGATCGGCCAGTCGAGCGTCAAACACGCGTTCACCGCGTTGACCAACAACATCTGCGGCCTCGGCTGCAACGGCGTTGGCGGGACCCGGCTCGGATCCGGATGCTCCGATCCGTATTCGGCGAGCTTGAACGCCGGTCCGTCGCTCGGTTCACGCGCATGGATCAACCCGTTCAGCGGTGCATATCCGCGCGGCGACTCGGCCGACAACCCGAACAATCACTCCGGTCATAACCACCCAGGACCGGCACACCGCATCCTGACCGAGATCAGCGACCTGACCCCATCGCAGAACGCCGGAGCATCATATTACGCCGAGGGGCAATACATCACCCCGCACGAATACGTCTGGTGCCAGTCGAATCCGGGACAGTGCAACATGAACAACAACGTGTCGTACCGACGTTACACCGTCAACGGCACCGGCAGTCCGTTCACCTTTTCGCCCGCAGCCTCGACGGTCAGAGCAAAGGCCGCGATAACGGCCTGGACCGGAGCCACCCTCGTGGATCTTATTCCGGCTCCCGGGACGGACGGCATCGGAACTGTTGCTTACAAGGTGACGAATCCTTCGCCCGGTGTATGGCATTACGAGTATGCCGTGTACAACCAGAACATGGATCGCGGAGTGCAGTCGTTCTCGATCCCGCTCGCGGGCGGTGTTACGCTGACCAACGTCGGATTTCACGCACCACCGCAGCAGCCGGGATGGACCTTCGATGGAACATTAGGAAACGCCGGTTTCAGCAGCACGCCGTGGGCACAATCGCAGACGGCAAGTTCGATGACCTGGAGTTCGGAAACGTTCGCGCAGAATCAGAACGCCAACGCGATCCGCTGGGGTACGCTGTATAATTTCCGCTTCGACTCGAACCGCCCGCCGCAGAGTGTAAATGCGACGATCGGTTTCTACAAGACCGGTGCTCCGATCACGATCGCGGTCCAGGCCCCAAGCGGACCGGCAGCAGCGGTCGCGGTTTCCGGTCGTGTAACGACCACAAGCGGCATCGGCGTGAACAAAGCCACCGTTGCGATCACCGATTCGCTCGGCAACAGCCGAACGGCGATTACAAGCTCATTCGGATATTATCGTTTCGATAATTTGACGCCCGGGCTGAATTACACGATCACGGTGAGTTCGAAAACCTACACATTTGCTCCGCAGTCGATGACTGTCAACGACAACCTATTAGACGTTAATTTCGTGGCCGCACCTTAAAGCGGAACGATTTGGATACGAATATTAAGGCGGCCTTCGGGCCGCCTTTTTTTGTGCTATCCGTATCACGGGATTTACGTGAGTCGGCTCGCGCGCTCTTATTTCAAAAAAAATCGTCTAAATATCCTTTTCCACAGTAGAAATATGCGTTTGAATGAGTGTATGCTTGTAGATTAGGTGTTGAGAGCACGGGTCACTTCTTAGAATCATACCTCTCGGTAGCTTTTCGAGACGCATAAACTGTCTTTCATGCACACATCCAAGCCTGAAGTTTACACCAAGCACGAATATCGAAAATGGCATTAAAATCTCTTTTCAGTCTTTTTTCCAGCGACCTGGCGATCGATCTCGGCACGGCAAATACGCTGGTCTATGCAAAGGGCCGCGGCATTGTGGTATCGGAACCGTCGATCGTCGCCATCAATAAAGTCACGAATCAAGTCGAGGCCGTCGGCCGTGACGCGAAAGAAATGCTTGGCCGCACGCCCGGTAATATCGTCGCGATCCGCCCAATGAAGGACGGTGTCATCGCCAACTTTGAAGTAACGGAGAAGATGCTGCAGCACTTCATCCGCAAGGCCCACAACGGCAAATCCTGGGTCCGCCCGCGCGTCGTCATCGGCATCCCGTCCGAGATCACGCAGGTCGAACGTCGTGCCGTCGAGGATTCGGCTTACCGGGCGAAGGCGTCGGAAGTTTATTTGGTTGAAGAGGCGATGGCCGCGGCGATCGGTGCCGGCCTGCCCATCACCGAACCGCACGGCAACATGGTCGTCGACATAGGCGGCGGCACGACCGACATCGCCGTCATCTCGCTGTCCGGCATCGTTTACTCGCGGGCCGTCCGCGTCGCCGGCAACGAGATGGACGAGGCGATCACGCAGTACATCAAGCGCAAATATAACCTGCTCATCGGCGAACGTACGGCCGAGGCGATCAAGATCGCACTCGGAAGCGCGTTCCCGCTCGAAGAACCTCTCTCAATGGACGTCCGCGGAAGAAACCTGATCGAAGGCATCCCGAAGACGATCACGATGACCGACGAGGAGGTCCGCGAATCGCTTTCGGACGCCATCTCGACCATCATCAACGCCGTCCGCGTCGCACTCGAACGCACACCACCCGAACTGTCGGCCGACATCGTCGAACGCGGCATCGTCCTCACCGGCGGCGGAGCTCTTCTCAAAAATCTCGACAAACGCCTAATGATCGAAACGGGACTGCCTGTGGTCATAGCAGACGACCCGCTCTCGTCGGTGGTTCTGGGCACCGGCAAAATGCTCTCCGACATGGAGCTGCTCAAGCGCGTTAAGTGGGACAATTCATTAATGACAGGAAGTTAAAACAGTCCAAAGTCTCAAGTCCAAAGTCCAGAGTCACGTGATCTTCGACCTTGGACTTCGGACGTTGGACCCGGGACCACCCCCATGGCCGAGCGAAGCCAAAAAGATGTATGGCGAATGACACCCTGGCTGGTGTTGGTTCTGCTCTTGGGCAACTTTGTCCTGATGGCGTTTGACGCCCGCGAGATAACGACGGGACAGCGCGTTATTCGCGTCTGGTCGCAGACGGCGGCGGATTTTGTGCAGTCGCCCGCCACGTCAATCACGTCTTCGCTTTCCAACTACTTCGGCTCGATCGCAAATCTTCGTTCAGCTCAGACCGAGAACGACATACTCAAACAGCGCGTGCAGGAACTCGAGGTCGAGATCAAGGGCAAAGCCGACCTCACGGCTGAGAACGAACGCCTCCAATCGCTGCTCGACCTGAAGGAAAAGAGCAAATACAAAGTTTTGCCCGCACGTATAATCGGCCGCGACCCGTCCATCTGGTTCGATTCATCAATTATCAACCGCGGCAGCCTCGACGGCGTTAAACTGAACATGCCGGTCGTCACGAACGGCGGCCTCGTCGGGCGTGTAACGGCGGTCGGCCCTCTAACTTCTCAGGTCGATCTGATCACCCGCAGCAAGTCGGGCCTCGGCGCCGTTGTCGGCGAGATCGGCGTTTCGAATGTGCTCGGCGTCGTCAGCGGTACCGGTTCAAAGGAAGTAGTCGAGATGCGCTACGTTTCGGGCATTGCGGACGTACAGGTAGGGCAGGTCGTTTACACCACCGGCCAGGACGGTATCTATCCGGCCGGCCTAAAGGTCGGTGAAATAGTGGATGTGAAAGATCCCGGGTCGGCGACCGTGGCGAAACAAATTTTGATCCGTCCCAGCGCCCGCATCGACTCGATGCAGGAAGTCGGCGTTTTGCTTTACGAGCCGCCGCCCCGCGGCGAATTCGAACAAAAATTGCCGAACGCGGTCTCGAAGGAGAAAAGCAAGTAGCTTTCGTTCGCGTTATCATGCGCTCGTGTAGTTAAAGTCTGTCCAGTAGATGCAGCAGCTCAAAATAACAATTGTCCTCATCATCGCCGTGCTCCTTCAATGGACGCTGCGAAACGTCGCAGAGCCGTTCGCTTACATCGACTTTCCGCTGATCATAGTCGTGTACGCCGCGCTTCAGCGCGACTCGCTCAAAGCGATCTTTTTCGGGACGTTCGCCGGCATTGCCGTCGATGCCCTGAGCGGCGGCCTATTAGGCGCCAACGGATTCTCTAAAACCCTTATAGCGTATGCAGTTTCAGAGCTCGCGAGACGCGTGTACCTGGACAACCTTCTGCTTCGGATTCCCGTCATAGCCGGAGCATGTGTACTTGACGATCTGATCTATTACGGATTGCACCGACTTCTCGGTCAGGAGCCTTCGGGACAGGTCGTCGAAATTATTTCGTACACCCTGATCGGTACGACTATCGCGGGAACGATAATTTACATTTTGCTGGATAACTTTTTGACGGAAAGGCTTCGCCCGCGAAAACGGGATGTTTTCGCGGCCCGGCGTCAGACCCGACGGCGTAACCCGATCCGGCTGAGCAAATGATCGAACCGGCGAATCCCGGCTTTTATCGAATTTCGATTCTTCTGTAGTAAATCCTCGGCTATATGAAATTCAATGAGCAGTCGCAGAATTTGGGTGCTCGAATAGCAACGATTCAGATCGTTGCGTTCGTCATCCTTGCTCTTCTGGGCGTCAGGCTTTATTTTCTGCAGATCGCGCAGGGCGATTACTGGGCCGGCCGTGCCGAAAATCAGCGAATTCGGCTGATACCGATCCCGGCGCCGCGCGGGGCGATCTTCGACCGGAACGGCAAGATCCTGGTCGACTCGCGGCCGACCTACAACGTCGTTCTTTCGAACGAGCCGATCAAAAAAATTGACGTCACCGAGCGCGTCGATGAATATGCTGACGGGCTGAACCTCGAACGGTCGTTCGTGATCGAGCGGCTCAACCTGATCAAGAAGCAGAACGAGTTCGAAGCGATGGTCCTCAAGGAAAGTGCGACGATGCAGGACATCGCCTGGGTCGAGTCGCATTCGATCGAATTTCCGGAGCTTCGTATCGAGCTGCAGCCGCAGCGTTTTTACCCGTTGGGAACAAATCTGGCGCACGTTCTCGGCTACGTCGGTGAGATCAGCCCGAAACAGCTCGAATCCGACGAGTATAAAGATAAAGGCATGCGTCCCGGCGATATCATCGGCAAAGGAGGCCTCGAGCAATATTACGACGAGTATCTGCGCGGAAAGCCCGGTTACCGAAAGGTGATCGTCGACAGCCGCGGCCGCGTCCAAAACGAGATCGAAGTCGTTCCGCCGCAGTCCGGCCAGGATCTCGTGACGACGATCGATCTCGACATCCAGAACGCCGCCGAACAGCAGCTCGCCAATTCGGTGACCAAACGCGGAACCATCATCGCGATGGACCCGAACAACGGCGAGATATTCGCCATGGCGTCGGCTCCGTCATTCGACCCGAATATTTTTGTCCAGGGCAGCAAGACGCCCGAGGGCCGCAGGCAGATCGCCGCTTATTGGCAGGATGAAAAACGCCCTCTTTACAACCGCGCGATACAGGGCCGTTACCCGCCGGGTTCGACGTGGAAAATTCCAGAGTCTGTCGGAGCCCTGCAGCAGGGCGTCATCACGCCGACAAAATCGAACGTCATATGCGGCGGCGGAATCCAGATCGGCAACAAGTTCACCCGATGCATGGGCAGCCACGGCGCTCCCCCGCTCGACTACGCTATAACCAAATCGTGCGACGGTTATTATTATCACCTCGCTTTGAAAATGGGCATCGACGGACTGATCGAGATGATCCAGAACTTCGATTACGACAAGCGTTCCGGCGTCGATCTTCCGAACGAAAAGGTAAGCCAGACACCTAAGACCTGGATGCCTTACATCCTAAAACACGAAGGCAAGTGGAGCGATATTCGCACGGTCTATGCCTCGATCGGCCAGGATACGGTCGTTGTCACGCCGATCTCGATGCTGCGGGCGATCTCGAGCATCGGCGTGCAGGGCCGGATGTACACGCCGCACTTCATGAGAGAGTTCAAGCCGAGCAGCCCGGTTGGCGAAGAAGGTGAGGCGAATTATATTCCGGGACGGATCGGTTTTCCGTTCCAGCATCCCGAGCCGAAAGTTGTCGTGATGTCGCCAGAGCAGAACGCTATCGTTCTGAAAGGTATGTGGGGCGTTGTGAACAACGGCGGAACGGGCGGAAGCATTAAGATGCCGGGCTGGGATATCGCGGGCAAGACGGGAACGGCGCAGGTCGCGTCGCTCGGCAAAGACGTGGGCCACAACAAGGACCATGCATGGTTCGTAAGTTTTGCTCCCGCGTATAAACCTGAAATTTCGGTGATCGTGCTGATCGAGAATTCCGGGTTTGGAGCGGCGAACGCGGCTCCGCCGGCAAAAGGCATTTACGAAGCGTATCTGACGAAGCACCCGCACGAGGGCGTGGCCGTTACGGGAAGCACGGGCGAACTTATAGACGAGCATCTGCGTTGATCGCGGTATTTTTCAACGACATCCAATAGAATGGTCGCAATAATAGAAAAACGAGACCTGCGGGATTTTGACTGGCTGACGTCCATTTTGGCGATCGCTATCGCCGTTTTCGGCATCTGGCAGATCCGCAACGCATTACCGGACGAAAGCTACTGGACAAAACAGATAATCGGCCTCGGCATCGCACTGGCTGCGTTCGTGGTCGTTGCGTTCAGCGATTTTCGCCGGATCGTCGATTACGCCCCTTTGTTTTACGGTTTCGGACTGTTTCTGCTGCTTCTGGTTTTGACGCCGCTCGGCGTTGAGAGCCACGGCCAGAAAGCGTGGCTGAAGCTGCCGCTGATCGGCCAGTTCCAGCCGTCGGAGTTCGTAAAGATCCCGACCGTTCTGATGCTTGCGAAATATTTCGGCAGCCGCCAGAACGGCCCGCTCACACTCAAGCAGACGCTGGTCGGCGGAGCTATATTTGCCGGGCCGGTGCTGCTGATCATGCTTGAGCCGGACGCGGGCCAGGCGATAACGTATTTCCCGATCCTCGCTGCCATTCTCTTTTTGTCCGCGATAAAGGTTCGTTACGTGATCATTGCGCTGGTCGCCGTCGCTGTAATGGTGCCGACCGCGTATATCGTCGGCGTAAAGACGGGCAAGATAAAACGCTATCAGCAGGAGCGGATACTCGCGATCGTAGATCCCGACTCGGTCGATCCGCGCGGTTACGGGTACCACACCATACAGTCGACGATCACGGTCGGCAAGGGCCGCCTATTCGGCATTCAGGGCGATGCCGAGACGTCGCAGAGCGTGTTGAAATTTCTACCGGAGCCGCACACCGACTTTATATTCGCCGTCACGGCGGAGAATACCGGTTTTGTCGGATGTGTATCACTGTTACTGGCATACGCTCTGTTGATCTCTCGAATGATCGCCGGGGCCCGACAGTCGAACGAGCGCGAAGGTATGCTGGTGATCATGTCGATCGCCTGCGGGATGGTCTTTCAGATCTTTATGAACGTCGGGATGGCGCTCGGAATTTTGCCTGTCATCGGCGTACCGCTGCCGCTGATGAGCGCAGGCCTTTCGGCCATTCTGTCGACATTCATCGCGATCGGTTTTGTGGTCAGCATCAATATGCGACGCTACGTGAATTAAATTGTAACGCCGCCCGTCTCGGCGGCCGCCAAGACATCCGGCGGTACATTTTGAAGTTTTATGGCAAGAGAAAAAAAGATCGTCGAACGCGAAGTGCGGTCGATAGAACAGAAACGACGGAGTCGCGGCTCAAAAGCGCTCTGGGCCGTCGCGGCGCTCCTGCTTGCCCTTTCGGCGGGTGGACTGACAGGCGTTCTGGCGTCGTATTATTTGAATAACTCGCGCTACTCGGTCGAAGTTTCGGCTCTGGCGACATACAGGCCGCCGCAGGTGACGACGATCTATGCCGACGACGGCGAGACCGTACTTGCTGAATTTGCCATCGAAAAGCGCATTCCGATCAAAGAGCAGGACATCCCGAAAAACGTTGAGAACGCACTGCTCGCCGTCGAGGACTATCGCTTCTACGATCATATCGGCATCGACCCGTACCGCATCGGCGGCGTCGTCGTAAAAAACATCTTGACCGGAAAGATGGAGGGTGCGTCCACGATCACCCAGCAGCTTGCGAAGAATCTCTTTCTCTACAAGGACCAGACCTATTCGCGAAAGGTGAATGAATGGGCCGTCGCTCTGCAGATCGAGCGGTTTTACACAAAGCGGCAGATCCTCGAGATGTACATGAATTATGTGTTTCTCGGCGCCGGAGCCTACGGCTTTGAAGCGGGTTCGCGCACCTATTTCGGAAAATCGCTGAAAGATCTGAATCTCGAAGAAGCAGCGCTGCTCGCCGCGATTCCGAAATCGCCTGAGTATTCGCCGACGCGAAACATAGAAAAAGCCAAGATGAGACGCGACATCGTGCTCGATCAGATGGCGAAATATTACCCCGAAACTTATTCCCAGGCAGAGATCGACTCGGCGAAAGCCAAGCCGATCAAGCTCGCGGACACGGCGTATTACCAGGCACTGCCCAAATCGACGCCGTGGGACTATCCGGTCGAAGAGATTCGCAAATATCTCGAAGAAAAGTATACGACCCGCGTCGCCCAGGGCGGGCTCAAGGTTTACACGACGATAAATGTCGAGGCGCAGAAGATCGCGACGAAGACCATCCGCGAACGTCTCCGAACCTACGACAAGACGCGGCCGTGGCGCTCCGACTATCCGAGCATCCTCGTCGACGCGGACAACCAGCCGCTAACCGATGAGCGCGAGATCAGCAAGCGTTTGACGACGTATAAGCACGCGGACTGGTACGGCGACGATTATGAGGAGGGCGAGTACATAAAGGGCCTCGTCGTAAAGGTGAATCCGTCGTCGAATGAGGTCGGCATCCGTTTCGGCATGTACAAGGCGGTCGTTACCGCCAAGGACATGGGCCGCAGCAAAAAGCAGCCGAAGGATGAGCTCAAACCCGGAATGCTCGCCGAGTTTCTGGTCAAGAAAGTCGACAATGAGAATCAAATGCTGCAGGTCGAACTCTCGCAGGTTCCCGAGGTCCAGGCGTCGCTCGTCTCGATCAATTCGCACACCGGCGAAGTCGCCTGCATGGTTGGCGGATATGACTTTCAGACGAGCAAATTCAACAACGCGACGCAAGGGCTGAGGCAGACAGGTTCGGCTTATAAGCCGTTCATTTATACTGCGGCGGTCGAGGACGGAATGACGCCCGACATGCTGGTCAGCGGTGCCCCGATCAAGAAAGGCGGATGGATGCCGCATAACTACGACGGCAGCCTCAGCCACCCGAACGTGCCGATGCGCGTTGCATTGGCAAAATCGTACAATATCGCCGCTGTCCATCTGCTCGAACAGGTCGGCGTGCAGGCAGCGGGCCAGATGGTGCGGCGTTTCGGCATCACGAACCCGATGGCGCCGAGCTTGGCTTCAGCACTTGGCGCGAGCGAGGCGTCGCTGATCGAGATGACCTCGGCGTACTCGTCGTTCCCGAACAAAGGAATACGCATCGAGCCGCATTTGATCCGGAAGGTTTACAGCCGCGACGGCACGCTGCTCGAGGAATGGGACAAGAAAAGCTCAAAGGTCATGAGCGAATACGTCGCGCTGACGATGGTTGAACTGATGCGCGGCGTCGTCAACGGCCCGGGCGGGACCGCCGCCGGAGCCCAAGCCGCGGGCCAGCCGCTCGCCGGCAAGACCGGGACCGTGAATGATCACACCGACGTGTGGTTCATCGGATATACGCCGACGTACGTGACCGGCGTGTGGATGGGCAATCCGACCAAGAAGGAAAATCTCGGCAACTATATGACGGGCGGGCACGGAGCGTTGCCGTTCTTCAATGCCTTTATGAATCCGTACATGAAGGACAAGCCGAAAGAAACGTTCCCGTCAGCGCCGCCGATCCCGTCTGAGATCAAGACTTTGATCGAACGGAACAAACGCGAGGAGCTCGAAAAACTCGAGAAAGCCGAGCAAGCTGGGATAAGGACCGGTGCCAGCTTCAACAAGGAGACAAAAGCGGCCGTGGCCGACACGCCGTCCGATGCAGGTCCCGCCGTCGACACTCCGGCCAGCAGCGACGTGCCGCATACTAACCCGGCCGACGATCGGCCGCCTGTGATAAAACCGCCGGTCGAAAGGCCGCCGGTCCGAAATCCCGAACCACCGCCCACCGCCGGCCCCGAAGGCACAAAGCGAAAAGGCAAAAAAGGTGACGGATAAAAAAGTAGGACAGGCTGTTAGCCTGTCCTTTTCTTTTTGATCTCGACCTACGACAAGAATTTTCCAAGATAATACGGCAGCATCTTCCGCCACCATTCCCAGTCGTGTTTTACGTCGTGGCCCCACAGTTCTAGGATGTGCGGGATGCCTTTTGAATGAAGAATGTTCGAGAGGTCGCGGCTGCGCTCGGGCGCTTCGAAAGCTCCCTGTCCGGTCACGATCGCGATCGAATCGGCCTGCTGAAGACGCGGCAAATGGTAGTCGTCGTTCAGGTTCTTCAGATACATCGCCGGGTTGTTGTAGTAAACGTTTTCGTCGTAGTAATGCTCGAGATAATTATAGATATCGTACGCGCCGCTCATCGCGATCGTACCGCGAAAAAGATCGGAGTGTTTGAAGTATGTGTTTGCGGCGAGAAATGCACCGAGGCTCGCACCAGTCGTCAAAGGCCTCGCTTCGTCGCCGCACTCGTTTCTTATCAGCGGCAACACCTCATCGGTCACATAGCGGTCGTACCGCGTGAGCATTTCGACCTTCCACGCCGGGTGTGATTCCTTATTGAGCAGGCTGTAGCGGTTTACCGAGTTGATCGAATACGCACGTATCTGGCCGCTTTCGATGAGCGGCTTGATCGCGTCGACAAGATGAAAACGTTCGTATTCGAGATAATCGGCCGCCGCCGTCGGGAACATCAAAAGCGGATAACCCGCGTGGCCGTATGCCACGAGCGGCATATCCATATTCAAATTGTGGCTATACCACGAGGTAGTGTCGCGTCTCATAAATTAAAAGTGTAGGACAGGCTGTTAGCCTGTCCTGTAGTGTTAAAAGGAAAATATTGTCGCCCAGTGGTCTGGGTTCGCAGGAACGGACAGGCTAACAGCCTGTCCTACTTCGTGATCGTGATCTCGCGGGTCGTCGAGTTGTAGCCGCCGTTGTCGACGAGGTTGCCGGCTTTGTCTACAAGTTCGAGCTTTACCGAATGTTTACCGGCCGTCCAGCCGCTGAGCCAGATCGGTTCCCATTTGTCGAGAAACTTTGCCTCGCCGCCGTCGACCGAGTACCGCACGCGGTAGTCGCCGCCGTCGCCGACGAGTTTGGCGTTCGACAGCCAGAAGTCGATCATAATCGCGTCCGCATCAGCTCCTTTATATTCGCCTTTCGGGCGGCTAAAAGTGATCAGCGGTTTGTTGGGATCGACGGGGCCAGCGTTCGAGTTTTGCATATCCTTACCTTCTTTTGCCGGTGCGGCGTTCGCGTTTGAATTGGCATTCGAGTTCGACATCTGCTGGCCCGAGTTGGTCGTCGCCGGTTTGTTCGCGTCCGCACCGCCGCCTTTGACAGTGAACTTCACCATCTGGAACGCCCCTTCGTTCTTATAGCTCTCGTGCCACGGCCGCGACGGAAAAACACGCAGCGTGTGCTCGCCGTCGGCGACATTTCTCAATTCGAATTCCTGATCGAGGTTGTAATAAGCTTCGTACGGCTGATTATCGAGGATCACGTGAATGTGATTGCCCATCTGCGTTTCGGGGTCTTTGTGCGGAGTGTAGCCTTTGAGATCGCCCGAGATGTTGAGCTTGACCTTTACTGTCGAAGTGGCGACGCTCGCATTCGCCGCTGGTTCGACTATCTTGAGCGTGGGTGCCGCCTGGTCCTGCTCGCCGCGTGCGGCCATCATGTCTTTGATCTTCTGCGGCCGCTCGACGGTCGTCAGGTTCTGGACAGCCGGCGATGCGTTCGCATTCGCCATGTTAGCGTTACCCGCGTTCGAGCCGTTATTGACCGCCGTGTTGTTTGCGCAGGCCGCACCAAGTGCCGCCAAAACCAGTACAAAATTTCGAGCTTTCATATTTCTCCGTTAAATTTCCTTCGCTTATTTCGCGTTTGTTTCGTGTGTTTCGTGGTTAATTCTTTAGTCTTCGAGCGTTGTAACCACGAAACACACGAAAGGTACGATAAATAGCAGAAGACATCTCTCGACCTTAAACGCTTGCGGCCTCGGCGACGTTGGCGGCCTTGTAGCCAAAAACACGTTCAAAATTGCGGACGATCGCGTCCTCGACCTCGCTCAATTCGATCTCGCGGCCGAGAATCCTGTCCATCGACGCGACCGGCTCGCCCTCGCAGGCGATGATCCAGTTGTAGTAGCTGAGATCAGTGTTCACGTTCAACGCAAAGCCGTGCGTCGTCACCCAGCGCTTCAGGTGCACGCCGATTGCGGCGACCTTGCCCTCGGACGTGTGGACACCAGTGAGGCCTTGGATCCGGAACGCGTCGATGCCGAAATCGGCCATCGTTGCGATCAGCACTTCTTCGAGATCGCGGACGTATTTGTGCACGTCCTCGCGCTCCGGCGAAAGGTTGATTATCGGGTATCCGACGATCTGCCCGACGCCATGGTACGTCACTTTGCCGCCGCGGTCGGTCTCGAATACCTCGATCCCCATGTTCTTCAGTATCGCGGCTGTCGCAAGAACGCCGTTTTCCTTCGCCCGGCGGCCGATCGTGAACGTGTGCGGGTGCTCCAGCAGTAAAAGATAATCAGTTTCCCGCCGCTCGATGACCTCACGCTCGAGCTCTTTCTGCAACTCTAGCGCGGCCACGTAACCGAGCCGCCGAAGACGTCGAACTTCGAGCCTAATTTCGCGCATCTATTGTATGATAAGATTTTAAGCACAATTTGAACAGGCAGGACAATTATGAAAACGATCCGTTTATATTCAATTATTTTGATCGCGACGGCCCTTTTTGCGGTAACGGCCGGAGCCCAGACCCGACGCGCGAGGCGACCCGCACCAAAGCCGAGGCCGACGCCGTCGACATTTGCCGCAAATCTTGAGACCAGCCAGGCGAAATTAAAGGTTTCGAATCAGGTGGCGAACGTGACGCGTTTTACCGACAAGCTCGGGCCGATCGCTGCAAGCATCGAAGGGATCGACGCGGACGCGCGAAATCGGAGAGGCTCAAGAACCATCATCGATCAAAATAACGCGAATAAGGAAAAGGTAAAGCAGGCGATAAAGAATCTGCGGGCGGGACTCGTTTCGTTGGAAACCGATTTTAGGACAAAGCCTAACTTACGAAAATATTTGCCGAAGCTCGAAGGAATAACGATGCTGAGTGCGGAATCGGAAGACCTCGCGAACGCCGGAAAGTTCACCGACTCACGCCGGCCGCTGCTGACGGTGCTTCAAAAACTCGCCGATACGTTGGCGGTGATGCCGTAGTTTTCGTTCGAATTTGGTGACGGCCGCCAAGCCGCAAATAGAAAGTAGCCAGACGATTCACGCCCGGCTACTTTTTTATCGCAACTTTGATGCGAAAACCGATATGGAAATGCCTATGACACGGCCGGCGTTTTTAACTTCGCCGTGGACGGTTTTTCCGGATCGCAGACATTAGCCGCCTTCGCTGTTGAACCGCCTGCGGCTTTCTCCGCCGGCAAGCCCAGCTTTTCTCTGATCAGCTTTTCGCCTTCCGCCTCGATCAATTCGCCGTTCACAATATTGGCTTTCGTCGCGAGCACGTCGCCCTTCGCATCGAATTTGCCCGGCTCGAGAAATATGTACCACGGCGAACCCCAGCCGCGGGTATCGCCGGTCGCCGTGCGGTAGCCGTAATGCATCGTTTTTTGTTTATCGCCACGAGCCTCGGATTCATAAACGGCGGGAAACGTGATTTTCATGAATTCGAGATTGTTCTTCATCGAAGCGACCGGATCGTATTCGCCGACACCGACGATGCCCAAACCCGAATTCTTGTATTTGTCGTGCAAACGCTGCAGCATCGGCGCGTCGTGCCGCCAGTTGCTGCACCACGGAGCGTAGTAAACGACCATCATCAGCTTTTTGCCTTTCGCCAGGTCACGAAGGTTCGTATCCTCGCCGGTCGTGACGCTCTTATACGTCCAATTATTGTAAGTGACCGCCTTTTCGACGATCGGCGACTGCTCGTTCTGCCCGTACGCGGCTGCAAAGCCCGCGAGTGCCAAAATAAACGCAAAAATGACCTTCATATAAAAATCCTCACGAAAAATACTACGTTCTCAGATGCTGTAAAACTAGCAGGTTATGCTCGGAATCGTCGCCCGCATCGGCCGTCGGTCATGAAGAGAGATAACGCCTCCGCCGCGGCGACGATCTGCGCAGCCAGAGAGAAAGGTAGAGGTATATGCCCGAGGCGGCGGAAAGTGCGGCCAATGCCGAAAAGAAGACGAGCAGCGTGACCTGCCAGCTTCCCGCAAAAAAGTAGAAATGTGCTTCGCGAAAGAATTTCGTTTTCCACGTCGGCGGCTCGGACATTTTCGCCGCGCCCGTTTCCGCGTCGATGTAGATCGAATCGGCCCCGAGACCGCCGATCGATTGATACTGAGGCCGCCCGTCCTTCATTAGCAGCGTCAAAGCGGTGGTGGGCAATTGCTTTCCGGCCAATTCGCTCGCCTTCGCGATCGCGTCGGGCGGAGAAACTTTCACTCTCACCGAATCGATCTGCTCTACCGTCCCGCCCTCGACCATATTCGGCAAAGCATAAAGCAGTCCGCTCAGCGCCCACGCGAGCACCGGGATCGAGACGGCTACACCTAACAGCAAATGCACCTGATAAATCAACTTTCGCATAGTTTTACAATTATCGTCCGCAAAGTATAATTGCACCAGGAGATCGTAGATAAAACAATGGCCGACAACCCGACAGTTTCCGATATTTTCCGACGTGCACTCGCGATAAGACAAGCGAATCCGAACGGTTCATACAGCGATTTGAAAACTCAGATCGTCAACGAATTCAGCGGCAAACCGTTTCCCGCCACTGCTCTCTTGACGATTCCCGAGTACGACAATATCGCACCGGAAGAAGATTGGACGGCCGGTTTACCCGTTGTGCTTCGCGGCATTCAGACCGAGGACTGGAAGGAGATCGCTCACGGCATCCTGATCAGCCTCGAACAGGTCGAGAATTATCCAAAGGAATCCGGCCGCGAGGATGACCCCGAAAAGGAATGGCGCAACCGCCACAAAGGAATCGTCGAAGCCGAAGAAAAAAACCTCGACAAGTGGATGCCTGATGACCTGATCGCGATGGCACAACGGAACACGAAAGCGTGATATCAGCTATCAGCTGTCACCTGTCAGTTATTCCGAAATATCCAGCCGCAGGCCGTCCACGGCCTCGATCACTTCGCACATCGGTTCAAATTTCCCAACCTCGGCCGCAAAATCGACACCGTCCCAATCAGAATAAAAATGCGTCAGCACCGCGCGTTTGGGTTCGGCTCTGCGAATAAGGTAAACGGCCTCGGCGAGCTCGAGGTGTTTGTCGGCCGGCTTGTCGCGGACGAACGAACATTCCATCAAAAGCAGATCCACCTTGCGTGCGAATGCCGCGATCGGATCGGATAACCCGGTGTCGGACGTGTACACAAATGTCCGCATGCCGTCGCGAAGATGTATCGCGAGGCTCTCGTCGGTGTGCAGGGTTTTCGCCGCTACAGCTTCGATTCCCGGCAGTATCTCGAACGTTTCTAGTTCGGCGACCTCGATCACCTCGACCGGAAAACGTTGTTCGAACAGGCGGTAGTTGTTGACGGCATCAAATCCGTCGAGCACGCGTCTCAACCCAGGCGGACCGAAGATCCGCAGTGGTTTCGTTCTGGAGCGCATCTCGCGGGCGTGTTTCACGCCGAACAAAAATGGGGCCAGGCCGCCGACGTGGTCGAGGTGAAAATGCGAGATCCAGACCGCATCGAGGTTTGGCCAGTCGAGCCTTTCCGCGGCCATTCTGTGGATCGCCGACGCCGAACAATCAAGCAGCAGAGAGCCGCCTGACGTATCGAGCCAATAGCCTGAACTCGTCCGCGACGCATGCGGTGCGGACGTGCCTGAGCCGAGTACGGTTAATTTCATCCGAGTATTTTAACAGGCTTTCCTTGCGAGACTCGGCCGTCGACTGTTCACCTCGTTCAAACTGCTCGACCCGCGAAAGTGAACGCCGTGTGCTAAATTAAGTTTTATGGATCAGGTCGATATACTGGCAATATTCGCTCACCCCGACGATGTGGAACTGGGCGTCGGCGGAACGCTGCTCAAGATGAATGCGCTCGGCTACGCGACCGGCGCTCTCGACGTCACGCGCGGCGAAATGGGCACGCGCGGCACGGTCGACTCGCGAGCCGCCGAGGCCGACGAAGCGGCACGAATACTGAAGCTCGACGTTCGCGAAAATCTCGGGCTGCCCGACGGCCACGTTTTCGCCGACGACGCGTCGCGGGCCAAACTTGTCCGCGTCCTGCGCCGCCTGAAGCCGAAAGTCATATTGACGCACCAGGACGGCGATCCGCATCCGGACCACAATCACATCGTCCAACTCGTCCGCGAATCAGCCAGGCTTTCGAGCATGAGAAAATATGACGAAGACGGCGGCGAAAAAATTCCCGTGCCGAACGTCGCGCACAATGTATTTTCGCGAAACGTGCGGCCGTCGTTCATCGTCGATGTTTCGGATTTTCTGGAGGAAAAAATGGCGGCGATACGTGCCCACGCCTCGCAGTTCTACGATCCGAATTCGACCGAGCCGGAAACGCGTCTTACGGCGAGCACATTTTTGGACGAGCTCGAAAATCGTTCACGTTACTTCGGCTCGCTGATCGGCGTCGCAGCCGGTGAGCCTTTCTACGTCCGCGAGGCACTGAACATCGCCGACCCGCTCGACCTCCTGACACGTCCGATGAACCTCTACTCGTAGGACAGGCTGTTAGCCTGTCCTCGCGGTTCGGAAGTAATGTGATAGACCGACAGGTTCCCGAGAATCAAGGGACAGGCTAACAGCCTGTCCTACGGTGAATATGTTTCCTGAAGAGATCGAATTGAATAAGAAACGCTCGGTCCTCGAGCGGCTCAAGGACCGGCTTGCCGATCGTGAAGAGGAAATGACCGATCTTCGCACGGAGCTCGGGCATTTCGAGACGCTTTACAAAATGGAGGTCGGCCGTCTCTACGCCGAACTCGACGAGATCGAAGCACTCATTGCCGAAGAAGAAGTAAAGCTCGTCCCCGACGACGAAGAGATCAAGAAAAAGGCCGAAGAGATGCGCCGGCGGGCCGAAGAATCTGCCGCAAATGCCGCCGTCGACGAGTCTGCAGCCGGCAAGTGGCAGCCAACCGTCGAGTCGAAAAAGGCGTACCACAATCTCGCCAGAGCTATCCATCCCGATCTCGCACTCGACCCGGCGGAAAAGGAAAAGCGTCACGGCCTGATGTCGCAGCTCAATCTCGCGTACTCGTCCGGCGACCAATCTTTGCTCGACAAGATGACCGCGGAACTAAAGCACAGCCCGGAGCTCGTCACCGGCGACTCGATCGGCGACGATCTCGTCCGTGCTCTGCGTCAGATTTATCAGGTCAAGTACAGGCTTGCTGAACTTCGGGACGAAAAAGGCGAGGCCGAGACGTCCGAGCTTTTCATACTATTCCAAAAGATCAATGCGGAATCCGCCGAGGGCCGCGACCCGCTCAAACACATGGCCGAACGCACGCGGACACATATCAAAAAGTCCGGGCGGCGCCTCGAAAATCTGCGCAAGCTCAACAGCGCTCAGGAAGAATATGTGAAGGAAAAATTCGGAATGGATATTTCCGAGTTTCGATGAGGCAGGCTTAGAAGTTCAGCGGTTCGACTTTCAGAAGTCCGTTCTTATCTTTGGCGCCGTTACGCACGCCGGCGTTTATGCTCACGAAGCTGTCTCGGCTGGATCTCAATTTCCTTCCGTCTCGTAAACTCTCTCGATCCTGATCCTTTCGCGATCCAGTACGACGACCTTCGGTTCGCCCCTTCGGACGAGGACCTCATTGATAACTTCCGCACAACCTTCCCTGATCAGAGCTTTGATCTCGCGGGCGGGTATAAATGCCTCCGCGGCGTTGTCGCAGGCGAGTTTTTCGCCCTCGCCGGTCAACAGCCAATGTAAAGAATAGGGCGTGTATTCGGCGAGCCTGAGCAGGATCTTAGGTTCAGGCATCCGGCCCGCCAAATAATTTTTAGCGGCCTGATACGAAATGTTCAAAAGCCGCGCGATCCGTGCCGGCTCGACCGATCCGCACGCCTCGGCGAACCTTGATCCAAATTGAGTTTCGTACTGTTTTTTATTCCGTAAATCGCTTGACAAGGTTCTATGCATGTGTAAATATTTTACACGTTCGTTAGTGCCCTGTAAACTATAATTTTTACGCAGATATGAATCGGCTCGATACACCTCGCGGCGAATCAAAAGTCATGTTATTAATATAAATATTAAGTATCGAGCTTCGTGGCTGATTACTCCACGTAATTAGCCACGAAACGGAGAGGAACGGTGTGGGAGACGTTCCTCTCCATTTTTTAAACGGCTTTCCCGGCGGCGAACCCAGATGACCACGCCCATTGAAAGTTGTAACCACCCAGCCAGCCCGTCACGTCAACCACCTCACCGATAAAAAACAGTCCCGGCGTTTTCTTTGATTCCATAGTTTGCGATGACAATTCGGCCGTCGAAACGCCGCCAAGCGTGACCTCGGCCCGGTCAAAGCCCTCGGTGCCGGCGAATGTGACCTGCCAGCCGTTCAGGGCGGACGCGGCACGTTCGATCTCGAGATTGCTGTATTGGTCGAGAGGTTTTGTCGGCATGTTCGCGCTTACAAACTGTTCGACGAACCTTTGCGGGAGGTGGTCGGCGAGAAAGTTGTCGATGCGTCTGCGGCTGGCTCGATTCCGTGTAAGTAGCTCGCGGGCATCGACGCCTGGCAGCAGGTCGATCGTAACGGGCAGGCCGCTTTTCCAGTAATTTGAGATCTGCAGTATCGCGGGCCCGGACATGCCGCGATGAGTGAACAGAATGTTTTCGCGAAAACCGGCGCCGTCCGTCGACACGGACGAATCGACGGAAACGCCGGCCAGCTCCGGCCAGCCGCCGCGTTCGAGCGTCAGCGGTACAAGCGAAGGCCGCGTCTGTGTAAGCTTAAGCCCGAACTGTTTTGCTATTCGATAACCGAGGTCGGTCGCTCCGATCTTTGCGAAAGAAACTCCGCCGGTTGCAACGACGACACTGGACGCCGTCATTCTGCCGCGGCTCGTCTCGAGTTCGAAATTTGCTGCCTTTTCGATTTTTGTGACGGTCGTTGACGTTGAAAAACGCACGCCGGCATCTTTGCACTCGGCGACGAGCATGTCGACGATCGCGTTAGAGCGGTCGCGGCAAAAAAGCTGGCCGAGTTTTTTCTCGTAGTAGGGAATTCCGTGTTTGCGAACGAGGCTGACGAAATCCGCGGGCGTGTGCCGTGCAAGCGCAGATTTTGCAAAATGCGGATTTTGCGAGACAAAGTTTTCGTGGGTCGTGTGAAGGTTTGTAAAATTACACCGGCCGCCGCCCGAGATGATTATCTTGCGGCCCATGGCGGCGTTGTGTTCGATCACCAGCGTCCGGCGCCCGCGCTTTCCGGCCTCGATCGCGCAGTAAAGGCCGGCCGCTCCGCCGCCGATGACAATTACGTCGTACTTCAAACCAGGTATCGCTCGTTGAGGATGTTGACGTGATGGGCGACGTGCCCGGCCATTATAAAGGCGATCGACCGGACGGTGATCTCTACATTATTCGCCGTGCCCGACCGCAGCCGATCGGCGTCGTTCATGTGATTGAACATAAGCACATTCGCTACGCGAAGCAGTTCGAACTCGTCGAGCAGATCGGCAAATGTCCGCTCGTTCGAGCGCGCGTTCTCAATATAACCGTCCTGCTCAAATCCCTCGATCGGCGTTTTGTCGCCGCGCGAGATACGAAATGCCCGGTAGGCAAACATTCGTTCGCCGTCGATCACGTGGCCGATCAGTTCCTTGATCGACCATTTGCCTACCTCGTAGGTGAACGTTCCCTTTTCCTCGGCGAGTTCGCCGAAGACCTTTCGAAGCTGAGCTGGCTGTCCCGCGAGCGTCGCCTGTATGTCGGCGTTCTCGACAAGCGATATGTATCCTTCGTAGTACGAGTCGTACTCGCTGCGATCGGGTCTGTTCATTGGTTTTCGGTCGTTCCTATTATTTTCACGTATTCTATCAGACTTGATATAGAATTTCGGCAGAAACCATATGAAACGATTCGTGGTCTTTACAGCAGTTATTTTGTTTTTTGCGCTGGACGCTTATGCTCAGAACGGCGGTAAGGCGGAGCCGAAACGGATCAGCTTCGCGCCCGGTGCAGTCGAGACGGTTCTCCGAGGTTCGCTAGAAAACGGCGAAGAGATGGAATACGTTTTCGCCGCTCGAAAAGGCCAGAGCGTAACCGTCCGGAATTCCGTCAACTCGATGTTCGACGTCCGTGTGTTCAGCAGTGAGTTCGGCGTGGAGACCGAGTTCGAAAGTTCGCGTGAATTTTCGGTCGTGGTTCCCGAGGCCGGCGACTACATGCTCTTCGTTAGAAAGAAGATGACGCGGAACCCGGCTAGGTCGAGGTTCGCGGTCGCGATCCGCATCCATTGATCATACTCTTTCGCTGCCCGAACCTTTTTGTGTAGAATTGTATCTTAAGTCTAATTCCCTTTTCCGCAGTATTAACGAAAATTCAGGAGATCATAATGAAGAGGTTTACTTTCTTGGCCATCGTGGCTCTGCTCGCGTTCGTCGGCATGTCGAACAGCGGTACGAACGCCGTCGGCAAAACATTCGAGGAACAATTTATCGTCGACGGAAAGCCCGGCAAAATGGGCGATGCCGGCGTATACAACTTTGACAAGCCCCACAGCTTTATCGGATTCAAGGTCCGACATCTGGGGTTGATCGAAGTGCCCGGATTTTTTCGCGACTTTACGGGTGCGGTCAATTTCGATCCCGCCGACGTGACAAAATCAACAGTCGAATTTACGGCCAAGGCAGCGAGCGTCGATACGGGCGTCGCACCGCGCGACAAGCACCTGCGGACGGCTGATTTTTTTGACGTCGAGAAATATCCCGACATTACGTTCAAGAGCACAAAGGTCGAGAAAAAAGGAAAAGGCTGGGTCATCACGGGCGACTTTACGATGCGCGGCGTGACCAAACCGATCTCGTTCCCGTTTCAGATCGCCGGGTGGCTGCCCGCCGATGAACGAAGCGGAGGCAAAATGGGCATAACGGCTGAGACCACCATTAACCGGCGCGATTACGGCGTCAATTACGGCGACAACTTGCCCAGCGGCGTCGCCGCCGTTTCGGATAATGTGACGATCACGCTCCAGATCGAAGCCGGCAAGTCGAAAGCGGCTGCGTCCGCGTCAGCAGAGTAATGTTCGAAGTGCCGGCATGTGTTGGTACCGGCGTGCGAGCCAAAAATTTGTCGCCACGTCCCGGACGGGGTCGAGATGCCCGGCCAGGACGTGGCGATACATTTTAATTCGTCGCTGGTGTACGCTTGAAAGAGTCGCGGAGCCGATGTCTCGCCCGGGGAACCCTATGGACATAAAGATCAAGAGAGCGTATGAACAGCCCGAAGAGGCCGACGGCTTTCGTATTCTTGTCGACCGTCTGTGGCCGCGTGGCGTAACGAAGGAAAAAGCGAAATTGGACCTTTGGCTGAAAGAGATCGGTCCGAGCACCGAGCTCCGGAAATGGTTCGGGCATGATCCCGAAAAGTGGAGCGGGTTTCGCGGCCGCTATGAAACGGAGCTAAAGCACAACGACGATCTGATCAAGACGATCATCGACAAAGCGAAGGAAGGAACAGTCACACTTATCTACGGGGCCCGGGACGAAGAGCACAATGAGGCACTTGTCTTGAAACAGTACCTAGAAAAGAAAAAATAACCGCCGGTCGGGCTTTTTACGCTCCGCTCGATCCGTATCAAGCCGCAAAATTATTTCGGAGTACCATCTTTCGACGCTTCGGCAAACGAGATGTCATAGATCGCGTAGTCTTCCCAATTCTTGTAATCGAAATGCCACCATTCGTTCGAGTTGACGGTGAATCCTTCCTTTTCCATCAGCCGGCGCAGCATGTCGCGGTTTGACCTTTCCTTGTCCGTGCCGCCTTTATAATCGGGCGACGCACGTTCGCTAAATTCATCGTAGCCCGACGGCATGTCGATCAGCTTGCCGGTTTTGAGGTCGTAAATACTGAGGTCGACCGCGCAGCCGCGATTGTGCTTTGAGCCTTTGTCGGGGTTTGCGACAAATTTCCGCTTGTCCTCGGGCGTCACTTCCCAAAACAATTTCGTGATCGCCCACGGCCTGTAGCCATCGAAAATCACCAGGCCGAGATGCTTCTTTTTAAGCTTCTTATTTACACGAACCAGCGCCTCGGCGGCGGGACGCTGTAAAAATGCTCGTGCCTCGGGGTAGACCTGACGGCCGACAAAGTTGTCGGCGGTCGCATACCTGATATCGAGTTTTATCGAGTTATCCAGCGTGATGAGTTCGACCAAATCTGCCTCTCGTTTATTTGCTTCTTTCGGCGGACCGCTCTGAGCCAGCGCCCCACTAAAAAATATAAGGCAAACGAACGGAATGATAAAACGCCGCAAATGTTTTCTCGTCATCTGGCTAAGTTAACGTAAAGATTTGAAAAACAAAACCGAAATCGCTATTTTAAACTTAGCATGGAAAAGCCGCCGAGAAACAAGACCTGTCCGGCCAGATCGTGGGTGAAACGATTCGGCGCTGCGGGTTTCGTGTTCTTTCTCGTCAAAGGCCTTCTCTGGCTCATCGTCCCCGCCGCCATCGCTTACTTTTCATTAAATTGATTTGATCTTACCTTGGCTCGTTCGAGCTCCGTAGGAGCCTACTGTTTGTAGAAATGGAAGCTACTTTCTATAGAGCTCCGTAGGAGCGGCCTTGAAAAAGGCCGCTCCTACGGAGCTCTATAGATTTATCAGACTTTTACTACAAACAGGCCGTACCTAGCGGAACTGACGTTGACAGCGGTCGCGACTCAGAACCGTTCAAGGCTTTTGCGGCGCGGGCGGTGTTGTCTCCTCGGGCGGAGCGTTGTCTTCTTCGACGATCTGAACGTCGGTGCCGTATTTCTGGTAATCCTTGAACCGGATAAGATTGCGCGTCTCGAACACTTTACTGTTTTCGCGGAAAGTCAGCCGGACGTCGGAGACCAGCGGGAGAAGATATTTTTCCTGGCTGATGGTCGTCCATTCGTAATCGATCACGCGCTTTGCGCTGCGGATCGGGAACGATTCGGGAATCTCGGTTGCTTCGCTCTCAACGCGCAGGACGCGAAAGTCGTCGCGGTCGACCCACATTCGGCCTTTCATTCCCGTGACCGCCGAATCGGTCAGATAACCTGTCGCCGTAATGATCTGTTTGGCCTTCTCGCGTGTCACCGAAAAATCATAGATAACGGCACGGCGGCCTCGGATCAAATCAGTATCGACCGGTTCGAAGATCGCTTCGCTTTCAGGCTTGAAGATGGTCGCGAGCATGGTCACGAACTCGCCGGTCGAGCTTGTGCCGCCGACCTCTTCGTAACTTCCCTTCGCCTGTGCGTTCGTATTTACGACGCCGTTGTTTGATAAAACCCGATAAGATTCTTCGCCGGTCGATTTGTAACTGACGGCGACGACGAGCCGATCGAGGTTACGAAAATTGTTCGTGCCCGCGTAGGCGGCCGACCGCTGCACCTGCTGCTTGACGACGAAATCGGGCATTTCCTCGACGGCCGCCAGCGTATTGGAGCGTGTCTTTGCCAGGATCTGCGCAGATTCAACGGGCGTCGGCGGTTTTGCGGTCGACGGATTATCGCGGCGGCGGGCGGCTTCTTCGAGGGCACGTTTGAGTTCGTCGTCGTTTGCTCCCTTGGTGCGGGTAAGACTGCGCAGGCCGTCCGTCAGGACAAAATCGATCCCGCGTTTGCGAAGAGCGTCCACGATTTCGGCCTTGGCGGCCGGATTCTTCTGCAGCGCCAAAAGCATCTTTACGTATTCAGCCTGGTTCAGGGGTTTTTCCTGGGAAAACGCTGCGGCAGCGAAGAGCAGAACCGCGGATAACAATAATAATGCCTTTTTCATTCCTCTAAGTGATGCCGCCAAGCGGTCAATCGTTCGCCGGTCCAGGTCAGAACCGCGAGCGATAGTGACCGGGTTCTTGGAAGGATGAGGGATGAGGGCGGAAGGATGAATAAGAAAGACCGATATGCGTATTTCCTATTCATCCCTAATCCCTCCGCCTTCAGCCCTCGCAGCAGCCCGGTCGCTATCGCTCGCGGTTCTGACAAAACAAAAGCGGAGAAATCGATTAACGAGATCTCCGCAAATTATAAAGCTAGCTGAAGAGCGGTTAGTTTACCCACTCTTCTTCGTAATTCAATTGCCAATGCCTGGTTGCCCACCTTTCGGCGGCACCCATCGCATTTTGCTTCCATTTCTTGATATTCTCAGAAACCGAAAGAGCTGCCAACGGCTTGCTCGGATCTCGTTCGACTCGGATAACCTGGGTCGCGACCGCGATCACTGGTTTGTCTTCTTCCATGATCGTCAATTTCACTTCGCTTCCGACCGGCGGCAAAACGTCGAGATTCACCAGAGTGCTGTTTTCTCCAACATTCTCCGTTGTTCCCTCGATATTTATCGTCTCACCGCTTTCCCCGTCGATCCAGCTTGCCACTACCGGCATGTTCGCAAGTATGCGATGATGCATCGGCGTCTTGTATGACGAAGTAGCGTATTCTATTTGTGCCATTAAATTCCCCCCTTTTTCGCACGTAAATGAATGCGACCGCCGTTTGAAACACGTCCAATGGCAAATCGCCCGAACAACTTAGATCATATTTACAAAAAAGTCAAGTTTCCTAAATATTCCGCAAATTACTCAAACAAATCGGTTTGCGTCCCGATCTCCATGGCCGCTCGGTGCGTCCGTGTCAAAATAGAAGCATACGATGTAAATATGTCCGCCAGAGTTTGTCGAAATAAATCCGCTTGAAAGAAATATTTTCGCTCGCCTATCCGTAGTTTCCGGCTACACAATAACGGAAATCGACAATTTATTAATGTTCGGTTACAGCGAATGTAACCTCGATGTAACTTCAGCCGGTTTAAAATAGGATCGGGCCGTACGTTATTCGGAACTCGAATTGCAACATACGAGTGGCCCTTAGTGTTTCACAAACTGCAATTTAGAAGGTTTGAATTCGCGTTTCGCCGCGTGAATTTGATAAGGGTGTGTAAAAACAACATTTATGTAAACCCGCTTGATGGAGTTTCTGGCTTTCGGCAGACAAGATGTTTTTGCGTCAACCGGTGAGAATCCAAAAAGCAAGATAAAAATCCGAAAAACGCAATAAATTCGGAACGTTCAAACGATTTAATCCAGCTATCTTGGTATCAAATTAATAGAGGTCCACAAACCAAAATGACTAAAAATTTTTCAATCAAGTTCTTCAGCGTGATCGCGCTAAGCTTGCTGATCGGTCTCGGCCAGGCATTCGCCCAGTCAACAGTGACGGGCGGCATCAACGGCTCCGTGACTGACCCGCAGGGCGGCGTGGTCCCGAATGCGTCTGTCACCGTGACCAACGTGGGGACCAACAACGCCACGACCGTCACCGCGAACAGCGACGGCGGCTTCCGCGTATCAAATCTTCAGCCGGGCACCTACCGCGTCGAAACGACCGTTGCGGGGTTTGCTCCTGCAAAGGCAGAAAATGTCGTTGTTGAGGTCGGACGATCGACGAATGTCGACATCCCACTTACACTCGGTACGGCGACCGCCGAGGTCGAAGTCACGGCCGAAGCTCCGGTCATAAACACTAACGACAACTCGAACACGACGAACATCAACCAAACTTCGATAAACGAGCTGCCGATCAACGGCCGCCGCGCATCGAACTTTGCTTTGCTCGCACCGTCGACCGTCCCTGACGGAACTTTTGGCCTTATCAGTTTCCGCGGCATCTCGGGCCTGCTCAACAACAGCACGGTCGACGGCGGCGACAACAACCAGGCCTTCTTCTCGGAAGAACGCGGCCGCACACGTATTAACTACGTGGTCAGCCAGTCGGCAATTCGGGAGTTCCAGATCAACGGCTCCAACTACTCAGCAGAATACGGGCGAGCAGCCGGCGGCGTTATCAACACCGTCACCAAGAGCGGCACCAACGAATTTCACGGCGACCTCTTTTACTACAACCGCAACAACCGTAACGGAGCCCGCAATCCGCGTGCGACACAGACGATATTGGTGGGCGGCGTTAACACGCTGGTCGCGGCAAAACCTGTCGACCTCCGCGAACAGTTCGGCGGAACCATCGGCGGCCCGATCATCAAGGATCGACTTTTCTTCTTCTTCAGCTACGATCAGCAGAAACGCAACTTCCCGGGACTCTCGATCCCCCAGTCGACGACGTTCTTTAACCCGATCCCCGTTGTTGCACCCAGTTCGGCGTTTCCTTTGGGCTGCGCAACGACCGTCGCCAACCGAACGAACGCATTCACCGTCGGCAACCGTCTGTTCTGCAGCGGCGTCTCGCAGGCTCAGACCAATTCGACGATGGGATTTTTGGCCAGCTTGACCGGCGAAGTGCCGCGTAAGGGTGACCAGACCATCTACCTTCCGAAGATCGATTGGCAGATCAACAACAGCAACCTTTTCAGCGTCAGCTACAACCGCCTCCGTTGGAATTCGCCGAGCGGCGTTCAGACGCAGCCGACGAATACGCGCGGCCGGGCAAGCTTTGGCGATGACCTGGTTTCGGTTGATTCGGTCAACGCCAGACTTCAGAGCTCGATCTCGTCAAACATTTTGAACGAATTCCGTTTCCAGTACTCGCGTGATTTCGAACGTCAGTTCAGCACGCCGCCCGCACCGGGTGAGCCGTCGACGGCACTTGGCGGCACACGCGCACCGGCAATGTTCATCACTAACGGATTCGATTTCGGAACGCCTAACTTCCTGGACCGCAACTCGTATCCCGATGAAAGACGTTTTCAGTTCGCTGACACGCTAACCTGGTCGATGGGCCGTCACACGGTGAAATTCGGCGGTGACATCAACCGCGTGAGCGACAAGATCGAGAATCTTTTCACCGGGGCCGGATCGTACGCCTACAACAACCTGGGTGATTTCATTATCGATTATGTTAATTGGAACACCGGCCTTCCCGGCACGACCCCGTGTGCGACGAGCGCCCGTCTCGTCGGCAAATGCTACACGTCAAACTTCCAGCAGGGCGTCGGATTCTCGGGGATCAAACTTACGACATTCGATTACAACTTCTTTCTCCAGGACGATTTCCGTATCAATCCGCGTCTGACGGTAAACCTCGGTCTGCGCTACGAGTACATCAAAATGCCGGGCGTTCAGCTCCCGAACACCAGCACGACCATCATCCCGAACGACGGCAGAACGATCGCAGAAGCCACATCGACCCTTCCGGACGACAGAAACAACTTCGGTCCGCGTATCGGTGTTGCCTATGACGTTTTCGGCAACGGCAAGACCAGCTTCCGTGCCGGTTACGGCGTGTATTTCGGCCGCGTTCAGAGCTCGACGATCTACAACGCGATGATCAACACCGGAAACCCGGGCGGACAGACCGTTATAAGCCTCGCGGCAACGGCGGCCGGCGCACCGGTATTCCCGCAGGTACTGACCGGGGCCGCCGCTGTAGCATCGGGCGGAGCGATCCAGTTCTTCTCGGATAATTTCCAGGCTCCTAAGATCCATCAGTATGATGCCATTCTCGAGCATCAGCTCATGAAGAACACGGTAGTGTCGATCTCTTATATCGGAAGCCTCGGCCGCAATCTGCCGACGTTCTTCGATCTGAACTACCAGCGTGTTAACGGCGCCACGACGAACTATATTTTGAATGACGGACCGTTGGGCGGACAGTCGTTCTCGCTCCCGCTTTACACTCGCGTGATCGGAACGCAGGCAATGACCCGTATTCAGAGCACGGTCAAGTCGGAGTACAACGCACTTGTATTGCAGGCAAACCGCCGCTTTACGAACGGGCTGCAGTTCCAGGTCAGCTACACGCTTTCGCGTTCGACCGACACCAACCAGAACTCAGCGACGTTTACGCAGACGAACAGCCCGTATGACATTTTCAACGGTGCTTATGACTCGGGATTGAGCAACTTTGACCGAAAGCATAAGTTTGTCGCCAGCGTTGTGTGGGCCCCGACGCTCTACAAGGGCAGCCGCAACTCGGTTGGTAACTACCTGCTCAACGGCTGGTCGTTCTCGCCGATCTTTACGCATTACTCCGGTGCTCCGTTTGACGGGACCGTGTCGGGAACGACATTGAACGGAACGAACGGTAACAACCGTCTTCCGATCCTCGATCGCAACGCGTACCGTCTGCCGAACCTGCAGAACATCGACGCACGTCTTTCGAAGCGTTTCCGCATTACAGAGACGATGAATCTCGAATTTCTCGTCGAGGCGTTTAACGTCGTCAACAGAACGCATGTGTTCAGCCGGAACAGCACGCTCTACAGCCGTCAGGGCACAACCGGAACACTGAACTTCAATCCGCAATTCGGTGAGATCACGGGCACTGACAGCACCCTTTACCGCGAACGTCAGATCCAGTTCGCGACACGTTTTCAGTTTTAGTTTGGTCTCCCACGAGACTTAGTTTTTCTCCCACGAGAAAAACCTATGGCACGATTCTTCGGAATCGTGCCTTTTTTTTCGTCTGCTGTAAGTGTAATCTGATGCCTGTGCGGATCTTGCAGATATCATCGGCCAAGACTTACGGCGGCGGCGAGCGGCATTTCGTCGATCTGTGCCGCGGTCTGCACGATCGCGGACACGAGGTTTTCGCGGCGCTGCGTCCGACCAACGAATGGGAAAAACGGCTCGCTTTTCTTCCGCCCGAAAACCTCTTTCACGTGTCCATCAGAAACTCCTTCGGAGTACTGAGTGCGATCCGGATATCTGAATTCGCCCGCGACAACAAAATAGATGTGGTGCACGCGCACGTCGCACGCGATTACATTCCCGCAAGCATCGCCTGTCTCGCGGCAAAGGGATCGAAATTCGTCCTGACGCGGCACGTCCTGTTCCCGCTCAAGCCGTTCAACCGCTTCGCCTTAAAGAACCTGTCGAAAGCGATCGCCGTTTCGGACACCGTCGGCGACGGCCTGCGAAAAATATTCCCGGCTGGAAAGGTCGAGGTCATCTACAACGGCATCGATCTCGCGGCGCTCGACGCCGAATCGCCCGCGTCCTCGACGGACGGCTTTCGCACGCTGCACGGTATTACGCCGGACGCTCCGCTCGTGGGAACGCTGGGCGAGCTCAAAGAACTGAAAGGCCAGCGGGAATTCATCCTCGCTGCTCAAGAAGTGTTAAAGGAAATTCCGGACTGCCGCTTCGTCGTCGTCGGCAAGGACCACTCGATGGACCGGGCATATCGCCGCGACCTCAAACGACTGGTAAAGGTCCTCGGAATGGAAGAAAGTTTTCTCTGGCTCGACTGGCTGGACGACACGGGCGGGTTCTATTCCGAGATCGACGTGTTCGTTTCGCCGTCGCGGTCGGAGAGCTTCGGCCTGGCAATACTCGAGGCGATGCTGCACGGCAAAGCGATCGTCGCGACCGACACGGACGGAGCACGCGAACTTTTCGGCACCGTCGGCGGGCGCGTTCCCGTCAACGATCCTGTCGCGATGTCACAGCGAATGGTCGAGCTCCTGCGGGGTGCCGAATCGCGGCTCGATCTCGGTTCGAGCCTAAAAAAACGCGCCGGCGAAAACTTCTCGCTCCGCCGCATGCTCGACGCCGTCGAAGACGTCTATCTAAGCCTGTAAAGCTGTTGTACCGAATGTACCGCTGCCGTCCCGGCGGCTGTCTTGTGGGCCTCTGGCCGACGAGTGGAGGCCGGGGACGGCCTCCGGCCAGCCGGCGAGACGCGGGCGGTACTTCAGGACGCCGGCAGTACCGCAGATCCAATGATCAATTTCGATTCAAATATTTGCACAGATTTCGCCGCGGCCACTTCTCGCGAGTGGCTTGAGACGAACGGCATCGGCGGTTTTGCGTCCGGCACGATCTCGGGCGCCAACACGCGGCGGTATCACGCCCTGCTCACCGCGGCGACCCGGCCGCCGCTCGGCCGCGTCACGCTGCTCTCCAAGTTCGAAGAAACGCTTGTCGCAGGCGACCGGCGGTTCGAGCTTTCGGCCAATCAGTATCCGGGCAATGTTTACCCGCGGGGCTTCGAATATCTGACCTCGTATCGGCTCGATCCGTTCCCGATCTGGACCTACGACGTCGGCGGAATAAAGCTCGAAAAACGAATTTTCGCCATTCACGGGCACAATACGACGGTGTGCCGTTGGAAGGTAATTTCGCCCGGACAATTATTGGGTGATCTTCGGCTCGAACTGCGGCCGCTGCTTTCGTTCGTCGATTACCATCACTTGCAGCATGAGGCGTCCGGCGACAATTTCGAATTCACCGAGAATAACGGTGTCGTGACGGTCGACTCGGCCAACGGCCTCGCTTCCCTTCACTTTTTTCACGACGCCAAGGTTGAAACTACCGGCAACTGGTACCGCAATTTCGAACTCGCGATCGAAAAGGAACGCGGGTTCGATTTCGCGACCGACCTGTTTCAGCCGTTCGTGATGACGTTCGATCTCGCACGTCAGGCAGATGTCGTGATCTCGACCGACGACAATTCACCCGCGGATGCGGCGAAACTCGAAAAGGCCGAGATCAAACGTCGTCGAGAACTCATCAAACTCAGCAAACCCGCGAACGAATTCAAGCAGCAGCTCACCGCGGCGGCAGACCAGTTCATTGTCAAACGGGGTGACGGGCACACGGTCATCGCCGGATATCCGTGGTTCTCCGATTGGGGCCGCGACACGATGATCGCACTCAACGGTCTGACTTTGGCGACGAACCGGCCGAAGATCGCCAAAGGCATACTTCTGGAATTTTCGAAACATATTTCACAGGGGATGCTGCCGAACCGCTTCCCCGACGCCGGCGACGAAGCGGAATACAACACCGTCGACGCCACGCTCTGGTATTTCGAAGCGGTGCGTGCGTACGTCGAACACACCGGCGATCATGCTTTCGTAAAAAAGCAGCTCTACACAAAGCTCGCCGAGATACTCATTTGGCACCTTCGCGGCACGCGTTTTAACATTCACGTCGACACCGACGGTCTGCTGTATGCCGGCGAACCCGGCGTGCAATTGACGTGGATGGACGCGAAGATCGGCGATCTCGTGATAACTCCGAGAACGGGAAAGGCCGTCGAGATTCAGGCTCTGTGGTACAACGCTTTGCGGATCATGGCCGGGTTTGCGGGGCGGTTCGGCCACTTCGAGGACGAGTCGCGATTCATCGCGATGGCCGACCTCGCGAAGTTGAGTTTCAATGCTCTCTTTTGGAACGAAGCGGAGGGCTGCCTTTTCGACGTCATCGAGAACGGGAATCGTGACGCGTCAGTCCGGCCAAACCAGATCTTCGCTGTCTCACTTCCTCACTCGATGCTCGACGCCGATCGGGCCGGCATGGTCGTCAAAAAGGTCGAAGATGAATTGCTCACGCCTGTTGGTCTCAGGTCATTGTCACCTAAAGATACACGGTACGTTTCGGTCTACATCGGTTCGCCATTCGAACGCGATTCGGCCTATCACCAGGGAACTGTGTGGGCGTGGCTCATAGGCGGGTTCGTCGACGCGTACCGAAAGGTGAATGGCGTCTCGAAAGCCACCGAGCAGCGGGTAAGCGAACTCCTTTCCGGATTTAGAGCACATCTGAACCAGGCCGGAGTCGGCCAGATCTCCGAGATCTTCGACGCCGACGCTCCTTTTTTGCCGCGTGGCTGTCCCGCCCAGGCATGGAGCGTCGCGGAGATCCTTCGTGTGCTGAAAGACGCATAGTGTTCAACGATATTTCCGGCCCATTGACATTCCATATACTCCGATTTTTCCGCGAGGCGAGCCGCTCGGTTTGTAGTTAATTGCTGTTGCGGTTTATCTTATTGCAATGAAGATCGGCCTGGCCCTTACATTCGCTCTTTTACTTTTTTTGATGAACACTCCTGCCCAAACCGCCGCGGAGTTTGCCGAAACGTGGGACAACGAACATGTTTCCAACAAACTTCCCTCGAACGTCCGTCACAAAGACCTGCAAAAATATCTCGACGGTTTGCGAACGCTCGGAGTGAAAGTCGACCAGGTCGGCAAAAGCGTTGCTAATCGCGAGATCTACCAGGTCGAGTGGGGCAAAGGCCCACTAAAGGTTTTTCTGTGGTCACAAATGCACGGGGACGAGCCGACCGCGACCTCGGCGCTCATCGACATTTTTAACGTCCTGCACAAAAACCGCGATAAGGCGTGGGTAAAGGAGATCGAAAAGACGATGACGATACGCGCCGTGCCGATGCTCAACCCGGACGGCGCTGAGCTTTATGTCCGCCGTAACCTGCAAGGAATCGACATCAACCGCGACGCCCGCAATCTGCAAGCGCCCGAGGCGGTTTTGCTCAAGAAGCTCCGCGACGACTGGTCGCCCGAAATCGGCTTTAATCTCCATAACCAAAACGCGTTGACAACCGCCGGGCCGACGAACAAGCAAGCTGCGATCTCGTTTTTGGTCGTCTACGGCGACGCGGCGAGGACCTCGACCGAAGGCTTCGAACGCAATAAGCGGCTCACCGCGGCGATGGTGCAGGCACTGAACAATTACATTCCGCAGAACATCGGGCGGTACGACGACGAATTCACGGCGACCGCTTTCGGCGATAATTTTTCTGCATGGGGCACGCCCGTCATCCTCATCGAGACCGGCGCGCTTTACGGCAAGGACGAGATGTTCCTGGTCAAGATGAATTTCATCGCGATCATGACGGCTTTGCGCGTCTTGGCGGACGGCTCGGAAAAATCTGCGAGCCCGGTCGCGTACGAACAGCTGCCCGCAAACGCCTCCGGACGCCTGATGAGTATCGTTTTTCGCGGCGCCAACATAGTCGATCGTGCCGGCGTCGTTCAAAGCCCGACTGACATCGGCCTGAATCTCGAACGCCGGCGAGCCGAAATGCCGGCCCCGGCAACCACCCGTCGCATCGGCGACCTCTCGCCGTATTCAGGCCTCATCGAATACGACGCCTCGAATTTCTATGTGACCGGCCGGACGCAGCCGATCAAGACAGACACGTCCGGTGAACTGCTGTTTTACAGCAAGTCCCGACAGGTTGACTGGACCGCCGCCGATATCGAAAAGCAGTTCCCGCCCGACGCGATCTTTTCCGTCGGCAGGTTCGTAAAAGGCGACGGCGTCGTGCCGAAAAAAACCAATTAGCCGCCGCAGGCGATAGACATGTTCGGCCTCAAGACCGTATTCTAAAACCTTGGTTGCCACGGCCCTATGTTGACCTTTCTAAAGATCGGGAACATCGCTTTGATCGACGCGCTCGAAATAGAGTTCGGCGATGGCCTCAATCTGCTCACCGGCGAGACGGGTTCCGGTAAATCTATCATTATAGACAGTTTAGGTGCCCTAACCGGCGAACGGATCTCGTCCGACCTGATCAAAGAAGGCGAGCAGAGCGCGCAGATCCAGGGATTATTCTCGATTCCTGACACGCCCGCGTTGCGGCAAGTGCTGAGCGAAGGCGGCATTGAACCACCGGACGACGAGGAACTCGAATTGATAATCCGCCGCGAGCTCTCGCGTTCCGGCAAGAACCGCATTTTTGTAAACAATCAGCTCGTAACGCAGACATTTCTGCGAAAGGTCGGGGAATATCTCGTCGACATTCACGGCCAGGGCGAACAGGCGTCGCTTTTCAACCCGTCGATGCATCTCGAAATGCTCGACGAATTTGCGGGAACGACGGCACTTCGCGAACGCACTGCCGAAGCCTACCGGTATTGGTCGGTTTCGAAAACGGAACTCGGCATGCTACAGCAGGACGAAGCCGAAAAACTGCAGCTTCTCGACATTCTGAAATTCCAGGTCAATGAGATCGCGGCCGTGAATCTGAAACCCGGCGAGGACGACGAGCTCGACGAAGAACGCCGGCGCCTCAACAACGTCGAAAAGCTTTCGACCCTCAGCGAAGATGCGTACTCCTTGCTTTACGAAAGCGACGATTCGACGCTGACCACGTTTGACAAAGCGGCGAAGAAGATCGTCGAGCTTGCCGAGTACGATTCGCGGTTTGCCGACTACCTCGAACAAATCACCTCGGCACGTGCCGTGATCGAAGATCTCGGTTTCACCACACGTGACTTTCTTCAGCATCTCGAGTTTTCGCCCGAGCGGCTCGAGGAGATCGAGACACGCCTTGCCGAGATCGCACGGGTTTCGCGAAAATACGGCGGCACGGTCGAAACGGCTCTGTCCCACTTGGCCGAGTCGCAGCAGCGGCTCGAAAACATTGAATCGGCGGAATTTCGCGAGGCCGAGCTGCGAAAAGTGATCGGGGAACGTCGTGCCGTTTATCTCAAGAGCGCCGGCGAGCTTCACGATAAACGCGTCACGGCGGCACGCAAATTCGAAAAGGACGTCACCGCAAATCTCAAGGCCGTCGCACTCGAAAAGGCACGATTCGAAGTGCGCATCGAGGCGCCCGAAACGAGCGAGCTCAAGAGCGAAGGATCCGACCGTTCTCTGACTTCGAAAGGTTACGACCGAGTTGAGTTTTTGTTTTCGGCCAATCCAGGCGAATCGCCGAAGCCGCTCGGCCGCGTCGCATCCGGCGGAGAAGCGTCTCGTCTGATGCTGATCCTGAAAACGACAGGCAAGACCGGCGGCATGGAAAAATCGGCGGTCTTCGATGAGATCGACGCCGGCATCGGCGGCCGCGTGGCACAGGCTGTCGGGCAAAAGCTCAAACAGCTTTCCGCCAACCAGCAGGTGTTGTGCGTCACGCACCAGCCGCAGGTCGCGTCGCTGGCAGACCGACATTTCACGATCGAAAAGCGGATCGACAAAAACCGCACGTTCATCGCCGTTCACGCACTTTCGCCCGACGAACGCGTCGAAGAGATCGCCCGCATGCTCGCCGGCGAAAAGATAACCGAGGCGGCACGCCAAAACGCCCGCGAAATGATCGAACATCACAATGCCGTCGCCGAGACCGTTTAATTTATGAATCCACCTATTCTAGCCGAGGTCGTGCGCGGCGGAATTGTCGAGTCCGTACATCGCGGGCACATCTGCGTCGCCGATGGCGACGGCAGCCGCGTAGTGTCGATCGGCGACCCCGAAACCGTGACGTTCCTTCGCTCGGCATCGAAACCGTTTCAAGCGATGCCGTTTCTCACGAGCGGTGCGGCTGAGGCGTTCGGCTTTACTGACGACGAGGTCGCTCTCGCCTGCGCTTCGCATTCGGGAGAAAAGATTCACGTTGACGGTGTGAGGCGGATGCTCGAAAAGATCGGATGCTCGGTCGATGATCTTCGATGCGGCGTGCATATGCCGTTCTACCAAAAGGAGACGGAACGCATGATCCGCGAAGGCGAATCGCCGACGCAGCTGCACAACAACTGCTCCGGCAAGCACGCCGCGATGCTCGGGCTGGCCAAACACATCGGGGCCGATGTTAGCAGTTACGAAAGCGTCGCAAACCCCGTGCAGGAAGAGATCAAAAATTCAGTCGCCGCATTCGCGGAAATGCCGGCGGACGAGATCAGCATCGGCATCGACGGCTGCGCCGCCCCGAATTTTGCGCTTCCGATTTCGGCGATGGCGAAGTGTTTCGCAAATCTGATTTCGCGAAATAAATTCGATGCCCAAACACAGGCCGCGTCCCACCGCATCGTTTCAGCAATGGCGAAATTCCCACACCTCATCGGCGGGACCGACCGGCTCGACACGATCTTGATGGAAGCCGCCCGCGGCAAAATAATTTCAAAGGTCGGAGCCGACGGCGTCTGGCTCTGCGGCGTCCTCCCGAGCGAAAAATACCCGACCGGCCTTGGCGTCGCGCTTAAGATCGAAGACGGCGACGACTTTTTGTCGCGTCCCGTCGTCGCTGTAGAGATACTGCGAGAGCTCGAAATTTTGGCGGCGAACGATCTCGTCGAGCTGTCGCCGATGCCGATCAAAAACCGCCGCGGCGATAAAGTCGGCGAAGTTATTTCGCGCGTGTCGATATAATTCCTTCGCGACTGGACCGCAGACGTCCTGCACGACTGGAACGCCGGCACCCTTGCCGGCAACGCGTCCGCGAGGACGCGAAACGTGTAAATAAAAAAGGCTCCTGATCGTCCAGGAGCCTTCTCGCGTTTCACGCTCATTGCCGGCAAGGATGCCGGCATTTCAGTCAAGTTCCGTCAGGCCGCTTGGCCGTACAGCCGTTTGAAATCGTCGCGGCCGAACGCACGGTCGAGCCACATATTCGTCAGCTTTTCCTGGATGCTGTTCGCACGCAGGCGTTCGTTGAGGTTTTTGAAGTCGACAAAATCGAGATGCTGGTCCTGGTTGAAGCACGAGAAGACGAAAAACTCTTCGCCCGTGTGCGGGTTGACGTGCCGCTGCAAACATTGTGCACACACTTCCTTCATCATGCACTGCATCGGCGAGTTGATCGACCCGATCGCCGTGTGCTCGGCCTTCAGATACGGTTTGAGCGTCGTGTGGCGCGCCTCACGGACGCCGTTCATCATACGGTCGGAACCGATCGCGATGATCCGGTCGACGTCCTTCAAACTCAAACGCGTCTGGCCGAACTTCCCTTCCGCATATGCGATCATCGCCTGGACGATGTTCCCGCGAAAATGGGAATCCTGCTGCCGGTGGGGCCTGATCTCAACGCCTTGATCGGTCGCCCAAATTACCTGGTCGGTCGCGTTCTCGATCTCTTCGCGCTTAAAAAGATCTTCGCCATTTTTGTACCCCGCGAAATACACGACATGATTATTGTTGTCACGCATGGCACGAGCGATCGAGAAGAGGACCGCGTTGCCGAGTCCGCCGCCCGCAAGCAGAACGGTCTCGTTCGACGGTATCTCGGTCGGCGTCCCGGTCGGGCCCATCACGAGAACTTCCTCGCCCTCGCGGAGCAGCGAGCACAGCCGTGACGATGTTCCCATCTCGAGAACGATCATCGATAGCAGGCCTTTTTCCTCGTCCACCCACGCTCCGGTCAGTGCGAGGCCTTCCATCACCAATCTCTTTCCGTCGATGACCGGAGCTGACGTTTCGAAATTTTGCAGACGGTAAAACTGTCCCGGCTCGAACTTGCGTGCCTGCAGCGGAGCCTTTACGACAACATCGACGATCGTCGGCGTCAGCCGGTCGATCTTTACGACGTACGCACGAAGCTGCTCGTCGAGCGTCGCCTCGAGCCGGTCGAATATCGCGTCGCGTTCCGACTGCGGGAGTTTCCCCCGGGTCGCGATCTCTTCTACAAACAACTCGACGACGCGCCGATAGCCGTGCTTCGCCGACGCCATCGCCTTGACGACGTTTCCGGCATAGGTCGGGTGATTGTCACCGTAATAGCTGATGAACTTGCCGTCCTTTTCATACGACGTGAAAAATCCGGCTTCAGATTTGTCGGTCTCGACAGTGCGGAACTCGCCGTCATCGTTCTTCTCGACCTTGAATGGCTGGAAGAACTGCCGCCACTCGTCGAGCTTGAACGTGCCGGGATTTTCCTTTTCGTAAATTACGTTCGGCGACGTCCCGGCGGCGACGCAGACGGTTCGTGCGGGAAACTCGACCATCTCGCCGGTCTTGTCGAATTTACCGGTTTCGGCAACGTAATCGAGCCGCTCGAATATCAGAGCCTTGACCGCATTGAATTCGTCTGGAACCGCCTCGGCCGGATTCATACATTCGATAAAGTTGATGCCTTCCTCGAGAGCTTTTTGGACCTCCTCGTGGTTCAGACGGTACGCCGGCGAATCCTGCAGACGCTTGCGATAAACGAGCGAAACGCCGCCCCACGATTGCACGAGGGGAACAAAATCCGGCTCTTCGCCGGCTGCCGCGGCGCGGGCGCGTTCGGCTCTGATCTGCAGTCCGTGATCGAGAAATTCCGTGAGAACGGCACGTTCTTCAGCGTCAAATTTTGAAAGCGAATGTTCCTCGCCGAATTCTTCGACGACCTGTTCCCATTTTTCCAGCATCTTCTCGACCTGTATCGGATAATAGGCAAAGATCTCGGTCGCCGTGTCGATGCCGGTCAGCCCGCCGCCGATGACGACCGCAGGCAGGCGAACCTGAAGGTTGGAAAGCGTGTCCTTTTTGAACGCACCGGTGAGCTGCAAGGACATCAGGAAATCCGACGCCTGGCGTATGCCGCGGATGAGGTTGTTCTTCATCGGCACGATCGTCGGCCGGCCGGCACCGGTCGCGATCGCGATGTGATCGAAACCAAAATTCCACGCGTCGTCGATCGTCAGCGTCCCGCCGAAACGCACGCCGCCGTATGCGCGAAAACGCTTCCGCCGCTGCAGCATCAACTGCACCATCGTCAGAAAATTCTTGTCCCACCGGACTGTGATGCCGTACTCCGAAACGCCGCCGAAGCCGGACAAGATCCGCTCGTCCAGATCGAAGGTGATCTCGGACAGGTCTTTGATCGGTTTCGGGCATTCCTTCCCGAGCTTGCCGGTCCATTCCGACGGCAGCGGCTCGATCTTGAGTCCGTCGACACCGACGACGCCGAAGCCTTCGTTCAGCAAATATTGCGCAAGTGTGTAACCCGCGGGCCCGAGGCCGACGATCATCACGTTCTTGCCGTTGTAGGGCAACGCGTACGGGCGGTTGACATTCAGCGGATTCCAACGCGTGAGCAGGCTGTAGATCTCGAAACCGTAAGGCAGATCGAGCACGTCGGTCAGCGTCGCGGTCTCGGCGAGCGGAATGTTCACCGGGTCCTGCTTTTGGAAAATGCAGCCCTTCATGCAGTCGTTGCAGATTCGGTGGCCGGTTCCCGCGCACATCGGGTTGTCGATCGTGACGAGTGCCAACGACCCGATCGAGTCGCCCTGCTTTTTGAGCAGGTGCATCTCAGAGATCTTTTCGTCGAGCGGGCAGCCTTCCGTCTTGATGCCGAGCGGATTGCGTTTGGGCGTGCCGTCCGGCTCGCGCAGGCCGGTCGAGCATCCGTCCTTGTCGCGTTCGTGGCAGATCATGCAGTAATCGACCTCGTAGAGAGCCTGCCGCATCGTGCCGCGGTCGTCCGTAAGCTTAAAACCGTCACGGCGACGCATCTCACTGTCCAGTCCGCTCATCAATTCAGGAACTTCGGGTTCGGGGCGGATAAGATGAACGAGGTTTTGGTAATCGAGCGCGTGCGGCACCTTAAAGCTCGCCCAGTGTTTTTCTTTTTTATAAAACTCGACGGCCGACCAAGCCTCGATGATGTCGAGTGCGGCCTTCACCTTCAACAGATCGCCCTGCGCTTCCTGAGCGGCAACGAACTGCATAAATACCAAACCGAATGCCGAGTCCTTATATTTGTCGTAACCGGCGTCGATCTTGTTTATCGTCTCGCGGACGGCGGTTGTCTCGTCGAGGCCTTTTGTCAGTTCCTCTTCGGCTGCCAAGAGCCGGCCGGTGATCTCGGCGATCGACAGTTCCTCGTCGTGAATTATCGTCTCGTCGAAAATACGGTTGCGAAGCTCACCCACGGCCTGCGTCAGTGCGGCACGGTCCAATTCGGCGACGGCATCGGCCTTATACTTTTTGATCGCACGCCGCTGAACAAAAAATTTGTATTGCCAGACCGGATTTTGATTGAGGATCTCGCGTTGCAGCTCGTCACGCTCGCGGACGTTCCGGAACATTTTCGCGATGAAATGCGAAAGGTGCGGTGCGGCGTCTGTGAGGATCTTTGATTCGACACGTTTTTCGTACCCTCGGCCGTGCGTGGCGATATATTTCGTCAAGGCCGAATGAACGACCGGATCGCTTTCCTCGACATCTTTGTAGAACACAGCAGCCAACTCAGCCAGCTTTACGGCATCGAAAAGGTCTGAATAGTGAAAACCGGGAATACCTAGCTCAAAATCATGGCTATCAATGTTTTGTCCGATTTCGGAAACAGCAGTCATATGTATGTATTATCTAGTTAAAATCTATCGAAAAAAGGAAATAATCAGTATAACATTTTGGTCAGCGGCCTAACAAAAGCCGGCTCCGCGAACACGATACTATGAGATGGCCGACGGGCGGGCCATGTCGCGGTTTATTTCAAGATCCGTGATAAAACCGCCCGAATATGCTATAAAACAGGATTGCGTATTTTTACCTGAAATTATTAGAATTTTGATCGGTTAGTGCAGTATGGAACAAGATCAAAGGCTGACGCCTTTACCAAAAACAGTAGATCTGAAAGTTGTTGGTGAGTATTCGCCCGGCTATCCTTCGCTTTACGATGATGCTTCGGACGAAGGCCGGCGGTCGATCCAGCAGTATTTCAATATTATCTACAAGCGTTTGCCGATCATCCTCGCCCTTACTCTCATGGTTACGGCTGCGGTCGCGTTTTATATGTACCGGCTGCCGTCGCAGTATGTGGGAACGACCGAAATGCTGATCGAGCCGCGTAAGCCGCAGGTGACTGCCAAGGATTCGATCAACATTAATTTCGGCAACGACGCTAACTATTACAACACGCAGTTGCGACTTCTTAAGAGCCCGGATTTGATGAAGAAGGTCGTGATCAACATGGGCCTTTACCGCGATCCCAACGTTTTCGGATCGGAGGGCCGCGGAGTTGGTTCGACACTTCGCTCGATCTTCTCAAGCGATAAAACGGAAGCTAAAAAGGAAAGCTCGCTGCCGGTTATAACTCAGGCGCCCGACGGAACGGAACAGACCGCCGTGACATTGACGCCGGAGGAAGAAGCCAGAGTAAATCAGTACGCCGGTACACTGCTCGGCGGCCTGACTGTGGACCAGCAGGAGCGGACCAATCTCGTCAGCATCAGCGTTCAGAGCACCAATCCGGAGCTTTCGGCGAAGGTTGCAGATAAGGTTGCCTATACATTTCAAAAGGACGACGGTGATCGCGAAACCGCCGGTGCACGCCAGGCGGCGGCCGACCTTACAAAATCGATCGAACAGCTCCGTGACACGATCACCGCACAGGAAGCGCAGTTGATCGCCGACATGAGCAGCTACAACATGCCGCTTGCGGAAAAGGGCCAGGATCTTTTGGCAGCGCGGCTCGGCTCGCTGAGCGATACGTGGCTCAAAGCAATGGAATCTCGCCGGCAACTGGAGGGACGCTACAACGCCGCGGTTGCCGCAAACGCCCGGGGCGAAGGCTCGAGCATACCGGAACTTACTGACAGCAAGATCTATCAGGACGCCGTCCGCCTCAGCAGCGAACGCCGCTTAAAGCTGCAGGACGACATTCGCGGGCTCGAAAAGCAGATCCAGGCCGCAGAAACCGAAAAGGCCGAGCTGCTCGTAAAATACACGCCCGAGTATCCTGAAGTTAAAAAAATGGACGAGCGGATAACTTCGCTCAAAGCCAACAAAGAGCGGATGGACACAGAGGTGTCGCAGATCATCGACAAGGACAAGAAATCGGTCGACAGAGATGCAGTCGGCGGAGCTCTCGTCTCGCTCAGGTCGCAGCTCGAATCGAAACGACGCGAAGAATCACAGTCACTCGCTGCGTACGAACAGGAAGCCGCCCGCGCTAACGTTCAGGGTCAGGCGCAAACCCGTTTGACGACCGCGAAACGCGAGATCGAGACGAACCGCAACCTGCTCGATACGTACACGCAGCGGCAAAAGGAACAGGAACTAGCGATCGCCGCCGGCCGGCCCGATAACATCAAGATACCGTCGAACGCGGTCGTCAATAACTCACCGGTCGGCCCGCAGCGAAACCGCAACATTCTCGTAGCGTTTTTCATGTCGCTCGGTGCGGGCATCGGTCTTGCGTTTTTGCTCGATTACCTCGACGATTCGGTCAAGACGTCGGACGACATCGGCCGCCATCTCGGCCTTCCGACACTCGCGATGATCCCGCATTACGCGGGATCCGAAAAGCGGCGGCTCAGTTTGCCGGCGATCGCCGGTGCCGCGAATGGAAATTCGACCGGGCTGATAACGCTCGACGAGCGAAATTCGCCAATGGCCGAGGCGTACCGGCATTTGCGCACGTCTCTACTCTTTTCATCGGCTGGACGGCCGCCGCAGTCGATACTCGTGACCTCGTCGCAGCCGTCCGAAGGCAAGACCACGACCGCGGTCAACACGGCGATCACACTCGCACAGGCTGATGCCGACGTCGTCATCATCGACTGTGATCTGCGCCGCCCGCGGCTGCACAGTTATTTCGACCTGGAGAATTCTCAGGGGTTGACGAATTATCTTTCGGGCGAGCGCAATACCGAAAATCTGATCAAGACATGCAAAACGCTGCCACGTCTTAAGGTGATCACGAGCGGCCCGATCCCGCCGAATCCGGCCGAGCTTTTGAGCTCGCAGGAGATGAAGAACCTTATACAGTTCCTGCGCGGAAAGTATAAGCACATCATCATCGACTCGCCGCCGGCGATCTCGTTCACCGACGCGGCGATCCTTTCGACGATCGTCGACGGCGTGATCCTTGTCGCCATGGCCGGAAAGAGCTCGATCCACCTGATGCGGCGGTTCAAGCATCGCCTCGGAAATATCGGCGCACGTATTTACGGCGTGGTCCTCAACGGCCTCAAATCGGGCTCGGCCGAGTACGATTATTACAGCGGGTACTACGACTATTACGGGCCGGGCGGCGCGGACGTCGACGCGCCAGGGATGGAAACGGTCGAGACCGTTCATTCGACAAAGGGTTGACCGGGTCCAGGTGCGGTGGTTGGTTTCGATCAATTGCCTCCAGCTTTAGCTGGAGGTTGAATCGAGAGATATATCCGGCTTCAGCCGAACCTCTGATAAATAAAATTCCTTATGGCTTCAGCCGGAAAGATTCGGGCTGAAGCCATAAGGAATTTTTTTCGAATTTGGGCTAAAGCCCGACAATAATCCCGTCCAAACCTCCAGCTAAAGCTGGAGGCAATTTAGGTTTGGGTAGGGTGTTCGGATTCGATATGTGCCCTAAGCGCCTCGTCCCATTTTCGCATCGGGCTGAGGCCCAAACGCTCGCTTAGAAGACATGCCAGTTTGGAACTCACCGGCCGTGCCGCGGGCCTCTGCAGATCGTTTTTCGACACGCTTTTGACTAGTCCCGTGTCGAACCCGCCGAGTTCGCAGACCTTTTCCGCAAATCCTGCATAACTTGTTCCGTCTCCGGCGTTCGTCACGTGATAGATGCCGGGAAGGTCCAACTCTACGAGTTCGCGCATTCTCGCGGCGAGATCGTCGGCGAACGTCGGCGTGCCGTACGAATCGGAAATTGCGCTGATCTGTTTTTGTTCGCCGAGCAGCTTATGCACGACACTTAAAAAGTTGGTTCCGCCGCGACCGTAGATCCAGCCCGAACGCACGACGATCGAGCGTGCGTACTCGTTTCGGGCCCGGAACTCGCCGTCCAGCTTTGTCTTGCCGTAAACTCCGAGCGGATTCGGCGTGTCGCGTTGGGTGTAAAATCCCAAATTCTTTCCGTCGAAGACGTAGTCGGTCGAGATAGTAAGAAATCTCGAATCGAATTGTCGGCACGCTGCCGCAAGATTCTCGACTCCGACGGCGTTCGCTCGCTCGGACGCCGCAGGTTCGCTCTCGGCCCCGTCGACGTTCGTGTAAGCTGCGCAGTTGATCACCGCGTCTGGTTTGACCGTTTCGAGTTGGCCGAGAACCGACGAGCGGTCTCTGATATCGAGGTCTTCGCGAGTGAAGGCGAAAGTCTCATCGCCCATTGCTCTGCAATGTGCGATCGTCGCACGCGCCACCATCCCGTTCGCACCCGTAACAACTATTTTCATTTGAATGATCCAAAGAGTTATCCCGCGAAATACGCAAAAATAGAATCAATCTCACGATTCCCTATTCTCTCTTCGCCTTCGTTCGCGACCATTCGCGCAATTCGCGGGCAAATTCCCAACTGCCCGTCTTTATTTCGCGTCCTTTCGCGTATTTCGCGGGCAAATCGGGAATGCCTCAAACCGATCCTGACCCGTACATCGTCCGGTAATATTCGCGGTACGCGCCGTTGCGGATGTGGTCGACCCAGTCCTGATTTTCGCTGTACCACTTTATCGTCGCGGCGAGCCCGTTCTCCCAGGTCATCTGCGGCTTCCAGCCGAGTTCGGTTTCGGCTTTGGTCGAGTCGATCGCGTAGCGGCGATCATGGCCGAGTCGGTCGGTCACATACGTGATAAGCGAATGCGGCTTGCCAGTCGCGTCGAGCAGCGAACGGACGACGTCGATATTATATTTTTCGTTCCGCGAACCGATGTTGTAAGCCTCGCCCGACTTTCCTTTTTTGTATGCCAGCCATATCGCACGGCAGTGGTCGTCGACGTAGATCCAGTCGCGCACGTTCTTTCCGTCGCCATAGACCGGCAGCGGCTCATCGTGCATCGCGTTCGCCAGCATCAGCGGGATCAGCTTTTCGGGAAACTGCCTCGGGCCGTAGTTGTTGCCGCATCTCGTGATGACCGCGTCGACGCCGAAGGTTTCCCTGGCGGCGCGCACGACCAATTCCGCCGACGCCTTCGACGCGGCATATGGCGAATTGGGCTGAAGCGGAGTGCTTTCCGTGAAATATTCCTCGCTTTCGTCGGGCAGGCTGCCCATCACCTCGTCAGTCGAGACCTGCACGAAGCGCAGCACGTTATTCTGGCGTGCCGCGTCGAGCAGCACCTGCGTTCCTAGAATGTTCGTCCGCAAAAATTCGTCCGCCGACAAAATGCTGCGGTCGACATGCGATTCGGCGGCGAAATTGAAGATCGCGTCGCAGCCATCCGGAACGGCCGCGTTAACTTCTTCCCGGCTGCAGATGTCGCCTTTCACAAAATGGTGGCGGCTCTCGTCGATACCTTTCAGATTCTCGACGTTCCCGGCGTAAGTGAGCGCGTCGAAATTCACGATCTCGACGTCCGGGTTTTCCTCGAGGACGATCCGCACAAAAGCGGAGCCGATAAAGCCGGCACCGCCGGTGACAAAAAGTTTGGTCATAAATAAATTCGATCTAGCGCGGCTCAGCTATCGTGTCGCCTGAGCTGCTTCAACAGCTCGTCGGCAAATTTTCGCGGAGCATCGATGTTCTTAACGACGACTTTGCCGCCGTCCTCGCTCGCGTTGTCGACGATCACGTCGCCCAATCCCAGTACGCGCTGAAGCATGGTCGATGAAACCGTTACGTCCTGTATACGCCGCAGCGGTACATTCTGCGTCGTCCGCGAGATAACGCCGCGGTCGATCTCGATCATAGTGGGTGTCAGCGTGTAACGCACGAGTCTCTGCCGAATATGATAAAACGCCGGGATCAGCAGTAGAGCAAGGCCGATGACGACCGGAACCCACGGCGAAACTGCTGAAACAACAAGGCTTATCAAAACCGTCAGCACGAGAGCCGCCAGCACGGCCAGCACATAGCCGAGTTTTACGAATTTAAGCGTCGGGCCGAGCGTTACCAAGTGCTCAGCCGCGTCGGCCGGCTGTGGCGGTTTCGCGCGCCGGGCGACCATGGTTTCGTCCTCGGCTTCGAGTATCGTCCCGCATTTCTGACAGTAAATTGCGTCGTCAGAGTTATTCTTGCCGCATTTAGCACAAAACATAGATTTCAGAACGCTGCTTTCCGGGCTGGGCTAAAGGTTAATGATACAGGATTTACATTACCGCGCAAAAAAGCGGCTGCCAGAGCTGCAGCCGCTTATACTTTCACTGAGCAAGGCGTAACTGACGCGCCTATCCCGGAAAGAAATCTATTGATTGACGAGCATCATCTTGCCGTCGGGCAGCCTGACCGCCATTGCGTTCGGCTCATAGACCGTCAAAGGCCGGGCCTCACGAAGCTCCAGCTTTGCCGCGACGGCGTTGCTTACGCGGCGTGCCGATTGCACATATCTCGGGTCCGAGATCGAGTTGTATCGTCCCGTGATTCGGCGGACATACTCCTGTGTTTCGCGGTACGGCGGTATCTGCCAGCCGTACTTCATGACGGCGCCTTCGCCGGCGTTGTAACCGGCAAGTGCGAGCACTACATCGCCGTTGAATGTGTCGAGCAGCCAACGCATATATTTGACGCCGGCGTCGATGTTCTGCTGCGGGTCGTAGATCTTCGTTACACCGAAACGCCTCGCCGTCGCGGGCATGAGCTGCATCAACCCGCTCGCTCCTTTATTCGAGGTCGCACGCAGGTTGAACGACGATTCCTGGTGCATCTGCGAATAGATCAGGAGCGGGTCGATGCCGTACCGTCGGCTCGAATCCACAATATAATTGTCGTGAATCGAATTGCCCGTCGTAAATCCCTTCAGCCCGGCGGCCGTCCCCATCGTTAGCTTTACCCCTCCGAAACCAGGTGCGGCCGTACGGGTTGCAAGGCCTTCGGTAACTTTGAGTGCAGGCGAGGACTGAGCCGTCTTTTTTACAAGCTTGTCCTCGATGACCACGACCCATTTCGAGCCGCGGCGGACCTTTGTCGTCTTTTTCGCGACGAGTGAAGCCGGCGGCGGAGGCGGAAGGAATACCTGAACGCCCTGCGAGCGGTCGAAATTATCAAACGTTTTCGGAATATTTTGACCGTAGCCGACAGAGGCGAGGGCAAACAGTCCCAGAACTAAAAGGTAGGATCTCATCGTGCGGCTTGAAGATTCGCTTTACGGGCAGCGTCTTATTTTTTATTGATCAGGGTGAAGCGAGTGGGGCGGTTTTTACGCCCTATAATAAAGAAAGTAGCAAAGAGACGTACTTTCCACAATGTTGTTTAAGTCACAACACGGTTTGGCACGACAATGAGAGAATAGCATAGGCGCGCTGCGTTTGTGAAGTGTTTCGTCCGCCGACGGTGGGTCAGTTATTAGACATGAAAAGTTCCGTTAGGAACGACCTGTTTGTAGAATTGATCGTAAAAACATTGATAAAGCTCCGTAGGAGCGACCTAAGACGAGGCCGCTCCTACGGAGCTCGATCTTACGACATGATAACTGCTACAAACAGGACGCTCCGATGGAGCTAAAACCGTTGATCAACCGATCTGTTTGAACGGACCCGACGCTGCAATTTCAGACTTGACTGAAATTGACATATATTTGATTCATGCTCTACGTATCGCAGATCCTCAAACGCCCGATCTTTGACGGGCGCAACGAAAAGATCGCCACCATCAGCGATGTGATGGTGCGGTACGGCAGCGACGATTATCCGCCTGTGATCGGCCTTGTGGCGCGATACAGGCGGCGAAATTTCTTTGTTCCCGGCCGCGATATTGCCCTGCTCGGCGAGCACGGAGCGAGGATGAGCTCCGCGATCCTCGACCTCACGCCGTTCGAACGCCGCGAGGGCGAAGTGCTGCTCGGCAAGGACGTTCTCGACAACCAGCTCATCGACGTCGACGGCAAACGCGTCGTCCGCGTCAACGACGTTCAGCTCATACAGGTTGGCGACTCGTGGCGTGTTTCCGGCGCGGATGTGAGCTTTCAGGGATTTTTGCGGCGGTTGATCCCGCAGGGATTTTATGGAACGGACCGGCCGGTCGAGGTCCTCGATTGGGCCGACGTCGGTTATCTTGCGACCGACACGGCGACGGTCACGGTGCAGCTAAAATCTTCGAAGGACAAACTATCACGCCTTCACCCGGTCGAGATCGCACAGCTCGCCGAAACGCTTTCGCCGATCCATCGCACCGAGGTCGTCGAGAGCCTCGATGACGACGTCGCCGCCGACACGCTCGAGGAAATGTCGACAGAGGCACAGGCACGCATTCTCGAGGAAATGGACGAGGAACGCGCCGCCGACATTCTCGAAGAGATGTCGCCCGACGACGCCGTCGACGTCCTCGGCGAACTCTCGGACGAAAAAGCGGAAGAGCTCTTCAACCTGATGGAAGACGACGAGAAAGCCGATGTCGCCGAGCTCATGCACTTCGAGCACGATACGGCCGGCGGTTTGATGACGACCGAGTTCATCGTTTTCCCGCGGGAGTTGACGGTCGGCCAGGCGATCGCCCGGCTTCGCGAAATGGCGGAGACGCCGAACATGATCTATTACCTTTACGTAGTAGATCGTGAAGAATCATGGAAATTGGACGGTTTGATCAGCCTGCGAAGTTTGATCCTCGCCGATCCGACCTACAAACTCGAAGCCGTGATGCGCACCGATTTCCGCTCGGCTCACCCGTCCGACTCGGCCGAAGAGGTCGCCCAAACGATCTCCGAGTACAACTTGCTTGCCCTGCCGGTGATCGACGACGAGGGCGACATCGCCGGCATCGTCACGGTCGACGACGCGATGGAAATTCTACTTCCTAAGAATCTTCAGCGTCGCCTGCCGCGATTGTTCGGATAATATTGATTTCCGGAAACTCTCTTAGTGATGCGGCCGTAATACGATTCGAATACATTTTTCCGCAGGCGGCATTTTGCTTAGATCGCGGGCTATCTGCCGCTAAATAAAGGAGTAACGATCATGTATCGAAAAAGAATTCTTGTCGGTATTTTGTTGGCGATCGGTTTCGTCTTAACCGCTCAGTCAAGCGTTTTCGCGGCCGATTTCTCGATCGGGCAAAAGCTGGACGGCTTTACGTTGCCCGATACCGACGGCAAATCGCGGACGTACGAGGAACTGAAAGGCAAGAACGGAGCCGTGGTCGTATTTCTTTCGGCCCAATGTCCCGTCGTCCGCGGATATAAGGAGCGTATAAACCAGATCGCGGCCGATTACGAATCGAAAGGCATCAGGTTCATCGGAATAAACTCGAACTCAAGCGAAGGCCTCGACTGGGTAAAAAGCAACGCGGCCGAAAACTACAAATTTCCCGTCTTGATCGACAAAGGCAACGTACTCGCCGATCGGCTGGGTGCCAACGCTACACCCGAGGTTTTCTATTTTGACGCCGCCGGAGCTCTCGCCTATCACGGAGCGATCGACGACGACCGGACCGGACGCAACATAAAAACAAGTTATTTAAGAGCCGCGTTCGACAGCACGCTCGTTGGGAAGAAGGTTGAAACCACTGAGGTGAAGGCGTTCGGCTGCTCGATAAGGCGGGTGGGCGACAATTAACCGATGACGTCACTGAGAGGTTTAGTTGTTAGAACTGTGTTGGCGTCGATCGTTGCTGTACTTGCTGTTTCGTTCGCGGCCGCCCAAAAATCGGTGCCGGCGGTGAAAAGGCGGACGGCTTTACCCGCTGCGGCTGCCCAATTGCCCGCGGTCAAACAGATCGACGCAGCAGCACTGAAAGAGCTTATCAAGCCGAACAATAAACCGCTTCTGATCAACTTCTGGGCGACGTGGTGCGACCCGTGCCGCGAAGAATTCCCCGACCTCGTCAAGATCAATAGCGAATTCGGGGAGAAGCTTGATCTAATCGTCGTTTCGCTCGACGATCTTGCCGAGATCAACGGCGACGTGCCGAAATTCCTTGCGGAAATGAAGGCAAATATGCCGGCGTTTCTGTTGAAAACCGCCGACGAGAGCGAAGCGATCACCGCCGTCTCCAAAGACTGGAAAGGCGGCCTGCCTTTTACAATTCTCTTTGACGAACTCGGCAGAGTCTCGTATTTGCGGCAGGGAAAAATAAACGTCGAGACCGTGCGTGCCAAGATCACGGGCCTGACCACTGCCGCTGCACGATCGGCCGCACCGACGGATAAGCAAAAATAGTCAACGCTAAATGCACAAGCCCGCACGAAGTAAGGGCGATAGACTCAACTCGACGCAAACGCCCTTACTTCGCGCGGGCTTGTGCAAATTATTTAAGGAGAATTTTATATGCTGCGCACCATTCAGGATTTTCAAAAAGACTGGGCCTATGAGGCCGAAGCAACGACCAAACTGCTCAGAGCACTCACTGACGAATCGCTAAACCAAAAAGTCACCGACGGCGGTCGCGAGCTCGGCTTTCTCGGTTGGCACCTAGTGACGACGCTCGGCGAAATGCTCGGCCACACCGGCCTCAAGGTAAATGCTCCCGCGCATTCGGAACCATGTCCGGACCAAGCGGCAATTATCGCGGAAGCCTACGAGTTGGCGGCAAAATCCGTCGACGAAGAGGTCAGCGAGAACTGGACGGACGAAACGCTTTTGCAGGAAGACAACATGTACGGCGAAAAGTGGTCACGCGGCCTGACGCTGTTTTACCTCATCACGCACCAGGCACACCACCGCGGCCAGATGACCGTCCTCATGCGCCAAGCCGGCCTTCGCGTTCCGGGCATCTACGGCCCGTCCAAAGAAGAATGGGAAGAACACGGCATGCCCGCGATGGCATAGACTGAAACGCAGGTATTTTTTTGCGTAAGCCCGCACGTGAGTAAGGTCGGAACCTCCAAGTTGAGTGTTCCGGCCTTACTCACGTGCGGGCTTGTGCATTGCCGCCGATTTGAAAAATTCCGCGCCAACACATAAACTCTTCTGTTTTGGAGCATAGGCAGAAGACTGACCGTGAGGGAGGGCTATTGCGACAAGTCGAGCGAATCGCCGAGCGGGCCGGAAGTCGTTGAACGGCTATAGTTGACCGTCTAGCCCTCCCTTACGGTCAGGCTTCTGCCTTTAGTGAATTTTTATGACCGAGATCACACCGGAAATCGTCTCCCAGCACAATCTTAAGCCCGACGAATACGACAAGATCGTCCAGATAATGGGCCGCGAGCCGAATATGACGGAGCTCGGCGTTTTCAGCGTGATGTGGTCGGAGCACTGCTCGTATAAATCGTCCCGCGTCCATCTTGGACGCCTGCCCACGAGCGGCCCGCAAGTCATTGTCCCGCCCGGCGAGAACGCCGGCGTCGTCGATATCGGCGACGACTGGTGCGTAGCGTTCAAGGTCGAGTCGCACAATCACCCGAGCTTTATCGAGCCTTTTCAGGGAGCCGCGACCGGCGTCGGCGGAATCCTCCGCGATGTTTTCACAATGGGCGCCCGCCCGATCGCCGCAATGAACTCCTTGCGATTCGGCCCGATCAACGGGTCAGAACCGGGAGCGATAGCGACTGGGTCGCCCGATGAAAATCAAGGCGACTCAGACTCGCAGGAAAACCCGGTCGCTACCACTCCGGGCTCTGACAAGATCACCAACCGCAACAAATCGATCCTAAAAGGCGTCGTCAAAGGAATTTCGCATTACGGCAACTGCTTCGGTGTACCGACGGTCGGCGGTGAGGTCGTTTTCGACCCGTCGTATTCTCTTAATCCGCTGGTGAACGCCTTCGCGTTAGGCCTTGTCCGCAAGGACCAGATCTTTTTCGGAAAGGCGGAAGGCGTCGGCAATCCCGTCCTATACGTCGGCGCAAAGACCGGCCGCGATGGCATCCACGGAGCGACTATGGCGTCCGCCGAGTTTGACGAGGAAGCGCTGGAGAAACGCCCGACCGTGCAGGTGGGCGACCCGTTCCTCGAAAAGCTCTTGCTCGAAGCCTGCCTCGAAGCAATGCGGAGCGGTGCGATCGCTGGCATTCAGGACATGGGAGCCGCGGGATTGACGAGTTCGTCCGTCGAAATGGCCGCGCGTGCCGGCACCGGCCTCGAGCTCGACCTGACGCTCGTCCCGCAGCGTGAAGCGAACATGACCGCGTACGAAATGCTGCTCTCCGAATCACAGGAACGCATGCTAATCGTTGCCCGCTCCGGCCGCGAAAAACAGCTCATCGATATCTTCAAAAAATGGGAGCTCGACGCCGTCGTCATCGGCCAGGTCGTCGAAGGCGACCGACTCCGCATAATGCACAACGGCCGCCTCGAAGCCGACCTCCCGATCCACGCCCTCACCGACGAAGCGCCGAAGTACAACCGACCGATGGCGGATGGAAGTCCAAAGTCCAAGGTCCAAAGTCCAAGGTCGGGCCGTACGCATGCTGACTCGGGACCTGGGACTTTGGACTTGGGACAGAGTCTGAAAGCTCTGCTCGCTTCCCCGAACATTTGCTCGAAACATTGGGTTTACGAGCAGTACGACACGATGGTCCGGACGAACACGGCGGTCCTGCCGGGAGCTGATGCTGCTGTCATTCGTGTAAAAGAAACCCGCCGTGCGATCGCGATGTGCCTCGACGGCAACGGCCGCTACGTCGGCGTCGACGCGAAACAAGGTGCGATGCTGACCGTCGCCGAAGCTGCGAGAAACGTCGTCTGCGTCGGAGCGAAACCGCTGGCGATCACCAACTGTCTCAACTTCGCCTCGCCCGAACGCCCCGAGGTGATGCAGTCGTTCTCGGATGTCATCGACGGTATCAAAGAGGCGTGCGAGGCTTTCGAAACACCGGTCGTTTCAGGCAACGTCTCGTTCTACAACGAAACCGACGGCCGCGGAATTTTGCCGACGCCCGTGATCGGAATGGTCGGCCTGATCGACGACACGCGAAAGATAATCACGCACGGCTTCAAAAACGAGGGCGACACGATCGCATTGCTCGGTGTCACAAAGAACGATCTGTCGGTGAGCGAATACGCCCAAACCGTTCTCGGCCTGTCGACCGACGAACTCATCGAAAACGGCACTGTCCCGCAACTGGATCTCGACCTCGAAAAGAAGGTCCAGGCCGCTTGCCTGCAGCTTATCGAAGCGAGTCTCATCAACTCCGCCCACGATTGCTCGGACGGCGGCCTGGCGGTATGCGTCGCCGAAAGCTGCTTCTCGTCTTTGGGCCGCGAGGCGACCGGAGCGAAGATCGAGATCACGTCCGATGACGTTCCCGCCGAAGCCTTGCTTTTCGCCGAATCGCCGTCACGGATCGTCATCAGCTTTGCTCCGGAAAACCTCGAACAGATCAGAACTATCGCCGGCGATTGCCCGTTCGAAATTATCGGCGAGGTCACCGCCGACACATTCGACGTGGTGTTGAACGGTTCGCCAGCGATCAACACCCCGACGGCCGAGCTCGAAGCCGCATGGGAAACAACCCTCGAGACGCATCTCGACACGGCCCGGATGATCGACAATTAGCACTTCTGTAGATCGCTATTTCCGAACAAACTGAATACGTAAAACTGAAAGCGAAAAAGTTTTCAGTTTTATGTTTTCAGTTTGTTCGGAAAGTTATACTTGATCAATGGCCGCCGGAGTTTATCTACATATTCCTTTCTGCAAATCACGCTGTTCGTACTGCGACTTCGCGACCGACGTGTACCGCAGCAGCGACGCGGTCGAGCGTTATGTTGCTGCTCTCTGCAAAGAGATCGAGACGTTCCCCGAACAGGTCATTACCACCTGCGATAGCGGGTGGGTGAACGTTAACATCGACACGATATATTTCGGCGGCGGCACGCCCTCTCTGCTCGACGCGGCCCAGGTCGAAGCGATCTTAAAAACCGTCCGAAACACTTTTGCCGTCGACGCGTCCTCGGAAATAACGATGGAGATGAATCCGGCGACCGTCACGCCGGAAACGCTCGAAAAATACCGGAAACTCGGTGTCAACCGTGCGAGCTTCGGCGTGCAGACGTTCGACGATACCGAGCTTAAACGCCTCGCCCGCGGGCACAACGCACAGGACGCCCGCGACACGTTTCGGATGCTCCGCGACGCGGGGTTCGAGAACGTCGGTTTTGATTTGATCGCGGGCCTGCCGCGTCAGACGCTCGCCGATTGGGAGCGGAATCTCGACGAAGCTCTCACGATGCAGCCTGAACACTTATCGCTTTACCTGCTCGAGATCCACGAAAGCACACCGCTCGCCGAGCAAATAAAAAGCGAACGACAGCCGCTGCCCGACGAGGAACTTGCGGCGGAAATGTATGAGCTGATGCTCGATAAGGTCGCGGCCGCCGGCTATCGGCAGTACGAGATCTCCAACTTCGCCCGGCCGGGTTTTGAATCGCGTCACAACTCGAAATACTGGCTGCTCGATCCCGTTTACGGTTTCGGCGTGTCCGCACATTCATACAACGGCGTCGAGCGCTACGCCAACGACCGCGACACCAACGCGTACGTGGCGACGATCGAAAGCGGCGCGTCACCCGAGGTCATGCGCGAAGAGATCGACACGCCGTCCGAGTATATCTTCCTGGGCCTGAGGCTGAACCGCGGCATCGATCTCGACGCGTTTCGAGCCCGTTTCGGCAGCGGCCTCGAAACGCGTTTCGCCGCCGAGCTCGACGATCTTTCGGATAAAGGATTGTTGTCGATCGACGGCGGACGGCTATTTTTGACCGAAAAAGGAATGCTGTTCTCGAACGAGGTTTTCGCTGCCTTTGTTTAGCGATCGAGTCTATTTTACCACCCGTGGCAGGCGCGTGTGTGGGACAGTGGGACAAGGCCGGCGACACGTCCGCATGAAAGCGTCGTACCCTCGATAAATGCTGGTTAAAAACAGTTATTTAAAGTTACCACGCTCTTTGTCTCGTGTCCCACACATGATACAATGTATCGTATGCAGTACCCACGCAGGAAAAAACCTCGCAAGATTTCGGACGCAGTTTTTCGCGGTAAAAAGTCCGCTTACAGTTTTCAGGTGTTCCCGATCGCGGCCGATATCGACGATACTCCGGCCGTTTTTATCATCGCCCGCCGCCGGACCGACAAGCTCGGCCACGGCCATCAAAGTGCCGTGTGCATCGGCGAGACAAGTTCGATAACCTCTGAGTTGAAAAAGCACAAACGCGCCAAATGCGTGAAGAACAACGAGCCGAATGTTATTTGCGTAATGGAGGAAGAAAACGCGGCCGTACGGGCCCGCGTGCTCGAGGACCTGATCGCCGCCCGCAAATTCGGTTGCATTCAGAACGTATACGACTTTACTATCAAGCCCAAGTCGTATGAAAGACCAAAAGCTTCCCGTCCCGCAAAACGCATCGTGCCCGAGATCGTTGTCGATAAAAAGCCGGTTCCGACGAACAGCAGAGCTACGCAGCCGACCGCAAAGAAAGCGGTCGCGACAGGCAAATCAGCCAAGCCTGAGAAAAAGAACAAATCCGATCTCAGAACAGTCACAGCCAAACCGTCCAAACCCGCTAGAGCAAAGGCCGCGAAATCACCGGCACGTCAAGCTGTTGTTGCACCGGTCGTTGCGAAAAGAAAGCCTTCGGCGACGGCTGTGCGTTCGAAGATCAAATTGGCGTCGAGCGCCAAAAAACCCTTGCTCAAAGCTGTGCCTGCAACGCGGGCTAAGTCTTCTCGTCCCACTCCTGTTCCTGCTGCTAAGCGTTCCTCAGCAGAGCGCCTCGCAGGTTCAAAACAATTGGTCGTCAAGCGGCAGCCAGCCGTTAAGCCAAAATCTTCTCCTGCCAAGACCGTCAAAAAAGGTACTACGGTTCGATCCAAAACCGTCGTATCCAAACGCGGCAAAGCGGCGGCCGCAAAAAAGGCAACGACAACAAAAGCAAAACCGACAGTTAAATCCAAAACTCCCGCCAAACGAGCAGCCGCGGCCGGAACCCGTTCGCGAGTTTCGAGCGGTGTGGATAGCAACGGTCGACAACATCGACTTTCCAAGCCGGAGAAACCTGTCGGTAAACGAGCAAAAAGCCGAACTGACAGCAAGCCTGGAACTCGTCGAAAAGCTGCGGCTTAACGCCGTGATCTTCCAGGTCCGCCCGATGGCGGACGCGGTCTATAAGTCTGAGCTCGAACCGTGGTCAGAATTTCTCACCGGCAAAATGGGCGAGCCGCAATCGTTCGACCCGCTCGCGTTTCTCGTCGCCGAGGCCCATAAACGCGGCATCCTCGTCCACGCCTGGTTCAATCCCTACCGTGCGTATCATCCGTCGGCAAAGACCATATCCGACAACCACATTTCAAAGCTGCAGCCCGAGATCGTCCGCACTTACGGCCGCTACCAATGGATCGACCCGACCGAACCCGGCGGACAGGCCCACTCGGTAAAAGTGATCGCCGACGTGGTTCGCCGTTACGACATCGATGGCGTCCATTTTGACGATTACTTTTACCCGTATGCCGAGAAGAACGCCGCCGGAAACAAGATCGATTTTCCCGACGAAAAGAACTGGAACGAGTACGTCCGAACGGCACCCGAAGGCCGCCGTCTAAGCCGCGACGATTGGCGGCGAGCGAACGTGAACACATTTATCGAAACCGTCGGCCGCACAATAAAGAAGATCAAACCTGAGATCGTATACGGCATTTCGCCATTCGGTATCTGGCAGCCGGTGCCCGAGAAAGGCATCGCCGGATTTAATTCTTACGCCGAGCTCTACGCCGATTCGCGAAAGTGGCTGCGGGACGGAACGGTCGATTACCTCTCGCCGCAGCTTTACTGGGAAACCGCACGGCAAGGCTTAAGTTTTCCCGTGCTTCTCGACTGGTGGCAATCGCAGAACACAAAACATCGCTTTATCTGGCCCGGCGTTGCGGCATACCGGATCGGCTCGACGCCGACATTCACAGCGGACGAGATCGCACGGCAGATCGACGACACGCGTAGATTACCCGAGACGAGCGGTGCTATCTTTTTCAGTCTTAAATCTTTAAGAAACGACATGGGAAGCGTGCAAAACACGCTTCGCGAAAAGGCGTACGTCCGCGACGCGATCATTCCGAGATTCACGTGGATCAAGGCCGCAAGGATCGTTTTGCCGAAGGTAGTGGTGACACGCGATCGGGAATTCGTCCGAGCTAGGTGGACGGAACGCGGAAGGCGAAAGGCGTTTTGGTTCGTAGTTTATGTAAAAGATAAAAACGGTTGGAGCTATTCAGTTTTGCCGGCGGCTCAACGGTCGAACTCGCTTTCGGCCGACCGCGACGTAAATCAGGTTTTTGTAACGAGTGTCGACAGGCTCGGAAACGAGAGCCGATAGTGATCAGTCAGAACCACCTGCGTGAGCGGGTGGGTTTGGAATAGTCGAGAGGCGAGAGTAGTCGGCCTGGTCGACATCCTGCTCTGGACTGAGGACTCTTGACTTTCTTAAGAATCCACCCGCTTACGCAGGTGGTTCTGACCTTACTTTTAAGTGCGTTCTTGCTTCCCATATTTCGGGGTAGATCTTTTTCATCAGCGTCGTCATCAGATATCCGACGCCTTCCGAACCGCCGGTGCCGGGTTTCATGCCGAGCATTCTTTCGACCATCAGCACGTGGTGATAGCGCCACAACGATATGTTCTCGTCGTGCTCGACGAGCAGGTCCTGCATTATGAAGAAGTCCGCATTCGCGTCGGGATGAGTTAATATCTCGACTATCGCCTGCACCTTTTCTTCGTGCGTTCCCACTGCAAACCCCTTACGGGAAAGCAGGCTCCAGAACGCGTCGCCTAATGACGGCGCGGCAAATCGGCGGCTCAAGCGTCCATATGCAAAATCGTCGTGTTTGAACGACTCGAGGATCTTCTCGTTCTTCTGCCCGGACACAAATTCCAGTTCGCGAAACTGCATTGACTGAAAACCGCTCGCCGGGTTTAGTTTGTCCCGAAATTCCAGAAAGCCGATCTGAGCCATCGTCTCAAGCAGGTGGATCTGCGTCACCAGGACCTTTTCGATACCGATGACGGCCCGCATCGAGTGGTTCGCCCGAAAGGTCCGGCCCTCGTCGAGCCAGCCTATAGTCGCGTCCATTTCGTGAAGCACCTGCTTGAACCACAGTTCATAAGTCTGGTGAATGATTATGAAAAGAAGTTCGTCATGACTGGCAGGTTCCGAAAGCGTTTCCTGCAGACTGATCAACTCGGGAACTTTGAGGTATTTGTTATAGGAAAGCGGTGCGGATTTCCCGTATTCGGTCGACATAATAATGTGTAGTTTTTCCTGTAATTTCTGAGTCAATAATCCTTTATAGATAATTCTACGTCAAATTCTGTGGAAAACGCGGCAAAAACGGAAAAAGCTCTTGACAGAACAATTAGATTTGTATAAATTTCCGTTCGTCAATCTAAAAACACGCACCATCGACCCCTAAAATCTTGAAGTTAAAGGTTTAATGTTTGTTTGGAAATGTTAAGACAGACGAGTATTTTTCAGCTGCCTCGGTGTCACCCGTTTCTTGGAAACACACAGACGTAGTTTTTGTTTTCGCCAGTACTCTCACCCATGGTACTCGGCTAAAAATGTCAATGTTTTGAAGTTTGTAGGAGGAATTTGTAAAGATGTCTAAAACTATTGGAATGGTCAAATGGTTCAACAACGCTAAAGGTTACGGTTTTATCGAGCAGCCCGGTGAGCAGGATATATTCGTGCATTACAGCGCGATCTCCGGCGACGGCTATAAAACCTTGATCCAGGGGCAGGAGGTCGAGTTTGAGGTCACGAACGGACCCAAAGGTCCGCAGGCCGAAAACGTCGCGAAAGTCGCGGTCTAGCCGTGAATTGAATCATTAGACCGGCTCCGGTTCTCTTACAGAGTCCGAGGACGACCGGCAACAAAAAGCGAACCTTGAATGGTTCGCTTTTTTGATTTAGATAAGTTCTTCGCCTCTCGCCTTCAGGTTTCGCCGCCACAGTTCGCGGTACGAGGTAAATCGGGAAATAAGTGAATTCAACTGATAGCGTTGTGCGTAGGAAAGGCTTCGGTTATCCGATATTCGCTTGATCATGGATTCGAGCCGTGCACGTGCCTCGAGCGGGGGCCGCTTGGTCGCACCGTTGAAATAAATGTCGAAGTCAATTTTGAGCTTACGGATATCGTCCTCGAGACGAGAGATCTGTTTGTCGAGAGCGGCGGTTTCTTCGAGCCGTGACGTTGTTTGTCGATATAGTTTGTTTGCTTGTAGGGCCATTTCGTACCTCGGGTCGGAGTGAGCGGCAATAGCGGCTAATATTTTAAAACTCGCAATCAAGCGCCGTTTCCACAAACGCCGCAAATTTTCGTTAAAATAAAATTTATGAATAGAACCACCGGCGAGTCCGCTGTTTCAGAATTGAGAGAACTGCCGTCGGTGAATGAAGTTCTTCAGACGCCGCGTGCACGGCAGATCCGCGAGCGGTCCGGTGACCAGAGGCTGACCGCGATCGCGAGGAACGCGGTCGTTCTGGTACGCAACGAGATATTGGCGGGCGGCGACAATGTCAAGCATTCCCGCGGCCAGCTGCTCGACCGGATCATTAGTATGGTCGAGGCGGCCTGGTCTGCCGAGTACGGCAAGCGAGTACAGCGGGTGATCAACGCCACCGGCGTCGTCATTCACACCAATCTCGGCCGTGCTCCGCTTTCCGCCGCGGCGGTCGAAGCACTCGTTCACGAAGCTTCCGGATACTGCACCGTCGAGTACGATCTCGGCGCCGGCAATCGCGGAAGGCGCGGCGAGCGGGCCGAGACGCTGTTGTGTGAGCTGACCGGCGCCGAAGACGCCTTGATCGTAAACAACTGCGCCGCAGCGGCATTTATGGTTCTGAGCGTTCTCGCGGCGGATAAAGAAGTCGTGATCTCGCGCGGCGAGCTGGTCGAGATCGGCGGAGACTTTCGCGTACCCGACGTCCTAACGCAGTCAGGTGCCGTTCTGCGCGAGGTCGGGACGACAAATCGGACAAAGATCGCGGATTTTGAAAATGCTGTCGGCGAACGGACCGCAATGCTGCTTCGCGTTCATCCGTCGAACTACAAGATCACTGGCTTTACGGAAATGCCCACACTCGAGGCGATGGCGGCGCTCGCTCGCGAAAAGAAAATTTGCATGTACGAAGATGCGGGTTCGGGAGCGCTTATAGATATGACAAAATTCGGTTTGGCCGACGAACCGGTGATATCAAACTCGATCAGGGCCGGCGTTGATATCGTGAGTTTCAGCGGTGACAAACTGCTCGGCGGGCCGCAATGCGGAATAATTGTCGGCCGCCGCGAGCTGATCGAACAGCTCCGCCGCAGTCCGCTGTACCGGGCACTGCGCGTGAGTAAACTAACATACGCGGCTCTTGAGGCTACGCTCGCGGCCTATACAACGTCTACGCCCGAGGCCGAACTGCCGGTGCTCAGAATGCTTGCGATCACGCCTGAAGTACTGGCGCGGCGGTCGGCCGCCTTCACGGAAGGAGTGCATGCAGCCGTTGGTGAGTTCCTGAACGTGGAAGTGATAAGCGGCCAATCCGTTGTCGGCGGTGGTGCAGCTCCCGATTTCCACCCGGCAACGTCGCTCGTAGCTCTGCGGCCCGTTGCTGATTCAGCCGCGGCACTCGAGCGGCGACTGCGAATCGGCGAAACACCGGTAATCGCACGCCTGCAGGACGATCGCGTGCTCATCGACCTTCGGACAGTATCAGTTGACGAAGTAGATGGGTTGCTTGAGGCTGTGGCGGCAGCGAGTCGTCCATGAATACCGCCGTTACCTGTCTCGGCCGGCAAAGTCGTTCATAAACTCGACGAGGCTTTCAACGCCGTCCTTTGGAAAGGCATTGTAGATCGACGCACGGATGCCGCCGACCGAACGATGGCCCATCAGGCCCTCAAGTCCGAGGGACGCAGCGTCGCCGCAAAATTCCGTTTCGAGAGCTTCCGACGGAAGTCGGAATGTGACATTCATTTTCGACCGTGCCTCGGGATTCGCGTGGCCGCTGTAAAATCCGTCGCTTGCATCGATCGCGTCGTACAGCAGTGCGGCCTTCGTTGCGTTTCGCTTTTCTATCGCACTGACGCCGCCTTGCGTCCGAAGCCAGTCGCAAACGAGGTCGACAAGGTAAATTCCCCAGGTATTCGGGGTGTTCACCATCGAATGGTTCTCGGCGATCTTGCGGTAGTCGAGCAGCGAATGCTGGTCGGCGGGCACGCGTTTTAACATGTCGTCACGGATGATAACGACCGTTACGCCGCTCGGCCCGAGGTTTTTTTGGGCTCCGGCGTAGATCAGCGCATATTTTTCGACATCGATCACCTTTGAAAGTATATTGGACGAGGCGTCACAAACGACCGGCACTGAACCGCCGTCGAGGTCGTACTGAAATTCGACGCCTTCGATCGTTTCGTTTGAGGTGTAGTGAATGTACGACGTCCCGGGCTGGGCAACGATTTCCCCGCTTCCGGGTACCGAACGGTAGCCGGAATCCGCGGTCGAGAAAACGGCCTCGGCCTCGCCGCAGCGTTTTGCTTCGACCAAAGCCTTTTCGCCCCAAGCTCCCGTTATCACGTAATCCGCCTTTTGATCGCGGCCGAGGAAATTGAGCGGCACCATCGAAAACTGAAGGCTCGCCCCGCCCTGGAGAAAAAGGATCTCGTAATTATGCGGGACCGCGAGCAGTTCGCGCAGCCCGTCCCTCGCCGATTCCAGGATCGTTTCGAAGTGATGCGAACGGTGACTGACCTCCATCACGCTCATCCCGATCCCGCCCAGCGAAAGCAGCTCGCTCTGCGCCTTTTCGAGCACGGGTCGCGGCAGAACGGCCGGCCCGGCACTAAAATTGTAGATTCTCTGCTCCAATTTGAACTCCCGTATCGCGGTGAAATTTCGTGAGATTCAACGATACCATGCCCGCCCAAAGCAGATAAATAAAAGCGTGCAATATTCGAGTTCGAATCTAGGCGTGTTTGCTTAACAAACCCTTGTAAAAGAAGTAATATAGCTTAATTCTACAAACCCTTTTTTCAAGACTGGCATCTTAAGTTCGATTTTTGCTTTTACCAATGTTTCCGGAGGCATTTAATGATTCGCAGAATTAATGTAGCAGTTTTATTAACACTCATTTTAGCAGCCGTCTCGTCGGCGCTTTCGCAGTCGGCCGTCACGACCGGAAAAGTTGTCATGCAAAAGGCAGACAACACTACGGTACCGGTTGCGGGTGCTGTCGTCGAGGCGTTTCAAATGGATATGAAGACTTCTGCTCCGCCGGCAAAAACCGGAAAAAGCGGGAGTTTCAGTTTTGCCGGCCTCAGGCTTGGCAGCAGTTACATCCTTTCAGTCAGCGCACCGGGTGCGGCACCGAATTATTTTCCGAATGTTCGATCCGGCAGCGAGAATTTGGTCCTTACCTTGACCGAAGGCGACGGCAAGAAACTGACTGAACAAGAGGTTCGAGCCGCGGTCGCTCAAGGCGCGGCAGCGGCCAAGGCTGCACCGACCGGCACCGCCGCTAAAACTTCGAACGAAACCGCCGAGCTCACACCGGAACAAAAAAAGGAGAAGGCGGCACATGATGCGGAGGTCGCAAGAATAACTGCGAACAATACAAAGGCGCTAAAGGCAAACGAGATCGTAAATAAGGCGCTCAAAGATGGCGACGCGGCATTTACAGCAAAGAATTACGACGCAGCGGTAGCTGCTTTTTCGGAAGGCGTAGCGGCAGATCCGGACTTCGCGGGCAGCGCGCCTGTTCTGTTAAATAACAAGGGAGCTTCGCTCGTCGCACGTGCTGTTGTAACCTTTAATCAAAACGCGAAGGCAACAGATCCAACGGTTAAGATCGAAGCTTTCAAAAAGGTCCGACAGGATTTTGCCGACGCGGTCGACTCGTACGACCGCTCGCTCAAGATCTCAAAAGCCGTAACCCCAGCAGACCAGTTGGATCCTAAGACTCTCGAGACGAATAAAATGACCGCTCTCAGAGGCGCCAAAGAAGCCTTTCGCCTCATGACGCTCACCGAGCAGGTCGACGAGAAAACCCTGCCCGTTGCTCCAGTGCTTTTGCCGGAGTACGCGGCGACGGAAACTGATCCAGTCAAAAAGAGCGAGGCGAAGATCATACTTGCCGACGTATACCGCGTTGCCGGCGATTCGGATAACGCGATCGTTGCATACCGGCAGGTTCTCGAATCGTCGCCGGATAATCTCGACGCAATGGCCGGCCTCGGATTCAGCCTCGTTAATAACGGGTACATCAAGAATGACAAGACTCAGCTGCAGGAAGGAGCGAACTTCCTTCAGAAGTTCGCGACGGCGGCCCCGGATACAAACAAGTACAAGGCTGACGCGGTTGGCCTCATCGACACGCTGAAGAAGGAGCAGAACGTTGCTCCCGTTAAATCGGCCGGCGGTAAAAGGAAAAACTAACGCCAGCCGCGACTGAACCTGAAAAGGCTGTTCTTATTTGGAGAGCGGCCTTTTTATTTATATGGAAATACGCGCGATAAAGCCAGAAGACGTCAAAGGCGTCGTACGCCTGATGCGGGCCTTTGCCGAATTCGAACGGCTGCTCGATTACTGCGAGATCACGGTCGAAAAACTCGAGAACGTGCTGTTCGGACCGGGCTCGTTCGTCGAGTCGCTTGTTGCGTTCGACGACGGCAAGCTGATCGCCTATTCGATCTTTTACCCGCATTTTGCCAGTTTTCGCGGACAGACCGGTTATTACCTTGAAGACATCTTTATCGACGACAGCTTTCGCGGCCGCGGGCTCGGCGAGGCTATGCTCAGGACGATCGCGAACATTGCGGCAAAACGCGGCTTTGACCGAATTGATTTTCAGGTGCTTGACTGGAACACGTCAGCCGTCAATTTCTACCTAAAGCTCGGCGCCGTTCGCGACGACAGCGAGCGCCATTTCAAATTTACCGACGAAGCATTCAAGTCGCTGGCCGCCTAGGACCTATTCCAATAATTTTTGTCACAATACCCGTTATCACGGTGTTTTCCTCATGTAACGCCCATCGCGCGGCAATTTTGACATCTTTTGGAGGTTGGCATGCGGAAGACTCTTTATTCGGGCATTTTTAGCCTGGCTTTTATTATTTTTGTTATCGGTTCATACGTGATCGTCGCTCAGACGGTCGTTACAGGCGACTGGACCGCCAGCACGAAGTCGGAAGAATCCGGCAAGATCAATCTTTCCTTTGAACGCCGCCGCGATAACGGCAGATCGCAGCAGGGATCGACGTTCGATTTCGCCGACCTTCAAGGTTTGACGCCCGAACAGGCTCAGAACGGCAAAGTCTCGTTTCGCCTCGTTCGCGAAGCAGGCACTATCGAATGCGACGGCACATTTGTGAATGGTAAAGGTTCCGGCACGTTTCGTTTCACGCCGGACATGAACTTCGTGAGCGCTATGAAGAGCCGCGGGTTTGATTTTGAGAATTCTTCCGCCAAGCGGCACGGCAGCGACGATGTCGAAGACAGGCTTTTCGCCGCGACGACGATCGGTGTCACTACGAAGCTCGCCGACGACCTCAAAGCAGCCAATTTCGGCCCGCTAGACGTGGACGATCTTTTCAAAGCAGCGATCTTTAAGATCACGCCGGAGTTCATGGCCGAAATGAAGGCCACCGGGTTTCCCGACCTCAGTATGGAAGATCTCGTCAAGGCCCGCATTTTCAAGATCGACGCTAACTACGTCCGTCAGATCCACGATATGGGATTCGGAAAAGAAAATTTCGAAGGCCTTGTAAAGTTCCGGATCTTCAAAGTCACCCCCGAGCTTTTGAACATGCTGAAGAGCGAAGGCTACGCCGACCTTTCGTCGGAAGAAGTTGTGAAGTTCCAGATATTTCACATCGACCAGGATTTTATCCGCAACGCGAAATCAAGAGACGCGAACGTATCTGTTGAGGAACTCGTGAGAATGAAGATCGGTGTCGGTAGATGAAAATTCCATCAGGCGATCTCAAAGAGCCGGTTCACGCCGGCTCTTTTTGTTTTCGGGTTAAACGCGGGGTGTGATACCATAATTGTTTAACCTCGTTGTTCGCGTGGCGGATACGCTTTCTGGAGTTTGAGAAGCGGTCGGTTTTATACCCGGCCGTCCCATAACAATGCACGGCACTTGGATTGCAGAGCAGCAGTTAGCCGGTCTCTGCAAAAACAAACTCCGGCAAAAAGAAGTTTCGTAAAGGGCTGAGCGTCAAATTCATCAATACCGGGGCGGGGTCTATGTTAAAGAGTATATTAATTGTCGATGACCAGGAAGATGTGCGAGCGATGATGAAGATCGCTCTTGAGAACTTCGGTTACTCTGTGATCGAGGCCGGCGGACCGTTCGATGCGATCGAAAAAGCCGAGGAGTTTCACCCGCATCTCATTCTCATGGACATCGGCATGCCGCTTCTTGACGGGTTGTCGACGGCACAGATGATCGGCGATATCGAAGGCTGCGGGGCGATCCCGATCGTCGCCCTAACTGCCTACAGCGACATCCGCGAACAGGCGAAAAAGGCCGGCTGCGTCGATGTTCTCTACAAGCCGGTCCAGTTCGAAAAATTGAAAGACATTCTCGATTCGCACGTCGGCCACTGACCGCGGGCTAATCGAACTGTTTCCTGAATTCCTCAAACATTTCCTTGAAAGCACTCAATTCGTTCCTGATCTCAGCGATCTCGGACTGAAGCTCCTCGTAACGCACGTCGCTTAACACTGCGGCGGACGAAGGTTTTTCGCGGTGAACGACGGTATCCGCGATGACCTCGCCGGACAAAAGGTGTGCGTAACGCGCCTCTTTCTGCCCGGGCTGCCGTTCCAGTTTTACGATCAACGGCTCGTCGCGTCCGATCAGGCCGTCGAGCGTTTCGTTTACTTCGCCGATCCCCGAAAATTCAAACAACCGGCCCGTGCGTTCGCGGATCTCGCCGAGCGTCTGAGGCCCGCGAAGCATCAGCACCGCTATCACCGCCACCTCGGGCGGCTCGATGTGATACACGCCCGGAAGCATGTGTTTGTACTTCACCGCGCGGCTGGTACTGCCGTAATAGAGATATACAAGATTTTTTTCACGCAGACTGTCGACCGCCGCGAGAATTTCGGTATCGCCATACGAAACAATGGGGTCCCGATTGCTTTTTTGATTGCACGCCGCAGTCAAGGCGTTCATCGTCAGCGGATAGTATTCAGGCGTGGTCAACTGCTTTTCGACGAGGCTTCCGAGAACGCGGACCTCGATTTCGTTAAGGTTTTCGGACATATAATTTCGGTTAAGCTTAATACATTTTCGGCCCGATGTTTAGTGGATTACAATAGTTAGGTGGAAATACTGGTGGCCCGCACGGATGCGGAGATAAAAACTGCATTTGAAAGACTTGCGTCCGCGAGAGTGCTCGGATGCGACACGGAAACCTCCGGGCTGAGCTCCAAGTACGGACGGCTTTATTCGATCCAGTTTTCGGACGGCGAATTCTCAGTTCTGCTGCCGTACAGCGAAGGCATCGAGCCCGGTATTTTAGCGGATCTGCTGGGCAATGGTGATATCGTGAAGATCTTTCACAACGCGAAGTTCGATCTCGATTTTCTTCGGGAGAATCATATCGAAACACGCAACGTCTTCGACACGATGATCGCAGAAAAGGTGCTGACGAAAGGCGCGAACCAGTCCGCTTCGCTCGCCGAAACGCTCTATCGTTATTTCGCGGTCGATCTCGAAAAGTCGCATCGTGCAAAATTTACCGGCGCGTGGGACGGCGTCTGGACGGACGAGTTGGTCGAGTACGCTCTATCGGACGTAGTTCATCTGCCGCAACTCATGAAGGAGCAGAATCTTTGGCTCGAAAAACTCGGCATGCGCGGCGAATTTGAAACTCAGATGAAGAAGGTGGTCCGAGGTGCGTAATATTGATACTTGGGCCAGAACAGGCTAACAGCCTGTTCTACCTGTTGTTACCAGCGGTGGTAGGCGGGATGTCCTTCCTTGACTGCCACGAACGTTCCGCGGCACGTGTCGCAAACTTTGCCGTTCGCGATGAGTTCGGCCTCCACCGTGGCCCGGTCGTCGGTCGATTCGACGACACGGGCTTTGAGCGTGATCAAGGCGTCGCTCGGCGTCGGCCGCAGCAGTTTCACGTGAAAGTCCGCCGTCACCGTACACGGCGCTTCCGAAAGGCCGGCCTTTTTCATCAGGTGATACGCCGCTGCCCAATTCGAATGGCAATCGAGCAAAGCCCCGATGATCCCGCCGTTCAGTACGCCCGGAAACGCTTCGTGGTGGGGCTCGGCCCGCCACTCCGCGGTGACCTCGTCGCCATCCGCAAAACTCCGAATGCGCAACCCTTTCTCATTTTTGGGCCCGCAGCCGAAGCAGATGCCGTTCGGTGAATATCTTTGCTGCAGCGATAATTCTTCAGTCATAATTTTTCACCAGATTATCACAGGTCGGCTGGGCCACGGTCGTGATCCCCATCGTCACGATGTTCATGTTTTGGAAAGATCAACGACAAAACAATGGACGCCCCGACCGAAAACACGATTATAGCGAGCGACCACATGATCGGAAATTTGCCGCCGAAAAGGCTGTTCAGCCAGACCATTTTCAGGCCGACAAATATGAGTACCGCCGCTAGGCCGTAATGCAGTAGGTGAAACTTTTCGACTGCGCCGGACAACATGAAATACATCGACCGCAGGCCGAGGATCGCGAAAATGTTCGACGTAAAAACGATCAGCGGCTCGTTGGTCACCGCAAAAATTGCCGGCACGGAGTCGACCGCAAATACGATATCGCTGAATTCAAGGAACAAGAGTGCGATCAACAGCGGCGTCGCGGCAAGCCGGCCGTGCTCTCTGACGAAAAAGCTCTTGCCGTGCAGTTTTTTGGTCACCGGCATAAACCGCGTAAACGCGCGTATCAGGATATTCTTTTCCGGCTCGATTTTCGTCTCGTCGCTGAATACCATCTTGATACCGGTCAACAAAAGGAAAGCGCCGAACACGTACGAGACCCAGTGAAACTGTATCAGCCACGAACCCGCGCCGATAAAGATCGCGCGGAAGACGATCGCACCCAGGATGCCGAAAAACAGAACGCGGTGCTGGTACTTCGGCGGCACCGCGAAGTACTTAAATACCAGAACGAAAATGAAAATGTTATCGACCGAGAGCGATTCTTCGACGACGTAGCCGGTGAGGAATTCGAGTGCGGAGCTCCACGCCGCAGCGGCCGGGTCGAAACCAGGAATCGCCATCAGACGCGGATCTTGAGGCAGCTGCCACAGCGCGTAAAAGTAAAAGAGGACGTTGAATATCAGGGCGAGGGCGACCCAGACGGCGCTCCAGGCCGCGGCCTCTTTGAAAGAGACGGCGTGTTCCTTTTTATGAAAAACGCCCAGGTCGAGGGCGAGCAGCCCGAGTACAAAAAGCGTGAATACAGCGTAAAACCACCAGTAATCCGCAAACGGGAAAAGAATCATCAGTTAAACCTCCAAAGGTCTTCACATCCGCAAAAGTAAAAAACCTCGCGCGGACAATAAATGTCGCGCAAGGTCTTGATACTGTTGCCGATGAGCCGGAGCGTTTACTCGTTAAACCGCTCGTATTGACGACTTCAAAGGACCACTTTAGGGCTATCTACTCCCCTTGCAATAGCTGTTTAAACGATAACAGCCCGTTTTTCCGTAGTCAACCCGAAAAACTTCTTGCTGCCGAGTGCCGCTTGCTGGAATTTGGATATTTCGTTCGAACGATTTCCGCGTCTAATTGTGAACCAACATCGCGTGGAAACGGATTCAGACATGATTTGCTTTGACGAGGTTGCAACTGATGTTTGCGGTATCGGAGCACTTTATCGTTGCCCTGGGAGGACTATTTGACCGGCCCGATCTTTTCGTCGAGCCAATTTGTGAGCTCGTCCACCGATTCGATGTGAACGGGCTTTCCTCTCCACGCTTTGATCGCGAAAACGATCAGCATGATCGTCGTGACGATCGAAAAGATAACGCTCCCGAGTTCGGCGAGGCCGCCGACCACGCCGAGAATCGACGTAACGATCAGGATCGCCAGGTGAGCGGCGAGCCCCTGTGCGGCGTGAAAGCGCACCTTGGTCTCGCCTTTCTCCACCACCAGTAAAAGTACTACGCCCGCGACCAATCCAATGTAAACGGGCAAATACGGCAAGCCGATCAGCCATTTTTCCGGCATTCCGACCTTCCCCACTTTCCGGCCCGAGGCCGCGTTCATATCTGCAAATCTCGGTGCCTGATACGCCAGCGGCGCGTCGCCGCCGTGAAAGGAATAGGCATTAAAATCAGCTTCGCTAAAACGCCGCGTCTCTTCCTCAGTAATGCTCGACGAAGGAGCCGAAACCGGGAACTCGTTGGTCTTGAACGGTGTCTGAGGCGCTGTGTTGGAAGCCGCGGCGTTCGCCCGTGCACGCTCCGGAAATTCCGGGTCCAGCGGATTTGTATTGTATTTCTTTGCCATTGCCGTCTTTATTTTACGACAGTTTCACCGGAATAGTTCAATAAACCGCCACGCCGCACGTGCGGCTGCTGTCCCATGTCCCACTGTCCCACCCTGTCCCACACGCACTCGGCGGACGTGCGGGAGCGAATAGATTTGCCCGCGAAATACGCGAAAGGACGCGAAAAAGAGAACAACTGCCGAATCACTGGGAATAGAATCGCACACGATTCGACTGTTACGGCCACTGACGACCCCAGTTTTAATTCTTTATTTTCGCGTCTTTTCGCGTCTTTTCGCGTATTTCGCGGGAAAACTCCTGTCTGGTTCATTCCGCGATCTCGATGCCAAGTTCGCCGAGCTGGGCCGCATCGACTATGCCGGGTGAGTCCATCATCAGGTCCTGTGCGGACGCGGTTTTGGGGAACGCCATCACGTCGCGGATGTTTTCTGTCCCGGTCAGGATCATGCACGTTCGCTCGATCCCCGCGGCAAATCCGCCGTGCGGCGGCGTACCGTATTCGAGAGCGTCGAGAAAAAAGCCAAACTGCGCGCGTGCGCTCTCGGGCGACATGCCCAGAGCCTTGAAGTTCAGGTCCTGGATCTCCTTTTGGTGGATACGGATCGAGCCGCCGGCGCATTCGTAGCCGTTGATGACGGCGTCGTAAGCCTTCGCCCGCACTTGCCCCAGCAGATGATGATCGGCGTCGTTCGCGATCGCCTGCTTGAACAGCTCGAGATCCTCGTCCATCGGCGATGTAAAAGGATGATGAGCCGCCGTATAGCGATCGGTCTCCTCATCGTGCTCGAACATCGGAAATTCCGTGACGATCAGGCACTCGTATTTGCTTCTGTCGATGAGTTTCTCGCGGCGGGCGATCTCGCCGCGCAAGGCACCGAGAGCAGCAGCCACGACGGACTTTCGGCCGGCAACGATCAGCACAATGTCGCCTTTTTCCGCGTTAACTGCCGCGGCAAGCTGTTCGATCTTTGATTCGCCGAGGACTTTTGTGAGGGATGACGAGACGACTCCGCCAGCTCCCACCACCCCGTCCGCCGAGGCGGCGTCCACCCCTCCTCCGGAAGGAGGGGAGTCGGAGGCGGCGATCTTGATCCACGCCAACGCCCCGGCTCCGTAGCGTTTGACGAATTCCTGAAACTCATCGAGTTGTTTACGCGAGTAGTCGGCTTTGCCTTTAACGACGATAGCTTTGATCTGTCCTTTTGATTCGAGCACGGACGCGAACGGAGCGAAGTCAGTTCCCTGCAGCTCGCTCGAGAGATCCTGAAGCTCCATTTCGAAACGCAGATCCGGTTTGTCCGAGCCGTAACGGCGCATCGCTTCGGCGTGCGTCAGTCGCTGCCATTCCGCAGGCAGATCGACGTCGATCAGTTTCAGCACGTGGTTGAACATGCCTTCCATTTCGCGGTACACCTGCTCGCGGTTGACGAACGACATCTCCATATCAAGCTGCGTGAATTCCGGCTGGCGGTCGGCACGGAGGTCCTCGTCGCGGAAGCACCGAGCGATCTGGTAGTACTTGTCAAAACCCGAGATCATCGTCAGCTGCTTCAAGATCTGCGGCGACTGCGGCAGAGCGAAAAACTTCCCGGTGTGAATGCGCGACGGCACGATAAAATCGCGTGCTCCCTCGGGCGTTGATTTGAGTAGGATCGGCGTCTCGATCTCGATAAAACCGCGGTTGTCGAAATACTCGCGGATCCGCGAGACAGCCTTCGCACGCATGCGGATGTTGTTCTGCAGCTGCGGGCGGCGCAGGTCGAGATAGCGATATTTAAGCCGCGTATCCTCGGCCGCCAGATTCTCCGAACCCGCAACTTCGAGCTGGAACGGTGGAACTTTGGCGTCGTTCAATATCAGGATCTCGCTGGCCTTGACCTCTATATCGCCGGTCGCGAGCTTTGCGTTATGCGTACCCTCGCCGCGCGAAACGACCTCGCCTTTTACGGCGATAACGAACTCGCCGCGAAGGTTCTTGGCCTTTGCATGCGCCGCGACGGCCGTTTCTTCGCTGACGACAACCTGCGTCAAACCTTCGCGGTCGCGCAGGTCGATAAATGTAAAAACGCCAAAATCACGCTTCTTCGCCACCCAGCCCATAAGCACAACCTGCCCGCCGACGTTGCTTTCTCGAAGCTCACCGCAAGTGTGCGTCCGTTCCAAATTTCCTAAAACATCTAACATAATTCTCAACCTGGGCGTTCGAACCCTTCTTGAATTGTCCGAAAAGCTAACTCGAGCTTTTCGGGGAGTTCGCTCGTCCCGACAACAAAATCTTTTCTACGCTTTTCATAATCCCAGACATGAATTCCAACGAATCCGTTTCCGTCCGGAGGATCGATCCATAATTGATAAATCACACTATCGCCCCCTTGAAATGTTATTGAACGAACCTCAATTTCTTTATACTCTTTTTGGATCGTAAACCGATGGTTCGCCGCCCAGCGATCCAACATCTCGTCGATTGCGGAATAATCTACCGGCCGTTCCGGAATAGGTTCCATCGCGTCCTCCCAAAATAAAAAACGCCTTTCGATTTGCGACAAACGAAAGGCGGAGCGTCGAAGGTTAACACTCTCGCCGGTCAGTTATTATCGTCGTTAAATCGAATTGCGTTCATGCGATCACCAAGCAGAGCAAATAATACAGTACAGTCGCGGCGCAATGCAAATTTGGCATTTCAGGGCGGTTACGGTTTAGAGTAAAGGTGAATATGAATATTCTCGTGCTCAATTGCGGCAGTTCGTCGCTCAAATTTCAGCTGATCTCGACCAGCCTCGAACACATCGCTCAGAACGCTGACCGAACTCTGGCCCACGGCCACGTCGAGCGGATCGGCGGAGCAGCGACGATCAGCTTTGCGGCGGACGGCGGCGAGCCGGTACGTTCGGCTCGGCCGATCCGTGATATCCGGTCGGCGCTCGATGCCGTTTTGCAATGGATCACGTCGGACGATGCGGCCATCGATGGCATCGATGGGCTGACCGATATACACGCGATCGGCCACCGCGTCGTGCACGGCGGCGAAAAATTTTCCGAATCGGTGATGATCAACGATGATGTCGTCCGCGGGATCGAAGAGTGCATCGAGCTTGCCCCGCTGCACAATCCGGCAAATTTGCAGGGCATTTACGCCGCGCTTTCCTTGTTCGGCAGATCGATGCCACAGATCGCCGTTTTCGATACGGCGTTCCACCACACGCTGCCAGAACGGGCGTACCTCTACGCAATTCCGTACCAGTTCTATCGGCGCCACAAGATCCGCCGGTACGGTTTTCACGGCACGTCGCACCGGTATATTGCTTACCGCTACCGGACGATCAACAACATCCCAAGCGAACAGGTGAAAATAATCACGCTGCACCTCGGCAACGGCTGCTCTATCGCGGCGATAAACGGCGGCAACACGGTCGACACTTCGATGGGTTTCACGCCGCTCGAGGGATTGGTGATGGGCACGCGTTCCGGCGACCTCGACCCGGCGATCATCGAATTTATTTGCGAAAAAGAAGGGCTGAGCGTACAGGAAGTCGATTCGCTGTTGAACAAGCAGTCGGGCCTGTTGGGCATTTCCGGCCTGACCAACGACATGCGCGAACTCATCGCCGAAGCCGAAGAATCGAGCGATCGCCGTGCACGCCTCGCCATCGAGATCTTCTGCTACCGCATTCAGAAATACATAGGCGCGTATCTGGCGGCGATGAACGGCGCCGACGCGATCGTCTTTTCCGGCGGTATCGGTGAAAATTCCCCGGCGATCCGCTCAACTATCTGCGATACGCTCTCGTGGTTGGGAATTGAGTTGGATGAAACGCAAAACAGCCGATTCACAAATGGAAGCGAGGGCATTTTTAGCAGCGCGGCGTCAAAGCTTAATTTGTGGGTGATCCCGACGAACGAAGAATTGCTGATAGCACGCGACGCCGTCCGGCTGATCGGCAGCTAGAAATAAAAGCGGGCGAAATAATAGAGTATCGGAGCGTTGAGAAGCAGGCTGTCGAGGCGGTCGAGCAGGCCGCCGTGGCCGGGCAGGATGCTGGCTGCGTCCTTTGTGTTGGAGCCGCGTTTCATCGCGCTTTCGGCGAGGTCACCGAGCACGCCGACGACGGCCATCACCAGTGCAAGAGGAATCGAAAACTGGAGCGGCAGCTCGCGAAAGAATGTAAGTGTCGCTAAAACGGCGAACAAAGCCGCGGCGACGAGCCCGCCGATCAGGCCTTCCCAAGTTTTGCCGGGCGATACTTTCGGTATCAGCTTGTGCTTGCCGAACGCCTTTCCGGCAAAGTATGCGCCGGTGTCCGAGCCCATCAAAACGAGAAAAAAGAAACCGAGCAGATGCGTCGAAAGGTAGGGATGGCCCTCGAACCCGACGCGCGTCGCAATCAGAAATCCTCCCAGAAACGCAACGTAAACGACCCCGAGCAGCGTCACGCCGACGCCGGCAAGCATTTTCGTAAAGTCTTTTTGGAAACGAAACGTCTGGGTTATTAGAAGAGCAATGACGAACAGAGCGAACACCAGCAGCAACAGGTCCGGAGCCTTGGCCGGGGCGTCGATAAGGAACGTGACGAACAAAAGTGCGGCTCCGATATACGCCACCGCCGCGTCGGCCTTCAGCTCGAGTTTTTTGGTCAGCGAATAGAATTCGAAGAGTCCGGCGGCGAGTGCGATCGCCGCGATCACAACAAAGAGCCACACCGTCTGCGGAAAATAGGACGGCAGCACGATGGATGCGATCAATATCGGAAGCGCGATGGCCGCCGTCAGGAATCTCGTTTTCATAAACTAGCGTATAAGCGGAATCGATCTGTCAGTACCACCTCGCGTGATCGGGTGGGTTCTTGCTAGGGATGAGGGATGAGAGCGGAGGGATGAAATGAGATCGCCGCGGCTTTCGTTTCATCCCTCATCCTTCATCCCTCGCATTCCAGAAGAACCCGCCCGCTAACGCAGGCGGTACTGACACGAAGTCAACCAACCGTTTTCGATCTCACGTCGCCGAACCGCCGGTCGCGTTTTTGATATTCGCGGATCGCTTCGAAAATTTCGGGACGGCGAAAATCGGGGAAAAGCGTGGGCGTCACGTAGATCTCGCTATAGGCGAGCTGCCACAAAAGAAAGTTCGAGATCCGCATTTCTCCGCTTGTTCGGATCAAAAGATCGACGTCCGGCAGGCCGTGAGTATAGAGATTTCGTTCGATGTCCGCTTCGTCGAGGCTGTCGATCCTGCGACCGGACGCGGCGATGTCATTCGCGGCTTTTATGCACGCGTCGACTATCTCGGCACGGCCGCCGTAATTCAGTGCAACGCTCAGGACCATTCCCGTATTTGCGGCCGTTTTTTCCATCGCGGAAGCGATCTCGCTTTGAACGTCCTCGCCGAGGCCCGAGATCTTCCCGATCGCCTGAAAGCGGATGTTATTTTTATGAACATCCTTGAGCTCGCTCCGCAGGTAACGCTTGAGCATCGACATCAGGCCCGAGACTTCCGTCTTCGGCCGCTTCCAGTTTTCCGTCGAAAACGCGTAAAGCGTAACAGCCTGTACCTCGAGCCGCGCACACGTATCGACGATCGATTTGACCGAATCGGCGCCGGCCCTGTGGCCGAAGATCCTCGGTTTGCCGCGTCGCTTCGCCCAACGGCCGTTGCCGTCCATGATGATCGCGATGTGCCGCGGCAGGCGTGCCATGTCCAGCGAGTCGAGCAGTTCGGCTTCTTTGGACGCCGGCTTGATTATCGATGTGAAATTTGGGTGCATAGGCACGGCGGCGATCGTTATTCGGCTGCGATCTGACGCTCTTCGATACTCTCGACCGCGTCGGTGTTCAGCCGTCCGTAAACGTGCGGATAAATCTCGCCGTTCGTCGACGGTTCTTTGACGAGTTTCGACCGCAGCTTTTCGGTATCAAGTTTCAGCACCACGATGCGTTCGGCGCCGGCGTAATATCTCGCGATCACGGCTTCGAGCTGGCTTTCGTAACTGCAGTGGATAAATCCCTCGGTCTGCAAGCTCTCAGCCTCGTACGACGGCGATCCGTGGAAACGCTTCCAGGTTTCGGGGAGAACGATGTGGTAGATGAACATTCTTTTTATGCGTCTTAGTTCGGCCCGTACTCGACCTTTAACAGCGTAAGTCCCTGTGCCGGGGCGGTTTTGCCGGCCAGATCGCGGTCGCCGCCGACGATGGCCGTCTGAATTGTATCAAAATCTTTTTCGCCGCGCCCAACCTCTAAAATCGTGCCCATGATCGAACGCACCATGTATCGCAAAAAGCCGTTTGCACTGATACTGAATTCGATTATCGTCGCGTTCGCGCGTTCGTCCCAATGCGAATCGACGCTGCAATCGGTCACCGTTCGAATCCGCGAATCGCCGTCCGAATTGGCAGACGCAAAGGCCGTCCAGTCGTGCTCCCCCAAAAGCAGCCGCGACGCTTCGAGCATTTTACCGACGTTCAGCGGACGCGCTTCGTGATGGGCAAACCGCCGCCAGAACGGCGACATCACCGGGGCGTTGACGATGCGATAAAGGTACGTTTTACTTTTCGCCGAAAAACGAGCGTGAAATTCATCGGATGTCTTTTCAGCTTTCAGAATGCGAATGTCCCGCCACAAATTGCCGTTGATAGCATTTCTAAGCTTTTCGGGCGTGAACGGCCTGTTGACGCGAACGTTCGCGACCTGCCCCTCAGCATGCACGCCCGCGTCGGTGCGGCCCGAACCGACGACTTTCACCGGTGCGTCCTCGATCGTGCCGATGACGCGCTCGAGTTCGCCCTGGATCGTCCGAGCGTTCTCCTGCACCTGCCAGCCGTGAAAATCGGTGCCGTCGTATTGGATCAATAACCTGTAATTCATTCAAGAGGCGCGGCTGCCGGGTTTTACCGCTACATCGCCGCCGGAGCATAACGGACAATCGTCGGGCGAGTACGACATAACATCTAGTGAAGCGAGCGAATGTCTTGGGACACCGACGTCGGCAGTGCCGTTCGAGCGGTCGATGATCGAGGCGGCCGCCATGACCTCGCCGCCCGATGCCTCGACCGTCGCGATACATTCGCGGGTTGAGCCGCCTGTCGTAATGACGTCTTCAACGACCAGTATCCGCTCGCCCTGCCTCGTCGAAAAACCGCGCCGCAGAGTCATTTCGCCGGCCTGGCGCTCGGTCCAGATAAATCGCACGTTCAGGGCCTGCGCGGTCACATAACCGATGACGAGGCCGCCGATCGCGGGCGAGGCGACCGTTTCGATACTTTCGTCCATGAACCGCCGAGCAATTTCCTCACCGAACTTAACCGCATCCGCCGGATATTGCAGCGCCAAGGCGCACTGTAGATAAGTTCCGCTGTGCAGCCCGCTCGATAAAATAAAATGCCCGTCGAGCAGCGCGTTCGACTGGCGAAAATGTTCGAGGACCTGTTCGGAATTCATATGATTTATTTGTCGACTGAGGATTGATCACCCGCCGAGGACGGGCCTCGGATCGAAGAAAGCTTTGGACTCGACGATCATGCTGTCCTCGATCCGAAAGATCTCGAGAATCGGAATTATCCCAAAAACCGACTCAACTTCCCAATGAGCAACGACATATTCGCCGTCGCAGACAAAGCGGTGAACGCGCGTGTTCTGGATCGCCGACAGAAATCCGGAGAGGAACGCACGAAAGTTTTCGGCACCGGTTTGGGCGCCCGACACCGGGTTCTCGAAGGTAATGTTTTCGGCGAGCGGCAGCGCTCCGAGTTCGCGGGCTTCGAGAGCGGCGATGTGACGGCGGATAATTTCGACGTTCCTATTGTTCAATTGCATCAAATACCCTCGGACCTCAACGATCGGCGTTTCGCATCCCGTTTGCGGTTTACGGAATAGGCGTTAGAATATTTTAAGATGCACCCGTATCCAAATCTAATCTCGGAATCGCTTTTGATAGCCGAAACGATCGATTTTCTCGTCTCGCTCGGCGGCAGCGCGACCGCCGTCCGCGTCGTCGATTACGTGATGAAGATAAATCGGCCTGAGCCCGGCCTCGCGCGCCTGTTGGTTTCCGATCTGGTCGGCCGCGACCCGCGTTTGATCTTAAACGACGATACGGTCGAGTTCGTAGCCTGGAATCACGAAAGTATTGCGCTCGACACGTCTGGTTTCGTTGTCTTCGACCTGGAGACGACAGGTGCCAAGGCTCCGCCGTGCAGAATAACCGAGATCGGAGCTTACCGCGTCAAAGGCGGAATGCTGGTCGACGAATTTCATACGCTGGTGAATCCGGAGATGAAGATACCGCCGTTCATTACGTCGCTGACCGGCATAAGCGACAAGATGGTGACGGGCGCGCCGAAGTTTCGCGAGGTCGCTGACGCGTTTCTCGATTTCATCGGCGACTCGATCCTGGTCGCCCACAACGCGCGGTTCGATCTGGGGTTCTTGAATCACGAGATAGGCCGCGTGTACGAGGATTACCGCGTGGCGAACCCGTCGCTCTGTACGGTCCAGCTATCGCGAAAGCTTTTGCCGAATATCGAAAATCATAAATTAAAAACGGTCGCGAATTATTACTCGATCGACTTGGTCAACCACCACAGAGCCGGCGACGACGCCCGGGCGACGGCGAAGATATTCGTCAATCTGCTTTCAGATCTCAATACGCTCGGGATACGCGACCTCGGATCTGTCAAAAAGTTTTGTTATAGAAAGAAATCATGTTAGACGACGTAAAATTGCCCACTGAGAACATTCAGAATCTGCCGATCACGCCGACGCCCCGCGATAAGATGGACCTTTATCCGCTCGACACCTTCGCTTACGAATTTGTCGGAAATAAGATCTGGGTCGAATTTGAAATGCCGGAGTTCACGGCGATCTGCCCGTTCTCGGAGTTTCCCGACTTCGCCATCATCAGGTTGAAATACGTTCCCAACACGCGCTGCATCGAACTGAAAAGCCTGAAGCTGTACATCAACTCGTTTCGTGAAATAAAGGTCTTTCACGAACACGTGATCAATATTATTCTCGAGGATTTTGTGAAGGCGTGCGACCCTTTGAAGGTCGAGATCGAGGGCGATTTCCACGTTCGCGGAAACATAAAAACGGTCGTACGTGCATCGTACGACCGCAGTAAAATATAAGAGATCTCGAAAGTACTAGTGGGCCGCCGCCGTCGCGACTTCGGGCGGATGCAAAAGAGCGTGCTGCTTGCATGCGACGTCGACGAGCAGGTCGACCTCGGCCCGCAACTTGGCTTCGTCCGCGGCGTCCGCGTTCGTGATCTCGGAAATGATCAGAAACTTCGCCTTTTCCATCAATGTCTGCTCGCGGAAGGACAGCTTCTTTTCGTGACTTAGAAACGTCAGCTTTTTCAAAACGTCCGCCGCCATGAACACGTCGCCGGACTGCAGCTTTTCAGTAAACTCACGCGAACGCGTTTTCCAATCACCTGATACGGGCTCGAAATCCGTCGATAGTTTTTCTATCAACTGCTGACACTGGATCGATGTGCTGATCGGCCGAATACCGACGTTTTCGGCATTCGCCATCGGGATGAAAATCGTAGAGTTGTCGCTGAGAACGCGAAGCGCGTAAAATTGATGCTGCGTGTTGCCGATCGTCTTGCTCTCGATCTTGTCGACCATGCAGACGCCTTGGCTCGGATACGTAACTTTTTGACCGATAATGAGTTCCATAAAGTATTCCCTCCAACATATAACTGCTGGATTTCAAGCGGAGCAAACCCTGTCTTCCCCGGTCAGATTGTAGGCCAGTGCCTTATATTATAGCGCAAATCCGCTGATTTTCGTAGAAAAACTTCGAGCGGCCTAAAGGTCTATTTGGCAGGTATTTCGACGAAGAACGTGGTTCCGCGGCCGAGCGCGGAGCGGACGGAAACCTCGCCGCCATGGAGGCGTGCGAGATGTTTAACAATAGCTAACCCGAGGCCTGTTCCGCCTACTTCGCGGGTGCGGCCGCGGTCGGCACGGTAAAACCGTTCAAAAACGCGTTCGAGATGCTCGGACGATAGTCCCTCACCGGTATCGCCCACGGAAATTGCGTCGAATTCGCCGCGGTTTTCGAAATTTACGGTTACGCGGCCGTTTTCGCGATTGAACTTGATCGCATTGTCGATCAAGTTTGTCAGCATCTGCTCAAGACGGGCCGGGTCGGCATAGACGCGTGCGGTTGGAGGAACTTCGTTTAAGAGTTCAATACCGCGGTTTCCCGCTGCCGAGGACAATGACGAGAAGACCTCGTCGACCATCAGCGAGAGGTCAACGTGTTTCATATCGACCGAGACCTTTCCCGATTCGATCATCGACAGTTCCGAAATATCCGCGACGAGAGCATGCATCCGCTCGGCGTTTCGGCGGATCACGCCGAGAAATCGTCGATTGTTATCGGCGTCGTCGATAGCGTCGTCTTCGAGCGTTTCGACAAACGCCATTATCGCGGTCAGCGGCGTGCGAAGTTCGTGCGAGATGTTGGACAAGAACTCCTGCCTGACATTTTCGAGCCTTTCGATCTGGGTCACATCGTAAAAGACGCCGGTCGCATACGGCAGCCCGTCGATCTCGATCGGGGCGATATGGACGTCGAAGATCCGCTTGTCGCGGTCAGTGATCTCGATCTTGATGTCGTTCGACGCTTCGTGAGCGATCGCTGCCTGAAAAGCTTCGTGAAGCCCGGGATCTCTGATGACCTCGCTCAGACGCTTGCCCGCGAGCGTGCCGTCCTGCCAGCCAAACGCAGTGGCGGCAGACCGGTTGGCAGCCGTGATGCGTGTCTCCGCATTGACGATCATGACGCCTTCGCGAGCGGTATCGAGCACCGCCTGCAATATATTCTGCACGGTCGAAACGCCGCCGGGCGAGGGCTGATCGGTGCTGCCGAAAATAGTCATTTGCATCCGATAAATCTGTAGCCGACACCGACAACGGTCTCGATGCAGCCGCCGCAGTCGCCCATTTTCTGACGCAGCCGGCGAATGTGAACGTCGAGCGTCCGAGTGTCGCCGAAATAACTGTAGCCCCAGACATTGTCGAGCAGCAGCTGGCGCGTGGCAACGCGGCCGGTATTTTTGATCAGATTTTCGAGCAGCCCGAACTCCTTTCGCGTTAATTTCACTTCGCCGCCTTGACACGTGACCCGCATGTCGGCGAAATCGACGGAAAGCCGCGGGTCGTCGTATGTCGGAGCCGACTCCTTTTCCGCACGGCGGAGCACTGCCCTGACACGAGCGATAACTTCTTTTACGGAAAAAGGTTTTACTATGTAATCGTCCGCCCCGACCTCGAGACCGGCGATCTTGTCCGCCTCGGCCGCTTTGGCGGTGAGCATTATCAGCGGCGTCAAACTGGTCGCGGGTTCGCGGCGAAGCCTGCGGCAGAGCTCCATTCCGCTCATGCCGGGAAGCATCAGGTCAAGAATTATCAGCGCCGGCGGCTGCCTTTCATCGAGTGCGAGACGCAGTCCTTTTTCACCCGACTCAGCGATCGCCGGCCGAAAGCCCTCGCGTTTGAGGTTGTATTGCAGACTTTCGGCGATGTCCGCGTCATCTTCGATGATCAGGATATTTTGCGGCAGCATAGATACCTCTTGCTCATTGTGGATCGTAAATTTATTCGGCCGGAATAAAAACAATAGCGGCCCGAGCTTAAGGCGATATGAACGAAATGTTACATAAAAGTTAAATATTAATACGGTTTCGCGTCAGGCGGGCATGTGCTCCTTCGGGCGAACCACTTCGACGAGCGTGCCGCAGCCTTCTTTGATATTACTCCAGCAGTCGATGCCTAGATCGATCACGGCAAGGGCGGCCGTCGGCATTGCTTCAGAGCGGCCGGTCAAAAGCCTGACGAAGGCTTCCATTCCGGGATTGTGGCCGACAAGCATAACCGAGCCGGCAGCGTCGTCGACGGCCGCGGCGATCTGCAAGAGCGTTTGCGGACTCGCCTCATAAACACGGTCGTTGAGCTGTATTTCTATGTTCGCACCAGTGTTCTCGCGCACGAGTTCGGCGGTTTCCAGCGCACGTCGCGCAGGTGAGCTGACGATAAGATCGGGCAGATAGTCCTTAGTCGCGATATATCGGCCCATGAACGGCGCTGCATCGAGCCCGCGCGAGTTGAGCGGACGGTCGAAATCGGCGAGATCGGGTTCACTCCAACTCGATTTCGCATGACGCAAAAGATATAGTCGTTTCATTTATTGCTTGGGAAGCGGCGCCCGCGAATCGGGAGCACTCGACTATTCTTTATTCCCGCACGTAGTTTGTCAAAACGCGGCGGCGGGGCGCAATAGATTTGCATCCCGGTGCGGCCCCGTGCGAATCTCAACACGTTTAGATGAATGCTCTCGATCCAGCTCTGCTCGTTAACCTTTTGGGCTTTGCGGTCGGCATTTCGCTGTACGCGATGCTGGGCGTAATGGTGCTCCGCAACCGCAAAACGTCGGGGCCGGCGAACGCGAACTTTCTGCTGCTCACGACCGCCTCTCTCGGGCTGCTGTGGAACGTCAGCGAACTGTTCGTCTTCATCGGGCAGGATTTCGGATTCACCGGGCCGCACCCGTTCATCGCGGCGGCCGCATATTCGGCACTGGGATTTTTACCGTCCGTGGTCGTGCACTCCGCTCAGGGGGAAGCGTCGAAACCGCACTGGCTTACGTTCGCCGCTTACGGCCTGAGCAGTTTCGCGGCCGTTTTGCATTTTGCGTCAGTGCTCGCCGGCGGAAATGCTCCGTCGGAATTAGCGCTTCAGACACTCACGCTCGGTTCGCTGACGCTTGCGGCCGTGCTGCTGACACTCAATTTTCGGGAAACGCTCGAGAAAAAGACCGTCTGGGCGACAGCGCTTTTGATATTCGCCGCTTCGGCATTTCATTTAAGCGGTGAACGCGAGAGCAATTCATGGCTGATCGAGCTCGTCGCCCACCAATCGTCGCTGCCGTTGGCGCTCGTCATCCTTTACCAAAACTACAGATTCGCGTTTGCGGACCTGTTTCTAAAGCGTTCGATCTCGCTGATGCTGCTAACACTCGTCGCTTCGGGACTGTATGTGTGGGTCGCCGCTCCGCTGTTGAAGTACCACGAAACGCACGACCGCAACGATGCACAGGCGATCGGCCTGATACTGACCTTGTGGATCGGAACCGCACTCGCGTACCCGTCCCTGCACCGGCTCGCAGTGTGGCTCGTCGACAAGATCATTCTCCAGCGGATCGACTACGCCGTTTTTCAGACAAATTTCGCCGGCGAGCTTGAGTCCGCGGAATCTGTAGAAGCAGTTCTTGACATGCTTCGCGACGATCTCGCACGGGTGCTTACCGCCGACAAAGCGGAATGGGCCGTTTACAGCGAGATCGATAATCTGAATAACTCGTTGAGCGCAAAGAACCGCACCGCCTTTCATGTTCCGACGGTCGAAGCGCCGTTTTTCGAATTAAGCTTCAGTGATTTTCACGGCGGCCGTCGGTTGTTGTCCGACGAGATCCAGATGGTCGAGGCCGTAACACTTCTGTCCGCCCGACGGATCGACGCTATTCGTGTGCTGAACGAACGCTTTCACCGCGAGTTCCGAGAGCAGGAATTTTCAAAGCTTGCCGCGGAGGCACGCCTCACGGCTCTGCGTGCACAGATCAATCCGCATTTTCTTTTCAATTCGCTGACCACGATCGGTTACCTGATCGAAGCGGCACCGGACAAGGCGTTCCGGACGCTGCTGCAACTGACTAAATTGCTTCGCGGCATACTCAGTTCAACTTCCGAATTCTCGACGCTCGGCGATGAAATAAAACTCATCGAGAGTTATCTCGAGATCGAACGTGCGAGATTCGAGGAAAGATTGATCGTTAAGATCGACATTCCGAAAGAGCTCGAAAAAGTTCGCATACCATCGCTTATCCTTCAGCCGCTCGTCGAAAATGCGATGAAGCACGCGATCTCCGAAAATCGTAACGGCGGCGAGGTTCGTATCGCGGCCAGCACTGCGGAAAATGATAGCGGTTCGTTTGTAACCTTGACCGTTTCCGACACAGGCAGCGGAAGAACAGATAAGCCGTCCGTCAAAAGTTCCGGTGTTGGGCTGACGAGTATCCGCGAACGCCTGGCGTCGTACTATGACGGCGAAGCGGAGTTTCGAATAACGACCGACCCGTCGACCGGGACACGCGCGGAGATAAGATTGCCGCACCCCAAGACCGCGAGTCGGCAAAAGCGGCTTCCGATACAGAAATGAACGAACTGAGAGTGATAATTGCCGATGACGAGCGTCCGGCCCGTGAATATCTAAAGGCGCTGCTTTCGAAATTCGACGGCGTTCGGATGATCGGTGAGGCGGAGAACGGCGCCGACGCTCTCGAACTGATCAAGGCGCAAAAGCCGGACCTCGCCTTTCTCGACCTGCAGATGCCGGAGCTCACCGGCCTTGAGGTCGTCAAATTGCTCCGCAAAAACCAGATGCCGCTGGTAGCGTTCGTCACCGCGTTCGATGAGTTCGCCGTTAAGGCGTTCGAACTTAACGCGATCGACTATCTTTTGAAGCCGGTCGAAAGATCGCGTCTGGAAGTAACACTGCAGCGGGCGGGCGAACGCCTCGAACACGACGACTGGCGCGAATCGGAAACGGAAAAATTGCGCAACGCGTCTACCGCGTACGATGAGGCACACACCGCGGTCATCGATCGAATACCGGTGAAACGCGGGGAAGACATAGTACTTCTTTCGACCGCCGATATTGCCTCGGTCGTTGCGGACGGCGAGTTGCTTCACATTACGACCGCCGAAAATCAAAGATACACGATCAATTTCCGCCTCAAAGACCTCGAAGCGAGGCTCGGGCCCGGATTCGTGCGATTGTCGCGCGGCTCGCTGGTCAACCTCGATTCGATCTCGCTGATCTCGCCGCTGCCTGGGGGCACGTTCCTCGTCAACCTCGAAAACGGTCAGGAACTTTCAACAAGTCGTCTGCAATCCCGCGTCCTTCGGTCAAAACTATTGAAACTGTGATCCGATCGCCACCCATGCGTCCGCTCGCATCGATTTCTTGATCGATGCTTAAAGCCTGAAAAACCCCGACCACGAATCGCACGAAACAAGAAAGAAGCAGAAATCTCTTCTGATCTTATCGCATTTCGCGTTTCCGAAAACGCCGCGAAAAGCCCGTTTATTTGTCCGAGCACGCCGTTCGTTGAAAACACAGGCGATCGCTCCCCAGCGTTCTATGATTACCCTTTGAATTAGCGCTTGAAATTTTATCCTTCAGTAATTGGCATCAATGAGACTCTTTTTAATTACCGCATTCGTATTAATTTTCGTGGCAGCCGCTTTCGGGCAGAACGTGTCGATCACCGGGACGGTCACGTTCGGGGGCGATAAAAGCGTCCTGCATCAGGCGACGGTGCGGATCGTTCAGCTTAACCGCACGGCGGTGACGGACGATTCGGGCGTATACACATTCACCGACGTGCCGGCGGGGCGTTACAGCGTTCTGGCCCATCAGGAAGGATTCGGCGACGTCACGAGGAGTGTCGTCGCCGCTGCCGGAGCCGCGGTCACGGCTGATTTCGAACTGCAGATCGCCGGCGTCAAGGAGCAGGTCACCGTGACGGCGAGCGGGACTGAGGAATCGGCGTTTCAGGCGATCGCTTCGGTCAGCAGCGTCGACTCGAACAAGATCGCCGAACGCGCCGCGGTCGGCCTCGGCGACGTCGTTGATGGTGAGCCGGGCGTTTCGAAACGTTCCTTCGGGCCGGGCAATTCACGTCCGGTGATCCGCGGTTTTGACGGCGACCGCGTGCTTGTTTCGACCGACGGCGTGCGGGTCGGGTCGCTGGCGTCGCAGTCCGGCGATCACGGCGAACCGGTGGACGCCCTCGCGGTAGAGCGCATCGAGGTCGTAAAAGGCCCGGCGACGCTGCTTTACGGCAGCAACGCGATCGGCGGCGTCGTCAATGCGATAAGCGGCCACGACGAAGGCGCACATCCCGGCATTCGCGGATATTTTTCAGCGATCGGCGGTATAAATAACAAACAGGCCGCAACGAGCGGCGGCCTCGAATACGGTGTCGGGTCGTGGATGTTCTGGGGCAACGGCAGCGGCCAGCGAACAGGCGACTACACGGCGGGCGGCGATTTTGGAAAAGTCGTGAACTCGTTCACCCGCAACGCAACGGCCAGCGGCGGCGGCGGATATTTTGGAAAAAATGCGTTCTTTAACACGACCTACACCTACTATCAAAGCCGCTACGGTATCCCGCTCGATTTTCGCGAAGAGAATCCTGAACTCCGCAGCCTCAGGATGCGGCGTCACGACGTGAAATTCAATTTCGGCTACAACGATCCCGGCTTATTCCTGAACAGCATTAAATTTACCGCCGACTTAAGCGATTATCGCCATCAGGAAATGGCCGAGAACGTCGTCGGAACCACGTTTAACAACAAGGTAAATTCGTTCCGCGCGATGTTCGACCAAAAACAGTTCGGCAAATGGACCGGGCGGTTCGGTTTCGAAGGCTTTCGCCGTGATTACTCGACGGTCGGGAACGAAGTGTTGATCGCGGGCAAGGTTATTCAGGATTCGTTCTCGGCGTTCGCATTACAGGAATTGAAATACGAACGCGTGACCTTCCAGTTTGGCGGGCGGCTCGAAAACAACCGCTACCGGCCGGAAAGCACCGATCTGATCAAGCGTGACTTTACGGGCTTTTCGGGTGCGGCCGGAGCACGGTTCGCACTTTGGAACGGCGGCGCGTTCGTCGCGAACTATACGCACTCGTCCCGTGCTCCTGCACTCGAGGAACTCTACAATCACGGGCCGCACGACGGAACGCTGTCGTTCGAGATCGGGAATCCTGCTCTGAAAATGGAGACCAGCGACGGTCTCGACCTCGCAATTCGGCATCAGAGCGGACGCGTTCGGGCCGAGGCCAATTTCTTTTACTACAACCTGAAGAACTTCGTGTTTCTGGCACCGACCGGCGAGTTCGACAATGGAACCCCTCTGATCGGCGGAGGCGGCAGCAGTGGATTTCCCATCGCCCAATACCTGCAGGGCGACAGCCGATTCACCGGAACGGAGTTGAGCCTCGACGTCAGCCCACATAAATACTTGAACGTTTTGGCCGGCCTCGATTACGTCAACGCCGAACTTCATGACGGCACGCCGCTGCCGCGTATCGCACCGCTTCGCGGCAGATTCGGCCTTGACGTTCACTTCGGCAACTTTAGTGTCCGCCCCGAGGTCGTCGCGGTCGCCGATCAGAATAATGTTTCCGTCAACGAGACCAGAACGCCGGGTTACGCCATATTCAACACGGCCGCGACCTACATTCTTCCCGGGAAGCATTACACGAGCATCTTTTCAGTGAACGCCTTCAATTTGACGGACAAGCTTTTCTACAATCACATCTCGTTCATCAAAGACATCTCGCCCGAGATCGGCCGCGGCGTTCGCTTTAGTTACACGATCAGGTTTTATTGATCGTGTGTAAGAACAGCGAGCGAAAAAAGGCGAGACGATAATGTCGCGCCTTTTCTTTTTCTTGTATTTCTCAATTTACTCGTCCCGATTTGTTTATAATCAAAATAAATTCAGCGAAAAAAGGAGTGCGGTTTTTATGAGAACAGAGAGTTTGTCGTTCAATTCTGCCGGCGGCGAAACCACGGCGTACGTCGCTCATCCGGATCAGGAAACAAAGCGGGCCGTGATCGTCATTCAGGAATGGTGGGGCCTGAACGATCATATCAAGGACATCGCCGGCCGTTACGCCGCCGAGGGCTTTCTCGCGATCGCGCCCGATCTGTACCGCGGCCGCGTCGCGACAAATCCTGACGAGGCGGGAAAAATGATGCACGATCTCGCCGTCGAGGACGGCCTGGACATCATCAAGAATACTGTAGCCGCTTCGACCGAAAAGCTGGGCGTCAGCCATTTCGGCATCACAGGTTTCTGTATGGGCGGAACGTTCGCGCTTCGTGCCGCGTGCGAGCTTGAGGGATTCAGCGCGGCCGCACCGTTTTACGGCGACATTCCGCCCGAGGATATATTGGCTAAACTGACGACGCCGACCATCTTTGTCTCCGGCACCAAAGACAAGTGGATAAATCCGGAAAAGGTCGCGACTCTCGAAGATGCGGCCGAGCGGTTCGAATTGCCGATAACGTCGGTCAAATACGAGGCCGACCACGCGTTCTTTAACAACACGCGGCCCGAAGTTTACGACCCTGTCGCAGCCGCGGACGCATGGGCACTGGTGACCGGATTTATGAGCGACAAGTTGTAGGCTTTCGCGAGCGATAAAAAAGCGTTCAGGCTGTGGTGCCTGAACGCCTTTTTTTCATCATTTCAGATCTCTAAACTACTGCTCCGGGTGCGGTTTGAAACCCCGTACCGATCATTCCGATTTCGGCACGCAGCATCTGTTTTCGTTCTTGCTTTCTGCGGTACATTTCCGTATCGGCTTGGTTAATCGCGGTTTCGAGCGAGTTCGGGTCGGCAAAATCGGTAAATCCGCACGAAACGCCGATCGACATCGTGCCGACGATCTCGGGAATCGATATGTCCGACAGTAATGCTTCTAAACGCTTCATCCGCTCGCGAGCGAATTTGGCGTCCATCCCGATCATGATGACGAAAAATTCGTCACCGCCCCATCGGTAGATCAAGTCTTCTGCGCGGATCAATTCGCGTATCGCACGCACGACGGTCCTGATAGCGACGTCACCGATACTGTGGCCGTGACTGTCGTTGATCGACTTCAGATCGTCTATGTCGAAAAAGCCGACGCAACCGGCGATGTTCGCGTCGTCTCCGCCGTTCTTTTTGACAAAGCCGTAAAATGCATGGCGGTTGAAGGCCGCGGTGAGCGGGTCTGTATGGACGAGCTTTTCGAGGCGTTCGTGCGCGATCTGCAGCCGTTCGTTCGCTGTCCTCGATTCCGACAGGACCTTTTCGAGCAGCACGATGACCATTCCAAAGCCCAAGGTCGTCTGGAGCACGAGGTCGACCAACGAATTAAAGGCAAGCAGCTCCGCGAACGTGTCCGAAAGATATCTGGACGCGAATGCCAGCGTGTAAAGCACCGAGTTCAGTGCGAGGCACGCCAGAGCTACGTGCATTACGCGCCAGCCAAAGCTGCGCATCTTTGACCTGCCCAAGTGCACGAATGCAGCGGCGAAAAATCCCGCAAGCACAAGTGTGTGAATGCCGAAAACGTCGTTGAAATCTGTCGCGAATTGCGGCAGCGCGATCGCGAGCACCAAAAACGGCGCAAAATACAGTTCTGATCTTGATCGGAGTTCGTAATCGCCGTCGAGGCTGCGGCAGCCGGCGACCACCATAAAACCGAACAGATACTGTCCCAAAAAGTAGTACGAAAATAAAAGCGTCTCGAGCTGCTCGTAGCTGAACGCAAGACGCAGCGAGATCAGCGCGAACGAAAGGCATAGCCACGCGACGGTCCAATACTTGAGGGCCGTGAGCTTTAGCGAACGACGAAGAAGCAGCGAGAGAACCGTGATCAAAAACACGCCGTTGAGCTGAATTATTAAACCTAGCTTGGAGTCCATTGCGGAACTAGTTGCGGGAAATCGAACGAGGATGACTGTCAGGTGAGAGGCGGTCAGAGAACCGCCGTAAGAATCATAATATATTGGCGGCGGCGAAGTCTACGATTATTTCAACAGCGATCTGAGTTCGGATTCGTCCGGCAATGCCGTCCGGGCACCGACCTGGCGGCATTTCAGCGCGGCGACCGCATTCGCCAATCGAGCACTTTCTTCCACCGATTCACCCCGCAGAAGTCCGTAAAGCAGCCCGACGCGAAAGGCGTCACCGGCGCCGGTCGTGTCGCGGCATCCGCCGGGAACGGCAAAACCAGGCGTCTCCACAAACGTGTCGCCACACAAAAGCAGTGAACCAGATTCGCCCAGCGTCACACCAACGATCCCGCAGCCGTAACGCTTTTTCAGCTCGCGCAGCGCTGATCGGCTGTCATCAATGCCGAGCAGCTTTTTCGGGAACTCGGCCGACGCGATCAAAACATCGACGAGCGGCAGCAAATCCACAGTTCCATCAAAGAAGTTGTCGATATCGAGGGAAACCAGCACGCCCGCCTCGCGGGCAAGTAAAGCCATTCGGCGACACGCGGCCGCGTCGTGCGGCGTAAAATGTATGATCTTTGCGCGGTTTACCGCGTCGACCGGCGCTTCCGCTTCCGAGTACGCTAGCTTTTTGTCACGCTGCCAGATCACGGTCCGTTCACCGCTGCGGATATCGACAATGATGAACGCGATCTGAGTATTAGCGCCGGGAACCTGCTCTGCATACGAGGTGTCGACGCCCTCTTCTTTGAGCGACAACATGCCGAAATCGCCGGCTTGGTCAGTGCCGAAACGTCCGGCATACGCCGTCTTTAATCCCAGCCGCTGCAGCCCGACCACGGTCGTCGCGACCTCGCCGCCGGCCGCCTGTACGTAATCGGTCAGCTCGACTTTTGAGTTGAACGCCGGATATTCCGGCACCTGGATCAGAAAATCGACCGCGTTCGTACCGAAGCCCAGTACGTCGAATTCAGCATTCTCGAACACATTGAAAGGAAATTTCATCGCACAAGATCTTCAACAACGCGGGCCGAAACCAAATATGTAACTTTTGAACGGAAAGTCTTGCAACCGCTTGTCCCACAAGTTAGATTTGTAAGTACAAAAGTTATCAGCGGTGACGGTTGTTTTAATTTAATTTAGTAGATTTTCGGAGAAAAGAAAATGCCAACATCAGTTTGCCCCGAATGCGACGAAGAAGTTTATGTCGATTCCGATTCAGAACAAGGTGATCGCGTCTCGTGCGACGAATGTGGAACGAGCCTGGTTATTGTCGGCCTCGATCCGATCGAATTGGATGTTGCCGACGAAAAGGAAGTAAGCGATCTGGAAGAAGAAGATATGGAGGCTTTTGATTACTAGTTGCGGGTCAGTCGACTAATATGATCGGGTTCTCCGAGGCGCGGCGCGATCATTCAGCGGCCGATCTTGTAGGTAGTGCGGTTCTGCTTTATCTGAAACCCTTTGATCGATTCGATCCTCACGTTTCGATTTTGACCCTCGCCCGGGCTTTCGTCCTTGGGATAGAACGCAACCGCGTATGATCCGGTGATCTCGTCTGCGAGATCACCGAACAGCATTTCGAAATTCTTGTCGGTGGCGTAGAAACTTCGACCGCCGGTCCTTTCTATCACGCCGCTTGCCTCGAACGGCGTGATCACCGGCCTTTTGTTGCCAAGCACGTTCGAGAACGACGGCAGGATCACCGAATAAACACTCGACTCGCTCTCGTTCGCACGCTCGATCACGGTTTCGGGTGAGACGATGTCGCCGACCGGAAATCCGTCTGAAATAACCACGACTGCCCGCTTCGGGAAACGCTGCCGTATCACCTTCGGCGCATTCTTCTGCAACAGCCTGATGCTCGCGTCCACCGCGTCATAAGCATGGGTCGAGAGCCCGTCCTGATCGCGGTCGAGTTTTGTGAACGCGTTTTTCAGCTTGTCCGGGCGGTTTGTGAATTGCTGAACGGTCTTTACGTCCATCGCGAACGTTACTATCGAAAAATACGAATCATAATCCGCAAGCCGGTCGATAAACAACTGCATCGCATTCTTCACCCGCTGCAGTTCCTCGCTCGTCATGCTGCCCGAAACGTCCAAAGCAAAAACAACCGACAGCGGCCTGAGCTGGTCCGCCTTTCTGATGGGTTGGAAAAAATCGATCGGGCGTTCGATGCCGTCTTCCATCACCCGAAAATCGGACGCCGTAAGCCCGCGCATCGGCTTTCCATTCTTGTCCCTCACAGTCACTTCGAACACCGCGAGATCAGTATCGACCTTGAAAATCTTGTCGGATTCGTCCTGTGCGACCGCTGGAGTGCCGGCAATGATCGTTAGAACGACGACGAAAAACAAAGCTTTTATTCTCGACAGCACGGCGATATGGGTGCCGCGAAAATGGCTTAATGCGGTCGGTGGGTCAGAGTGAACGGGTTCGGTCATCATGCAATGTCAAAATGATTGAAAATGCGCAATCGCTTTATAACAGTCTGCTTTTTGACGGTCTTTTCGGGTACAGAACCATATTAGTTTCTGGCACGTCTTTTGTATAGTCCTATCCCGACGGCCATGACGCCGTGACCACAGCTTTACCAAAATCGCTGCTTTTGACCATCCGCACGAATAGAAATGAAAACGCCATCCACAATTGAAAGCGATATCGCCGCCAGCGTTATCTGTTGGATGACGGCAGGCCTCGCCGTGGTGGCCTTGAGCTTTTCGATCTTCGAGCTTTCGACGTTTTCATTTGCGCAGCTCGTCACTCTCGGCGTGTCCATTATTTTCGCGTCGCTCGTCAGCAGGTGCGAGGTCGAGATTCCATTAACCAACTCTACTTTTCGCCCGAAAACGCTGCTCGCCTTTTGGGGAATTATTTGGATCGGTGTCCCTGGCGGAGTCATTCTCGGTACAGCGTCGGCGATCGCGGCGATCGGACTGCAGACCGGCGACCGGCGAAAATGGCTGAGGCAGATCGCTTCAGATGCTGTTTGCGTATTTGTTGCCGGGATCTTCTTTTACCTGGTATCGACGTACTTCAAGACGCCCGAAGCGGCTTTGGGGACTGCGAAGGTCCTCGTGCCGACCGATGTCATTTTCGCGACGATCGTAATGGCATGTGCCTATTACGCCGCGAATACGCTCGTAGATTATCTTTTCGCGAAGGCAGAGGCCGCACGCAATACTTTAAATTCAGCTAAGTTGGATCTTCGTGCGCCGCTCGCCGCGGCCGCTATCACACTGGGCGCGACGATCGTGCTTTTTCTCGTCTTTAATCACTTCGGAATTGAGTTCGGGTTGGTTTTGATCCCGTTTGCGCTAATGGGCAAACTTGCATACAAGATACATCTGCGGCGGCTCGACCAAAAGACCAAAGAGATCATGGAAGCCAGCCGCCTGCATCTGGCGACGGTGGAGGCCTTGGCCACGGCGATCGACGCCCGCGACCAGGTCGGCATCGGTCACGTCAGGCGAACTCAGATCTATGCGGTCGGCCTCGGGAGACTTCTCGGGCTGAGCAATGGCGAGATCGACGCCCTTCAGACCGGAGCCCTACTTCACGACATCGGCAAGCTCGCCGTGCCGGACCATATCCTGAATAAACCGGGAAAGCTGACGCGAGCCGAAATGGAGAAAGCCAAGATCCACTCGTGCGTCGGCGAATCGATCCTAAAGAATATCGGATTCAAAAACCCGGTCGTCCCGACAGTGAAATACCATCATGAAGCCTGGGACGGCAGCGGATATCCGGAAAAACTAAACGGGAACAACATTCCGCTGACGGCCCGTATTTTGGCTGTCGCCGACGCATTCGATACACTCCGGGGCGCCAGACCGTACCGGGCCGCGGTACCGCGTGACGAGGCCTGTAATTTCCTCCGCGCACGTTCGGGAACACAGTTCGACCCACAGCTTGTCGACGTTTTTTTGCGAAACCTTAAGAGCTTCGAAGACGAGATAGCCTCGAACGGCCTGTCGTACGAGCTCGAATGTGACCAGCTCGAGCGTGCCAATCTCACACGCGAAGATCACGCGGTGATGAGCTACGTCGAACAGATCCAGAGTGCGAACCGCGAGGTGTTCACGCTCTATTCGCTCGCAAAAGATTTCAGCTCTGCGCTCGACGTTAGCGAAACGCTTTCCCTTTTCAGCGAGAAGATCGAGGACTTTGTGCCATTCGACACGTGCCTTGTCTATCTAATGGAGCCCGGCGGCGAGTATGCGACCGCGGTCCATACGGTCGGACGCCACAGCGAGTTGCTCAAGAATAATCGTGTCGAACTTGGCGAGGGAGCGACCGGATACGCACTGAAACAACGTAAGGCGATCAACAGCGTCGACCCGGCCTTGGATTTCACGCTTGCCCATACCGAGATCGGCCACGAGTACATTGCGATGGCCTCGCTGCCGCTTATCGCTGAGGAACGCCTGATCGGGGCGATCTCGCTTTATTCAGACTCGATGGCGAAATACGAAGACGAGCACATGCGGCTGATCGAAACCGTGTCCAGAATGGCCGCCGACGCAATATCGAAGTCGCTTCAGCATGCACAGGCAAAGACTCATGCGTTGACCGACCCGATGACCGGTCTTCCGAACGCACGGAGCCTCCAAATGCATTTCGAAAAAGAGGTAAAGCGTGCCAGCCGCAACAATGACTCGTTTCAGGTTCTGATGCTCGACCTCGACGGTTTTAAGGCCGTGAACGACACGTACGGCCATAAGATCGGCGACCGGATGCTCAAGGACATTTCGGCGATCATCCGGGCCGAACTTCGTGATTACGACCTTTTGGCACGCTATGCGGGCGACGAGTTTGTAGCGATCGTTCCCGACACCGACAGCCACGGCGTGCTCGAATTGTGCCGCCGCATCGAAGCTGCGGTCAAGGGGTTCGCCCTGGCGGTCGGTGAGGAAACGGCCCGCGTCGGCGTCAGCGTCGGTTCTGCCTGCTACCCGAACCACGGCGAAAGCTTTGATCAGGTCCTGATCGCTGCGGATAAGGCGATGTACCTGACCAAGGCAGTGCACAAGCAGCGTTCCGACCTTGCTAAATGGGCCGAAACAGAGACGGAAGCCGGCAGCGAGTCGAGGCGAACGACACCGTCGGAAAAAGTGGCAGCATGCGTTATCTCAGACCGGCACGTGCGGGTCATCGCTGCAGATGACTCGCTCATCGTCGAACTGGACGAAAGCCACATAGTGTCGTCGGCGGTGAATTAAGGTTGGAACGGAAAAGGTGAGTCCGTTCCGGCATTCGGGCCTCGGAGGAAATGTTCAAAAGACATTTCTTCCGAGGCCCGAAAACCGTAAACGGCTATTACTTTAGAACGCCTGCGAGAACCGGAAGTGCACCTGGCTTTGATTCAGCCGATAGATCGCGTTCGGCCCGCTGACCTGCGGTATCAGAAACTGGGGCGGATTCAGAAGGTATCCGTAATCGATGCCGAACTCGCCGCCGATCGGTGTTTTCAACCTAAGGCCCAAACCGACCGTATGCGACCAGGTGGCACGCAAGTTTTGACGAAAGACATCGCCAGCGGGGACGGCCGGTGCCTTGAAAATGTCGCTCACGCTTCGGAACACGTTGCCGCCGTCATAGAACGGAACGGCCCGGACCCAGGTTGAAAGCGGTATTCGCGCCTCGACGTTGACCACCGCGAGTGCATTGCCGCCGAATGGTACGGTGAACGGATCGAGAAACTTCGGGTTTCGGCTGCTGTCGCGGAAAATTCCTTGCGGAACGACGACCACACGCGGCCCGGCCGATTCGAAATCGAAGCCGCGCAACGTGTTCGCTCCGCCCGCGAAGAAACGCTCGCTGATCGGCAATATTCCATCGAGACCCGGAAAATCGGTCGGCGAGAAACGGTTGCCGTTATTAAATACGGTCGCAAGCCCGAGAACGCCGCGTGCCGCGATCGTCGTGTTCTTCAATTTCGGGAAAGTGTAATAGTAATTGTACGAAGCCTGGAACTTCTGAAATCCGATATTCGCGCCGAGCGCCGGCAGCGAAAAGTTATATTCGGCCGTAAAGTAATCGCCGTTCGTCGGGTCGCCGGCGCTGTATTTGCATGGCTCGCCGGGTTCGCCCCGGGCGATGATCTCAAGGATCGTGTATTGGATCCCGCATCGTTTTCTGGTGTCACGAACGAAGGTCGCGCCGAATCCCGAAATTCGAATTCTCGAGTCGGGTAATAGCAGGTCCTTGATGAGCAAGCTTTCGATATTGTAGATCCGCACGTCCTCGTACCGGTATCTGAAAAACAAAATGCTGCGGTTGCGGAGGCTGATCGTCCGATTGGTTTCCGCCGTAAGCGTCAGGCGGTTGAGAGTCGGGCTGCCGGTGTTGGCGCCGAACGTGTCGATCGGATTACCGTTCTCATCGACGCGTTGAACGATCCCGAACGTACCTTTGTCGAATGCGGAACGGAAAAACCGCGTCACCGTCGAATCGCGCTGGTACTGTGCCGAGATCGTCAGCGGCGCGAATCGCTTTTCGCCGTCGCGCATGAACCGCGGGTTGAGATAATCGATCTGTACGAGCTGCTGCAGACGGCTTGCTCTGATGCGGGCGCCGCCCTGCCAGAGTCGGCCGAACAAATTTAGGTGCCTGATATCCACAAACGCGTTCGGTCCAAGATCGGTCGAGTAACCGGCGCCGTATGACAGAATTCTCGGAGCCTGTTCTTCGACGTTCACGATCACATCGCGGATCGGGCTGCCGTCGGGGCGGAAACCCGCGGGTTTTGGTTTTATCTCGACCTTTTGGAACGCGTCGGTGCCGAATAAATTCTGCTCGCTTGTGTAAACGTCGGTAGCTTTGAGCAGTTCGTTCGGCTGCAGTGTTACGGCCCGTAAGATGGCCGAGGATTTCGTTTTTTCGTTTCCGGTCACCAGGACGCGGTCGATATACACGGGTTTTCCCTCGGTACGGACGTTAAAAACGAGATTGAAAAGTTTGTTCTTCGTCGCCGGGTCTTCCGTCCGTTCGTCAGTCGAAAAGTCGACGACTGCATCGTAGTAGCCCGCGTTGGAATAAAATGCCGCAAGCTTTCGCTGAGCCGTACGGGCACGGGCACGCGAATAATTCCTTCCCGTCAGTTCAGGTATCTGGGCCATCAGCACATCATCGCTGAACGCAGAGTTTCCGGTTATATCGACACCCGAGACTATCGTTGGCGGGCCCTGTTCTACCACGAAAGTGATGATCAGATTATCGCCTGCGGGCGTTACGCCCTGGTTGACGCGTACGGTCGCGTCGCGATAGCCGAGTTCGCGCAGCAGCGAGCGTATCGTCGACGCGTCCTGCTCGAGCAGTCGAGCGCTCGTATAGCCGCGTCCGTAACCAAAAAGTGAGATGTAAGAGCCGAGCAAGGTCGCCTCTTGCGAATCGAGTACGGTCTTGATGTCGTCGATCGTGAACTGATCGGTTCCCTGAAGTCGAATGTCGACGAGCTTTAACTGTCGGTTGAGGTTGACCTTGTATACGACCTTGACGCTCTTGCTCGTGAGATCGGCACTGTTGAGCGCCGAGCATAAAAACTCGGTTTCGTTCTTGATCACGGAGGCGTCGCCCTCGGCGAACGGCGGCTCGACGGCGCACACGGGAACGACGTCGACAAAGAAATAGCCCTGTTCCTGGTAATGATTTTCGAGCTTGCGTTCGCCCTCGATTATCGCCGCATAATCGAGTGTGCCCTCGCGTTTCAGCGGCAGCAGGCGATCCTGTGTTCCCTCACCGATCTTGTCGCGTTCTGCCTCAACGGTGACCTCGACCAGCGGTCCCTTTTTTCCGGTGAACTCGATGTTGATCTTGTTGGTCTCGTTGTCGTAAACGACCCGCGGTTCGTCCAACTCGGGAGCGAGGTAGTTTTCCTTTCGAAGCGCGTCTTTTATTCGTTCGACATCGGCAGCCAGCACTTCGCGGGAAAATGGTTCGCGGGGCTCAAGTTTTAAATCCTTTTGCAGCAACGCGGTGTCAAAACCCTCGACCGCGATCTTAAAGTTCTCGACCGTCGCCTGAGCGTTCGGTATAACGGTGAAAGTCACACTGACCTCGTTGGCGGTCTGCAGATTGGTTTGCGCGTATTTGACCTCTGCCTTGAAAAATCCGCGGTCGCGCAGGTATTCGAGGATGAGGTCCGCATTGTACTTCAGCGTTTGTTCCGTGACGGCCGTGCCCGGATCGAGTAGGTTCAGTTTGAGGAGCAGTTCCTGTTCGGTGACGTCCTCGTTGTCCTCAGGGACGATGTTGATGGACACGCGCTTTGCGTGTGTCTTTCGCTTGATGAGGAAACGAAGCACCACGCTGTCGGCAGGCGCATTTTCAGCTTCGACCGCGATCGTTGCGATCTCGTTCGTGCGGTAAAGCCTGTCGATCGCATTCCGCACCTTCACCGTCGAATAAGTATTGCCGAGTTCTTCAATTGCCAGCCGTCGAAACTCGTCGCCGGCCGTGATGTCACGGTCGGCACCTTCAAATGCGATAATGACGTCCGAGATTTTGCGATTCTCGTAATTCACTAGCTGCGCCGACACCGAAAACGACAAAGTAAGAACAAGCGCGTACGCAAAAACCAGGCGCGGCAGCACGCTTTTGTTCCACGCTTTCAACAGAGGCGCATCCCTGCCGTCATTGATTTTTACCCACTTGCCGAAATTCATTCTTTTCGCGAAAAGTTCCGTCAGCCCGTGCGGCTCTAGAACCTTCGCCTAAACCTTACTTCAACACTAAAATTGTCGCGGTTTCGCGTCACGTTTGTGAGCGAACGCTGTTCATATTGAGCGACGAACGAGAGTTTGTTCGATACCCGATATTCCAGCGCAACTATCTGGTTTTGATCCTGCGATAGATTTGTCGAATATGTTACACGCAGATTGTTATTGATCTGGCGGCCGACCGTCAGCCTCGCCGACGGATTGAGCCGCTGTCCCGAAATGATCGGGTCGATCTCAAAAACGTTCAACCCAAAAAGTTTGTCCGTCGCCTTGCGGGCCGGGTTGTTGATGATAGTGTCGGTCAGTATCTCGGCCGCCGTGTTAATCCCCGTTTGCGCCAGGACCGGGATGCCGGATTCCGTGTTCGACAGATTTCCCGTCGTTATCAGCGAAATAACGTCAGCCTGCGGCAGGGCCGGACTCGAGCGGACGGTGGCGTTCAACTGCTCTGTATCGGTGAGCGGGCCCGAGAGATTTACAAATACCTGATAACCGCCTATCTCGGACTCGGCCTGCAGCGTGATGATCGGCTCGATCGCGGTGTCGGGCGGAAATTCCAGAACGCCGCGCTGTACGTCGTAGCGGTCCTTTCGGAAAAATACCGTCCCGCTATTCGCCGTAATGCGTCCCGATATCTGCGGATTGTCCGTAGTTCCCGTCACTCGCAGCGATGCCGAAGCGGTAAGGTCCGCGACATTGTTTCGAATGACTAGCGCATCGCGGCCCTCGATCGTCAGATCGAACCGCGTCGTGAATCCGGAAGACGACCCCGAAGAGATCGAGGCTTCGTGGCGTGCTCCGACAATATTTGCAAGGTCAATGTCCTGCGTATACAGGCTGCGGCGTGCGATTATGCTGCCGGCAACCAGGCTGGTCAGCTCGTTCCTGATGCGGCGGCCCGATATCTCAAGTTTCGCATCGCCGGTAGTTATGAAATCTTCAGGGAACGGCACCGTGATGTTCGTACCCGTGAGCCCGATCCGGTACGAATCGATGCTCAGGCCGGTACCGAAAAGTGCGCCGCCGCTGGCAACGAATTTTCCGCCGCCGAGATAACCGGTCAGTTGATCGATCTGCGCCTGATCGGATGAAAACAGAATGCGGCCCTGCAGCCTGTCGAGCGTGATCCGGCTGGCACCGACGAACGACGCGGCCGACGCGTTCTCGAGATTTGCCGTGCCGTTCACCATTGCCGTTTTGTTCGGGCCGGCGAACCGGACCGCGACAGTCGCAAATCCGCCGAAGAACATGTCGCTGGCGCCGATCGACGGAAACGCGTTCAAGAGACTGAGGTTCAGGCGGCCGTCGACTGACAAGTTGTTCACTCCGTCGTCGGACAAGGCCTTTGTACCGGCGATAACGACGTTCGAGCCGCCGCCGGCGAATCGAGCTGATTCAAAATTGATCTCCCGCGGATTGAACGTGATAACGACCGGTTCCGTCGCCACAAGCGGCGTGTCCTGTATCTGAAGCGCTAGCTGGCTGAAGCGGGCTGAGCCCACCAGAGCGTCCGTCGAGATAACGCTGTTGCCGTTTGCGTCGCGGCTGCCGAGATTGCCGCCGAACTCGACGCGGCCGGTTCCCGTGCCCGTGATCGAGATGCCCTGCAGTTGCGGGAACAACGCGACGAACGGGCCGATCGGCGTCTGGTTAAACTCGGTCTCGACGCGGAACGGCATGTCGTCGTTACCAAAATTGACAGATGCCGTTATCGTCTGCGGACGGCCTTCGAGCACGGCCGTAAGATCGGCGTTGAGTACCTGATTCGCCGTGTTGCCCTTAAATCCGACCTCGCCGAAAGTGTTGCCGTTGACCACCACGTCGCGGGCGGTTCCGCTGAAATTGACGTTAAAGCTCGACGTGCGGTTAGATTGCCCGGTCGCCTTGGCAGTAAAATCAGTGATGCCGCCGAACGTCGGGACAGACGTGTTGTTCGGGAAAAGATTTCGGACCGCGGTAAGCTGGACGCCTTTGCCTTCGACATTGAGATCGAATTCGGTGGAAGCCCGGTCGTACGTGCCGTTGGCCTTGACGAAACCGTCGGCCGTTCGCAATTCCAGGTTTTCCAGATTCACGAGCGTGCCCTGGAAGACAGCCCGCGTCTGGAAGGCATCGAAATTCTGGCCCGCGACCGATCCGCTCGCGGACGACAGGTCGATCGATCCGCTGGCGTTGTTCGGCAAACCCGTGATGTTTACCTTGCCGGAGGTCTGTGCGTTGAAATCGCGTATTCCCTGCGGCAGGTAATTTTCGATCGGCAGCGCCGCGATCAGATTCGCCGCGTCAACGTTGGTCAGGTCCGCGCGGACTTCGACGTTGTTCGTCCCGCCCGACGGCACATTCAGATAAAACGCGATATCGCCGCCGTCACGCTCGATGAGCTTTCCATTCTTCAATTCGACACCGGCAGGCGACACCGCGACGTCTGCCGCCACCGACCCGAGCTCGCGCCCGCGAAGCGAAAGCGAATCGAGTGACGCGCTGCCGTTTATTGTCGGATCGGCAAAGTTGCCAGCCAGATCTCCGTTAAATTTGAAGTTCCCGGCAAGCTGGACGCTCATGTCGTCCATCTGCTGCTGCAGCGTCGGCGATATTCCCAAAATGCGGACAAAGCGTTCGATCTCTGCGGCATCGGTCGAATTCAACGCGATGTTCAGATTCGAATCAGAACCGCGAAGGTCAAACTTGCCCGTTGCGGACAGCTCGCTCATCGGCGATTTCAAATTTGCCAGGTCCACGTTGAACAGACCGTTGACCGCCGTTAACTGGACGCGGCCGTTGACGGGGACAAGGCCGCTATTGGCATCGCCCGCGTTCGCCGTGATATCGGCGTTGATGTTTCCGCTGGCTGACTTGAAATCGGTGCCGGCAAATGTGAGATTCGCGTTTCCGCTCGTCTGCCCTTCGAACGGAATAACGCGGCCGCCCTGAATCGCGGCGATTTTCGAGAGGTCGAGGTTCGTAAAATTCGCGTTGATGTTCGACGTCGCCCGCCGGTTGAACGCGATGGTCGCACTTCCGTCGAGTTGCCCGTCCATTACCGCGGCGGTTAGATTGTTGAGTTCCGCCCGGTCGTTCGTCACCGTCACTGCGGCCTGTGCGGAGCCGAGCGGTATCTTGCCGACGACGCCGCTGCCGAGACTCATATCGGCCGTAACGCGATATCTGCCCGACGGCTCGAGCACGAACACTGGTTTAGCAAGCTTGACGCCTTCCAGTTGGCCGCCGCCCTGAACTATTCCGCCTTTGAGTGCGACCGTGCCGGCGTCGATGTCGTCCGACCGGCCTTGTACAGTTCCCTGCCGTATCGTAAGGCGGACGCCACCGATGTTCAGGCTGCCGATCGTCGCCGACTCGGAATCGACGCTGGCTACCCGCAGCCGGTCGGTGTAGATGACTGTCTCGGCCGGCGTGTCGCGAATATTGAGTGTCCCGGCATTCGCATCTGTTATCGCTACGCCGTTTGCATCGACACGGCCGGCACGCACGTTCTTCAGGACAATGTCGTCCGACGCCGGATAGTCCGTCATGCTAAACGAATCGGCACGGACGTTGCTGAGATTTGAACCTTTTATATTCGCCGACGCCGAAGTTACGCCGTCAACGCCTATGTCAGTACGCGGGCCGGCGTCTTTGACACGCAGATTTCGGCCCGTTACTCCGTTTAACTGAAAGTCCTTGGTCTTTAGTTGTGCGATGGTCGCGTTTGGAGCGGAGAGGTTCGTGACACCGTTGTTCCGCGAAAATGCAAGATTGCGTGCGGACAGTTGTTCAAAATCAGCGTCGCCGATCGCGAATTTCTGTGCCTTTGCGCTTCCGGCAGCGGCAGTCAATTGCTGATCCTTGTACTCGGCAACGGCGTCCGAAAGGAAAAGGCCGCCGAGCGACAGTGATTTCGATTTCGCCGCCGCGGCCTGCAACTCGCCGACCCAACGGAAGTCGGTCCCGGAGCCGCGCACATTACCCGCAATTCGCGGAAAATCGATGCGAAAATCTTCGAACGTCAGCAACTCGGCAACAGCCTTGCCGTTGGCTTCGTAGTTTGAGTTGGTGCCCTCAACCGTCGCGGCGACGTTCAAAGCCTTAAGATAAATTCCTTCTGCCGCGAGAGATTCCGAATCGATTTTGCCGTCGACACGGTAGTTCTCGCCCTGGCCTGAAACCTTGCCCTTAAAATTGCCCACACCTCGAATCGAAGTCCCGAGCGGGAAAATATTTGACGTTTGAGTGAGATCGACCGTCGATTCGATATCGAGATCGTACTTTACCGCAGCCCAATCGGTAAGCGTGCCGCTCAAACGCGACGTTCCGATCGGCGTGTCGATCTTGAGTTCGGCGATCTCCGCTCCGTTGCGATCGGCGACGCCGCGGGCTCGGATGTCTATCTGTTCGAGCGGATGCTCGTCGTAAACGAAATTGGAATCGGTCGTCGTGAGATCGAATTTGTAGCGTTTCTGCTCATCCGGCACAGTCAGATCTTCCGGTTCGAGAAAGAATTGGACGTTCTTTGCGTCCGCCGTGATCTTTCGCGAAACGTCGCCGAAATGCACGATGCTGTCATGAAGCGCGAAATTGACCGAGCCGTACTTAAAATTGACTCGGGTGCCGCCCTCTTCCTCGACGAACTTTAGATTTGAGAAGTTGGACCTGCCGTTCTCGTCGAACTTTACCCAAACTTCCGCCCCGTTGATGTTCGTCGAATCGACATTTATGTCACGGCTGAGCTGCCACGCATAAAGGTCCTGCACCGTTAAACCCAACTGTGCGTCACGAATGTAAAAGAGCTTTTCGCCGGTGAGCTTGTCGTTGAAAGTGGCGTTCTTGAGTTCGAGTTGGAGCGGGGAGACGGTGACGCGGAAAACATCGGCTTCAAAAACGATGCCGATATCCGCCATCTTTGCGACGAATTGCGTCTTTACATAATTGTCGAAAACACCGTACCGGTAAAAAACGACAGTCAGGATCGTTCCCAGTATCAGCAATACGGCGATCGCACCGGCCGTAACGCCGACATTTCGGCGCGTAAAATATCGGCGCCGCTGCGCCGGTATTTGCTGATCTTCTTCAGGCGGCCGAATCGCCTCGTTTTCTTCCCTTTGTTCGTTTTCTTCCGGCATTAGTTCCTGATCGGACCCAATCGTATTTAAAGATTTACCGTTTCGATGATCTCGAGATCGAATGCTTCGAGCGCGTTAATTTTGGGGGGATGATTCGACAGCAGCCGAATTTTCTTAACGCCCAGATCCTTTAATATCTGCGCACCGATACCGTAATCGTGAAGTTTTCCATATCCAGTTTCACGTTTTGCGGTCTGAAAATCAATATTTTTTTCCTGCATCAACGCGTAAGTTTTGAGCTGGTTGACCAGGTCGAGGTTATTTTCACGCTGTCGCAAATAAAGCACAACGCCGCGTTTTTCTTCGGAGATCTTTCGGAGAGAGGCTTGCATCGCCCGGGACGCTTCGCCAAGCGTCGAGCCGAACATCGCAAAAGTGACATTCTCCGTTTGGACGCGAACGAGCACCGGTTCGGTTGCATCGGAAACATCACCCATCGTCATCGCCAGATGCGTCTCGCCGTTCATCTCGTTCTCGTAGACGATCGTGCGAAAAACTCCGTATTCGGTCGGCAGGTCGGTCTCGAGGATAGGCCGCACGAGCATCTCCTTTTCGACGCGATACCGGACGAGGTCGGCGACCGAGATGATCTTCAGGCCGTGTTTCCCGGCGAAAACTTCGAGTTCCGGCATCCGCGACATTGTGCCGTCGTCGTTCATGATCTCGCAGATGACAGCCGCCGGAGCAAGGCCGGCGATGCGGGCGATATCGACACTCGCCTCGGTCTGCCCGACACGCACAAGCACGCCGCCGCGTTTTGCCCTGAGCGGAAAGACGTGCCCCGGACGGGCAAGGTCCGACGGTTTCGTGGCCGGATCGACCGCCGTCAAGATCGTTCGGGCCCGGTCCGCAGCCGAAATGCCGGTCGTCACGCCCTCGCGGGCCTCGATCGATATGGTGAATGCCGTGCCCATGCTCGACGTATTGTCGACCGTCTGAGGGTGAAGCTGCAGCTCGTCGCAGCGGTCCTCGGTCAGCGGAAGGCAGATCAAGCCGCGGCCGTGGATCGCCATAAAACTGATGATCTCGGGCGTCACGAGTTCGGCCGCGCAGACGAGGTCGCCCTCGTTCTCGCGATCTTCATCGTCGACGATGATTATCATCCGGCCGTGCCGAATTTCCTCGACGGCCTCATCTATTGTTGCAAGCGGCATCTTTGGTCGTTTTCACCGGTCGAAAAGTATTCTCGATTTTACCTAACATACGACGTTTAATCTATCTTCGAGACGGTTTATCGGACGGTTTGTCTTTTCCGCCGAAGTTGTCACAATAGCGGTCGATGCGATCGGCGGCCGGCAAATCTTCTTACCTCACGACGGCATTTCATGTGCTGTTTTTTTTATCGGGTATCGCGGCTGTTCTCATCGGACAGGTCCTGCCTATTCTAGGCCGTCGTTTTTCGCTCGATGACCTGCATTTAAGCTATTTTTTCCAGGCGCAGTTTGCGGGCTCGCTGTTGGGCACATTTATCAGCGGCTGGTTCGGGCATCGGGGCCGGCTCATCGATTCCGCATGGCTGGGCGGAGCGATGATGGCCGTCGGCATTTTCGCCATGAACGCGGACTCGTACGGCCTCGTGCTGCCGGCGTTCCTTTTGAACGGAATCGGTATCGGTATGACGCTGCCGTCGATCAACCTGATCGTTCTGGAGCTTAATCCCGCACGCTCCGCGCCCGCGCTCAGCGTTCTTAACTTTTTCTGGGGCGTCGGGGCGATCGTCTGTAAGCCGTTCGTCGACCTGACCGCCGGCGAGACCCGAATTAACCTGACTACGGCGGTCGTTTCGGCGGCGCTTCTGCTGTTGGCGGTCTTCGTTTTCGTGTTCAAGCGGCCCGCCGCCGAGGCCGCGATCGGATCAACACCCGAGACGGAACTTCCCGACGTGCCGATCTGGACGACCTCGGTTGCCTGGGCGATCGCGGCGTTCAATTTTATTCACGTGGGATTTGAGAGCGGAATGGGAGGCTGGCTCACGACATATGCGGCTCGCCTCGAGGGCTCGGAGCACGTCGGCATTTTCTCGCCGACATTTCTTTTCTTTTTGTGCTTCGTGATCGGCCGGGCGATAGCACCGATGTTTTTCCGTTTTCTCGACGAAAACAAAATGCTGCTCGCGAGCCTCGTCACGATCCTGATCGGAATGGCTCTCGCGATCACTGCAACTGACATCACAACTCTCGGGATCGGCTCGTCGATCGCCGGGCTCGGAACGTCATCGGTCTTTCCCACCAACGTTTCGCGTTTCTACCGCATATTCGGCAGCGAAGCGATGCGTCGGGCAACACCGCTCTTTATCTGCGGAACTCTCGGCGGAGCGGCCGTCACGTACACGATCGGCTTCGTTTCCAGCCATTTCGCCAGCCTGCGGTCCGGAATGTTCGTGCTGTTGTTTAATATCGTGGCCTTGATCGTCATTCAAACCGTTCTAACAATGAAGTCACCCAAACACCTGCCCGCAGCGAATGCCTAGACACGATTCGCATCGTTTCGACTTTTCTGATCTATTTGATCTGTTTGATCTATTTGATTTGTTTGATTTGTTCCGTGGATAAATTCTTTCCATCTCGCGTCGTTCGCCGATAGAGCGATCAGGAAAAGAATTTATCCACGAAATACGCGAAATACACGAAAAAAGAAAAACCAGAAAGAAAAAAAGAAAAACGAGAAAGAAAACCAATGAACCGGACGATTAGACGTTTCGCGTTTCGCGTAGTGACAACCTAGAGCGCTAAGGTTTTTAAATACGATCGAAAGTCGTCGGCAAGATCGTCGCGCTTGAGGGCAAACTCGACGGTGGCGATCAGAAATCCGAGCTTGTCGCCGGCGTCGTGGCGGGTGCCGTCGAGCTTGACGGCGTAGAACGGCCGTTCTTTCAGCAGCCGCCGCATCGCGTCGGTTATCTGTATCTCGCCGCCGGCTCCGGGTTCGGTCTTTTCGATGGCGGCGAAAATGTCGGGCGTGAAAATATAGCGGCCGATTATCGCGAGATCGGACGGAGCATCGGCGAAAGCCGGTTTCTCAACCATATCCTTGATCCTGAATACGCCGGGCTCGACCTCGTCCGCATCGATCACGCCAAAGCGCGAGATCGCCTCGCCCTCCACCTGCATCGTCGCGATCACGGGCGCGTCGTATTTTTCGTAAACGTCCATCATCTGCCGAAGCGCCGGTTTTTCCGCATCGACCACGTCATCCGCCAGAAGCGCCGCGAACGGCTCGCCGCCGGCGAAATCCTTCGCCTGATAGATGGCGTGCCCAAGCCCGAGAGCTTCCTTTTGTCGGGTATACGAGATCTTCGCGATGTCGCTGATGGCGCGGACCATCTCGAACATTTCCTGTTTTCCTTTTTGCAGCAGTATGTGTTCGAGCTCGAACGATATATCAAAATGATCCTCGATCGCCGCTTTGTCGCGGGCGGTGATGATCAGGATCGACTCGATCCCGGACGCCACAGCTTCTTCGACGGAGTACTGAATGAGAGGTTTATCGACAAGCGGCAGCATTTCCTTCGGCGAGGCTTTTGTCGCCGGCAGAAAGCGTGTGCCGAGTCCGGCCGCCGGGAAAACGGCTTTGCGAATTTTTTGAATCATATAAAGACTGTTAAATTTAGATTTTGCTTGCCTTAGCGAACACACTTCCGCAAACAGGAGGCGGACAATTCACAGCCGGCAAAAATGTAAGTTTAGGCGAAATGAAGCAGTGAAACAACCTTTTTGGCTATTTTGATACTTAGCCTCAAGAGAGTCGCTTGCTTCCGAATTTTTATGTTAGATCTCAATTTTGTGAGGGAAAATCTGGAAAAGGTGCGCGGAGCTTTGGCTGATCGCAATTTTCCCGCGGACATTCTCGATAAATTTGTCGAACTCGACACCGAGCGCCGCCGCGTTATCGGCGAGGCCGACGGCATTAATCAGCAGCGGAACGCGTCGAGCAAAGAGATCGGAGCGTTGATGCAGGCCGGAAAACGTGACGAAGCAGAGGCGAAAAAAGCCGAGGTCTCGGGACTCAAGGAAAGGCAGTCAGAGCTCGAAAAACGGCGGGACGAAGCCGAGGCCGAGATGAACGACCTGCTCGCCAACCTGCCAAATCTGCAGGACGACGACGTGCCCGTCGGCCCGGACGAAGCGGCGAATGTCGAGATCAGAAAATGGGGCGAGCCGCGCGAGTTCGATTTCGAGCCGAAAGACCACGTCGATCTCGGCGAAGCTCTCGGCATACTCGACCTCGAACGCGCGACCAAGATCGCCGGTTCCCGTTTCGCGATCTTGAACGGCGCCGGCGCCCGGCTCGAACGAGCACTGGTCAATTTTATGCTCGACGTCCATACGGCCGAGCACGGCTACACCGAAACGATGCCGCCGTATCTTGTCAACCGACAGGCGTTGTTCGGGACAAATCAGCTACCAAAATTCGAGGCGGACCTTTTTCACACGACCGACGAACGCGGACTTGCTTTGATACCGACCGCCGAGGTGCCGGTTACGAATTATCATTCCGGCGAGATCCTCGACGCCGCCGATCTGCCGAAATATTTTGCGGCCTACAGTGCGTGTTTTCGCAGCGAAGCCGGCAGCTACGGCCGCGACACGCGCGGGCTTATCCGCCAGCACCAGTTCGAAAAGGTCGAGCTCGTAAAGCTGACACTGCCCGAAAATTCACGGGAAGAACACGAGAAACTGACGGCGAACGCCGAGCGTATTCTGCAGCTACTCGGCCTCCCTTACCGGACGGTTTTGTTGTCGACCGGCGACATGGGTTTCGGCGCAGCGAGGACGTACGATATCGAGGTGTGGCTGCCGAGTCAGAAGACCTATCGTGAGATCTCGAGCTGCTCGAATTGTCACGACTTTCAGGCGAGACGCATGAATCTGCGATTTCGACGTTCCGGCGGGGCCAAACCCGAATTCGTTCACACGCTGAACGGCTCAGGCCTGGCCGTCGGCCGAACCTGGATCGCCGTTCTGGAAAATTACCAGCAGGCCGACGGTTCGATCCTGGTACCGGAAGTTCTGCAGCGGTATATGAACGGCGCCGAGAAAATCTCGTAACGTCTTTCTATCTCGTAACGGTCTTTCTTTCTCTCCTCAGCTCCGCTAGGAGCGAACTGTTTGTAGAAACTCGTTGCGATGGTTATTAAGCTCCATAGGAGCGGCCTGCATCGATCTACAAGTAGGCCGCTCCTACGGAGCTTGACGTTTAGTTTCATTGGTTTTCTACAAATAGGTCGTTCCTACCGGAATTTCGGACACTCTCGCTTAGTGGAACTTATGACATTTCTTGCCCGTTAGCCTAAATCAATTCTCTCCGACAAACTTGACCGCCATTTCGAACGTAATTACGATGTAATTATGAAAGCCCAGATTATTCAGATCGGCAATTCACAGGGCATCCGCATACCAAAAATGATGCTCGAGGAGAGCGGTATTTCCGGAGAGGTCGAACTCCAGGTTCAGCCCGACGGGATACTCATCCGCAACATCAGCAAACCTCGGAGCACATGGAACGCGATATTCCGATCGCTCGAAGAAACCGACGAAGACCTTCCGCACGAAGCTAACTCCGCCACCGCGTTCGAGAAAAAGGAGTGGCAATGGTAAACCGGTTCGACGTTTTTCTGGTCAACCTCGACCCGCTTCCGTCAAAGGACGCCCGCAACACACGTCCGGGCGTTATCATTTCGCCCGACGAACTGAACCACAATCTCGGCACCGTCATCATCGCGCCGCTTGCGTCGACCAAAGTGAGGTATCCGACAAGAGTTCCGGTCGAATTTCTCAACAGCGAACGCCATGTCGTGCTCGACCAGATCCGGACGGTGGACAGAACGAGACTGGTAAAAAAGATCGGCGAGATCGACGCCCTTTATCGCGCCGCCGTCATCGAGCGTCTAAACGAATTATTTGCGGAATGAACCTAACGTTTCACCTCCACAATAAAAAAAGCAGCCAAACGCTAAACGTTTGGCTGCTTTTTCGATGCACTTCTGGTGCGCGTCTGCGTGTTGACTATTCTATTGGGTCAAAGCTCTCGCCTCGTCCTTGATCGTTTTGCCCGCTTCGCCCGCGACACGTTTCGTTTGCTCGATCAGATCCCCGGCCGCGTTCTGAGCTTTGTCCATCAACTGTTGACGGGTCTCACCCATAAGCCGGCCTTCGACGCGTGTCGACGGTATTGCAAAACCGACTGCTGCGCCGAGTGCCGCCGCAACCGCGCCGACCGCGAGCGGATTTTCCTCTATATAATATTCGTACTGCTCCTGTGCTTTCGACCCGAGTTCGCCGGCCGAGCGGTATGCCCGATTCATCGCATCACCTGCACCCGAGGCGACGTTCCCGACCGCTCCGGAAACCGAATCGTATGCCGAACCGGCCGCGCCCGCAACACTCGAATATGCCGAGCCCGCCGCATCGCTAACGCTCGAGTACGCCGAACCTGCCGCGTCAGTTACGTTGTCGTACGTCCGCGAAGCGATCGACTCGTCGCCGGCGGCTGAGCCCGATGATTGGCGCCCTGCAAGGCTGCGGCCCGTGTAATCGGTGTTATAGCTTCCGCCTTTATATTTGCCAAGTCCGCGGATCGGACGTTTGCTTCTGCCGTAGCTCTGGTATGCCAGCAAGCCGGCACCGAGACCGATCAATACAAGCGGGAACGGATTGCTCTTTACCGTTCTAAACGCCTGCGTTCCTGAAATCTCATTTCCTAAATTTTTCATAAATCCTACCGCCTTTCCTATTGTTGCTTTGTAAGCCGAATCCTTTGCCGATTCGATCGCATTGGATACCTGTTCTGATACCTGTTCCGATACGTTCGCAAAGCTCAGACGTTCCTGTATTGCATCGATCGTTTCGCCCAACTGACTGCGCGTCTCTTCGATTTGCGCCTTTATGTGCTCGGTCTCTTCGGGTTGATCGCTTGTCTGGTCGCTTAATTCCAATTTTTCGGAATCCGTGATCTCGCTGCTGTAGCGGTCCATGAACGGATCGCCCTCCGCTCCGGCCGTCCGCGCGATCGGGTCGATACTGTCTTTGGCGACTAACTCACCTGGTTTTTCAGCCATTTTGCGTCCTCCTTGATCGAGTCGACTGTCTCAGTCGGTGTCAGTTCGGTATTCTTCAGCTTGTTTATAGCCGCAGTAACCATAAAATACGCCACAGCCGCGACCACCGCACCGACTATCAATGCCGCTATCCATGCCGGCATGAAATTAGCCAAGCCCATGATGATGCCCGCCAATATCGCGAGAACGGCCGCATACCCGACAGCACCACCGAGTGCGATCGACGCCACATTAAGCCCGACGGTTGAGGCCTTTTTGGTTATCTCGACCTGTGCAAGCGCGATTTCCTGGCGGACCAGCGTTCCGGTTTCGCCGGCGAGCTCCGAAAAGAGTTCGCCGAGGCTTTGTTCTTGTTTTACTACTCCCTGTGCCATGTCTCCCCCTGAACTCGTTTCTATATTCGGTTGGCTGCCGTGTCACCGGTCGCCGTGCTGTCCGGTTTGTCTTTTTGCTCCGTGCTGCCGCCGAAGTCACGGACGTTGCTGTTCATCCCGGCTGAGCCGCTCATACCTCCCGACCCGCGGTGAAATCCTTCCCCGTCATTGCCGACGTAATTCGGCGTACCCGCTTTGAGGAATCTCGAAAGCAGGATGCCCGCCGCAAAGGCCGCGCCTATGAAAATTGCGGGATTCCGCTTGGCGTAACTTTCGACATCGCGAACCATCTGTTTGACGTCTCGCTGTTCGAAATAATTGGCTGCCTGCTCGATCTTCTCCGCCGCCGTATCAGTGTATTTTGCCGCCGTCTCGGTGAGGCCGCTCTTGTTTTCCGGACTGCCAAGTTTGTCACCGGCTTGCCGGATCGAATCGGCAACGGTCGAGAGGCCGCTCGTGAGCGTCGACTTTTGCTCATCGAGTTTGGTTGCGGCCTTGTCCGTCACCACTTCATACGCTTGGCCGGCCGTTTCTTTTGCCTGATCGTAAAAACTGCGTGCAGTTGCCGTCGCCGTGCCGCCCGTTGACGGCTGCGTACGGTTCATTGAAGTTTCGTTGTTTTCAGGAGCACCCGCCGTCGTCGATGTTGCCGACGTGTTCGGAGCGGAGCTCGGGGTTTTGGATATATTTGTTTCAGTCATCGGCGACGCGTTCGCTCCGCCCGTGTTTTTTAATTTCTTATCTTGCTGGTCGGCCATGTTTATCACCTCTGTTTCTTATTCGTACCGTCGGTGTGTTGCTGACAGATTCCTTCCTCTGCCTTACTTCACACATATAAGCGGATTCGTATTAACCAATAAAGCAAAAAGCGTACCGTTCATATTTTTCACAAAGTTGAGGCGATATCAGTACATTTTTACCTGCTTTCAGTCCTTTTTGATCAACCTGTGTATCGGATCGCGCCATTGATGTATTGTGCCGTGACGCAAACGAAAGGCGGAGCAAACGCTCCGCCTTCACGTTAAGTTTATCGCTTACTTCTATGGTGCGGGTGTGTACGTAAAGGTCGAGTACGTCCTGCTGGTCGGTGAGGCGACGTCCGCATCTTCCATCGTCAGGAAGAGGCCGAAATCAGTCAACGCGGTTTCCGTGCGAATCTCCGACTCATCACGGCCGCCCGAGTTTATAACCTGCCCGAGTTTCGTGTAACGGCCGTCCGGTGCCGACGCCCAAAGCACAAAACGTTTGTTCATCGGGACTTTTTTCATGTCGCTGAAACGCATTTTGATCGTCGTCTTGCCGTTCTCAGGTTTAATGTAAGCCTTACCGTCGAGACCCTGAAGATCACCGGTGAACTTGACGCGGACCTCCGTGGTCTTGCCGCCCATTTTCGGCACGCCAAGCAACGGAACGTCGTATGCCGAGCCGACTTCGGTCGATGTAGCCACCGCCTTTAGCGTATCGGTTTGAACACGCGGAACGATCGCGTAGCCCTGCGGTACCTCGCTGCGGTAATAAGCGGTCGTCGGGTCGTATGCGGTCATAGACTCGGTCGGCGAAAGAACGACCATGAATTGATTCATCGGTGTCATAAATTCCGCGTGCCCGGTGCCGTTGGCGAGAGTCACCGGCCCGAGAAGCGTCGGGCGCCCGGCCGGATCGACCGCGTATGCGTAAATGCTGCTCGTGTCTCCCTTCACGCCTGAGAGGTCCAATGCTACTCTCGTGCCGTCAGCTGATCGCATAATGTGGGCCATTCCCTTCGAGCCCACGACGGTCGTTCCCGGCGCAAGGTTTACAACGACTTCCTTGCCAACCGGATATTCGATCACCGAATAGGTCCCGTCGGCATTTTGAACAACCTCGGTTTTTTTGGTGGTTGTCGTAACGGTTTGCTGGCCATATGCAACGCCCACAGCTGAGACCGAAAGGACTGCACCGATCGATAAAGTTAATAGTTTTTTAGACATCTAAATTTCATACCTCCTTGATCTTATAGATCGCAGGCGCTATGGCCCACAACCGGGTATTGCGCAAGGGGCGTGCCAAGGAGCCGCAAGCTCTGCTTATATAGATATTTAGGAAACCGGTGAGTGCGGGGATGGATCGATGGGCGAGAGTAGCGAACGGAAACCGTTCACCGTTCGCGGATCATCTGGCGGATCGGGTCGATTTTAGGCAGCTCCGTTTTTTGATTTTTCCCAGAGACCGTCCATTTCCGACAAGTCTGAATCTTCAAGGCTGCGGCCGCCCGCCTTCAGGCCGTCCTCGATAAAACGAAAACGGCGGCGGAACTTTCGATTTGTTATCTTGAGCGCGGTCTCGGGCTCGACATCGAGCCTGCGGGCGAGGTTGACGATGACGAACAGCAGATCGCCGATCTCCTCTGCGATATTTTCGGTATCCGCGTTTTCGATGGCGGCTTTCAGTTCGGCTGTCTCTTCGTGCAGTTTGTCGAATATCTGCTCGGTTTCCTGCCAATCGAAGCCGGCCTTTGCAGCTTTTTTGGAGATCTTCAAGCCTTCGAGCAGCGCCGGAAAATGTACGGGAACGTCGTCGAGTATCGATTCGTGTACTTTCTCTTCTTTCCCGGACGCCTTTCGCTGGTTGGCTTTGAGTTCGTCCCAGTTGTAGAGAACCTCGGCCGCGGTCTCCAGCTTTCTGTCCTCGAACACGTGCGGGTGCCGCAAAATGAGTTTTTCCGCAACGCCATCGGCGACGTCGTCTATCGTGAAATCGCCTTTCTCCTTAGCGATGGTCGAGTGAAAAACGACTTGCAGAAGAACATCACCGAGTTCTTCGCGCAGGTGCGAGGTGTCGCCGGTGGCGGTCGCTTCGTGAATGGCGTCGAACGTCTCGTAGGCTTCCTCGAGTAAATACTGCGAAAGCGAATCGTAGGTCTGCTCGCGGTCCCACGGGCACCCGCCCGGAGCTCGCAGCCTTTCCATCACGGCGACTAATTCATCAAAAGATTTGGACATACTCGATGTAGGACGTACGGTTGGTCGTCCAGAAACAGGCTAACAGCCTGTTCTACAAATGCCAATTTTGAATTCTTTTTCGGCAAAATGCTACTATCAACCGAAGGTTTAAAACTATGATCGGACCAGAAGACAATCAGGAAGAAGTCAGTTTCAAGGTAGCGGACCGCCGTAAATTCAATGCTGACGGATCGTTGCGCGAAGGCGTTACCATCGAACCCGCAAAACCGGCGGAATCACCGACTCCGCCGCCGGCCGAAACACGTCCGGAGCAACCGGACGCTGTCGACGCGGCATCCGCAAACGCGGCACCGCTTGACGATTCGATGCCGCCGGCCGACACAGAAGAAGATTTTCCGGGTGCCGACGATCCCGCCAGTTTTGTGAATTTTCTATCGACGCTCGCGACTAACGCCGCCGCGTCGCTGGGTGCCGTGCCCCATCCGGCAACGGGGCAACGCAGCCTCGACCTCGAAACGGGCAAGTACTGGCTCGACGTACTCGGCATGATAAAGGAAAAGACCAAGGGGAATCTGCACGCGCAGGAATCTCGCCTGCTAGACGGCCTGTTGGCAGATCTGCGTATGCAGTACGTGACGATGGTCCGAGCAACTGAAGAAAAGCTCAAGGCACAGGCCGCGCAGAAATTCTCGGGCGCCGACATCCTCGGCAAAAAGTAGGACAGGCTGTTAGCCTGTCCGGACAGGCTAACAGCCTGTCCTACTCTTGATGAAACTGACATTCCTAGGCACCGGCACTTCAACCGGCGTACCGTCCATCGCATGCGATTGCGAAACGTGCCTGTCGGACGACCCGCGTGACAAACGCCTGCGTGTTTCGATACTGATCGAGGAAGCCGACACGAAGATCCTTGTCGACACGTCGATCGACTTTCGCCAACAGGCTCTGCGTGCGAACATTCAACGCCTCGACGCCGTGCTGATCACGCACTGCCACGTCGACCACGTTTTCGGCCTCGACGACATTCGCCCACTGAACTTCCGCTACGGTGCGATGCCTGTCTTCGCCAACGAGATCGCGTGGATCGACCTGCGGCGCATCTTCCAATACATTTTCAAACCGGTACATTTCGGCGGCGGGCTGCCGCAGCTAATTCCGCATACCGTCGTAAACGGTGCTCCGTTCTGTGTCGGAAAAGAAATCGAAGTAACGCCGCTCGAGGTCATCCACGGCAAACTGCCGGTGATCGCATACCGCTTCAACGATTTTGCCTACGCGACCGATCTGAACTTCATCGCCGACGCGACGATCGACGGTCTGCAGGACCTCGACGTACTCGTCCTCGACTGCGTTCGCATCAAACCGCACTCGACCCACCTCGGCCTCAACGAAGCTCTCGAATACATCGAACGGATAAAACCCAAACGTGCCTTCCTAACGCATCTCAACCACGACATAATGTACTCGCGAGATTCCAAACTGTTGCCGGACAACGTGGAATTTGCTCATGATGGTTTGATTGTTGAGGATTAAGTTATGAAACGCTTCGTTCTTGTTTTAATAGCTTCCGTGTTTTTGATCGGTTGCGCGAATCTGGAAAGTCAACGCGAGTCAAATTCGAACTCCAAAGCAGAAAGTGACTCATCTGAAGCAGTTCCTTCCTCAAAAGATCAGGAAAACGTTTTAACACAAGAACAAATCCACAGACTTGATGGAAGAATTCCACCCAACATCAGAGAGATTTTGGACAAGGCCAAGGAAATTACTATTTCCTATAATGTCGACAAGGATACGATGCAGTTAGAGGTATTGCTGCCTCCAACAGTTCCGAACAGAAATGTAAAAGTTTCCGATCCTTTGAAAAAGGAATTCCTCGAAAGTTTCTATTCGGATGCTTCTTCCAATAGTAACGGTAATGCTTGCTTTGGCCCACGCCACAGAGTAAATGCGAAATTCAAAACTGAAACTGTCGAGTTGGACATTTGCTATGAATGCAGCAACTTTGAAGGCAAAAGTTCGTCGGGAGGTTTTGGCGGTGGACTTGATAGTGAGAGCAATTCCTCGGCTATTCTCGATGCGATCATCGAAAAGTATGGGAAGAAAATCAAGTAATTCATGAATCTCAAATTTCGCCAGGCGGCACGCGAGGACTTGCCGGAAATCGTACGTATGCTCGCTGATGATTTCCTTGGGCAGCAACGGGAACAATTTGAAGATCCGCTCCCAGAGAGCTATCGAAAGGCCTTCAACGAAATCGACGCCGACCCGAACAACGAACTGATCGTCGTGGAACTCGACGGATCGATCGTAGGCACCCTTCAGCTAACATTCACGCCGTCGATAAGTTTTCAGGGCGGCAAGCGTTGTACCGTTGAATCTGTACGGGTCGATGAAGCGCTCCGCGGCAAAGGAATCGGCCGCGCGATGATGTTGTGGGCGATCGAAAGGGCAAAAGAAAAAGGCTGCATCTCGATACAGCTGACCACGAACGCGGACTGTACCGACGCTCACCGCTTTTACAAATATCTGGGCTTTTCCGCCTCGCACGTTGGCATGAAGCTCAAGCTGACTTAACTGTTGCCCTCCCAATCACTTGCCCCAAATAAGCCGGTCGCTTGCCCGCAGGCGAAAGTGTGCTGAGCCTGCTGCCGATTTAATGCTCTACTTGACCGGCCGCTCGCTAATTGTTGCAAGGCATACGCTTAGCATTTAGTTTTAAAACCACAAGATTTAGTGTTGACAAAGCCCAGGCACTACCATATATTCTATATCCACTAGAGGAACGCTCGGTGATTTTTGAATTGATTGAAGTGTGTTTGCAGGAACGACAAGCCTGCCCCGCCCCGCGAGTTGTAATGGGGAACGACAACGGCCAAACGACGAACCTCATATGAAATTCGTCGACGGCTGCCTGTAGGAATCGCCTTTTAGTAGAGGCCCTTTTCACCAACCACATCACACAAGGGGTACGACCGAAGTGCGCAAGTGCGACTCAACGGTTCGAGGACTTTTTGTCTTCTTTTGCCGTCTTCGCTGCTCATTTCGAGGGCTTCGTCGACGCTGAAAAACATTTTTACGGGGATTTAGGAATAATGGATACATACATCGGAACGAGCACGACCGCCGCACGCCAGACCGAAGAAACAGCCCAGACAACAATGCGCGTCCGCAAGCGAAACGGCTCGTTCGAACCGGTCGACATTAATAAGATCGTTCGTGCCATTTCACGCTGCACGCCCAATTTGCCGAACGTCGACACGCTGCGAATTGCGACGAAAACGATCAGCGGCCTCTACGATGGTGCAACCACGCAGGAACTCGATAAGCTCTCGATCCAAACCGCGGCCAGCCTCATATTCGAAGAGCCCGAATACTCACGCCTCGGTGCACGTCTGCTCAATCAGTACATAGAAAAGGAAGTCCGCAACCAGGAGATCCATTCTTTTTCGCAGTCTATCGCCTTTGGCGTAAAAGAAGGTTTGATAGGCGAACGCGTCGCGGCATTCGTTTCCGCAAATAGCCGCAAATTGAACGACGCGATCGACCCTGTTCGCACTGAGCTCTTCGAATTTTTCGGCCTTCGCACACTTTACGATCGTTACCTGTTAAAGAATCCAGAGACGCGTGACGTCATCGAGACGCCGCAGTTCTTTTGGATGCGCGTCGCCTGCGGACTGGCCGAAACGCCTTCCGAGGCTATTGAACTTTACCGTCTATTTTCTTCGCTCGAATATGTGCCCAGCACGCCTACGCTCTTCAATTCGGGGACCAAGCACGAACAGCTTTCGTCGTGCTTCCTTCTCGATTCGCCCGCAGACAGCCTCGAAAGTATTTACCGCAAATACTCCGATGTCGCCATGCTTTCAAAGTTCTCCGGCGGCATCGGAATCGCCTATCACCGCGTCCGTTCGCAAGGGTCGCTGATCCGCGGAACCAACGGGCATTCGAACGGCATCGTGCCTTGGCTCAAGACTTTGGATTCATCTGTCTCGGCCGTCAACCAGGGCGGCAAGCGTAAGGGCGCATGCTGCGTATACCTCGAATCGTGGCATGCCGATATCGAAGATTTTCTCGAGCTCCGCGACAACACCGGCGACGAAGCCCGCCGAACGCACAATCTGAACACGGCGAACTGGATCCCCGATCTGTTCATGCAGCGCGTCAACGACGACGGCGTTTGGTCGCTGTTCGACCCGAAGGTTGTGCCGCACTTCCCTGACCTCTACGGCGATGAATTTGAAAAAGCCTACGTCGAAGCGGAAGAAGCCGGCCTCTTTATGCGTCAGGTGAAAGCACGCGACCTGTACGGCAAAATGATGCGGACGATGGCCCAGACCGGAAACGGCTGGATGACGTTCAAGGACGCCAGCAACAAAAAGTCGAACCAGACCGCTTTGCCCGAAAACGTCGTGCATCTTTCGAATCTCTGCACCGAGATCATAGAGGTGACTTCGGATAAAGAGACCGCCGTCTGCAATCTCGGCTCGATCAATGTTTCGCGTTACGTCTCGGACGGCGAGTTCGATTACGACAAACTTCGCAGCAACGTTCGCCTCGCAGTTCTGCAGCTCGACCGCGTCATCGACCTTAATTACTACGCAATTCCGAGCACGGCGGATTCGAATAATCGCTGGCGAAATATCGGCCTCGGTGTGATGGGATTGCAGGACGTGTTCTTTCAGATGCGTCTGCCGTTCGACTCGGAAACCGCACGAAAGATCTCGGCGAAGATTCAGGAAGAGATCTACTTCGCCGCACTCGACGCATCGTGCGAATTGGCGAAAACGAAGGGTGCTCACCCTGCGTTCAAGGAGACGCGTGCGGCCCGCGGTGAGTTCCAGTTCGATTTTTGGGGCGTCACGCCCGAGGACACGGAACGCTGGGATGCGCTTCGCGAAAAGGTAAAAGAACACGGACTGCGCAATTCACTGATGATCGCCATCGCTCCGACTGCGACGATCGCTTCGATCTCCGGCTGCTACGAGTGTATCGAGCCGCAGGTGTCGAACCTTTTCAAACGCGAGACGCTTTCCGGCGACTTCGTCCAGATCAACAAATATCTGGTCAAAGAGCTGCAGGCCGCCGGCCTCTGGACGGACGAGATCCGCAACAAGATCAAGCTTGCCGAAGGTTCGGTCCAGGGCATCGAAGAATTCCCGGCCGAGCTTCGCGAAATTTACCGCACCGCATGGGAAATCCCGATGCGGTCCTTGATCGACATGGCCGCCGACCGCGGAGCGTTCATCGACCAAAGCCAGTCGCTCAACCTCTTCATGGAAAGCCCCAACATCGGCAAGCTCTCGTCCATGTACATGTACGCATGGCAAAAAGGCCTGAAGACGACCTATTACCTGCGTTCACGCCCCGCGACCAGGATTGCGCAGGTCGCCGCGGGCGAGTCGATTTCGGCAGCGGTCGAGCCCGAGGTAAAGGCCTACACGGACGAGGAAGCATTGATCTGCTCACTCGAAAATCCCGAGGCATGCGAAGCATGTCAGTGAAGATTAGCCAAGAAAGTGGCTAGATAAAACAACTAGAAAGAGCCTCCCTCACCACGTACCAGGCAGAAAGGAAGGCTCTTAGGTTTACTCCAATCCCAATAAAGGAACGGGAGGTTAGCGCCTCAGGACGTTTTATTGCCCTGACCGCTAATAGCGTTTCCTTCACAAATTAATATGAAGGAGGTGACGCCATATGAGTTCAGCAAACGACGGTTACGAAACCATCTATGTTGCCAGCTACTGGCATAAATGGGCAAAAAAGCGCATTTACGCTCGGTCGTTTGGTCTTAAAGCTTTTCCGATTCGCGTTCGGACCAGAAAACCACGCGCGAAGTCTGACAAGTAACTTTTAGACCCAAGTAGCGAATCAATTCAAAGACCTTTTTAAGGGCCGAAAGTTCTATAAGATTGATTTTTGATAGATCAGATTGACAAGTCGAACTCTATCACAAAAACGCCAAACGTCAAACCCTACTGGGCCCATTTTTCGTAACAAAAAAATGTCAAAAACAAAAAATGAACAGACCTCGAAAAGTGTAGCAACAATAGCAAGCGAGTTGCTTCGAAACCCCAAAACGTCGGCTAATGTGAAGAGCGTAGCGGCGTCGGTATTGACCCAGCGGCCGAATCAGCCATCTGGAAAACGAAAAGGTAAGTAACAGAAACTTACTGAACTTTCGATGTAAAAGAGCCGGGCGATATGTCCCGGCTCTTTTTGTTTTAAGCCACACGCAACGCTCGACTTATCTATTCTTGGATCATCTTCGTGAGCAAAGCGTAAGACCTCAATCCCTTCATGAGCTTTACAAAATCCCCGTTCTGAATATAGAATAAATCAGTTCTTAACCACAATATTTAGGGCCAGGTTGGTCAGGAAGCACAATATCATCGGCAAACGTGCAATTGGCTTATATGGTTCCAACCAGCATATCTATGGTAATTTTTGGAATAATTATTATCAGCGATTATTCGTTTCCTTTGGTTGAGAGTTTCGAACATTGCATTTATTCTTTGAAAGCCGTAGATACTTTTCGGCTCTTTGGAGTCAGGACTTCATCATCGCGCTCGCAATTGCTCCCAAAATAATTTATTCACAGAGGAATCATTTATGTTGCTCGACTCAGGATTCAATTTAACCCTTCGACCGATGAAGTATCCGGATTTTTACGAAATGTATAAGAATTCGATCAAGAATACTTGGACGGTTGAAGAAGTCGATTTTTCGACTGACGTTTCAGACTTGCGGACAAAGATGTCTGCACCGGAACGTCATATGATTAACAGGTTGGTTGCCTTTTTTGCCACTGGCGATTGTATTGTTTCAAACAATCTCGTCCTGAATCTCTACAAACATATCAATTCGCCTGAAGCACGTATGTACCTCTCCAGGCAGTTGTTTGAAGAAGCGACACACGTGCAGTTCTACCTTACGCTTCTTGATACCTACATTCCGGACGACAGGGAACGTGAGCAGGCTTTCGCCGCGATCGAGAACATCCCGTCGATCCGCAAAAAGGGCGAGTTCTGCATGAAGTGGATCGACTCGATTTCTGAGCTCGAATCGCTGCAGACCAAAGAGGACCGGCGTGAGTTCATGCTCAACCTGATCTGCTTTGCAACGTGTATCGAGGGACTATTCTTCTTCGCCGCGTTCGCCTACGTCTATTTTTTGCGTTCGAAAGGACTGCTTCATGGCCTCGCGGCCGGTACGAACTGGGTGTTCCGCGACGAGTCGGCCCATATGAACTTCGCGCTAGAGGTCGTCAAAAAGGTCCGCAATGAGGAACCCGAACTCTTCGACGCTCAGATGACGCGTCAGATCGTAGAAATGCTCGACGAAGCCGTCGAATGCGAAATGCAGTTCGCCGAGGACATCCTCTCGGGCGGCGTTGCCGGCCTGTCGGTTGCCGACATGCGTCAATATCTCGAGTACATCGCAGACCAGCGTCTCGCCCTGCTCGGGCTGCAAAAGGTCTACGGTGCCAAAAACCCGTTCTCGTTCATGGACCTGCAGGACGTCCAGGAACTAGCCAACTTCTTCGAACGCCGCGTCTCCGCCTACCAGG
>JBDTUT010000005.1:0-154810 GCA_040007515.1 Acidobacteriota bacterium | reverse complement strand
TCTGTAAGGCCGAGGATCTCGTTCACCTGGTTCGGATCGAAGCCTTCCATCGGCGGCGCGTCAATGCCTAACATCGCTGCCGAATGCAAAAGGGATCCAAGCGGGATATATGCCTGCCGGGAATTCCAGGTTTCGACAGTTCCACTCTCGACCGCCTTATTCACTGAACCCTTTAATATCGATTCGTATTCGGCAAGCGTGCTCCGATCCTGCTTCCTAACATCACTTATACGATCGATGAAATGTTCGACATCGCCGTCGCCCAGTGACTTTTTGTAAGCGAAAACGACCAAATGCGAAGCGTCGGTTATCGGCGATTGCCCGAAGGCCGCTGCGCTTAGCTTTTCGCGTACATCCGCATTCGTTATTACAAAGAACTTATACGGTTGAAGTCCAAAGCTTGACGGGGCAAGCTTCAGAGCTTCCTCAAGCGCGCCAGTCAGCGTCGGATATTTTCCTGTTCTTATCGTATTTTTTTACCGCGTAACGCCAGTTAAGCTGTTCGAGGATCTGTTCACTGCTAATCGCTTCTTTTCCCATATCCACTCCATTGATCTAGACTTCTGTAACACTTACTGATACAAATTGATTCAAAAAAAATTAAACCTTCCCCTGTTCGACCATCTCCATCACGTCGGCTAACGTGTACTGCGACAACTTTTCGCCGACGGTTCTGTCGATCTCTTTCTGCAGGCGGCAAAGTACGGCTTCGATATTGCGACCGACCGGACAATCCTGATTCGGAGATTTTCCATGTAGTGCGAACACTTCTCCGCACGAGACCGATCTGTACACTTCCGCCAGACTAATATTCTCCGGGCCGCGGGAAAGCCGAGTGCCGCCATTCGCGCCGGTCTGCGAAATCACCAAATTCGCCTGGCTCAGGTTCCCGAGCAACCGACGCACGACAACCGGATTCGTGTTGACGCTTCCCGCCAGATAATCCGACTTAAGGTTCGCATCGCGCGAATTCGCCAGCATCGTCAAAACGTGTACCGCTACTGAAAATTGACTGTTTGCCGCCATAACTGTAACCAGTATAGTTACAATTCAAAGCTGTGTCAAGCGCTTTCTGATCGGATCGAATGTTAAGTATAAACTAAACGATTTTCTTAGGGCTGTCGTCGACGTCGCCGGAAGGTGGGCCGCCCGATCCAGGCGGTTCTTCTATCGGCTGCGGCGGATGAGTGCCGGGCGGAACCGGCATACTTTCTGTCGCCGTATCGCCTTTTCCGTGATCCGATCCTGATTCGTCGCCGTCGTCGTCGTTGATGAACGTATTCACGTCCGGATTTTGTCGTGTTTGGTCGTCGCTCATATTTGCCTCCATAGCTGCCAATATGACCAGTGCAAAAGACGTGCCCAGCGACAATAAATAGATTTTGAATGGCGCGAAACTCCGATCGAACGATAATGTACCGTTTTACTACATTATTTTCAGCGCCGACTTGACCTCATCGAATGACGCATCGGCTATTAGCCGAAAGACTCTAAGTGAACTGCTCTGCGGCAGCCTACTCGCGGTAAGAGCGTCGCAGATCAGAATTGACGCAGAGGCGACGGCGGATTCCCATCCATCGGTCTGTGTGGACCTGACGACCAGATTGCCGGGTTCGATATTAGCAGCGAGAAGCATGACCTTTGCCATCGACAAGAATCCGTCCCAAGCCGAGACGACGCCTATAGTATCGTGGGCAGACGGCCGCGAATGTGCCGACAGAGACGCAGCCACCGAACGGCCGCGAAGATAGACACATTTTCTTCCGACTACGTGCTCAGCTTCGATCCGGGCGCGTTCGTCGAACATTGCGACCAATAATTCCATTTCAAGTACAGTCTCGGCGAACGTTTCCGTTAAAAGAGGTGTGACGTCAAATCCTGCATCGCGAAGTTCGAATTCGAGGATGTTTCGTAGGCCGGCATCAGGCTCGAATAGAGTAATACGTTTCCTGCCGTACCCAGGGTGTGTGCGTCCGACGCGCTCGGTGATCGCACGGTCATCAAAACCGAGTCGGCGCAGGTCTTCAAATAACGCTGTGATCAACGCGGCCGCCTTTGCTTCGCGATCTGCGATCTCGATTGCGGCGTCGCGGACGTAGTAGCCGCTTCCCTTTCGGAACTCAAGCATCTTTTCGTCGACAAGTTTTTGATAGGCCGCTGAAACGGTGTTCGAGTGTATGCCGAAACGGCGGCTGATCTCAGCTGTGCTGGGCAGCCTTTCACCGACTTGCAGATCGCCGCCCGCAATGCCGAGAATCACCTGCAGCGTCAGTTGGTCGCGAACCGGCACCTCCGAGTTTTTGGTAATCCAGATATTCACGCTATTGAACAAAAAAAGCCGGGTTTACCAAAACCCGGCACGTAAGTACGACTTAGGAGGAAACTACTTATTTAATTCTTTTCGGAGACGACAACTCTGATCTCACGTCCCGGAAACAACTTGGAATTAGGAAGCAGGCCATTATATTTTGCGACCTCGACCGCTGAAAAACCTTCTCTTAGGGCGATGTCATTTATTGTTTCTCCGCCTTTAGCTTTAATGATGCGAACCTTCCCGGAGGCAGACTGCGGCACCGCAACTGCCACAGTCGCTGGTCGCGTGTAGGCGATCGTATTTATCTTATTGCCGCTAACCGGAACGAACACTTTACCCTTTGGCTCCTTCATTCCTGGGTTCGCCGCCAGCAAGTCAGCAACGCCGACGCCCGTGCGGTTCGAGATCGTCTGCCAGGTCTCACCCTGGACCGACTTCGCAAGATTAGTGTTATTGATCTTCGCCGCGGGAATTCGCTTGAAGACCGCAACGACATCGTTCGCCTTTCCGGGCGGTACATTGACGATGTACGGCTGCGGCGGCGTCATGTTGCTTCGCAGATGCGGGTTCAGATATCGCAAATACTGTACGCTCGAGTCCGAAGCCTGAGCGAGCAAGCTCAGATTGGTCGACGCCGGCACGCGAATTTGGTCGTAAAGTAGCGGCGGAGCCGGGCGAACGTGTCCGAAGCCGTACTGGGCCGGGCTATTCGCGATCAGGATAGTGGCAAGTATATTCGGAACGTAATTGCGTGTTTCCTGCGGTAGGTACGGATATGCTGCCCAAAAGCTGCTTACACCAGCACGTCGGATGGCCCGGTCAACATTTCCTTCGCCGCAATTGTACGCAGCCATCGCGAGCTCCCAGTTGCCGCCGTAGCGGTTCGCCAGAAACTTCAGATAACGTGCAGACGCTCGTGTTGCCTGGTCAAAACTGTTGCGTTCATCGACATACGCGGTCCGTTGCAATCCAAAACGTGCTCCCGTTCCCGGAATAAATTGCCAGAGGCCCGACGCTGCGGCCCACGACATTGCCGTGGGTTTCCATGTACTTTCGACCTGTCCGAGCCACGCTACGTTTTCCGGAATACCTTCTTCTCGGAAGATACGGCGTGCCATACGCATGAACATTCCCGAACGGTACAAACCGACTTCCATCGTTCCGCGTCCGCGGCCGCGGTAATAGTTGATGTACTGCTGGATCATCGGGTGGACCTGAAACGAAAACCCGAGCGATTTATTGGCGACGGCGTACTGAATGTACTGATATTGCTGTTGCGCTACTGGATTGTTGTCGACTTGCTGTTCTTCGGGCGTGAGCTCGAGTTTCGAAAGCTCGTCGAGCGGCGACGCCTCGAATTCCTGCGAGTTGAACCCGATGATGGACTCTTTCGACTGAGCGGCACCGCCGGCGACCGACGCTAAAATAGCGGTGTCATTCGCATTAGGCGATCTACCACTCGGCTTAGACATCTGGGCCACTGCGTCCGCAAGCTTTAAGTCCGCATCGTTCCATTTCCAGCCGCAAGCAGCAGAAAGGCCACGGATCTGCGGCATCTGAGCGTCCGAAGGAAATTCTATCCGATAAATGGTGTCAATGAGCTGGCTATAACAGGTCTGGAGGCGCTGGTCTTTCTGAATATTGAGTGTCGAGTAGAGAAACATTTCGACAGATCTATCAAAATTCTGACCTGATTCAGCCCTCTTATTTGCCTGGAACGCCAATAGGCCTTCTTTGAAGTATTTGCCCGAATCGTCGAGAACCTTATTTACCACACCGTCTAACCTGGCGACGGCGGGCATGTCGTTCGTTGTGGTGGACTGTCCAAAAACGAGAGATAAAAAACCTAAAAATACAAAAGCGGATGATCCAATAACCTTATAAATGGTTGTTTTCATTAAACTTCGTCTATACTCCTTACAAAACTATCTTCGGGGTTAGGGCGAACTGATAAAACGACCCGATATTCTGCGTCAATGAATTCTAACGCTGTAATTGTATAAAAGTTCCGTGTGCAAGCGGCTCGTACTCGAAAGTCAAGCTCAAATCATTCCAAAATTAGCACATCACTTGAGTCAGGTCAACATTTTGGTCATTTAGGGCGAACCCGGAAAACTATCTTCGGCCGGCGCGTGCCGCGGGTTTTGCGCTCAACAGTGCGGCCTCAAAAACCTGCCGGACGTGTTCGACAAACACAAAATTCAAATCCTCGCGTACTTCCTTAGGCAAATCGTCGATATCGGGGCGGTTGGCTTCAGGCAATATGACTGTTTTCAACTTCGCACGACGTGCCGCGAGCAACTTTTCTTTGACTCCGCCGATGGGGAGTACGTTGCCCCTTAAAGTGATCTCGCCCGTCATTGCCACTTCCTTTCTGATCGGACGCTGAGTTAAAACGGAGACAAGAGCCGTAGCCATCGTTATGCCCGCACTCGGACCGTCTTTGGGTATAGCGCCCTCTGGAATATGGACGTGAATGTCATAATTTTCGAGAACTTCCGGATCGATCCCGAGTTCCAGATATCTGGCCTTAGCATAGGAAAACGCGGCTTGGGCGGACTCCTGCATCACGTCTCCCAACTGTCCCGTGAGCATCAGTTTTCCTTTGCCTTTTGTTTTGAGCGCCTCGATGAACAATATGTCGCCTCCGACGGCGGTCCACGCCAGGCCCGTGACGGTTCCGATCTGGTCTTTTTTTAGCGCTCCTTCGCTGTGGATTCGCGGATTCCGAAGAAATTCCCGTAGATTTTCGGTGGTTACGCGAACCGGCTTGAAAGCGCCTTCGCTCTCAGCTTTTTGACGGGCGACCTTGCGGCAGACCTTTCCGATCTCTCGTTCAAGCTGTCTGAGGCCGGCCTCCTGCGTATAATCGCCGACTATCCGGGCGACCGCACGTCGGTCAAATTTCACGTCATCCTTGCCGAGCCCGTTTTCCGCGATCTGCTTTGGAATGAGGTGCCGGCGGGCGATCTCGGCCTTTTCTTCTTCCGTATAACCCGGAAGCGAAATTATCTCCATTCTGTCCCGCAAGGCAGGCTGTATGGTGTCTAAAATGTTCGCCGTCGTCATAAACATTACGTTCGAGAGATCGAACGTAACGCCAAGGTAGTTGTCGCGGAAAGTCGAATTCTGTTCGGGGTCAAGCACTTCCAGAAGTGCGGAACTTGGGTCACCGCGAAAATCGGCGCCGACCTTGTCGATCTCGTCGAGCATGATCAACGGATTATTCGTTCCGGCCTGCTGAATCGCCTGTATGATCCGTCCGGCCATCGCACCTACATACGTTCGGCGGTGTCCGCGGATCTCCGCTTCGTCGTGAAGCCCGCCGAGGCTCAACCGGACGAATTTTCGGTTCAAAGCTCGCGCTACCGAGCGTCCGAGGCTCGTTTTCCCGACGCCGGGAGGCCCGACGAGGCACAGTATCGAGCCCTTCGGTTTTTCCATCAGCTTGCGTACTGCAAGCGCTTCGATGATCCGTTCTTTTACGCGTTCGAGTCCGAAATGATCTTCGTCGAGAATCTTCTCGGCCTTTTTTAGATTCAGATTGTCTTTCGACGCGACCGACCACGGCAGGTCGGTCATGATGTCGAGCCAGTTACGCAGGGTAGCGGTTTCGGCCGTATCGGGATGCATGCGCTCGAGTTTCTTTAGCTGACGAAGCGCTTCTTCTTCGGCATGCGCGGGCATCTTTACCTTTAGTATTTTGTCCCGGTAAGCTTCAACTTCTTCGAAAAGCTCATTCCCCTCGCCAAGTTCACCCTGAATGGCTTTGAGCTGCTGGCGGAGAAAATATTCACGCTGCGACCGATCGATGTCGGCGCGCGCCTGTGAATTTATTTCCTGCTGGACTGTCAGCACGTCGATCTCTTTGCTGAGAAGGTCATTGACGCGCCGCAAACGGCGGACGGGCTCGAATATATCGAGTACGCTCTGTGCGTCTTCGACCTTGAGCTCGAGATTTGAGGCGGACAGGTCCGCTAGGCGCCCGGCGTCGTCCAGATTCGCAATTATCGCGAGAACTTCAGGTGAAATGTTTTTGCCAAGGCTGGCTGCTCGTTCCATCGAGCCGCGAACGTTGCGGACGAGTGCTTCGACCTCGAGAGAATTGTCCGGCGCGAGCGGTTCGGAGATCGGTGTGATCGACGCACGCACGTAATCGCCGCTCGGATTTACCGAATCGACCCGCGTACGCGAAAGACCCTGGATCAATATTCGAATGCGGCCGTCCGGCAGCTTCAGCATTCGCATGATGATTGCGACGGTGCCGGTTTCGTAGAGGTCGTCCTGGCCCGGATCTTCTTTGTTGACGTCCTTTTGAGAGACGAGAACGATCATCCGGTTGTCTTTGAGCGCTTCTTCGACGGCCTTGATCGACTTATCACGGGAAACGAAAAGCGGCACGATCATGAACGGATAAATGACAATGTCGCGCAGCGGCAGCGTCGGAAGCTCCGACGGGATCTGCATCATCGGCTCGATAGCGTCGCCTTCAGCAAGGCTAACCGGGAAATCTTCAATTTCGACCATAACCTTATATGTTAGTCAAAGAGCGTGAGGCGGGCAAGGACGTGGACGAAACTGGTCGCGAAGATCAGGCGGCATTCTTGATCAAACGGTCTAGAACCGCTTTGGTCTCGGCCGAAAGGTCTGTAAATTTTATACCGAAACCAAAGCCGGGCATGACGTAAGCAACGTCACCCGTCAGTGCGATCGATTCGCCGTCAGCGAACTGCACGCTGAATGAAAGCGATTCCCCCTCGGGAATCGTCGCTATCGTATCGACGTAACACCCGCCGGAGCTGAGGTCCGTTATTCTGGCTTCGCGTTTACCGGATGCCCATTCGAGAACGACCTCGTTTATGTAAGCGACTCTTTCGTCTTTTCTCGGCATATATTTTATTTGGAGACGCCTTCAACCTCCGGGGGCGAATCGAAGGTGTTAACTGCGCTTGTTCTTCTTTTGTTTCTTGGCGGGTGTCAGTTCGCGTGCCCGGACTAGATCCTTGAGTTCTGTCATAAACGCTGAGACGTCCTCGAATTCGAGATAAACGGAAGCAAAGCGAACATATGCGACCTTGTCGAGTTGCTTCAGCCGATTCATTATCACCTTTCCGATCTCGCTGGTCGATAGTTCGCGGTCGAGGGAATCCTGTACGCATTTTTCGACTTCATCAACGATCGACTCAAGCTGCGTTACCGAGATCGGCCGCTTTTCGCACGCCCGGAGCAGTCCGGCGAGAATCTTCGTTCGTTCGAAGGCTTCACGTTTGCCGTCTTTTTTAACGACCATGTAAGGGATCTCGTCGATCCGCTCGTATGAGGTGAACCGGCGTCCGCATTCCAGACACTCGCGGCGGCGGCGAATCGAGTCGCCGTCCTTCGCTTCCCGCGAATCTACTACCTTATCTTCGATGTGTCCGCAAAAAGGGCAGCGCATTGGCGTGGTTAATTATCGATTGCTGATTTTTCGATGTCGGGCGAGTCGGATTCGATCTCTTCGACGGCATTTTCGCTAGAGAGAAGGCTGCGAAACCGCTTAATACTTATATCACCATGCATGAAATAATATAAGCCGAAAATCAGTGCCGGGGCAAAGTAGACCAGATTCATAGCGATCGACATGGCCGCGGCGTCCTCGTGCCGTGTGTCCGGCTTTAGGAATAGAAGGCTCGCCGCCGTAGCAGCGTGAAACGCTCCGGCCGCGCCGCCCGGTGTGGGCACCACCGAACTCACAGCCGCAAATCCCATGATAAAAAGTGAGTCGCTGAACGAAATGTCGATATTGAATGCCAGGAGTACGAGCCACGTGGGCACGGCGATGGCCAGCCAAAGCAGCACTGTCCAGAAGACGATCATCAGTGTCTCGCGCCAATTCTGCAAAACGGCTAGAGCGGACGAAAGCTGGCGTAAAATACTCACAAAGACATGGCCCAGTTTTGCCGGAATAAAACTCTTTTCGAGCTTGCGCTCGACCCAACGGATAACCCGGTCCGAGACGCTCTGGTAAAGAATTAACGCCGCAAATCCGAGCGCCACGGCGACCAGCATCAAGTACCCGACGATAGCGACGTAATTGAACTCCGATTCACGTCCCGGCGGCGCAGTAAACCAAAGTAGATTAGCCGCAAAAAAACAAACTAGCGCCGCGAGGTCAAATATCCGCTCGAGGCCGAGAGTCACGACTGCGGCCGACGGACGAACGCGATGGTCACGCATCGGAAGCCACATGGGTCGGACGATCTCGCCGGCCCGGCCAACGATAAAGATCGCAGCGAATCCCACGGTCGTGGTAGCGAAAAGCTCTTTGAGACTCGAAGGAGTGATCGGCTCGAGCAACACCTGCCACCTGACGGCCCGTAGAAAATAGCCGAGACATATGATCAACACGGCGACTGTTAGATAAAGCGGGTCGGCTTTCCGAAGGCTGTCCGTAACCTCTGATAGATCGAGATTGCGGCCAAAGAACCAGAGGATGGCGAGGGCTATCGAGATGAGGACAATAAACTTGACGTATTTTCGCAAATGAGTGCTACCTGCAAATAAAATGACTATTAAAAAACGCAACGAATCATATTTAGGAGACGGTCGCCCAACTCGTAAACAAAGACAAAAAGATACTGTATTTGAACCGTAAACGCGAACTAAGCTACAGCCTCGCAAAGATCGAGCGATGAAGCTTTTTGTCGGAACTTTTGTTTTTTTGCTATCGTAAGACTGCATTGACAGGGCAGGCTCGAGAGGTTTGCTGCTCTTGGACAAGAGCATTTGCTATCGGAGAGGTTGAGCTTGGAAGCTTTAAAAGCGGCGGCAGACATTAATGGGGCGGAACTCGTGCGGCGGGCACGTTCGGGCGACGGCATCGCATGGGAGGAGGTTGTTTCTCTTTTTTCGCGACGCATCTTCAATCTGGCTTACCGTTTCACCTCGAGCGTTGATGCCGCCGAAGACCTGACTCAGGAAGTTTTCATTCGAATCTATCGGACCCTTGACCAGTACGATCCGAAACAAGGCGACTTGGCAAATTGGTTGATGCGGCTGGCCCGCAATTTGATAATCGACGATTACCGTCACCGGCAGCGAAATCCGCAAAACACGATGGCGGATACGGTCGACGACCACCAGTACCACCTGCGGGCAGTTGGAACGTCTGCCCAAAAGGAAATGGAACGTCGCGAGCTGGCGGCTCAGGTCCAGGAGGGCATCGATAAGCTGCCTGCGGACCTTAAGACATGCGTGATACTGCGTGACATCGAGGAATTAAGTTACCAGGAGATCGTCGACGTCCTCCAGATTCCCGAAGGCACTGTTAAATCGCGGATAAACCGCGGGCGCATCGAGCTGGCAAAGATTTTGAGAAGGATGAGGGTTGTAACGATCTAAAGAGCGCAAATTGTGCGGGCTCCCTTCGTCCTGCAGGAAAGCAACAGACCAAGGGGATTTGATTATGAATTCTGAGAAGCACAACTCAATAAACTGCACGCAATTCGAAGAGCGTCTAACCGATTATCTCGACAAGACTCTGAACGGCGAAATGCAGAAAGATGTCGCAGCCCATGCGCTGATGTGCCCGTTGTGCCATTCGCTACTCAACGAAGTTAAAGAAGCCCTCGCAATTTGTCGTGAGATCGCGGAGCCGGCAATTCCGATGACCAGGCTCGAAGCGCGGATACTGGAGAAGACAGTTCCACGCTCGGTGATGCATTGCGAAGAATTCGAAGATCACTTAACCGATTATCTCGATGGCTTTCTCCCGGCCCAGGTGTTTCATCGTTGGGAACGTCATGCGGTGCTGTGCGATGAGTGTACGGATCTGCCCGGTACTGTCGTTAGGTCGCTGGCTGCGTGTGTGACGTATAAGCTCGAAGAATTGCCGCTGCCGGTCGGGCTTTATAAGGCAATATTGCAAAGAACGATCGGCACGGAAAAACTCGTACGGGTAAAGGCATCGAGGAGTTCGTCGATCGTCGAATGGATGCGAAACCTTAGATTTCCTATATCTGTGCCGCAGCTCGCACCTGTCGCGATGATGCTCGTACTGGCGTTTCTTGTTTTTAGCCAGACGGTTTCCGCCGACGGGTCGCTTGCGGGCGTATATACAACTGGCTTTGAACTTGCGGAACAGACATACAAACAGGGCGCCGACGCCTGGAGCGGAAATGCCGGCGAAAAACCCGTGGCAGGCGAACCGATATCGGGTGGAACTTACGTGGACAGCGAGGGCAAGCGTTAATGAATTGTGCGTATCACAGCCAAAATCCGGCAGTCGTAAATTGTAACGGTTGCGGAAAATTTTTATGCCCCGCGTGTGACCACCGGATCAAAGGCTTTCCGTACTGCCAAGACTGCATCGTTCTTGGGGTCGACCTCCTGAGACAGCACAATCAATCAAATAATGCGCCGTTCGTTAAGAAACGCACTTCCCCGATATTTGCGACGTTTCTTTCATTCGTGTGTCCCGGTCTGGGTGCTGCGTACAATGGCCAGACAGTGAAGGCCCTCGTTTATTTTGCCGTGTTTGTCGGCCTGTTTCAGATGGCGGTGCTCACGGGCGGAACACTCATTTTCGTCCTCGGATTCATGGGAATGTGGCTGTTTGCGGCACTTGATGCGTGGCGGACCGCACAAATGATTCGGGCCGGGCTGACGCCGGATACCGCCGACGATATTCTTGTAAAGCGTTTTTCGGGAAACCCCAAGCTCTGGGGAATCGTCTTAACCGTTCTGGGTTCCGCGTTTCTGTTGCAGGCTGTGTTCAACGTACGCGGATTGATGCGAGGGCTTTTGCCCGTAATGCTCATCGGACTCGGGATTTATATACTTCGGGGCTATATATTCAAGCCTGCCGAGCCTATGACAGACAATTTTTACAACGGATATGAAGGCTCGCGTCCCGCGCCGAATTTCGTAAGTGCTCTAGAGGAATCGCGGTTCGTGCCGCAGGACACGGAGTCGCACGTGACGTTTACGCGTGACAAGCGCTTCGGCGGCTGGAAAAATCAGTAGCGTTGTCGGTAGTATATTTAAAGAAGCTGGCGCCAACGATTTGCAGTAAGAGGAGTTTTATTATGCCGATGTGGATGAAAGCGACCGGAGGACTCGGGAGCATACTGGTCTTGATCGCCTTGTTGATCACATTCCTTAAACAGTTGATCGCATTAATTGGTTTCATAGCCGTGGCATTCAAGATCGTGATAATTCTTGTATTTGTCGTTTTGATCGGCAGTATCGGCTTTATGGTGCTTCGTGCCCTGAGGGATAGCCGCCGGAAACAAGAGTAGTCACGCTGAGTTGTAAGTAGTATAATAGACCGTTGGTCGAGCAAGCCGTTCGGTGCTTGCTTACTGGCGGTCTAATATTTTAAGATAAGTCGTTTACGACTTTGTTCGGTTAAATATCTTCCAATGCTGATTGTATCTAAATCAGCCCTTTATTTAACATTTCTGGTTTCGCGTTAGTCGCTCGCGGCTATTCTTGCGTGATTCCGTGTGCTGGGACGATGGATTTCCGGTACGTAATCATTAAAAGGAGCTTAAAAGCATAATGCAGAGTAACGGTAAAGTTTTTACTTTTCTATTTTCGCATTCTTCAAAATCAAAGATTCATATTCGCCGATTTGAGATCTCGAGACGATTTCTTCAAAACGGTTTACTTAGTTTAGTTTTGGTTTTTGGTATTTCAATATTCAGTTTCGCTATTTTTGGCGTATTCGGCGGCGGAATTTCGCCCGAGCAAAACATCACAGCAGCATTTATTAATCCCGCAGTTAATCCTCTTCCCACGAGCGTTCACGCTGAACCCAATTCGATCGATTATTCCCGTCCGTCCGCGGCTTCGAACTACGTACCGAACAGCGGCGGTCCGGTCGATCTTAACGAAGCAGACGCAGACGCTTCGTCTGTCGAGGTCCAGCTACGCGCTTTGCAGACAACGGGCGACCCGGCGTACCTACCGTCTATCTGGGCTCACGCCGGTAAGATCAACAACGAATTCGGATTCAGACGCAATCCGTTCGGCGGACGCACCTACGAGTTTCACGCGGGAATGGATATCGACGGCGAACGCGGCGATCTGGTCGTCGCTCCCGCAAGCGGCACGGTCACAAAAGCGACGTGGCAAGGCGGCTACGGTAACATGGTCGAAGTTGACCACGGTAACGGACTTATAAGCCGATATGGTCACCTTTCAAAGATCAACGTCGAGGTTGGCGAACCTGTTCAACGCGGACAGCTCATGGCTTTTGTCGGATCGACCGGCCGATCAACCGGCCCGCACCTTCATTACGAGCTGCGATTCAACGACAAACCGATAAACCCGCGGCGTTTTCTTCCAACAGAGCCTACCGATCTGAAAAAGATTAATTGATCGAGACTTCGATAATTACGAATAAAGGCGAGTTCCAAAGAACTCGCCTTTATTGCGCTTTAGAAAGCCACGCGCCGGACGCCGTCGTTATTGTAATCTTTCGTGAGCAACAAATTGCGTCGGTTTTTAATCGTAAGTGCGTGTAATCGAATCGTTTCGGTTATACTTTACATTTGGGTCAACTACTCTTTACAAAGGACATTTATAAATGAATCAGAAAAGAAATACGTTTCTTTCACTCGTTCTGACGCTGGCGATGACGCTGTCGTCGGTTTCCCTGTCGTTCGCGTTTGTCGACGAGGGAATGTACACGCCGGACCAGATCGCCAAATTACCGCTGAAAAAGCGTGGATTAAAGATCGATCCGTCTGAGATCTATAACGCGGCCGGCGGCGGTTTGACGGAAGCGGTCCCGCGTTTGAGCGTGGGCTGCACTTCGGAATTCGTTTCCCCGGAAGGCCTTATTTTGACGAACCACCATTGTGGATTCGACGCACTTGTTCAGGCATCGACGCCGGAAAAGGATCTCGTCGAAACCGGTTTCAAAGCCGATAACCGTGCCGGCGAGATTCCCGCAAAAGGTTATTCGATATTTATTACGCAGCGAGTGGAAGACGTATCGGCAAAGGTACGACAAGGTACGGAAAGCCTGACGGGCGACGCGTTGGCGGCTGCGTTAAAGAGGAACGCCGAAAGTCTTCAGACAGCTGAGCAAGCCAAAGCTCCCGCGGGTTCGACGATCCGCATTCAGACTCTCAATAGCGGATATTACTTCTACCTCTATCAGACGAAACAGATCAAAGACATACGAGTCGTGTACGCTCCGCCCCGCAATATCGGTGTTTTCGGAGGCGATCCGGATAATTTTGAATGGACCCGTCACACGGGCGATTTTACTTTCCTGCGTGCGTATACGGCCCCCGATGGCTCGTCGGCTGACTACTCGCCTGCCAATGTGCCGTACAAATCAACTAAGTTTCTCACCATTAGTATCGATGGTTTGGACGAGAACGATTTCGTGTTCGTGCTTGGTTATCCTGGTTCGACGACGCGGTATCGCGAGAGCCAGTCGATCGAATATGCAAGGGACGCGAACTTCCCTTTTCTGTCGTCTTACCTCCAGGCCCGGAGCGACGCCCTTCGCTTGATCGGGGAAACCGACGAGAAAAAACATATAGCTTTCCAATCTGAAATAGCTAATTTTGATAACTACAGAAAGGTCTACGAAGGCAGTGCACTCAGGCTGAAAGAGGCTGACGCTGTCGGTAAACGCAGGGCCGAGGAGGCGCAGTTTGCCACTTGGGTCGCGGCGAATCCCGACCGCCAGCGTAAGTACGGCGACGTTCTTGGCGAGCTCAAAACCATGTCCGAGGCATCGAACGCCACCTCCAAGCGTGACGTGGTTCTCGGCCGCTTTCCGAGCCCCGCGTTGACGCCGGTGCTCAAAGCGGTCGTCGATGCGGTCAACGCGGTCGCGGCCGGTAAGACGCTTACGGAAGCCGAGCGCACCGCCAAATCGACCGAGCTCGCTGCCGCTTTCAAAGACCGCGAGCCCGTCTACGAACGCGAAATGATCAAGTTTTTCCTGCATCAGCTCGACATTCTGCCGGCGGATCAGAAGTTCGCGGCGGCTGAGAGTGTTTTCGGGACGTTCAGCGGTAAAGCCCGTCAGGATGCCGAAGCAGCGTTCGCAGCATCGATCGCCGAAAACGACGATTTCAACACGCCCGAAAAGGTCCTTGCCCTCTACGGCATGAGCCTGAACGACATCAGGGGCCGTTACCCTAATGTCGTGACGTTTGCGGCCGGCCTCGGCCAGGAACGTGCGGCGCTCGGAGCTCGAACGACGAAATTCGGATCGTCGATCGACCGTGTGCGACTCCTTTACCAGCAAGGAATGGCCGAGATGAAAGGCATAACGCCTTACCCCGACGCCAACTCGACGCTGCGGTTCACGTACGGCAATGTCAAAGGCTATTCGCCCCGCGAAGCCGTCTATTACTCGCCGTTCACGTCGCTCAAAGGCATGATCGAAAAAGACACGGGCGTGTTCCCGTTCGACGCTCCGCAAAAGCTGAAGGACCTGCAGGCGGCCCGTGATTTCGGGCGATTCGGCCAGGGCGGTTCGGTACCGCTCAATTTCCTCTCGACCACCGATATAATCGGCGGAAACAGCGGAAGCCCGGTGCTCAACGGCAAGGGCGAGCAGGTCGGCCTGTGCTTCGACGGGAATTACGAAGGCCTCGGGAACGATATGTTTTACGACCCGAATTACGGCCGTACGATCTCGGTCGATATCCGTTACGTTCTGTTCGTCACCGAAAAATTCGGCGGAGCCGGATGGCTCCTCGACGAAATGAAAATAGTCGGCGGCCCCAAGTCCAAATCGGCCAACAATTAGCCCCTCAACACGACCGGACCGCAAGCATCCCTGCTTGCCAAAAAGGCTTCGTCCCGCGACGAAGCCTTTTTTGTATTACAGCTTCGCCCTTTCGTACTGCGCAAACAGGCGCATCACCTCGGCGTGCAGCTTTTGTTTGGCGGCCGGGTCTTTCTCGGCGTCGCGCTTCTTTACCAGCTGCTCGATCTCGAGCTGCAGCTCTTCCAGCCTGTTTTGCGGCTTTGCGGGCTTGCCGACGTTGTATTTATCGTCCATTTGGTAAGCTTACCGCACTTTGCCCGGCCTCCGGACCGAAACCGCACGAAATATGACCGGATCCGCTCGAAGTATGACCGCGACGCCCCTGCGTATGACCGCTTTGCCGGTAAGCGTTTTTGACATCGATGATATTCGGAACTTCGGCGGGATCGAGCGGATCGGGTCCATTTCGACGCTCCGAGGAAAAAGCTGTTGACTATCCCTGCAACGCTGTGCTATTTATGAAACAGTCGTTTTAAGGCGGCGGCAAAAAATTATGGATAGAGAATTCGAAAAGTTCCGCGGCGGGCCGACCCAGAGTCCGCTCGACCGCATTCACGTCACGATCAACAAAGAGAACGTTATCGGCATCAACGCCAACTGTTATCGGCTGCTCGGCAAACCGCCCGCCGTCTACCTTTATTTCAGCCGCACGCGTGACGTCATCGCGATCGAACCCGTCCCGAGCCCTCGCCTGCCCGAGGCGTTCCCCGTCAAACTCAAAAGCACCGTCGGCTACCGCATCAACGCCTCGCCGTTCTGCAAGCATTTCAACATCCGCATCGACTCAACGGAACGCTTCACCCACCCCGAGATCCGCGACGGCAAATTGATGCTAAAGCTCGCCGAAACCACCACCATCCGCCAGATCCGCCGAAAGAAAAAAGACGAATAGCCCACGCCTCGTCACTTGTTAAGTTCTTAAGGCAGAAACACGACCGGTAGGGAGTGTGCCTCACGACGATCCGTCTTGTTTCGTGATTTTCGTGGTCAAAGCTTTCAAGCCGCAACCACGACACACACGAAACACACGAAAAAAAAGCACGAACGATCACATCGCCGCTTCGACGCGGCGGTTCACTTCTTCCCAGTTTACGTTGAGCATGAAGGCGTCGACGTATTTCGCCGCGGCGGCACCGTAGTCCATGTGATAGGCGTGTTCGTACATGTCGAGGACGAGCAGCGGGACGCTGAACGGCGGGTTGTGGGCGTGGTCGGCGGACCAGTAATTGTGAAGCTGCTTCGTGTGCGAGTTGAACGCCAGGATCGTCCAGCCGGAACCGCCGCCGAGCGAGTTCGCGGTCTTCTTAAATTCCGCTTCCCAGTTCTCGAGGCTGCCGAACGCCGCCGCGATCGATTTCAGGGCGTTGCCGTCGGCCTTGCCGTTCCCGCCCAGGTTCGCAAAGTACTTCTCGTGCAGCACGACCGAGCCGGTCCGCAACAGCTCTTCGCGTTTGAGGTCGCCGTACATATACGCCGGCAGGTCCTTGTCCTTAGCCATCGCCCCCAGCCGCTGCTCGACCGCGTTCAACGCCTTCACCGCACCCGCGTAATTGTTCTCATGATGCGACCGTATCAGCTTCTCCGAAATCCCATTCAACTTCCCCGCATTAAACGGCAGCGGCCTAACCACATGCTCCCCCCGAAACGCCGCCACCGCCGCCACCTGCGCCTCAACACCGCCACCACCCAACGCCACAACCGCCGCCCCACCAACGATCCCACCCAAAGCCTCACGTCTCGATATCTTATTCATATTCGCTCCGTACATTTGTTGAAAAGATCACGCCTCAATTTGCGATGGCGCAATAATATTCCAGTACTGTACGGACATCAACGAAGCCAGTTGTTCAAACACGCGCATGCACGCGGCCGCACGGTTCGTCTTTCTTTTCCAAAGCGACCAATGTTAGAATCCGGCAACTCCTATGAAACAGAATACAAAGATCGCGTTGTTCGTTTTGCTTTTGCTTTGGGCTTCGCTGACGGCATTTTCGCAAACGCTTCAGGGTCCCGCTTCGAGATCAAACAAACGCCCCGACGTCATATTTGGCGGCGTTGTTAACGGCAAGGCGGTAACTCTGCCGAAACCGGCATATCCCGAAGACGCCCGTCGTGCCAAATTGTCGGGAGTCGTAAAGGCCAAGGTCCTGATCGACGAGACCGGTAAAGTGACCTCCGCCGAAACGGTCGAGGGCCTCGAGAACGTTTCGCTTCGGCAATCCGCCGAGACCGCCGCACTCGGAGCTGTCTTCTCGCCGACGACCCTTTCCGGCCAGCCGGTCAAAGTGAGCGGCATTATTGTTTACAATTTTGCAGCCGTGACCAACGAGGAGAGGGTGAAGGTCCTCGGGGTTTCGACCATGTTGTATATGGCAAGGACGTTTCCCGGCGACCCGGAATTTGCCGCAGATCTCACCGGAGGCGCCGCGTGGTTCCCGGCGTTCGCGGATGAGCTCAGAGGCCTCGCCGCGTTCAAAGACGCTTCGACCGCGGCCCGCGCCGCGGCGGTCGATAAAGTGATCGTGTCGGTGCGGGCACGGCTAACGGAATCGGAAAAATGGCAATTCGATATCGGCCAAGCCTGGTTCGAGGTCATTGGGCCGATTAAGGCTGCCGCCAATGCGAACGATCCGGCCGGCGTCGACGAAGCGGACATAAAGCTAAAGCTGTCGAACCTGCGCCAGCTCACACTTTCCGCCCCACCGGACTTCCCGCTCGACGTCCTCCAAAAACTAAAAGGATTCGCCGCCCTCGCCGATCAAAAAGACCTCTTCAGCGAGGAAAACAAACACACCTTCATGTCCAAATTCGAAGACATTATCGAAGCGATCAGTCCCGGCTCAACGAAATAAGCGAAGCCAAGCATATTCTTTTCAGCTTTCCCAAATTCGACCTAGTTCTTCTTCGAGTGCAACCGCGCGTGATTTCCGACTTCCTAAATCAGATGCTGCGCGAATTACCGCTTTACTGTAATTTCTGACGTTTTGTGGATACTTCGCCTTTGCACTCTCCTGAGATTTACCAATTTCGTCGATTGAGTTTGCAAATTTCTCCAACATTTCTCTTGCTGCCCCCCTCGCTAGGGCCGTCAAAGGTAGTGACCGCCGGTGTTCTGCGAAAACCAAGAAAAGGGTGTAAAAATCGGATTTTTTGCTCCATCGTGTCTTGCGAATGTCCGGAAGAATTTGCAAGATTTCGCCGACAACGCTGTCGAGGGTCTCGACAACAAACTCCTGTTCGTCGAACTCCTCTTCGTAGAGTTGATAATATTTGTCCAAGGTCGTCTTCTTGTTTTGGTACCCGTGAAGGAGTCCGACCACCAGTTCACTCACATATTCCACATCGAGCATCCGCCGAATGTCGTTTGGCGTGAATAAGCCAATCTGACCCCAGACTAATTGATCCGAAATTTCGTTCATTGTTTCGATAAACGGCCCCCAATAAATAGCTTGACGCAGTTCTTGTGAGTTGAGTGCGACGACATTCGTATTTATTCTTCGAAAGACTTCGCGCAAATCGGTTTCCGGGATGTCGGGTAGGCTTCGAATTACAAATTTGTACTGGAATATTGCTTTCTTTTGACCGACCGATAAGTCTTCGAATTGCATATCAGCAAACTTGGGACTATCGCTCGGATCCATCACAAACTCACTGGCAATAAATTCCAGTACGGACCTGATTCTTTGCTGTCCGTCCACGGCAATATGTTTTGACTCGCCCTTGGCGTCTACGGTCTCTTGCATGTAGATTTCGGGTATGGGGAAGCCATGCAGAATAGTATCGATCAAAAAACTCTTCTGTTTAGTCACCCATACCGGCTTGCGTTGAAAGGGGGGCGACATGTCGAGCTCTCCTGAAATATGAGCCTTATGGAACCAGCCGATGTTCTGCGACGTTGTGTTCAGGTAGTTGTTCATTATCTTCCAATGCGTCACTGCAAAATCAGGGCATCGCGCAATTTCTCAAAATTGGTGACCTGGTATGACTTTAACGATTCGAAATCTCGATAAATACGGACTTTAACCTCTCGTCCATCGATTGGCGAATTTCCCGCTGCGTTTTCCAAGGCTGTATTCCACTCCTTGGCAAATGGCAAAACTGGCAAAATCTTATCGGCCGCGATCGTTCCCCAATATATTAATCTTTCGACATGATTCTGAACGTCCGTTCGTTGTTTGGGCGTTAAAGAATATAGTCGCGGTCCCAAGGTACGAAGTGCGTGCCAAGACAAGTCGAAGTGTCGCTGCGATACCAGCGCCACATCGATGTCAGAATCAGAGTCGAAGTCACGATACTCCTTCCACGGGCTCAAGCTGAACCCGCAACTGGCGCTCCCTGTAATTAGCATTGCACGGCTGTCGACCCTGAGTCCGCTAGCCAGCTGCTCTTTCCATTCGATGTAGCCCTGACTATCGGTTCCAAATATCGACGGAATTCGCTCCAATACCCATTTCGAGGTCAAGATAGATAGCGGTTTTGATACTAGGTCAGTCTGGAACTCGGATTTCTTCATCACGCAGGCAAAGACTGTTCAGAGGCTCTAAGATTCGGTTCGAGGACTTATACTGAGGTCACGAGGCCGGGGAAACTCGCCCGACAGGCTCGAGGACACTTTGGATCCTAGCTGGCTGCTCTACGGAGTGAATCGCCACTCGCGCTTTCCGGCCGAAATCAAAACGGTCTTAAATCCCAATTTGCGAAACTTTTCAATGTTTTCAGGACTCTTTAGTTCCGCTACCAGTTTTTCGCTGACCATGGTGCCGTGGACAAACATCGTATCGTCGCGACCGGCGCTGGCCTCGAATATAACGTCGCGTTTCGCTTCTTTGAATGCCGCGGTTGTCTGTGCAGCAAAGTTCCGGCGTGCCGCGGCCGCTGCAGCGTCTGCATTTGGTACTGAGGACGAGACCGGCGTTGCGGTCGTTTCAATTTTCTTAGGGCGGACGGCCATGGTGATCGCGAAAATCCCGATGCCGATAACCAAAAAAATCGCTCCCAGGATGAATGCCGCCTTGTTGTCCGAAACCACGTACGCGGCGCGCTCCTGAACCGTGCTGCCCGAGCGGTCGGCCTGAGATTGTGCCTTTAAGGCCGCGTGAATGAGCGCTTGCTCTGCCTCATGCTGTCGTAGATTCGGATACTGTAGATACTTCACCTGATCGCTGAACCCACAAAACGAACAACGCCAAGGTTGGTTGTCTGTAGCGGCAATGAGCGCCCAAACCGGGAGCCATAAGCCGCATAGGAACACCGAGGCCAAAATGTGGGGCGTGTGATTGATCGTATTCTGCTGGAACAGTTTCATCTGCCGGCATTGTGGGCAGTAGAATGATCCTTGATTCATATAAAATGGGAGAGACTCCGCGCGTTAGCCATCGCCTCGTCGTCGTGAATACTTGGATTTTGCCGGAATTCGAGAATTGCACGAGAAATGTAACATCATTTGAAAATTCCCGCAAAATTATTTATATCAGTCTTGCAACGTTGTATCATCTGCAATACAATGCTTGCATTATGATCATTGCGGAAGTTAAGCGTGTTGTTAGGTTTGATAAGTTTGCGGGGAAGACGGTTAAAGAGGTGACGGAGCGAGGGTTTTGTTTGCGGATCATTTTTACGGATGGGACGTTTGCCGACCTCGATACGGAGGACGACAAGATCGTCCTGGACAAGGGCAAGGTGAGAAAGCAGCGACCGTATCATTGAGGATCGGTCGGCGGTCAGTCGCACGAAGACGCGTGCACAGCTTGCTCCCGGAATGTGGTGCGCGTCACATACTTCGCCGGAGATAGGTGCTATGGTGATTGGTGCCGGGCATTTCTCGTGGGGAGACCTGAGAGTCGGGTCTTCGGCAACGCGGACTGCACAGGCAGGAGATGGTATATGAAACGGACCAATTTAATTATCAGCACCGTGTTCGCGGTTATCGTTCTGTCGGCGACATCGATCTTTGGCCAGGCCAAACCGGCGGACAAAAAGCCGATGGCGCCTATGGCCCCGATGACGCCTAAAGAGCCGATGGCTCCGATGGATATGTCGGCTATGCACAAGGACGGACATCATTCGATGATGATGGCCTATCACCAGAACGTGGCGGCATTTGCACGCGCTCTGGTCGAAATGTCGGCGGGCGGTAAAGTGGAAAATGTCGACCTTGCACGGGCCGCTTTGGCGGAGATAAAGCATAGCATCGAAAAGGCCGAGGCGATCCACTCGACGCATATGTCGATGGGGAAAATGGACGCGGCTTCGATGGAAAAGATGAAGCCGATGATGGATAAGATGGAGGCCGACAAAGCCGAGGTCAAAGCGCACGTTCAGGCACTGGACGCCGCCTTGCAGGCAGCGGCACCGGACGCCGCGGCGGTGAACATGCATGCGACGCAGCTGCTCCAAAAAGTGGAAATGATGATGCCGCCCGACAAAAAGATGGATATGTAATTTCGGGCAGCCATCTGCCGGTAGCGTAAAACAGAAGCGGCAGGGAAAGTCGGGTTCGACCTGAATTTCCCTGCCGCTTGATCTATTTGAGCGACATAACGCCGAATACATTATTGTTTCGCCGTTATGCCGCAGGTCGTTAGTTCTTTTTTATTTTGGCCGCGGCCATTGTGCGAACTATCGCGTAGCCGGGGGCATCGAGCTGGTTCCATTCGGCGGTCTTTCGGTAAAGATCGGCGGACGATTTAGCGTCGCCTGCCCCGTCGAAAGCAACTGCATTGTAGTACCACGTGTACGGGTCGGCCTGATTTGCCTTGCCGAACATCTCGGACGCTTTGGCGTAGTCCTTTTGCTTTAAGGCGACGTAACCGGCGACGCCGCTGTAGTTGCGCATGGCACCCACACGGTTATTAGCCATTGCGTATTTGCCGGCGGAGGCGAGTGCGGCGTTTGCGGCTTCGAAATCGCCGCGGGCCGCTGCCAGACGCGCCTGCTGCAGGTCGTTATTGAACCGGCGATTTTCGGCACCGCCCGCGGGCAGCGACGGGTCGTCGGCCATCATGCGCGCCATGCCGTAATGAGTGGCGGCTCCGTCAAGGTCACCCGCCTCGACCGAGATGAATCCGGAAAGGTTGTGCAGCCCCATGGCGGTCACTTTGTCGCCGGACTTTTCGAAATTGGCGATGCGGCGGTCATTGGTCTCGAGCGCCTTTGGGAAATTGCCTTCGGATAGATAAGAGTTGACCATCGACGACAGGGCCTGGTCGCGGTTACCCTCGTTGGTCGATTTGTCGTACATCATCTGGTAGGTCTCACGCGCCTTCGCGTAGTCGCCCTTGTAGACGTAATTGTTGCCCAAGCCCCGGTACGAGGCCACGAACGTCGGGTCCTTGGCGAGCGCCATCCCGTACTGTTTGATCGAGTCGTCGTACTTTCCGGTCCGCATGAGGAACTCGGCGTAGGAGTCGTAAGGGTTCGGGTTGTTGGGTATCAGTTTGACATAGCTCTTGAACGCCGCATCAGCCTCGGGATATTTGCCGAGCGCCATGTTGGCGTAGCCGATGCTGTTGTATGCCGGGGCGAAATTTTTGTCGATGCGAACGGCTTCGTTAAGGTAGGTGAGCGATTTGGCGTCGTCGAGACCGGTGTAAAAGGTCGACATCTGCACTTGCGCACGCTTGTCACGCGGGTGCAGTTTGATCAGCTGTTCGAGATGGGCGAGGCGGCCCGCGGGGTTGCCGTTGTTCTGTTCCCAGACGGCCATTATCCATTCACGCTCGCCCGGCGAGGCCTTGGCGGCAAGCTTGTAGGCCATTTCGAGATTCTTTTGACCTTCGGCATTGGTCTGGCCGGCGTAAAGGTAACCGAACGCGAAGTTCGGGTCTTTTTGCACCGCCTGGTCGAATAAGGTGCCGGGGTCCTCGAGATTTTCGGCCTTTGTCTGGCCTTGGCGAAAGAGTGCGACGGCCTCTTTAGATCCCGTCAACGGCATATCACCCTTCTGCCCGAACACGACGGGCACGGCGAACAACATCATCGATAGGCACGCACATAGCGCGCCGCGACGTAAATTAAATGTAGGCATGTCAAAGTTCCTCGTTTCTGTAAAATTTGAACTACAGACGGGCGGAAACTCACGCGACCGGAAAGTACCAGTACGGCTGGGAGGGCGGTAGCTAGGTCCATCTGGCGCGGACTATATCACGCGTTCACAGCCTTTCCAAGAAGTTTATTTGACGGAATAGTCGAGCTTCATTGAATTCATGTATTTGAGGATGACCCGTTGGCGGCGTTTTAGGCGTTTGGGATTTTTTTGCGGGTTGAAGACGTTGAGCGGGCTGGGGATCATCGCGGCCAGATACGCGGCCTCTTCGCGGGTGAGGTTCGATGCGTTTTTGTTGAAGTAGGTGCGCGACGCGGCTTCGGCACCGTAGACGCCGTCGCCCCATTCGATGACGTTCAGATACAACTCGAGAATTCGCTTTTTGCTCAGGTCTTTTTCGAGAAAATACGTGTAGAGCGCTTCCCTGCCCTTTCGCATAAAATTGCGGTCCTCGCTCAAAAACAAATTTTTTGCGAGCTGCTGGGTGACGGTCGAGGCTCCGCGTTTGAAGCTCGGCATCGGCGGTATCCAGTCGTTCGGGTCGTAATCGCCCTCTTCTTTCGCTTCCTTTTCACCTTCTTTGACGCCCTCGTCCCACGCCTTTTGTATCGCGTCCCAATCGAAACCGTTGTGCTTGAAAAAATTTGAGTCTTCGCCGGCGAGGACGGCACGCGCGAGGTTGGGCGAGATCTGTTCGATCGGCGTCCAGATCATGAACTTGCGTGGTTCGCGTCCGTCGGCGACAGCTTGGGAAATGCGGTACTCGATCATCGACGTGGTCGTCGGATTCTCGGTCCGCAAGGCGGAGATGCGCGGGAACGTCACGACCTCATAGATCAGCCATACGCCGATGGCGCCGAGGAGAATTAAGAATAGAATTTTTGTCCAATACCACATGGGCAGTTGTCGGTAGTCAGTTTTAGGAACCGGCCGGTACTTCAAGGAGTAACATAACAGATACGAAATCATTAATGCATTATGTTCCGGGAAGTTTGGCGGGCGGCAAGCACGGATGCTTGCGGTCCAGTCCTCGAGCGACGCAAATATGTTGAATGTTGGCCGCATTTACGGGTATTCTGTTGATGATCGAAAATCCGTGGGAATCGTCAATGTTTATGGCTGATCAGGATCGCGTAGTTGCAGTTATATTGGGCGGAGGTGCGGGCTCGCGGCTGTTTCCGCTGACCGGCGAACGGTCGAAACCGGCCGTTCCGCTCGGCGGCAAGTATCGCCTCATCGACGTTCCCGTGTCGAACTGCATAAATTCGAACATCACACAGATCTTCGTGCTGACGCAGTACAATTCGGCCTCGCTAAATCGCCATATTTCGCAGACCTATCGCTTTTCGAGTTTTTCCGACGGCTTTGTCGAGATACTTGCGGCCGAGCAGCGGCGCGACAGCCCGGACTGGTTTCAGGGCACGGCGGACGCGGTCAGGCAGATAATTCCGCATTTGCGCAGCTGGCGCGTCAAGACGCTTTTGATTCTCTCGGGCGACCATCTTTACCGGATGGATTACCGCAAATTTCTCAGGTCTCATTACGAATCGAAAGCCGATGTTACGATCTCGGTCGTGCCTGCCAAACGCGCGGACGCCGAGGGTTTCGGGCTGCTCAAAGCGGAGAGTACGGGCCGCATCGTCGAATTTAAGGAAAAGCCCAAAGGCGAGCAACTCGAGTCGATGATGGTCGACACCACCGCGTTCGGGCTGACCGCGGACGAAGCCGCCGAGCGGCCGTTTTTGGCGTCGATGGGCATTTACGTTTTCGATTACGAGCTGCTCGTCGAACTTTTGCAGTCGAACAAACAGGCGATGGATTTCGGCGGCGAGATCATCCCGTCGGCGATCGAGAAATATAACGTCCAGGCACATCTGTTCAACGAATATTGGGAAGACATCGGTACGATCAAGTCCTTCTTTGACGCCAATCTCGATCTCGCGGCCCCGCTGCCGAAATTCAATTTTTTCAATGCCGCTTCGCCGATCTACACGCGTAGCCGCTATCTGCCGCCGACAAAATTACAGGGCTGCGACATCGACCAGACGCTCGTATGCGAAGGATGTATCCTCGACGGCGTCTACGCGCGTAAGTCGATAATCGGACTGAGAAGCCGTCTCGATCCGGGCGTTCGCGTCGAGCATTCGATAATTATGGGCTCGGATTATTTCCAATCGATAGACGAGATAAATGCCGATATCGAAATGGGCGTTCCGCATCTCGGCGTCGGCCACAACACGCTGATCCGGCGGGCAATCATCGACAAAAACGTGAGGATCGGCAAGGACGTCAAGCTGCTCAACGAGGCTGGCGTGCAGCACCACGACGACGAGAACGGCAAGTTTTACATTCGCGAAGGAATAATAATCGTTCCGAAAAACGGTACGATCGCGGACGGCACGGTCGTTTAGGTTCGCGAACGCGACTTTTTCTGTTTGCTTTTTTCGGCGTTCTTGTCGCTCACGACGTAGCTCGACCGCGCCTTGACGGCGACGTTCTGCTGGTCGGTCTGAACCTTCAGGTGCCGCAGTTTGCCGGGCGTCGGCTCGCCTTTCGGGTAGTAGCCGAGGCTGTAATACTCACGCAGTTCGCTTGCGATCTTGGTAAACGCATCGGTCAGATTTCCGAACGTCGACGCGACATAAACCCGGCCGCCGGTTTTCTCCGCAAGTTGGTCCAGATACTGTTCGCCGTGGTCGTATTCTTCGCGGCTCGTTCCCTTGTCGCTCGGTGTGCCGATCGAGGGCATGCCGCCGCCGGTGCTTCCGGGAATTCCGTTCCCGCCTGATCCCGGCAATGGGAAAGGCAGCCCGCCCGGATTCCTCGTCGGCATTGTCGGCGCCGTAGATGGAGGCAGCGAACCGGGCAATTGGGCCGTCGGCGGCGCGTTCTTTATCTTTTGAACGTCGTTGTAGGTGTCGTATCTGATCGGATAAATGAGAATGTCGCTTTCCAGCGTGTCGCGCAAATTTTCCAGGTCATGAGCGGTTTCGCTCGTCGTGTCGACGCCATCGGTGAACAGCACCATCGCTTTGCGTCCGGTCACTTTTCCGAGGCGGTTATTGATCACCAGATCGACGGCTTCGTAAAGGCTCGTGCCGGTCGCGATCCGCGCCAGGTTTATCGCTTTGTAGATCTGTTGGCGGTCGGACGTCGCCTCGCACAGAATACGAACTTCGCGGTCGAACGAGATGACCATGACGCGGTCCGACGGGCGGAGCTGATCGATGAACGAGATCGCAGCCAACTGGATCTCGGAGATCTTGAACGTGCTCGAATAGCTCATGTCGAGCACGAGAGCAACGGTGAACGGCTGGGCCTCGTTCGTGAAATACGCGATGTCCTGCTCACGATCGTCCTCGAACACTTTAAAATTTTCCTGCTTCAGCCCGCCGATAAATCGCCCTTTGCGGTCGACGACGCGGACCGGGATCGACACGATCTCGGTTTCGACAGAAACGACCTCACCGTCGTCACTGGCGGTCGGATCGTCCGGTATCACGGCTTCGGGCGCCGGTGTCGGCGTCGCCGCCGGGCGCCTGTTCGATTTTTCGACGGACGCCGGTTGAGTGATGCGGCGGGCCTGACCAAAAACGCCCGATCCGCACAGAAAAAGGCAGATCAGGCATATTACGAAGAGAGATTTGTTCATCTTGGGCCTCGGACCGGCGTGAAAACGTTCATTCGATGCGCCCGCCGGCCCGAAAAGATGCTTTATCCGTATTATTTACCGGCGAAACGGCCGCCGTTCTGGCCGACGATGTAGCTCGATTTTGCACGGACCACGAGATTAGGCCGCATGACGCGGACCTTGATCTGTTTACGCTCGCCCGCCTGACCGATCGCTTCGGGATAGTAGCCAAGCGAATACTGGCGGCGAAGCTCCTCGGCGATTCCCGAAAACGCCGCGTCCAGATTTCCCGCGGCTTCGAACGATCGGCCGCCGCTGTTTTGTGCGAGCTGTTCGAGGTAACGCTTGCCTTCGGCATACTCCTCGGGACTGCCGCCCGCCGTTCCGCCGCCCATCGTGACAGGTGGGAACTGGCCGCCGCCTAAGATAATTCCGACAATGTCGCCAAGTCCGCCACCGCCGCCTCGTCGCCGTCTCGGATAACCGTAGCCGCCGCCGCTATTGCCGCCGAACGTGCCTTGCTGCGTGTCGTAACGGATCGGGTAAAAGAGCGCATCGACCTCTTCGACATCGGAGAGCGTTGACTGGTAATTCGCCCGGCGAGATGTTGTGTCGACGCCGTCCGTGAACAGCACGACAGCCTTGCGGCCCTCGATGCGTTTCAATTCCTGATTTATTGCAAAATCGACCGCCTCATAGAGGCTCGTGCCGTCGCCGAACTGTGCTTCCTGAATTGCGTCGCGCAGCTGGCGGCGATTGTTGGTCGGCTCGGTCAGGATGTGCACGCGGTCGTCGAACGCCATCACCATCACCTTGTCGTTGGGACGAAGCTGGTCGGTGAATCGAATGGCTGCGTCGTGGATCTCATCGATCTGGTAAGCAGTCGACGGACTGACGTCGATCATCAGAATGACCGTAAACGGCTGTTCGACCGACTGGAAAAAATCGACCTTTTGCTCGACGCCGTTTTCGAAAATACGAAAATCCTTTTGCTGCAGGCCCGACACGAAACGTCCCTCGCGGTCGAGCACCGATACCGGCATGGTGATCAGGTTCGTCTCGACCTTGATCACCTCGTCGCCGTCGTCCGCGGGTTTCGCGGTCGTCTGCTGGGTTGTGGTCGGGCGGCTCTCGCCGCTGAAAACAGGAGCACGCCTGTCGGTGGTTTGCGGGGCGTCATTTTGAATGACGGGCGGTGCCGGGGTCGGTGTAACCGCAACGCGCGGGCGCACCGTTCGCGACGTCTGCGCAAAACCTGACGCCGTGATGCCCCCAATGCACAAGAAAGCTGCCAACAACTTCTTAATCATCTTCAATCTCCGCTAGTTCGCGTACTTTGGGGAAAGTATGAGGTTTATGATTAATTGTCGGGCTTTTTAGTTGCTAAGTTTATCTAACAGTTCGTTTGCGAGGTCGTGGAAACGGCGGCGTACCGAGTTTATATTGGTAAACGGCAGCGGATGAGCGTGCGTTCGGTTGGTCAGCAGTATAAAAACACGCTCCTTTACCGGATCGATCCACAAACTCGTCCCCGTAAACCCAAGATGTCCAAAGGCTTCCGGCGACATACGAGATCCGGCCGTAGATTCCGGCGTCGAAGCGAGCTGGAACGCGAAAGAGCGGTGTTCGTTCATTCCCGGAGTAAAATTGGTGCGAAATAATTCGCAGGTATCAGGCTTAAGCAGCGTTGTGTAATTCGGCAAAAACTGCTGAGCGATCTTGAAAGTCTCCTCGGCTGTAGAAAACAACCCCGCATGCCCAGCTACCCCGCCCATAAACCAAGCATTCCCGTCATGCACCTCACCCCAGATCTGATAATCGCGAAATAGGTCAGAACCGGGAGTGGTAGCGACTGGGTTCCCCCGCGAATCTCGCTCTTCGCCGGGAGTTAAATATCCCTGATCTAGGCACGTATTTTTCTCGTATCGGTTCCCATTTTCGCTAGCGGCGATCTCGGGCAAGAAACTGGGCTCCGGATTAAAGAAAGTATTTTTGAGGCCAAGCGGACCTAAGATCTCTGTCCGGGCGATCGCATCCAATGAGGCTCCGCGAAGGCGCTCGGCGATAAATGTTAGAGTGAGAAAATTTAGATCGCTGTAGGTGACCTGCAGCATTTCGAAATCGCGTGGAGTTCGCACGATTTCTTTCAAAACACTCTGCCGATCGTCGACAAGCAAATAGAACGGCTTCCAAGCTGGAAGGAAGGTCCGATGTGTTAGAAGCTCCTTAACGTCAATGTCCCATTTATCACCGGCGTGCGCATGACGCGAATCAAATTCTTCGAGGTATTCCTGAACCGACCAGCCCAACTTCAGTTCGTCGCGATCGATCAGTACTGCCGATAAGAGTCCCGTTACCAAAGGCTTGGTGAGACTAGCGAGGTCGTAAACTGTATCGATTCGCGCCTCGATCCTTTCCGGCTCAACCACGGCGTAACCCAAAGCATCCTGAAAAACGATCTCGCCTTTCTCCGCGACAAGATAAACAGCCGACGGAAAATCACCGGCGTCGATACGTTCCTGCAAAAAGGCTGTAATTTCGGGAGATATCATACGACTGGAACGCAAGCATCCTTGCTTGCAAACTGTCAACCTTCACACTATTCGTCCGCAATAGCGCTCCTCGTGCTAGCGCTTCCAAACCGCCAATCCTCCGGCCGCTCGCACAATCCCGCCTTCACGGGGTTGTTTTCAATATACTTGACAACCGCCGCGTAGTGCCGATAATCGCGGATATACCGGTCAAAGGATTCGTGCATCCAGAACTGTCCCTTCCTCTTTAAATGTTTATTAGCGTCCTGCGCGGAGAAGGATTTAATCGAATGCATCACCTCGGGCAGATGCTCTTTCGCACGCATGGAAATGAGCAAGTGGACGTGGTTCGGCATTATCACCCACGAAATGAGGTCAAATTTTTTCCCGGCGTGATAGAAGATCGCGTCGCGGACTTTGGCCGCAACCGCCGGTAGTTTCAGCCAGCATTCCCCGTATCCGGCGTCGAGATAAACCTCGGAACGCTTCCGAAGTAGTGCATCGGAAATTCCCTCGGCCGCCCATTTCTCAAGAACGACTTGTGGTAGCGAATCGAATAATCGAAAAGTTACAAATTGACACTCTTCGTCGGCGTCGAGGTGCGGAAGATATCCGCGAGAGTGCCAGCCGAAACCTGTTTTTGAGAGTTTTGGTTTGAAGTTAAAGTCGGTCACGTTAAGAATTCGAACGCTTCGCGTTCGTGCAAGCAAGGATGCTTGCGTTCCAGTCGGTCGCAAGACTTACACTCATGCAGCCCCGCTTGCGAATCAGGTAAATTTAAGATTCTTCATATGCACTTCGATCTTGTCGAGTACTTGCACGGCGAGTGCCAACGCGCGGCGGCCGTCTTGGCCGGTTACCGGTGGTGGCGCTTCGTTCTTGATCGAATCGATGAAAGCTGTGATCTCGGCCCTTAGTGGTTCGACGTCGTTTATTTCGAGGCGGTTGATCGAGATGCCGAGCAGCGGCACGGCGGCTTTTGGGTCGAGCGATGTGACGGACGCGAACTTGCTGCCGTAGTCGAGGACGACGTACGAGTTGGTCTGGTAGAAACGCGTTTTGCGGATCTTTTCCGTGCCGATGCGCGAGGCCGTGATGTTGGCGACGGCTCCGTTCTCGAACTCGACGCGTGCATTGGCTGCATCGACCTTGTCGGAGATGACCGGAATGCCGACGGCGTGTATGGCGGAAACTTTCACGTCTTCGCCGACGAGCCACTGAACGGCATCGAGGTCGTGGATCATCACATCCAAAACAACATCGACATCGAGCGAGCGATTGGGAAACGGCGAGACGCGGTGTATCTCGAAATACAGCGGCTTTGTCACGTGCGGCCGCAGTGCGACCATCGCCGGGTTAAAGCGTTCGAGTTGGCCGACCATCAGCTTTGCACCGGAAGCGTCGGCAGCGGCGATCATTTTGTCGGCTTGTTCGAGCGTGATCGCGATCGGCTTTTCGACCAGTACGTGAACACCGGCGTCGAGGAACGCACACGCGATCTCGCAATGTGTCTCGGTCGGCGTCGCGATCGACACGGCATCGACCTTGCCGATCAGTTCGCGCCAATCCGTGAACGACGCAGACTCATTATCGCCCGCAACCGCGGTCGCGGTCGCGGCGGCGGCGTCGCACGCGCCGACGAATTCAACGACGCCTTCCCTGCCCAGTTCCGCGTAGTTTCGTGCGTGGTGACGGCCCAGGCTGCCGACGCCGATCGCCGCAACGCGTAGCTTTTGTAGATCATTCATATCAAAGCAAGGTCGATGTCGGCCGGTGTTGATCTTGTTTGGTGTTGTTTCGTGTGTGTTCGTGGTTCCAGTCTTTGAAGACTAAGAACTGGAACCACTAAAACACACGAAACGACACGAAAAAGAAAACAATAAGAAAAAAACAAAACCCAAAACCAGCCTCAGTAATCTAGTTTACAGTGCAATAGTTTGATTAGAAACCGCTTTTCGGCAATACTTTACATTCTCATTTAAGATGCCCGAAAATTCAAAAACTCCCGGCGAAAAACAGCCGTTTAAGTGGACCTGGCTGAAACTGCTCGCGGTGGTTTCGACGGTTTTTGTCTATTTTTTCGGGTTGACGATACCGCTTGTCGGGCCGGACGAGCCGCGATACGCACAGGTCGCCCGCGAGATGTACGAGCGTTCCGATTGGATAACGCCGACGCTCGGCGGGTTTAATTGGTTCGAAAAACCGGCACTGTTGTACTGGCTCGAGATCGCGGCATATAACATTTTCGGAGTGTCGGAATTTTCGGCGCGCTTTGGCTCGGCTTTGTTCGGTTTGGGGACGATCGCGAGCCTCTGGATACTCGCAAAATATCGAGATCGCGGTGCCGAAACGAATATCGACAGCGGATCGGGATTCGGCTTTGCGGATTGGACGGCGGTGATCACGGCTTCGACGATCGGGATCATCGTTTTCTCACGCGGTGCGAGCTTCGACATTATTCTGACGTTTCCGATCACGGCCGCTCTGACCGGTTTTTTCGTTTACGAGCGTGCCCGCGACGGCCGCGGCCGGTATTCGGGGTTGCTCGGGTTTTATTTTTTCATCGGCGTCTCGCTGCTCGCAAAAGGTTTGGTCGGAATCGTATTCCCGTTCGCGATCGCCGGGGTTTATTACTTTATCGCGTGGAAATTCCCGAATCGAACTTTTCTCATAAGCGTGATTTGGGGAACCGTGATCTCGGCCGCCGTCGCCGCCGTCTGGTACGTGCCGATGTATATGACGCACGGCTACGCTTTCATCGACGAGTTCATCATCCAGCACCACTTTCAGCGGTTTACCTCGAACAAGTATTTTCACCCGCAGCCGTTCTATTTCTTTTTCTGGGTGCTGCCGCTGATGACAATTCCCTGGCTGCCGTTCTTTCTCGCCGCCGTCTGGAAAGCGGTCAGAGGCTTTGTGAGCGAGCCGCTGTACATCGGGCCGGAAACCTCGGAAAGCGTGCAGAATGGTGATCGGGACTACGTCAGATTTGCACTTGCCTGGATCATCGTCCCGCTCGCCTTCTTTTCGTTTTCGGGTTCGAAGCTGCCGGGATATATTCTGCCAGCGGTTCCCGGCACGATCTTGTTGACCGCCGATCTTGTATTCAATTTCGTGCGCAATCGCCCGCGGCGGGCCTTTGTATTGCAGGCTGTCGCGGCGGCAACATTTGCGATAGTGGTCGCCGCAACGATTTTCGTAGTGCCGGGATTTGCGGACGACGACTCGGTCAAAACTTTGATCGCGGCTGCCGACAGCAAAGGCTTTGCGGCTTCGAAAGTTGTCTGTTTGCACGTCGTTTCGCACAACGCCGAATTTTATGCGGCTGGAAGACTCATTCGGGCAAACGACGGAAAGCTGAAAAAGCTGCTCGGGCCGGCGGAAGTTCGCGAATCGGCCAAAGCTCAAAACGGAACGCCGCTGCTCGTGCTCGTGCCGATCGAATATCTGCACCAGGTCGAGAACGCCGAATATCTGAATTCGACAGTCATCGCGGCGAACGGCGAACTCGCCATCGTTGCCGTGACTGACAGACCTTCTTAACCACGCGCCGCCCGCCGCAGCCGGTCCATCAACGCAGCGCCGATCCCTGTCTCAACGACCGCCTCGCAATAGATCACGTCCACATCGAACCGGTCACATTCGCGAAAGAATTCGAATAGCGAGCTCGCGTATGCGTCGATCGTCGGGCAGATCTTTATCAACTCGAACCTCGCTGCCGCGGGCGTGATGCCGATGTACGCCGTTGTCCCGTCGGCCGGCTCGACGATCCCGCCGTCCACCACGACCACACGGGCACGCGGCGAATAATGTTTATGCTTCATGCCGGGGCTTCGGAAAATGCCCGAACTATCGACGCGGTAAATTTCTGTTTCGGGCACGATTGATCGCAGTTGCTCGATCGAGATCGCTCCTTGTCGCAACAGCCGCGGCACGTCGGAAGTGCAGTCGACAACCGTCGATTCGAGGCCGATCTCCGTAGCCTCGCCTTGGAGAATACAATCGATGCGGCCGTCCAGATCTTCGAATACGGCTTGCCACGTCGTTGGGCTCGGGCGTCCCGAAAGGTTCGCGGACGGAGCGGCGACCGGTGTGCCGCAGGCTTTAAGAAATTCGGCGGCAGTTTCGTTCCGAGGCATCCGTACACCGACCGAGTCAAGGCCGGCCGTGACCGTGAGCGAGACTTTGGGAGCCTTGGTCAGTACGACGGTGAGCGGGCCGGGAAAGAACGCGGAGATATACTTTTTCGCGGCTGGCGTGATGCTGTCGGATAACTGCCCGATCTGTTCGACGTTCGCGACGTGAACTATAAGCGGATTGTCCTGCGGCCGCTGTTTGGCGACGAAAATATTCCTTAACGCATCTTCATTGAACGCATCAGCCCCGAGACCGTAGACGGTTTCCGTCGGGAATGCGGCAAGCCCGCCGCTCTTGAGAACCGACGCGGCTTTTTCGGGATCGGTGGTGAGAATCGTCTTCATGAATAGAAAAGACAGGATAAATCACTCGGGCGCGTTTGTCGTATGCGAACGGCCCGAAAGATCTTTCCTGTCCCGAACTAACTGTTTGTTCTATTAACCTTCCGCTTCGCGGCTAATAGCCGCCTCGCCGCCAACCTTTGCGGCCGCGTTTGCGAGCACCAGAACGACGACCACGGCGAGCACTGTCGCAATCACTGCGTATACGAACAGCGCTCCGACACTTTCGCTTTCGCCTAGGACTTCCTTCATCGCGGCTTTTATCGCGTCGTTCCAGGCGAGAGCGGCCACCAGGCCGAGTGCTGCCGAGGCGAGCGTGATGCAGGTTTGTAGGATCATTTTCGTTTTTTCGCGGGTCATAGTTTTCTCCTTTCGAGACTTTGAGATTTTTTGGAGTTGTTTGGAGCAACTGTTTTGTAACGGTAACTCTGCTTAAAGTCAATGCCGGAAGCGTTTCCGTTGAGTATCGATCCAACCGTACCGGCTCGAGTGACGGAAGCATTTGATTCTCCGGCAATTTACAGCGAATCAATTGATCATAAACTTCATCTAATTTTCACCTTTAATACTTTTACGCGGCGCGATAGAATTTGATGATGACCTTGGCCGAAAAACTCAAGTCCCTGCCCGTCTCGGCCGGCATTTATCTGCACAAAAATGCCGACGGCAAGATCATCTATGTCGGCAAGGCGAAGAATTTGCGTAACCGCGTTCGGCAGTACTTTCAGTCGAGCCGTAACCAGGACGCGAAGACGCGTCAGCTTGTAAAACGTATCGCGGATTTCGAATTTATCGTCGTCGACAACGAGGTCGAGGCACTCGTGCTCGAGTCGAACCTCATCAAAAAGCACAAACCGCGTTTCAACGTTCTGCTCAAGGACGACAAGCAATATCCGCATCTCAAGATGACGAACGAACCTTTCCCGAAGGTCGTCATAACGCGAAAGCTCCAGCGTGACGGTTCGAGTTATTACGGCCCGTTTTTGCCGGCGGCTCTTGCGCGGAAGACTTTGAATTTGGTCAACCGTGCGTTTCAGATGCGTACGTGCGAGATCGACATCGACGGCAAGCTGCCGCGGCCGTGCCTCGAATATCATCTGAAACGGTGCCTCGGCCCGTGCGTTCGCGGGCTGTGTACGCAAGACGAATATCAGGAAGCCGCCCGAGACGTCAAAACGCTGCTCGAAGGCAAAAACAAAGAGCTCGCCGACCAACTTCAGCAGCGGATGTGGCAGTTTTCGGAAACGGGAAACTTCGAGCTCGCCGCCAAATACCGCGACCTGCATCGCACGGTCGTCGCCCTGAGCGAACAACAAAAGATGGCGACGACCGCTGACCGCGACGTCGATATTTTCGGCTTTTATCGCGAAGGCTCGCGGCTGGCACTTCAGCTTTTCACGATGCGCGAGGGCAGGATCGTGGGACGCCGCGAGTTTTTTTGGGAAGATCTTGCGGAGGACGATTCGTTCAACGTGTCCGATTTTCTCGGCGAGGTTCTCGCACAGTATTACTCGACCGATTACGTGCCGCTCGAGATTCACGTGCCGCACGATTTCGAGGACCGAGCACTGCTCGAACGCGCTCTCACCGAACGCCGCGGCCGACGCGTTAAAATTCTCGACCCGAAACGCGGGCAGAAACGCGAGCTCGTAACGCTTGTCGAGACGAACGCCAAGATCGCATTCGAACAGCGTTTCCGCGTGCTCAAACCCGACTCGGAAAAGGTTTTGGAGGAGCTGCAGGAACTGCTCGAGCTTGCGCATTTTCCGCAACGTATCGAGTCGTTCGATATTTCGAATATCTCGGGTGCCGAGAACGTGGCGGGTATCGTCGTGTTCGAGAACGGCAACCCCGCACGCGCCGAGTATCGGCGGCTTATCATCAAAAGCGTCGAGGGAGCGAACGATTTCGCTTCGATGAACGAGGCAGTATTTCGCCGCTACAAACGCCTTCTGGCGGAAGAAAAACCGCTGCCGCAGGTCGTTTTTATCGACGGCGGCAAGGGACAGCTTTCGGCGGCCGCCGCTGCGATGCAGGCGCTCGATCTTGAGGCGATAACCTTGGTCGGTCTCGTGAAACCGCCCAAGCGGCACAACGAGATATCGCATCTGCTCGTCCACGGCCGCGAGGACACGCCGATTCCCTTCGAACGAAATTCGATCGCGTTTCGGCTTATCCTTCAGATTCGCGAAGAGACGCACAAAACCGCCTTGCAGTATCACCGAAAACGCCGCGAGATGCGCGATTTTTCGTCCGAGCTTTCGGACATTCCGGGTGTCGGCGACAAACGAAAGATGAAGCTCCTCCGCCACTTCGGCTCGATCGAACGCATCGCAAAAGCCAGCGTCCCCGAAATGTCGCCATACGTCGGCGCCAAAACCGCCACCGAGATCGCGGCCCACTTCGAACGCCAGCGTGCCCCCGCGAGGCGCGAAGACGAAAAAGCAGCTGTCGCCCCTCCTGAGTAGATTAACCCGATCCAAATTGACTTTTTAATGCGTTTTTGTGTTATTTCGTATGATTCGTGGTTAAAAGTTCTAAGCATTAACCACGAATCACACGAAGGACACGAAGCGGGCGGCGATTGCATTGTGGTAGGTTTGGGGTAACAACGTGTTCGTTTGGATCTGCATAGTGCTAAAACTTAAGAAACGTTGTGACACGAATCAAAAAAGCGATATTGGGGATTGTGGTGATTCTGTTCCTTGCGGCGGCGGGAGGCATTTGGTATGTCGGCATGGCCCTCAGTTCGCCGGACAGATCGGAAGTGCCTTCACCGCCCGAGAATCTCGCCGCACAGGTCGTCCAGTTTCCGAGCGCCTCGGGCAGCACAATCCACGGATGGTTCATAAAGGGGACGGAAAAGGCCGGCGTGATCATTCTCATGCATGGCGTCCGAGCGAACCGTTCTAGCATGATAGAGCGGGCGAGATTCCTCTTCAGAGCAGGTTATTCCGTCTTACTTTTCGACTTCCAAGCACATGGCGAATCCCCAGGCGAACAAATAACTTTCGGGTACCTGGAGAGTAGGGACGCCCAAGCGGCAGTCGACTTTGTCCGCGCGACCGCACCTGGTGAAAAGATCGGCGTCATCGGCGTATCGATGGGCGGCGCAGCTGCCGTGCTGGCTCAGCCACGATTGAACATCGACGCAATCGTCTTGGAAATGGTGTATCCGACGATCGAGCAAGCCACTTCCAACAGACTCAAAACGAATTTAGGCGGATGGGCCTCTATTCTCACACCGCTTCTAACGTGGCAACTTTATGCTCGGCTAGGCATTTCGCCGGACGAACTGCACCCGATAGACCGAATCGGAGACATCAGCGTCGCAAAACTGATAATAGCGGGCGCAGAAGACCTAAGTACACCGCTCGAAGAATCGAACGAGTTGTATTCGCGTGCCGCGGCTCCAAAAGAACTTTGGATCGTCCCGGGGGCCGGTCACGTCGATCTGAGCATTGCTGCCGGCGAGGAATACGAACGTAGAGTTATCCGCTTTTTCGGAGAGCATCTATAAATATCTACTTGAACCGGAGGATCGATTGTTCCCCTACGGCGTAAACCAACGTTTCAGTCTCTGACCGGAACTGCGTCGTTTATTCACAGGTCACCTGAATCGCCACGCCGACTTACCGCCAATGCCGGAACTTGCGCTAAAATCTCCGCCGACGGGACGCGATTATCCAATCAACTGCTGCAACTGTAGACGAATATTTGGCGAGCCTTCCTGAAGACCGGCGACAGGTGATGGCTGATCTGCGGGATGCGATAAAGAAGAACATTCCGAAAGGTTTTCAGGAAGTTATGGGCTACGGAATGGCCGGTTGGGTCGTGCCGCATTCGATGTATCCTGACGGTTATCATTGCAACCCGAAACAGCCGTTGCCGTTCATGGGCTTCGCGTCGCAAAAGAACCACATCGCGGTTTACCACATGGGCGTTTATTCGTACGGCGAGCTGCTCGAATGGTTCCGGGCCGAATGGCCGAAGCATTCCGCGAAGAAGCTCGACATGGGGAAATCGTGCATCCGCTTTAAAAAGCCCGAGGACGTGCCCGTCGCGTTGATCGGCGAACTCGCCTCGAAAATGACCCCGCAGCAATGGATCGAAATCTACGAATCGTTCAAGCCCGCCGGGAAAGCTAAGAAATAGTCATAGGTTCCGATGTCGACGAGATCAACTGGCTCAATCTAGAGACCTCGAAAACACGAGGTAACCTCGCTAATAGCAGCGGAAATTGCATTTCTGCCGGTTTGCGGTAACAATGTGTTCGCATTTCTCATTCACACCTTCGGAGGCGAACATACATGAAATCGTTACTTGCACTCGGTCTCATTTTCTTTGCGATGACGTTCTGCAATCTGAGCGAACGCCTTAAACAAGCAGCCGGTTCCGCAACCTCGAACTCAAACACTTCGACCGCGAAACCGAAGACACCGGCATCGTCCGACGACGCAACGGCCGAGAAAGCCGAGATGACGCCGGCACAGCAGGCCATCGCAGACGGTGGCAAGGAAACGACGTGGGACACTCAGGGCATTTCGTGGAAGCTGCCTGCCGGCTGGAACAAGATGGCGGTCCAAAAAGAATCGTTCAACTACGGCTCGCCGGACAAGGGATTTTTGATCGCTTCGATCTCGGTCATGCCGGACAGCTTCCCGTCCGACGAAAGCCTAAAGGCGACCTACGAAAGCGCCCTCGAGCAGTTGAAACAAGGGAAATATGAGACCGTCCGGTACGCCGACATCGACGGCGTCAAAGGCGTCGAGTGGACCGAAGCGATGCCCGAAGACAAGGACGGCCCGCGTCGTCACCAATGGATCGCATTTCGCCATTACCTCGGGCAGAACCAGCAGCTCAACGTCATGGTCTCGACAAAAGGCAGCGCATTCGACAAAAAACGCGACGACTTTACGGCAGTGCTGTATTCGATGAAGATTCCGAAAGGATAAACGAGACAGGGGCCGAAATCGTATCTATGCAATTCAACAATCGAAAACGGCTCCTGGTTATCGTATTCGGCCTGGCCTCACTGATACCTTTTTTGTTGATGTTTGCGGCACATCACTTCGATCTTTTCCACAGTGTCACGGAACAAGAAGTAGCGCAGGCGAAGAATTATTGTGAGGCTCTCAAGGTACCAGAATCGTTCATCATGACCGGCGGCCATGAAGTAGTAAAATCGAATGCCGCGGTTTTTAGTGAGCAATTTCAATCTCGACAGTCCTTAAGCGAGATTGAACAATTCTTCGAAAATGAATTGACACCATTGGGGTGGGAACACACCTTAGAGGCGATGAACGGTATTTCAACCGTCAGATTTGAAAGAGAACAGTATTCGATCTCCATTGAAAGCGTGGACCCGGTATTTGGTGAAGAACGAAGTTTCTCTATTAGCTGTTCGGTAGGTCTTCGCTAGCGGCCTGCGTTTGTTATGCCATAGATACAAAAGTCGTTCCTAATAAAGAATGCGGTCGAGCGTAGAAGTTCGACCCCATTCTCCGATTTACTTTTCTTTTTGATTAATCGTGCACCGTCGGTGCATCCGCGTGCGGGACGAAGCATTTGCGGCATCTAGCTTCGTATTTGTCGCCGGCACCGACCTCGACTCGGGCTTCTGATTCTACGGTCCGCTGCGAATAGTTGGCGGTGCTGCCGCATTTTACGCAGATGGCGTGGGTTTTGGTGATGAATTCGGCGATCGAGAGGAGTTGCGGCATAGGTTCGAACGGGCGGCCGGTGTAGTCCTGGTCGAGGCCGGCGATTATCACGCGTTTGCCGCGGCCGGCGAGTTCGTTGACGGCGTCCACAAGCGCCATATCGAAGAATTGGCCCTCGTCAATTCCAACGACCTGGGTTTCTTCTTCAATGGCCGCCATAAGTTCAGCGGCGGTGCTGACCGGCATCGAGCCGTGCGTTTGGCCCGAGTGCGAGGCGATCTCTTCGACCGAGTAACGCGCGTCGATCTTGGGCTTGAAAACCTGCACCTTTTGCCGCGCTATGCGTGCGCGGTTCAGACGTCGGATCAGTTCTTCGGACTTGCCCGAGAACATCGATCCAACGATGACCTCTATCCAACCTGTTCCGTTGAGACGGTTCTTGCGGCGTTCTTCCGTATTGTCGAACGCAAATTCTTCAACCATAAATAATCTTTCCGTGAGAGAACGAAAGACGATTATAGTTAAAAATACCGCATCCTAAAAAGACCAAAAGCAGAATCACAGCGATTACAGTCTTCTGTATTTGTTTGTTCCTCTTCTTGTTCTATTTGATCTGTTTCGTGTGTTTCGTGGATAAATTTCTGAGATTCGTTGTTAGGTATCGGATATAAGAATTTATCCACGAAACACACGAAGTAAGAAAAACAAGAAATAAGGAAAAGAGAATAGAGGACGAGAGATCTGGCGGCTGACGATCGTGCTTAGGTTATCCGGAGGTCGCGGCCGGTCATTTCGTCGGGGATCTCGATGCCGGCGAGTGCGAGCAGCGTGGAGCCGACGTCCTGGAGCGATCCGCCGCTTCTCAGTTTCAAATACCTCGACCCTTCGTCTACGAGGTGAAAAGGCAATTTCGCGTCCGGGTCGATCGTCGTTCGCTCGCCGTTTCCGGCTACGCAATTTGCGTGTGACGACGTGACTATCGCGACTCCGCCGGCGTCACGTACCTTTTCGACGATGCCGCCGAGGCACGTGTCGACGTACTGAACGGCCTCGACCGTCCGCGCAAAATCACCGGTTTCCGCGACCAGAGCCGCGGCGGGCAAATTGATGATGAAAACTCCGTTCGGGTCCGACTCGATCGCCCGCAGAGCCTTGTCGGTCGTTTTGAAGCTCGTCAGTTCAGGCTCCGATTCGCGGTCCGCCGAGCTCGCGGCCGGCAGCTTTACGCGGAATTCGTATGCTCCGATCGCGTCCGTCGCCCCGTTGAAAAAATTGGTCACATGAGCAAACCGATCGCCGTCGGTTATTCGGTAGTTGTTGATTTGCCGGTCATCGAGCATCGACGCAACCGTTCGCCCGCCGGCGTCGGCGGGAAAGGCGACAGTCAGATCGCGGCCCGCGTCGTAAGCGGTCAGGCAAACCGCGTCGATCACGGGTTTTGCCGCGCTCGATGCTGCGTCGGGAACTGTCAGCGAGCGGACGAGCTGACGCATGCCGTCCGCGCGATGGTTGAAAAAAATAACGAGGTCGCCGTCGCTTATCGTCGCCACGGGCACGTCCGGCGCTTGCTCGATCACGATCGGCGCAATGAATTCGTCCGAGATTCCGCGAAGAAACGAACTGCGAACCGCCGTCAGTGCGTCAAACGACCGCTCGCCGTCGGCAAGCGTGAGCATCGTAAACACGCGTGCGGTGCGTTCCCAATTGTTGTCGCTGTCCATCGCCAGAAAGCGTCCGCACAGCGAAGCGATCTTACCCAAACCGATATCCGCCATTTTTATTTCGAGTGCCTCGACATAAATGTCGGCGGTCCGCGGCGGCACATCGCGGCCGTCCAGAATGCCGTGAACGAACGCGTTTTTGACGCCCATCCGCTTCGCCATTCTGAGCAGCGCGTAAAGCGTTTCGGGCGATGAGTGAACGTCGCCGTCGCTCAACAGTCCGATCAGATGCACGCGGCCGTTAGCGGCATTCGCGAACGCGGTTTTCAATATTTCGTTTTCGAAGAACTCGCCGCCGGCGATCGCCTCTGAAATCCTCGCGGCGTCCGTCCGCACGACGCGGCCCGCACCGATGTTCATGTGCCCGATCTCGGAGCCCGCGGCAACGCCGTCAGGCAGCCCGACGCTTGCGCCTGATGCGGAAAGTTCTGTTGACGGATATCGCGAACACAGCTCGTCAAAATACGGTGTCGACGCATGGCTGACAGCGTTGCCCTGAGCGGCACTCGAAACTCCCCAGCCATCGAGAATTACCAGAACTATCGGGCGATTAGGCACACTATGCATAAATTACAAAGCGAAATGAGGAAGTGGAGAATTGCCGGGAAGGAAGCAAATATAGCTGGAACGGCGAATTCGGCGCCGAAGAGGAGAGGCGACGTCACGGAAACTATTATAGCCTAAACCGAAGGCGGTTCCGCAACAGATTTCTAATTAGTCCTACTGTTCGGTCCAAATTCTTTTCGTGCTTGATTCGTGTCCTATTCGTGTATTTCGTGGTTGTAGGATTTAAGACTTAACCACGGAATACACGAAAAACAATGCGAAACGAACAAAGCTCCAAAAGCTAAAATCCGGATGTCGGTGTTAGTAGGCGTCGGGCGCGGTGCGTTCCATCCATCGGTCGGGGTGGCGGAGCTCGGCGAACTCGAATTGCGAATACAACCCGTGGGCGTCACGCGTCGCGAGGACCCAGCGTCTAAGTCCCTGCAGGTCGGGATGATCGACGATGACCTGCATCAGCCATTTGCTGAGGCCGCGGCCGCGATATTCATTTAAAATAAAAACGTCGCCGACATACGCGAACGTCGCCAGATCGCTGACGACGCGCGCGAAACCGATCTGGCGGCCGTCGTGATAAACGCCGAAGCACATCGAGTTTTCGATCGCCGTTAACGTCTTGGCGATATCGCGGTTTTGGGCCCAGTACGATTCCGTCTCGAGAAAGCCCTGGATCACGTCCGTTTCGAGCAGCGATTTGTCCGTGCTGATCGAAAACCCGTCCCGACTTGTCACTTCGCTCATAAATTTTTTATCGACTCGAGATCGGCCAGAAATCTTTCGACTGCACGCCCCGATCTTAGCCGATAGATCGTTTTCGAGTTCTCGATATTTTTGAGACGCTGCTCGACCTGCGGCCTCGACCGTTTTGGGTAACGAAACGTCCACAACCAAAACGCGAGATCGACGTGCTCGGCACAGCCAGGCGATATGTCGGGACGCGTGCCTTCACGATAAGTGATGACGCGTTTGATGACACGCCACGTGCAAATGAGACGCGGCATGTCGAGAAAGATAACGGTGTCGCACGCGGCCAGACGCATCTCCATCGTGCCGCCGAAATTGCCGTCGATAACCCACGACTCGCCGCTTAAAAGTTTCGCAACGCGTTCCCGCCATTCCGGTTTCGGAGTCTCCACCCAACCCGGATTCCAGAAATGCCGGTCGAGATGGATCACTTCGAGGCCGGTGATCTCGCCCAGCCGGCGCGCAAATGTCGACTTACCGGCGCCGGACGAGCCGATAACCAGGACCTTTTTCATGAGAAGTGTTACGAGACGCCGCCGGTTTGTTCAGCTCAATTTCGCAACTTCCCCACGCTCAGCGACGCTGCTTGATCTGGTAAAACGCCCGGCGGCCCGGGTATCTCGCGGAGTCACCGAGGTCCTCCTCGATCCTGAGCAGTTGGTTGTATTTCGCGACGCGGTCGGAGCGGCAAAGGCTGCCGGTCTTGATCTGGCCGGCGTTCGTCGCGACGGCGAGATCGGCGATGAACGTGTCCTCGGTCTCGCCGGAGCGGTGCGAAATTACGGCGGTCATGTTGTGCGTTTTGGCGAGTTCGATCGCGTCGAGCGTCTCGGTCAATGTGCCGATCTGATTGACCTTTATAAGTATCGAATTTGCGGCGTTCTCATCAATTCCCCGCTGCAAAAATTTCACGTTCGTCACAAACAGGTCGTCGCCGACGAGCTGAACACGGTCGCCGACGGCCTGCATTAAATTCTTCCAGCCGTCCCAGTCGTTTTCGGCCATACCGTCCTCGATCGAGATGATCGGGTATTTATCGCACCAGTCGGCCCAATACGCCGACATCTCGTCGGAACTCAATTTACGATTGTCAGATTTTTTGAAGACGTAACTGCCGTCCTGATAAAACTCGCTGGCCGCCGGATCGAGTGCGAGCATGACGTTGTCGCCGGCGTTGTAACCGGCTTTGCCGATGGCTTCGAGAATGGTTTCGACGGCTTCCTCGTTCGATTTAAGGTTGGGTGCGAAACCGCCTTCGTCGCCGACGCCGGTAGAATAGCCGCGGGATTTGAGCACAGCCTTCAGGTGGTGAAATATCTCGGCGCCCATGCGTAACGCCTCGGAGAAGTTTTCCGCACCGACGGGCATAACCATGAACTCCTGAAAATCGACGTTGTTGTCCGCGTGCGCTCCGCCGTTGAGAATGTTCATCATCGGCACGGGCAGCGTTTTCGCGTTCGCCCCGCCGATGTATCGGTAAAGCGGCAGTTCCAGCGCGGAGGCGGCGGCACGTGCGTTCGCCAAGGATACGGCAAGTATCGCATTGGCGCCGAGATTGCTCTTATTCGCGGTGCCGTCGAGTCCGATCATCGTCTCGTCGATCAGCGTTTGATCGAGCGAATCCAAGCCCTCGAGCTCGCGGCCGATCTTATCATTGACGTTCTCGACAGCCTTCAGCACACCGCGGCCGAGGTAACGCAGCTCGTCGCCGTCACGCAGTTCGACAGCCTCGTTCTCGCCAGTCGAGGCACCGCTCGGCACGGCGGCACGGCCGGTCGTCCCGTCCTCGAGAACTACCTCGGCTTCGATCGTCGGGTTGCCCCGCGAATCCATTATCTCTCTTGCCCAAACCTGTTCGATCAAACTCATTGTTGATTGTCTCCGGTAAAAAGTATTTTAGAAATAATTCGATCGGCCGTTCACGCACACGCTCAACGCAATAGTTCATGTTTGCTGCTGCGCCGCGGCCGCCTCGGTTTCGTCCTTTAACGCTTCCATACGTACGCGGATGACGCGACGTTTGTCGACTTTTTCGATCTTGAATAGAAATCGGTTCGACTCGACCAGATCGCCTTCGGCTAAAAGCTCGCCCGCCTCATTGAGCAGGAAGCCGGCGACGGTGGTGTAGCTCTCAGATATCGGTAAACTCAGGCCCAGCCTGCGATTCAGATCGCGAACAGCGAGTCCGCCGTCAAGCACAAAGCCGCCGTCCGGCTGCGGCTTGATCTGCTCGTTCACCTCTTCGTCATGCTCGTCGGAGATGTCGCCGACGATCTCTTCGAGCAGGTCTTCAAGTGTGATGATTCCTTCGATGCCGCCGTGCTCATCCACGACGAAACCGAAGTGGAATTTTTCACGCTGCATTTGCCGCAGCACGTCTTCGAGCTTTGCGGTGTCGACGACATAGACGGGTTTTTGCAGGACGCGGCCGAGCGTGAACGATTTTGGCCGAACAAGGTACGTCATGACGTCCTTGCTGTGGATGACGCCGACGATGTCGTCGAGCGATTCGCGATAGACGGGCAGCCGCGAGTATCCGTATCGGCGGAACGAGCGGGCGATCTCTTCGAGCGAGCTTGTCGCGGGAATCGCGATGATCTCGGTCCGCGGTATCATCGCTTCCTTTACGGTCGTTTCGGAAAATTCGAATACCTGGTTGATAAGCTTTCGCTCTTCTTTATTGAGGTGACCGCTTTCCTCGGAGACGCGTATGAGCTGCCTGATCTCGTCCTCGGTATAGCTCGACCCGTGTTCGTTTGTTGCGTGAAGGCCAAACAAACGCACGGTCCGCGTGCCCGCCCAGTCTAAAAGCCGAATCGGATAATTGAAGATCTTGTAAAAGATCAAAAGCGGCACCGCTACGACAAACGATACCTTTTCGGCCAACTCGAGTGCCGCGGTTTTTGGGGCTAATTCGCCGAAGACAATATGGAGGAACGTGATGAACGAAAACGCGATCGCGAACGAGATCGCATGCAGCACCGGGCCGGACGCGAGAAACGCAGCTCCGGTCGCCTGTCCGATATAAGCCAGCACCGGATCAAGAATGGCGGCGACGGCAGGTTCGCCAACCCAGCCAAGGCCTAGCGACGCGAGCGTTATCCCGAGTTGTGTCGCCGAAATATACGCGTTCAGGTTGTTCAGCATTCCGAGCAGCCGAACAGCCGCCGCATCGCCGTCGGCCGCAAGCGCCTCGATCCTCGACTTGCGAACACCGACGAGCGCAAATTCCGCCGCGACGAAAAAACCGTTGGCGAGCACAAGAATAACGACCAGCAGTATCTTCAGTGCAACGGATGCGATGGACGGAACGTCCCCGGCTTGGCCGAGGTCCGCGAAAATCATTAAAAAGGAGATACTAGCCGGGTCGTCCATTGCGGGTCTGATCTACAATTAATCGCGCCTTCGTAAATAAGCTAAAATCGTTTCGATCGTTCAATTAAACTCCGTACGAGCGATTATAACACACCGGTTTTATGCATTGTTCGGCCCCGATGATCGGTGTGCGTCAATTAATTCCTGAATGATCGGCTGGCACGAACCACAACCACTGCCGGCGCGGCAGTGATCGATGACCTCCGCTACTTCGGTCAGGCCGTTGTCCCGAATGCAATTTTCGATGGTGTCTTCGTCGATGCCGAAGCAGGTGCAGACGAGGGCTCGTTCGCCGCGGTATTCGTCGATGAGGCTTTTTCGGTATTGGCTGAGAGCCGATCTCAGAGCGTCGACCACCACGGCCGAGCAATGACTGCGGCCGTTCGGAAACGCGCCCAACTCGACTGTCAGATGTTTCAGCAACTCGTCCGGCCGGTCTCCGTGGAGTTCCGGGACGTGCCGCGAAACGAGATATTCCGAAACAACTTCGCACGCGGCGACCATGAACCCGCAGCCGTTCGTCCGGTACTTCGCGTCGACGATCTCGCCGTCCTCCCGATCGATCTTCAGCGAAAGCGAAACGAACGAGCCGCAGATGAAGCTGGCTTCGGTGGCGAACGCGTCCGGCTCGTCGATCGTTCCCGCTTTTAAGACCTTGGCGATCTTGTTTCGAATTTTTGGCGAATATAGACTCAAGAGCGAAATGTCCTGAATAAGTTGATCGACCGTTTTTTGTGCTCTTGTTCGTGTGACTCGGCGTTGCTTCGTGGTTGCGACTTTAAGACTGTAACCACGAAAACACACTAAGAAACACGAAACCTAACACGAAACGTAAAGAGCCGCTTTGCAACCCGGCCGTCAGCGGCCTAAGCCTGCTTTTACAATTTTACCGTAACGAATTAACATTAACGCGTGATCAGATTTTACGCCATTTCCCTCGTCGCCGGCCTGCTGCTTATCAGTTCGGCGTGCAAACCCGCCGCGGCTCCCGTTTCCGTCAGCAACCAGCCGGTGTCGGTCAACGGCGTGTCGGTGAAAGGCGTCCAGCCTCAGCCCCGAAAGCCGCTGCCGGAAATGAGTTGGACCGGTTTTGACGGCACAGTCTATAAGCTCAAAGACTTCGAGGGAAAGGTCGTAATAATGGATTTTTGGGCGACCTATTGCAAGCCGTGCCTCGAGGAGATTCCACATCTGAAGTCGCTGCAGGCCAAATACGGCGCGGACAAACTCGTTGTCGTCGGGCTGCACGTCGGCGGAGAGGAAGACCAGCCGAAGGTTCCCGAATTCGTCAAAAACCTATCGATCGATTACATGCTCGGGTATCCGGAAGACGACCTGACGGGTTTCGTGTTCGGACAGGAAAGTGCGATCCCGCAAACCGCGATCTTTGACGCGAGCGGTAAATTCGTAAAAAAGATCACCGGATTCGGCCCGTCGATAAAGATCGAGCTCGACCAGACCGTCGAAAGCGCCGTGCGGCAAAATGGTTAGATCGGGCTCAGACAAATCGCAGCGGATCGAGACCGTCGACCAAATTTCGGCCGGCGGCGTTGCCGTTCGCCGTGTGGACGGTCAATATCAGATCGCCATTGTCCTGATGATCCCCGAGAAACGCTGGCAGCTGCCGAAAGGCGTGATCGACCCGGGCGAAACGCCGGAGCAAGCCGCCCTTCGCGAGGTCCGTGAAGAAGCAGGCATCGACTGCACGATAACCGGGCCGCTCGAAATTATCGAGTACTGGTTTTTCGGCAATTACGACGGAGTTCGCAAACGCTATCACAAATTCGTGCATTTCTTTTTGATGAACTACGAGTCGGGCGACGTCGCCGACCACGACCACGAGGTCGACGAGGCGCGTTGGGTGTCGTTCGACGAAGCCCTGCAAATGCTCGCGTTCAAGGACGAAAAACGTATGATCGAGCTCGCACGCGAACGCGTCGGTTCCCGTTTTTAGATTCGTTAAAATATGCGAGACATTCCCGTCGGAAACGGCACGCTGCTGGTCACCTTCGACGACAAATACCAGATCCGCGATTTGTATTTCCCGCACGTCGGACAGGAAAATCATATCGGCGGAGCGATTTGCAGGTTCGGCATCTGGGTCGACGGCGAGTTCTCGTGGCTGGCGTCTGACGGGTGGAACCGGATGCTGCGGTACCTGCCCGAAACCCTCGTCACCGACGTTGTTATTAAGAACGAGCAACTCGGCATCGAGATCACTTGCAACGACACCGTCGCCAGCCACGAAAATATTTTCCTTCGGCGGATAACGGTCAAAAACCTGCGTGGCGAGGCTCGCAAGATACGCGTGTTTCTGCACCACGATCTGCGCATTTACGAAAATCCGGTCGGCGACACCGCGTTTTTTGACCCGAACTCTCGCGGGCTGATCCATTACAAAAAACACCGGTATTTTCTATTCAACACGGCTCCGAATTTCGCGTCGTTTGCGACCGGACGCAAGGCGTTCCAGGCGCAGGAAGGCACTTGGCGTGACGCCGAAGACGGCACGCTCAGCGGCGGCCCGATCACGGAAGGCTCAGTGGATTCGACGATCGGCATCCACGCTGATCTTTTGGCGAACGCCGAATTCGAAGCTTTTTATTGGATCGCCGCCGGGATGAGCTACGACGAGGTCGTTGGCCTGAACAGCATGGTGGTCGAACGCGGGCCCGAGGAATATCTCGAATACACCGCGAACTATTGGCGCGTTTGGGTGAACAAGAACGACACCGAATTCGACGCCCTGCCCGCTCCGGTCATCGATCTTTATAAACGGTCGCTGCTCATCATCCGGACGCAGACCGACCGCGAAGGCGCGATCATGGCTGCGAGCGACTCCGACGTGACCGAGCGTGCGACCGACCATTACAGTTATCTTTGGACGCGCGACGGCGCGTTCGTGGCGAATGCTCTCGATCTCGCGGGCCACTCACATCTGACCCGAAAGTTTTTCGATTTCTGCACCCGCATCGCGCATCGCAACGGATACTTTCTGCAAAAATACAACTCGGACGGCACTATCGCCTCGAGCTGGCATACGCTGTGGGACACGGCACACCATGAGAGGCAGGTTCCGATACAGGAAGACGAAACCGCGCTTGTGCTCTGGGCATTGTGGGAGCATTACGACAAATACCGCGACATCGAATTTGCTCATCGCCTGTACACGGGACTGGTCGTTTCGTGCGCCGATTTTATGGTTAAGTTCAGGCACGCCGAGCTCGGACTGCCGTCGCCGAGCTGGAATTTGTGGGAAGACCGCCGCGGCATTCACACGTACACTTGTGCGACGGTCGTTGCGGGGCTGCGGGCGGCGGCGAAATTCGCTGAGCTTTTTGCCGAAGCGGGGCGTGCGGAAACTTATCGCAAGGCAGCGGACGAATTCACGGCGGCGATGACGGAGCATCTTTACAGTAAAGAGCTCGGGCGTTTTATACGCAGTTTGCAGTTCGACGATGACGAGACGTTTCATCCCGATCCGACCGTCGATGCGTCGCTGAGCGCGATATTCTTTTTGAACGTATACGCCGCGGACGACCCGATGGTGACAGCCACGATGAATGCCGTAAAGGAAAAGCTCACGGTTGGAGACGGCATCGCCCGGTTCGAAAATGACGGGTACATGCGAGTCTCGACCGAGGTGACCGGAAACGTCTGGTTTATCTGCACGCTTTGGCTCGCGGATTATCACATCGCCGCGGCGAAAAGCGTCGACGACCTCAGACCGGCGCTCGACATTTTGAATTGGATCGTCGCGAGCGCTCTGCCGTCCGGCGTTCTCGCGGAACAATTCGACATCTTTACCGGTGAACACATTTCCGTCTCGCCGCTGACATGGTCGCACTCGACCTTCGTCGCCACCGTCCATAAATATCTCGATGCCAAGCAGCGCTTTGCGTGAGGCGGTCGAGACGCGGCTTTTAGTTTCATCAATTGCCTCCAGCTTTAGCTGGAGGAAAAGATAGGCAAGAATCGGGCTTTAGCCAAATTCTCAAGATCATTGCCTTGCGGCTTCGGCCCGATTCTCGTATTGGCTGAAGCCGCGAGGTAATTCAATTTTCACAAGTTCGGCTGAAGCCGGTCTTGTCTGCCAAGCGAATCTCCAGCTAAAGCTGGAGGCAATTTATGGAAGAAACCGTGGGTTGAAACCGGAGTCAATTCACAATTCCGGTAAAAGCGAATCGTTTACTGTAAAATCGATCTAATGAGAAAAGCGAAGATCCTGGCCACACTTGGCCCGGCGTCGAATACGGCCGCCACCATCGAAGCGATGATCGAGGCCGGCATCAATGCCGTCCGCATTAACATGTCGCACGGAACGCAAGACGAGCACGCCGAGAGCATAGAGCGCACGCGGGCCGCGGCCGCAAAGCTCGAACGGCCGTTATCGATCCTGGTCGATCTGTCCGGCCCGAAGATCCGCACACGAACACTAAAAGATTCACGTCCCGTCGAATTGAAGGTCGGCGAACAATTCACGATCACATCGCGCGACATCGTCGGCGACGAAACACAGGTAGCAACAAACTTTACTCAGTTGCCAAGCGTGGTGACGCCCGACACGCTGATCCTGCTCGACGACGGAGCGATGGCGCTTAGGGTCGAAAGCGTTTCCGAGACGGACATTGTCAGCCGCGTAACCGTCGGCGGCTGGCTGAATGAACGGAAAGGTATCAACCTGCCGCACACGGAACTGCCGATTCCCTCGCTGACCGAAAAAGACCGAGCCGACCTCGAATGGGCGATGGCACAAAACGTCGATTACATCGCGTTGTCGTTCGTGCGTAAAGCGGAAGACTGCCGCGAGGTCAAGCAGCTCATCAAAAATCTGAACACGCGCGCGATGGGCCGTGCTCTGCTCGTCGCCAAGATCGAGAAGGCCGAGGCGATCGAAAATCTCGACGAGATCATCGCCGAAACTGACGGCGTAATGGTCGCCCGCGGCGACCTCGGTGTCGAAACGAGCGTCGAACTCGTGCCTGTTTACCAAAAACTGATCATTGAAAAGGCCGTCGCGAACGACAAATTCGTAATAACCGCGACGCAGATGCTGCAGTCGATGATCGACAACCCGAACCCGACGCGTGCTGAAGCCTCGGATGTCGCCAACGCCGTCTGGGACGGCACCGACGCCGTGATGTTGTCGGCCGAGACCGCGGCCGGAACGTATCCGGTCGAATCCGTCAAAACGATGGTGAGGATCATCGACGCGGCGGAAACGGTGAAGCCGGCACAGCTTCGGCGGCCGATAAAATTCTTACAGCCGCCGTCAGGACGAACCAGCCAAGCCCTGTGCAAGGCGGCCGCATACGCCGCGAAGGAAGTGATGTCGGAAAAGGTGGCGGTATTTACAGAATCGGGGCTGATGGCCCGCCGTCTCTCGACCGTGCGTTCCGGCTTGCAGACCTACGGGCTGACGACGTCGGTCGACGCGTGCAATCAATTAGCATTGATCTGGGGCGTGCAGCCCTACGTCCATTCCCCATCGACGTCGACAACAGAGATGTTGAAGATCGGCGAAGAAACGCTGCTCGCCGCCGGTGTCGTGGACCCGGGCGAGACATTGGTGATGATGGCCGGCCGCCTTTCGGGACTCGGGCTATCGAGCTCGGTGATCGTCTGGACGATCGGCGAGAACGTAGCGCGGCGGTAAGCCTCATCATTTACGAATGGAATTTTGAAGGCACGTTGATGCGTCCCCACCGAAGCGTCGTCGCCATCCACACAAGCTCGTCGATGAAACCCTGTACACGTTTTTCATAGGCGTCATCTAAAAGCTTTCCGTCCGCGTCGAATTTGCTAGCGACAGACGGAAAATTCAGATCCGTAAATGTTGGGGTAAGTCCAAGCTCTCGAACCATCGGAAGACACGCCTCGACAACGCGCGTTCCGCCCCACGGGCCCGCCGAGACCGCCACGAACGCGACAGCTTTGTGCACGTATTCCCTCAACAACAGATCAAGAACTGATTTCAACGCTCCCGGATAACCGTGATTGTATTCCGGCGTGACGATGACGAGTCCGTCCGTCGCGACGATCGCATCACGCCATTCAGGAAACCGGCCCCTTATCTCTTGCCCGTAATCGTCATGCGGCAGATCGAAATCGCGGACGTCGAAAAACTGCGTTTCGATGTCGCTGCGCTCACGCATTTTGCCGCAGATCCAATTTGCAACGTTCTCGCTCTCGCGATTTTTGCGTGGAGTGCCGAGCAATGTTGGGATAAAGAGTTTACTCTCGCTCATGTTCTAAAGATTCTCGTGAGTAAACGTTTTATTCCCTCACGGTCCGTCTATTCGTCGATTTCGAAAAGCGTTCTTCTGAGATGTTGCTCGGATCGAAGCACATGCAGAATGTAGACCTTATTATTCTGAAAACGATAAAATATCCGGCAGGGCGGCTCGACAAGCTGCTTGAGGGGAAGTGATCGCATCTCGGGAACGAACGATCCGCTCAATGGGTGACGCTCTAATTGGCGAACACGCCGTTCGATCCGGGCGGCAATTTGATATGCCGCTGCAGGATTGTCGAGGGCAATATATTCGACTATTTCAAGAACGTCCAAGCTGGCCGGGCCGGTCCAAACTATTTCAGCCATTTTGCCATACGTTCTTTAAATTCATCGTGAGTTAAGACGTTTCCCTCCGCCAGCGCCCGTTCACCGCGAGCTATGCCTTCCAAAATTCTGGTTCGATTCTGCTCAAATTCATACGTTTCTGCGTCTACCAGATAGACACTCGGAAGGCCATGTTTCGTAATCAATATCGGCTGCTTATCTCGCTCCACTTCTTCGAGAAGTTCTGTGGCACGTCGCTTGAGGGTCGTTACAAGTTCTGCTCTCATAGAGTGATACTAAAGTATTACTCACAAAACTGCAATCGATAAATGCTTAGCCTATCGGTTTGAGATCGGTGGGAAACTGACTGGCCGCATCAGTTTGATCGGACGTTAGTTCAGATTCCAAATTTCGCGTATTCCACGCTCGATTTAGGTGAGCAAATATATGTCCAAGGTGTACGGCAAGATCGCCATCCGTGAAGTCATCAGCATCCGACATCTCCCGTAGGAGAGTTTCAAGATGCTCACGGGCGTCATCGAGCTCGTAAATCAGCATTGACCACTCAACCGGATTATTTCTTTCGTTTATCATTACGAAAAAATTCCATATTTCCGTTTAGCTAGTCGACACCGATTACTTGGGCGACGGTCTCTTTCTTCAAACCCTTCCCGTTGCGGTTGTTGTAGTCGCCGAGCGACATTTGCGGGTCGCGCCAGGCGTCGAGGTGGCCGACCTGGTGGACGCACTGGATCGTGCAGGTCGGGGCACACCATTTTTCGGTATTGTACTCGCGTTTCATGTCTTCGCGGTTGTATTCGAGCAGCGGAATGCCCGGCGTGCCTCGCTGCTGCGAGCACCAACTGACAATTCCGGCTTCGTCGATGTAGAGGTAGCGGGCACCCGCTCGGCAGCGCCACTCGTATTCGTTGCCCTCGACAAGCTCGTCCTGAAACCAATTCCAGCGGGCGTACGAGCGAGAGCCTTTGCTCTTGATCTCTTTGTAAACTTCCTTTTCGCGCTCCGTCAGGCCTTTATTCAGTCCGTCGCTGTCGTGAATGACGCCGACGGTGGATGAAAACCCGAGCTCGCGGGCACGATTGGCGATGATCAGGGCCTCGTCCGGATTAGCGACGCCGCCGCCGACCACGGAATTGATATTCACCTTGAATTTGGCAAAATCACGCAAGTTGACGAGTTTCGAATCGAGAACTTTGAGGCTCTTTTTCGACACATCGTCGGGCGTTACGTTGTCGATCGAGATCTGCAGATAGTCGAGGCCGGCCTCGTTCAGCTTTTTGACCTTTTCGGGCTGGAAATAATACCCGTTCGAGATCAGGCCTGCGATCATTCCGTGATGACGGATGCGTGCGATGATATCGAAGATCTCGGGGTGCATCATCGGCTCGCCGCCGGAGATGGTGATGACCGATGAGCCGAATTCCGCGAGCTTGTCGATACGTTTAAGCATCTCGTCGATCGGCACCGGCTCGCTCGTTTTGTCGTATTCGTTGCAATATGTGCATGCGAGATTGCACCGCCGCATCGGAACGATATGGACCAACACCGGATGCGACGTCGACGCGAACGCACGTACGGTGTGCCGCACACCGCGTGTAAACCTGCTGAAACTACTGGCCTTGGGCATAAATCTTGGTTAACCGCACGGCCTAAAGCGACCGACGTATATTAAACCTGTAATTATAAGTATTAGAACCGGTCTTTACAAACGGGCAAAACGAGGCCCCGACCGTGTGTGCGGACGGGGCTGAGGTATTCTGCTGCCCGAAAGGCTTTAGCCTTTGATGATCTTTATATTCTTCGGAAGCTTGATCTTGAAAACGGCCGTGTCGATCGTGACGTTCTTTTTCAAATTCGAAAGCAGGACGGTGGTCGTGTCGTTATTGTTCTCGATCACCTTTGACTGAACGGGAAATCCGTCCGAATCGATCCAGACCTCCGCTGACTTGTAGCTCATTTTGGTCTTGGGAGTCAGCGCAAGATGCCATGTTTTGACACCGCCGGCGACGGTCGCCTCGCCCAAATACGCGACGTTGTAATTGGCTTTGAGCTGCGGCCTCGACATATTCATGAAAGCCAGTGCACCGCCCGCTTTTGCATTTCCTTTCGCGTTGTCGGTCGAACCGGTGTACGCCTGGTTCAACCGCGGCCGGTAGATGACGTATGTTTTATCGACAACCGCGAGCGACTCGTCGGGTTTGACCCAGTCGATGCGGACGAGTGCGTCCTTGCCCTTTCGCGGCATATAGTTCGCGATTCCCTGCGTGATCTGGGCGTCATCGCCGAGATTGGCGTCGACCTTGGCCATCGTTACGTCGGCTCGCAGCGAAGTCAGCGACTTGTTCTGAGCGTCCATACGCTTGAGGATCTCGTTAAGAACTCCCTGTGCCTTTGATTCCGTTACCGCGACGGAACCGAAGAGCATCGCGATCGCGACGACTGGGAGAATTTGTTTCAGATACTTATTCATAAAGACTGCTCCAAAATAAAAATGTCAGAATTCACTGTTTCTGACACCTTTGATATCAAAATTATTATTTGATGTCTATCTCGTAAAACGTCTCACCTTTCGCGTTCCGGCGTTCGTGCCAGTCGATTATTTCCGCGTGCGGATTGCCGCTCAGCTCTTTGACCCGCGTCTCGAGAACGCCCCGGTCGGGTGAGAAGTCAGATTGTTGGACTATAAGACGTGAGGTTTGGGTTGCAAGTCTTTCCCTTTTATCGAACCAGCTTTTCGGCGTTAAAAATATAAAAGCGACGATCATGAGGCAAAAAACGACGTAAACCGAGGTTTCGCGGCTGTGGCTCCACATCACGATATTTCTGATCTTTTCGTTCATTGCAGGCAGTGATCGGCGGCTTTTTCACCTAGTCTTCGACAACGTGGCCGTCGCGCATACGTATTATACGCGAACAGACGGCCGCCGCCTCGGGGTTGTGCGTGATCATGATGATCGTCTGGTTATATTTTTCGTTCAGTTCGCGGAACATATCGAGCACGATCTGCGAATTTTCGGTATCCAGGTTGCCGGTCGGCTCGTCCGCCAGGATGATCGCAGGGCTGTTGATGATCGCACGGGCGAGAGCGACGCGCTGCTGTTCGCCGCCGGAAAGCTCGAGCGGCTTGTGATTCATCTTTTCCTCGAGCTTAAGCAGACGCAGCACGTCGCGGCGGTTGTCGGCGCTGCCGCCTCCGCTGCCGGCGTGTATCTTTTCCGCGAGTTTCAGATTGCCGTCGGCCGTTAACGTCGGAAAGAGGTTGAAACGCTGAAAAACAAACCCGATCTTTCGCCTGCGGATGTCCGTCCGCTGGGCGTCCGAAACCGTCCCGAGGTCCTCGCCATCGATGATTATCTTGCCGCTCGTTGGACTCAGCAGCCCGCCGAGCAGGTGCAGCAGCGTGGATTTACCACAGCCGGACGGTCCCATTATCGCGACGAACTCGCCCTTTTCGACGTCGATCGATACGCCGCGAAGTGCGGGTACCTCCATCTTGCCGATCTTGTATGATTTGGTGAGATTTTCGGTCCGGAGAATAGTGTTCATTAAATGGCTACTGAGAGCGGAAGGCAGTGTTCTGGTTGGATTCCCCGCCCTTTGCCGCCGTGCTTTCCTGAAGCTTTTTGTCGAGATCGACCTCTTCGAGCGCCCAGCTGTTCTTCAGAACGAATGCCGCCGGCGGATACCGTTTGCCGATCGTGACGGTTTCCGGCGTCTGGTACGTGAGGCTCATTGTGTATTTTTCCTTGAGCCGCGTCACCTGTACCCGAAGCGGCAGATTGTTATATTCGCCGGTGTCCGTCAGGTTGCCCTCGCGGCCGTAAGTGATGTCGGACTCGATCTCGCCTTTATTGTCGAAAAGCTGTTGGCGCGCGAGGCGGATGCCGCCGACGCGGTCGAACCAGAAACGCCGCGTGATGGTCAGCGCTCCGTCCGGCTGTTTTAGAAATTCGTCAAGCAGGTAATATCCGCGCGTTACGGAACGCAGCGGCGATTTCTTACCGGCGGTCGGGTCGTCCTCGATCTGATACGTCGTGCTCTGGGTGTAAAGATGCTCGGGGTCGGTCGGACGTACCAGCATCGCGTCGGTGAAATGCTGCGGCCGCAGGTTCGCGAAAGCGTTGACGCTTTCGACGACCTTGCCGTCCACGCTGTCGGTGTCGAGGTTTTTTTGCAGCGGCGAATAATCTGCGTCGTTCGTGCCGATCACGAATTTCTTAAACTTACCGCTCCCGCCGTCCTGAAGGATCGCGACGCGAAACTGCTTTCCGTCCGACGTCATCTGTGCGACGTCGGTCTTGATCACGGGAACCTGAACTTTTAGCAAAATACTCGCCGGACGCTGGACGACAATCTCGCCGTCAGCGGAGCGATAGACCTCTTTGCTTCCGAATTGTGCGAACGAATTATCTTCGAATTTGAGATCCATCTTCGCCCGCATCGACCCGACTCGTGCAAAGCGGTTCACCTCATCCATCAACTGTGCCTGTGTCGCATTTTCCGTCTTTAACAGAGTTGGGGTCTTGCTTTCTTTTTTTACGATATTACAGCCGGTCAGAGCCGCCGCGGCGATCAACAGGATAATTAAGAATGGCCGCACTTCAGGAATTTTGATAAACATCTTCTGTTTCTGATGTCCCGGACAAATTCGCTGTTGTCCAATTAATACTTAAATAAAATGCGAATAACGAACATTAAATCGAAAATGATAGCACGTCGGTTGCCGGAACGCTATTCAAGCAAAAGACGCGGTGCCGAGAGGTTTTTTGCCTTCGGCCGCCGCGTCTCGATTGCAGTTAATACCGGTTTAGGACGGTGAAAACGTCCCTGATCCGCGTGTAAAGTAATCGCCCATCGTGAACGCGAACATGATCGCGAGCCAGAAGAAGCTGGCCAGGGCCGAAAGCCAGATCAGTCTCGGGCTCCAGTAAACGTGCATGAAGAAGAGCAAAACGAACGACATTTTCGTAAACGCGATCAGGAGCGCGACCAGCGTGTTGGCGCCCGGAAATATAAAGTCGAGATCGACGGTCGCGACCACATAGGTGAATATCGTTCCGACGACCAGTATCGCAAAAACGCCGAGATACCCGGGAATGCCGATGTGCTGGTGTTCGCTGTCGTATACGTCGTTGTGTTTTTCGTTAGCCATTTTCTTTGAATTAGTGCATGAAGTGCCGCCCAAGCAGGTAGAGCAGCGGAAACAAAAATATCCAGACAATGTCGACGAAGTGCCAGTAAAGTCCCGACATCTCGACCGGCATGTAATAGTCGGGGCCGAACGTTCCCTTCCACGCCTTCCACAACAGCCATGTCATCAAGCCAAGGCCGACGATCATGTGCAGAGCGTGCAGTCCGGTCATCACGAAATAGATCCAAAAGAATATCTGAACCTTGTCGCGGAACTTGTTGCCGTCGATCTGCCCGTTCGAGAAATAACCGTTCTCCTCGTCGCGGGTCAGGTAATTTCCTTTCGGGTTCGCCGCCTTTTCGTCGACCGCCATTTTGACGAGCGAACAGTCCGTCCACATGAACACGCCGGTCGGATTGGGGTGCTCGACTACGGGTGCGTTGTGGTCGACTTCCCAACAGGGCTGAGCTACCTCGTGGTGTGCGGCCGGGTCGTTCTTGATCTTCTTGTTCAACCCGGCAACGGGCACGAGCCCGTGCTTATACTTGTCGGCGTACTCGACGGCTTTAACGCCGAGGAAAGTCGCGCCGAATATCATCGTCAGAATGATCAGAACGACCTGCTTCATCCGGTCGCCTTTTTGAGCGAAGTAAACCGTCAAAGCCATCGTCAGGCTGCTCACGATCAGCACGAGCGTGTTCAGGCCGCCGAGAAACGCATCGAGATGGTTACTGCCTGCGGCGAATGCCATCGGGAACCGCCACCTGAACACGAGGTATACCGTGAACAGTCCGCCGAAGAACATGATCTCCTGAACGAGGAACAGCCACATCCCGATAGCAACGGACTCTTCCTGCTGCTTCATGTCTTCGAACTGATGCTGAAGACCGGGCGGATGGTAATGTTCCTGATCGTTTTCCAATGTATCTGCGTGTGTCGCCATATTCTATATTTTCGATTTTAGATCTGCGATTTGCGATCGGGTCCCTGTTCCCGTGATCGTCACGGCCAGAGTTCCAAGTCGCCTTGGCGAAATCGCAAACCGAAAATCGCCGATCGAAAATTAATTAAACCGTTGTAACGCGTTCCCTGCGTCGAGCTCCGTCGAGATCGAGGCCGCTTTCCTCGCCGAATTCGTAGGCTTCCCAAGTGACGACCGGGGTCGATTCGAAATTTTCCGTCGGCGGCGGCGAACTCGTACGCCATTCCAGGCCGGGCAGCATCCACGGATTGGGGCCTGCATCCTTACCCTTGAATAACGAATATGTGAGGTAAACTGCCGGCATCAAAAGACCGACGCCGAGCACGGTTGCACCCGCCGTTGAGAAAATATTGAGTACCTGGAACTCCGGCGGATAAGCCGCATATCTGCGCGGCATTCCGAGATAGCCCAAAATGAACTGCGGGAAAAATGTAAGGTTGAACCCGACGAAAGTAAGCATAGCTGCGACCTTTCCCCAGAACTCCGAATACATCTTGCCGGTCATTTTCGGCCACCAGTAGTGTATTCCGCCGAGATAGGCGATCATCTGGCCGCCGACCATGACGTAGTGAAAGTGGGCGACGACGAAGTATGTGTCCGTCAGATGAACGGTAAGGCCTATCGCACCGAGAAACAGTCCCGTGAGTCCGCCGATAAGGAACAAACCCATAAAACCGAGTCCATAAAGCATCGGCGTGTTGAACAGGATCGAGCCCTTGTACAGCGTTGCCGACCAGTTGAACATCTTGATTGCCGACGGGATAGCGACCACCATCGAGAGAAACGAGAATACCAGCCCGGCGTAGATCGACTGTCCGCTGACGAACATGTGGTGTCCCCACACGAGGAACCCGAAAACCGCGATCGCGATGCTCGAAAACGCGATGAACTCGTATCCGAAGATCTTTTTGCGCGAGAAATTAGAAATAAGCTCGCTCACGACGCCCATGCCCGGCAGGACCATAATATAGACCGCGGGATGGGAATAGAACCAGAAAAGATGCTGGAAAAGGATCGGGTCACCGCCGATCGCCGGATCGAATATCCCGACGCGGGCGAGTCGCTCGATCGCAAGCAGAAGTACCGTGATCGCGATGACCGGTGTGCCGAGGATCATGACGAGGCTAACCGCGTACATCGCCCAAATGAACAGCGGCAGACGAAACCAGGTCATTCCGGGTGCACGCATCGTGTGGATGGTGACGATAAAATTCAGCCCGGTGAGGATGGAGGAAAACCCGTTGATAAATATCCCGAGCCCGACCGCCATCACGAAAGTGTTTGAAAAACTCGTGCTGTACGGGACGTAGAAGGTCCATCCGGTATCGACGCCGCCCTGCATCAGGGCATACAAGGTCAATCCTCCGCCGATCCAGTATAGGTAAAGGCTGAGCAGATTGACGCGTGGCAGAGCCAGATCCTTCGCCCCGATCATGATCGGCAGCAGAAAGTTGCCGAGCACCGCCGGTATCGACGGGATCAGGAAGAAAAAGATCATCAAGATGCCGTGCTGCGTGAAGACCTTATTGTACGTCCCGGATTCGAGCAGGTCGCTCGCCGGAGTGAGGAGTTCAAGACGGATCGCCGCGGCGTAAAGTCCGCCCATGAAGAAGAACGCCGACACCGAAATAAGGTACATAATCGCGATGCGCTTATGGTCCTTGGTCAACAGCCACGATTTGATCGTGTAGCCGTTGTTGAGATAATTCTTTGCGGGCCGTTCGTTGTATGCGGCGTCTAATGCTTCAACGTTTTGCATAATTCTTGTGTCACTTACCTGTTACTGTTTGACGGCTCACCCGTCGTCTTCGGAGCGTTCGGGTTGCTTCCCTGCGCGTTGACAGCTCCGCGGTCCGCTTTCGGCGGCGTCATCGTATTTGCCGACTGAACGGCGCCGGTACCCGCGGACGTGTTAGCCGCCGTTCCGCTGCTGCCGCCGGTCGTCGTGCCGGCTGCTCCGCTCAGCGATTTTATGTAGGCGACGAGCGAGACCAGTTGCTCTTCGGTAACTTGTCCCTTGAACGTCGGCATGATCGGCTGAAATCCTTCGACGACCTGAGCACTCGGATTAACTATCGAGTTTCGGATGTACGCATCGTCCGCGGTCACGGTGCTGCCGCCTACGAGTTTTACCTCATGGCCATAGATGCCTTCGAGCTTGGCACCACGCTGCTGCGGTCCACCGGCGTGACACGACGCACATCCCAATTTATTTTCAAAAAGGTCTTTACCCTGTTCGACGGGCGTCTGGCCGGAAACATTTCCGCTCAGCCAGTTATCAAAATCGCGCTGCTCCATCACATAGATGTAGCCGCCCATGCCCGAATGGTTGAGTCCGCAATATTCGGCGCAGAACAAGTTGTATTTACCCGGTTTTGTCGCCTCGAACCACATGTAAGTGTATCGGCCCGGAACGACGTCCATTTTTGTCCGGAACGCGGGAATGAAGAAGTCGTGCAGCGTGTCCTCGGTCGTCATGGTCAGCTTTACACGGCGTCCGACCGGAATGTGAAGCTCATTTATCTCGCGTTGCCCCGTTTCGTGCTGTATCTTCCACATCCACTGCTTGCCGACGACGTAAACTTCCATCGCGTCGTCGGGCATACGATACTGATTGAAGTAGACGATCGCGCCCCCGAGAAATATCGTGATCGACACGATGAACGGAATGATCGACCATACCGTTTCGAGCACGATCGAGCCATGCATTTCGTCGGGCGTCGCATATTTCTCCCGCTCGTGATACCGAACGCCGAAAAAGAATATTGCCGCGATGATGGGGATCGAGAAAATCACGCTGACCAGGATCAAATAAGCGTAGAGAGCGTCGACCTGCCACGCGAAGGTCGAAGCCTGGTCGGGAAATAACGGAACCCACGAATTCGTTTGCATAATCATAAAATCAGGAGCCAAGAGTCTCCGGCCGGAAGTCTTAAGTCAGATCCGGAGGATGCTTCCTGCTCCAAATCCCGGACGTCAGACCTTAGGCTTCAAACTCTTCCTTCTTTTTATTCCGTTTCCAGAATACAAAACCCATAGTAGCCATTCCCAAAAGCGTGACAACGGCGAAAGCTCGGATGACAGCCAGTATCGCAAAACCATACTTTCCGGTCGCCGGATCGTAGTGATAGCAATAGAGCAGCAGTTGGTCGGAAACATTGCCAACCCTGTTCTCGGCCGAGTCCATAATGCCGAGCTTTAAGTCTTTCGGCGAATAATCGATGCCGTAAAAATATCTCGAAAGCTTGCCCTGCGGCGTCACGACCATCACGCCGCTGGCGTGTGCGAACTGGTTCGACTTGTCGTCCCACTTATATTTGAAACCCGCGGCCGCCGTGATCGCGTCGATCGACGCCTGGTCCCCAGTCAGGAAATGCCATCCGTTCTCGGTTCCCGGCCGCCCGTAACGCTCCATATACGAAGCCTTTTTATTCTTGGCAAGATCGGGCTTTTCGTTCTCGCGGGCGTCAAAGCTCACCGCCAGAACGTCGAAATCTTTACCGGCGTCAAAGTTAATACCTTTCAGCGATCCGGACAGGCCGTTCAGAACCTGATTGCAGAGCATCGGGCATTCGTAATACACGAGGGCGAGTATCACCGGCCGTCCTTTATTGAAATACTGGCCGAGTTTTACGGGCTGACCGTTCTCGTCCTTGAATTCCGCTTCGAGCGGGAGCGATTCGCCCAGGCGCTGCTCGATGCCGATCGACTGTAGAGCGTCGGGAAGGCCGTTGCTCGTGCCTACCGACGGATCGTAATATTTCGGCGAGTAAAGCGGCGAATTATAGTGTTCGGCCTTTTGCGCCAGGGCGACGCCCGACGATGTGCCGAAAATTATCGCGGCCGCCAACCCTATGATCACTGCTTTTCCTTGTCCCCTGAACATTTGTACTTCCTTTTCGGGTCTATCGCCTTTTGAGCGAGGCCATCCGTCCCGAACTTCCGTCCGAGATGACCATTTGCGACTGACGCATTAACTGGTCGGTATCGACGCCGGTACGCGTTTTGAGATTGTCGGCAAGGACCTTAGCCTTTGCCTCTTCGATCGGCATGCTCGTCACGGCGCCCGTGGCGTGGTCGATCGTTCCCTTTTCCCAAACTTCCACCCATCCTTCGTGCAGCGTTCGGTATTCGGCCTGCGGTTCCCTCAACTCCAGATTGACTCGGCCCTTTTCGGACTCGACGCCGAATCCGGGAGCCGACTGCAGACGCGGTTCCGGCGGAAGCTGCTCACGGTCGCTCGCCTGCATCGGGTTGTTCGACGACTTTGTTTCTCTCGCATTATCCTCGAGCACGCCGAACAAAGCCCACATCAGGCCGAACGTGATCGCGATCAAAATTAGCAGCCCGACCGCGAAATACAGGATGCCTTTCAGGCCGATAATATTTTGCTCGTATGGCTGTTCGAAATCTACGAACGATTTTTCGTGAGTTGTCTTTCCCATAATCTTTTCACCGGTCGAGAGTAATACTCCGGAATTCCCGCTCTCGACTCACGACTCGCCGGTCTCGACTTTAATGTCCGTGACCGTGCTCGATAGCTGATTCGAAGAACGGGTCCATCACCGGCACAAGCGGCCGTTTCATCAATTGTCCGAAGAAATACCAGAGCCAGATCCCGCCGACGGCGATCGGTCCGACAATGTCGAGCCAGCTCAGCGTGAACCATCCGCCCTCGTAGCCGGCGGTATTGATACGGGGCGTAGGGCCGATCAGCCAGTACATATCGACGAAACGCATGAGCAGGATAAAGATGCCCACCATCGCCAGTGTTTTCGGCCGGCGTTTGAGGTCCTGCATCAAAAGCACGGTGAACGGAGCGGCAAAATGCAGCAATACGAGGCCCCATGCGATGTAGCCCCAGCCTTTCGTCGTACGTGCCAGAAACCAACCGGTCTCCTCCGGAATGTTGCCGGACCAGATGATCAGGTACTGCGAAAAGTTAAAGTACGCCCAGACCATCACGAGCGCGAGCATCAGTTTGCCGATGTCGTGAAAATGCCGGCGGCCCAGGACGCGGTCCATCGGAGCCTTGTCCGAAAGATACGCCAGTATGGAAACCGCAAAACAGAAGCAGCTCAGCGCCCAGCCTACGACAAAAAGGAGTCCCCAGATCGTGGAAAAGAAATGCGGATCGAGCATCATCACCCAATCTACGGACGCGAACGTGACGATCAGTGAATAGATCACCAACATCGGGCCCGAAAAACGCGACGCCGACGCGAGATAGGTCGAGCCTTCTTCATAATCGGCCGCTTTGTCCTGCGCGACCGACCACTTATTCAGCATGTATGTAATAAAGCCGAAAAACAGGAAATAGACGACCGATCTGAGGATCCAGCTTTCCGGCGTCATGAACCATCCCCGCTGAATGACCGCCGGGTCGGTGGCCGGCAGATGCGTCCATTCGTAAAGGCTCCGCAGGCCGAAGGCCATCGGCAGGAAGAGCACGAATATTATCGGTAGAGTCCTCGAGCCTGCTTCGACCACGCGGCGCATTACGACGCCCCACGCTCCGCCCGTCAAATATTGGAGCATCAAAATACCGATACTGCCGATACCGATGCCGCCCCAGAAAACAAAACCGAGGAGCCACGAACGGAGAGCCTGTTCCGTGTTGAAATACGCCCCGATCGCCCAGATCACGAGAGCGATGCCGCCGACGCCCAGAGCGAGCGTTCTCATCTTGTTGAGATCGGCGGGAGCCTGAAAATTATCGCGACGTTCCATTATCTCGCACCTCCGTGGGGCTGCCCTGAAGTAGTGCCGTTGGTGTTAGGTGCCGCAGTGTTCGAATTCATCTTTATAGTAGCTTCCGGGTTCTGGCTGGCCTGCAGTGCGCGAATGTACGCCGCAACCGCCCATCGGTCAGCCGCCGTTAGTTTGTCTGCGTAGCTGTTCATCTTTCCCCAGCCGTTCGTCATGACGTCGAAGAAATGTCCGACCGGTGCGTTCCGCAGGCGGTCGTCGTGATATGTCGGCGGTTTCGAAAAACCGCGGCGGACGATCATACCGTCGCCGTTGCCGACCGGGCCGTGACAAACGATGCAGTAGATGTTGAATCTTTCCTGGCCGCGATCGATCAGTTCCTTCGTCACGGGGATCGGGAACGCGTCGACGTCATTCGGGAAACTCGCAACGAGCGTGTTCCCGGTCGCATCGGTCGTCGTTGCGACGGCTACGTTGGGATTCGGGTTGTCGATCTTGCCAGTAAAAAACGCTTTATCTTCCTTTAGGAAACCTCTTGCCACCGTGCCCTCGGGCAGGTTCCGCGAAGCTCGCCCGTCCTTGAAAAAGTCGCTCTTCTTGTATGCCTTGTAACGCGGCTGGTCCTGCATATCAAAACGCACGCCGCAGCCTGATAGAAAGGCGAGAGTTAAGAGGCAAGAGGCGAGAGCAGATCCGCGTTTCATACTTTTTACTTTTGACTTTCTACTTTTTACTTCCGCGAACGGGTTACTCATCGACATCGAAAACCTCCTGCGGGCTCAGCGATTCCAAAAGGCTCTTTGTCTTTTCGTATTCGAACTCACTGTCATCGGTCTCGATGACCAAAAAGAATTTTTCACGCGTCGCCAGAGCGAATCTCGGAACGTTGAACACCGGATGATATGGCCGCGGCAGCCCGTTGAGAAAAAGCATTCCGAAAACGGCCGTAAAACCGGCGAGCAAAATGGTCAGCTCGTAGGTCGCCGGAATGAACGACGGCCAGCTAAGGAACGGCCGCCCGCCCACATTCAGCGGATAATCGATGTAATGAACGAAGACCTGAAGCGCCAGGCCGGACAACAGGCCCGTAATGCCGCCGAAGAACACGAGCACCGGCAATATACTGCGTTTGATGCCGAGAGCTTCGTCGATCTCGTGAAGCGGGAACGGCGAGAATGCGTCCGTCTTCGTATAGCCGGCCTCGCGGACCGATCGGGCGGCATCCACCAACTGGGTCGGCGTGTCGAACTCGGCCATCAATCCGTATAAATTCTTTTCCTGTGCCATAAGATCTCTACAATTTCACCGGTCGCCTATTTGTTAGGCGGATCGGTCCTTTCGTACGTGTACTCCGATTCGAGAACGTTTTCTTCAAAATCCTGCGAATGGCCGTGCACATTTGCCTCCGGCAGGAGACTCCGAACCTCGAAGATCGAGATGATCGGGAGGAACCGTACGAATAGATAAATGAGCGTGAAGAAAAATCCGATCGTTCCGATGAACATCGAGTAATCGAACATTGTCGGCGAATACATCGCCCACGACGACGGCAGAAAGTCGCGGTTCAAGCTGGTGACGATGATAACGAAACGCTCGAGCCACATTCCGATGCTGACGATGATCGAGATAATAAACAGCCAGAACGGGCTTTCCCTGAAACGTTTGAACCACAAAAGCTGGATCGACATTCCGTTGCATAGGATCAGCAGCCAGTACATGTACCAGTACGGGCCGTTCCAGATGCGATTCGTGATCATGAAGTACTCGTACTGGCTCGCACTGTACCAGCCGAAATAAGCTTCCATCGCGTAGCTGTAAACGACGATCAGGCCGGTCGCGAGCATCACCTTGCCCATGTATATAAGATGGGTGTCGGTGATGAAATCCTTCATGTTGTACCACTTGCGAAGCGGTATACAGAGGATGAGCACCATCGCGAAGCCGGCGTAGATGGCGCCCGCAACGAAATACGGCGGGAAGAAGGTCGCGTGCCAGCCGGGAATCTGTGAGACCGAGAAGTCGAACGAAACGATCGAGTGGACCGAAAGCACAAGCGGTGTCGAGATACCGGCAAGCAGAAGGTACGCGATCTCATACCTATGCCAGTGGCGTGCCGAGCCACGCCAGCCCCATGAAAGCAGGCCGTACGCCGTCTTGAAATACTTGTTCTTTGCCCGGTCGCGAAGCGTCGCGAGATCCGGGATCAGCCCGACGTACCAGAACAGAAGCGAGATCGTCGCGTATGTCGAAACGGCGAAGACGTCCCAGATGAGAGGCGAGCGGAATTGCGGCCAGACGCCCATCGTGTTCGGATAGGGAAAAAGCCAATACGCCGCCAACCACGGGCGGCCGGTATGAAGCAGCGGGAACATCGCGGCGCAGGCGACGGCGAACAGCGTCATTGCCTCGGCAAATCGGTTGATCGATGTACGCCACTTTTGATTCAAAAGCAAAAGGATGGCCGAGATCAGAGTTCCGGCGTGGCCGATGCCGATCCACCAAACGAAGTTGATGATATCGAACGCCCAGCCGACCGGCTGATTGTTTCCCCAGATGCCGATGCCCTTTGCCAGCAATGTGACCACGGTAAAGAGCAAAAGCTGCGCCACCATAAAGGCGATGCCGAAACCGATGAACCAGTGGAACGGCGTCTTCTTTTTTAATGCAAGATCGCCGATCTTGTCGGAAACCGTGCCGAACGTGTGATCGCCCTCGATCACCGGCGGCTGCATCCTATCCCTTATTTGTTTTAGATCCTGCATATCTTTGCAAAAACCAAAGCCGCGGCTTTGTGACCTGCCAATATTTACCCGGCGCCCGCATTACCGATCGGCAATGCGGTCAAAATTTCTAGTGCTCTTCTCCCGAAGTTACGTGCTCCTCAGCCTTGATCTCGTGGACGACCGGGGCCTTGTAGTCCGGCATCGCGCTGTTCCGATTTTTCAGGTCCGGCATGTACGTCGTTCGCGGCTGAGTGTTCAACTCGTTCAGCACTTTGTAATTCCGCTGGTCGTGCTTGATCTTCGCGACGCGGCTTTCCGGGTCGTTCATGTTGCCGAAGATGATCGCGTCGGTCGGGCATACAGCCTGGCAAGCCGTCAGAACTTCACCGTCGACGATGCCTCGCTGGTCCTTTTCGGCCTCGATACGGGCATTCGCGATACGCTGCGTGCAGTACGTACATTTTTCCATCACGCCGCGGCTCCGGATCGTGACTTCCGGATTGCGCATGAGTTTGTACTGCGGCGTGTCCCAATCCTGATAAAGCAGGAAGTTGAAACGGCGTACCTTGTACGGGCAGTTATTAGAACAATACCGGGTGCCGACGCAGCGGTTGTAGACCATGTCGTTCAGGCCTTCGGCGTTGTGGACGGTCGCGGCCACGGGGCAGACGACCTCGCACGGCGCCTGTTCGCACTGCTGGCAAAGCATCGGCTGGAAATGCGGGCCCTCGGGATTGTTAATGCTGTCGCCGGCGTAATACGTGTCGATGCGGAGCCAGTGCATTTCGCGGCTGTGCGCGACCTGTTCCTTGCCGACGACCGGAATATTATTTTCCGACTGGCAGGCAATAACGCAGGCGTTGCACCCGACACACGCGTTCTGATCGATGACCATTCCCCACTTGTGGTTCTTGGCGTACCACTCGGCGTAGGTGTCGGTCGGATACATCGATTTCGAATACTCGTTCGGCTGCTTGCCGTATTCGATCTCGTTCTCGAGATTGTTCACGTCCCACACACGCAGGATGTCACGGCCTTCCATGTTGAAATGGATCTGCGTCGAAACCACCTGCGTCTTTTCGCCGGTGGATTTGATATCGCCAAAACCGCTGTTCATCGCGTCGGATCGCATCACGTCATAGGCGCTGTATCCGAGGCCGGTTCCGATGCGGCCGGCACGTGTGCGGCCGTAACCCGTAAATATCGTAATGACGTCGTCGGGCTGGCCAGGCGATATCCACACAGGAACAGGCTTGCTGATCTCGCCACCTTGGTAGGTAAGCGTGACCATATCGGCACCCATATTGTTGCCGTGCGTGTCGATGAACGCCGTTCCGCGTTCGCCGCCCGAGATCTCGCGCGGATCGTTGCTTTGATTTAGCTTCAGTCGTTTCGCCGTCGCCGGGCTGACGAGTGCCACATTCTCCCAGGTGACCTTTGTCAGCGGACGCGGCAGTTCCTGCAGCCAACCGTTGTTACTGAACCGGCCGTCGTAGATGGACGGATCGGGGCGGATCGCGATCTCGAGCGGTCCCGCGGCATTCTGTGTCGGAGCCGACGGCTGGCTTAGAAATGCCGTCGTCGCCGTAACGGTCTTTGCGGGCAGCGCCGAGTTCGCGACCATGCCGTCGTGAACGGCCTTTCTCCAATTATCCTCGAAGCTTCGCGGTGGTGCAGCTGCTCCCGCGGACGGAGCCGGTGCTCCCGCGCCCGGAGCCGGTACGGCCGATTGAGTCGTATTAGCCGCGGCCGCAGAATTAGTGTTAGCAGCCGTTTGAACAGTCGCTGCCGACGCCGTATTGCTTGCCGACGCGGCATTTTGAGACCTCGCCCCAACTGCTGCTGAAGCGGCGGCCGGAGCTGCCGCGTTGCTCGAGCCGGCCGACATATTCTGCGTCTGCCAAAAACCCTTGACGATGTCGTAATCCTTTTTATCGAAGTTTTCCTTCGCGAACTGCTGAACGAGCTCATGTGCGCTCTTGCCGTCGTAAAGCGGTTCGACCAGCGGCTGGATCAAGGTCGCGGTCCCGTCGTAGGCACGGGCGTCGCTCCAGGATTCGAGGTAATGCTTGCCCGAAACGTGCCAGTGGCAGTGTTCGCCGGTTTCGTCGAGGTGAAGGCCGAGATGAATGCGAAGCGGCACGTTGTTAAGCCGTTCGGCTGTCAGCTTTAGGTCGGCCGGCGTGTTATAAACCGGATTGCCGCCGAGAATGACCAGCATTTTGACGCGGCCGGCGTCGATGTCGGTGATCAACTCGCGAAGCTGCTCGATCTGCGTGTTCTGGCCGACGGTGAGCGGATCGGTATACACGACCGTCTTCCCAACGTTGCCGAGAGCGGCGTTCATCGCGTGAGCGAGTGCGTGTACCACTGGCGGCTGCTCATCACCCGGAATGACGATCGACGCACCGCTGTGCGCTTTGAGGTCCTGGGCCATCGCGGTGATCCACGCGGCGTTTTCCGTATAGGTCGACGTCGCTCCGCCTACGCCGAGAGCGGCGGCGACCGCTTTGGCGATCTCCGTCATCTGGCTCGGTTTTACTGCCAGGCGGTGGTCAGCCTTGGCTCCGCTCAACGTCATCGCGGTCTCGATGGCGTACATGCGGTTGATCTGTTTTCCGTTGTCCTCGCGATAGTTCTTCTTCTTCGAATAGTCCTTCATATAGCGGACGTTGAAGGACGAAAAAATATCCTTATCGAGCGTAAGAATGCGGTCCGCGAGATCGAATTTATAGACCGTGTTTACCGGCGTGCCGAACGCGAGCTTTGCTCCGGCGAAAGCATTGTCCGTATTCAGCGGCTCGTACTGATACCAACGCGAATTCGGAAGCTCGGTGCTGATCTGCCTGAACTGCGCCTGCAGTGTCGGCGAGGTGACCGTTTCCGTCAGAAAGCGAATGCCGGCGCCGCCGTCCTGGCGGTTCTCCTCGACCGCAGCCCGCAGAGCGGCCGAGAAATTCTCCCACGATGTTGGAGAACCTCGATACAGGACCTCTTGCGATCGGTCCGGGTCGTACATGTCGAGAAGCGAAGCCTGCGAGAAGATATCGGTCGTGCCGAGGCTGCCCGGGTGGTTGGGATTGCCTTCCAGCTTGATCGGACGCCCGTCGAACGACTTTGCCAGCAGACCGGTCGCGATACCGCCGAGCGTCATCGCCGTCGCAAAAAACATCGGTTTGCCCGGAAGCTGATCTTCCTGCGGCCGGACGTACGGGACGATCTTCTCAGCCGGCTGAATGACACAGCCCGTCATGCCCGCGAACGCGAGCGAGGCTCCCATCACCTTGATAAAGTTGCGGCGGCTCAGCGAGTCGTCCCACGCTTCGGCCTGCGACGGGAATTCACGCTTTACAAATTCCTCAAATTCCGGCGCGTCCGAGTACTCTTCGACGCTGCGCCAAAAGTCTTTTCCGTTTTTTGCAAGGATTTTGTCCCGCATTAACGCAAAGTTATTTTTGCTTTCAGGGCTAGGCATTTTTTACGATTCCTCGAATCAAACTTTCGTCCGGGCCGCGAGCAGGTCTGCTTATATTTGGCGGCTGACGTTTCTCTAAAGATCGCCTGCAGCGTTTTGCTTCTGCAGCGGCATCTGAACTAACGGTGGCAAGTTGAGCAAGTCGTGATGACTTCTTTGCCTCTGATCTTGTACTGAGCTTTGAGATCTAATCTTTCCTGGGTCGAAAGGTCGCCGTCCTGCCATTTCATGTTGTAGATCTCGGATTTCGGACGGATGAATTTTTCGGGTTCGCGGTGACACGCAATGCACCATTCCATTTGCAAAGTGTTCTGTTGATAAACGGCGGGCATTTCGTCGACTTGCCCGTGGCAGGTCGAGCAGCCGACGCCTTTCGCAACGTGAATGCTGTGGTTGAAGTAAGCGTATTCGGGTAGATCGTGTACGCGTTCCCATTCGATCGGCTTGTTGTCGCGGAAGCTGGCACGAACCGGTTCGAGATACGGGCTGTCCTTCCAGATCTCACTATGGCAGTTCATACAGGTCTGCGTCGGCGGTATGCCGGCTGATGCGGTCGTTTCGACCGTCGTGTGGCAATAACGGCAATCGATGCCGTCGTCGCCGACGTGGTGCTTATGACTGAACTGCACCGGCTGCTGTTTTTCCAGATATCGTCCGGTCAGGTATGACGACCGTGCCAGCTGTGTATAGGCAAAGAAGGCCAACCCGGCAAGAACGACGGCGGCGATCATGCTGATCCTCGCTATGTTATTTGCACTTCGATGGAAAAATTGTGCCATGACTTAAGTCTTTCGCAGTAAGAGGTTTACGCCTACCTATACCTCGACGGCTCCCGGTTTAGCATTGAACCAAGGCATCACCGTCGTAGGGGCGTATTTTGTTGAGAATAACTAACTTATCAAAAACTGTAAGTAATTTTACTAAAACTTTCGATTTCCGCAAATTGCGCAGTTACAAAATAAACCTTTGCGCAATGATGCACAAGCAAACGTCAGATTAGCCGCGCTGATTAGCTAAATTATGCCGTCTGCTGAGATCAGAGCCCGCTTGCAAGGAGAGCGACACCGACCGCGCCGGCGTTCCGGCCTAATTGGCCGCTAGCGATCGTGGTTTCGGCGAATGAGGGACCGAAGGACAACTCTTTAGCACGCCTTATTATTGAATCGAGCACCAGATGCCCCGCTTCCATTATCTCGCCGCCGATCACGACCGACTCGATGTTCATCAGGTTGATGACGCTCGCGACGCCCATGCCGATGTAACGCCCCGTTCGCTGGAGCATCAATTGAGCGAAGTCATCGCCGTTGTCGGCCGCCGCGACGATCTCATCGAGGTTGATCGCCTCTTCTTCGAACCGGTTGAGCGACGACGTGCTGTCGCGGTTCAAACGGCTTCGAGTGCGGCCGACGATATTTCCCGCCGAGGCAACGTCCTCGAGCCTCAGGCCTTCGGAATTGACGGTCAGATAACCGAACTCGCCCGCGAACCCGGAAGCGCCGCGCCAGATCTCGCCGTTAAGTATGAACGCACCGCCGATTCCCTGCCCGAGTGTCACGTAAAAGAGGTTTTTGCTGCCGCGGCCGGCGCCTTTTCGGAATTCGCCGTAAGCCGCCGCGTTCGCATCGTTCTCGATAAGCGGCGTGTGCCCCGTCGCGGCACGCACTTCTTCCTTTATGTCGACGGACGAGTGCTCGGGAAAGTGCGTCGAATACGCGACCCGCATTTTTTCGGTGCTGATGAGGCCCGGCACGGCGATGCCTATCTGTCCGATCTCGTCGAACCTGCTCGTCACATCGCTCGCGATCGAGGCTATCTGCTCCTGAATGCTGCTACCCTGCGCGGCCGGTGTGTGAAAGGCTTCGAGAAGATTTCCGGCCGCATCCAGGCCGACAACGGTGACCGTGGCCGCAGATACTTCGATACCGATATGTTTCGCGGAATTTCCGCTCGCTTCGCTCATTATTAATTAACCTTTTTATCGTACGACGGTCGAGACTAACGCGATTTTAGACACAGCCGGTATTACTGTCAATGTAGGTTTTTCGACTACATTTTCGCTGCGGTTTTTACCGCCTGTGGTCACGTATTGAGGCCGGCGGCGCGATAGAAAAAGGTTGACGGTTAACGAACAATAGATATAAACTCTGTTTTGACGGTTTAAACCCGCTTTGACTCCTTCGCTTTCTCGACACCGTCCCGTATCAAATCCTTTCTTTAATTATGTTAAGCAGAATTGACGACCTTTTGCGCATGGCGATCAGCTTTGGGGCCTCGGACCTTCACCTTCGTGCAGGGTCGGCTCCGGTTATTCGCGTAAACGGTGAGCTGAGGCCGTTGTCGGGCGTTTCGAAAATGAATCAGGACGAAACGCTTGAAATGGCGTTCTCGATGATGTCGAACCGACAAAAGCAGCATTTCAAAGAGGTTTACGAAGTCGATATCGGCTACGGCGTCACGGGACTCGGTCGCTTTCGCGTCAACATATTTCAGCAACGCAATTCGATCGGCATCGTGGCCCGCGTCATATCGGATGTGGTCAAGAGCTTTGCCGATCTCGGCTTGCCGCCGATTCTTAATTCCATCGCCGACGAGCACCGCGGACTGGTACTTGTGACCGGCACGACGGGATCGGGCAAGTCGACGACGCTTTCGGCGATCGTCGATCAGATAAACGAAAAGCGCAACTGCCACATAGTAACGATCGAAGACCCGATCGAATTCCTTCATAAGGACAAAGAATCTTTCATCACCCAGCGCGAGGTCGATGTAGACACGCGTTCGTTCGCCGAAGCGCTTCGCGGATCGCTTCGCCAGGACCCGGACGTGATACTCGTCGGCGAAATGCGCGACCTCGAGACGATCGAGACGGCGCTGCTCGCCGCCGAAACTGGGCATCTCGTGCTCTCGACGCTGCACACGCTCGATGCACAGGAAACATTGACGCGTATAATTTCGGCATTCCCGCCGTATCAGCAGAAATCGGTGCGCATCCAGCTCGCCGGACTGTTAAAAGCGGTCGTTTCACAGCGTTTGATGAAGTCAGCGACCGCGAGCCGCGTCCCGGCCGTCGAGGTGCTAATCTCGACGCCGCTTATCCGCGATTACATCCTGCACGAGGATAAGACGAACTCGATCCGCGACGTCATCGCCGCCGGCACGTCGCAGTACGGAATGCAGACTTTCGACCAGTCGTTGTTCTATCTCTACCAGGCCGGCCTCGTCCCGCTCGAAGAAGCCTTGCGCGGCGCGACCAACCCCGACGAGTTCCGCCTGCGCCTCGCCGGCATCCAGAACACCTCCGCGATGGCCAAGGAAGATATGGAAAAGATGAGCGGCGTCGGGAATATAAGCAGTATTATTTCGCGGATCTGACACACGAATTTTCACTATATTTTATTATCAAAAAATCAGCGGGCGCAGTGCCCGCTTTTTTGTCTTGCCATAACTCGATGAAATAGCAGCAATAAATATTGGCGAATATTTGTTTTCGACGCACAAGTCTTGACACTTGAGTCATTTGACGTGTAAATTTTAGTTTTATCCGGGCAGGCAAATGGGTACTCGCATGGCGTGAAACTCAGTATTTTCGGGATTCGCTGGTTCTTTGCTGCACAACAGTTGACTCTATCGGCTCCCGACCACCTTTCCGGCTGAAAAATAAAATCGAACCTGAGCGGGTTTGAATACGGATTCATGCCTTTCAGGTTGACGATAATTTAAACGAAGGAAGCCACCACAGGTAAATGCAAAACGAGGTTAACAACGAGACTGAAGATTCGAAAACCGGCGAAACTCCAGTTACGGACAACACAGCACAGCAGACCGCAGCCGCCCAACCGGTAAAGGCCGCGGAAGAAACCGTCGACGAACCCACGGGTTCGAACGATATCGATTTTGGCGCGATCCTCGAGCAATTCGAACAGGAACAGACCGTGTATCACGCGGGCGAACTGGTCGAAGGCAAGGTAGTCGGCGTTTCCGACCGCGGAGTATTGGTCGACTTCGGATACAAATCCGAAGGCGTCATACCAGCGGAAGAAATGGCGGCATCCGGCGTGGAACCACTTAGCGTCGGCGACACGGTCGAGGTCGTTATCAAGAGTATCCACTCTGGTGACGCACCGCCGATCCTTTCGCGAATGGACGCCGAGGGCCGCAAGATCTGGAACGATATTGAAGAAGCGTATAAAAATGACGCCATCGTGACCGGACATATAATCGATAAGACAAAAGGCGGACTGCGTGTTGACCTCAACGGCATCGAGGCGTTTTTGCCGGGCTCGCAGATCGACTCGCGGCCGATCCGCAGCCTCGATTCGTACATCGGCCAGGACATCGAAGCCAAGATCATCAAATTCAGCCGCCGCCGGAACAACATCGTTCTGTCACGCAAGGTCATCACCGACCTCGTCATCAACGAGCAAAAGTCCGAGACGCTGAACAAGATCGACGTCGGATACGTTGTCGAAGGGACCGTCAAGAACCTTACCGAATACGGCGCGTTCGTCGATATCGGCGGTATCGACGGATTGCTGCACGTCACGGACATGTCGTGGGGACGCCTTCAGCACCCGAGCGATCAGTTCAAGGTCGGCGATCATTTGCAGATCAAAGTTCTGAAACTCGATCGCGAAAAGGAAAAAGTTTCGCTCGGCTACAAACAGCTGCTGCCCGATCCGTGGTCGACCGTAATCGAAGTTTATCCGGTCGGAGCGAAGATCAAGGGACGCGTCTCGTCGGTAACTGAATACGGCATCTTCGTCGAGCTCGAGCCCGGCGTCGAAGGCCTCGTCCATGTTTCGGAAATTTCGTGGTCAAAGCGTTCGGCAAGCCCGAAGCGTCTGTTCCATCGCGGTGACGAAGTTGACGTTCAGGTCCTCGGCGTCGATACGGAAGAAAAACGTATCAGCCTCGGCATGAAGCAGCTTCAGGAAAATCCGTGGGACACGGTTATGGAACGCTACCCTGTCGGGACGAAGATCCACGGCAAGGTGCGAAATCTGACCGATTTCGGCGCCTTTGTTGAGTTGGAAGAAGGCATCGACGGACTCGTCCACGTTTCCGACATTACCTGGGCCAAAAAGCTCAAGCATCCCAAGGAACTTCTCAAGAAGGACCAGGAAGTCGACGCGATCGTCACCAACATTGATCGTCAGGGACAGCGTCTGTCGCTTTCGATGAAGGACCTGACGCCGAGCGCGTGGGAAGGCTTTGTTGCGACCCATCGTCCGGGCGACACCGTTCGCGGTAAGGTTTCACGCTTCACCAGCTTTGGCGTATTCGTCGAGCTGGGCGAGGGACTCGAAGGCCTGTGCCACATTTCGGAACTGTCCGACGAACGCGTCGAGCGTCCGGAAGATGTCGCGACACTCGGACAAGAGATGGATTTCAAAATTCTCCGTATCGAGAACGACGACCAGAAGATCGGCCTCTCGCATCGTGCGGTCGGTAAGGAAGACGAACCCATCGTCGACACCCGCATTTACTCGAGCGAAGCAAAGGGCGGCATGGCGTCGCTCGGCGAACTTGCTAACCTGAGGATCGGCGGACAGCCCGAAGACGAACCCGTCGCCGAGCAGGAAAACAAGGAAGAAGCGAAAAAGGAGAAAAAGGCCAAAGCCCGTAAGGAATACGAAGAGCAGGTCGCTAAGGATGCGGCAGCGGCTGAGGAAGCCGCATCGGCGCCGGCCCCCGAAGCAGCCGAGGAAGCTACTTCGGAAGCAGAAACGGCACCGGCTCCGGATGCAGAAGCAGCAGCGGCACCCGAAGCAGAAGCAGCAGCGGCACCCGAAGCGGGAGCTTCTGAGGCAGAAGCTCCCGAGGCAGAAGTTCCTGAGGCGGCGGAACCCCAAGCGGCTGACGCAACCGAAGCTGAGACGGCGGGGACGGTTGAGGCAGGTGCAGACGAAGCTCCGGCCACAGACGAAACGCCTGAAGACACCGAGACGGAACAAAAATCGGCATAAATTGCTTTCAACATTTAGGGCATCCTAAGAGGAACGTACGATGACAAAAGCGGATCTGGTTGAAAAGGTTGCAAGAGAAGCCGAAATGACCAAAAAGGACGCGGAACAGCTCGTCGAAATAATTTTCGACAGCATAACCGCTTCTTTGAACAGCGGCGAAAAGATCGAGCTCCGCGGTTTCGGCAGCTTCCGCGTCCGCGAACGCAACTCGAGAAAAGGCAGAAACCCGAAAACAGGTGCCGCCGTCGACATCCCGGCAAAACGCGTCGCTTACTTCAAACCTGGAAAAGAGTTGAAGGAACTGATCAACAACGGCAAATAATCGTTAGATCATTTGATTATAAAAAGGCCGGCGTCCTCAAATGGGGACGCCGGCCTTTTTATAATCATCGCGCAGCCCCTCGATATCTGCGATTGCATCCGTTTGATAGTAGTCGCGATCATTCCTACTTCTCGTCCCTAAACATCTTGCCGTCGCTCCCAGCAAGCCAGACGCGTTCCGATGGAAATGGAAAGCGATACGAAAGATTCCATCGTTTGCCGTTCATCGTAAGTGCCGCATTTGATCGTCTAAGCTTGTGAATAGTTAGAGCAAAGGGCCGTTCCAACGCCTCAGGTACAAAAATGGAAAAATGCTGTATATTTTCGCGTTTGAACGGAACCGTTTTTGAGTCATTTAAATCGGGAAGAGTTTTATTCCATTTAACACTCTTTTTCGATTCGCCGTCGTACGGCGACACAATGGTTTCGAAGTACTTCGGCCGCCATCCAACGGCCTTCGGGCTCTGGTAATTCCACAGAAAGCGAAACGCTTCAACTAAAGCAAGCGGTATATTTTGAACACGATATTTAGGATCTGCCTTTTCGCTTAACGATCCATAAAGAAGAATTCGCTTATAAGTACCGTCGGGACGCCGCATCATAAGAAACGGGGACGGCAGGTCCGTAACGGTATATTCACTACCGATCGAGTAGCTGTCGCTGTACGAGTCAAATTCGCGAGCATCGACCCTGGTCATGAGAGCATCAACTTCGCTCGGCGATAGTGACGCCGTAAATAGTTTGTAAGCTCCAGCGTCCTTGGAACCGTTGAAAATGACCTTTCCGTCGTCGTAGAGAACGAATTCAGGCATGTAAATTCGGTTCGCCGCCCACTCAGTGAATTCAAACGATACCAGAACGGGGATAGCTTCTTTTGCTTCGCTTTTTGAATCGGCAGAAATCAGACGCTGTTGAGCGAAAAGCGAAGATGGGCATAGCGCCAAGATGAGAGTCAAACTGAAAATGAGCTTGATTCCAATTCGACGCATCGACAGGCTCGCTGACTGATCAGGGTAACGATTTAATTCTGACTGCCTCATTTTCTTTCGGCCATTCGATGGCTTCGTCCTCGATTTCCCCGCCCAAACTGACTGGTATGTCCGCAGGGTCTTGGTAATGTGCTCCCGACTGCTGCTTTTCTGCTTCCGCGACCTTGAACTGCCCGGAGTTGGGTGGGACGTAACCAGGATAATCGACGCGCGAGTGGTAAATGGCGACGAGCGAGCGGATCATGGCTTCGCGGATCTGTGTGAGTTCGCGCAAGGTTAGGTCGCACTCGTCGAGCTGGTCGTCGGCGACGATGGCGTCGACGATGCGGGTGACGATGAAACGAATATTTTCCGGCGTCGGCTCTGAGAGCGAGCGGGCGGCGGCTTCGCACGAATCGGCGATCATCATTATCGCCGATTCGCGAAACTGCGGCTTTGGGCCCGGATATCGAAAATCGCTTTCCGATACTTCCTCGTCCGGCCGCGCCTGGTCTTGGGCTTTTTTCAGAAAGAAATGCAGCGTGCGCGTGCCGTGATGCTGCGGGATAAAGTCGATGATCCGCTGCGGCAATCCCATTTCGCGGGCGAGCTTTGAGCCGTAGGTGACGTGGCTGATGATGATTTTTGCGCTCTGCGTCGGCTTGAGCTTGTCGTGTGGGTTTTTGCCGGTCTGGTTCTCGACGTAATGTTCTGGCGCGGCCGTTTTGCCGATGTCGTGGTAAAGGGCGCCGATGCGTGTGAGCAGAGCGTTGCCGCCGACGACTCGGCACGCTTCTTCGGCAAGTTGGCCGACGGCGTGAGAATGCTGATTGGTCCCAGGAGCTCGCAGGGCAAGCTGGCCGAGGGCCGGCAGATCGGCGTTCGATAACTCGAGCAGTTTTACGTCGGTCAAAATGCCGAAAAGGCTCTCGCAAAGCGGCAGAAAAACCGCGGTGACCGCCGCTGTAACGATCCCGCTCGCGAGGCCGCACGCCATCGCCAGAAGGATCGTGTTCAAGATGAACGGTTGCTGCGTATAGGCGATCACTGCCACCGTGAGCAACGCGCTCGAAGCTCCGACGAGTGCCCCCGCCGTTGTCACTGTGTGACGGCTGCGGTAACGCCCGATCCCGTAGACGGCGACCGATGACGCGATCGCGGCAAAGATGGCGAATTCCAATCCGCGAGGCGCGAGCAGGCCCGCAATGATCGCATTGAAGATACCCGTGAACAGAGCCGTCCGCCGGTCCGCGAGCAGCGTCATCAGCAGGCTGCCGAACGCAAACGGAATGGCGAATGCCCAGAGGCTCGGGTCGCTGAGCGGCGCACGAACGTTCTGCGACGCCGTAAATTCCGCCAGACGAAATCCGATCGACACGACCAGCGTCTGGGCGAGCACGATGAACCCGAAAAGTGCGAACGTCTTGTATTCGGAAAGTGCGAGCCGCGGTGCGATGCCGCGGTGCTCGATAAATTTCCACGCTCCCCAAAACAGCGCGGTCAGCATCGCAAGCAAGCCGAAAAATCGGTTGAGCTGGCGTGTCGACGAACTGTAACTCTGTATGGCGGCGATCTGTGACAGCATTGCCGGCGTTATGATGTCGCCCTCGTCCGCGATCTTTTGCGTCCGCTTGAGCGACACGGTTACCGGTGCGACACCTTCGGCCGCGGCGGCTCGTCCTGTCTCCGTCGCCGGGCCATCGTATACGACGCTCGGCTGGATGAGCTGTGACGTCGCTGCAAAGAAGCTTTCGGCTTCCTTTTCGGAAAAGCTCGGGATCTGCCGCAGGCCGCGGCGCAAGTTTTCGCGGGCCTCGGAAAGCGGCGTCATCGTGAGCGCCGGTTTCATTGCCTGTCGCGAATCCATCGGCTTTTGCCGATCGACTATCGAGATATCGTTTTCGAGATACTGCCGGTCCTGATCGCCGTAAATATCGCCGCTCGCATTTTCCTTGATAACGCGGGTAACCGCTTCGAGTTCATTCGCACTGAACGTCCGCGCCGAGAAAGTTTTGCCAAGCTCGGAACCGCCCGGCCCGGACCAGACGCCGTCGGCTTTATTCTCGGAATTGCCGTGATTGTTCGCCGGCGGCTTCGACTTCCGCTGCATGCTTTCCCATGACGAGCGAAAGTTTTGAACGGCCTCGTCGGCTCGTCTCGGTTCGAACGCGAAGATCGGTTTTACTTTGTCGCGGGCGATATGGCGGAGCCGCTCGGTTTCAGCCTCGTCGACAAAGTAGATATCGGCGGGCGAGATTATACTTTCGCGGGCAATATCGCGTTCCTTGTACGTCGGCTCGCTGCTTGTATGCCAGAACGGATTATGGATCAGGATCGTCGTAACAAGGCACAGCACCGCAAAGCCGATCCAAAATCGCTGGGCGCGCGACAGACGACGGAACGGTCCTGACAATTTTTCAGCCGCCTTTTTCCGCCACTTCGCGACGGTCGAACCGGCCTTGATACGCGTGACCATAATTAATCAATCAACGAGACCGGCGGATCCGAAGCCGCGGAACGAAATTTGGTTTGGATCACGAGACAATTTTAGCGGCTTACTTCCCTGCCGCAAGCTCCGACCTGCCGGCCTGGCGAACGAGATGTTCGCCGATCCACTGCAGCAGCTCATCCAGCGAACGACGGTCGACAGCTGAAATTGACACGCTCTCGATGCCGCTGTCAAGAGCGATCTGGCGCTTCAGAACGTCAACAGACTCGATGTCGGCGATGTCCGATTTGTTGAGCGCGATCACTTGCGGGACATCGTTCAGCCGGAGATCGGCGAGAATTTTTGCGACCGATTGTATCTGCTGCATCGCCCGCGGATTCGCGGCGTCGACAACGTGAACGAGCAGATCGCTGTCCGCAATTTCTTCGAGCGTCGCCCGGAATGCCGCAACCAGCGTTTCCGGCAAATCGCGAATAAATCCGACCGTGTCGTTGATGATCACTTCCTGGTCGTACGGCAGCCGCAGCCGACGCGACGTCGGGTCGAGCGTTGCGAACATCTTTTTCTCGGCGACGACGTCGCTTTGCGTCAGTGCGTTGAGCAGCGTCGACTTGCCCGCGTTCGTGTAACCGACAAGCGAAATTATCGGCAAGTGTTTTTGCGTGCGCGTCTTTCGCCGTTCCTGACGCTGCCGGCCGAGGTCGTCGACCTGTTTTTCGAGCTGGGCGATGCGGTCGCGAACGCGGCGGCGGTCCGTCTCTAGTTTTGTCTCGCCTGGCCCGCGTCCGCCGATGCCGCCGGCAAGCCGCGAAAACGCCGAGTCCTGTCCCATCACGAGCCGCGGTAAAAGATACTTAAGCTGCGCCAGTTCGACTTGCAGCTTACCTTCGCGCGACTGTGCACGCTGGGCGAAGATGTCGAGAATGAGCTGAGGCCGGTCGATGACCTTCAGATCCGTCGCTTCGGACAGAATGCGGACCTGCGTCGCCGACAACTCGGTGTCGAAAACGATCAGGTCGGCACCTACACGCATCGAACGGATCAACAGCTCGTCCAGCTTACCTCGGCCGAGCACGGTTTTCGGGTCGATCTGCGGACGCCGCTGGATTATCTTGTCGAGCACGACGACATCGGCCGCGGCGGCAAGTTCTTCGAGCTCGTTCATCGACTCCTCGGCTTCTTCGGCGTCGCCGGTCGTCACGCCGACCAGAATTACGCGGTCGCCGTTCGACTGCCGGCTTCGCGACGATTGCCGAATGCGAGCCATTTCGCTTTCGAGCGAGGTGATCAGCGACGAAAAATCGGTATCGAGCTGCGAAGGAATGTTCGGTTCGAGAAATTCGTACGGCAATGCATCGCCTTCGTCGTGAAGGTTTTCGGACGACGTCGGCAGCAGGTGCGCCGAGTAGACCATTCCGGGAAGCCCGGTCGCTCGGTCGACCTGAACGATCGACATTAGATCGAGCCGCAGCAGCGCGAGGTCGGTGAGATCGTCCTGCGTTAGCCTCTCGCCCTGCAAATGTGTGTGCACGCATCTGAGGCCGCGGAAACGTCCGGTTGACACGCGCGAGCGCCCAAAGTCGGGCATTTCGATCTGTTTTGCATTTCCGACCATTACATATTCGACCTGCCCCTTGCGGTTGAGCAGGACGCCGATCTGCCGCCCGGTCTCGGTCGATAATTCGGACATCTGACGCGCCAGTTCCGCCGAAACTATTTGCGACGCCGGCACGCGGCGGGTGCCGAGCCGCTCAATTCTCTGGAGCTGATTGTGCTTTAAGCCTTTAGTAAAGCCGGTAATATTGCTGATAGAACATGACCTCCGTTATACGTTAATTATAGCAAACCGGGCCCCGAAGCACCGAAAAATAAGCCCGTTCGCCGGGCGCGATGCCGTTTGTTTCGACCGCATTTGGAAACGTCCCGGCAATTATCTACAATATCGCTGAATGCAGCCCAGAACACGCCGACAGAGAGAAGTACTCGAGATCATTACAAGGTACATCGAGAACAACGGACACCTTCCGTCGTACCAGATGATCGCGCGGCACATGGGTGTAAGTTCCAAGTCTGGCGTTTCGCGGCACATAGACGCGCTCGAAGCACAGGGACTCATCCGGCGAAGGCTCGACGAGGGACGATTTAAGCTTGAGCTTTGCGGGCACGAAGCGTATGAGGCCAAGTCGCGCATTGTCGAATGGCATCCGCACGGCGCGGACTCGAACGGACGCGAAGATTGGGAGAACGAGTCTTTTTCCATTCCGCGATTCGTCCTCGGAATGTATGCGGACGCCGATATTTTCGCGTTCCGGGTACCCGATGATTCACTTGGCCAAAAAAACATTTGCGAGGGCGACGTTGCATTGATCGAACGCCGCACCTTCGCGCGCGAAGGAGCGCTCGTATTCGCCGAGATAAAGAAACAGGGGAACTTTCTGAGACGATACTACCGCGACGGAGCGACCATTGAACTGCGGGCCGCTAACGACGATTTTGAAGACATTCGCGTTCCGGCAGATTCGGTATCGGTGATCGGCGTTTTCCGTTCGCTGATCCGCCCGCTGGGTTAAATGCCAGCGGGCGAATGCCTTCCGTCTATACGCTGGTTACACTTTTGACTTGCCCGATCTCTCTGTGGAACTTCGGTTTCCGGTGGATACGCTGAAAGATCAGAAGATTGCTGAAATGCATACCGCCGAGAACCAGGAGCACTAATCCAAGTTTCCATGACAAAGCTTCGATCGCCTGTTGGGCATTGAGTATCTCGCCGCCGATCTTGAGCGCGAGACTGACGTATCCGAAATTGACGAGGTAAAACCCAACGACGAGAAGGTGATTTACCGAGTCGGCAAGGCCATCGTCCCCGCCAAACACCTCCACGAGGAATACGCGTCCATTTTTGTGCAGAGTTTGAGCGACCCACACTGTTAAAAATATGCTGACTGCGACATAAGCGGAATATGTGACGACCATCGTGTTCATACACTTTCTCCTTTGAGTTGGTTTTATCTTTCTCAAACGCTGAGAACCGCTTTGCCTATTTCAATTACGGTGCCACTCCGCGGATGCCCGGAAAATCGAGCATTTTTTCACTTTGTCCTCGGCCGGCATTTGCAGATCGCCACAAACGGGTTGGTTGCGTTGGCACTTTGCAATTTGCCTGCGCGCTTTTTTTTGTTCATACTTTTGTATTGCACATTACTCAGAGGTTTGCTTCTGAACCGCAGTTCGTTGCTTACCTGCGTTATTTCTTTTCTATGGCTAATTCACCAACACCGAACGCAAGTTACAGCGTCACGCTGCGCGTTAAGATTCAAAACTCGCCGGGCAAATTGGGCGAGATCACGACCGCGATCGGCCGAGCCGGCGGCGATATCGAAGGCATCGACATCGCGAGTGTCGGAAAAGACTTTCTCATCCGCGACATTACGGTCAACGCGTCGTCGGAAAAGCACGATACCGAGATCGTCGATTCACTTCAGAATATCGACGGCGTCGAGATCGTCAACATTTCCGACCGCACATTTCTGATGCATTTGGGCGGAAAGATCGAAATCGTCTCGAAAATGCCGCTCAAAACGCGGTCGGACCTTTCGATGGCGTACACGCCCGGCGTCGCGCGGGTGTGTGAGGCGATCCAAAAAGACCCCGAAAAGGCGTTCAACCTGACCATTAAAAAGAACACCGTCGCCGTCGTTTCGGACGGGACCGCAGTTCTCGGACTCGGTGATATCGGGCCGGCGGCGGCGATGCCGGTGATGGAAGGAAAAGCTCAATTGTTTAAGGAATTCGGCGGCGTCGACGCTTTCCCGATCTGCCTGAACACGAAAGACCCGGACGAGATCGTCAAGACGATCAAGAATATTGCGGTTGCATTCGGCGGCATAAATCTCGAAGACATTTCCGCTCCGCGATGTTTCGAGATCGAAGAACGACTTAAGGAAGAGCTCGACATTCCGGTCTTCCATGACGACCAGCACGGAACGGCCGTCGTCGTTCTCGCCGCGTTGATCAACGCTCTGAAGATCGTCGGTAAAAAGATGGACGAGATCAAGGTCGTCGTCAACGGTGTCGGAGCGGCCGGCGTCGCATGCTCGAAAATCGTGATGGCCGCGGGCGTGAAGAACATTGTCGGCTGCGACCAGTCGGGCGCTATCTACGAAGGCCGGAAAGAGCACATGAATTGGGTCAAGGATTGGTACGCCCGTCACACAAACGAAAGCAAGGAGAAAGGCTCGGTCCACGACGTGATCAAAGGCGCCGACGTCTTCCTCGGGTTGTCCGCTCCGGGTGTGATCGACGAGACCGATCTTCGGAATATGGCGAAGGACCCGATCGTTTTCGCGATGGCAAATCCGGTCCCCGAGATCATGCCCGAAGACGCGGTCGGCCTGGCCGCGGTGATGGCGACCGGTCGGTCGGATTATCCGAACCAGATCAACAACGTGCTCTGCTTTCCAGGCATTTTCCGCGGAGCTTTGAACTGCCGTGCGTCGCGGATAAACGAGGCGATGAAGCTAGCGGCCGCCAACGCGATCGCCGGAATCATCGGCGACGACGAGCTGCATCCCGACTATATTATTCCTTCCGTGTTCGACCGCCGGGTCGGCGAGGCGGTAGCTAGAGAGGTTGAGGAGGCCGCGTACGAGTCGGGTGTCGCCCGTCGAGAGCGCTCGACGAGCGATACGTCGTTCTAGATCAGCTAGGATCCAGTTTCTCGATCCCCTCGAGCTGGCGTTTTATGAATTGCCTCCGGCTTTAGCCGGAGGATAGTCTTATCTTCAGACACGGCTTTAGCCGAACTTCTTATAAGGAATATTCTTGCCGCGTTAGCCTAATTCTGTCCGGCCGAAGGCAAATCGAGTTTCTTCCGATTTGGGCTGATGCCCGATATCTTTTTCCCTCCATACCTCCAGCTGAAGCTGGAGGCAATTGATAAAACCGAATAGGGATATTACCTGCCCTTCGCTCGTTACATTTAAATTACGCAAATTTTCTGTCCGCTCCGCTGCATTGGGTGTAACCTTATTCCTGGGAGAAAAGGTATGCCGCGATGCTAAAGAAAAGACTGAGCGAACTGTCGGTTGAGGAATTAGCGAACACGCTAACACACGGTGTCGGCCTTGTTTTGAGTGTGATCGGCTTTGCTGTTCTGGCGACACTCGCGGGGCTTCGCGGCGATCCGTGGTACATACTCGGGTCGGTGGTTTACGGTTCGTCGCTCGTCATTCTTTACGCCGCGTCAACGATTTATCACGGCACGACCTCGCCGAAACTCAAAAAAGCACTTCAGATCGTCGATCACTGCTGTATCTACTTGCTGATCGCCGGCAGTTATACGCCGTTCGGACTTGTAATACTGGGCGGGCGGCTCGGACCAGTCCTACTTGGCGGCATTTGGGCTTTTGCGGCTGCAGGTATAATTCTAAAGCTCATTTTCGGCGACAGATATCCCGCTCTTTCCGTTACTTCGTACGTAATTATGGGCTGGATGGGCGCGTTCGCCATACAGCCGCTGTTCGATACCCTGGGTATGATGCCCGTCGCGCTGACGATCGCAGGCGGACTCGCTTACTCTCTCGGCGTAGTATTCTTCCCATGGAAGAGCATCCGCCATCACCACGCCATCTTTCACGTATTCGTCCTCGCGGGCAGCATCTTTCACTACACTGCGGTACTGCTGTACGTGATACCGTTCGCTCGTTCCTAGCGAATCGCCGAGTTCATCTGCTCAAATATCGCGTCGAGTTGCTCGCGTGACGCACGGCTGCCGGCGAGCGCCGTTCCGTACGCGATCTCCTCGTCGCCCGCATCGAGCCCCGTGAAAACGTGATCCGCAAATTCGTCGACGTTCACCCCGAATGTATGCAGGCCCGGTGCTTGCAGATCAGTATCGACAGCCGGCGGAATGACCTCGATCACCTCGACCGGCGTTTCTTTCAACTGCCACCTGAGCGACATCGTGAATGAATGAAGCGCCGCCTTTGTCGCACAATAGACCGGAACGTTAGCGAGCGGCACGAACGAAAGCCCGGACGTGACGTTGACTATCGCGGCAGATCGCTGGCTTGCCAAATGCGCAAAAAGTAGCCGCGAAAGATGGATCGGCGCGTCGACGTTTATCGCGATCTCGCTACGCGTTGTTTCCCAGTCCTCGGACTCGGTAAGGTCAATGCTCCGCTGAATTCCCGCGTTATTCACTAGTACGTTCAACGAAGGAAATTCCGACGTTGCCCATTCGGCTAATTTTTCGCGTTCCGATGCCGACGCGACGTCGCAAACTTTCGTGTGCACCGTGGGCAGTCGCTGTCGCGCTTCGGCGAGCTTATCCCCGCGTCGTCCGCAAATTATCACGTCGTTTCCGGCCGCGATGAATCGCTCAGCAAAGGCAAAGCCGATGCCGCCCGACCCGCCAGTTATCAATATTGTGTTTCCGCTTAATTGCATATTCGTTTTACAAATTATAATCGACAGAGCCGTGATTTAACGATATTTTTGAATTACGTACTCACAATAATAATAGATGAAACGCGACATTCAGATAGGAACATGCGGCTTTCGCAATACGAAACACGAGTATGCCGAAAAGCTGAAATGCGTCGAGATCCAGCACACGTTCTACCAGCCGCCGATGATCAAGACGCTCGAGAAATGGCGGGCCGAGATGCCGGACGATTTCGAGTTCACGCTAAAGGCGTGGCAACTGATCACGCATGAAGGCAGCAGTCCGACGTACAAACGCGTTAAGCGACAACTTACCGAAAAGGAAAGGGACGAAGCCGGATTTTTCAAACCGACCGATACCGTCGAAGAAGGCCTCGAGGTCACGCTCGCCTGTGCGAAAGCTCTCCGTGCTCGCACCGTTCTTTTTCAGTGTCCGGCCAAATTTCGCCAGACGGACGAGAACATCGCGAACATGCGAAAGTTTTTCAAGTCGGCCGATCGGAATGGTTTGAATTTCGTCTGGGAACCGCGCGGGCCGTGGGATGACAAAGTCGTAAAAAAGATCTGCAAAGACCTCGATCTGTGGCACGTCGTCGACCCGTTCAAAGCCCGAACGGTCACGCCCGACCGGTGCTATTACCGCCTGCACGGCGTCGTCCGCTGGCGTTATACTTATGAGGAAGGCGAGCTAGAGGAACTGGTTTCCCTATTGCCAAAAAAAGGGTTGTCGTATGTGTTTTTCAACAACATAACAATGATGGACGATGCTCTGCGGTTTGAGAAGATATTGGAAGAGTCTGAGGAAAATTAGCTTCCACGATCGCGTAGCGATCAATGAATTTAGCCGTGGGTCTTAACCTACGGTACGTTGTAACAACGATCGCCCGTCGCGTTAGCGACGGTTGAAGGATCATGCGTCGCTAACGCGACGCGGACTTACGTTTTCGGGCGTTCCGTGGGTTGAAACCCACCGCTAAATTCAGTCGGCCGCTAACGCGGCGGTGAAACGGAGGCCGACGATGTATTGGAAACGAAATGCACCTGGTAATTTGCTGAACTTTAGTCAATCCGCAAACTTATAACCGATGCCGTGAACGGTCTGGATGTAGTTCGGATGGCGTGGATTTTCCTCGAGCTTTTGACGAAGCCATGCGATGTGCACATCGACCGTTCGGGTCGTCGGCATCGCGTCGTAACCCCACACCGAATCGAGCAGTGCGTCGCGCGAATGGACCTCGCCGCGATTTTCGATCAGATACTGCAGCAGCTTAAATTCCATCGCCGACAGCTCGACCGGCTGAGCGGCTTTCAGCACCTGTGCACGTTTAAAATCGACCGAGACGTCGCCGAATCGAAACGCATCGTGCGATTTCCCGTTCGTGTACTCAGGCGAACGCCGGAGCAGCGCCTCGATCCGCGCCAACAGTTCGAGCACCTCGAAAGGCTTAGTTAGATAGTCGTCCGCGCCCAACTTCAAACCCAGAACCTTGTCGATCGTTTCGCCCTTCGCGGTCAGCATGAGCACGGGCGTGTTGATTCCCTTTTGCCGCAGGTCGCGGCACACGTCGTAACCGTTTTTCCTCGGCAGCATCACGTCGAGCACGATCAGGTCGAACGCCCCGGACGATGCCAGTTCGAGTCCGGCAACGCCGTCCGCCGCCGATGTGACGTCGAAACCCTCGCTCCGCAGCCGATCGGTCAGGGTGATTATCAGGCCTGCTTCATCTTCCACGAGAAGGACTTTCATATCTCCGATTTTTCGGCCGCGAGATCGATAGTAAATTTACTGCCCTTTCCGACTTCGCTTTCCGCGTACACCTTTCCGCCGTGCGCTTCGGCGATCTGCTTGACGAGGCTCAGGCCCAGGCCACTGCCGTGAATTTGCGAATCGACGACCGCCTTCGAACGAAAGAACGGCTGAAAGATCTGCCGCAGGTCGGATCGCGAAATGCCGATGCCGTGGTCCTCGACAGCGATCCGCACGCGTCCGTTCGCGCTTGCCGCGGAAAGCCGAAGCCATTTTGTTCCGTTGCTATACTTCGCGGAGTTCTGCAGCAGATTTTGTACGGCACCCGAGAGAGCGTCACGATCGACGGCGACGCTAGGCAGATCGTTTGAGATATCCGTCTCGACATCAAATTGTTTTTCGCGAAGCATCGGCATGCATTCGTCGAGCGCGTCGTTGACGACGTCGCCGATGTCCGTCTCACGAAAGTTGTATTTACGCCTGCCCGAATCCGCGCCGGCAAATTCCAGGATCTGCTCGACCATTCCGGAGAGCTTTTTGCCTTCGCCTTTTATCATCGCGCCGTACCGCGTGACCTGGCCTTCCTCTTTCGCTACGCCGTCCGCGAGGTTTTCGCCGGCGGAATAGATCACGGCGAGCGGCGTGCGAAATTCGTGCGAGACCGACGAAACAAAATCTATCTGACGCTGAGCAAGTGTCCGGGCACGCTGTGCCGAAATAAAGATCAGCAAAATCCCGGCTCCAAGTAAGCCAAGCAGTCCGAAGCTGATCGCCAGACTTTGCCGCTTAGCACCGGCGACGAAGTTAGCGATCGAACCGGCCCTGTGCTGCACCTGAAGCGTCCAGAAACCTACGGCGTCAGGGTTAGTTCGTTCGAGGACCGTCGTCTTCGGGCCCTGGCCGCGGTTCACTTCGATCTTCATAATCCCGCCTGCGCCGTCACCGCGAATGTCTGTGGTCAGTGTCCGGCTTTCGACTCGCTTACTGACAAAAACGTCGCTGCGGCGTTCGCCCTCGCCCGGCATCATATCCGTGCTTGTGTAGAACATTAAATTATCGGGCGAGACGTCGAGCAACCGTGCGGACGCGTCCGCACCGTTCGTCCCGGCGGACGTGTGAAACACCTGAGTTCCGGCCTTGTCCGCAACGGAGACCACAAAGTCTCCCTCGGGAAAGTACTTTCGATCAAGTTCCGGGAGCACCTGATCTTTGAGCGTGGCAGCGTCGAGAATCACGGCGAGATATCCGAATTTCGGCGGCATCGGCACACGCGGCGGCGTACCGCCTGAATGCTCGCGAAGGAATATGTGCCGGACCGGATCGATCGGGTCATGTATCGGCGTCACAAGCGCCGGCACGTCGTCGTAAACCGGCTGAAATGTTGCGTCGGCGCTAAAGCGGGCCCGCAGCGACGCGAACGCCGCGGGCACTTCGCCGGGTTCGAACGTTCGTTTTTCCGCGTTGTAAACCAGCGGTTCGGCATCGGGCCGGTTCTCGACAAAAACGACGCTCTTGATCAGCGACGGATACGCCGTCTTGCTTCGCCAAAAATCGTATCGTTTATTGAATTCTGTCCAGTCCTTTTTCTTCCACGCATCGGAACCGATCTGAAAGTTGAAATAAGCTCCCTGTATCTCGCGGTTAAAATCCGCCGCAAAATGCTCAGTATCTGAATCGAGGCGCTTTTGCTGTTTCTCGATCTCGGCTTCGCTCACCTGCGACAGCCAACGGTATTGCAGTACGCCGAGCAGAACGAGCAAACCGATAAACCCGCAAATGGCCAGTATTGAGATCCAGGAACGCTTCATATACAGTGTTGAATCGGACGAGGCCGTCGATTCCGATTCATTTTCTATCTTCCCTTTTCGCTTGTAAATGGTTTTAAGGGACATTTTACATCCTTAACAAATTCTTTGCGTTCTCTTAACCACCGGCGAAACGTATCGCGGCATACTGCGTCTGTCGAATGATTTTCAGGCGCGGCCCGGGTTTCGAAATAAGTTCTGAACGCCACGCTTCGCCGCTCGGCATAATAATAGTTTTGGAATAGTTTTGGAGGCATCTTATGAAACGATTCATTTTCTCAATTTTGTGTGTAGCAGTTTTCTTCGTCGGCCTCGGCGCGTTGGTCGATAACGTTGGGGCGAGATTCAAGTCGGACGAAAAAGCGCTGACCCTGATCAAACAGGCGCGTGTCGCGATAGGCGGCGATCAGGCGATAGCCGGCGTTCGCAGCATGACGATCAGCGGAAAGACGACCCGAACCGTCAGGACCGAAAGCGGCGAGACCGTCGACATCGGCGAACAGGAGCTGGCGATGCAGCTGCCGGACAAGTTGATGAAAACGCTAAAGTTCGGCAACGCGGACGGAACGGCGGGCGGCGAGGGCATAAAGCAGCTCGACGTTTTCGTTACCCGCAGCGACAACGCCCCGAGCGAGATCGTTCGTGACGATATCGAGGGCGGCGGAGCCAACGGAGCAGTTAGGAAGATCGTCATCAAGAAAGGCGACGGGACGACCGAAGAAGTGACCGGCGACGCCCAGCACAAGATAATCGTCCGCCACCCGGGCGACGCGGAACTGCCGATGAAGATCGCGACCGACGGCGGGGACGGAAAGCAGGTTATCATCCGACGCGAACACGCGACGGAACACGGTGCCGCACGACAGAACGAACTGCTTCGTACAACACTCGCATTGTTTCTGAGCGCTCCCGAAGGGATCGACGTCAATTACACCTTCGCCGGCGAGGCCGATGTTGACGGCACGGCCTGCAATCAGGTCAACGCGGAGTTTGCCGGTTCGATTATCAAGCTTTTTCTTTCAAAGGCGACGAGCCTGCCCGTCATGATGAGCTACACCGGCCACTCAATGCCGATGATGTTCAAGGTCAGGACTAAAGCTCCGGAAGGCGTCGATGCGTCAAAGGATGTGATGGTTTTCAAACGCGGTGTCGAAGGCGGACCGGTCGGTGAAATGGCGGAGTTTCAGGTTCGGTTTGCGGATTACCGCGGAGTCGGCGGCGTGCAGCTTCCCTACAAGTGGACGACGTCGACCGGCGGCACCACGACCGAGGTCTTTGAAGTGACCGCGTACGACATTAATCCGGCAAACATCGCGGATAGATTCAAGCACGAAAAGGTGCTGGTGAGAATGCCTAAGGAAAGTCAATAAACTGGGACGGCAATCCAATAAAAATATGGCGGCCCATTCGGGTCGCCGTATTTTTTTCGCATTTATCCGGCTTCCCTCAAAAAGTCCGCCGCAACTGCTCTTATCTCACCGTAAGAATATTCATCGCCGAGAAACTCCTTGACGGGACCGATCGCCGTGCCGGCGTTTACGCTGATGATAGCGTCGCGTATCGTTCCTACTTTGTCGGAAGCGACCATGTCTTCTAACCGAACTTCGCCGCTCGTGATGTATCGCGAGAGATGCGTCTCGATCGTCGTCAAAGCCAGGCCGCGTTCGCCGGCGATCTCAGCCGGTGTCTTGCCCGAGCGGAACATTTTGAGCGTTACGGTGTATGTGTCGTCACCTTTCGCATCACGTTTCGTTCGCGTGCGCTGCTTCCGCGGTGCGGCTTTGAGCTCGATCCGCGACGTAAGGCTGTTGGCCTCGCAGTACGCCCGGATCTCGCTCAAAAACCTATCGCCATACTTCTCCATTTTCAGATCGCCGACGCCCGAAATACGCAGCATCTCGACTTCGTTCTGCGGCAGGTACGTCGACATCTCGACGAGCGTCACGTCTGAAAACACGACATACGGCGGCACGTTTTCCGATCGTGCCAGCGTGGTTCGGACTGCACGCAGCCGGTCAAAGAGTTCCTTTATATACGGTAGCTCCGACGCCAGCTCTTTCGACCGTGAAGCTTCCTCGGCCGGGGCCCGTTTGAAGAGCTCGATCTTTCGTTCGCCGCGCAGCACGGGTTCGCTTTCCGGGTTCAGCGTGAGTGTCGGATATTCGCCGTCGGATTGTGTAAGAATTCCCTGTGCGATCATGTCCTTAAAGTATGCGAACCAATCGTCCTTCGAGATGTCGGCTCCAACGCCGTACGTTTTCAACTGCTTGTGTTCGTCCCAGATCTTTTGCGACTTGGAACCGCGAAGAAAATCTATCAGATAATTCAGCCCGAACCGCTGGCCTGTGCGGGCCACGGCGCTCAGCGCTTTTTGCGCGATGATCGTCCCGTCGAATTTCTCGAACGTCGTGTTGCAATTGTTGCAGTTGCCGCAGTCCTCGGTCGTTTCCTCGGAAAAATATTCGAGCAAAAATCGACGCCGGCATGTTTTCAGATCGCCGAACTCGCCCATCTTGTCGAGCTTTTTGAGCATCACGCGGCTCTGGTCGGCGTCGCCTTCGACCTCGACGAAACCTTTCAGTTTGACGACATCCGCCCAGCTGAAAAACAGCATCGCGTCGCTCGGCAGGCCGTCGCGGCCCGCACGGCCGGTTTCCTGATAATAGCTCTCGATATTTTTCGGCAGGTCCATGTGAACGACGAACCGGACGTTCGATTTGTCAATTCCCATACCGAACGCGATGGTCGCAACGATGATCTTCGTTTCGTCGTTGAGGAACGATTCCTGGTGACGCTCGCGTGTTTCCTTGTCGAGCCCGGCGTGATACGGCAAGGCCGAGTAGCCCGCATCGCGGAGGTCTTCGGCAAGATTCGCGACCGAGTTGCGGCTGAGGCAGTATATGATCCCGCTCTCGTCCTTTCGCGTTTCCAGATACTGAAGCAGGCGGTCGAACGAGTTTCGTTTCGGTTCGACCGAATAAGAAATGTTGGGTCGGTTAAAGCTCGATACGAGGACTTCCGCGTCGCCGATCTCGAGACACTTGACGATATCGCGCCGAACCAGGCTGTCCGCGGTCGCCGTCAACGCTATCAGCGGCGTGTCCGGAAACTCGCGTTTGAGCCGCGCAAGCTGGCGGTACTCGGGTCGGAAATCATGGCCCCAGCTCGAGACGCAGTGAGCCTCGTCTATGGCGAAGAGCGAGATCTTGATCGACTTTAGAAATTCGACGAACTGGTCACCGCTTTGCAGCAGGCGTTCGGGGGCGACATAGAGCAGTTTTAATTCACCGCTTCGCACCGCGCGAAAGACCTCGACCTGTTGGGCGCCGCTTTGCGTCGAATTCAAAAAAGCGGCCGCGACGCCGTTCGTCCGCAGGGCGTCGACCTGATCCTTCATCAACGCGATCAGCGGCGAAACGACAAGTGTGAGCCCGTCGCTCATCATCGCCGGAATCTGGTAGCAAAGCGATTTGCCGCCGCCGGTCGGCATAAGCACGACGACGTCCTTTCCGCGCAGCACGGCCTCGATCGCCGACTGCTGATGCAGACGAAACGAATCGTAACCGAAGCTGTGCTTCAGTATTTCCTGAGCTCGTGAGATATCCATTCTAAATCGTAGGACAGGCTGTTAGCCTGTCCTTTTGTCGTTGCCGCGCCGCGCACAAGTCGTAAAAGTTGATGTTAACTTCCGGTGGGCAGACTAACAGTCTGCCCTACTTTTGCGGCCAATTTTGGGATCAATATTTTCGGCGCATCGATCGCGCCTTTTATGTGCCGCTCGTTGGTGAAGTGGCCGGCGACATATATGCCCGGCACGTTTGTTTCGAAGGTTTCCGGATCGTAAACCGGCACTTCGCCGTACTTCGCTTTAACGGTTTCGACGCCAAGAGTTTTGAGCATCGTAAGGTCGGCATCCGAGCCGATCAGAACGAAAACCACGTCGTTTTCGAGATTGCATCGCTCGCCGTTCTCGTTTTCTAACTCAACCTCACGCTCGCGTATTTCAACGACCTTACCGAGGAAAAAGAGCTTGAGGCAATGTTCCTTTAACTCGTCCTCGAGCGGCTGCTTGACCCAATATTTGATGCAGCCCTGTTTTGGGTCGTTGTTCTCCCAATCGTCGCGAAAGATCGCAAGCGTCGTCTCGGCACCTTCCTGCGCGAGGAATAACGCGGCCTCGCCAGCGGAATTTCCGCCACCGATAATTAACGCGTGCTTTTTCACCCACGGATAGGTCTCATGAAAATGATCACGGACTTTTGAAAGATCTTCGCCCGGAACGTTTAACTTTCGCGGGTAGTCCATCGCGCCGATTGCGAACAGGACGTTGCTTGCCGTGTATTCATCTTTGTCTGTAACGATCACAAAGCCGCCGTCAGAATGTTTGACGGAGAGCACCATTTCTTCGGTGTTGATCTTGAGATCGTTTTCTAAAACAAAGCGCACATAGTACGAAAGCAGTTCTTCGCGTGTCGGTTTTTCTCGCGCCGGCTTCAACGCATCTTCTTCGATCTCGAGTTCGTTCGTCGTCGAAAAAACGGTAAGGCCGACCGGGTAATGATAGATCGTATTCGCGATCAGTCCTTTCTCGATCACGACGTATTCGAGCCCCGCTTTTTTTGCCTCGAACGCCGCTGAAATTCCCGCCGGTCCGGCGCCGATGATCAAAAGGTCAAGCATTTTCCAACCTCTTGAGTTCGTGTGTGAACTTTTCGATCTGCAGTTTTGTGTTCTCGAGATTGCGTTTCGATTCGAGATAATTCTGCCACTCGTTAGTCGCCGTGAGCGCTTTCGTTACGTCCTCATCAAGCGCATGAGCCATCACGACAAGCAGGTCGCTAAGAGCCTCATGCCCGCGCAGCAGTTCCTGAATTATCGTGTACGCCAGCTTAGCGTTCGGCAGATCGACGTCGAGATCGTCCATAATGATCGTTACTTCAATTTTTTCTTCGTTTCTTATTTTCTTCTTTTCTTCTTTTCTTGTTTTCCTATTTCGTGTGTTTCGTGGAAAAATTCCGCCCCTCAAAGCTCCGAAACACTATATTTCACTCAGAGAAGGGATTTATCCACGAAATACGCGAAACAAATCAAATTAAGAAAAGGAAAAAAGCGATTCCAAAGAAAGTTAAATTACCGGCTTCTTCCATTCCAATTTACCATTACTCCCGAAGTTGAAGAGTAAACCGACGCGCTTTTTGCTTACCTTTAGGTAGTTCAAAACCTGCGACCAGTCGACCGGTGAAAGCTGATTTAAAGCTTTAATTCCTACAATGATCCGTTCGAAGCAAATAAAATCGGCAATGTAGACCTTGTCAAGAAAATTCCCTTTATATTGAATTTGAAATCGCTCCTGCGCGCGAAACGGGATTTGCCTGGAACCCAGCTCGAAGGCCAGTGCCTGTTGGTAAACGGGTTCTGAGAATCCCGTTCCGAGTGTGAAATAAACTTCCATCGCGGCACCTACTACCGCATAGGTCTCATCGGAAAGGATTATCTCCGCCGGGTCGTCTTTGTCTCTAAAATCGTCCATTCAGAAAGTTGAAATTAATAATCCACGAAATACACGAAATAAGAAATCAATTCAGATAAACGGAAGATTCTTGACGGTGCAGGTTTCGCCTGCGGCGATCAGTGCTGTCTCTTCAGCAAGATATTCGTACCGAACGAATGCTAGCGCGATAATTCGACCGAGCCGCGGCGAGAATGTTGTCGAAGTTATGCGCCCGGCGTTTTTGCCGTCGGGGGACTTGAGATCTTGGCCGGCGGGCGACCCGGTCGCTATCGCTTGCGGTTCTGACAGGAGCAGGCCGGTTAATTGCTTTGCGATGTGGCCGCGGAAGTGGATGCGGGCGATTATTTCCTGTCCGATGTAGCAGCCTTTGTTGTATGAGATGAGGCCGTCGATGCCGAGCTCGGGGACGATGGTGGTTTCGTCCATGTCGACGCCGTATTTCGGGATGCCGCTTTCGATGCGGAGCGTTTCGTAGACGTCATCGGTCACGGCAACGGCGTCGATGTTCCTCAGCTCGGTGAAAAAATCGTCGGCGTCGTTCGAGTCGATAAAATAGTCGTGCCCGGCCGGCGCTTCAAATTCGATAAACGGCTGCGTCGACGGCAGGAAACCCTTGCCGAAAACGGAGACGAATCGAAAATTGTCCGATATATCCTCGACGAAAAAATCGCCGGCATAGGTGAACCGAAATAAATTGTTGAAAACTTTTTCGTGCGTCGCTTCTTCCGTATCGAATAAGAATGTTTCGCCGTGCCTGACCACACGCACCAGAGCGACCAACCGTCCCTGCGCGTTCGGGAAAGCCGCGAGCATCGACATTCCGTTTTCGAGCGTTTTCACGTCGTTCGAGATCAGGCCGTCGAGAAACTGGACGGCTTCATTGCCATGAACGGCGATCAATCCGCGTTTTTGTGCGAAGTACCCGACGGATCCGCCGCGGACTGCGTTGTATGTATTTTCGAATTCAGAGTTCATTTACTTTCGGCCTTCTTCTTTTCGAAATAATTGTCGGCTAAAAAACGTTCGAACGACATTTCGAAAAAGCCCGCTATTGCCTTATCCCCGATCTGAATGATCGGGCGTTTCAAAAATGTGTAATCGCTTTCCATTAGCTCGATCATTTCGTCATCCGTCAGCGTTCGCTCGCTCAGTTTCATTTCGCGGTATTTGACCGCACGTTTTGAAAATAACTCGACCGGCCTGCCGAGCCGCGCCGACATCCTGACGATCTCGACCGGCGAAAGCGGATCTTCCTTAATGTCGCGGTAGGCCGCTATCGTGACACCGCGGCGTTCGAGCCACCGAACCGCTTTTTGGCACGTCGAACAGTTTGGCAGCCAATAAAACGTCACGTCCTTCATAAACAATTTCTATTTTAGGGCATCAATACATCTGTCGCTTATCTAACGTCGCTCAACCAATTATTCTTCTTTTGGCTTCCTTTCGTGTGTTTCGTGTAATTCGTGGTTACAACTCCTAAAACCTTAACCACGAAACACACGAAACACACGAACAAGACATGAAAACAATCCGATCGTTCCAAGCATTCTATTCGGCACCGTCTGCGTCCGTCCTAATCACGCTTCCAAGCACTCGATAATCTTCGAGCTGTTGGTCCATTCGCCGCGACGACGCGATGACCTGCGGGCTCGGGTGATAAAGCGGGACGAGCGTGCGGCCGTTCCATTCGAGCCTCGTTCCGGCGTGCGCTTTGAGATTAAATTCATGATAGGCAATAGTTTTGAGTGCTTCAAGTGCGACGCTGCCGAGGGTTGCGATGACGGGCGGATCGATAAGTTCGAGGATGCGTTCTAGATAGCTCGAACAATTTACGATCTCCGATCTCGTGGGCCGGCGATTAGCGTCGGTGGCCGAACGCGGGCTGCACATGACCGCACTGGTTATAAAGATATCTTCACGCAAAAGTTCGATAGAATCGAGCAGCATTTGCAGATTGTTCCCGGACTTGTCGCCGTAAAAAGGACGCCGCGTTCGGTCGGCGCCGACGCGGCCGGGAGCTTCGCCGATGAAGAATACCTTCGGCTCGAGATTCCCGTTCAGTTCGCTGAGTACGGCGGTTTTGTCAGCGAGCTTTTCGCAGACGCGGCAGCCCTGTGCCTCGGTGTAGAGGAATTTGAAAAGTTCGGATCGGGTTGAGGACACAGTTGAATTATCGAACATTGGACGGAGGTAAGGCAAAAGAGCAGGGGCAAGCCCGCCTTCCGGACTGCATTCCGATTGCGGGGCTCAGATAAAATAATGTTGTCCGTCGACGATGAAATGCGATGACTCAACCTAACCAGCTCGCAGTAAGGAAGGCTGGCTTGCCCCCGGCTGTTTCACTGCGGGAGTTTTTGATAGACTGTTTTGTTGGATCATAGTACGTTTTTCAATCGATCATAATGACTCACTTAACAGAAAGCTCAATTCTAGAATCACTAAAACAGATAATCGATCCCGACCTGCATAAGGACATCGTAACGCTCGGGTTCGTTCGCGATGTCGCGATAGACGGTGGCGACGTTTCGTTCCGTATCGTCCTGACCACGCCGGCCTGTCCGGTGAAGGAGGAGATGGAAGGGATGGCGCGCGAGATCGTCAAGCTGCTTCCCGGCGTTGCGAACGTCAACGTGACAATGGACGCCGAGGTTCCGCAGGGACGCGGCGTTGCGAATAATATCGCGATCCCGGGCGTCAAAAACATCATCGCCGTTTCGAGCGGAAAAGGCGGCGTCGGCAAATCGACGGTCGCCGTTAATCTTTCGGTCGCGCTTGCCCAGAACGGTGCAAAGGTGGGCTTGATGGACGCCGACGTTTACGGTCCGAATGTGCCGATGATGCTGGGAACCGGCTACGATCAGCCCGAGATATTGAACGGCCAGCTCGTGCCGATCGAAGCTCACGGCATTAAGATGATCTCGATGGCCGTGCTCGTTCCGCCCGATAAGCCGATGATCTTGCGCGGGCCGATGCTTCACGGCGTCGTTAGGCAGTTTTTGACGGATGTGAACTGGGGCGAACTCGATTACCTCATCGTCGACATGCCGCCCGGAACCGGAGACGTGCAGCTTTCGCTTGCGCAGTTGGTTCCGGTCCAGGGAGCCGTTCTCGTTACGACGCCTCAGGAAGTTTCGCTTTCCGATGTTCGCCGAGCAGTAAAGATGTTCGAAACGGTCAATATTCCCATTCTCGGTGTGATCGAAAATATGTCGTACTTTATTGCCCCCGACACGGGCAATAGATACGAAATATTCGGCAGCGGCGGCGGGCAAAAACTCTGTAACGAATACGGCCTTAATTTCCTCGGCCAGGTGCCGATGGGAATGGAAGTCCGCGAAGGCGGCGACATAGGTGTTCCTGTCGTGGTCTCGTTCCCCGACTCACCGCAGTCGCAGGCGTTTCGCAACACCGCCGAGGAAGTCGCCCGTCAAATATCGATCGAGGCGATGAAGCCCGAGTTGGTGATAACGTCGAGGGCAGGGTAATACAAGATCCAGGCGGCGGCGAACCTTGAAACTTGTTTTTTCATCTGAACTTCGGTTAATATTGACATTAAGGTAAGGATTCGAGATCGGATCCAATATTCTTAACAGGAGAATTATAAAATAATGGCAGCAGTAGCAGCACCTTCGATCGAGTTGACCGTTACCCCGGCGGCGGCTGAAGAGATCAAAAAGTTTTTGGCCGGTGAAGAAGATTTGCCGGAAACGGCGGGGCTTCGGGTTCGCGTAGTTCCGGGCGGCTGCTCGGGCTTTCAGTACAGCCTCAATATCGAAGAAGAATCGAAGACCGGCGATTTCATTCTGGATCAGCAGGATATTCGCCTTTTCGTCGATATGTTTTCGGCCCAGTATCTGAACGGCATCACTATCGATCACGCGACGAATATGATGGGTTCCGGCTTCACGTTCGAAAATCCCAACGCGTCGGGCGGATGCGGTTGCGGAACGTCCTTCTCGGCGTAACCCAACAGGCGATTCGCACCTATTATCGAATTAAAGGCCCGCATATTGTGCGGGCTTTTTTTATTTCTGGAAGCGGCCGGCGATTGCACGTCTTCTCTTGCATACACAAGACAACTAAAGGACGCTGACGGAAGGCGGAAGTGGTGGCGGCGAGGTCTGGTACAAAAGGTATCAGACCTCGCGCCGACAGCTTTGCCAAAACCCGCTTTGCATTTTCCTATTCGAAAATGCTAACCTCTTTTTTGGCCGAGAACTTCATTGCAACAAGCAGCACGTCGACTGCGTCAGATCACCCGAAGTTTCTCTTGGCCGTCAATCTTCACTATACAATCAGGGTAGCCGCTCCGGAGCATCATACTTAGCTTTCGGAAATTACAATTAATTCGCAGTGTGTTTTAAATAGGCGATCATTATTGCCTCTTGCCTCGAACGCACGCCCACACCTCAAAAGAGTTTTTGGAGTATAAGTTTTGAATAATTTGAAGAAGATTTCATATCTTGCCGTTTGCGCATTTTTAATTAGTTTTGGTTTCGTCTCGAGCAGTAACGCTCAGGACCGGCAGAGGTTGATAAAAACCATCTCAAGCCGCCCGATAAACGAACCGCCCTCAGCCAAAACCCCTTCAAACGACAAAACGAGATCTCTTTCATCTTCGACTCCGCTCAATTCTCAGGTTTCCCGCCCGACGCTCACAAACAAGATCGAAATCGCCAATACCGTCGACAGGCCGTCTCTTGTAAAAAAGACAGGCGCGTCAAGCCCGCTGAACGTAATGACGGCGATGACAGCCGCGAGAACTGTCTACGGTTCGAACATGTCTGTGTCGATAATGAACGGCATCCAATCGCGGTGGGGCATTCCGTATCTGTACGGCTCGTCCGGGCCGAATCGCTATGACTGCTCAGGGTTTGTTTGGGCGGTTTTCAACGACGCCGGGATCTCGTTTCCTAGAGAAAGTGCACGGACGCTCTGGGCGATGGCTCAGCCGGTCACCGGTGAAGAAAGATTCAAATTCGGCACACTCGTGTTTTTGAACGGCCTCGGGCACATGGGTATCGTTGCCGACGAGAATGGCTTCTACCACGCTTCGTCGAGCAAAGGCATTACCTACTCGCCGTTCAAGGGATACTGGGAAAGCCGGATCGTTGGTTTCAGACGCCTCGTCCCTACCGCACCTGCCGCAGTCGAAGTCAGCACAAGATAAAAGAGCCTTTTTTTAATTAGAAAAGCCCGCTGATGTAATATGAGCGGGCTTTTCTGTCGCTAGGCGATAAAGCCGGGCCGAGAATGTGAATCGGAACGCTCGCACACGGACGAGATCTTTTCGACCGCGATATATGTGAGCTTCGATTCCTCGTCCTTCAGATAAACCACGCCGTCGCCGACCTCGGTTACCTCACCGCGGAAGATCGCACTGGTTCCGCATCCGATATCTACACTTTTGCCGATCAAACCGGCCAACAATTTTTCCATTCACACCTCGTATAAAGTTCTGAAGATTACTCTCGATATTCTACAGGATTAACCGAAAGATCACCCAATTCAGTCAATTTCGGTCAGGCTGACCGAGCTATCATTCATTCTGCAAAAAGAGTGTTGACACTCGTGCAACGATGTTATACGTTGTTAATCGACACGCATCGTTCGATGCATTCCGTCAGATCCTCAATCCATTTCTAGCCTTCAAAATTTCCACTTCCGGAGTCAGCCAATGAAAAATATTTGGGTCCTTTCCATAGTAGTATTATGCGGCCTGAGCGCTGCATCCTTATTGCCCGTCAAAACATCGGGCCACCAGGAAAAATTCCAAAGGTCGGCCGCTCCGATCGCCGGACAGTACATCGTTGTGCTCAACGACAAGTATACCGAGGCTCAAGTATCGCGTCCCGTGGTCGAGTCCGAAGCGAACTATCTGACGGCCGTTTACGGCGGAAAAGTCTCGAACGTTTATGAAACGGCCCTGAAAGGTTACGCCGCCCAGATGTCCGAGGCAGAAGCGATATCACTTAGCCAGGATGACCGAGTTCTGTTCGTGGAGGAAGACTCGGTGATCGCGATCGCGTCGACGCAGACGAACGCTCCCTGGAACCTCGACCGGATCGACCAGCCGAATCTTCCGCTGGATACGACATATAATTACGATTCGTCCGGCACGGTCGTACACGCGTACATTCTCGACACCGGCATTCGACCGACGCACGTCGAATTCGGCGGCAGAGCTTCGATCGCGTATGACGCACTTTTCGACGGCCAAAACGGATTTGACTGCAACGGTCACGGAACTCATGTTGCCGGCACAGTTGGAAGCGCCACCTACGGCGTCGCCAAGAATGTACGCATTCACGGAGTTCGCGTTCTTCCGTGTTCCGGGTCGGGGCAGATCTCGGACCTGATCGACGGTATCAATTGGGTGACCGCCAACCGCATCAACCCGGCCGTGGCGAATATTAGTATTACGGCTCCGGGAATATCGCCGGCGCTCGAATCGGCAGTAACAAGTTCTATCGCCTCAGGCATCACCTTTACGATCGCGGCCGGAAATAGTAATTATGATGCCTGCAGCTTTACCCCGGCTCGCACGCCTAATGCCATAACGGTCGCCGCCACCGCTGACGACGATTTCCGCCCAAACTATTCCAACTTTGGACCGTGTGTCGATGTATTTGCCCCTGGACATAATATTCTTTCACTTTCGAGTGCGAGCGACACGGATGTGCGTTATTTGAGTGGGACCTCGATGTCCTCGCCGGCCGTTGCGGGCATCGCCGCGTTGTATCTCAGTTCGCATCCGAACGCGACGCCGGCGGTTGTCGCCCAGGCGATCATCGGCACTTCGACATTGGGCGTTGTGACGAATGTTGATCCGACCACACCCAATCGCCTTGTGAATTCACGTTTCGGCGTTGTGCAGCCGACGCCGACCCCGACACCCACGCCTGTTCCGTCGCCGACGGCAACGCCGGCTCCATCTCCGACCCCAACGCCGGCGCCGGCGCCCGCGACCATAAAAATTCGCAAACGGGTACGGTCAACGGCCGGTGGAACATCGTCGACGCCAACATTCCCGTACGCTGCAACGAACATCTCGACTTCAAGTTTTCAGTTGGCTAATAATACGGAGTTCGTCGATCCTAACGTAAATCAGACTGCCGTAACCGTCAGCGAAGCCGCGGTCGCAGGTTGGACATTAGCGGCGATCGAGTGTGTCGAAACCTCGACCGGCCTTCCCAACAGCCAAAACAGCACTGTAGATGTCGCAAATCGACGTGCCAACATACAAGCCGAAGCAGGCGAAGACATCACCTGCACGTTTACGAGCGATCAGATCGCACCGACCGCTGCACGGGCTTCCGTTTTCGGCCGTGCGACGGACGAAAGAGGCTACGGCATACGCGGCGTGACGATCTATATATACAATGCGAGCGGCACGGGATATTGGACGGCTCTGACCAACAGTTTCGGATACTATAGTTTTACTGAACTGCCGGTCGGCAACGTTTACGTTTTGGGCGTGCTGCAGAATCGGGGCAGGTCGCGGATCGACGACACCATTCGCACCTTCACTTTGAACGAGGACCTGAACGATATAAATTTTCTGGTCTCTCGTTAGCGGATCTCCGTACAACTAGATGAGGACACATCTGTGTCCATCATGCGGGCAAGAATATTCTTGCCCGCATTTTTGTGTCCGCATTTATCGATCGGATAGATGTGGAATACGAAATTCTGGAAATCGGCTCGATTGATGGTATGTATATGCAAATCGAACGAAGAACAGCGTCTTATGTTCATAAGGTATTTTCGGAAAAGGACATTGACGCGAGGTCGGCGAAACGAATATCGAGCCGCTGTTCAAATTCCGGTCCGCGGCGTCGGACGGAAAGAACTCGAAGACACATGATTTTCAACGATTTTTGTGGAAATTTGCTTTATTCGTGGTATATTACTGAAAACGAATAACTTCTGGCGTAACAGACGCTGACTCGGTCGATGGAATCGGCCGGTTTTATGCTGATTTCGACATCGTTCCGGGGCATTTCGGGCCGGAAGACAGCTTACTTTTTGGTCATTATTTGGTTGCGAGCCGGTTCGAGACCTTAAAAAATGTCTTGACATTCAGATCGAACATTTGTTAAACACTCGTACACGGTTTTAATTCTAACTTTCTTTGTCCCGAATGCGGGAGGGGAACGATCTCGCCCCGGTTTTCTGGAAAAGTGCCGCTATTGGAACTTTGTCCCGACTCGATGATCGAAATTCTCCGACGCATGACGGATTTTAATTACAGGAGTAAAAAAATGAAGTATCCCCAGGCGAAAGCCATGAAAAACTCAGCGGCCCGCGTTTTAATGCTCGCGGTCTGCGTTATGGCGGTCACGCTTAGTGCATCCGCACAGTTCGGCGGCATCACTGCGACCCGCACGCTGAGCGACACCAAGCTGGCGATGGCCAACATCGGTATCGACATCGAACAGTGTGCGAACGGACCGTTTTCCGCTCCGATCAAATGTAACGTTTCATCGGGCAATGATGGTTACGCCCGAGGTGCCCTGAACGAAAGCAAATCTCATTACGTTGAAGGCGATTCTGTGCCCATCAGGATCGTGGCCACCGGCCTGACCGTGGGAGATACCTATACGGTCACCATCGGTTACGATTACACTAAGGGCGGCAAATACGCGAACGATTACCTGACCACCTACGACAGGACGGAATCGGTCATGAATAATCCGTGTGTCAATGTTGCCGGTTGCACACTTGCTTCGGCAACTACCTTCGCCATTCCGCTTGACCCGCAGGTAGCAAACGGCTTTGACGGAGCTCCCGGCGGTGGCGACGACATTGTTCAAATTCCGGGCAATTTCACTTGCTTCGGGTGCACGATCACCGGTGCCACTGTATACACGTTGAGCGGCAGCACCGCGAGCGACAGCAGCAAAACATTCACGCTCACATTCACTGCTACCGCTGAAAACATCGTTATCGCTTACGGTTCGCACATTTCAACCCGAACGGATTGGGGCTTGAACAACTCGGCTATCGCCATCACCGGTTCGCCGTATCACAACTATATCGTTGACTTCCCCGGCGCAAACTCGGGCAGCCGCGATCTTCAGCTGTCGGCCACCGCGGTGATCTTCCCAGCATCCATCACGATCATCAAATCGGTTACGACATTGCTTCCTGGCGGCGGGGTCGGTAATTCATCGACGTTCTCGTTTAACTTTACCGCAACCAATTTTACCCCGGGTTCGTTTTCACTTGTCGACGACAACAACATAACGCACGATCGGAAATCAGACGCTACGCGGATTGCTTTCGGTGCGGCAAACGCGACGGTGGTTACCGAGCAGGCGTATCCGAACATTTGGACGCTTCAGCAGATCGCCTGTACATCGCAAGCTGGTGGATTGCCGAACGTTAATAACAATACGACCAGTCTGCCGAACCGTAGTGCGACTATCGTCCTGGAAGAAGGCGAGTCGGTTACCTGCACGTTCTTTAACACGCAGCTCGCGCCGACCGCGGCTCCGGCTTCGGTTAGCGGGCGAGTGGTTGATTCGTTCGGTAACGGCATCGGCAACGCTCGGATCTCAGTCACGAGTGCCGGTGACGGAAGTTCACATATGGCTGTCAGCAACCCGTTCGGTTACTACACGATCGGCGACCTTGAGATCAGCGAGTTCTATGTGTTGTCGGTTTCGCACAAGCGTTACACGTTTAGCGACGATACTCGGACCTTCTCGCTGAACGAAGACCTGGCCGATATGGATTTCGTCGCAAATCCATAAAACCGGCAAATTCGGGCCAGAGCCGAATTTAGACTGACAAGAAAGCAGGTGAGGATATTATCCTCACCTGCTTTTTCTTTTCATCGACATTCGCCGCCCGATTCGGCAACTCTAAAACTCAGCGTCTATACGTGCGTGCCCACGAGCTCGATCGGCGGGCATCCGATGCTTGAGCGGTTGCCGCGGACGTCGGTGTTTGTGCGGCGAATGAGAGAGCCGCAGCAACGAGTGCGATGTCGGTTTCTACCTCGTCCGGTTCGGCCGCGACGCGGCGTTTCATGAAGCGTTCGATAAAGCCCGTGTCGAGACTGCCCGCGATAAATTCCTCGTCTTCGAGCACCTGTCGGAAAAAGGGCAGCGTTGTCTTGATCCCGTCGATCTGGTATTCGGCTAGTGCCCGGTGCATTCGGTCGATGGCTTCGGGGCGGTCGCGGCCGTAGACGGCGAATTTGGAGATCATCGGGTCGTAATAAATCGACACTTCCGAACCCTGATAAACGCCGCCGTCGTCCCGAACGCCCGGCCCCTGAGTTATCCGAAGCCGTGTGATCTTACCCGGTGAAGGCAGGAAGTTGTTTTCGGGATCTTCGGCGTAGATGCGGCACTCGATGGCGTGGCCTCGAAGCTGAACGTCGTCCTGGGTGAACGAAAGCTTTTCGCCCCATGCGACATTTATCTGCTCTCGAACAAGGTCGATCCCGGTCACCAGTTCCGTCACGGGGTGCTCGACCTGAAGACGCGTGTTCATCTCGAGAAAGTAAAATGACTTGTCGAGATCGGAAACCAGGAACTCGACGGTTCCGGCGCCGACGTAGTCGACGGACTCTGCGACCATTACCGCACATTCGCCCATGCGGTTTCGGAGTTCCTCGGAATCGATCGGCGACGGTGCTTCCTCGATCACCTTCTGATGGCGACGCTGTATCGAGCACTCACGTTCGCCGAGATGAACGTGATTTCCGTGCTTGTCCGAGAACAACTGTATCTCGATATGCCTCGGTCGAACGACCACTTTCTCGATGTAAACCGCGTCGTCGCCAAAACTCGCACGGGCCTCGGACTGCGCGGTTTCCAGTGCGGATCGGAGATCGCTCTCCGCTTCGACGAACCGCATTCCTTTTCCGCCGCCGCCCGCCGACGCTTTCAACATTACGGGATAGCCGATCTTTGCCGCCGTCTCCGCCGCATCTTCGAATGAGATGAGCGGCTCGGTCGTCCCCGGCACTACCGGCACGCCGGCCGCGATAGCGATCTTTCGCGCGGACATCTTGCCGCCCATCGCGTCCATCGCCTCGGGTGACGGACCGATGAAAACGATCCCGGCCGTATTGACCCGGCGGACAAATTCGGCATTCTCCGAGAGAAATCCGTATCCCGGATGTATGGCTTCGCAGCCGCTCGCCTTTGCGACCTCGAGAATCTTGTCGACGCGGAGATAGCTTTCGTTCGAAGGCGCCGGGCCGATGTGATACGCCTCGTCCGCCATCCGCACATGCAGAGCGTCGCGGTCGGCGTCCGAGTAGACGCACACCGCGGTGATTTTCATCTCGCGGCACGCCCGGATGACCCGGCAAGCGATCTCGCCGCGATTGGCGATGAGAATTTTCTTGAACATAGATTTGTGGCAGTTGTCAGTTGTCGGTTGTCAGTCGTCAGTAAAAAGCGTCGATCCACCAGTATGTCCAGTGCGTTCGGCTGCTCCGACTCATTCCTTAACTCCGACAACTGTCCACTATCCACTATCCACTGACCACTGGCTACTCAAGCATCGAATTACCCTGATTTCGCGGGTCGTAGCGGACGCCGATCTTTGCTCCCGGGGCGTAGCGAAGCAGGTCGCCTTTCTGTTCGCCGTCGAGCAGCTCCGACGATTCAAAATCCACGCCGTTCAGTGTATAGACGTAAAAAACGATCTCATCGCCGTGAGCATTGGTTTCGGTATCGATGATCTTTCCGTCGGTTATCCGCCCGTGCACGAGCAGCAGTCTACGTCGCTCGGCATGAACGTCGATCGTTTCCTTTCGTTTGAACAAACCAAAGAGTCCCATTCTCAGTCCATCACGAGCGGCGGTTTGTTGTAACGGTGCCGTAATTTGTTTATCGCCGACAACACGGCGGGCCGCTTGATAATTCTGGCTTCGATCGGGCGCTTTCCTGGAATATCCAGCAAAATGAGCCCGAGTAGTATCGTGATCAGCCCTTGGCCGGGCACGCCCGGCAGCGCGAGAACAATTCCCAACAAGATCAGTAATGCTCCGGCGACGTTTTTCGCGATGACCGCTCCCCACCTGACTGCCCACGCACTTCCGGGCATAAAATCCTGCACGTAATGTGAGCTGAAATAATTCTCGGGTATCTTTACCATGACCAAAACGATCGCGCCGAAACTCACGGCAAGCGAGATCAAAAACGCCGCGACACCCAAAAAGATCTGTCCGGCCGTGATATTGTGCAGCATTTGCAAAAGCGTCGTGGTCATTCCGCTGCGGTCCCGCCTTCTATTCTGTTGAACTCGGTCCAGATGAAGTACATTCGGTGCAAAAGCGTCCAAACCGACCCGATCGCGAGCACCCACAGAACCTGCGGCATGCGATTGAACCAAATGTTATTCGAGTTCCAGTCCCAAGTCGAAAGCGCTCCTATGATAAGCAAAACAATGCGTTCCGGCCGCTGCAGAAATCCGACGTTAGCCTTTACGCCGAGCGCCTCGGAGCGGGCCGTCGTGTAGCTCACCATCACCGAGCCGATCATTCCGATGCCGGCCAGAGAAACGTTCAGCAGCGAATGCTGCGGCGTGTTCCCCGCATAAAATATCATGATCCCGAAAAACGACACCATGTCCGACAGGCGGTCGAGAGACGAATCAAGAAAGCCCCCGAATTTAGTAACGTTCCCGGTCATTCGGGCAACGTTGCCGTCGAGCATGTCGAAGAGGTTCGCGACGATCAGCACGACGCCCGCCCAAAAGAATTCGCCGAAACCGAACAGTATGCCGCATGCGATATTTATCGAAACGCCGATCGCCGTGAGTACATTCGGGTGCACTCCCGCCGACGCGAGAGCCCGCACCATCGAGTTGATGATGCGCATCGCGCCGCGTCCTATACTTTCTCCGAGCATTTTTAAGCTGAGTTATTGAGGATTTGAAATTTCTGACTCGACCGTGCCGCGTCTAGGAGTCCTTATCATGGATCGTGGTCAGCCGCGCAACCTCGAAATTGCGAAAGCCGGTCGGCGTTTTCACCTTGATCTCGTCGCCCTCTTCCTTACCCATCAGTGCCTGGCCGATCGGCGAGACCGTCGATATCAGTCCGTTTTCCGGGTCGCTTTCTTCCGAAGTGACGAGCTTGTACGTGACTTTCTCTTCTTTCTCCACATCGAAAAGCACGACGCGCGAGCCGTATGCGGCGCGGTCGGTCGGTATCTTTGACAGGTCGATCGATTCGACCTCGCCGAGCCGCTGACGCACCTGCATTATGCGCGCCTGAACGATGGACTGGCGTTCCATCGCCGCTTTATATTCCGCGTTTTCCCGAAGGTCGCCGAACTCGCGAGCCTTTTGTATTTCCTTCGGGAGTTTGAAATGAAGCTCCTCTTCCAACGAGTCCAATTCAGCTTTGAGTTTCTTTTTAACTTCTTCCATATTTTCGATAAACGGTCCTATCCCCCGGCATAAAGCTTTGAATCCTTTGGAGCGGCGAACGAAATGCCGATGTCCCTGGCGGTCCGGACGAGCTGTCCGTCGGTCGGAACGGTCTTGATCTCCGTACACGCTTCGTCGAGCGGTACCGTTACGATCGTCCCGGCCTGCAGAGCTACCATTTTGCCGGTCTCGCCGCTTGCGAGAGCACGCACCGCGCATGCTCCGAAATTTGTCCCGAGCATTCGGTCGAAGGCGTTGGGGCTGCCGCCTCGCTGCAGATGGCCGAGCACGACGCATCTCGATTCTTTGCCGGTCATTTCCTCGACACGACGCCGCACCTGTTCGCCAATGCCGCCCAGGCGAAGTTCCTTTGCGTCGGCGTAAATCTCGGCTTGCCCCAACTCTCGCGCACCTTCAGCAACGACAATGTTCGTGAACCTGGAACCGGACCGTTCACGCGCCAAAACCTTCTGCACGACGGAATCATAGGAGAACGGGATCTCGGGTATGAGTATCAGATCGGCGCTTCCGGCTAGTCCGGCGTGAAGTGCGATCCATCCGGTATTACGTCCCATCACCTCGAGGATCATCACGCGGTCATGCGAAGCGGCCGTCGTGTGCAGCCGGTCGAGAGCTTCGGTCGCGATGTCGATCGCCGTCATGAAACCGAACGTCAGCTCGGTCGCCGCAAGATCGTTGTCGATGGTTTTGGGCACGCCGATCACCGGAAAGCCACGCTTGTGAAACTGCTCGGCGATCGCCAACGTTCCTTCGCCGCCGAGAACGACGAGTGCTTCGATACCGAGAATATCGAGATTGGCGAGAGCCTCGCCGATCGGCATTTCCGGGTAAACAGGACGGCCATCAACCATCTTGACGAAGCTTCCTTTATTCCTCGTGCCCAGGATCGTGCCGCCGCGGGGCAAGATACCGCTAACGACCTTGGTATCGAGCATGACCGTCTGTGTTTCGCCTAGAATTCCCTCGAAGCTGTCCTCGATGCCGACGCACTTCATTCCAAACTCGCCGATAGCGGTTCTTACAACTGCTCGAATTACTGCGTTTAACCCCGGCGCGTCGCCGCCGCCTGTCAGGATGCCGATCTGTTTATACATACAAAAATGAGTTCAGAGAGCAAATAGTATTTTACTCGATGAACTCGGAAAGTTCTAAAACCCGCCTCGAAACGCGGCGGCCGCGCGTTCCGCTTTATTTGAAGGCAATATTGTTTTCCAAAAATCTGCGAGCCTCGGGCATCGACTCGATCCCTTTCAAAACCTGCGGGTCGGTTTGCAGAAGCACCTGAATCCCCGCCTCGTTCGAATGATTCGCCGTCGCCAGTTCTTCGCGAAGCCGCATCTTTGCGAAATCGATCTCGCCCTTCAGATTCTCCGCCGTCAGGCCGCTGTCCTTGTTTGCGACGGTGTAATTTCTGAACGCCTCGAATAGCTTGTCGCTGATCACGAGCGTGTCGGGCACGGTCAAACTCTGATCCTGCTTATCGATACGGAACGACTCAAAACCCTGAACACGTCCCGCGACCAACTGTCGGACAAAATAGAAAGCCGCATCGTTGATCCTGAATCGCAGCGGAGAGTACTTGGTCGCCGCAGCTTTCACGTCCGGCTCGATCCCGCGGCCGCCGTAAAGAACACGGCCGTTCGCGGTCGTGACCGGACTTCCGGCCGGTTTCGGCGGAGCATTGGCTGCATCCTCGGATTCGTCCTGATGAGTGTAATAGTCGTATATAGATCCGCTCGAATAATCGCGCTGTAGCGATCGCCCGAACGGCGTGTAATACCTTGCCGTCGTCAGCGTAAGCCCCGTTCCGTACGGAAGCGGGAAAACACGCTGAACCAGTCCTTTTCCAAAGCTGTCGCTGCCGACAATGACGCCTCGTCCGTAGTCCTGAATGGCCCCGGCAACGATCTCGGACGCAGATGCCGATCCGCCGTTGATGAGCACCACGAGCGGAAAATTAACCGGCGTGCTGTCATCGGTACGCAGTTCCTGAGCGTTGGCATAACGCGATCGGCCTTTGACCGAGACGACGGTCTTTCCGGACGGGACAAACCGGCCGACAACATCAATAGCCTGTGGCAGCAGGCCGCCGGGATTTCCGCGAAGGTCGAGCAAAATGCTCTTCATTCCCTGTTTACTTAACGCGGCTATCGCATCGTCGAGTTCAGCGGCGGTCGTTTCCTGAAACCCGCCGGTGAGCCCGATATAGCCGACGTCGTTGTCCATCATGAAGTAATTTCTTATCGATGGAAGCGGGACGCCGCCGCGTACGATCTCGAAATCGATCGGGTTGCTTGACGATGCTCGTTCGATCTTTAACTTAACGGACGTGCCGCGTTCGCCGCGCACATTCTTCGAGACTTCTGCGCTCGACCATTCGCGGGCGTCCTTGCCCTCGATCTGCACAAAACGGTCGCCGTAACGAAGGCCGGCCTTTTCGGCGGGCGTGTTCGGAATTACTGACTGAACATAAACGCCGTCGCGATGCTGCAGTATCGAAACACCGATACCATAAAACTGTGACGACTGTTCCTCGGACAGCTTTCGAAATTCGTCGCGTGTAAAGAACGACGAATGAGGGTCGAGCGTCCACAACATGCTCTGGATCGACGTGTCGGACACCTTTTCGTGGTCGACCGTACCGACGTAATTTTTATCGATCACGTCCAAAGCTTCGCGATAATCCGATATGATCGATCCGCTGGTAACGGTCGAGTCGGCGGATATCGACGGCAGCCGCCCGAAAAGCCCGCCAGCCAGCGCGCCAAGAAAAACGATTAATATTGCCCCGAAAGCGTATTTTCCCTTCATTAAAAAGTCCTCGATACCCGATTACTATATCATATTTTAGTTGTCTAAAATTCGGCCGCAGTTGTCAGCCATCTGGCTGCTCGGTCGGCTCGCAAGTTATTTATTTATAGTTCAATTTACTTTTACCAGATCACACCTTAACATTGTATTTTTTGTCAGATGACGCCTTCTATATCTATTATTATCCCCGCTTACGACGAGCAGAATCGGCTCGGCGAGACGATCTCAAAGATCCTGACGTTCACATCCGGCCAGGCGGCCGAGACAGAGTTGATCGTCGTCGACGACGGTTCGTCTGATGACACGTCCGGAACCGCCGAAGCGGCGATCGCAAGCTTTCCGGATGCAAACGCCAAAGTCATACGCTACGAACCAAACCGCGGCAAGGGTTTTGCCGTAAAAACCGGACTGTTGGCGGCATCGGCCGACATTGCTTTGTTCAGCGACGCGGACCTTTCGACGCCGATCGAAGAAATGTCAAAGCTCATACAGCCGATCGCCGACGATGAGTTCGACGTAACCTTTGGCTCGCGTGCGCTCGATCGCTCGCTGATCGGCACGCACCAGCCGTGGCGACGGGAACAAGGAGGAAAGGTTTTCAATTTGGTCGTTCGAACATTCACCGGCCTTCCGTTTTGGGACACACAGTGCGGCTTCAAGGCGTTTAATATGAAGAAGTTTCGTCCGCTGCTCGACAAAATGCGCATCGACCGGTTCGGATTCGATGTCGAATTCCTTTACGTCGCATCACTGAACGGATTACGGTTAAAAGAAATTCCGGTGCGCTGGAACGACGATATACGAACAAAGGTCGACGTTTTCCGCGACAGCTTGCGAATGTTCAACGAGGTCCGTCAGATCCGCCGTAACGCCAAACACGGCCTTTACCGCATGTCCGAAGGAGGCACGATATCCGATGGCAGCTAAACTGAACGTAAACATCGACCACGTCGCGACGATCCGCGAGGCCCGAAAAACGATCGAGCCGAACATCATCACCGCCGCCGTCATTTGCGAACAGGCCGGAGCGAACGGCATCACCGTCCATCTACGGCAAGACCGCCGCCACATTCAGGATCGAGATATCGAACTGCTCCGCGACGTCGTCACGACATATCTGAATGTCGAAATGGCGGCGACCGACGAGATGACCGCGATCGCACTTCGCACCAAACCGGACGCCGTCTCGCTCGTACCGGAGTCACCCAACGAGATCACGACCGAAGGCGGTCTCGACGTTATCGGGAATCGGGAAAATATTAAGAAAGCCGTTGCGAAACAAAAGGAAGCGGGTATTTTTGTAAGCATTTTCATCGACCCGGATACCGCACAAATTGACGCCGCCGCCTCGATCGGCGCCCAGCAGGTCGAACTGTGTACCGCCGAATACGCTGAACTCACGCTCAGTTCACGCTCCGCTCATGGCGAAGGCGAAAAGCGGGCCGCGAAAGAAATCGAGCGCGTCCGCCTAGCGGCCGAGCACGCGAGATCACTCGGACTCATCGTCGCGGCCGGCCACGGCCTCACGTATCGAAACGTCGGTGAACTCGCCGCAATTCCCGAATTTACCGAATTCAACATCGGCCATAACATTATCTCGAGATCGGTTTTTGTGGGCTTGGATCAAGCCGTCAAAGAGATGATCGCGGCAATACGCGTATAGTTCGCGGTTTGACGGAAAAAAAGGCTGGCAATATTCGCCAGCCTTTTTTGTTATTCGTTAATTACTCGTTACAGTTCTTCTGAAAGTCTTCGAAGCCTTCGGCCGGTCACTTACTTGTATCCGGGGCCTTTCGGGCCGCTGCTCCTCCGGCTATTTCGCGGTCCGTATTCTCGTCTTCACGCCACGAATCGCCGTCACCGCGACTTTCGTCCTCGAGCAAGCCGTTTTCCGTAACGGACGAGTTTGCCGCCGGGTTCATTTCCTTGTTACTGTTCCAATCGCCCGTGTCGTTAGCCTTCGAATTGATTCCTGTGATCGCCATATATAAACCTCCATTTGCAGATATGGAGATGCAAGAGGTGTGCCCGCGACGTAACGGTTCCGATCGCTCTGTTTACCGAAACCGGAGCACGCTGCCGTATTGAAATTAAGTACTAAAACGGTTCAATCGAACGCTTATTTTCCGTTCAGGACCGGTTTCAGTGCTTGCCCGGTGTACGAACGTTTGACCTTCACGACTTCTTCCGGCGTGCCGACAGCCACTACTTTGCCGCCGCCTGTTCCGCCGTCGGGTCCGAGATCGATCAAATAATCGGCGGACTTTATGACGTCGAGGTTGTGCTCGATGACGATGACGGTGTTGCCCGTGTCGACGAGCTGCTGAAGAACGTCGAGTAGTTTGTGCACGTCGGCGAAATGCAGTCCGGTGGTCGGTTCGTCGAGTATGTATATCGTCTTGCCGGTCGCGCGTTTCGAGAGTTCCTTGGCGAGTTTGATCCGCTGTGCCTCGCCGCCGCTCAGCGTGGTCGCGGACTGGCCGAGTTTGATGTACCCGAGCCCGACATCCAAAAGCGTCTGCAGCTTTGTTTTGATCTGCGGAATATTTTCCAGCAGCGGCAAAGCGTCCTCGATCGTCGTGTCCAAAAGATCGGCGATCGACAAACCCTTGTATTTAACCGCAAGCGTTTCGCGGTTGTAGCGATGGCCCCGGCAAACATCACAGGTGACGTAGACGTCGGGTAGGAAGTTCATTTCGATGCGCTTCATGCCGTCGCCTTCGCAGCCCTCGCAGCGTCCGCCTTTAACGTTGAACGAAAATCGGCCGGCCTTGTATCCGCGCGTGCGTGATTCCGGCAGCATCGCGTACAGCTCGCGTATCGGCGTGAATAATCCCGTATACGTCGCCGGGTTCGACCGAGGCGTGCGCCCGATCGGCGTTTGGTCGATCTCGATTACTTTGTCGACGAGATCAAGACCATCGATCTTGTCGTGGGCGAGAGGCTCGACTGCCGATTTATACACATGCCGGTAAAGTGCCGGATACAGAATGTCCTCGACCAACGTCGATTTTCCGGACCCGGAAACGCCCGTCACCACCGTAAATATCCCGAGCGGAAACTCGACGTCGATATTCTTCAGGTTGTGTGCCCGAGCGCCTTTGACAGTTATCCGCTTGCCGTTCGGCAGACGCCTGACGTCGGGCACGTCGATCTTCAGCTCGCCCTTCATATACCGGCCCGTTAGTGATCCGGGCGTGTTTCTGACCTCCAGCGGTGTTCCGGTCGCGACGACTTCCCCGCCGTGCGTTCCGGCGAGAGGGCCAAGATCGACAACATAGTCGGCATGTTCGATCGTCTCTTCGTCGTGTTCGACGACAAGAACGGTATTGCCGAGATCTCGCAGATGGTGCAGCGTTTCGAGCAGTTTTCGATTGTCCCGCGGGTGAAGTCCGATACTCGGCTCGTCCAATACGTAAAGGACGCCGCGTAGCTGCGAACCAATCTGCGTTGCGAGCCGGATGCGTTGCCCCTCGCCGCCGGAAAGCGACGCCGAACCTCGATCAAGCGTCAAATATCCCAAACCGACCGCTTCGAGAAAACGCAGCCGATCCTTTATCTCCTTCAAAACGAGGCCCGCGATCTTCTCTTCGCGAGGGTTCAGATTGATAGAATCGAATTTTGTCAGCGACTCGTCGATCGGCAGTGCCGTGTACTGAGCGATACCGAGCGAGTTTATAGTCACAGCCAGACTCTCAGGCTGCAAGCGTGCTCCTTCGCAGACGGGACAATCGACGGGCGAGATCAGCTCTTCGAGAGCCAGCCGTGTCTTCTCGGACGGCGGATTTTCCATCCGCTCGCGCATCGCCCGCAGAGCTCCTTTCCATTCGCTCTCGTATTTGTACGTGCCCTGTTTGAACGTCAGCCGCCGCTTGGTGCCGTGAAAGAAAGCATCACGGATCTCTTGCGGCAGGTCGGCGAACGGCGTCTTGAGCAAGCTGCTCGGAGCGTCGGCTTTTTTGCGTTTGAGCTTCGATTTGATCTTCGAAACGATCGAATCTTCAGGCGGCTCGAGTTTGTCGCCGTCTGTAAATTTTTCGATAATGGCGATCAATGCAGACTGCAAAAATTTGCCGCTCGTCTTATCGACGTCGCCCAGAAACGTCATTTTGCCCGCCGGCATGCTTTGGTCCGGAGCGATCTTGTTGGCGTCGATCTCCATTACCGTCCCGAGTCCCTGGCATCTCTTGCACGCGCCGTACGCAGAGTTGAACGAAAAAGAACGTGGTTCGAGCGTCGCGATATTGATACCGCAGTTAACGCACGCCATTTTCTCCGAATAAAGCTTTTCCTCACCGTCGACGATCGAAACCAAAACCGCACCGCCTGTCAGCCTCAGCGCCGTTTTCACCGATTCGGTGAGCCGTTCCTTGACGCCTTCCTTCATCAAAAGGCGGTCGACCACGACCTCTATCGTGTGGTTCTTGCGCTTGTCGAGTGTTATCTCTTCGTCGAGCTGTCGAAGTTCGCCGTCGACCCGAGCACGGATGAATCCTTCCCGGTTGAGCTTTTCCAGTTCCTTTTTAAATTCGCCTTTGCGGCCGCGGACTATCGGGGCGAGTATCATCACGCGCTCGCCTTCCGGCAGATTCAATATCCCGGAAACGATCTGCTCCAGCGATTGCCGCGTGATCGCCGCTCCGCATTGGTGACAGTGCGGCTGGCCGATCGACGAGAACAGCAGTCGAAGGTAATCGTAGATCTCGGTTACCGTGCCGACCGTCGACCGGGGCGAACGCGACACGGTCTTTTGCTCGATCGAGATCGCCGGCGAGAGTCCTTCGATCGAGTCGACGTCGGGTTTTTCGAGCTGGTCGAGAAACTGGCGCGCATAAGCGGACAGTGATTCGACATACCGACGCTGGCCTTCCGCATAGATCGTGTCGAACGCGAGCGACGACTTGCCCGAACCCGAAAGTCCCGTGATCACAGTAAATTTATCGCGCGGTATATCGACGTCGATATTCTTAAGGTTGTGCTGCCGCGCGCCACGAACCGTGATCTGTTTAATACTCATTTGTCTTACAGATAAAAATCCTGCTTATAGCCGAAACAAGTATTTTAACAAATTGGGCCAGCGCGTTAAAGCCAACCGGCGTTAGCCGAGCTTTTCGTTGACGAGCGTGAATACCGCCGTGGCAATGCTGACGACGATAAACGTGGCGATCGCACGCCATACCGCGTCCGATTCGGTGAATTTCCAGATGGCGAGAATGCAGAGGACCGTGCACGCGACCAGCGAAATTGTGATCACGACAAAAGCGATCCAACGCACAAGCTGAGGATTTATTACCCCGCGTGTTTCCGTCTTCAGTTTTACGACAACGTCCGTGTCGTCTCGTGAAATCATGTCTCGATTATATCAGATTGAAAATTACGCGGGCCGCCGTCCGCTGCGGCTTCGGCACGCATATTGCGACTTAGACCGTAAATACAGATAGTGTCCCAACTTGGTACGAACAAAGGAAGGAAAGGCGTGGCGGAAAATAGAGGCGGATGGATATTGGGGCTCGCGGCCGGTGCCGGGGCATTGGCGGTGCTGTCGGCCGTAAAGCGCGCAGGCCGCTCGTTCGACTTCGAAAATAAGCTTGTTGTGATTACCGGCGGTTCGCGCGGCCTTGGCTTGGTCATGGCCCGCGAGTTCGCATCACGCGGTGCTCGGATCGCAATCGTCGCCCGAGACGGCGACGAACTGTCGCGAGCTCGCGAAGACCTCGAGTTTTTCGATGCGGAAGTGTTTACAGAAGTTTGCGACGTGACCGATCAGCACGCCGTGAACGCGATGATCGCGAACGTCGGTTCCGCCATGGGGCCGATCGATGTCTTAGTCAACAATGCCGGCGTTATTCAGGTCGGGCCGTTGTCGGTACAGACTCAGCAGGACTTTGAGGACGCGATGCGGATCCATTTCTGGGCGCCGTTTTACACGATGCAGGCGGTGCTTCCGGAAATGCGAAAGCGCGGACACGGGCGGATTGTTAACATCTCGTCCATCGGCGGAAAGGTCGCGGTCCCTCATCTCGCACCGTACTGTGCCAGCAAGTTCGCCCTGGCCGGACTTTCATCGGCGATGCGGGCGGAACTGGCAAAGGACAACATAATGTTGACGACCGTGTTTCCGGGGCTGATGCGTACCGGCAGTCACATCAACGCTCTTTTCAAGGGGCAGAACGAAAAGGAATTCGCACTGTTCAGTTTGATGAACGGGTTTCCGCTCACGTCCGTAAGCGCGGAATACGCGGCCGCGCAGATCGCCGATGCCGCGGCCCGCGGCGACGCCGAGCTCATTATTTCCGTTCAGGCAAAGATCGCCGCAAAAATGTTTGCGCTCTTTCCGCAGCTCACAAGCGAGATCTTATCCGTCACGGCGCGATTCTTACCCGAAGAAGGCGGCATCGGCCGCGGCTATGCGACGGGCCTCGAAAGCACGTCCGAAGCTTCGCCCTCATGGCTGACGTCGCTTGTCGATTCGGCTTCACAACGCAACAACGAACTAAAACCAAACGAGAGTATCCATTAACGAGGTAATTATGCACGAAGTAAATCGAAATGAATCACTGAACGAGTTTCTGACCGACACTACCCCGAACGTGGGCAGTGCCGAACGCGTTGTATCGGCCCTCGCAGGCGGCGGGTTGGTCGCATACGGGCTCAAACAAGGCGGCTTCGCGGGCGTGGTCGCGTTGGTCGCAGGCGGCAGCATGCTGTATCGAGGGACGACTGGTCATTGTCATGCGTACGACGCGCTTGGGGTTGATACAACGCATACGGGCGACGGTAAGACCAAGTCGCCGTTTACCCGGAGCGTGTTCTCCGGCCGTATCCATGTCACTAAGTCGGTCACCGTCAATAAATCGGCAGCCGAGTTGTATGCATTTTGGCGCAACTTTGAAAACCTGCCCATTTTCATGAAGCACCTTGAGTCGGTTACAAAAACTGACGACACAACTTCGCACTGGAAAGCAAAAGCGCCGCTCGGAACATCGGTAGAGTGGGACGCCGAGGTCACGAGCGATGTCGCGAACGAAAAGATCGGATGGAAATCGCTTGAAGGTTCCGACATTCCGAACTCGGGCGTCGTCGAATTCAGGCCGACAACGAATCGCGGAACTGAGGTGAAGGTCACGATGATCTACGAGGCTCCGGGCGGCAAGCTTGGCGAATGGGCCGCGTGGCTTTTCGGCGAAGAACCGAGTTTGCAAATCGAACAGGATCTGAGGCGATTTAAAAGCCTGATGGAAACCGGAATGATCATATCGACGGAAGGCCAGACGTCCGGTCGCGAACCTATGCCCGAAAAGTCGATGACGGCTGGAGCATAATTTATCGGGAGCAAAATCGTATTCGCAGCCGCGAAAGAAATTAGAGGAGACACAATGAAAGCACTTTGTTGGTATGGAAAGCATGATGTCCGGGTCGAGAACGTACCTGATCCGGCGATATTGAATTCGCGTGACGCGATCGTAAAAATCACATCGACCGCGATCTGCGGTTCCGACCTTCACCTTTATAACGGTTACATTCCGACGATGGAGGAGGGCGACATCTTAGGGCACGAGTTCATGGGCGAGGTAGTGGAAGTCGGCTCTGGCATCACGAACCTGACGAAAGGCGACCGCGTCGTCGTTCCGTTCACGATCTCGTGCGGCAACTGTTTTTATTGTCAGAAACAATTGTGGTCGCTGTGCGACAACTCGAACCCGAACCCCGAAATGCTTGAGACGCTCGCCGGATATTCCGGGTCGTCACTGTTCGGCTATTCGCACATGTACGGCGGATTTGCGGGCGGGCAGGCCGAGTATGTTCGTGTACCGTTCGCTGACGTCGGCCCGATAAAAGTTCCCGATCATCTTCCAGATGAGAAGGTGCTGTTTCTTTCAGACATTTTCCCCACCGGTTATATGGCGGCGGAAAACTGCGACATTCAAGAGGGCGACACCGTCGCGATTTGGGGAGCCGGACCGGTTGGCCAGTTCGCCGTCAAATCGGCGTTCATGCTCGGAGCCGAGCAGGTCGTCCTGATCGATCATTACGATGATCGGCTCGATCTGGCCCGCAGCGGAAATGAAAAGCTGGTAACGATAAATTTCGACAAGGAAGAAGTGTATGACCGCTTGCTCGAACTGACCGGCGGCCGCGGGCCGGACTCATGCATCGACGCCGTCGGGCTCGAGTCACACGGCACGTCACCGGACGCGCTTTTAGATTATGCAAAGGCGGCCGTTTATCTTGCGACCGATCGTCCGCACGCTTTGAGGCAGGCGATCTATTGCTGCCGTAAGGGCGGGACCGTCTCGGTGCCGGGCGTGTACGGCGGCTTTCTGGACAAGTTCAATTTCGGTGCCGCGTTCGGCAAAGGCCTGACGTTCAAAATGGGCCAGACGCACATGCACAAATATATGCCGAAGCTGCTGTCCGCGATCGAAGAAGGAAAGATCGATCCGAGCTTCGTGATCTCGCACAAGCTGAAACTTAGCGAAGCTCCGATGGCGTATCAGAACTTCAACACCGAGAAAGACACTTGGAGAAAAGTCGTGTTATCTCCGAATTGATCTTGATAAGCCGCAAAACCTAATACGCCCGCTGACGCATTTGCCGTCAGCCGGCGTATTTTTTTGCATGCATCATCAGAGCAGTTCTATCACGGCAAAAAGTGCGACGACCGAGATAACGACCCAGAGCACCACACCTTGAAGCAGCGGCCGCAGGCCGACCTTGCGGATCGTAGCTCGCGACAGGCTCGCCCCGATCAAAAACAGCGTCACGACCATTCCCGCCTTCGCCAAATTGACCAGCGAGTCGTAAATGCTCGGCACAACCCACGACGGAGCGAATGTCCGCACCGTACACGCCGCGAGAAAATATACGATGAACCACGGGAATACGATCTTTCGCCGTTCGGCGCCGGGTTCTTTTTTGTTGAGATATAAAAACAGGATCGCGACCGGGGCGATCCATAATGCACGGGCGAGTTTGACTGTTGTAGCGACGCTCAAGGCCTCGGCTCCGTAGGCCTGAGCAGCCCCAACGACCGAGCTCGTGTCGTGGATCGCCACCGCGGCCCACACTCCGAACTGCCCTTCCGACAACGAGAAGGCGTGGCCGATGTACGGAAAAATGATAAGGGCGATCGAATTTAGAATAAAGACAGTACCGAGCGCGACCGACATTTCTTCCGGGTCCGCGTCGATAACCGGTGCAACTGCCGCGATCGCGCTGCCGCCGCAGATCGCGGTGCCGGACGAGATCAGGCTCGACGTATTTGGTTTCACCTTCAACGCCTTCCCGACAAAATACCCGAGGATCAGCGTGCCGAAGATGGTGACGATCGTGAACAGCACGCCGTTCTTGCCTGCTTTTATTACCGCCTCGAGATTCATCCCGAACCCGAGCAGCACGACCGACGCCTGGAGCAATAAGCGTGCAGGTCTTCCCTGCAATTGCGGAAACGGATTGCCGAGCGTCATCGCCAATACGATCCCGGCCGCGAGTGCCGCCGGCGGCGATCCCCACGGCGAAAGGCAAAAGATTATGATCAGAACAAAGGCGGCTTTGGCGAGGGACATTACGAGTTAAAGTAAAAGGTAAAAAGGAAAAAGGAAAAAGTTCAAACCGACTCTTGCCTTAAGTAGTGATCGGCTCTCGTGCGATACGACTATTTCGCTTTACCTTGATTCGCGACGGCCTCTCGGGCGGCTTTGATCGCTTCCTGGTCGCCCAAGTAGTAACTCTTGATCGGCTTCATCGCGTCGTCGAGTTCGTAAATGAGCGGTATGCCGGTCGGGATATTGAGGTTGACGATGTCGGCGTCGGATATGTTGTCGAGGTATTTGACGACGGCCCGCAGCGAATTACCGTGAGCGGCGACAAGCAGCTTTTTCCCGGCTGCAACCTTCGGAAGGATCTCCGACTGGAAGTACGGCACCGTGCGGGCGACCGTGTCTTTGAGGCATTCCGACTTCGGAAATTTACCTTTCTCGATCGAACGGTAACGCGGGTCGTTCCCGAGATAGCGGTCGTCCGTTTCCTCGAGCGGTGTCGGGGGCAGGTCGAAGCTACGACGCCACATTAGCACCTGCTCTTCGCCGAACTGAGCCGCGGTTTCGGCTTTGTTCAAACCCTGGAGCCCGCCGTAGTGCCGTTCGTTCAGGAGCCAGGACTTTGTTTCCGGGATCCACATCAGATCCATCTCGTCCAGCATTATCCAAAGCGTGCGTATCGCACGTTTCAAAACGGACGTGTATGCCTCATCGAATGTGAAGCCCTCGGCCTTCAGCAATTTGCCGGCAGCGTGAGCTTCGTCTCTACCTTTCTCGGAAAGGTCGACGTCCTTCCAGCCGGTGAACCGATTTTCCTTGTTCCACTCGCTTTCGCCGTGGCGAATCAATACCAGTTTATGCATACAGTTATTGTAGATTCCAAATTCCAGAATCCAAATTCCATATTTCAAATTTAAGGCTGCGTATCCAGAATTCGCTTTGCTTCACCGACTAGATATAGAGAGCCGGTGACGAGGATAATCTTATTGTCCGACGACAATATTTCTGCGATCCGCAGTGCCTCGCTGACTGTGTCGGTCTTAATGATCTCGTTCGCCGGCACGCTTTTCGGTGAAAAAGCGGCGAGCTGGTCCGCGCCGATCGCTCGTGAATTGGCCGGCTTGGTCAAAATGATCTTGTTCGCAAGCGGGAACAGGATCCGCGCGATCTCGCCCACATTCTTGTCGCTCATCGCACCGAACACCATTATTATCGGCCGCTTTTCAAATTCGTTGAGGTAATCCGCAAGAGCATTTGCCCCTCCAATATTGTGGGCTCCGTCGAAAAGATATCGTCCCTGATATTCGAGGCGTCCGGGGTGGCGCGCCTTTTCGAGCCCTTCAACGATAAACCTATCGTCTACGTCGAGGCCACAGTCGTATTTGAGACTCTGAATTATGTTGATCGCCGTTGCTGCGTTCTCGATCTGATGTTTTCCCAAAAGTCCTAACCTGACTCGCGGGAACAAGGATCGTGTCGTCGCGACCTCGACCGTTCCCGAACTGTCAGTGTTGATCGTCCATTTTTTATAGCGTTCGCTCACGGGTTCCACACCTAATTCGCGGCATCTTGCCAGTATCACTCGCAGCGCCGGCTCCGGCTGCTCGCCGATAACGACGTTGTCGGACGGCTTGCGGATGATCGCGGCTTTTTCGGCAGCTATCTCCTCGAGCGATTCGCCGAGGTATTGTTGATGATCGAGGTCGATCCGGGTAATGGCTAGAACATCGCCGTTTGCGGCGGTAGTCGCGTCGAGTCGGCCGCCGAGGCCGGTTTCGAGGATGGCGAGTTGGACGCCTGCCTCCTCGAAAACTCTTAGGCCGATAGCAGTCACCTGTTCGAAATAAGTCGGGACGGCAGCGAGTTCGCCGGTTTGGACAAGGTTTTCGCAAGTCTGGCGGACGTGCGTTGCAAGTCGGGCAAAATCGGCTTCGCTAATATCCTCACCGTCGATCTTTATCCGTTCGGTCATGGACACGAGATGCGGCGAGGTATACAGTCCCGTCCGAATCCCGGCGGAGCGGCAGATCGCGTCGAGAAACGCACATACGGAACCTTTGCCGTTCGTGCCGGCGACCTGAACTTTTAAGTAATTTTTTTGCGGATCGTCTAGTGCGGTCAGCAGCCGTCGAATATTCTCGAGCCCCAGCTTCATCGCCGTGACTTCGTTTCCGAGCGAAAGCAGATAATTTACGGACTCGTCGAAGTTCAAGCTAATACGGATTCCGCAGTCGGTTGCAGTATCGAAAGTTCTTAACGCTTTTGGTGTTATTTCGTGTAGTTTCGTGGTTACAGTCTTAGAACCTGTAACCACTAAACCACACGAAATGGCACGAACAAGACGCGAACCGGTGATGCATCTCGGTTATGCGGCGATGTCCTTGTTCATCATAAAGCCGAGAGCTCGTGTGATGGTCTCGTTCATCTTGCGGCGGTCGACGACCATGTCGAGCATTCCGTGTTCGAGCAGAAATTCGCTGCGTTGGAAACCTTTCGGCAACTTTTGGCGGATGGTTTGTTCGATGACCCGCGGGCCGGCAAAGCCGATCAGCGCTTTCGGTTCGCCTATTATCAGGTCGCCGAGCATCGCAAAACTCGCTGTCACGCCGCCGGTCGTCGGATCGGTCAGAACTGAGATGAACGGGAGCCGCGCCTCGTGCAGACGTGCGAGTGCGGCCGAGATCTTCGCCATTTGCATCAGGCTCAGCGTGCCTTCCTGCATTCGGGCGCCGCCGGAAGCGCTAAATATGATCACCGCCGCGCGATTTTCGATCGCCCGTTCGATAGCTCGCGTGATCTTTTCACCGACCGCCGAACCCATCGAACCGCCGATGAACGACATATCCATCGCACCCGCGTAAACCTTGTGCCCACCGACCAGGCCGTAACCGGTCACGATCGCCTCGGGCAGCCCCGACGTTTCCGTGGCTTGTACGATCCGGTCCTTGTAGGGTTTTGTGTCGACGAATTCGAGCGGGTCGGCCGAGGTGACGCCTTCGTCCAGTTTTTCGTATTTACCTTTGTCGAAGAGCGTGTCGAGCCGCTCGCGTGCCGGGAATCTGAAATGATAATCGCAGTGAGTACAGACCTGCATCGACTCGATGAGCTCGCGGTGATAAAGCGGATTCTCGCACTCGGGGCATTTGACGAATATGCCCTCAGTCTTGACCTTGCGCTCTTCGTCGTCGTCGATGCCGTCGATCTTTGGCCTATCTCTGCGAAACCAGGACATAATGTTGTGTACTAAGTGGCTAAGATTAGCACACGCGAAAAGTCAGTACCACCTGCGTAAGCGGGTGGGTTCTTAAAAGTGCTGAGGGGAGAGTCAAGAGGCGAGAGCAGGAGGCTGAGTTTCCGCTCACGCCTCTCGCCTCTCGCCTCTCGCCTCTCAAAGAACCCACCCGCTCACGCGAGGTGGTTCTGACCTGGTTAATTCAGGACCTTTAGCATCTCGGCGTGGATGGTGCCGTTGCTGGCGCAGATCGGCGGGGCGTAGATGCTGAACGGCGAGCCGTCATAGTAGGTGACCGTCCCGCCGGCCTCTTCGATCATAAGTTTACCGGCCGCGACATCCCACGCGTGCAGGCCCTCTTCCCAAAATCCGTCGAAGCGGCCGCACGCGACGTACGCCATGTCGATCGCCGCCGAACCGTCACGACGAACGCCGCGAGTGTGAAACAGAAAATCATTGAAGTGCCGGCCGAAATCTTCCTTTTCCTTGAAATCGTACGGGAACCCCGTGACGATAAGTGCCTCGCTCAATTTTTCGGTCGCCGAAACCCGTATCGCGCGTCCGTTCAGACTTGCACCGTGGCCTTTCTCGGCGGCGAACAGCTCGTTCCGTGTCGGGTCGAACGTGACGCCGATGACGATCTCGCCGTGATGCTCGAGCGCGAGAGTTACGCAGAAACACGGATAACCGTGGGCGTAGTTCGTCGTTCCGTCGAGCGGATCGATTATCCATTTCCAAGCCGAATCGCCGCCGGCCACGATGGCCTCGCCCGATTCTTCCGCCAATATCGAATGTTTCGGATGGTGCGATTTGATCCGTTCAATTATCAACGCCTCGGACGCCAGATCCGCCTCGGTCACAAGATTGATGTCGCCTTTCTTTGTGATCTGGGTGATCCGACCAAACTTTTCCAAAAGTAACTTTCCGGCGTCCCTCGCCGTCTCGATAGCAAAATTGAGCATAAATAAGATATTAGCGTAAGCGGGTCAGAACCGGGAGCGATAGCGACTGGGTTACCCGGCTGATCCAATTGATGCCAGACCGCAGGGCGACCCGGTCGCTATCGCTCGCGGTTCTGACAGGACAGGCCGGTCGTTACCGCTCCCGGTTCTGACTATTTCATTATCGCGATGATCTCGGTCTGGTGCGGAGCCGTGATGACGGCGTCGCCGGCCGACACGTAGACATCGATCTCAGAGCGGATGCCGAATTTGCCTTCGAGATAAATTCCCGGCTCGATCGAGAATGCGGTACCGGGGATGAGCGTGCGCGTATCGCGGGTTTCGAGGTTGTCGATGTTGGCGCCGTTGCCGTGGCCTTCTTCGCCGATCGAGTGGCCGGTTCGGTGCAGAAATTGGTCAGCGTAACCGGCCTTACGGATTACGCCGCGGGCGACATCGTCAACGTCGGCTCCCTTGATGATCTTGCCGGCCCGGAAAGAGGTTTGAACAAATTTGAATGCCGCATCGCGGGCCTCGGCGACGATGTTCCAGATCCTTGCATACTCGTCGGGTACCGTCTCGCCAACGTAGCCGACCCACGTCAGATCGACCGCCGGAGCCTTGGGTTTCGCGAGCTTGCTGACAGTGTCTATCAGAACGAGATCGCCGAGTTTGATCGGCGAGTTGCGCGTTTTTGTCGGGAAATAATGCGGCGACGCGGCGTTCGCGTTGACGGCTACGATCATCGGTTCCGGATTCATCCCTTCTTCTTTGAACCGGTTCATCATGAACTGCTGAACGTCCGTTTCGTTCGTCGGAATATTCTCGATCATTCGCCGTTTGATATCGGCGAACGCCTCGATCATTATTTTTTGCAGCTTGACGCACGCTTCCTGATGCATCGCGAGCTGTTCGGGCGTCCAGACGGCCTCGAATTGCTGAACGAGATCGGCGCTCGTGACGACGTTCAAGCCGAGGCCGCGGACCATCTCGATCGTCCCGGCATCGACCCGTGAGATGTACGGAATGTCGTTGTTCGGCGAATATTCCATCGCCACTTTGGGCGCGGTCTTCGCTTTGCCGTTCGCAAATATCGCCTTTTGGAGGCCATCGCCGATGAGCTGCCATTCACGGTAGATCAGCTTTTTGCCGGGCAGTGAGTCGAGCTTCTCAGGCTCGATCGCGTGGACGATCTTGGTCGGCTCGCCCGTCGCCGGAACATAGTAATACCAACGCCGCGTGCCGCTGAGCCGTTCGGTTTTGAGAATTCGCGGAATGAGAATATCGCTCCCGCGAAAATCGTAGAACAGCCAGCCGTCGAGGCCCGCTTTTTGCAGCGCTGCCTGAACCTCAGCGACGCGGGCGGATTGCTCGGTTTGCGAGAATGCGGAAATCGAGAAAAGCAGAATGGCGATGGCCGCTAATATTGATTTCATAATTAACGCTTCAATTTCCGGTCAGCGAGACGCAAGAATTCGAGTACCTGTGAATTCCAAAACTCCCAATTGTGAGTTCCCGGCAACTCGCGGAATTCGTGCGGGACTTTCTTTTCCTGCAGCAGTGCGGCGAAATCGCGGTTGCTTTTGAAAAGGAAATCTTCGGTGCCGCAGTCGAGATAGATGAACGGCAAAGTCTTTATCTTCTCCGGTGTAAGAGCGTTCGCGAGAGCGAAAATATCATTCGTCTTTCGCGTTTCGCTGTCCATCGGGCCGTAGATCACATCGATGCTCTTGCCGATGCCGCCGGAATTCGTTCCATTGAACGACGCTGCACCAAGTGCGCCGCTGAAACTGCCGACGAGCGAGAACATTTCCGGATATTTCAACCCGAACTTTATCGACCCGTAACCGCCCATCGAGAGCCCCGCGATCGCACGATGATCGCGGTCGGCGAGCGTGCGAAATTTTTTATCGATCTCGGGTATCAGTTCTTTAACGATGTAGCTCTCGTACTTTTCCGTCGGCGAGGAAACGCTGTCCGTGTACCAGCCGTCATTGCCCTCGGGCGTGACGATAATGAAATTATGGGCGGCCGCGTAGACAGTCAATTTCGTCTTGTCGGTCCAGTTGTCGAAGTGGCCCGTCAATCCGTGCAGGAGGTAGACTACCGAATAACCAGGCTGTCGCAGTTTCAAAGCGGAATAACCGGGCGGCAGGATTACGCGGTAGGGCATTTGCCTCGACATCAGTTTACTGCTCAACTGCAGCGTCTGGACCGAATCTTCGACAACTTTGTCGAATACGACTTTTGGCGTGATCTGCTGCGTGCTGGAGCTTTGCCCGAGCACCAACGGCGACAACATCAGCAGTAACGCCAGGCAGCCAATCGGGCCGAGACTTAGTATTGATTTTGACATTGATCGACCCTTACCTGAGCAGCCTGGCGAACCATCCATCTTTTCCATCATCCTTATCGGCCACCTGCGCCAACTCTCCGGCGTCGAGCCACACGCCCGAGCATTTGTCACAGACGTCGATCTTGATATTTTCCATATCCGTTTCGTGCAGCGTTCCGTCACATTTCGGGCATTTTAGTTTGAGGTTTTTGGTCTGCTCGTCGGCGAGCTTGGCCTTCATTTTTTGTATCAATTCCTGTTCTTTGCGGTGGAAATATTCATTTTCGAGCGCTTGTCCGCGGTCATCCAGATCGATCGGCATAAATCGTTGCTCCCTGATTATTTAAAGATTCTGATAGGTGAAAAATAGCAGACTCGACCGCGAGATTCAAAAAAGAGAAAAGGAACGCGTCTGCGGGCGTTCCTTTGTTAGCTTTCCGACTTGTGAATGGACCGCATTCGCTGCCGAGCTTTTTTCGACCGGCGGATCGCGGGTTCGCTGCGCTTGACCTTTGTGCCCGCCCAATCGGACACTTGCTTTAGCGGGTGCCATTCAAAGCTCTCGAGCGGCAGCACCTCGCTCGACGCGTCGCGCAGTTTGAGCGTGCTGAAGGCGACAAAGAATATCAGCGAATTGAATATCACGCCGACAGCGATGACGAGCCAGCCGGGAGCGAGTCCGACGGTCGCTCGCTGCAGGATTATGTCCCAGAAACGCTCGCGGTCGAGCGCGGTAACCAGCGGGATGGGGGACGGATGAATGTAGATCTTTAAGGTCCAGGAAAGTGCGAGCAGGACGAAAATCCACAAATAGTTCGCCCGCAAGCGGCGTCCGACTGCCTCCCATTCGCTGATCGTGAAACGCGGCGACAGCAGATCGGTCGAGATGTGCTCGGCCCATTCCTTGTCCGGCGCGATCGTCTGCTGCGAAAGCATCGGCGCGAAATATCCGGTTTCCAGAACCCGCACGCGGTTCGCCCACACCTCGTAATACCGGTAACGGCGAGCCTCCATAAAGAGGAAGATGGAAACGAGGAATGAGTTTATCGGGATCGCAAAGTGCGGATTGTCCGGCGAGCTGAAGACAAAAGAAAGCGTTGCACCGGCCGTGATGACGGCCCAGTTCGTCGTCGCGTCCAACCGGCCGCGCCAAACGTTAGAGCGCTGCATTTCGCCGCGGTAGAAATGCACCATTGCCGTGTTGAACTCGGCCGGCAGCAGTTTTCGCGGGATCGTTAACGGTGTGGTTTGGGGCTGTTGGTTGCGCTTGCGAACCTCTTCTGCAAAGGCTCGAAACGATTCCGGAACAGACGTAACGTGAATATCTTCGCCGGCCACGGACCTGACTGGCCGAACATCATCTTTCATAGCGATTTGCAGCGGCGTGAATGAAAGCCGTCGGAGCGGCTTTTCATCAGATTAAGATTTATCACTTTAAATACGCCGACGCAAGAAATTTGCGGTGCAGACGCGATATTTACCAACGTTTAGCGTTTCCGCAAACACCGCCGTCACAGTAAGATTCATCATGTATGCCGGAAGACGATCTCGAGTGGATGCACGAAGCGATGCGGGCCGCCGCGAAAGCGGGCGATGCCGGCGAAGTGCCGATCGGCGCATGCGTCGTATCGGCGGACGGTGAACTGCTCGCCTCCGCGTTCAACCTGACCATTACGAACAACGACCCGACGGCCCACGCGGAAATTTTGGCGATCCGGGCCGCGTCCATATTGGTCGGCAACTACCGGCTGACCGGTGCGACCGTATATTCGACGCTCGAGCCGTGCGTCATGTGTGCCGGAGCATTGTTGAATGCCCGCGTGGCCCGGCTCGTGTTCGGCGCACACGACGAGCGATTCGGTGCCGTCGAGACGCACTTTCGCATTTGCGATACTGAAGTGCTGAATCATCGCATCGACGTAACATCCGGAATCCTTGCCACCGAAAGCCGCACGCTTTTGCAGGATTTTTTCCGCAGCCGCCGTATCGAAATAAAGGCCGCCCGCCAGGATAAAGGATAGCGGTAGGCTTTGATTTTGTTTCGTGCCTTTCGTTTCGTTCGTGGACATGGCTGTTAAAACCTTATCCACGAAATACACGAAAAAGATGTGAAAATTCTAGTGTGTTTACGGTTAAAGTTCGGAGCATTCCCAATCGTCCTGCCACCAAATAAAAGCGTCACTTGATATTTTCGAGCACTAGCCTTTAGAATTGTAGGTTCGCGCGGAGAGGTGCGAGAGTGGTTGAATCGAGCAGTCTCGAAAACTGCCGTACCTTAACGGGTACCGTGGGTTCGAATCCCACCCTCTCCGCCAGTTAAATTGAAAAGGCAAAAGGATAAAGGGAAAAGTGTTTGGAAAACGGTGATCTCAAATTGCGAACCAAAGAATTCGCTATCCGCATTATCAAACTTTATGCCGCGTTGCCGAAGACGACCGAAGCCCAAGTGTTGGGGAAGCAGATCTTGCGTTGCGGAACTTCGGTAGGCGCTCAATATCGCGAAGCTCAACACGCAAAATCAGACGCTGATTTCGTAAGCAAGCTGCAGGGGTCTTTGCAGGAATTGGAAGAGACGTCGTATTGGCTCGAGTTACTCGACGAAATGGAACTCTTTGAAAGCGGTAAGCTTCGACCGATACAGCAGGAAACAAAAGAACTGACGGCTATCTTTGTGACGATCGTCAAAAAAGTTAAGGTGCGATCAGCGAAAATTAAGGTGCGATCAGCGAAAACGCTTGGGTCCGCCTAAAGAATTGAAAAAAAGGGTCGAGGAAATTGGGGCCGGGCAGGCTGATCGTTACTTTTGCCTTTTCCCTTTTGCCTTTGCCCTTTCGGAAAGGTGCAAGAGCGGTTGAATTGGCAGCATTGGAAATGCTGTGAACCTCAAAAGGGTTCCGTGGGTTCGAATCCCACCCTTTCCGCCAGTTTAAGTGAAAAGGCAAAAGGGTAAAGGCAAAGGTGAGAATCCCATTCTTAACTTTATCCTTTTTCCTTTAGCCTTTCTCCTTTACACATGGCTCCAGGCTCCGCACAAGGTTTGAGTTGTGAACTCCGCTAGACGAGGAATCGAGCAACGGTAGCAATTTCAGCCTGTGTTGCGGTTAAGTCTGGAGCCGCCAGTTTTTCTGCACAAGCCCGCACGAAGTAAGGGCGAAAAGCTCAATGTTGAGTCATTCGCCCTTACTTCGTGCGGGCTTATGTACTTGCTGCCGCCTTGTTTGTTATGCCGGACCGAAACAGCTAGAATTATTCTTCTTCGATGTCATATCAAGTCATAGCAAGAAAATGGCGGCCGCAGACCTTTGACGAGGTCACGGGCCAGGAGCCGATAACCCGCACGCTGAGAAACGCGATCGAGTTTGACCGGCTTCATCATGCTTACCTGTTCTCCGGGGCCCGCGGAGTCGGCAAGACGACGACCGCACGGCTGCTGGCCAAGGCTCTCAACTGCCACAAGACGGATAAGCCGAATATTCATCCGTGCCGCACTGACGACCCGGACCAGTGCCCGTCGTGTCTCGAGATCGCCGAAAGCCGTTCAATGGACGTGCTCGAGATCGACGCCGCGTCGCACACCGGAATCGACGACGTCCGCGACACGATAATCGAAGGCATCAACATAAATCCGGCGCGTGACCGGTTCAAAGTCTTCATCATCGACGAGGTCCACCAGCTCTCAAAGCCGGCGTTCAATGCCCTGCTCAAAACTCTCGAAGAGCCGCCGTCAAATGTCGTCTTCGTAATGGCGACGACCGAGCTGCACAAGGTGCCGGATACGATCCTTTCCCGGTGTCAGCAGTTCGAATTTCGTACCATCCCGCAGCAGAGGATCTTTGACCGGCTAAAGCTCATCGCCGACGCCGAGAAGATCAACGTCTCCGACGACGCACTTCGCGAGATCGCACGGTCGGGCGAAGGCTCGATGCGCGACGCGCAGTCCAATTTTGATCAGGTCATCAGCTTTTCGGGCGAGCAGATAAACGCCCCGGACGTCACGACCGCTCTCGGCATTGCGGGTACCGACATGCTCGTTCGCGTCATTCAGGCGATCGCGGACCGAGATCCGAAAACGGTTCTCGACGTGGTCGAAGAGCTTATCTCACGCGGCCACGATTTGCGAAATTACGCCCGCGACCTGATGGCACTTTGCCGCGATCTGCTGGTGTTCAAAATAGGCGGCTCGTCGGAACTTGTCGAAGGCTCGATCCTGACCGTCGACGAAATGCAGAAATACGCCGGACTCTTTTCCGAATCTGACTTTCTGCGTTTCTTCAATTCCCTCGCCGAAACCGAAACGAAGCTTAAAGACGCGACACAGCCGCGTTACGCCCTCGAGATCGGGCTCGTGAAACTTGTCGAAATGGGCCGCGTGAGCAAGGTCGAAGAACTGCTCGAACGGCTCGCCGGCCTCGAAGCGTCGCTCTCCGGCAACGGTGTTGTCGCTAACGTTAACGAGTCGGCCGCAGCCGCTGCGGAAAAAAAAACTCTAATTTCTGAAAAACCGCCCGCCGTTCCAGTACCGGCGACCGAAATTCGGCTCGACGTGACACAGCCGGCGGCCGAGAATGCTCAGCCTTCGGAAAAGGTCAAAGAATTTCGTTCGGAACCCGAAGATGCGCCGTGGGACACTTCGTACGAACCGACGCTCGATACCGACCTGCCTGAGCCCGAACCCTACGCGCCTGAAATTTCGTCGCCCAAGATCGATCTGAGTTTTCTCGACACGATGCCGGTCAAGCTTCCGCCGATGGACCCGGAAGAACTCGAGCACATCGAGGACACTTGGCTGGACAACGCCTATGAAGCAAAGCTTGCGCGAAGCGGCGACACGCTGCTTCCGATCCGTTCGGCCGGCGAGTTGGTCAGTTCGTTCGTGCCTCAGGCTCCGGCGGCCAACGTGTCGGGACCGTCCAACGGAAACGGAACCGCCGCGACGATCGCGGCCGATTTCGCCACCCGCCTGCCCGAACCCGAGGTCATCAGCGACGAGATTCCGGAACTCCCCGAAAACGCGAACGGCGAACAACTGCTCGAATTCGCTCAAAATCATCCCACCGTCAAACGCGCCCTCAAAGTCTTTCGCGGAAAGATCATCGAGGTCCGCCGGGCCTAACTCTTTCCTTTCTATAATTTATTGTTCGGAACCGAACAACTTGCGCTTTCGTATTCTGTTAAGATTTGGCACAATTAGTGCAACGCTGATGAGAAATACGAAGGTCTTCGCAAAATCGAAGTTTGTCTATGTGCTGGCGCTTGTGCTCGCGGCCGCGGCGCACGGCTTTGCCCAGTCAAATCAGACATTTTCCATCAACGATTCGCCGCTTCCGGCACCGACCGGATTCGTCAACGATTACGCCGGCGTCATCGACGACGCTACGAAACAACAGCTCGAAGCAAAGATCAAGGCATTCAAGGACACGAGCGATCCGTCGACCGAACTAGCGGTCGCGGTCGTACGGACCACCGGCGATCGGCCGATCTTCGATTACTCGCTCGCGGTCGCCCGCGGCTGGAAGATCGGCTCGAAGGAAGACGACAATCCCGGAGCTCTGTTGTTCGTTGCCGTCGACGACCGAAAGTATTTCACGCAGGTCAGCCGCAATCTCGAAGACGAGCTGCCCGACGCTCTCGCCGGCAGCCTCCAGCGGCAGTTCCTGGTTCCCGAATTTAAGAAGGGCAATTACGCAAAAGGCATCGCCGACACGGTCGACGCCTACATCCGCACTATAAACGAGCGGCGCGGCGGCGCTCCGTCAGGCATCGCGGCAACGGAAACGCCGGTTTCGGGCACCGGCGGACGCCCTCAGTCCAGCTCTCTCTCGGGCGGCTTTTGCTGCTTGCTGATCGTCGGGCTGATCTTGCTGATAATAATCTCGAATATCGGCCGGCGAGGCGGCGGTGGTGGGCGCGGTGGCGGCGGTGGTGGCGGTTTCGCTTCAGCTCTGCCTTGGATCATCGGCTCGATGATCGCCAATTCCGGCGGCAGTTCGTCATCGGGCGGCTGGGGCGGCTCAAGCGGAGGCGGTGGTGGCGGCTGGGGCGGATTCGGCGGCGGCGGTGATTTTGGCGGCGGCGGAGCCGGAGGCGACTGGTAGGTGTGAGGTCTCAAGTCCCAGAAGTCTCGAGTCTGGGAGAACTGTGGTAATGACGAGTCCGCTCCAAATCAGCCGGCAGCATTTGATAACTCGCCACTTGGGACTCTTGGGACTTTTGGGACTCGGGACTCTTAGTGCTTATGAGAAATGAATTTGACGCATTTATCGACGATCTTCGCGGCACGCATGGAAAGAATTTGGCGTCTGTGATTCTGTACGGTTCGGCGGCGGCGGGCGATTTCGTTCCGCAGCTATCGGATTACAACGTGCTGGTCGCGTTGAACGAGATCACGCCACAGGACTTGCGGGACGCTCATCCGACGGCGCGCGAATGGCAAAAAATGGGGCATCCGGTGCCGGTTTATTTCACGGTATCCGAACTGCAGAACGCAGCGGATGTTTTCCCGATCGAGTTTCATCAGATGGAGGCGGCGCGACAGGTGCTGTACGGCAGCGATGTTCTTGCGGGACTAAAGATCACAGATGGTGCGTTGCGACATCAAGCCGAATACGAGCTCCGCAGCAAACTGCTGCAGCTTCGCCGTAGTTATATCGCGGTGTCCGGCTCTGTCGAAGGTTTGAGCCGCCTGATGTCGCAGAGCCTGACCACCTTTGCCGCATTGTTTCGGGCCGTGCTGATATTACACGGTAAGAAACCGCCGGCGAAAAAACACGATGTCTTGGCGATGACGGCGAGCGAGCTCGGGCTCGACTTTTTGCCGTTCGAAAAGATCTTCAATATCCGCGAAGACAACTTTGCTTTCGAACTTGACGAAGTGAAAGCCAACCAGTTATTTGGGGAATATCTCGTGCAGATCGAAAAGGTTATCGACTCGGTCGATGCCATTTTGGGATAACATAAGTTCAAGTCGAGTTTAATTTGTCAGCGTTTTTTCAGATTTCGCTTAACAACCAAGGAGAAGACAGATGAAAAGAGCAATTTTAGCGGTGACGATCTTTATAGCGGCTTTCGGAATGACCGGATGCAGCTACAACGACCTGACCGCGAAACAGCAGAAGGTAAAAGGAAGTTGGGCGAACGTTGAAAGCTCGCTCCAACGGCGTGCCGATCTCGTGCCCAACCTTGTAAAAGCGGCCCAGATGTCGGCGGTCCAGGAACAGGAAGTTTTCGGCCAGGTTGCCGAAGCACGCTCGCGTTTGCTGAATGCCACCCAAGCGCCCGGAGCCGCGGCCGACGGTGATAAAACACCCGAACAAAAACAGGCCGTCCTTGACGCCAACAATAGTTTCGGCGGAACGATCGGGCGACTTCTGAGCCTGCAGGAAAATTACCCGCAGCTCAGGTCGAACGAATTGTTCATGAATGTCCAGACCGAGCTTGCAGGAACCGAAAACCGAATCAACGTCGCGCGTACGGATTACAACGGTACCGTGACCGAGTACAACACAACGCGAAACTCGTTCCCGGCAGTGTTGACAGCCGGCTTGCTCGGCTTTAAGGAAGAGCCGTTCTTCCAGGCTGATCCGGCGTCCCGTACCGCGCCCGACATCGGCGACCCCGGCTCGCTCAGGCGTAACAACGCCCCCGCGGCCCCGGCCGCACCACCGGCTCCGGCATCTAACGCCGCACCAGCACGGTAGGACTGGACCGCCGGCAACGACTGGACCGCAAGCATCCTTGCTTGCACGAGTCCTCGGAGGACGCGAAATGTGTAAACGAAAAGGCGCCTGACCGATCAGGCGCCTTTTCGCGTTTCACGCTCATTGCCGGCGGTCCAGTCGCTGCCGGTGGTCCGGCTAGAATCCGCGGGAACTGCACATTGAGCAGTGGTCGCATGGCTTGGTTGGCTCGAAAGTGCAGGCCTTTTCCTTTTGCATACCAGCGAAGATCTGGTCGGCAATCGCCTCGGCAACCTCGAACTTGTCTTGCGAAGGATGTTTCGCGTGCGGAGTGGCGAGTGCGGAGTGCGGAGTTGTGCGGTCGCGTTCGAGCCTTTCCAGGCGTTCGCTGATCTTGTCGATGCCGGCTTGAATTGATGCGAGATCGACACTCGCCGATTCGGCTTCGAGAATGCGTGCGATCTTTTGTGCGAGGTTGTCGGTTGAGGATCGAGACATCTTACTGATTTGGAAGCAGGTCAATATAGTCGACTATCCCGACGATCGCCGAGTCGATTGCGGCTCCGGGTTTGCCCGTCGCGGCGGTCGAGGCTGACCAGCCTTCCTGAGCGATGAGGACGATATCTCCTTCGCCGGCACTGACCGAATCAAGAGCAAGGCATGTGTAATCCATGTCGTCGCCCTCCGGCGTGATTTGCCTGCACAACATTATGCGCGTCCCCTCGTAACGCTGATTCTTTTGCGTTGCGACGACGTTTCCGATGACACGGGCGAGGAGCATAGAGTTAGTGGATAGTGAATAGCTGACAGTGGATAGTTTTTCTCATTAGCTATCCACTGTCCACTATCAACTATCCACTCTTATAAACGTGACTTTCCGAATCGATAATACCCACGATCGTGCAGTCGGTGGGCGTTTCGTCACGTTTGAACGGGAACGACGCTTCCTTACCTCTGCACCAAAAGACCAGCTCGCCGACGCCCGCGCCGACGGCGTCGAGCGCGACCGTTGGGTTTCCCTTCGCTTTCAGGTCGGCATCGAGTGTCTGTACGATCAAAAACTTTCGCCCTTCTAGAGCTTCATTCTTGACGGTCGATACGACTGTTCCGATCACGCGGGCTATTTGCATTTGTCGAGAACCTAAATCGTAAAATCGATCTCGTCGATCACACCGATAATCGCGGCGTCGACCGGGCAATCTTTATTTCCCTCGGCGAGCCGAGCGCTCGATCCGCTCACCAATATCACCTTTTCATGAAAACCGGCGCCGACCGTGTCGACCGCGACGACGTAGCTCGACTGATCGCTGCCGTCAAGATTGACAGGCTTTACGATCAAAAGCTTTTTGCCGAGCAGCCGCTCGTCCTTTTGCGTCGAAACGACGGTACCTAATATGCGTCCGATTATCATTTTGAGCGTTCGGCGCTCAGCTATCAGCATTCAGCTTCAGAAAACTCTGACCGCTGACCGCTAACCGCTGACCGCTATTTCATTACTATCGGCAAGGCTTCGTCGACGCTGGAGTGGGGACGCGGGATGACGTGGACGCTGACGAGTTCGCCGACACGGCGTGCGGCAGCGGCTCCGGCATCGGTCGCGGCTTTGACTGCGGCGACGTCACCGCGTACGATCGCGGTGACGAAACCTGCGCCGATCTTTTCATATCCGACAAGCTGCACGTTCGCCGCTTTCACCATCGCGTCGGCCGCCTCGATCATCGCGACGAGGCCTTTGCACTCAACCATTCCTAATGCTTCCTGCATTTAGTTTTGCTCCTGGGTGTAGAGAAATTCGAAAGTCCTGTAAGTTTAACTCAATTTAGCTGCCTGGCTCAAAAGATCGATCAATTCTTCGCGTGTGAACGACACTTTCGCACCGTTCGAACCGTTGAACGACGGCGTCGTACAGCTGATCTCCGCTTCGTGCAGGTAACCGCACGCCTGGCATCTTGCCGACGATGTCAGATAACCGGCCTTTTCGCGAATGTTGATGAGCTTTTCGATCGCGTCTTTGGGCAGATCGTTCGCGCCGCCGAGAGCTTTTGCCAGAATGGCGATCTTAGCCGTGTGTTCGAGCGTTTCGAGCCGGTCGAACGCTTGCCACAAATCGCCGCCGTACGCGACGGCTCCATGGTTCGCCATCAAAAGAGCGTTGTGGTGCTCGACGAACGGCTTCATCGATTCGGTAAGTTCGTCGGTCGACGGCGTTCCGTAATCGGTCAGCGGCACGCATCCGAGCGTGAGGATCACTTCGGATAGTATCGGCTTGTCGATCGCTAGCCCCGCGACCGCGAACGCTGTCCCGTGCGGCGGATGGGCGTGGCAGACGGCCTTAATGTCGGGCCGCATCTTGTAGATCAAAAGATGCATCGCCAGCTCGGACGAAGCCTTTTTGTCCGAAAGCGTTTTGCCGTCCATGTCAGTGACCGCAAGATCGGCCTCGGTCATGCGGCCCTTGCACGTCATCGTCGGCGTGGCCAAAACTCGGTTTTCGTCCAGCCGAATGCTGACATTACCGTCCGACGAAACAACGTAGCTTCGGTCGTAAAGCAGCTTTCCGATCTCGCAAATTTGTTGGCGTGCGCGGGCTTCGTCCATAAAAAAAGAAACCACAGATTAACACACCGCGTCGACGAGCGTTAACCTGTGGCGTCTGTAAATAGAAACCTAAATTATCTGAACCGCGGAGCCCGTGGCGGTGGCGGAGGAGCCGGCACCTCGAGCGTCACCGATGGATGCTCGGCCATATTGTGAAATTCCAACTGGCTTCTCATTCGCTCGTTCTCGTCTCGCAGCCGTTCGTACTCAGACTGCATGCGTCTGCATTCGCCAAACCGCCTGTTCGAGCGTTCCGAACGCTGAAAGGTCGGCAGCGCGACAGATACGAAAAAGCTGGCTAAAAAAAGTCCGGCGGCAAATGTTAACAAAAAAGGAAAGAACCGCTTAAATATTCCCTTATACAACATAAGATTTACCTCTCTAATTCTACTAATACTACTTACGGCGATTATCGGTAAATGGATTCAGTTCCTTGCCGTTACTGCTGCCGGAACCAGCCAAAAAATACGATAAACTTTCAAGCGACGTTGTTAGGTCGATGGTTTTCAACTTCACGCTGTCAACAACTTTCAACGGAACCGGTGCAAAATTCATCACCGCTTTAATACCGGCCTCGGTCACCTGCTCCAGCACTTGCTGGGCATTATTCGGAGGCACGGCGATCACGGCAACTTCTATCTTATCTTTTTTAACGACCGCCGAAAAGTCTTTTATATCAAATACGTTAATTTCGCCGACTTTTTTCCCGATCTTCGACCGATCGGCGTCGAACAGCGCGGTAACCTTAAAGTTCGTGCCTTTAAAATCGTAGTAATCGGCCAGCGCCGTGCCCAGGCGGCCGGCTCCGATAATGCAGACAAAATGCTGCTGATCTAGTCCAAGGATCGACGTCAGCCTCTCGATCAGCGAAGCGATGTCGTACCCCACGCCGCGTACCCCGAAGTCACCAAAATTCGCCAGGTCCTTTCTGATCTGCGCCGAGTTCAGGTGATAGGTCTCTGCCAACTTTTCCGAGGAGACCGTCGTGGCGCCGCTGCCTGCCAGGTCGTTCAGGCATCGGAGATAAACGCTCAGCCGGTTGGTTGTCAGCTCGGATATCTTTTCAGATTTCATTCAACTCTAATTAACCAAAATGAACCGGGCTTCGCAAGTGCGGGCTGTTTGATTGATGACGATGCCGTTTCGACCGTTGCTCTTAAACGACAAATCCACTACAATTCATGTTTCACGGGTGAAACAATGATCGCATTTCTTTCCGGTAAACTACGCGAAAAAGAAGCTAATACCGTCATCGTCGACGTCGGCGGTGTCGGGTACGAAGTGACGATCCCGCTTTCGACATTCTATGAGCTGGGCGAACCCGGCTCCGACGTCGAGCTGCGCATCTTCACTCACGTCCGCGAGGACGCGCTTCAGTTGTTCGGCTTCAAAACGACCCGCGAACGCGACCTGTATCTGAAGCTGATCTCCGTGCAGGGCATCGGCGCCAAATCAGGCATCACGATGCTTTCCGGAATGAACGCGGACGAGATAATCGCCGCGATCCGCACGGACGATCTTGCGCGGCTGACGTCGATACCGGGCGTCGGACGAAAGACGGCGGAACGCCTCGTTATCGAGCTGCGCGACAAGGTCGGATCATTGGCGAGCGGCGCATCTGCGACCGCGACCGGTGGAACGGCTGGAACCGCTCCGTCTGTCGACGACGTGTTCGAAGATGCCCTGTCTGCTCTCGTCAATCTCGGCTATCAGCGAAACGCGGCGGACAAAGCTTTGCAGCAATCTGCCAAAGACGGGACGGAAATGACCGTGCAGAAATTGCTGCGTGCGGCGCTGCAGCGTCTGGCGAAATAGTATTCCCGCGATGACATCGATCTTTGAACAGTTTAAGGACGATCTGTCCACGCTTGACCGAAAGGCGATATTTGCACTCGTGTACGCGGCGTTCGGGCTTTCGAGTATTTATTACCTCAAAAATCCCGACGTTCTCGCCGCGGCAACGCGCGGGACAGCGGTCGAATCGTTTGGTAATTACATCGCGTACTCGCCCGAAAGCAATCTGCCCGCTCTCGGCTGGTGGGTGGCGATCGTTACGATCTTTTATTTTGTATTGCCGGCGGCCGCGATCAAATTTGTTTATAAGGAACGTGTCTCGGATTTCGGCCTCGCGTTCGGCGTCGAGAACGGATTTTGGAAATTGCTCGCAGCGTGCCTCGCGGTGATGCTTCCGATCGTCTGCATCGTTTCCCAGACGTCCGGCTTTTCGACGAAGTACCCGTTCCTGCACATCCATAACGACGCGCCGTACATCGGGTGGACGCTGGTGATCTGGGAATTAATCTATTTCACGCAGTTCTTCGGGCTCGAATTCTTTTTTCGCGGTTTCCTGATCAACAGCCTGAAACCGGCACTCGGAAAATACGCGATCTTTGTCATGACCGTCCCGTACTGCATGATCCATTTCGGCAAGCCGCCGGCCGAAACATTCGCCGCGATCGTCGCCGGCATTTTCCTGGGATGGCTAAGTTACCGCAGCGGCAGCATATTGCTGGGCCTTATTCTCCACTGTTCAGTCGCACTTTCGATGGACGTTTTGTCGCTGTATAACAAAGGACTGCTTTGATCATTTGTTTGTCTCGCTTCTGTAAGACACGTTATGGCAAAATTTATCTTCATTATCATTTTTGGCCTGCTTGTCGTAGTAAACCCGAACTTTGCCTGTTCATTGGGCATTTCCCCTTCGATCAAATTTGACGACCATCAGTACGTCTTCATCGGCGAGGTTATAGGCTACACAGAGCCGACGCCATTCGACCCAAATCGAGCCGATCGAGCAGCGAACGCTGACAGTGCCATCGCATCTGCCGGAAACAAAGCACCCGAGAAAACGATCGTTGGTTTGCTTGTAAAGTTGAGATCTAGTGTTTTCACTCCTCAAATCCCGAAAACCGTTTTCGAAATTTTCTCCTTCCAGCTTTGGTCGGATTGTTCCATCTCGGGGAGGTCTCCCGACGAGATCAAGACCTCATTTCCTATCGGTACTAATGTCCGAGTTATCGCAAGGTATCCTGAATATATGTCTGACGCGACGAAGGACGGCCGCGTCCGAGTCGAAGTCCGGCCCACGGAGCTCAGCTACATTTCCAGTAACACGAATTTGCCTAGCAGATATACTTCTTCAGCCGAATCGGTATTCGATTTTGCAAAATACAAGTCGAACCCTTCTTCTGATGATGAGTCCGAGTATGGATTGTTACTTTTTGAGGTCAGTAAGGATCTTTTACGATTAGAACAAAGCACCTCGGAGGCGGAGAAGAAACTAGTTTTGGAAAGACTTTCTTATGTTTCACCGGATCGTGATTTTGGAATCGACTACCCGAAACTCTTCGTAAAGTATTTATCGAATAGTAAGGACATCGAGTCCTTACAAAAGAAAAGACGCGCCGTGGAAAAACAGTACTTTGCTAATTGATAGAACTAAACGACAATCTTATTCACACATTCAATGGAAAACGCTTCGGCAATCGACATAAAAGACACCGGTGTTAGCGACGAAGAAACGCGGTTCGAGTTGTCGCTGCGGCCGGCGCAGATCAGCGATTATATCGGCCAGAAAAAGGTCAAGGATAACCTGCGCGTGTTTATGACGGCGGCGCTGAAACGCCGCGAGGCTCTCGATCACATTTTGCTGACCGGTCCACCGGGCGTCGGCAAGACGACGCTTTCGAATATCGTTGCGACCGAGATGGGCTCGACCTTGAAATCGACCGCCGGGCCAATCATCGAAAAAGCGGGCGATCTCGCCGCGATACTGACCAATCTCGAAGAAGGCGACGTTCTCTTCATCGACGAGATCCACCGCCTGAATCCCGCGATCGAGGAAATTCTCTATCCGGCGATGGAGGATTACAATCTCGACATCATGATCGGCCAGGGCACGGCCGCACGGTCGATCAAGCTTGAGCTGCCGAAGTTTACATTGGTCGGTGCGACGACGCGGCCGGGGATGATCACGGCGCCGCTGCGGGGAAGGTTCGGTATAATCTTTCACCTTGATTTTTACGGCGTCGACGAGCTGCAGAAGATCGTCGAACGCTCAGCCGGAATTTTAGGCGTCGAGGTGGATAAGAAAGGCTCAAACGCGATCGCACGCCGCTCACGCGGGACGCCGCGTATCGCTAATCGTTTGCTGCGGCGCGTGCGCGACTTCGCCGAGGTCGACCACGACGGCAAGATAACCGAACACGTCGCGAACAGTGCACTTGATAGGATGGAGGTCGACACCTACGGCCTCGACGAACTCGACCGCAAGCTGCTGCTCACGATCATCGAGAAGTTCGACGGGGGGCCGGTCGGAGTTGGCACGCTGTGCGCTTCATTGCAGGAAGAACGCGATTCGATCGAGGAGATCATCGAACCGTATCTGCTCCAGATCGGTTTTCTCAACCGCACACCTCGCGGGCGCATGGCAACACGCCATGCATACGAGCACTTCGGCATTTCGATGCCTGCCAGGGCAGAAAGCGCAACTCTATTCGATAGGTCAGAACCACCTGCGTAAGCGGGTGGTCGGGACGCGGCGGACGAGTCAACGAAACCACTCGCGTGGGTCGAAACATAAAAAGGCGAGCTGCCCGGGCAGCTCGCCTTTTTTGCCACTTGATTTGTGGCGATGTTGAATGCCACCCGCTTACGCAGGTGGTTCTGACCTGTGACCGATTATTCGTCGTCTTCGTCCGCGATCGCAAGGAGCGATGCGCTTGTGACGAGGTCGTCCTCACCGGTGCGAATTAGCATTACGCCCTGTGCACTGCGGCCCGTGTTGCGTATCTTGTCGACGGCGAGTCGGATCAGTTTCGCCTGCTGCGTGATTATCATGATCTCGCTGTCGGGCTCGACCGGGAACGCCGCAACCACTTTGCCGGTTTTATCGGTCGTCTTCATGTTGATGACGCCGAGTCCGCCGCGTTTCGTCAGGCGATAGCTGTTGACCACAGTCTGTTTGCCGAAGCCTTTTTCAGATACGGATAGTATCTTTTCGTGCCCTTCGAGCGAAACGGCACAAACTGAAACGACGAAATCGCCTTTTCGCAGATTTACGCCGCGGACGCCGCGGGCGACGCGGCCCATCGGGCGAACTTCCGATTCGTTGAACCTAACGGCCATACCGTCGTGCGTCGCAATAAAGATCTGCTTTTTACCGTCCGTGCGGATGACATCGAGCAGTTCGTCGCCTTCGTCGATGTTGATGGCGTTGATGCCCGTAGCTCGAATGTTCTGGTAATCAGACAGCGAACTCTTTTTGATGACGCCATGCCTGGTGACCATCGTCAGATACACTTCTTCCTCAAAGTCGCGAACCGCCATCACGGCCACAAGTTTGCGTTCGCTCGAGAGTTGGACGAGGTTGACGACCGCCTTTCCGCGAGTCGCCGCGGCACCTTCGGGAATCTCGTGCACCTTCATTTTGAACACCTGGCCGTCGTCGGTGAAGATCATCAAGTATGCGTGCGTCGAAGCAATAAACAGATGCTCGACAAAATCTTCGTTCTTCGCCGTTGCACCTAGCCTGCCTTTGCCGCCGCGGCCCTGACGCGAATAGGTCGAGACCGGCGTGCGTTTGATGTATCCCGCCTTGGTCACCGTGATCGCGACGTCTTCGTCCGGGATCAGGTCTTCGATAGTGAGTTCGACGCCGGCGTCGACGATGACCGTACGACGAGCATCGCCAAAGTTCTTTTTAACTTCCTGCAGTTCTTCCGTAATGACCTGGAAAAGCACGGCGTCGTTCCCGAGAATGTTCTCGAGTTCCGCAATGTGCTTGATGATCGCTTCGTACTCGTCGAGAATTTTCTGACGCTCGAGAGCCGACAATCTGCGAAGCTGCAGGTCGAGAATCGCCTGCGCCTGAATGTCGGAGAAAGAAAGTACCGCAACAACCTTATCGAGTTCTTTTAGAAACGACGAAATGGTTGTCTCGGTCGAGATGCCGCGCCACGTTTTCACTTCGCCGACGGTCGCGAGGTTGCCTGTTAGCCACGATTTGGCCTCATCGACCGCCCGCGAGTTGCGGATAAGCGGAATGATGTAGTCGAGAGCGTCGATCGCCTTGTTCAAGCCTTCCAAGATGTGTGCACGCGCCCGTGCTTTGCGAAGCTCGAACTCGGTGCGGCGCCTGACGACCTCTCGTCTGAATTCGACGAACGCCTCGATCATCTGCTTCAGGTTCAGCAGACGCGGCTGGCCGTCGACGATCGCGATGTTAATAATGCCGAACGAACTCTGCAGCGGCGTCAGCTTGTAGAGCTTGTTGAGCACGACCTGCGGTATCGCGTCGCGCTTGAGCTCGATGACGACGCGGATTCCCTCACGGCTCGACTCGTCGCGGATCTCGGAAATTCCGTCGAGACGTTTTTCGTTGACAAGCTCGGCTATCTTTTCGATCAGACGCGCTTTATTTACCTGATAAGGAATTTCCGTAACGACGACTGCGTCGCGTTCTCGTTCGCCGCGGCCTACACGGTCGATCGCCGCTTTGGCACGCATTTGCAGCACGCCGCGGCCTTCGCGATAGGCACGGTGGATCTCTTCGCGGCCGTAGATAAATCCGGCGGTCGGAAAATCGGGGCCGGGTACGATCTTGATCAGTTCGTCGACCGTGATCGCGGGATTTTTGATCAGAGCGATCGTGGCGTCAAGTATCTCGTTAAGATTATGCGGCGGGATCTTGGTCGCCATTCCGACCGCGATACCTTCCGAACCGTTAACGAGCAACAGCGGAACTTTAGTCGGCAGAACTTTCGGCTCGGACAACGACTCGTCGTAATTCGGTTGAAAATCTACCGTTTCCTTTTCGATGTCCGAGAGTATCTCGTTGGCGATCTTTGCGAGCCGAACCTCGGTGTATCGCATGGCGGCGGCATTGTCGCCATCGATCGAACCAAAATTGCCCTGGCCGTCGACCAGCGGATAACGCATCGAAAAATCCTGCGCCATGCGGACGATCGACTCGTAGATAGCCGAGTCGCCGTGCGGATGGTATTTACCCATCACGTCGCCTACCGCTCGGGCGGATTTGCGATACGGTTTGCCTGCCGTATTTCCCTGCTCGAACATTCCGAAAAGAATGCGGCGGTGAACGGGTTTGAGGCCGTCGCGCACATCAGGCAAAGCGCGCCCGATGATGACCGACATTGCATAGTCGAGATACGAACGGCGCATCTCGTCTTCGATATTTATTTGGTTGCGGTCTACTAGTGAATCCATCTTTACCTAATTTGAACTAAACGCTGTATTTTTGCGTATTTGGACTTTGTGAAATTACAAAAGCGGGCAAAAAATAGTTGGAAAAAATGCATCGTTAATGATATGGTTATTTTACAGGTTTAACGCCTGTTTAGCAACTTGCCAACCGCCTGCAAGAGCCCGCTAAAATCGATCTATCCAGCAACCCGGTAGTTTCCCAAAATGCCCGTAAATACGCGGCTCCAACACCCTAGAAATGACACTAACCACTGTAGAAAAGGACAGTCGCCGAATTCAGCGATATGAACTTTCACTCCCGACACGTGTAGAGGTCCAGATCGACGCAAAATTCGCCTGGAATGAGATAACCCGTCTCGAAGATATATCGGCATTCGGTGCCGGATTTAACCTGAAAAGGCCCGTGAAACGCGGCCGCCTGGTCGTGATGAGCGTGCCGATGCCGCGGCAGCTGCGCTGCTACGACTATCTCGAGCCGCAATACCGTGTTTGGGGCCTCGTACGCCGCTGCGTCAGCCTCGGCGACAACCCGGCGACCGACCAATATGCGATCGGCGTCGCGTTCATAGGAAAAAATCCTCCGCAAAGTTATCTCGAAGATCCGTCTAAGCTTTATGACCTCTCCCTCAGGGAGGACGGAGGCCTGTGGCAACTGATCGAGGCTGAACCCGATCCGGACGAGAGCGACTTGCCGTCGTACCTGCGCCGCCACACGCGGTTTGCGATACCCGAATCGCTGCTTATCGAGCTCCTCGACGAAAACGGCGATGTTGCAGCAAGCGAAGTGAGCGTTTCAGAGAACGTAAGCCTCGGCGGGGCGTCGGTGTTCACGTCGTTCAACGTAAACGTCGGCACATTCCTCAGGGTCAAGAGCGAGCGCCACAACATGACGATCATATCGATCGTTCGCGGCAAACATATCGGAGATGACGGTATCATTCGCCTTCACCTCGAGTTCGTCGACAGGCTCTTTCCGCTTGAGGGCATCGTATAGGCCGAGGTCAATCGATCGGATAAAAAATGAGGGGGGACAAGATCGTCGGAGGGAAAATGTCGTCAAGTACCGAGTTGCTGAAACAAAAAGCGGATCTCACGTCAATGTCGTTATACACAGTCGTAAAAGTTAAAGAAGACAGCTCAAAGGAGTGGAAGGAAGTCGCGGATATTATCAGCGTGTCGGCCAGCGGCGCCGGCTTTTTTCTCGCGCGGCCGTGCGAGGTCGGCCGGCTCGTCAATTTAATGATGCCGCTTCCCGCACACCTTCGGTCGTACGATCACGATAAAGAACTTTACCGCGTCTGGGGCCTCGTACAGCACTGCTACGAAGTCTCGAACGAAAGCGGCAAGGGTTTCCAGGTTGGCGTTGCTTTTGTCGGAAAGGACAGTCCCGCGAGCTATAAGAAGGATCCGAATACGAGTTACCGAATCAGCGGCATGGGGCCGGACGGGCTCTGGAAGGTGACCGAGACAAAAGGCGTCTTCAAAAAACGCCGGGACATGCGTTACTGGACGACAGTGGAGCTATATCTCGCGCTTGTCGATTCCAAAAAGGATGCTGTGAGCGGTGAGCGGACGATCGCCGAGAATATCAGCCGCAGCGGAGCTGCCGTGCTGACGACGCTGGACGTCAACGTCGGCGACCGCGTGAAATTCATCAGTGAGAAGTACGACTTTTCGGGACTTGCGGTGGTATGCAACTGTCAGGAAAGCGACGACAAACGGAAACGCCTTCATCTCCAGTTTGTCGAGGCTGTTTTCCCCGTTAACCGGCTAGCGGTCGTGGCCTCTGAAACAAAAGAATGAAAGCTGTGTCGATCTACCAGCGAAAAAGCACCGGAATTCGCCGGTGCTTTTTTTATTACTGCGGAGTGGGCTTAATAGCTTGCTCGATCGCACGCTGCCCAATGTCGTCTACCAAGAGCGTTTCCTCGATCGCGACAGTGACAAAAGTCATTAACCGTCACTCGGACCGCGTACACTCACGCTTCAAGAACTGCATTCAGAAGCGCTCGTCAAACCACGTTTCGGTCATATCGCACCAGATCGCCAGGCCCTTCCACTTGCCAAATTTGGCATAATGACGCTCGATCTTTTTGTCGTCGCATTTTTTGTCGCGGTTGTGCGTCGCGTAAAACCTCGCCCGCAGCCACGAATCGAGCGTCAGTCCGTCGTAACGCCCGAGCAGCTTGAGCAGATTTTCCGCCGCGTAATCGCCAAATCCTTTGAGCTGTTTTATCTCGTTCTTCAGCTCAGGCGTCGGAAGATCGGACGTCAGCCAAAGCTCCGGCTGCACTTCCCCTGAACTCACCTTTCCCGCGAGTTCAGCGAAAAAAGGCGACCGGTAGCCGCACCTTATTTCGCTGCGGTAAAAGTCTTCGTCGGCCGCCGCCATCGCCTCGGCGGTCGGAAAAGCGTATCTGCATTTTCCGTCCGTCTCACCCAATTTGCTGACGATGTTTTCGACCATCTTTTTCGTCAGGCTCCACGAACAATTCGTCGTGCACAGCGTTTTAACAAGGTCCTCGAAAACGGTCGGAGAACGCAAAAGGCGTCCGGCGCTCTTTTCGGCGACCCAGGCGAGGCGTTCATGGCCGGCGATCGTTTCATAGAAGTGATCGATGTCGTCGTCCAAACGCAGCACGTGGGCCACGTCCCGCAAAATACCGGCCTCGTCGAATTTGCTCGTTGGCAGGTCGATCCTCAATTTTGCCCCTTCTTCGACAATGGTGCCGGCGATCGGATTCCCTTTCGGGCCGCGTGCAAACACGTAGGTCAGACTGAAATTTTCACGGTCTATCTCGAACGGCGCGAGGTCGTACCAGCCGTGGCTGCAGATAGTGTGGCGGAAGCTGAAAGTTTCCGGCTTTTCGATGTATAGGGTTGCGGGCATTCAGCCGATTTTATTCTCTAGCTAAAATCTTTTCAAACGTCTACAATTTACAGACCAATCGCCGTTCGTTTTCGTCTAAGTCTTCAAACGAACGGCCCCGAGCTTTATCCGGGTTATTAAATAAACTTAAATGTTGCGTGGATTAACGATTTATCTGAATCAGGTGTCGTAGTACGCCTTGAACGATCCCGCATTAGCCGTCCATTTTTTCGCGTTTCCCGCGATAAGCCTTTTTGTAACGACGTGACCTTCAGCCTTCAGGAGGAACTTTGAATGCACAACTCGAACTTTGTCAGAACGCGGCGTAATCTCATCGCGTCTTTGATGACCGTTTTGTTACTTGTCCTTGGTGCCTTCGGTCAGTACGATCCCGATCCCAATTCACCAACGCCGGTGCTTTTGACCGAATACGACTCGACACGTGCTCTCGTGCAGCGGGCGAACCTCTCACGAAGGACACCGCTTCCCGTTTCGGGTCAATTGGCGTTCGCTCCGAATTCGAAGGCAACGCTCTATGTCACGAATATCGCTCTGATGGACGGCGAAGTCGCAAACGCTTTTCGCATCGACGCCGAAGATGCAAAGGGACGCCACTATCTGTTTGCGGTAGTAGATATTCAACCGATGAAGGAAGACGGCCTGTATGCGATCACTGTTCTGCTTCGCGACGAGGCGGGATTTTGGGAGCCGCCGACGGCTGACGGCGACCTTCTCATCGCGCTCACGTGGCGCGGGTTGACGAGCAACCGTGCGCGTCTCGGCTTAGGTGTCACGGGCGGAGCAATAAAGGACGATCCGGGTGCGGTTCCGATGCCGTTGGGTTCTACGCCGAAAACAACGATCTCGCGAACACTGAAAGCGGTTTCCGGCTCGAAGGCGTTCAGCGGCGTGCCGGACGCGGATTACGGCGGCGGCTATCCGTTTTCAGGCGACCGCAAACGATTTCTCGAGCAGGCAACTTTCGGCCCGACCGTCGCTATCGATCAGCGGATCAGACGTATCGGGTTACGAACGTGGCTCGCCGAACAGCTCGATGCTCAGTACCCGTCGCTCAACAATCCGTACCCCGACCTTCCGCTCAAATCGACGAATCAGAACGACGTCACGTTGGGTTGCGGCCCGTCCGACGGCTCGACGTTCTATCGCCTCTGCAGCCGCGATTACTACTCGATGTATCCGGTCCAGAAATGGTTTTACACAGAGGCACTTTACGGCGGCGATACGCAGCTTCGCCACCGCGTGGCTTGGGCTCTCGCCCAGATGTGGGTGGTCTCGGGCGTCGACACCCAGCAGGCAAGCTGGATGATCACCTATTACAAGATCCTTTCGAGGAACGCGTTCGGCAATTACCGCACGCTGATGAAGGAAATGACGCTCAATCCGGGTATGGGAAATTACCTGGACATGGCGCGAAGCACGAAGGGTAACCCGAACGAAAATTACCCGCGTGAGATTATGCAGCTTTTCACCGTCGGCCTGTTCATGCTGAACCAGGACGGCACGCTTCAGCGCGACGCGTCGAACAATCCGATACCGACGTATTCGCAGGACACGGTCAACAATCTCACTAAGGTGATGACCGGCTGGACGTTCTGCAACACGACGTGCCCGAGTTCGCAGCCCGGCATCGTCAATTACAAAGATCCGCTAATCCTGAACCAGACAAACCACGATGTTACGGCTAAGACACTCCTGTCCTATCCGAACGCAGTGAACCAGACTATTCCGGTAAACCTGAACGGAGCGACCGAGCTCGACATGGCGCTCGATAACATCTTCAATCATCCTAACGTCGGCCCGTTCGTCAGCAAGTATCTGATCCAGCAATTGGTAACGAGCAACCCGACGCCGGCCTTCGTCGGCCGTATCGCGGCGGTATTCAACAACAACGGCTTGGGCGTGCGCGGCGATATGCGGGCCGTCGTCAAAGCGATCCTGCTCGATCCGGAAGCGCGCGGCGACGTCAAGACCGACCCGAATTACGGAAAGCTTCGCGAGCCCGTTCAGCTCGTCACAAACCTCGCCCGCAGGTTCGACGTAAAGTCGGCCAGCCTCGGCGGGCCGAGCGACGGAGTGATAAATAATCTCTCCGCGAACATCGGCCAGAGCACGTTCACGTCACCGACGGTATTCAATTTTTATCCGCCCGATTACGTTATTCCCGGAACGTCGCTTCCCGGCCCGGAGTTCGCGATCATGACGACCAGCACATCTATCGGCCGAGCCAATCTCGGCAACTCGATGGTCTACAGCCAGATCGCCGTTAGCGAGAACGCACCCGCGGGAACCAAGCTCGATTTCAGCGAGATGACCGCGCTCGCCACAGCCGATCCGACTTGCAATCGCTTGCTCGATGCCCTCAACGAACGGATGATGCACAACACGATGTCGGCCCAGATGCGCAGCTCGATATTGACGGCTGTCACGTCCATCGCAAGCACTAATCCGGCGGCCCGTGCACAGTCGGCCGTTTATCTTGTCGCGACTTCGTCGCAGTACCAAATTCAGAGGTAACGATCATGAAAGAAACACGTAGAGACTTTCTCAAAAAATCCGGTTGTGCCCTGAGCATGGCAGCACTCGCGACGCAGATGCAGCATCTAGGCATGATGAGCGCACTCGCTCAAAAAATGGACGACGCCTCACCCGAAGGCGGCGGTGCGTACAAGGCACTCGTACTCGTCTATATGGCCGGCGGCAACGACGGCAACAACGTCGTCATCCCGAATCACAGCGACGCCACCATCAGCAACTACGGCGTGTACAGCGCGGCCCGTTCCGCTCAGGGACTCGCGATCCCGCAGGCGCAACTGCTGCCGATCGCGGTGCCGCGGATGGGCGGCCTGACCTACGGGCTAAACCCGAATCTCGGCCCGCTCGCGGCCGGCGGCATCAACAACGGCATCCACGAACTTTGGGCACAGGGCAAAATGGCGATCGTTCCGAACTGCGGGACGCTCGTTAAGCCGATGACGAAAACGACCTACCAAAACGGAACTGTGCAAAAGCCGTATCAGCTTTTCTCGCACTCCGATCAGGTCAATCAGTCGCAGACAAGCATTTCGAACGGCCAGTCGTTCTCCGGCTGGGGCGGACGCGTCGCGGATAAAATGAACGCCGCGAGCAACCCGACCGGCCTCTTGCCGATGATCACATCGATCTCCGGAGCACAGCTCTTCACCGCCGGACAGACGACGCTTCCGCTTGCGATCAACAACGCCAGTACGTCGTTGGCCAATGTCCTCAACCCAAGCGGTTTTACGAACACCGGCGGCCCCGCACGCCTCACATCGTTCAACCAGCTTCGAACCTACGACCTCAGTCCGAACTACATCAACGCGGCGAGCCACGTCACCGATCTCGCGATGCAGGCGAACAGTGCACTTTCGTCGACGCAGGAAGTGACCGTCGCGTTCCCGACGTCGAGCATCGGACTGCAGTTAAAACAGGTCGCACGATTGGTCAAGGAGCGTCTTGACCTGAACATCAACCGGCAGATATTTTACGTGCAGGTCGGCAGTTTCGACACGCATACCTTCCAGCTCACCGGCCAGACCACGCTCTTGCAGCAGTTCAGCCAGGCCGTACGCGCGTTTTACGATGAAATGACCGCTCAGGGCACCCAGAACGACGTGACGCTTTTCACGCTGTCAGACTTCGGACGCACGTTCATCCCGGCGGGAACGGGTGCCGGCGTCGGCACTGACCACGCATGGGGGAACCATATGTTCGCTATCGGCGGTTCGGTCGCGGGCGGCGATTTTTACGGCGTCAACGGTTCGAACGGCACGCCGTTCCCGACGCTCTCGGTCGGCACAAGCGCACCCGACGACACCGATAACGGAACGAGCGCAAAAGGCCGCTGGATACCGACGACGTCCGTCGACCAGTACGCCGCGACCCTCGCAAAATGGTACGGCCTCGCGGATGCCGACCAGGCCGCGGTCTTCCCCAACATCGGCAATTTCACCACGTCGAATTTGGGATTTCTTCCTTAAAGTTGATCTACTAAAACGACCGGTCGTGAATCGTCCGGTGCGTTCCAAAAAACAATCGGCCGAGAAAGGGCGAAAAGATCTTCTTTTCGCCCTTTCTCGGCGTCAGTGGTTAATGTGATCGATACTGACGAGATCACAAATTGTCTGTGAGGCAACTCTCATGTTTGAAGTCTCAAGTCTTAGCACATACACTGTACGCAGCCGTGAATCTGCCGAATTATCTTACGATTGCCCGCATCACGATCATCCCGCTCATGGTCGTCGTTTTGCTGACGCCGATCTCTGACCAATGGCTCGGCATTAGCGGCTATGTTCTGGCGATAATCATCTTTCTCATCGCGTCTTTCACCGACATCCTCGACGGCCATATCGCCCGCAAACGCAACCAGGTTTCGACGCTCGGTAAGTTTCTCGATCCGATCGCGGACAAGCTGCTCGTTTCAGCCGCACTGATCGTGCTTGTCGAGAAGCATCTCGCTCCGTCGTGGGCGGTCGTCATAATCCTCGGGCGCGAGTTTATTGTCACCGGACTGAGGTCGGTCGCCGCTGCCGAGGGAATAATCATCCAGGCCAAGAACAGCGGCAAGCTGAAAATGTGGGCACAGTGCGTCGCGATCGTCGCCTTGCTCATTGCCGCAGCCGCGGGCCCGCCGCCGGTGTCTAATTTCGGAATGGAATATCCCACATTCCGCTTTTGGGAAGTCGGCGAAGTTCAAACGGCGTTTTCTCACCTGTCTTCGCTCAGCCTAACAACCGCCGACTGGCGCGTTTTCGGCTATCTCGTCGGTCGCGGAGCTCTCTGGGTCGCGGTCGTGCTGGCGTGCTGGTCGATGTACGAATACCTCTCGTACTTTTACCGCGAGCGCAACAAAGCGGGCACTTTACCGGCGGCAAGTTCCGCGGAATAGTCAGAAAGACGTTTTTGGAAAATTCAAGAAAAACGGCGAAGCCGTCACGAGAAAGTAGCCAGATGTGAAACGTCTGGTGAGGTTCAAATAAGCGAACAAAGCACTGAAGGGGCGAAAGAATAATTCTTTCGCCCCTTCAGTGCTTTGTTCTAAGATGAAACGTATTACAGACGTTTCAGATCTGACTACTTTCTATCGGCACCGCCGGTGCGAAACCTAGGACTGTTCGGACGGCCACTATTCGCAAATAACTTAGACGTGGAAGCTACTGCACTTCGACCCAGTCGCCGGGATGGATCTCCTGAGCGGTCCGGGTGATCACGGCCGTCGCTGTTCGTTCCTTGACGTTCAGTACGACCATTTCGCCGACGACCTTCCGCAAATCGTTCGGCCGGCCTTCTTTGGCCCTGTTCGTGGTGACGACCTTGCCGCGTGACTGAGCGCCGGATTTGCGAGCCGTCTGATTAGAGAATTTGCCGCCGTGGTATTGCTCGCTTTCGAAGCCGTCGCTGCGAGCGGAAACCGACTCGTTCTCATTCGAATGGAACAGATTTCCCGTGCCGAGCGGACGAAATATCGTCAGATGATCGCCGACCTGCACGTTGTCTTCGGCACCGAGGTCTACGTACACGATATTGTCGCGGGTGATCATATCAACACCGTCGCGCGCCATGAAGAGGCGTCCAGTCGCTTTGCCCGACGGGTCGGCGAAAAGGTCGAGCGCCGGACGCTGTGTGTACATCGGGCTGACGCGGACCTGGCTCGGCTGAACAATGTCGCCAAGTAATATCGAACTGCACGAAGTTTTGACGCGGGCGACGGAGACGTTCTGTTTCACCCGGATGATCTCGACCGAGCCGACTTCCTGAATGAAATTGCCCAAATGCCCCTTTTTCGTCCAACGCGTCTTTACCTGTCCGCGCGGTCGAATGACGCTCATTACGTCGCCGACCTGAACCCCGGAGCTGGCGCCCGCGTTAACGTAAAACACGTCGTTACCCGAATAGATATATCCGTCCTGCTCATCGACGGCGCCGACGATCGTGCGGCCCGTGTCGATCGGGCTGTTCTGAACGTAGCCGGCGCAGTAAAGATTGTTTCTCTCTGCTACCGTCATGTTAACGGGTGGAGGCATGAGGCGGGTATATGGTGGGATCGGAGCTTCCACCGGCCGCGGCCTCGGTTTAGCCTGGCCGAGGGACATCGCCGCGCAAGCAGCAACGATTGCAAAAGCCGAAACGGCTCGTGTAGAAAATCTTTGGAAGTTCACAATATTCTCCTTTTCAAATTGATGCCCGATACCGGGATTCTTGCATATCGGAAATAATGGCAGGAATTGTCGGCCCATTTGGGCAGGTTCTATCGTAACTCGCCGTTAAACATCCAGTCAACAACTATTTTCATTGTTAAACACCAATCGCGGGAGCCGTCGGGCCGATCGCGGGAGCGACCGATTTGCAAACTCAACCAGCCATTTGCTAGTATTTTCGTTTGCGGCAAACCCGCCGCAACTCCTCATCAGCCGGTGTAGCTCAGTTGGTAGAGCAGTTGATTTGTAATCATCAGGTCGTAAGT